>CAWCCG010000052.1:0-23285 GCA_963793985.1 uncultured Alphaproteobacteria bacterium | reverse complement strand
CGGCCTCGTCTACGCCGCCTATCTGTTCGTCGTCGCCATCGGGCTGACGCTGATCTTCGGCGTGATGAAGATCCTCAACGTCGCGCATGGCGCGTTCTATGCCTTCGGCGCCTACGGCGCCGCGACCGCGATCGGCATCTATTTCGATCGCGGACTACCGGTCGCCGGCGGTTTCCTGGTCATGGTGCTCGCCGCGACGGCAATGGGGCTCTTGATCGGGGTGGTGCTCGAGCGTGGCGTCCTGCGCCTCGTCTACGGCAAGGACGAAGTGATCGTCGTGCTCGTCACCTATGCGGTGTTCCTGATCCTGGAGGACGTGATCATTCTGGTTTGGGGGCCGGGAACCTATGCGGCCTACCAGCCCCTGGCCGTCGCCGGAAGCATCGCAATCGGAAATCTCGTGCTCTCCGGCTATGACATCGGCCTCGTCGCGTTTGCCGCCGTGCTCGCGGCGTTCGCCAGTTGGGCGCTGAAGCGTACCCGCTACGGGCGCTTGCTCACCGTGGTCATCTTCGATCGCGAGACGGCGGCCGCCTTCGGCATCAATGTCAAGCTGGTCTATACCGTCACGTTCCTGCTTGGGGCCGTGCTCGGCGCGATCGGCGGCGCGGTCATGGCGCCAAAAATCGCGGTGACGCTCGGCATCGGCGTCGAAGTCATCGTGCTGGCGTTTGCGGTGGTTGCCACCGGCGGCATGGGATCGATCGAGGGGGCGCTGATCGGCGCCCTGATCGTCGGCCTGTGCCGGGCCGCCGCAGTGCATCTCCTGCCGCAGCTCGAGCTCTTCGTGATCTACGCGGTGATGGCACTGGTCCTTGTGTTCCGCCCCTACGGCCTGATTGCCCGGGCGCAACCGAGAAGAATTTGATCATGGCGGCGCGGGCCAATCTCGTCGGGGGGCTTATCTTCCTCGCGCTTGCCGCCGGAGCCCCGGGCCTGCCGCCCTGGCTGGTCTCGCTCACAACCATCGCCTTCGCCAATGCACTGGTGGTGCTCGGCCTCATTGTGTTGTGGCGCGCCGGCCTCGTCTCGTTCGGCCAGGCGCTGTACTACGCGATCGGCGCCTATGCCGTCGCGCTGCTCGGCCGCTACACCCCGATGCGCGATGTCTTCGTCGTGGTGCTCGCGGGCGGGCGCTGCGCCGCCGTCGCCGCCTGGCTCGTCGGATACCTGCTCGCGCGCTACCGCGAAATCTTCTTCGCCATGCTGAGCCTCGCGGTATCGATGATCCTCTATGGCGCGCTGGTGAAGACGGAGTCGCTGGGCTCGACCGACGGATTTAACGTTCCGCCGGCGACGTTCCTCGGCTACGACCGAGCCGGTCCGGCGCTCAATCTCGCGATGTCTTGGCTCGTCCTGGGCTCCGGCGCCATCGCGGCATTCGTCGTCTCGCTCTATTTCCGCACGGTGGCCGGCGCGCTCGCCGTTCCGATCCGCGACAACGAGATCCGCGTAGAGTTCCTCGGTCTCTCGGTCAACCGGCTGATCCACTTAAAGCTGACGATTGCCGGCGCGCTCGGCGGATTCGGCGGCGCGTTGGCCGCGCTCTCGATCGGCCACGTCGATCCGAACATGGCCTATTGGACGACGTCCGGCGGCTTCGTCTTCGTCACGATCCTCGCCGGCGCCGCCTCGGTCGCCGCCGCGTTCGTCGGCTCGTTCGTCTTCGAGTTGGTGCGCTCGATCGCCGTCGACATGCGCCCGACACCTGGCAGATCATCCTCGGCACCGCGCTGCTGGTCACGATCCTATTCCTACCCGAGGGGCTCGGATCGATCTGCAGCGCTTCGTGCGGCCCCGGAAGGCGGCGGAAAGGCGCGCCCATGACGCCGATCCTGTCCGTCCGCGATCTCGAAAAGACTTTCGGAACCATCGTCGCCGCCCGCGACATCACCCTCGACGTGCCGCCGAGCAGACCGTCGGCATCATCGGCGCGAACGGCGCCGGCAAGACCACCTTCATCAACATGATCACCGGGCATCTGCGTCCGAGCAAAGGCACCATCCGGTTCGGAGAGCACGACATCACCGGACGCCCGTCGCGCGAGATTACGCGGCTCGGGGTATCGCGCTCGTTCCAGGTGGCGCAGATTTTTCCCTCGCTCACCGTGTTCGAGAACATGTGCGCGGCGGCGGCGGTCGCAGGCGCCGACGGCGGCACCCTCGGCCATGCGCTGGCGCCGCTGCGCTCGCCGGCGCGTATCGCGCAGGCCGAGGCAGCGCTCGAGCTCTTCCGCATCGCGGGCTATCGCGACGTGCGCGCGGCGACGCTGCCCCAGGGCGTGCGCAAGCTCCTCGACATCGCCATGGCGGTGGTCGGATCGCCCCGCGTCGTGCTGCTCGACGAGCCGACCAGCGGCATCTCGATCGAGGACAAGTTCGGCATCATGGAAGTCGTGATGTCGGCGCTCAAGAGCCGGCGGCTCACGGTGCTGTTCGTCGAGCACGACATGGAGATCGTCGAGCGCTTTGCCGACCGCGTGCTCGCGTTCTACGACGGTACCGTCATCGCCGACGGACCGCCGGCGGCAGCGCTCGCCGACGCCCGCGTCCAGACGCTGATCAGCGGAACGCGCGCGCGAGGAGGGGCCGATGCTTAGGGTATCCGGCCTCGACGTCGCGATCGGTGCGATCCCGATCGTCCATGGCGCGAGCCTTGCCGTCTCGACCGGCGAGATGTGCGGCCTCATCGGCCGCAACGGCGCCGGCAAGACGACGCTGCTGCGCGCGCTGATGGGCGCGACGGCGGCGACCGGCATCGCGACGTTCGACGACGTCGACCTCATCGCGTTGCCGCCGCATGGCCGGGTCGGCCACGGCATCGGCTACATGCCGGAGGATCGGCGCCTGGTGCCGCACTTTACCGTCGAGGACAACATCCGGCTGCCGAGCTGGACCACTGCCACAACCGGCGTCGAGGAACGGCTCGCCTGGATTTATTCGATCATGCCGGAGATTGCGGCGTTCCGCCGTCGCCGCGCACTGGAGCTGTCCGGCGGCCAACAAAAGATGGTGGCGCTGGCGCGCGCGCTGATGGCGGGGCGCAAGCTCCTCCTGCTCGACGAGCCGTTCGAGGGGCTCGCGCCGGCGTTGGCGCGGCGCCTCGGCGAGGTGATGGCGAACCTCAAGGACGAGGGTGTGTCGATGCTGATCGCCGAGTCGAACGAGGTCCACGTCGCCGATCTCTTGTCGCGCGTGTTCCGCATCGAGCGCGGCACGGTCGAGGCGGGGTAGGGGCCGAAGCGTAGGGTGGGCAAAGGGTGGCCGCGGCGGTTTGATGTATGCACTGTGCCCGCCCGCCGTGCCCACGCGGGGGCGCAGACGTGGGCACGCTTCGCTTTGCCCACCCTACGGTGCTGGCACGGCCGTGCATAATGATCGGGGTCGCCGGGACAAGCCCGGCGATGACATCATGGGTGAGAATCGCGCCGCGTCTGTCGACGCCGTGACTTCCTACTTCTGAAAGATCGCCTTCGGCAGCATGCCGCGCATGCCTTTGGTGCCGTCGACGATTTCGCTCACCTGCAGGTCCATCGCGGCGCTGAGCAGCATCAGTGCGTCGCCGCGCGACAGGCCCTTGGTCGCCACGACGAAGTCGACCATCTCGCGGATCGCGATCTTGGCGGCCTGGTTGAGGTCCTCGTGCAGGCCCATCGACATGTAGTGCGTCGGCGTCTCGGCGCGCGGCCAGTTGGTGTGCATGCCCTTGTGGAGGATCACCTGGATTTCGCCCTTGAGCGAAGTCTCGACCGCCGACATGCCGACCTCGCCGTCGCCCTGTACCGCGTGACCGTCGCCGATCGAGATCAACGCGCCCTTGGCGTGGACCGGGAGGAACAGGCTCGTGCCCGGCTGGAGCGCGGCGTTGTCGAGGTTGCCGCCGAACACGTTGGGCGGGCCGCTCGGCGTCCGTCCCATCGACGGCGGCGGCGCGACGCCGATGACGCCCCAGAACGGCCGGGTCGGCACCACGATGCCCGGTGCGAACTCGATCGCCTTCTTCGCCGGGTCGAGGAAGAACACGCGGTCGCGCGAATAGGGGAAGTCCTCGGGCAGCGAGCCGCGATTGGCGCGGAAGCTCATGGCGGCGATCGGCAGCCACAGGTCGATCGCGCGGATCTTGATCTCGACGGTATCGCCCATCTCGGCGCCGCGCACCTCGATCGGGCCGTCGAGAGTGTGGTCGTCGCGGGCATCGCCAGGCGCGCCCTCGAAGGCGGCGAAGAGCTCCGCCGGAATCTTCTCTTTAGGCACGCCCAGGCTCTCGAAGTAGCGGGGGTTGCCGGTCGTGGTCCACAGCTTCACGACGTCGCCGGAATCGATGGTCAGCACCGGCTTGAGCGAAGCGTCGAAGAAGCCGCGATGCACCGTGGTGGGCGACGCCTTCAGCTCGTGAACCTTCTCCTCGCTGCGCGCCGGCGCGGCGGCGAGAACAACGCTCGCGCCGACGGCGAAAATGAGGGCCTGGGATTTCATGGGTGTCCTCCTCCTTGATGTACCGGCGTCTGCATTGCCGGCGTTGGATATTAGTAGGTTGGGCAAAGGCGACCGCAGAGTCTCCATTGATGTTCGGCGCCTGACCGCCGTGCCCACGCTGCGCCGAGAGACGTGTGGGCACGCCTCGCTTTGCCCACCCTACGGCTCATTCCGTGGTCTTCACGCGCGCATGCGCTGGGGTGGGTCGGTGCGAAACTTCGGCGCGACCTCGCTGGCGAACAGTTCGAGCGAGGCGAGCGCCTTCTCGACGCCGTACCACGGCGGATAGTGCACCATGATCGAGGATGCGCCGACGACGTCACGCAGATGGGCGATCTTGTCGGCGACGGTCGCCGGCGATCCGTGCAGGATGATGTCATGAGCGAGCGCGTCGTAGCCGGAGCGGGCGCCGACCGTCTTCTCCTGCACCGTGCCGAGATAGCCCGAGGTGTGGCCGCTCGAGAAATGCGCGAGGTGGCGCAGGATGCCGGCCTCGCTGTCGCGGCGCGCCGCCGCGTCGGTCTCGGCGACGTAGACGAGGCGGGCGATGTCGACATGGCCGCGCGCCGGATTGGCGCGCCACGCCGCAGGCGTCTGGGGGAGCTCCGCACGGTATTTCGCGGTCTGGCGGGCGAGGTCGGTGAACGGCGTCCAGCTCGACAGCATGAGGCCGAAGCCCATCTTCGCCGCGACCGTGATCGAGCGCTCGGTCGCCCCGGCGAGAAAGATCGGCGGATGCGGCTCCTGCAACGGATGCGGGAACAGCTCGTAGGAGCCGGTCACGTCGAAGTTGAAATGCTTGCCGTGATGGGAGACGCGCTTGTTGTGGAAGAGATCGAGCAACAGCGGCAGCGCCTCCTCCTGGATGTCGCGCCGCGCCTCGAAGTCGATGCCGAAGCCGTCGAACTCGTATTTGCGGTAGCCGGAGCCGAGGCCGAGCACGAAGCGGCCGCCGCTCAGAATATCGAGGAACGCCGCGTTCTCGGCGACTCGCAGCGGATTGGCGAGCGGCAGCGTCACCACCGCGGTGCCGATCTTGATGCGTTTCGTCAATCCGGCGAGATAGCCGGCATAGACGAAGACATCGGGCATGATGCCGTATTCGCTGCTGAAGTGATGTTCGGCGAGCCATGCGTAATCGAAGCCGAGCTCGTCGGCGCGCAGGATTTCGCGAGTGACGCGGGCGTGCACGTCGCGATGCGGATAAGGCTCGGTGTCGACGTTGGAATGGGAGGTGAACAGGATTCCGAATTCCATGCGCAGCGTCCTTTCGCTTTGCGCCATCATCCCACCTTCGCGGCGGGCGCGCCACGCAGAAATGCCGCGCCGGCCCTGCGGCGCAGAGGGATGGTTGCCGGCGGCGGTGGCGGATATGTTCCCGACGAAGGCGCGGGCTCGCGTCTCGCCAGGGACGGAAGCCAAGGACCCGCTGAATGAACGCCACCGACAAAATCGTTCCGCCGGCACCGATCGCGGTGATCGGCCTCGGCAACATGGGCGTGCCGATGGGCGCCTGCCTCGTCAAGGCGGGCTACGCCGTGACCGGGTTCGACCTCTCGACCGCCGCGCGCGAGCGCTTCGCGGCGGCTGGCGGCAAGGTTGCGCCGAGCCCGGCTGCTGCCGTCGGCGGAGCGAAGGTCGTGATCACACTGCTGCCGAACGGCAAGATCGTGCGCGAGGCGGTGGACACGCTGCGCCCGCATCTCGCGCCGGAACAATCATCATCGAGATGAGCTCGTCGGCGCCGCTCGGCACCCGCAAGCTCGGCGAGGAGCTGATCGCCGCCGGCTACGGCTTCATCGACGCGCCGGTGTCCGGCGGGGTGAAGCGTGCCGTCGACGGGACGCTCGCCATCATGGTCGGCGGTGAAGCCGCAACCATCGATCGCGTCGATCCCGTGCTCGCGGCGATGGGCCGGTCGATCTTCCGCACCGGCGGGCTCGGCTCCGGCCACGCCATGAAGGCGCTCAACAACTACGTCTCGGCTGCAGGTCTCGTCGCGACCGTCGAGGCGCTGCAGGTCGGGCGCAAGTTCGGCCTCGATCCCGACCTGATGGCGGACATCCTCAACGTCTCCTCGGGCAAGAACAACACCACCGAGGTGAAGCTCAAGCAGTACATGATCTCGCAGACGTTCAACGCCGGCTTCCCGCTGCGCCTGATGGCGAAGGACGTGCGCACCGCCGACGATCTCGCCCACGACCTCGGCATCGCGTCTCCGCTCGCCGACCTCTGCGCGAAGCTGTGGGACGAGGCCGCGGAGAATCTCGCCGAGACTGCGGACCACACCGAGATCCTCCGCTTCATGGAGCGACTGAAGGTGTGACGCGGTCTGCACGCAGTGCCGATCGCGCGTCGTCCCAATTGGAGCAAGCAATGACCGCAGTTCAAGGTCGGCAAGGCGACCATCGTCCGCATCGAGGAGACCTATCTCCCGACCTATCCGGTGCGGAACATCTTTCCCGCCTGCGACGACGATATCCTGGCCGAAGCACGCGGGATGGCTGGCGCCGAACCACTACGAGGCGGAGACCGGCCTCATCAAGCTCAGCGTGCACAGCTGGCTCCTCAAGATCGGCGGCCAGACGATCCTGATCGACGGCTGCTGCGGCAACAACAAGATCAAGCCGGCGCGGCCGTTCTGGAACCTGCTCAACACCAATTATCTCGAGCGGCTCGCCGCGGCGGGCGCGCGGCCCGACGAGATCGATCTCGTGATGTGCACCCATCTCCATCACGATCACGTCGGCTGGAACACCATCAATCGCGACGGGCGCTGGGTGCCGACCTTTCCGAACGCGCGCTACGTGTTCTCCAAGCCGGACTTCGAGTACTACCTCAAGCTCGACACCGACCAGGAAGCCGGCCGAGTTCGGCACCTTCCGCGAATGCGTGCTGCCGGTGGTGGACGCCGGCCGCGCCGATCTCGTCACCGGGCCGCACCGCCTCAACGACTTCATCGAGATCATCCCGGCGCCCGGCCATTCTGCCGGCCACGTCGCGTTCGATCTCGACAGCGGCGGCGAGCGCGCGCTGTTCCTCGGCGACGTCTTCCACCACCTGCTGCAGGTCTACTACCCCGACTGGAATTTCCCGAAGAACTCCGATGTCGACGAAGCGCGGGTGAGCCGCCGGCGCATCCTCGCGCATTGCGCGGCGACCGGGGCGCTGGCGTGCCCGGGCCACGTCGGCGCGCCGTTCGCCGGCCGCATCGAGGCGACGGGCGAGGGCTTCGTGCCGCGGTTCTGATCTGCGGCCGCGAGGAACGGAGAGGACGCATGGCGCATCGCACCCATGTCTACCGGCCGGTGGTGGAATGGACCGGCAACGTCGGCAGCGGCACGTCGGACTACCGCGCCTATGAGCGCGCGCATGTGATCCGCTCGCCGGGCAAGGCCGACATTCTCGGATCATCCGATCCGGCCTTCCGCGGCGATGCCACGAGATGGAATCCCGAGGACCTGTTCGTCGCCGCCGTCTCGGCCTGTCACAAGCTCTGGTATCTGCACCTGTGCGCCGACGCCGGCGTCGTCGTTCTGGCCTACCGCGACGAGCCGGTCGGAACGATGGTCGAGGAGGCCGACGGCAGCGGCCGTTTCGCGAGCATCGTGCTCCATCCGGCGGTGCGCATTGCCGCGGGTTCGGACCCGGCGAAGGCGACGGCGCTGCACCGCGACGCTCACGCGAAGTGCTTCATCGCCAACTCGGTGTCCTGCCCGGTCTCGGTCGAGCCGTCGATTACGCAATAGCTCTCGCGCTTATTCCGAAATGCCTTCCGGCGGATCGGGCGTCACCTCGAAGGCGAAGTGGAATGCAGGCAAATCCTCGCCCGGATGGTCGCGCTCGCCGGTGAGCTGGGGCAGGCGGTAGTTGATCGGCCGCGTCTCCTTGCCCTTGTAGATCGCGGGGTAGAGATCGATGAAATGCCAGCCCGGCTCGCCGGTCGCCTGCATGATGATCTCGACGTCGCCCTGGCTGTTGAAGCCGCAGGCGTAGCCGGAGAGGCCGTTGTCGTAGACGAGGGTGTAGATGTTGGCGGTCTCGCTCCACCCGACGCCCTTGAGATGAACCTTGAAGGTGGTGCCGACCGGACCGCGGGCGACGTCGAGGGGAAACGCCGTCGGCGCGATCCAGAACGTCCCGGTCCTGGTCACGCCGCCGGCCTCGGCGGCAAGCCCGTGGGCGCCGCCGAGATCGTCGGGCGCCTTGAAGCGGAATTCGACGTGGCCCGCGGCATCCGGCACCGACTTCCGCGATCACCCGCGCGTTTTCCTCCCAGCCGCGGCCGGTCATGCGGTTGCCGGTGAGCGTCCACCATTTCAGCGCGACCGGCTTGCCGGCGGGGAAGCCGTTGCCGCTCACCACCACCGGCTCGCCGACGCCCGCAGAATCGCGGCACCGCGACGAGCTCGCCCGGGTCGGGCAGCCGTTCGACGTGGGCCTGCACCTGCGTCGCCGGCGCCGGCGGCAGCACCGCGGGCCCCGGCGTCACCGTGTAGACGAGCTTGAACTGCGGCCGGTCGGGGGAGGGCGACTGCTGCTTGTTGCGGTAGGGGAAGGTGAAGTCGGAGTGGATGACCTCGAGCACATGGCGGCCGGGGCCGCCGGTCGCGGGGATCGTCACCCGCGCGCTGCCCGCCGTGGTCACCGCCGACATCCAGCCGGTGTAGCGGTTGTCGTAGAGCAGGACCCAGCTGTCCTCGAGCTCGCGGTAGCCGTAGCCATGCACCTCGATCTCGATCGGGGAGCCGGGCGGCCCGCGCTCGGAGAGGAGCTTCACCGTCATGTCGACGTTGAAGGCGTCTTGCGTGAGCAGGCGGTCGCCCTGCTGCAGCACGATGTCGTGCAGGAAGCCGAAGTCGTCGGGCGCCGCGAAGGTCGCGGTGAAGCGGCCGGCGGCGTCGGTCTTCACGGCGGCGATCCGGTAGGCGACCGGCGTGAAGGCGCGGCCGAAATACTCCGCCGTCGTGACCTTCCAGCTTCCGGTCACGGTCGACCAGGCGAGATCGAAGTCCTCGCCCGGCGGCAGGCCTTCGCCGGTCACGGTGACGGGGGTGCCGACCGGTCCGTGCTCCGGCGCGACCTTGAGCCGCCCGACAAAGCCGCCGCGAACCTCCGCCTGCGGCCACCACCGGGCCGAGCTCGGCGGCGCGCGGCGCGGCGACGGCATCGCGCAGACAGCGAACGAAAGGATGAAAGCGATGGAGGCGAGCACGACCAGCCGTGCGTTACCGACGCCGCGTATCATGGGCACTCCTTCTGCGTTTCGTGGGCCGGCGGACCGCGCCACGGCGTGTGTGCGCACGCGCGAGCGTCGAATGCCGTCGGCAGGCTCGGAACCCTATAAGGGCGAATCCGCGCTTGGCAATTCCGCGGCGGGTGCCTGCGGCGTAAAGCGCGCAGCGTCCGTTCCCGTGGTGTGTTTCCGTCGATTTCAACAGGCCGACATCGAGGCCTGCCAAGCTGTCGCGAAATCGGCGAATATCGTGCGGGGCGATCGTTCCAAGAGGGCGGTGATGAGCTCGGTGCTGGACGGCGTCATGCTGCTGTGGTTCGCGCAGACCGCGGTGGCGCTCGTTTTCGTGGCGATCGACATCCGCAGCACGCCGGAATCTCCCGTCCTCAAATGGGGATTCATCCTGCTCACGGCCTATACCGGCGTGGTCGGCGCGTTCCTCTACGTGCTCGGCTGCCGCGAGCCGCTGCCCGGGCTGCACGAGCAATATGTCGCCGCGCGCTGGCGGCAGGTGCTCGGATCGACGATGCATTGCGTCGCCGGCGACGGCGTCGGCATCATTGCCGGAGCGGTGCTCGGAAGCGTGTTCGGCATCGCCGGCCTCAAAGAGGTCGTGCTCGAATACGTCCTCGGCTTCGCCTTCGGCTGGACGATCTTCCAGGCCCTGTTCATGCGCGACATGGCCGGCGGCTCCTACCGCCGGGCGCTCGCCGAAACGTTCACGTCCGAGCTCTTGTCGATGAATCTTCTCATGGCGGGCATGATCCCGACCGTGATGTGGCTGCGGGCGAACATCCCGACGGCAGGCGACCCGCTCAAGCCGGCGTTCTGGTTCGTGATGTCGATGGGGCTGCTCGTCGGGTTCATCGTCGCCTATCCGATGAACTGGTGGCTGGTGGCGAACCACTTGAAGCACGGCATGATGACGGTGCGGCCGAAAATGGCGATGGCCAGCGGTGCTCACGCCGGGCATGCAGGAGGCGGCGCTCCGCCTCAACCCGCCATGGACATGAGCCGGAGGCCGGCACCGCGGCCGCCGGTCCCGGTGATGGGCGTGCTGTCGTTCCTGGCGCTTGCAGTCGGCGTGGTGGTCGCGCTCGCCGCGCGTCCGTTGTCGTAGCTCTCAATCCTCGCGGAATTGAGGTGCTGGCGGGCCCGGACACAAGGCCCGCGCGCTACCGCTACCGTCGTCGCCGGTGCCGCGGGCTGTCGGCGCTCCCCGAGCCCATGCTCGCCGAGCCGGTCGTCGTGCTCGCCGGGCGAGTGAGGTCCGCCTCGAGCGGGTCAGCGCTTTGGATGGCGTGGGCATCCCGGTTGACCTCGAGACAGGACAACAGCTCGACGTAGCTCGCGGGCCCGCCGGTGGACTCCATGCCGATGCACAAAGTCTTGTCGCCGGCGGCGTACTTGGCCCAGTTCTGCTTGAGCGTGGTGAGTGCCGCGTTTTCGTCGGCAAGGCACGCTTCCTTGTTGCGGCCCAGCACGACCGCTCCGCGCCCGGCAGCCTCACAACTCGGTCCCACCTGCAACACCGGCGGCCCGCCGCCATTGCCACCGCCACCGCGAACGCGCGCGGACTGCTGTCGCGATCGGGATTGCGTCTGAGACTTGGCTTGTGTCTGAGACTTGGCTTGCGTCTGAGAGTTGGATCGAGTCTGAGATTTGGGCTGGCTCTGAGGCTGCGCCTGCGCTTGCGACTGAGGGGCTGGCCAAGGTTTTGCGCCCGGCTCTTCCTCTTTTTGGACCGCAGGCGGCAGATCGGAAGGGGTCGGCTGCCGGTGACCGACCGGGGCTTGGGGCACCCCGGTCGCGGTCGAAGGCTGCGATCCTGACAGCGGGGGTACGCTCTGAGCTACGCCCCCTTGGGGTGAAAACGCGAGGAACACGAAGCAGACCGCAGCACAGCGCACGGTGGTTCTCCCTGAGGCCCACCGCCCGCCACAGCATTCCTCATATTGGCGTTCCGGCCCGGCCTGCGCTAGAGGGCTCGTCCAATTTTGGGAGTGGCGACCGAGTCTTTCCGTTCTCAGCCGAATGTGGTCGCTTTCCCTCAGCCGCGTGGCCCAAGCCGCTGCTGCGCCTCGAACAGCGAGGTCAATATCGAGGCGCGGTTGGGACGGCCGATCAGCACGACGCCGTCGCCCTCGCCGATCACGGCGTCGCCGGGTGGTGCGGTGTGGACGTCACCGTCGCGGCGGTTGATCTGGACGATGAAGAAGGCCCCCTTGGCCTGCCGCTCGAC
The DNA here is from genome assembly GCA_963793985.1 of uncultured Alphaproteobacteria bacterium. GTDB lineage: Bacteria > Pseudomonadota > Alphaproteobacteria > Rhizobiales > Xanthobacteraceae > JAJPKK01. Next base: position 11,332 of record CAWCCG010000052.1, on the reverse strand, counting down.
CGCGGCGACGGTCATGTAGACGGCGGAGCTCTGCGGCGCGGCGGTGACCACTTCGAGCTCGATGCCGAAATTGTGCAGCACCCGCTGGAAGCCATGCGAACGCTCCAGCCCGTCGATGAAGCGCGCCGACTCCTGATAGAGCAACAGTTCGGCGGCGCGCTCGGCGCCGATATGGGTCGGCAGCACGACCTTATCGGCGCCGGCCTGCAGGAGCTTGCTCTCGGTGCTCGAGCAGCGTGTCCTCCGCCGGCTCCAACGTCGCAAGAGGCGAGCTTGGAGAGGCGCAGCGCGATCGTCGTCGGACGCGCTCACGACGCGCCTCCGGCCCGGAACCTCCGCTCCGGTTTTCATCGGAACGGCCGCAGCCACTTGTCGGAATAAGTGGCGACCCCGGGAGGCCTCGAACCTCCGACCTTCAGCTTAGAAGGCTGTTGCTCTATCCGCTGAGCTACGGGGCCAAACCGTCTTCCGGCAGGCCTGCGTTATGGGCCTCGAGGGCATTGTGTCGAAGCGGCTGACCGCGCCCTACAGGTCGGGCCCGTCGGGGGATTGGCTCAAGGTCGGGAAACGGAATGATGAGATACCCCAGCCGGGTGCTGTGCCGGTATCCCGGCTGGGGCAAGCAGTATGCCGACAGCAGGCACTGGCGCCGGCCGGGCGTTCAAACCGCGGAACTCGGCGCTACTTCACCCCCGGGTCGTCAGAGTCGAAGACAAGTTTCACCGCGAACTCGCCCGGAGCTCCGAAACAAAGGTCACGACCATCAACGAAGCACAGAGTTCGACCGTTTGGGTTGCTGCTGTCCCAGATCGTTTGGGTCTTGTCATCCCAGAACAGCCAAATCCAGTTGTCAGCGAGACCCCAGCACGGATAATTGCTGGATGCTGCGTAAGTAAACGAACGGTCGTCTGGTACCGTCTTTTGATCCAACCGACCCGTGTGGGGCTTTGTCCCACTATGCCATCGGTACCGATGGGCGATCTTTGCATCCTGTTGCAATACGGCTTCGCAATAGGCGCTGTCTTTCATGTCCAGGTAGCCAAGGAATTTATTCTTCAAGTTGAGAACCTTAATTCTCCTATAACCCGTGTTCACTTCGGCAACCCGGAATGCTCCCCAGCCGACGCGGGCATCGTTAGTGTATGGAATGGCCGGCTCGGCGAGACCAGTGCCATCGAAATTCGTTTTGAAATCGACGTATTTCAAATTGCTGCAGGACTGGAAGAGGGCCTGACCAAAACCCCAAGGAACCCAATAGAAAGCCTGATCCTGTCCAATCATCGTCGCGGTGGCGTTCAATAAGCCGGTCCCTTTGTCCGTCATAACGTACCGATCGCCAAGGGCCTCTTTCAGCGCGAACGAATAGCGACCTGCGTCGGCCACGAGAAATTTCTCTGAATCGCTGACCTTCTCCTGGTCCGCTACCAGCGAACCGTCTCGCTTGATACTAAGGTACTTTTTGTTCTCGGCACGAAGGGTAACAATCTTACCGTAAGGCGGCGACGCGGGAACGGCGGGCGTTTCCATTGCGAAGCATGCGTAGCTCTCGGCGTTCTTTACCGCGATATCCGGCGAATTCTCCGCAAGGTAGCCAACGAAATAGTAGCCGTAGTCCTCCGTGAACCCGGCGGCGTGGGATAGCTCGTGAACTATAATAGTCGCTCGCGCAACTTCGCCGCCACCATAGTCCACCCATAACGACCAGCCGCTGAACGCATTGCTGCAGAGGTTGATGTTATTCGGTGCATCATGGTCTACAAAGGCGGACCAATCATAGTGGCAACGAGAATCGTTCTTTGTGAAGTTTACTGCTGGAGCGTCTATCATGAACGACAGCATTTTCTTGTAGGTTTCTAGTACAGTTGCCCTGCGTGCTTCCCAACCCTCCCGGCGGCCGTAGGAAAATTTTCTGTCGAAATAATCGGAGTACCCAGTGGTAGCGTCGATGTTAGTACTCACAAGCGCCATTGCATTGAAGATCGAATTATAGGCCCTTAACCATGCCTTAGTGAAGTCCTCTTTTTCTTGCTCGGAAAACTCTTTTGCAAAAGTTGGTGGGAGGGGCACCTCAGGGAAATCACCGAAAGCCCACCCCTCGCCGAGGGGGCGTGTTTCACGATTCACGTCCACGGGCTTTGGCACTACATTTGCCGACGAGTCGTCGACGATTCGGATCGTGATTTTTTCGCTTTCGACAATAGTCAAAGTGTACTGGTTATCACTTTGCGGCGGTTCCTGTCCGCCGACCTCTGAACAACCCAGAAGAGGCAGGTAGAACGACAGTTGGTAATCGCCTCGATCACTGATGGCATAAGTCCCGCTGATATCAATCTGCCTTGACGCCGACCCACCCGCCGCGATCCGCACATATGAAGCTTTATCCGGCCGTCCCAGGGGGGTCTTGACGCCTGTGTAAGGCACTGTCTCGCCGTCATGCGTCACCAGCAAACAGTCCTGTCCTTTCGGGTCCAGAAAAGTGTTCCAGTTGAGACCCAAATATCCGAAGATCCGGCATTGTGAAGGGTGCCCATGACCGTGATCGGCTTTCCGAGGGGGTACTCGGATTGCGCCTCGATATCACAGGAGATTGGAAGTCCCGATTGCGAATGTGGATAAGTCGTGTCAAGCATTGTCGACATCCTTGCAGACATGAGGGATCGCGTCCGCCCCTCTTAAAGTGGGACGCAAAGTAGCGCCCACCCGGTCAGGGCTGGTCGCACTAGCGGAGGCGACACAAGCGCACACATTCCCAGGCGTGCGGCAGTGGCAGTCCTTGGATATGTGAGTGAGGAAGGTGTGTTCAGCGTTAGAAACTACGGAACGCACCTCACATTTTCGTGACATGTCGATAGGCATCACCGGTTACGGAGCGGGCTCGAGCGCGATCGCCGGTTGCCGCTGTTGCGATCAGCCTCGCGGGCCGAGGCGTTGCTGGGCCTCGAACAGCGAGGTCAGGATCGAGGCGCGGTTCGGACGGCCGATCAGCACCACGCCGTCGCCCTCGCCGATGACGGTGTCGGCGGGCGGTGCGGTGTGGACGTCGCCGTCGCGGCGGTTGATCTGGACGATGAAGAAGGCACCCTTGGCCTGCCGCTCGATGCCGGCGACGGTCATGTACACGGCCGGGCTCTGCGGCGCCGCCGTGACCACCTCGAGCTCCATGCCGAAATTGTGCAGCACCCGCTGGAAGCCGTGCGAACGCTCCAGGCCGTCGATGAAGCGCGCGGACTCCTGATAGAGCAGCAATTCCGCCGCGCGCTCGGCGCCGATATGGGTCGGCAGCACGACCTTGTCCGCGCCGGCCTGGATGAGCTTGCTCTCGGTGCTCGAGCAGCTCGCCGCGGGCGACGATCGAGAGGTCGGGGTTGAGCGCGCGGGCGCTCAGCGTGATGAAGACGTTGAGCGCGTCGTTCGAGAGCACGGTGGCGAGCGCATGCGCCCGCATGATCCCGGCGGCGATCAGGGCGGCCTCGGCGGTGGCGTCGCCGTGGATGCACAGATAGCCCTGCGCGCGCGCCTCCTCGGCGCGGGCCTCGTTGTATTCGAGAACGACGAACCCGGCGCTGCTCGCGCTCAGCGTCTTCGCGAGCGCCGTGCCGAGGCGGCCGAAGCCGCAGACGACGACGTGCCCCTTGAGCTGGTCGATCTGATTGTTCATGCGCTTGAGCCCCATGACCTTGTTGATCTGGCTGAGGGTGATGAACTGCACCAGCGCGCCGGTGAGGAAGATGATGCCGGTGCAGCCGAGCACGATCAGCGCGATGGTGATGACGTTCAGCGCCGGCGTGTTGATCGGGCGGACTTCGCCGAAACCCACCGTGTAGATCGTGATGATCACCATGTAGAGGGCATCGCGGAAGCTCCAGCCGACCGCCATGTAGGCGACGGTGGCGGCGGCCATCACGACGATCGTGTAGATGACGCCGACGGTGAGGTTGCGGACGGGTGAGTCGAGAAGTCCCGTCATCCGCGGCTTCGGCACCCGTCGGATCGGGCGCGGCGCACGCGCCGGTCGCGGGTCCGGCTGTTTCGCGGCATGTCCTCGCGGGGGAGTTCGCGGGCGGGGCGCTCGCTGCCGCGGGACGCCCGTCGCGCGGCGTTCGCCGGCGGGCGAGGTTTGCGCGCTCGCTATCGGGGCGTCCTCCTCGTTCATCGTCGCGATCCGCGGGTTTTGCTTAACGGATTCAGAGCATTAATTGCGGTTCGGCCGCTTTCCGTCGCCAGCATGCGAAATCACAAATGCAAGAGGGTTGCCCGAAGGCTGCCGGCGTCCTGACCGGACGTTGCCTCACGCAACCTGATGCACGATGCGTACCAAGTTCCTTCATTTGGTGAGGACAGGACGATGAATGAGCCGGCCGGCGACGACGTGACGGAGACGGGCATGACGTTCCAAATCGCAAGGCTGCTGCCGCGCTGGGGAGACGCTGACGACCGCCAGTCGGGCTTGCCTTTCTGGTTCCTCGTCGCCGTTGCGGCGATCAGCACGGTGCGGAGCCTCATCCATCTGCTGGCGCCGGACGGCGGTGCGCATTCCATCGCCGGCATCGTGCTGGAGTTGGGGAGCGGGGCGGATGTCGTCGCCGTCTTCGCACAATGGGGCGCCAGTCAGCTTGTGCTGGCGATCGTCTACTGGGTCGCGATCCTGCGCTACCGCATGCTGACGCCGCTGATGCTCGCGATCATCTTCATCGAACAGCTGTTGCGCCTGCTGGCGGGGACCTTGAAGCCGCTCTCCGTGGCGGTGCCGCCGCCCGGCGCGTATTACACCTACATTCTCCTGCCGGCCGCCGCGGTGATGCTGGTCTGGAGCCTCCGCGCGCGGCGGTGAGGAGCGCAGATGTTTTTCGGGGACGGGAGAGGCGGCTCGCCGGCTTCCGAAGGCGCAGAAAAGCGACGTGTTTGCGCGTTGATGCTTCGGGGTCTTGAAAGCAGATCAGCGAAGAGGGGTGTTGACACGCGGGGGCTCTTTCCGATTTGACGGGCTGATCAACAATCGGCGGCTAATAAAAATAGGGAGGTTCGCTTATGAAGTCTGCAGCGCGATTTGGAATCATCAGCTTGGCAGGGCTGCTGACGACCGGCTTGGCAACAGCGGCATCGGCTCAGCAGCCGAAATATCCCAAGCCGACCGAGCTCCCCAATCCTTATCGACTTGTGGAGGACTGGCCGACCCTACCCCAGAACATGAATGGCGGCCGCTGGGGCGAGGTCATCCGCGTGCACGTCCACAGCGACGGCAACATCTGGATTTTCCATCGCTGTTTCAACACCGTGCCGCCCGGCAGCGCGACCTGCATCGGGCGCGGCGAAGCCAATCCGCCAATCTTGCAATTTGATCCGTCCGGCAAGCTGCTCAAGAGCTTCGGCGCCGGCATGTTCGGCTACCCGCACGGCTTTACCGTGGATCACGATGGCAATCTGTGGGTCAGCGATGTCAATGACAAGGACACCGTGCTTGGCATGCCGGCGCGCAATGCTGCCGGCGATGTGCTCGGGCAGGAAGTCCTCAAGCTCGATCAGAACGGCAAAGTCTTGATGATGCTCGGCAAGATGGGGGTCGGCGGTAGCGGCACCGACACCTTCGATCGTCCGACCGGGGTCGCGGTGGCGGCCAATGGTGACATTTTCGTCTCCGACGGGCATTCGCCGAACAAGTCGAACAATGGCCGGATCCTCAAATTCTCCAAGGATGGCAAGTTCATCAAGACCTGGGGCCACAAAGGGTCGGCTCCCGGCGACTTCGAGGATCCGCACGACATTTTCGTCGGCGGCTCGCTCGGGCGTGTCTATGTTGCCGACCGCCGTAACAGCCGCATCCAGATTTTCGACCAGGACGGCAATCTCATCACCACCTGGACGCAATTCGGCCAGCCAAGCTCGGTCTTCATCGGTCCGGACGACACGATTTATGTCGGCGCCGCTTTCCGCGATGAGGCGACGCGTCGCAACGAGTCGGCGCGCGTGCAGCCGGGCGAGGTGCGTGGCATCGTGGTCGGCAACGCCATCGATGGTTCGTTGCGCGCCTTTATTCCCGATCCGACCGATCCGGGCGCCATCGATCGCGGCACCTCGGCATCGGGGATCGCGGCCGATGCCATGGGTAACATCTATGCCGCCGATGTCGGCGCCCACAAGCTACGCAAGTACGTCCCGATAAAGTGAGATCACCGCGGGCCTGCCACATCGCGGCAAGGCCCGGTGTGAGCCGAGCCGCTGTTGCGCCGCGGAAGTACTGATCCCGCGGCGCCTCACGCTTACCCGCGCCAGCGGCGGGCAGATGTCACGTAGACGTCGGGCCGGGCGCGGGAGCGATTTCCGTTCGCGCGGCGCGCCGAATGCAGTGGCATTCGTTCAAAGGGAAGAGGCACTCGTTCAGACGGCGGATGCGAACCCGTCGGCGGAGCATCTTCGACGGCAACGCGATGTATCCGCCGTTGCGCGTCCTCGTCTCGCTGTTGTGTCATTTGAAGTCCCCCTCCATCTCACCCGACTGAATCCTAAGGCGACAATTGTGGCGGGATTGCACCCGGGGGAGGGCCGGTTCCGCTGCTCGGCCGAACACCGCTCCGGACGCGGTGCCGTTCAGAATCGTTCGGCTACGGGTTCGGGAGGACGCAGCGGGATGCCTGCCGTCGGTTGATGCTTGGGTGTGATAGCGCGCTCAAGACATCCCTGCCGGGAACGGGCGTTCCGGTTTTTGTCGGAAAGCCCACAGCCGTTCGTTGGAATAAGTGGCGACCCCGGGAGGACTCGAACCTCCGACCTTCAGCTTAGAAGGCTGTTGCTCTATCCGCTGAGCTACGGGGCCAAACCGTCCGCGCCTTCGCATCAAGATTTTGCTGCGGTGCGCAACATCAAGGCGCGGAAGTCACCGCAGCGCAGCCAGCCCGACTATCTGGCGCGATCATTACTAACAAAAGAATCAGAAAGCGCCGAGGGTTGAGGTTCGATATTTCAGCCATCGGTCGCCGGCATAAATTTCCCGTAAATTTCTGTTCTGGTTACTCAAACTGTCAAGTTTGACCTTTGTTCGCCGTCGCGCTTCGGTTACATTTAACGTGGGAGCGATACGCATGACGTCGCAGGAAATGCGACGGGGGAACTTGCTCAAGGAAAGCAAAAAGTGGCCCGCAAGCGCGTCTTCGTCATTTCGACCCTCGTCCTCGCTGTTGCTGCCGTCGGTGCATGGTACGCGGTGGACCATGCTCCCGCCGAACGTGCCGGTGGCAAGCAGGGCGGCGGCGGTGCGCCCGTTCCCGTCACCGTCGCGCTCACCACGAAGCAGGATCTGCCGATCTACCTTACCGGGCTCGGCACGGTGCAGGCCTCGTTCACCGTCGGCATCCGCCCGCAGGTCGACGGCAAGCTCGAGCAGGTCCTGTTCAAGGAGGGCGAGCAGGTCCGCAAGGGTGCGGTGCTCGCCAAGATCGACCCGCGGCTCTACCAGGCGGCGCTCGATCAGGCCAAGGCCGAGAAAGGCACAGGACGAGGCCCAGCTCGTCTCGGCGCAGAAGGATCTCGTGCGCTCGCGCACCCTGGTCGACAAGAACTTTCAGACCCAGCAGGTGGTCGACCAGCAGCAGTCCAAGGTCGAGCAGCTGATCGCTTCGATCGATGCCGACAAGGCGGCGATCGAGACCGCGCAGACCCAGCTCGACTACACGTCGGTCGTCGCCCCGAGCGACGGCCGCATGGGCGTGCGCCTGATCGATCCCGGCAACATCGTGCATGCGTCGGATTCCCAGGCGATCGCCACGCTCACGCTGACCAAGCCGGCGGCGGTGATGTTCACGCTGTCGGCCCGTTCTCTCGGCGACGTCCGCGACGCGATGGCCCGCGGTCCGGTCGAAATCATCGCCGTCAGTCAGGACAACAAGCGGGAGCTCGCAAAGGGCACGCTGCTGCTCATCGACAACATGGTCGATCAGTCGAGCGCCACCATGCGGCTCAAGGCGATGTTCCCCAACGAGCACGATGAGCTGTGGCCCGGCGACTTCGTCAATGCGCGGCTCTCGCTCGAGACGCGCCGCGATGTCCTCACGGTGCCGTCCACCGCCATCCAGCGCGGACCCGACGGGATTTTCGCCTGGGTGATCGACGACAAGGACGTGGCGCATGCCCGTCCCATCACGTCGGGACCGGCGACCGGCGACCGCACCATCATCACCTCCGGGCTTTCCGAAGGCGACCGCGTCGTCGTGAACGGCCAATACAAGCTGCGGCCGAACTCCAAGGTCACGGTGACGATGCCGTCACCGGTGGTGGCCAAGCAGGCGCGTGCCTCATGAACCTCTCCGAGCCATTCATCCGACGCCCGGTCGCCACCTCGCTGTTGATGGCCGCCATCGGGTTCGTCGGACTGGTGGCTTTTCCGTTTCTGCCCGTCGCCCCCCTCCCGCAGGTCGATTTTCCGACCATCACCGTGAGCGCCACCCTGCAGGGCGCGAGCGCGGAGACGATGGCGGCATCGGTCGCGGCGCCGCTGGAGCGTCAATTCGGCCAGATCCCCGGGGTCAGCCAGATGACCTCGATGAGCACGCTGGGCGCGACTTCGATCGTCATTCAGTTCGAGCTCAGCCGCAACATCGATTCGGCGGGGCAGGACGTCCAGGCGGCGATCACGGTGGCGGGCCGCGTGCTGCCGCACCAGATGACGGCGCCGCCGAGCTACAAGAAGATCAACCCGGCCGACTCGCCGATCCTGATGCTGTCGGTGCAGTCCGACGTGCTGCCGATCTACATCGTCAACGATTACGCCGACAATTTCATGGCGCAGCAGATCTCGCAGGTGCACGGGGTCGCGCAGGTGAGCATCGGCGGCGAGCAGCATCCCTCGATCAGGATCCAGGTCGATCCGGCCAAGCTCGCGTCCGCAGGACTGACGCTCGAAGAGGTGCGAAACACCCTCGTCAACACCACGACGATCGCGGCCAAAGGCGTGGTCAACACCGAAAAGACGACTTTCACCATCGCCGCCAACGATCAGATCGTCGATGCCGAGATCTTCGACGACGAGATCCTCGCCTACCGCAACGGCGGCCCGATCCGGGTCCGTGACGTCGGCCGGGCGATCGCCGCCGCCTCCGACCGCACGGTCGCCGGATACCAGAACAACAAGCAGGGCGTGCTGCTCGTCGTCTACAAGCAGCCCGGCGCCAACGTCGTCGAGACCGTCGATCTCATCAAGGAGGCCCTGCCGCGCCTCACCGCCAACATTCCCCCGGCGATCACCGTCGACACGCTGCTCGACCGCACCATCACCATCCGCGCGTCGCTCGAGGACGTCGAATTCACGCTGATGCTGACGATCGTCCTCGTGGTGCTCGTCATTCTGCTGTTCCTGCGCAATTTCTGGGCGACCGTCATTCCCGGCGTCACGGTGCCGCTGGCATTGCTCGGCTCGTTCGCGGTGATGTACGTGCTCGGGTTCAGCCTCGACAACCTCTCGCTGATGGCGCTCACCATCGCGGTCGGTTTCGTGGTCGACGACGCCATCGTGGTCGTCGAGAACATCCACCGCCACATCGAGAACGGCGAAGCGCCGATGGAGGCCGCGCTCAAGGGCTCGAGCGAGATCGGCTTCACCGTGCTGTCGATCAGCCTGTCGCTGATCGCCGTCTTCATTCCGCTGCTCCTGATGGGCGGCATCATCGGGCGGCTGTTCCGCGAGTTCGCGCTGACCGTCACCGCCTCGATCGCGGTGTCTGCCCTGGTGTCGCTCACCCTCGCGCCGATGCTCGCCTCGCGCTTCATGCGGCCGGAGACCCACGAGCACGGCCGGATCTACCGCGCCATCGAGGCCGTGTTCGACGCCATGCTGTCGTTCTACCGGCGCACCCTCGACATGGCGCTCCGCCACCAGGGGTTCACGCTCGCCGTGTTCTTCATCACCATGGGCATTACCGGGGTGATGATCGTGTACATGCCCAAGGGATTCTTCCCGATCCAGGACATCGGCCTCCTCAAGGGTATCTCCGAGGGGGCGCAGAGCATCTCGCCGGAGGAGATGAAGCGGCTGCAGCTCCAGGTCGGTGAGGTCATCCTGCGCGATCCGGCAGTCGAGGCGTTCGGATCGCAGATCGGCACGACCGGGAACAGCGCGCAGACCGGCAACACCGGCCGCTTCGACGTCGTCCTCAAGCCGAAGGAGGAGCGTGGCCTCAGCGCTTCCCAGGTGATCGACCGCCTGCGGCCGGAGCTCGCCAAGCTGACCGGCGTGACGACCTATCTCCAGCCGGCACAGGACATCACGGTGGGCGGGCGCACCGCCCGCGCCGCATTCCAATATACCCTGCAGGACCCCAACATCAGCGAGCTGACGGAATGGTCGCAGAAGCTGATGGACAAGATGCGCACCCTGCCGGAGATCGTCGACGTGTCGACCGACCTGCTCGCCGCTGCGCCGCAGCTCAAGGTCACCATCAATCGCGACCAGGCCTCGCGGTTCGGGATTTCCGCCCAGGCGATCGACGACACCCTCAACGACGCCTACGGGCAGCGGCAGATCACCCAGTACTTCACCCAGCTCAACACCTACTGGATCATCCTCGAAATCCTGCCGGAGATGCAGACGAGCCTCGAATCGCTCGACCATATCTACGTGAAAGTCGCCGCTCACCGGCGCCGCGGTGCCGATGTCCGCGCTGGTCGATGCCGATTCCTACAAGATCGGTCCGCTGTCGATCAATCACCAGGGCCAGTTCCCGGCGGTGACGCTGACCTTCAACCTGCGCGCCGGCGTCGCGCTCGGCGAAGCGGTCGACGCCATCACCAAGGCGGCGCGCGACATCGGCATGCCCAATTCGGTGCTCGGCACCTTCCAGGGCAACGCCCAGGCGTTCCAGTCGTCGCTGTCGAGCGAGCCGGCGCTGATCGCGGCGGCGCTCGTCGTCGTCTACATCATCCTCGGCATGCTCTACGAGAGCTTCATCCACCCGCTGACCATTCTCTCGACGCTTGCCGTCGGCCGGCATCGGCGCGCTGCTCGCGCTGAGCCTCGGCGACATGGACCTCTCGGTCATCGGCATCATCGGCATCATTCTCCTGATCGGCATCGTCAAGAAGAACGGGATCATGATGGTCGACTTCGCCATCGCGGCGCAGCGCGAGCGCAATCTCTCGCCGCTCGAGGCGATCCGCGAGGCGTGTCTGCTGCGGTTCCGGCCGATCCTGATGACGACCGCGGCCGCGATGCTCGCCGGCCTGCCGATGATGTTCGGCAACGGCATCGGCTCGGAGATGCGCCACCGCTCGGATATTCGATGGTCGGCGGCCTCGCGCTCAGCCAGGTGCTCACGCTCTACACGACGCCGGTCGTGTTCCTCTACCT
>CAWCCG010000051.1:0-179556 GCA_963793985.1 uncultured Alphaproteobacteria bacterium | reverse complement strand
GTCGGAGCGCCGAGATTTGAACTCGGGACCCCCAGTCCCCCAGACTGGTGCGCTAACCGGGCTGCGCTACGCTCCGAATGGCGGCGGACTATAGTGACTGGGGGAGGGCGGCGCAACCGAGGCATCGGCTTCGCAGCGAGGCATTCTTCGTGGCCGCCTTCGGGCCGAGCAAAAGACGCCCGCGCTCTTCCGGCTAGGCGGGCGACCGGTTCAAGCTCTCGAGAAAGTTCGACGGCGCAACCCATTCGGCGCCGCTGTCGCTCTCGATCACCCGCGCGCTGCGGATACGGCAGCCGGTCAGGAAGACCGCACCGCGCAAGCCGACGAGGCAGGCGAGCGGATGCTCGCCCCGGTTCGGCGCGAGGGCGTACTCCAGAACCTCCTTTTGTCCGCCGTTCGAGACGGTAAGGACCAAGCGTTGCATCGGACCCGGCATGTTGCAGTGATGGCTCATGCCACCCTAGGCCGGGTCGCGAACCTCGAAGGTGAACGGGTTCACACACACGGGTGCGACGAAGAGGCTCGAGGGAAAGGGTGCGCGAGCGGAGAGGGAAGAGGGGCGGCCAAGCCTGGGGGGTGGGGCACTTGGGGGTGACCTGGCCGCCTCGAGCGCATTCGAGGGCGCTCAGCTTAGTCAAAGCGGTCCACGGTGATCCGTTCCCGGCACTCTGGAATGGCGGCTAGGCTCCATTCGCATGATCGGACCCTAGCCGCCGCCCCACTGCCACCCGGATACCAAACACTGTTGTTCCGCCGGTGTTCCGGTAAAGCCCTGCAAAAGGGGCAGAACCGGCAGTCGAAAACGCATCCCAGAGCGGCGGAATGGCGCCGGTCATCTTCGAGGACCTGGAACCGTGGAACCCGCCCTCAAGCCGCGCGGTGCGTCCGCGGCGAAAGCGCCGTCAGGGTCGGCGAGGCCTCGCGCAAAACCAAGGCGCGCTCGCTGCGCTGGGCCCGGCGATAGACCGCCGCGGCCGCGAACAAGCCCCACAGCACGCCGATGAGCATGAAGTAGTGGCGCCAGTGCTGGACGTCGATGATGTAGCTCTCGCCGGTCTCGGCCGCGAAGGTGGCGTAGACCGCGATATAGGCGGTACGCCAGGGCGTGCGCACGAAGACGTGCTGCAGCCCGACGATGAGCGTCACCAGGATCAGCGCGAGATAGGCGGTGCCGCTGAGCCAGCCGCCGGCCATGAAGGAGTCGAGGAACGAGTTGTGGGGATCTTCGGGGAAGTACTTCGAGAACTGCAGCGGCCCGATGCCCCAGGGGTGGTCGAGCGCGAGCTCGGCGCCGAGGATGTGGCGGCCGAACCGGCCGAACCGGCCGGTGTCATACTCCTGGGTGAAGCTCGCGCGCTCCTGGAAGAGCTCGGACACCTGCGGCACCGACAGGATCACCGCCAGCATCGCGGCAAGCGCGACGGTACCGAGGATAGCGACCAGCACGATGCGCCGGCGCTCGCGCCCGGTCGGCGGCGGTGAGGAACCTGAACGCCAGCATCAGCACGACGGCGACCGCGAAGGCGGCCCAGGCGCCGCGCGAGAACGCGAGCAGGAGCTCGATCACCAGCACGAGCGACATCGCCGCCCCGGCGAAGAAATCGCCCACCCGCCCGGTCATGGTCTTCTGCACGGCGAGCAGCGCGGGCAGCACCAGGAAGGCGCCGAGCACGTTGGGGTCCTTGAAGGTCGAGCGCGAGCGGCCGGCGAAAATGAAGGTGTCCGAGCCGGGAAGCAGGTGGAAATAGGTGATGATGCCGAAGATCGAGACGATGACGGCGATCGCGAGGTATCCCTTGAGCAGGAGGTCGAGCCGCCGCTCGGTGTCGTCGACCAGCGCGAGCGCGAAAAACAGGGCGGTGATGGAGATGAACATCGACACCGCGGTCCACTGCACGGTGTCCGGCAGGTCCGTCACCGGCAGCACCCCGATCAGGTAGCCGGCGTTGTAAGCGATGAGGAGGAAGATCAGCGGCAGGTGGGTGAGGCGGAGCGACAGGCCGATCGCCGCGAACACCACCATCGCCAGGATCACCATGAACTCGTAGGGCGCCGGCTCGATGAACACGACGCCGCCGGAGACGCCGACGAGCCACATCAGTGCGCGCTGGAGGCGCGTCAGCGTGGGCGCGTGGGCGAGCCTTGGGGAACGGACGGCAAGCGTGGTCAATAGGCGTTCTCGGAGCGCAACAGTGCGAACGGCGTGCGAAACAGGATGTAGAGGTCGAAACCGAGCGACCAGTTCTCGATGTAGTAGAGGTCGCACTCGACGCGGTTCTGCAATTTTTCCTGCGTGTCGAGCTCGCCGCGCCAGCCGTTGATCTGGGCCCAGCCGGTGAGGCCGGGCTTGACCCGGTGGCGGGCGAAATAGCTGTCCACCACCTCTTCCCACAGCCGGTTCGCGGTCGGCGCCTCGATGGCGTGGGGGCGGGGGCCGACGAGGGAGAGCTCGCCCGCGCAGCACGTTGAAGAGCTGGGGCAGCTCGTCGATCGAGGTCTTGCGGATGAAGCGGCCGACCCGGGTCACCCGCGAGTCGCCCTTGGTCACGACCTGCCGGGCATTGGGATCGGCATGCTCGTGATAGAGCGAGCGGAACTTGAAGATATCGACGATCTCGTTGTTGAAGCCGAGGCGGCGCTGGCGGAACAGGATCGGGCCGGGGCTGTCGAGCTTCACCGCGATCGCGGTCATGAGCATCACCGGCGACAACAGGATCAGGATCAGGAGCCCGACCACGCGGTCGAACACCGTCTTCATCACCATGTTCCAGTCGGCGATCGGCTTGTCGAAAATGTCGAGGACCGGGACGTTGCCGATGTAGGAATAGGCGCGCGGGCGGAACCGCAGCCGGTTCATGTGGGCGGCGAGCCGCACGTCGACCGGCAGCACCCACAGCTTGCGCACCATCTGCAGCACCCGCTCCTCGGCGGTGAGCGGCAGCGACACCAGCACGAGATCGACCCGGGTCAGGCGGGTGAAGCGGACGAGGTCCGCGACGGTTCCGAGCTTGGGGATGCCGGCGACGATCGGCGGCGAGCGCTCGCCGCTGCGGTCATCGAACACCCCGCAGATGCGCACGTCGGAATCGGCTTCGCTTTCGAGGGCGCGGATGAGCGACTCGCCCTCCGGGCCGCCGCCGACGATGACGACACGGCGGACGAGGCGCCCCTCGCGGGCCCACTGTCGCACCAGCGCGGTGAGGACGAGCCGGCCGACCAGCAGGCAGGCGAGGCCGGTGATGTACCAGCTCGCGACCCAGACCCGCGAATACACGCCGTCGAACTTGCCGAAGAACGAGATCGCGAACGCCACCAGGAACACCAGCGTCCACGCCACCGCGAGCCGGGTGAGCTGGTGGATGTGGGAGCGGAAGGCGGTGATGCTGTAGATCTCGAAGCCCTGGAAGGCGAGCACCGCGGCGGCGGAGACGAGGAGAATGGCGGAACCGTACTCCAGCCCCTGCTCGTTCCCGGGCAAGAGATAGGCCGCGTAGGTCGCAGCCCCGGTGACCACGGCGATGAGGAACTCGAAGAGCCGCACCGCGCCGGTCAGGACCACCGGCGAGATCGCGTTGGCGACCGGCTGGGCGGCAACTGCCCGGGCGAGGGGGCTGAGTTCCCGTGGCGGCGGCGGAGCCTGCGAGGATCCGTCGACTTGCCGATGAAGTTCATCTTCTTTGGTTCCGATCGAGCCATCGGTTCGCCCCGGCACTTGGATACCAACTTTGATAACAGGTTCTGATACCAGATGCAGGAACCGGGCCGCTATGCGGCATCTGCGTACTTGTTCTCGAGCATGAGGCGATAGAGCGCCTCGACCTTGTTCTGCATCGTGGAGATGTTGAACCGCGGGTGCAGCCAAGCGCGGCGGGCGATGGCTTCGGCGTCGGTGCGGCGCGGATCGGCGAGCGCAGCGTCGATCGCGGCGGCGAGCGCCGCGGCATCGCCGGGCGGAACCAGGGCGCCCGCGGCGGGGCCGAAGATTTCCGGAATGCCGCCGACGTCGGTCGCGATGATCGGCATCCCGGCGGCGATCGCCTCCAGCACCACGTAGGGCATCGATTCCGCCCGCGACGGCACGACGATCATGCGGGCGGTGGCGAACGCCTCGCGTGCCGGCATCGGCGTCGGAAAAGGCGATGCGGTCGGCGATCCCGAGGTTCGAGGCGAGCGCCTCGTAATGGCCGGGCTCCTCGGCCTGGCCGACCACATGGGCGGAAAGCTTGCGGCCGTACGCCGGCTTCGAGCTTGGCGATCGCCTCGAGGAACACGTCGACACCCTTGAGGTCGCGCAGCATGCCGAGAAACAGGAGGTCGCGGGCGTCGTTCTTCGTGGTGATCGGCGTGAACTCGGAGTCGCGCAGCCCGTTGCGGATGATCGCGGAGCGGCACCGCGGTATGCCGATCTTCTGGCGGTAGACCTCGGCCTCGTAGGCGCTGACATGGACGAGGGCGTCGGTCACCCGCTCCAGCATGCGCTCGATGCGGAAGTAGAACATGCCTTCGAGCGAGCTCTCGTCGTAATGCAGGCTGCCGCCATGGGGCGCATAGATGCTGGCGATCGGCCGGCGCCGGCCGAGCCATGCGGCGATCAGCCGCCCGTAGGCGCCGCCCTTGGCGCCGTGGCAATGCAGGACGTCCGGCACGATCTTGCCGAGATGCTCGAGCACCCGGCGCACCGCCACGAAGTCGCTCAACGCGACGCTGCGCCGCATCGGAAAGCGCGTGGCGCCGAGCGAGAGCTTCGGGCTGACCGCCGCGATGACCTCGTCCTCGAAGCGGCCGCCGGTGGTGGAGTCGCAGATGATGCCGACGTCGTGGCCGGCCTTGGTCTGGGCATCGACGAGATCGATGATGTGACGAAAGATGCCGCCGATCGGAGAGCGCACGACGTGGACGATCTTCAGCCGATTCGGCCTGTGCATGACGAGTTCCCTGCCGGTGTCTTCTGACCGCGCGGTCGTGGCGGGAGTGTAAGCGCTCCGCAGTAACGCCGCGCTATTTGTAGCAGCAATTAGCGGAGTATTGTGCAATACAGCGTTAATGGCGCGGCCCCGGCAGGGACATTGCAGCGACGTGGTTAACCGCCCGGCAACCATAATTGTAGCACAGTGACAATAGGTAGCGGCGGCACCCTGGATGGGAACCCGGACCTGGGAACCTCGACTGGAAACCCGGTGCCCGGAGCTCGAACCGGGGACCTTGGACAGGCTCGGGAACCGGACTTTGCGAGCCGGGAACCGAGACGGCTGCGCGCCGGCACGTCGAGTTGGAGTAACGACGATGGTGAGAATGGCAGCCGAAGCGGTCGCGGAAGACGGCGACCTCGACCTGCGGGCTCTCGCAGCTGCGCTGTGGCGGCGTAAATCCTGGATCCTGTGGCCGACCATCCTGGTCGCCGTGCTCACCACCATCGGCGTCAACATGGTGACGCCCCGCTACCGGTCGGAAGCGCGCATTCTCTACGACGGACGCGAGAACGCGTTCCTGCGTCCCGAGGTGGACAAGACGCTCAATGCAGACCGCCCGCCCGCCGATGCCGAAACCCTGACCAGCCAGGTCCAGATCGTGCTGTCGCGGCAGCTCGCGCTCGACGTGATCAGGCAGCTCAAGCTCGGCGACCTGCCGGAGTTCGATCCGATCCTGCGCGAGACCTCGATCCTCCACCACATCCTGTCGATCCTCGGCATCGCCCGCGACTACGCGGCGATGTCTCCCGAGGAGCGGGTGCTCGAATCCTGGAACGATCGCCTGACCGCCTATTCCGTCGACAAGTCCCGGGTCATCGTCATCGAGTTCCAGTCGTGGGACCCGATGCTGGCGGCCAAGATCACCAATGCCATCGCCAGCACCTATCTGCGCATGGAACAGAACCTGCGGCTGGATCAGGCCCGCGGCGCCAACCAGTGGCTCGCCGGCGAGATCGAGCAGCTGCGCCGCCGGGTCGCCGATGCCGAAGCCAAGGCCGAGACGTTCCGCTCGCGCACCAATCTGCTGGTCGGCACCAACAACACGACGCTCAACAACCAGCAGCTCGGCGAGATCAACTCGCAGGTGGCGGTCGCGCGCGGCCTGAAGGCCGACTCCGAGACCCGCGCCAAGATCATCCGCGACATGCTGCGCCGGGGCGAGACCATCGAGCTTTCCGACGTCGTCAATTCCGAGCTGATCCGGCGCCTCTCCGAGCAGCGCGGCGCGCTGCGCGCGCAACTCGCCGAGCAGTCGACCCAGCTCCTCGACCGCCACCCCCGCATCATGGAGCTCAAGGCTCAGATCGGCGACCTCGACAAGCAGATCAGGGCGGAGGCCGACAAGCTCGCCCGAACGCTCGAGAACGAGGCGCGCATCGCGAGCGCCAAGGTCGACGCGTCGAGCGCGAACCTCGACATGGTCAAGAAGCAGGCGGCCACCACGAGCGAGCAGGACGTCCAGCTGCGGGCGCTGGAGCGCGAGGCGAAGGCGCAGCGCGACCTTCTCGAGTCCTATCTCGCCAGGTACCGCGAAACCACGGCGCGTGAGACCATCGGCACCGTGCCGGCGGACGCGAAGATCATCTCCGGCGCCATCGCGTCGAACACGCCCTATTTCCCGAAGAAAGTGCCGATCGTGTCGGTGGCGACGCTGATCACCTTCATCCTGTGCTGCGGCCTGGTGGCGACCGGAGAACTGCTGCGCGCGTCCTCCGGGGCGGGCGTGATCGCCGGCCGCCCCGCGGCCCGAGCCGCGGGTCGATCTCGCCTCGCGGGCGAGGGCGGCGATGGTGCGCCCCGCCGATGTCGAGCCCGCGGTCATGGCGGCGTCCGCAGCGCCGCCGGTGCCGCCGGATCTCGCGCCCGGCGACCATCGCCGACGTCGCGCAGCGGCTGCGCGCGAACGCCTCGCTCGGCCGTGGCGTCGCGGTGATCGGTGCGACCCCGAGCACGGCGACGATACCGGCGTCGCTGGCGCTATCGCGGGCGCTCGCGGCCGACGCCAAGGTGGTGCTGGTCGGCCTTGTTTCCGGCGACGCCGCCGTCGAGGCCTTGGGGCTTCCGGGCGACACCGCGGGCATCGTCGAAGTCGTGCGCGGCGCCGCCTCGTTCGGACAGGTGATCCGCCGCGACAAGAGCCTCGCGCGCCCACCTCGTCGCGTTCGGCTGGCCGGAGCTCGGGATCGACACGATCCTCAATTCGCGCCGGTTCCAGACGATGATCGGCGCGCTCTCCAAGGCCTATGATCACGTCATCCTCGACGGCGGCGATCTGCGCAATGGCGGCCTGCGGCTCGCCGCGATCGCGCCACGCGGAGGTCGTCGTCGCGGCGCCGGACGCGCAGGAGGATACGACCGCTGCCGTCGGCCTGATGTCGGGCGCCGGCTTTGCCGATGTCGTCGTGATGGCGCCGGTCGCGGCCGGCGAGGGCGAGCCGCACGATCTCGCCGCGGCCTGACGCGCGCCCTGCGGCGCTGTGAGCCGCTAGTTCGGTGCGCGGCGGCGGATCGCGGCGATGGCGTTCATCAGCGTGTCGTTGGTCTTGAGCGGCCGCTTGACGGCATTGGAGGTGCGGAATGCCACCGCCAAGGCGTGTCCGCGCAACGAGCACGGCACGTAGCTGTCGAACCGCAGCTCCGAGCTCTTACAGAAATGCGTCTTGTAGTCGGCGCGGCCGGCGCCGAGGTCGTAGGTCATGAGCCCGCGCGCCGCGCAATTGGCGATGACGTGCCAGGTGAGGATGATGCCGGGGCTCTTTCGCGCATGGGGACTGGTGGTGATGGAGTTGAACATCACCGAAAAACGCGTGCGGTCCTCGATGCCGCCGATGATCGCGAGCACGTCGCCGTCGGCCTCGAGTGCATGCAGCTCGATGACCGGTTGTCCTGCGGCGAGCCCGTCATGGCAGGCGTCGGCGATGAAGTTCATCACGCCACTGTCTTCGAACACGTTGTGAATGCCCTGGGTGCCGAAACGCACCGCCTTGTGGGCGCGGAAGAACGCGAGGATCCGGTCGACCTCGGCGGCGGTCGTGGCGATGCCGTAGCGGAATCCGGGCATGCGGGTGAGCTGGCGCTCCTTCTTGCGCAGGCCCGACGGCAGCCGCGGCGGTGTCGGCTGATCGGGAGACAGCGTTCCGAAATAGACGTCGTCGGGCGAACGCTGGAACGTCAGCGCGGCGAACGGGTTCGCCACGCCCTGCCACACCGGCGGCTGTCCGGTGAGCGCGAAGAGGTCGACGCCGTGCGCGGCGCCGACTTCGCGGAGCATGCGGTTCAAACGATCCGGCGTGAGTTCGGCGGCGACGGCCGCGGTGAACACCGGCATGTTCAGGTTCGAGTGGCTGCCGCCGAAGTAGGAGGCGATCCCGCCCCGTGGCGGCGTTCGAGGATCAGCGGCAGGACGAACTGCGGCGTGTCGCCATCGTCGAAGCCGACGACGATCAGCGGCGAGGACTTCCGCGTGAGCCCGACATGGCGATACCATTGGGCGGCCCACTCGAACCGCTGGTAGGGGGTAGTGAGCGCGTCGGTCCCGGCGAGCCCGTTCCACAGCGGTTCCGCTGCGGCGAGGTCGCGAAACACTTGGACGCGCGCGAGCGCTGCGCGTGGGCTCGTCGCGCCAAGCCGGCTCGAGGGCGGCAGTACGGCTAGGCTCATGCGGGAAATTGAATTGATTTCCAAATGGTTAACGCGCGGCCGGGGCGAGCTTCGCAAATAAGAATTAATCGATGGTGTGCGACGGCGAAAGAGGGACGAGCGACGCACTCTGCAGGCGATTTCCGAGGTTGTGCGGCCGCGCTTCAGGGGGGCACCCCCGTTCGTTTCCCGCCGCCGTGCCGATTGCACCCGGATATTCACGGAGACTTCGATTGGCGCCGCAGCTTGCCGTCTTGATGACGGCCTACAATGCGGAGAAGACGATCCGCCGCGCGCTCGACAGTCTCGGCCGCAACGCGGAGCCGTTCGACCTCCTGATCGTCGACGACGCCAGCCGCAGGCCGCTCGCCGAGTTCCTCGGTCCGATGAGGGAGGGCGTCGAGATCGTCCGTCCGCCGCGCAACCTCGGCGTTGCGGGGGCGAAGAACTTCGGGCTGGAGCGGTTGCTTGCCGGGCCTTACGAGTTCATCGCAATGATGGATGCCGACGACGTCAGCCATCCCGAGCGGCTCGCCAAGCAGGCGGCATATCTGCGCGCCCATCCCGAGATCGCACTGGTCGGCGCCTGGGCGCTCTTCTTCGATGAGAACACCCACGAGGTTGTCTACCGCTTCAGGCCGCCCTGCGACCCCGACGCCATCCGCGACGCGTTGTTCTCCAACAGCTGCATCATGCATCCGACCTGGATGGTGAGGAGCGAGGCGCTGCGCCGGACGGGCCTTTATTCCTGCGACTATCCGGCGGCAGAGGACTACGAGCTGTTGCGGCGGATGGCGGGGAAATTCGACCTCGTGAACATCCCGGAATACCTCCTGGACTATTCGGTCTCGATGGCCGGCGTCTCGATGAAGAACCGGCGTCGCCAGCTTTACGACCGTCTGCGCATTCAGATGAAGTATTTCGATGCCCGGCGGTTCGCGGCCTGGCGTGGCGTCGCCCGCACGCTCGTTCTGTTCGTGGTGCCGTTCAGCGTGCTCGTCGCCTACCGCTCTGAACGCAATCTGCGCGTCCAGCCGTCGTAGCGACCGGTTTAGCTGCTCAATCCGGGCTACGAGTTGTTGTTCGGCCTCTCGCCGCGCGACATCCAGGAGATCAGCAGCATGGCGAGCGGCACCCATCCCAGTCCCGCCACCACGTAATAGACGAAGTCGAGCGCGCCGTTCGTGCGCACCAGCACGATCTGGGCGAGTGCCATGGCGAGGAGCGACCACACCACGACGAGGGTGAGCAGCGCCACGGTCCCGATGAGCTTGCGAATGCGCGGCCGCATGAAACCTCCATCCAAGTGGCCATATTGCTCAGCGCCCGACCGAGGTCTATAGGGTCGCCCATCATGAAGATGCCGGTTCCCGCGGGCGATGCTCGCGGTCTGATACGCCTGTGGATCGCCTGCCTTGCGGCGCTCGTGTTCGCCATGGTGGTGGTGGGCGGGGCGACGCGGCTGACGCAGTCCGGTCTATCGATCGTCGAATGGAAGCCGGTCACCGGGGTGGTGCCACCGCTGTCGCAAGCGCAGTGGCAGGTCGAGTTCGACAAATACAAAACCATCCCGCAGTACCAGCGCGTCAATCGCGGCATGAGCCTCGACGAGTTCAAGACCATCTTCTGGTGGGAATGGAGCCACCGGCTGCTCGGGCGCCTCCTCGGCGCGGTGTTCCTGCTGCCGTTCCTGTTCTTCCTGTGGCGCGGCCTGATCGACCGCCGGCTGGCCGGCGCGCTCCTCGGCATCTTTGCGCTCGGCGCGGTCCAGGGCGCCGTCGGCTGGTGGATGGTGTCGTCCGGACTGACGGAGCGCGTCGTCGTCTCGCAATATCGGCTAGCGTTCCACTTGACGCTCGCCTGCCTCATCTATGCGGCGCTGGTGCTGACCGCCGACCGCTGTGCCGCTCGACCGCCGCAGCCGCCGGTGCCGCGACGGATCGGCGTCACCGCCGCGGGCCTCGTCGTGCTCATGATCGCGCAGATTTATCTCGGTGCGCTGGTCGCGGGCCTCCATGCCGGGCTGATCTACAACACCTGGCCGCTGATCGACGGGGCGCTCGTTCCGCCGGGCCTGCTGTTCGACCAGCCGGCGTGGCGGAATTTCTTCGAGAACCCGCTCACCGTGCAGTTCGATCATCGCATGGTCGCCTACGGACTTCTCGCGGTCGCGCTGTTTCATGCCGTCGATGTCTGGCGCACGATCGCGGGATCCACGTTGCGGATCGGTGCGGCAGTGCTCGCGGCCGTCGTCTGTACGCAGGCGGCGCTCGGCATCGCGACGCTCCTGACGGCGGCGCCGCTCGCACTGGCCATGCTGCATCAGGCAATGGCGCTCGTCGTCCTCACCGTGGCGACGCTTCATGCGAGCCTCGCGGTCGCGCTGCCGGCCCTGGTACCGGCGCGGCGGCTCGCATCAGGCTATTGAACGGCACACGGCGGCCAACCTCCGCGTTCTTTCCACCGTGACATCGCCTGTCGATAAGTGCTATGGCGTTACCGCGCTGTCACACGTGCGCGATATCTCCGTGCAGTTGGTCGGAGGGTTTCATGAGCGGCATTTTCGGCGATCTCATCGGCGGCGTCTTGAAGGGCTTGGCCGGCCAGCAGGGCCAGGCCGGCGGCGGCGGCCTGGGCGGCATCCTCGGGCAGGTCCTCGGCAACACCAACCTCGGCAGCCTCGGCGGCTTGCTCGATCAGCTGCAGAAATCCGGGCTCGGCCCGCAGGTCTCGTCCTGGCTCGGAAATGGCGCCAATCTGCCCATCTCGGTCGATCAGCTCCGTCAGGCGCTGGGCGACGACACCATCCGCCAGCTCGGGACGTCGCTCGGCATCCCAGTCGACCAGCTCCTCAACCAGCTCTCACAGCATCTGCCGGCGACGGTCGACAAGCTGAGCCCGAACGGGACGCTGGAGCAGCAGCTCGGTCCCTGACCGTCCTCGGGTGAGCCGAGGCATCCCAGAACTGGCGTACCCCGCGCCCTGACAAAGAGAGGCGACCCATGTCTATTTTGAAACGCGGATTGTCCGGCGAGCCCGTCAAGGTTCTTCAAGCTAAGCTCGGAGTGACGGCGGACGGCATTTTCGGTCCGGGGACCGAAACGGCGCTCAAGGAGTACCAGAAGAAGCACGGGCTCGCGGCCGACGGCATCGCCGGTCCCGATACCTTCACACAGATGGGAACTCCATGAATTGGTGCTTCTGAGCCCCGGCACGGTGGGTGAGGCGGTGAAGAAGCTTCAGCAGGCGCTCGGCGTCACAGCGGACGGCCGCTTCGGCCCGGCAACCCAGAAGGCGCTGCGCGACTTCCAGGCCAAGAACGGGCTCGATGCCGACGGTCTTGCAGGCCCGGCCACGCTCGCGAAGGTTAGCGGCTTCAAGGAGATGACGGCGGAAGTTGTCAAGAAGTCTGAGCCGGCCGGATCGGCCCCCGCGGCGCCGACGGCTGGCGCCGCGCCAAGCACCACCCACACGGCCGATGCAGCTCCCCCGGCGCCGAAGAAGAGCATCTGGGAACGGATGTTCGGCCATAAGGCCTGAGCGCAGACGCGCGGCATTTTACGCGCGATTCCGGGGCCGCCGCAGGCGGAACCCGAAATCCATATTTCTTGCGTAAAAGACCTGGATTCCGGGTTCGGTGCTGCGCACCGCTCCGGAATGACGTTCACCTACACCGCCGCCAGCGCCTGCTCGAGATCGGCGATGATGTCCGTCGACGTCCTCGATGCCGATCGACAGCCGCACCACGTCCGGCCCGGCGCCGGCCTGAACCTTCTGCGGCGTCGGTGAGCTGGCGGTGCGTGGTCGAGGCGGGATGGATGATCAGCGAGCGGGTGTCGCCGATATTGGCGAGGTGCGAGAACAGCTTCACGTTCGACACGAGCTTGACGCCGGCCTCGTAGCCGCCCTTGAGGCCGAACGTGAACACGGCGCCGGCGCCCTTCGGCACGTATTTCTTTGCGCAGCGCGTGATAGCGGTCGCCGGGAAGGCCGGCATAGCTCACCCAGGCGACCTTGTCGTGGCCGGCGAGCCAGCTCGGCGACCGCGAGCGTGTTGTCGCAATGGCGCTGCATGCGCAGCGGCAGCGTCTCGATGCCGGTCAGGATCAGGAACGCGTTGAACGGCGAGATCGCCGGCCCGAGGTCGCGCAGGCCGAGCACCCGGCAGGCGATGGCGAAGGCGAAATTGCCGAACGTCTCGTGCAGCACCATGCCCTGATATTCCGGCCGCGGCTTGCCGACAGCATCGGATAGCGCTCGTCGCGCGACCAGTTGAACGTGCCGCCGTCGACGATCACGCCGCCGATCGAATTGCCGTGGCCGCCGAGAAACTTGGTCGCCGAATGGACGACGATGTCGGCGCCGTGCTCGAACGGCCGGCACAGATAGGGCGTGGCCAGCGTATTGTCGACGATGAGCGGCACGCTGGCGCGGCGTGGCGATCGCCGCGATCGCCTCGATGTCGGTGACGACGCCGCCGGGATTGGCGATCGACTCGACGAAGATCGCCTTGGTCTTCGGCGTCACCGCCTGCTCGAAGCCGGCCGATGTCGTCGGGGTCGGCCCATTCCACGTTCCAGCCGAAGCTCTTGAAGGAGTGGTTGAACTGGTTGATCGAGCCGCCATAGAGCTTCGTCGACGGCGACGAACTCGTCGCCCGGCTGCAGCAGCGCGTGCATGACCAGCACCTGCGCCGCGTGGCCGGAGGCGACCGCGAGCGCCGCCGTGCCGCCTTCGAGCGCGGCGACGCGCTCCTCCAGCACCGCGTTGGTCGGGTTGCCGATGCGGGTGTAGATGTTGCCGAACGCCTGCAGGCCGAACAGCGAGGCCGCGTGGTCGACGTCGTCGAACACGAACGACGTGGTCTGGTAGATCGGCGTCGCGCGCGCGCCGGTCGTCGGATCGGGCTGCGCGCCGGCGTGGACGGCGAGCGTTGCGAAGCCCGGCGTGCGTTTGCGTCATGGCTGATCCCTTGCTGTGTCCGCGCGAGGTCGCGCGAAGGCCGCGGCGCTTTATCGGAGCGGCATGGCCCGCTCAAGGGCGGCTCTTCTCCGGCGAGTCGCCTCGCATCGCGGCGTCCGCCGCGCCGCCGGCCATCGTGACGCGGTTGAGCGAAAGGCGCTGCACGCCGCGGCCGGAGAGCTGCGCGCGCTTCGAGCTGAGCGTGCGCGAGTTGACGCCCATCCACGAAATCTCCGACGACAGGCGTCCGTATTCGATCTTCGGGCAGCGGTTCATGATGACCTTGATGCCGTGCGCCTCGGCGCGCGCGGCGGCCTCGTCGTTGCGGACGCCGAGCTGCATCCACAGCACGCGCGGCACCGGCCGCATCGCGAGCATCTCCTCGACGATCGCCGGCACGTATTGGCTCGCGCGAAACACGTCGACCATGTCGACCGGCTCGGGGATGTCGCCGAGCCGTGCATAGACCCGCTGTCCGAGCAGGTCCTGCCCGGCGAGGCCGGGATTGACCGGGATCATCGCGGTAGCCGCGTTCGAGGAGGTATTTGAAGGCGAAATAGCTCGGCCGGCTCGTGTTGGCGGACACGCCGACCATGGCGATGGTCTTCACGGTGTTGAGGATGCCGCGAATGTAGCCGTCGTCGTAGTGCTCGTGATCGACCGGGGAGGGGACCGTCATGAGCGCGCCAGTGCGGCGCCCGCTTGGCGATGAAGGCGCCGATGCCTTCGACGGCATCGTCTCTCGAGCATGTTGTCGACCATGACGCGGCCGCGAACTCCGCCGCTTCGCCGAAATCCATCTCGAGCTGCGCATAGAATGCCGGCTTGCCGATCCGGATCGCGGCGGGAGACTTCGAGGCGATGTGGCGGGCAAGTGCGATCGCTTCCTCGCGCTCCATGCCGGGGGCGGCGACCCGGTTGACGAGCCCGATCCTGAGCGCGTGCTCCGCGGTGACGGGGTCGCCGGTCAGCAGCATCTCCATCGCATGCTTGGGCGCGACGTTGCGCGACAGCGCCACCATCGGCGAGGAGCAGAACAGGCCGATATTGACGCCGGGGGTGGCGAAGGTCGCTGCGGTCGAGGCGACCGCGAGGTCGCAGGTCGCGGCGAGCTGGCAGCCGGCGGCACTTGCCGCCCCCTGGACGGCCGCGATCACCGGCTTCGGCAGGCTTCGCACCGCCTGCATCATGGTGCGGCAGCGCTCCCACACCGTGACGAAGAAGGCGCGGCCACCGTCGGCGTCAGCGCGGCGCGCGGTGAGCTCCTTCAGGTCGTGGCCGGCGCAGAACGCCGGGCCGTTGGCGGCGATGACCACGGCGCGGATCGCGGGATCCGCGGCGATGGCGGCGAACGCCGCGATCATCGCCTCCAGCATCTCGAGCGAAAGGCTGTTGCGCGCCGCCGGCCGGTTGAGCGTGAGCACCGCGACGGCGTCGTGGGTCTCGCGCAGCAGCACGGCGTCAAGGGAAGGGACCGTCATCACGGAAGGTGCGTTCACGGGTCTTCTCCGACGGCGTCGGCGGTGTCGGGACGCAGAATCTTGCGGCGCACCCTTAGCGCAGACTTGTGTAGCATTTGCCTCGCGCACAAGGGAAATGCGAGAGCCGATGCGCGATGACGCGTGGCGACGAAGCGTAGGGTGGGCAAAGCCAACGGGTCCGGCCTTTGGCTGGTCCGATGACGAGCTCCGCGTGCCCACGCTGTCCATGCGGATGTGATGCGGTCCGCGTGGGCACGGCGCTACGCGCCTTTGCCCACCCTACGGTAGCGACGGAACGGAGATGCGATGAAGCCCAAGTGCCGCCTCGCGCTCACGGTCGCCGAGCTCGAAACCTATCTGCGGGCCGAATTTCCCCAGGTGTTCAATGGCGACAGCGGCGTTTCCATCGAGGACGCCTGGCACGGCGGTGCGCGGGTCCGCCAGGCGTGGCGCGAGGCTTTCATCCGTCCGGGCGGGACCATCTCCGGCCCGACCATGATGGCGCTCGCCGATTTCGCCATGTACGTCGCGGTCCTCGCCGCGATCGGCCCGGTGGGGCTTGCCGTCACGACGAGCCTCAACATCAACTTCCTGCGCAAGCCGGGCCGCGCCGACCTCCTCGCCGAAGCGAAATTGATGAAGCTCGGCAAGCGCTTGGCAGTGGGCGAGGTGGCTCTGACTTCGGCCGGAAGCGACGACATCGTGGCCCATGTGACCGCGACTTATTCCATTCCAGTTCGCGGCCATAGCTGACGGCATCATAGTACCATTTTTATAAGCTGATACGAACATTGATAAAAATGGCGCGGTCCGACGTTGACCCAGTACGCGCGGTCCGCTACATCAGCGCCTTCGAATTCCGGGCTCTTGAGGCCCGTTTCGTAATTCCAGGGGATTTCCCATGAAGACGTTTTCGGCCAAGCCCGCCGAAGTCGAGAAAAAATGGGTGGTGATCGACGGGACCGGCCTCATCGTCGGCCGGCTCGCCACCATCGTCGCCATGCGGCTGCGCGGCAAGCACAAGGCCACCTACACGCCCCATGTCGACGACGGCGACAATGTCATCATCGTCAATGCGGAGAAGGTGGTGCTCACCGGCCGCAAGCTCAACGACAAGGTCTACTATCACCACACCGGCTTCATCGGCGGCATCAAGGAGCGCACGGCGCGCTTCTATCTCGAGGGCCGCTTTCCCGAGCGTGTGGTCGAGAAGGCGGTGCAGCGCATGCTGCCGCGCGGCCCGCTGGGCCGGCGCCAGTTCGGCAATCTCCGCGTCTACAAGGGGCCGGAGCATCCCCATGCCGCCCAGAGCCCCGAACCCCTGAACATCGCCGCGATGAACCGCAAGAACGTGAGGAGCGCCTGATCATGGCCGAGACGATACAGTCGCTCGATCAACTGTCGGCCCTGAAGCCGGCGGCGCCGGAAGCGCCGAAATACGTGCAGAAGCTCGACACCCTCGGCCGCGCCTACGCGACCGGCAAGCGCAAGGACGCGGTCGCCCGCGTCTGGCTCAAGCGCGGCGCCGGCAAGATCGTCGTCAACGATCGCGAATTCGAGGTCTACTTCGCCCGGCCGGTGCTGCGGATGATGATCCAGCAGCCGCTCAACATCGCGAACCGCGGCGGGCAGTACGACGTCATCTGCCGCGTGTCCGGCGGCGGCCTGTCCGGCCAGGCCGGCGCGGTGCGCCACGGCCTCTCCAAGGCGCTGACCAATTTCGAGCCGGAGTTGCGCAGCGTGCTCAAGCACGGCGGCTTCCTCACCCGCGACTCCCGCGTCGTCGAGCGCAAGAAGTACGGCAAGGCGAAGGCGCGGCGCTCGTTCCAGTTCTCCAAGCGCTGAGCTGTCACGAGGTTTGCTTGTGCGGATCGGGGGCCGGCGGGCCCCCGTTTCTTTTTGCGGGCGTGATAGGCTCGCCGGCCCAAGAGAAGCAGGGAGCAATTCATGCCGTATCGCACCGATACGTTCCGCATCGCCATGTCCGGACCGGCGGACGTTTCGAAAATGACGGCGCTGATCGAGAAGGGCGCACTCGATCCGGCGACGATCGTCGCGATCCTCGTCAAGACCGAGGGCAATGGCGGCGTCAACGATTTCACCCGCGAATACACCTGCGCGACGCTCGCGGCGACGCTCGCGCCGTATCTCGGCGCGACCCCGGCCGAGGTCGAACGGCGGATCGCCATGGTGGTCTCCGGCGGCACCGAGGGCGTGCTCAGCCCGCATGCGACGATCTTCGCGCGGACGCCGACGTCGGCGGGCGCGCCGAACGGCGCAGCGAGGCTCGCCATCGGCATCGCGGCGACGCGCGATTTCGAGCCGCACGAGATCGGCCGCGCCGCCCAGATCGAGGCGACGGCGGCCGCGGTGAAGCAGGCCATGGCAGGACGCGAAGATCGAACGCATCGAGGACGTGCATTGGGTGCAGGTGAAGTGCCCGCTGCTCACCGCCGAGCGGATGCAGGCGGCGATTCGCGCCGGGCACGCCCGGTGACCGAGATCGCCTATAAATCGATGGCCTATTCGCGCGGCGCCTCGGCGATCGGGGTCGGCGTCGCCATGGGCGAGATCGCGGCGCCGGTCTCCGACGACGACGTCTTGAACGACTGGTCGCTCGCCTCCGGCGTCGCGTCGGCATCGGCCGGGATCGAGCTCGAGAACAACATCGTCATCGTGCTCGGCAACTCGCGCGAAGCGGCCGGCGACACGGTGATCGCGCACGACGTGATGCAGGATGCGATCGACGGCTCTGCCGTGCTGTCGGCGCTCTCCCGCGCCGGCGTCGCCGGCACCGATGGAGCGATCGACGCCTCGCGCATCGTCAACGTGCTCGCGAAGGCCGATCCCTCGCCCGACGGCCTGCTGCGGGGCTGGCGTCACATCATGCTCGACGACACCGACATCTCCGCGACGCGCCACGCCCGCGCCGCCGTCGGCGGCCTCGTCGCGGGCCTGACCGGCTGTCCCGCTGTGTTCGTCTCCGGCGGCGCCGAGCACCAGGGCCCGCCCGGCGGCGGCCCGGTCGCGGTGATCGCGAAGGTGTAGCGCTAGTTCGCGCTGCACCAGCATCGGCGTCATTCCGGGGCGCGCGTGAGCGCGAACCCGGAATCCAGGAAGGGCGGTGCCGCCTACTGCACGGCCTCGCCGTGCAGGGCGATGTCGAGGCCTTCGCGCTCGATGTCGGGGGTGACGCGCAGGCCGATCACGGCGTTGACCAGCCAGAGGATGATCAGCGAGACGACGGCGTCGTAGACGACGACGACGCCGACGCCCTTGAGCTGATTGACCACCTGCGCGGCGTTGCCTTCGAGAAGGCCCGCGGTCCCGCCATATTCGCTGACCGCGAACACGCCGGTGAGGATGGCGCCGGCGGCGCCGCCGATGCCGTGGACGCCGAAGCAGTCGAGCGCATCGTCATAGCCGAACATGTGCTTGAGCCAGGTCGAACCCCAGTAGCAGACGATGCCGGCGATGGCGCCGATCGCGAGCGCGCCGGCCGGGCCGACGAAGCCCGAGGCCGGCGTGATGGCGACGAGCCCGGCGACCGCGCCGGAGCAGATGCCGATAACCGTCGGCTTGCCGCGCAGCGCCCATTCGACGAACATCCAGGCGAGGCGCGGCGGCCGCGGTCGCGATCTGGGTGACGGTCATCGCCATGCCGGCCTGCATGCCCGCGGTCACCGCGGAGCCGGCATTGAAGCCGAACCAGCCGACCCACAGCAGCGAGGCGCCGATATAGGTCAGCACCATGTTGTGGCCGGGGCCGGTGTCCTTGCGCTTGCCGAGCATCGAGTGCGCACATCAGGCCGGCGACGCCGGCATTGACGTGCACCACCGTGCCGCCGGCGAAGTCCAGCACTTTGAAAGCGGCGTCGCTGTTCGCTGCATTCATGAAGCCGTCCGGGCCCCACACCCAGTGCGCGACCGGCGCATAGACGAAGATCGCCCACAGTCCGATGAACCACAGCATCGCCGAGAATTTCATGCGCTCGGCGAAGGCGCCGGCGATCAGCGCCGGGGTGATGATCGCGAACGTCATCTGGAAGCAGATGTAGACGGTCTCCGGAATCGTCGGCGCCAGCGGGTTCGGATTGCCGATGCCTTTCGAGATGTCGCTCAGGATGCCTTGCAGGAAGGCGCGATCGAATCCGCCTATGAATGGTGTGCCGGCGCGGAACGCCATCGAATAGGTGCAGACCACCCAGATGATCGTGATGAGACACGTGATGGCGAAGCTCGTCATCACGGTGTCGCCGACGTTCTTCTTGCGCACCATGCCGCCGTAGAACAGGCCGAGGCCGGGGACGGTCATCATCAGGACGAGCGCCACCGAGGTGAGCATCCAGGCGGTGTCGCCGGAGTTCGGCGTGCATTTCTCGAGCGTCTTGGCATCGCAGGCGGGCGGGGTCTCCGCGGCCGGTGCCGCTGCGGCGGGCGCCTCGGCCGGCGCCTGGGCATGGGCCGACGATCGCCGCGAAAAACTGGGCGGCGAAGAACACCGCGACAACAAGCCCGAGGATGAGAGCCGCAAGCCCCCCACGGGTCGGTTTACTGATCATGTTGTTTGCTCCTGTCCGTATTGTTGCGGTGCTTAGAGGGCCGTCTCGTCGGTCTCGCCGGTGCGGATGCGCACGGCATGGTCGAGCGACATCACGAAAATCTTGCCGTCGCCGACCTCACCGGTCTTCGCGGCGCTGATGATCGCCGCGACCACCGCGTCGACCTGGTCCGACGCCACCGCGACTTCGATCTTGAGCTTGGGCAGGAAGTTCACCGTGTATTCGGCACCCCGGTAGATCTCGGTGTGGCCCTTCTGGCGACCGAAGCCCTTGGCCTCGGTGACGGTCAGCCCGTGCACACCGGCGTTGGTCAGCGCATTTCGGACATCGTCGAGCTTGAATGGCTTGATGACAGCCATGACAAATTTCATGGGTGCCCCCTGTGTTCGCCCGCGGAGCGGGCGCATCGAGACCAATCCGGCGGCAGTTTCGCCTTACCGGCGGTCTCTCGCGCCGAGCTTATCAAGGCGCGTGCCAAGCCGGTCTCCGGGTGATATCCGATTGATACTCGGAGCGCATTTTGCGCCTGGGAGGTCGTTGCGACTCGTGCAACGCATATAAAAATATATAGAGCAATTGCCTAATAAAATATCTTTTTAATATTTTTTAGCCTTGCCTCTTAGCCCCCTCAGCCCCGTAATGTGCGCATGGGTCGGTGGTTGTCCGCGGTGCTGCGTTGCTCCGAGGGCGCATTGGGGGTGGGAATCATGAAGAAGATTTGCGTGTGCTGCGATGCTGGCCGTTGCCTGCTCGTCCGTCGCCGCGTGGGGTGCGGACATGAAGCTGGTGACAAAGGCGCCCGCGCCGGCGCCTGCGGCCAATCCGTGGGACTTCGCGTTCGGATCGGCGCTGATGTCCGACTACAACTTCCGCGGCATTACGCAGTCGAACCACAAGCCGTCGGTCGCAGCGTACTTCGAGCCTCGCTACAACATCACCGACACCCTGCAGGCCTATGTGGGCGTGTCCGGCGAGAGCATCTCGTTTCCCAATCGGGCTGCCGCCGAGATCGATTTCTACGGCGGCATTCGACCGACCTTCGGCAAGCTCGCCTTGGATTTCGGCTTCTGGGAGTACTACTACCCCGGCGGTCAGTGCTTCAACGATCTGCGGCGGTCGGCGGGGCGGACTGCGCCAACCAGGGCGTCGTGCCAACCCCCTGCCGAACGGCAACGTCATGAAAGCCGACGTGAGCTTCTGGGAAGTTTACGGCAAGGCCACCTACACGGTGAACGACAACCTCACCTTCGGCGGCAGCGCCTTCTATTCGCCGTCCGTGCTCAACTCCGGCGCCGACGGCACCTACGTGGCGGCGACCGCCAAGTACATCGTTCCGAATGCTCCGCTGCCGGCCGGCGTCGGCGTGTTCATCTCCGCCGACGTGGGTCACTGGTTTCTCGGCACCAGCGACTCGTTCTACTGCACCCAGGTTGCCGGCGTCTGCGGTGGCGCATTTCCGACCGGCATTCCCTACAAGAGCTATACGAACTGGGACGCCGGTCTCGGGTTCACCTACAAGGTCTTCACGCTCGATCTGCGATACTTCGACACCAACCTGAACAAAGGCGACTGCAACGCCTTCACCAGCGATCACACCGCGAGCGGGATTGCGACGACGCCGATCAATCCGTTCGCGGCTCCCGGTTCGAGCTGGTGCGGCGCGAGCTTCATCGCGAAGCTGTCGGTCGACATGACCGCTGCGGCGAACCTCAAATAAGCAAGAGCGCGATCCTGCTGTCGATCAGCGGGATCGCGCTATACCACGCCGGGCAGGGCGCCGCCGCGATCCAAGCGGCGGCGTCTTGCATTGATGGAGTCGCGCTGACGGCCGGCGCTCGGCTGCGCCGCACCAGAACTATGGCGCGGCTATCAAGTCTACGGCGCCGATATAAAGAGCTATCTCGTTTCAGTTCCCGCTGAGCAGTCTGCGGTCGCGGGTTGCGCGTGAAGATTACTGGTTGTGCGCGACTGACTGACGCCGAGTTTCAAGCGCGGCACCAAACATATTTATTCTATATTTTCCGCCGCGAAAAAGAATATCGACTTTCTCCGCCTCCGCCTTCGATCCTTGATCGCCGGGTTCGCGGAGAGGGATCGATGCAATATTCCACAGCTTATGTCGTCGCCGTAACAACACTTGTTGCAGGCGCTCTCGTGCTTGGCCTCGGCAGTGGCGCGAGCCATGCCGCAAAATCGAAGCCGGTCGTGGTCAAGGTATCGCAAGCGGCGGCTCCGAGTCAGCCGGTCAGGTTGCGCTATTACGGCGGGCCAAAGAGCCCGATGTATCCTTAAGATCATCCGGCGACACGCTGCCCAGCCGGTCGCATCATCGGCGGTCGGTGATCGCGAAGGCGTAGCGCAGCACAGCGTCATTCCGGGGCGCCGTCGGCGAAACGCGATCGCAGCGCTCTGTGCAGTGGCCGTGTCTGGATTCCGGGTTCGCGCCAACGCCTCCCCGACGACGAGCGCGCGGAATGACGATTCGCATAAAAAAGCGGGCACCGCTAGGGTGCCCGCAAGGTAGGATCGGCTGCTCGATCCCGGGAGGAACCGTTGCGTCAGCCCGAGTAGTACATCTCGTATTCGACGGGATGCGGGGTGTGCTCGAACTTGATGACCTCGGTCATCTTGAGGTCGATGTAGCTGTCGATGAAGTCGTCGTCGAACACGCCGCCGGCCTTGAGGTAGTCGCGGTCGGCATCGAGGCTCGAGAGCGCCTCGCGCAGCGAGCCGCACACCGTCGGGATCTGCTTGAGCTCGGCCGGCGGCAGGTCGTAGAGGTCCTTGTCCATGGCCGGGCCGGGATCGAGCTTGTTCTTGACCCCGTCGAGGCCCGCCATCAGCATCGCGGCAAAGCCGAGATAGGGATTGGCGAGCGGATCGGGGAAGCGCACCTCGACGCGCTTGGCCTTGGGCGAGTTGGTCCACGGAATACGGCACGACGCCGAGCGGTTGCGCGCGGAGTAAGCGAGCAGCACCGGCGCCTCGAAGCCCGGCACCAGGCGCTTGTAGGAGTTGGTGGTCGGGTTGGTGAAGGCGTTGATCGACTTGGCGTGCTTGATGATGCCGGCGATGTAGGACAGGCAGATCTCCGAGAGGTCGGCATACTTGTTGCCGGCGAACACCGGCTTGCCGTCCTTCCAGATCGACTGATGGACGTGCATGCCCGAGCCGTTGTCGCCATAGATCGGCTTGGGCATGAAGCACGCGGTCTTGCCGTAGATGTTGGCGACCTGATGGATGCAGTATTTGTAGATCTGCATCCGGTCGGCCATCGTCACCATCGGCGCGAACTTCATGCCGAGCTCGTGCTGGGCGGACGCCACCTCGTGGTGGTGCTTCTCGACGACGACCCCCATCTTGGCCATCGAGGCGAGCATCTCGGAGCGCATGTCCTGCACGGAATCCTGCGGCGGCACCGGGAAGTAGCCGGCCTTGGTGCGGATACGGTGGCCGAGGTTGCCGCCCTCGTATTCCTTCCACGAATTGATCGGCAGCTCGACCTGATCGAGCATGAAGCCGGTGTTGTAGGGCTCGGCCGAATAGCGCACGTCGTCGAACACGAAGAACTCGGCCTCGGGGCCGAAATAGACGGTGTCGCCGATGCCCATCGCCTTGACCATGGCTTCGGCCTTGCGGGCGATGCCGCGGGGATCGCGGTTATAGGGCTCGCCGGTGGTCGGCTCGAGCACGTCGCACACCAGCACCAGCGTCGTCTCGGCAAAGAACGGGTCGATGGTGGCCGAGGCGGGATCCGGCATCAGGCACATGTCGGACTCGTTGATCGCCTTCCAGCCGGCGATCGAGGAGCCGTCGAACATCTGGCCTTCCGAGAACGTTTCCTCCTCGATCATCCCGATGTCGAAGGTCACGTGCTGCCACTTGCCGCGCGGATCGGTGAACCGGAAATCCGCGTACTTCACGTCGTTGTCCTTGATCAGCTTCAGGACATCTTTGGCCGTCGTCATGTGAATGAGTTCCTCTCCAGCGTAGACCGGCTCGACGCGCCGGCGTCTTGATCGTCAAATCGCGTCCAGGCCGGATTCCCCGGTTCGAATCCGGATCGCTTCCTCGATCTTGGAAACGAAGATCTTTCCGTCGCCAATCCGGCCCGTCTGGGCGGCGCGGCGGATCGCATCGACGGCCTTTTCAACCATCTCGTCGCTGAGCACAATCTCGATTTTTACCTTCGGCAGGAAATCGACGACGTACTCGGCACCACGATAAAGCTCGGTATGACCCTTCTGGCGCCCGAACCCCTTGGCCTCCGTGACCGTGATCCCCTGGAGCCCCACCTCTTGAAGAGCCTCCTTCACCTCGTCGAGTTTGAACGGCTTGATAATCGCCTCGATTTTTTTCATTTCAGATTGTCCTTCGCCCGCGAAACGAACCTATCGGGGGCGCGCCGAAGGGTTAGCAGGGTCCATGCCAAACTCGGAGAACGCGGCAAATGCCCTTGCTTCTCAGCCAACTATCCGCCGATGGCAGGGCGCTTCGCCGCCCACCCCGGAAGGGTGTGATTAAAATTGTGCCACACTGCACAAAGGGCGCGCAAGCGAGGTCGCCGACACTGAGAATGAATACGATTTAGGCGTGGGGCATGGCTCGCTTGACGTGCATCGCCCGCCGAGCCTTCGCAAAGGATGCAATGATCGAGCTTCTCACCAACGACGAGATGGCGCAGGCGGACCGGCGGACCATCGCGGCCGGAACGCCGGGAACCGCGCTCATGGAGAAGGCCGGCGCCGCCGTCGCCCGCGCGGTGCTGCGGCGCCATCCGCCGGGGAGCCGGGTGGCGGTCGTCGCCGGCCCCGGCAATAACGGCGGCGACGGGTTCGTCGCCGCGCGCCATCTCGCCGCCGCCGGCATGCGCGTGCGGGTCTGCCTCGTCGGTGCGCGCGACCGGCTCAAGGGCGATGCCGCCTGGGCGGCCGCCGGCTGGGACGGCGAGGTGTCGTCGTCGCTCGACGTGTCGGGCGCCGCGGTCATCATCGACGCGCTTGTTCGGCGCCGGGCTCGATCGCCCGATCACCGGGGCCGCGCTGGCCGCGGTCGAGGCGATGAACGCCGCCGGCTGCCCGGTTGTCGCGGTCGATCTCGCGAGCGGCATCAACGGCACCACCGGTGCCGTGATGGGAGCCGCGGTGAAGGCGGCCGAGAGCATCACCTTCTTTCGCAAGAAACCGGGGCATCTCCTTCTTCCCGGTCGAATTCATTGCGGCCCGGTTCGCGTCGCCGACATCGGAATCAAGGCCTCGGTCTTGGCCGCGATCGACCCGATGACGTTCGAGAATTGCCCCGCCCTGTGGCGCGAGCCAGTTTCCGGTGCCGGACATCGCCGGACACAAATACGGGCGCGGCCATGCCGTCGTGGTCTCGGGCGGCGCGTCCCACACCGGTGCAGCGCGCCTTGCGGCGATGGCGGCGCTGCGTGCCGGCGCCGGTCTCGTCACCATCGCCTCGCCGCGCGACGCGCTTGCCGTCAACGCGACGGCCGAGCTTGCGGTGATGGTGCGTGCGGTCGACGACGCGCCCGACCTCGATCTCATGCTCGCCGACCGCCGGTTCAATGCGGTGGCGATCGGGCCGGGCGCCGGGGTCGGCGCCGCCACCCGGGAGAAGGTGCTGGCCGTGCTCGGCGGCGAGCGCGCCGCCGTCGTCGACGCCGACGGCCTCACGAGCTTCGCCGAGGACGGAGCTCGCGACGCACTCTTTGCGGCGCTCGCCGCCAACGGGCGTGCGGTGCTCACCCCCCATGCCGGCGAATTCCACCGGCTGTTCGGCGGAGCGCTCGGGTCGAGCGACCGGCCGGGCGGCGGGGCGAAGACCGATCTCGCCCGCGCCGCGGCGCGCAAGTCGGGCGCCGTCGTCGTGTTCAAGGGCCCGGACACCGTGATCGCTGCGCCCGACGGCCGCGCCGCCATCAACGCCAATGCGCCGCCCTGGCTCGCGACCGCCGGCACCGGCGACGTGCTCGCCGGGCTCATCGCCGGCCTGCTCGCCCAGGGCATGCCGCCCTTCGAGGCGGCCTGCGCCGGCGTGTGGATCCACGGCGAGGCCGCGGACATCGCCGGTCCCGGCATGATCTCGGAAGACCTCGCGCCGCTGGTGCCGCAGGTCTACGTCGCAGCGGCTGCGGCAGTGCGATGACCCTTGTAGGGTCGGGCAAAGCGAAGCGTGCCCACGTGTGGCGACTCGCCGCGCCGAGAACCGGTGGGCACGGCGCTAGCGCGCCTTTGCGCGACCCTACGATCCGTTCGCTCTAGAAATTCAGCGATGTGCGAAGCCCGACGACCCACGCGTTGGGCCGAAGGCTGCCGTCCGGGTTGAGGACGCCGCCGCCCGGCCGGATGATGTATTGGAGGTCCGGCTGCAAGGTCCACCACTTGGTGAGCTGGGCCTGATACATCAGCTCGATCATCGTTTCGCCGCCGCGGATCGGATAGAGCGAGTTCGTGTAGGTCGCGGTGTCGGCGTCGAGCTCGCGCGCGTTCTCGCCGAGCCGCGCGTAGGCGGTGGCGATGCCGATCGTGTCGTCGGGACGGCCCGGCAGCAGGCCTTTGTAGACGAGGCCGGCATCGCCATAGAAGTTGATGAGGTTGCGGTCGTTCGGTGCGCCGCCCGCGCGAACGAATGCGGACATGCCCTGATCATCGGTGCCGGGCACGCGGTAGAGCATCTGATCGATCACGCCGTAGAAACCGCTGTCCCCGGTGTGATTGAGCGGAATGCCCGTCGACGCCGGATTGGCGAGCGAGAGGCCGATGGTGTCGTAGCGCTGATCGGCGAAGGCGGAGCTCGTGTGGTACCAGGCGCCGATCCGGTAGGCGCCCGGAAGTCCCCAACCGATGCTGCCTTGATTGTCTTTGCCCTGATTGGGCAGGTAGCTCGCCTCGCCGATCATGAACGTACCGCCGCGAAAGCTGAAGACCGTGCCGGCCGGGATCGGCTCCGGCAGGTTCGAGCCGGCGCCGCCGGTGGGATCGCCGCTGAAGACACCGGCTTGAAACGCAAGATCGTCGCGCGGCTTGAAGCGTACGCGCACGCCCGGCGCGGGCAAGGGATAGGCGGGCCCGGAGGCGGGGAGGTTCGCCGCGAGAAAGGTCGGCCAGCTGATGCCGTTGTTGATGAAATTCGCGGCCGTCTTGCTCTGCGCGAACTGGCTGTCCGCCAGCATCAGCCCGGTGCGGACGGACCATTTGTCGTCGGGTGCGTTCTGCTCGTACCAGAGCGCGTAGAGCCGTGCGACCGGTCCCGCCTCGAGATTG
This sequence comes from uncultured Alphaproteobacteria bacterium, assembly GCA_963793985.1. Classification (GTDB taxonomy): domain Bacteria; phylum Pseudomonadota; class Alphaproteobacteria; order Rhizobiales; family Xanthobacteraceae; genus JAJPKK01. The sequence goes on along the minus strand of CAWCCG010000051.1, from coordinate 152,674 downwards.
GAGACCGCGAGGATGTTGCCGAGATAGGTCTGGCTGAAGAACGGGCCGTGGGTGACGAGCCCGTGGACGTGAATGTGCCCTCCCTGCCAATCGGCAAGCTTCTGCAGATCGATGTCGAGTTGGGGCTGAAACACGCCGAGGTCGATCTGGCCGGGCCTGATGCCGCCGCCGACATTGGCGAGGAAATCGTTGGTATAGGAGAGCGTTACGGTGACGCCGTGGTCCTCGAGATAGGACCGAACCCCGCCCCAGTCGCCGGTGGCGTAAGTCCGGCCCGGCGGGGCCGGCTCATCCGAGTGCACCGATTGCGCATGGCTGTCCGGCTCGACGGACACGCTGGCGCCGACCCAACAGAGCGCGCAGGAAAAGCTCCACGCCCATCGATATCGATGGATGCCGCGCACGATCCGCCCCCGCGTTCGTCGCACCCGGCGCCATATGCGTCGCAAATAAGGCAAGCTGATGGGCGTCCGCAACGGCAGACGTGCTATTCGATCGCGCGTGCGGCCGCAGCCGCTTCCATGATGACGAAGATCGCGAGCTCGCCTGTGGCAAAGAAAGCCGACACCCATGAAGCCACCTTCGCCGCCGCCAAAAGCGCGACGGTTCGGCCAATTCGGCCCAGCGCGACAGCGACGCGGGCGCAGGCCGCGGCATTCGCGCCCGACCAGGCCTACGAGGCCTCTCCCGGTGTCGCCGAAGCGCTGGCCGCCGTCGATGCCGGCGTGCCGGCGCTCCTCATCATCGGCCGCGCCGGCACCGGCAAGACGCGGCTCGTGCAATATCTCAAGGCGCGTCCCGGCGGCGAGGTGCAGGCGACGGTCGCGCCGACCGGCATCGCCGCGCTCAACGCCCAGGCGCAGACCATCCATTCCTTCTTCCGGTTCGAGCCGCACGTGCTCGATGCCGCGAACCTCGCCGACGCCGGTCGGTTCGGCGGCATCTATCAGAGAATGCAGCGGCTCATCGTCGACGAAGTGTCGATGGTGCGCGCCGACCTCATGGATGCCATGGATGCGCGGCTGCGCAAGCTGCGCGGCGACCAGCGCCGGTTCGGCGGCGTCCAGGTCGTCATGGTCGGCGACTTCCTGCAGCTGCCGCCGGTGATCGCGCCCGACGATTGGCCGATGCTCGAGGCGCTGGGCTATTCCGGCCCGTTCGCCTTCAACGCCCATGCGCTCGCCGACCTGCCGGTGCGGACCGTGACCCTCGACCGGGTGTGGCGCCAGGAGGAGCAGGACTTCGTCGACGTGCTCGGCGCGATCCGGGCAGGGGACGACGTCGACGCTGCGCTCGAGACGCTCAACCGGCGCTGCGTCGGGCCGCATCGCGACGGCGTCGCGCCGCTGCTGTTGACCGCGACCCGCGCCGCCGCGGAGGGCTACAACAAGCGCGGCCTTGCGGCGCTCGGCGGCGCGCGCATGGGCTTTGCGGCGAAGATCGAGAGCGCGTTCACCCTCGCGCCGTCGAGCCTGCCGGTCCCGGAGCATATCGAGCTTGCGGTCGGTGCGCGGGTGATGGCGGTGAAGAACGACGCCGGCGGCCGCTTCGTCAACGGTTCGCTCGGCACGGTGAACGGGCTCTCCGAGGACGGCGCGACCGTCGCCTTCGACCGCGGGCGCGGCGAGCACCTCGTCTCGCCCGTCGCCTGGGAAAAGGTGCGGCAGCAGTGGAACGAGAAGACGCGGCGCATCGAGACCGAAGTGGTCGGCGCCTATCGGCAGATTCCCCTCATGCCCGCCTGGGCGGTGACGATCCACAAGGCCCAGGGCCTCACCCTCGACGACGTGCGCATCGATCTCGGCTCCGGCGCCTTTGCGCCGGGCCAGGTCTATGTGGCGCTGTCGCGGGTGCGCAGCATGGCGGGGCTGAGCTTCGCGCGGCCGCTGCGCCCGGCCGACATCCGTGTCGATCCGATGCTGGTCGACTTCATGCGCTGGGCGCAGCTCGAAGGCGCGCCGCAGCGGATCGCGCGGGATTAACTACCTCGCCCCGCGTGCGGGGAGAGGTCGGATCGCGCGAGCGATCCGGGTGAGGGGGCCTCGCCGGCGAGTCTGAGCATCAGAGAGCATCCTCTGACGCTCAGACGCGCCCGCGGAGAGCGCGGTCGCGATGCGATCGGCGGTGGCCGCGACGAGCTTCAGAGAGCATCTCTGACGCTCAAACTCGCGAAACCGCCCCCTCACCCCGACCCTCTCCCCGCACGCGGGGAGAGGGAGGGCGCAGCCGATCGGATATCTACGCAGACGCGCGTAGACGAACGGAAACCCGACCATGGCGATAGGGCTCGGCGTATCGCGCTCAGGCGTCAGCCTGGCACTTCTTCAGGAAGCTTGCCTTCGCGGCCCCGGCGAGCGCCTTGCCGTTCTTGTCGACCGCCTTCGGCTCGCAGGCGTCCTTCTTGCACTTCGTCATGAAGCTCTTGAGCGCGGCGCCGGCGAGCGCCTTGCCGTCCGAGCCGACCGCCTTGGTCGAGCAGGATGCGCCGGCGTCCTGGGCGAGCGCGGGCGACAGGGCGAAGACGGACAGCACGACGGCGAGAGCGATACGTTTCATGTTCATTCCTCCTCGATTCGGGGGCCGCAGATTACATCGACGACAACGACGTTTTGACGATTTCTCGCGGGCCAGTTGGGCGACCGAGATCGGGCAAGAGTAGCGCCAATGAAGACCCGGCGAAATCGGTCCCGGCGTCGAATCCACCGCCCAATCCACCGTCGAATCGAGCCATCTCGCGACTGCGAGAATGTGGGAACCGGCGATTCCTCCTCAGTCGACCCGCACGTTCGCTGCCTTCATGATCGGGCCCCAGCGTGCGATGTCGCTCTTCACCAGCGCGGCGAGCGCCTGCTGGCCGCGCTGCGATTTGTCCGGAATGACGGCGCCGAGCTCGAGCAGGCGCTTTCGCGTGTTCGGGTCGTCGAGCGCCTTGTCGACGGCATCGCTGAGCCTGTCGAGCACCGGCTTCGGCGTGGCCTTCGGTGCGAACAGCGCCCACCACGGCGCCGCGTCGAGATTCGGCAACCCGGCTTCGAGGGTCGTCGGGACATTGGGCAACGTCGGATTACGTTCGCGCGCGCCGAAGGCATAGACCTTCACGGCGCCGGACCCATACTGGGAGGCGATGTCCAAGATGGTGCCCATGAAGTAATCCACCTGGCTGCCGAGCAGCGCGGTCATGGCCGGCGCGTTGCCGCCGAACGGAACGAGCGTCGGCTTCGCGTCGAGGTCGGTATTGAGGACGAGCGCATAGGTAAACGACATCGAGCCGACGCCGGTGTGGGCGAGGTTGAGCTTGTCGGAATTCGCCTTCACATAGGCGATGAACTCAGCCACGTCCTTCGCCGGAAAATCTTTCCTGGCGGTGATCAGCAGCGGCTGCGAGCAGACGACCCCGATCGGCTCGAAATCGGTCTCGGGCTTGTAGGCGAGATGGGTATAGAGCGACACCGCGATCGCGTGGGTGCCCATGTGGCCCATCTGGATGGTGTAGCCGTCCGGAGCGTAGCGCGCATGGTGCGCGCCGAACCGACGGTGCCGCCGGCGCCGACGACATTCTCCACCACGACCTGCTGGCCGAGCGATGCGCGACATGTGCTCGCTGGCGATGCGGGCGGCGACGTCGGTCGGGCCGCCGGCCGCGAACGGCACGATCAAGGTGATCGGCCGCGACGGATAGGCCTGGGCCATCGCGGTGCGCGGGAGAGCGGGTACAGCTGCCGACGCGGCAAGCTGCAGGAAATCGACGGCGCGGAAATTTCGTCATGGGCACACTCGGTTGGGGTTTTCGCTCCCGGGGGCATTCTTGTTGGGCCGCGTCGGCGCGCTCGCCGTCGATGCTTCGATCAGACGACGGGCGGGCCGCATGGCCGGCGCGAATATGCTATGCCGAGTCCCGCGGGCGTACCAGAAGCCTCTCGACGCACCGGCCGTGATAGTGCCGCGCCGTGACAGTGCCGCGAAGATCGGGAGAACTGGCGAGAGCAGCAGGGAGGAAATCATGCGTCTTGGAGTGTGTGTCGCGGCCGGCATCATGCTGGCCGCAGGTCTGTTCGCCTGTCAGTCCGCCTGGGCGGCGGAGCCCGCGGCGGTCGTCGCGACCGCGATCGAGAAGCTCGGCGGCCGCGACAAGCTCGCGGCGATCTCGACGCTTGCGATCTTCGCGCGGCACAAGCACTGGGATCCGCAGGAGACCCTGCTGCCCGACGTCGACACGCGGCTCGGCGGCACCGCGCGCTTCACGCTGACCGAGGACATCGCCGGCAACCGCGCCCGCTACGACTGGGTGCGCTTCCGCGTCGCGCCGATGGTGCGCACCTTCATCTACTCGGAGGTGTTCGCCGGCGGCACCGGCTACGTGCTCGGCGAGGACAACATCGTGCTCTCGAAGCAGGCGAAGGAGACGGTGCCGTCGCTCCACACCATGAGCGCGTCGCGGGTGATCGCGCACCAGCGCGAGCTGCATCGCCAGTCGCCGCGGCTCCTCCTCGAGATGGCGGGGCATGCGGACCGGCTCGCCGCGCTCCCCGACGAGACGATCGACGGCAAGGCGCTCTCGGTCGTGTCCTACAAGGGCGACGACGCCACCTGGTACGTGCTGTTCGGCGCCGACGGGCTGCCGGCGCGCATCCGCACCCTCGATGCCGACGGCGTGTGGGGCGACAGCAACTACGATCTCATCCTCGCGGACTGGCGCGATGTCGGCGGCGTCAAGTTCGCGTTCGACCAGTCGTTCACGCTCAACGGCCACGAGGTGCAGCACATCAACGTCGACGAGATCGTCCTCAATCCGCGGCTCGGCGACGATCTCTTCCGCATCCCGAAGGTCGTCGCGGAGACGGCGGCGAAGCAGAAGGCGCCGGCGGAGGTCAACATCCAGTGGATGCTGCGCCGCGCCAACTGGGGCTCGTTCATCGATTCCGACGAGCTCGCCTACGATCCGGCGCTGGTCTCCGGCAATGTGTGGACCGAGATCAAGCCGGGCATCTGGCACATCACCGGCGGCAGCCACAACACGATGGTCGTCGAGATGAAGGACCACCTCGTCGCGTTCGACGCGCCGATCGGCAACGAGATGTCGCGCCTGACGATCGCCGAGGCCGAGCGGCGCTTTCCCGGCAAGCCGTTCAAGTATCTCGTGCTGACCCACCACCATATGGATCACGTCAACGGCGCGCGGGTGTTCGCCGCGAAGGGCGCGGACCTCGTGTTCGGCCCCGGCGATCGCGAGATGTTCGCGAAGCAGATGCAGGCGCCGAACCGTATCCGCAACGACGAGCTGTGCGCGCCAGCCGCGCCCCGTCGGCCTCACCGAGGTCAAGGACAAGCTCACGCTCACCGACGGCCAGCGCAAAATCGACCTCTACGTGGTCGACAACTCCCATGCCAAGGGCATGCTGATCGCCCATATTCCCGACGCCGATTTCGGCTGGGCGGTCGACATCTGGAGCCCGACCCGCGACATCCCGGGCCAGCTCGCGTCCCACAAGGAGTTCGTCGCCGGGCTGCGGCAGATCGGCATCATGCCGACCATCTGGGCAGGGGGCCACGGCACCGGCCCGGCGCCGATCAAGCCGTTGGTCGATGCGCTGGAGAAGATGTCGGCGGCGAGGTGAGTAGCGCTGCGCGGCGATCATCGAGCTCGACGCCGTTACGTCAAGACGTGGTGCCGCGTCGATGAACTGATGCGCGGATCGGCGACGATCTCGACCGCGGGCATCGGTGTTCGCAGACACGTCGGATGGTCCGTTGACCTCAGCAGGGTCTAGGACGACTCAACGCTCAGCGGCGATGCGCGCGGCGACGTGCAAAGGACTATTCCATGCCAGAGGGTTGCTGATCGGCAACATCCCGCAAGCAGATTTCGGCCGGCGAGAGCCCGACCGTCACCTTCCGGCGAGCTTGCGTCCCCAAAGAAATTCGTCGCGGGGTTGCGTCGGGGCGGCATCGATGCCGACCAATTGAGCAGGAGCGCTGGGCATCGGCCCGGCGTTCACCAGGACGCGAGGTCGACGCCATTCGCCAAGCTGGCGACGCTTCGGCCGTGCGTGCGATTTGGGAAAATTCGACCTTGATTCACAGAAGGTTGGGCCGCCCGTAGTGGCGGGGGGCGGGCGGTTTTTTCCGCGGTCACGGAGCGCGCGAACGGCTCCCGCATAGTTTAGGATTGCTCTAAACTGACTACTTTGGAATTACACTAATTACAATGGAAGTAGATTAGAACTGGTCCAATTAAAATAACGAAAACCCCTGGTAATCGGAGGCCTTTAGATCGATTCTACTGGTGACTGTATTTAGTTTTCCCCAGGTTTGATCTATGCCTCGAAATCGTGAACGGCGGGCGTTGGGACGTGGGGTGCCTGCCGAAAATGATGCGGGGACTGGCGAAATGGGGGGCTTCAGGACTCTGAGGCTGCGCGGGCCGTTGTCGATGGACCGCTCGGAGAAGGTTGCTCGGCCGGTCGGCCCGGGCACACCGGTGATTGCGCTCGGACGTGGCGCGTATTCGCCGAACAGCCATCGCACGAACAGCCATCGCACAAGGCTCGCCGCGCTTCTGCTGGCGACGGCAGTGACGGGCGGCGGAACGGCATTCGCGCAGGACGGCGTGAAGCCTCCGGCTCCAGGCGCGGCCACGCCGGGCTCGCAGCCTTCGTCGCCGAAGGCAGCGCAAAATCCCTTGTCGCAACCTTCCTCATCGCAGCCGTCGTCGTCGCAACCTTCGGCGACGCAACCCTCCGGGTCACAGCCGCCTTCATCGCAGCCTTCATCGGCGCAGACCTCGTCGCCGCCCGGTTCGGCGCCGTCCACTGCGTCCGCCGACGACGTCACCAAGAAATTCGAAGCGATGGAGCAGCGCATCAAGGCGCTGGAAGCCGAGCTCAATAAGAAGATTGCCCCGGGCACGCCCGGTGCTCCTGGTACGCCTGGTCCCCGGCGCACCCGGTGCCCCCGGCACGCCCGGGGCTACTCCCGCCAAGCCCGGAAAGCCGGCGCCTGCTGGTGCCCCGGACTGGGTCACGTCGACCCAGCCAGGGGCTGCCCCGGCGACACCCGCTGGCGCTCCCGGTGCGCCGGCGGCGCCCGGTGCACCCGCCGGAAAGCCGGCCAGGTCTGCCCCGCCCGGCACGCCGGACTGGGCGATCCCCGCGCAGCCCGCCATCGCCGGCGGCGCCGGGCACGGCGACCGCCGATGGTCAGCCGGCGGCGCCCGCTGCGGCGCCAGGTCAATTGCAAACCCCGTCCTGGAACGGCCCCGGGACGGCGACCGCGAACAAGGGTCTCCTTGGCATCGCGCCGTCGCCGGTGACCGGCCTGAGCATCGGCGCCTATGGCGAGATGGCGTTCGGCTTCCAGCAGAACCCCGCCGCCTTGGGCCAGTGGCAGAACGGGTTCGATGCCCATCGCCTGGTGCTGCTGCCGACCTACCAGATCACCGAAAACATCATCTTCAACGCAGAGATCGAGTTCGAGCACGCCGGCACCGGCTTCGACGGTGACGACAAGCTCCATGGCACCGCCGAGATCGAGCAGGTGTGGGTCGACTTCAAGATCATCGACCAGTTCAACTGGCGCGCGCCGGGCATCGATCTGATCCCGATGGGCTACATCAACGAGCACCACGAGCCGACGCAGTTCTACAGCGTGATGCGGCCCGAGCTCTACAACGGCCTCATTCCCTCGACCTGGAAGGCGCCGGCAACGAGCATCTACGGCACGATCGCGGAGGGCCTCACCTATACGATCCAGGCGAGCAGCAGCCTCGAGGACTTCGGCAGCGATTTCTCGACGCGAACCGACGCCAATACGGTCCCGCCGTTCCCGAGCGGCTATGTCGCGGGCATCGACGGCGCCTCGGCACTCGGCTTCTCGCTGCCCGTGCGCGGGGACTTCCGGCAGCTCAGCAACGACATCGCCGTCGCCGCGCAGCTCGCCTATTCGCTGCCCTTCCTTCCCGGCTTCGCCGGCACCACCAGCGGTTACTACACGCCCAACACGACGCCGCGCGGTGCCTATGCCGACACCGGCATGCTGCTCGGGCGCTCCAGTCTCTCCATGTTCGACAGCGAGTTCCGCTATCGCATCGCCGACACCGGGTGGGAGGCGCGGGCCGAATACGTCTACGTGACGTTCGGCAGTCCGTCCAACCTGCGTGCCAACAATGACAGCGATCCGACCAACAACGTCGGCAAGTCGATGTACGGCTACTCGGCCGAGCTCGCCTACCATCTGCCGCTCGGCAACATCCTCAGCAGCAATTGGGAGCTGGTGCCGTTCTATCGCTATACGTTCCAGAACTTCCAGACCGCCGGATACGCCGGAACCGATCTCAACCAGCCGACTGGCGCCGGGCAGACGCGCTTCCACAACGCGGGCTTTGCGCTGTTCCCGTCGCCCCAGATCGTGCTGAAGGTGACGTGGCAGAAGGTCATCAACGACGATCCGTTCGGGGCGCGGTCGGATTCCCTGCTCGGCGGTGTCGGCTTCTTTTTCTAACCGCGGCTCGCGCGCCGGCAACCGGCCGGTTCGTGAGGTCCGAAGTTGCGAGGTTCGAGATGTCGGATTGGATGCGGTGGAGCCTGCCTGTGGCCGCGCTGTCAGCGGTGGCATCGCCGGCCTATGCGGTCGTCTATATGAGCCTCGCCCAGGCACAAAAGGCGGCGTTCCCGACGGCGACGAGTTTCGTCGACTATGACGGCCGCTCCTGGAAAGCGATGGCCGGAGGCCAGTTGCTCGGCCTCGTCGTGCTCGATCACGTGATCGGCAAGCACCTCTACATCGACTACACCGTCGCGCTCGACACCTCCGGAAGGGTGAAGAAGATCGATATCCTGACTTACCGCGAGTCCTATGGCGGCGAGGTTCGGGAGTCCGGTTGGCTCGGGCAATTCGTCGGCAAGGGCAACGGCAGCGCGCTGAATGTCGGCAGCGACATCCGCAACATCTCCGGCGCGACCCTGTCGTCGCTCCACGTCACCGAAGGCGTGAAGCGCGTGCTCGCGACCTATGGCGGGAAGGGGCGATAGCATGGCGGCTTCACGGCTTACTCGTAATTCGACGGGCGCGATGCCCGGATCCGTCACCCGATGCATCCCGTTACGAAGGGGGGACTTTCATGAAACGATTCGCCATTGCGGGCTTCGCCCTGGGGCTGATGGCTACCGCCGCGGCGGCGGCCGACATGCCGGTTCCGTATGCCAAGGCGCCGCCGCCACCCGAGTTCAGCTGGACCGGCCTCTATGTCGGTGGCAACGCCGGCTGGCTGCAGCTCGAGGAGAACGGATATCCGTTCTGCCTCGACCCGACCGGGGCGATGCAGGGCCCCGGCTGCAGCATTGTTCAGGGCGGACAGATGGGATCGAGCCACGGCTTCTTCGGCGGCGGCCAGGTCGGTTACAACTGGCAGGCCGGCAAGCTCGTGCTCGGCATCGAGGCCGACATGCAGGGCGTGAACCTCAAGGCATCGGAGAACATCCCCGGCCCGTTCGCACATCGTCGTCCCCGATTCCCGAGAACACCGGACCGGGGTACTTCAGCGCGACGGAAAGCGTGTCCTGGATCGGCACGTTGCGGGGCCGCTTCGGCGTCGCCTTCGACCGGCTCCTCGTCTACATGACCGGCGGCCTCGCCATGGGCGGCGTCGACGTCACACAGGCCTACAACTTCGTGCTGACCCCGGCTCCGGTTCCGCCCGCTCCGGACCACTTTCAATATGCCTCCAACACATCCCGCGTCTTGAACGGATGGACGTTCGGCGGCGGCGTCGAATGGGCCTTCCTCGACCGCTGGTCGGTCAAGGCCGAGGGCGGATACTACGACCTCGGCACGATCTCGATCTCGAGCGCCTCCGCTCCGGCAAGACCGGCGAGCTTTCTGCTCGGCAAGACCTTCGAAACCCGCGGGGCATTCGCCAGGGCCGGCGTGAACTTCAAGCTCTGGGAGCCCGCCCCGCCGGTCAATTCGGCCACTTACTGAGGCGGTGCGCCGGAATCGGGAAGCGGTACTGCGGAGGATCGTCGAACCGACTCATGGATGCCGGTGAAGCAGGTTTGATCGGGGAGGCGAGGGGCGAATGGCCTCGCTCGCAGCGAGACGGTGCGCCTGCCGGCGATGTCTGCGTGCGCCGCGCCCGGCCGCTGCTCGGCACGTTCGTGGAGATTGCGGCGACCGCCGCATCGTCCGAAGAAACGGAAGCCGCAATCGATGCGGCGTTCGACGCCGTCGAGACGGTGCACCGTCTGATGAGCTTTCACGACGACGACAGTGACGTGAGCCGCCTCAACCGCGAAGCTGCTTCCGGCCTGGTGGCCGTGCATCCCTGGACGTTCGCGGTGCTCGCGACAGCGGTCGATCTCAATCGCAGGTCGGACGGCGTGTTCGATGTCGCGGTGGCGCCGGTGCTGCAGGCTCTCGGCCTGCTGCCGCAGCATGGAGACGCGATGCCCGTGGGTCCGGCGGGCCTCGGCGAACGCATTTTCATTCTCTCCGATGGCCAAGTCGGGTTTCGCGACGCCGGTGTTCGCATCGATCTCGGCGGGATCGCCAAAGGCTACGCGGTCGATCGCGCGGTCGATGTGCTGCGGAGCCGTGGGATCACGCAGGGCATCGTCAACGCCGGCGGCGACCTTGCGGTGTTCGGCCCGTTGCCCGAAATGATCCATGTGCGCGATCCCCGCGATCCCACCCGCGCGATGTGCCTCGTCGAGGTCGCGAACGCCGCGCTGGCGACGAGCGGCGGCCGGTTCGATCCGACGGCAGCCCTTGCGCCGACCGCGAGCGCGGTGATCGATCCGCGCACCGCGGCGCCGGTCACGGGCGTTCTCGGGGCGACGGTGCGTGCGCAAAGTTGCATGCTCGCCGATGCGCTGACCAAGATCGTGATGGCCATGGGCGAGGCGGCGATGCCGCTGCTCGCGCATTATGGCGCGAGCGCGCTGTTCGTGTCAGAACACGGCGTCCACATCACCGCAGACTGGCAGGGTGGCGTTCGTCTTGCGGCTTAGTCCAGCCTTCCGTTATTCCATCTACGCGACCTTCGCGGTGCTGTTCCTCTCGGGGGCAGTATGGCTGATCGCCGACAGCCTCAAGGACAGCGAGAACGGCGAGCTTTGGCAGCAGGTCGCCGCGACGCTGCTGATGACGCATGGCGGCAGCGCCATGATCACCCTGATGGTGCTCGGCGCCTTGGTGCCGGTCCACATGCGCTTCGGCTGGCGGGCGCGGAAAAATCTCTCCACCGGAATCGTCATGGCGACGGTCGCCGCCATCCTGATCGTCACCGCCTTCGGCCTCTATTACTTCGGCGCCGAAGGCGGGCGCGCCATCGCGGGCGACGTCCACACCTGGCTCGGCGTGGCGAGCCCGGTGCTGCTGGTGGCGCACATCTGGTGGGGCCGGCGCGGGTAGCCTAAAGCGCGTCCGTGGTGGCCACGCACGCGGCGACCGCTCGACTCTGCTCTGGTCGGCTGTGCAGGCCCGCTGCACCGATCCAGATCATCCCTCAGCGGCAGCGCGTCTTGCGGCCGGGCAGGGATGATATGGAGGTGCGGTAGGAAAGGGATCGCTCACGCCGATGCACATCGATACTCCCGACCCTGATTTCATACACTGCGGTGCTCATAGCGCTGGTCGGCGGGCTGTTCGTCTTTTTTTGGTCCCGAGAGGAGCGGCCTGCGACGCTGTTCTGGCTCAGCCTGCCGTTTTTCATGGGCGCCGCCGGCGCAGCCCTTCTCGTCAGTCCGACTCTCAAGCTCGGAGATTGGGCGCTCAGGCTCGGCGTCTTTTTTATTCTGCTCGCCTATGGATTTGGTTGGCAGGCGGTTCGCAGGATCTGCGGACGCCCGCCATCGCCCCTGCTCGTGGTCGTGCCGACCGTCGTTTGGCTCATACTTTCGATGATGGTTCTCACGAAGAGTGGGGATTGGCTCGTGGTCAATGCTTCGATCCGGCGGGGTCTGGTGGCATTGTTCACCGGCCTGTCGGCCTTTGAACTCTGGCGCAGCCGGGAAGCGGAAGACCTCCGATCCCGCCGCGTGCTCTTCTGGGTGTTCGCCACGTTTTGCGTCTCGAACCTGGTGCGCATCCCGTTTGTGTCCATCCTCCCCGCGCCGCTTGGCGCAGCGCCGACTCAGACCTGGTCGGTCGTCGTCTACAATCTCGAGGCCGTTACACTGGTCCTGCTCGTCAGCGTTTTCTTGATCGTCCTGTCGCGAGAGCGAATGTCTTCCCGGAACTACGGCCTGGCGCTGCGGGATGCCATGACCAACGTCTACAACCGTCGCGCCTATCACGAACACATGCAGGCACTTACTACGAATGGCGAAGGTCCGATGCCTCCCTATGCGTTATTGGTCCTGGACATTGACCGTTTCAAATCGATCAACGACCGTTTTGGCCATCAGCTGGGCGATAAAGTGATTGTCCTCGCTGCTCAGACGGCGGAAGCGACACTGCGCAAACATGACAGAGTGTTCCGACTTGGCGGCGAGGAGTTCGCTTGCCTGCTTCCGGACACGGGGTTGCCGGAAGCCTGTGACGCAGCGGAGCGTGTGCGGCTGGCGTTCCAGAAAACAGCCGCCGCGATCGATGGTACATCGATAGGTGCGACGATCAGTATTGGTGTGGCCGCCACGGAAGGCAACGCGACAGCCGATCAGGTCTTTGCGCAGGCCGATGCGGCGCTCTACGAGGCGAAGCGGTCGGGACGCAACCGGACAGTCGTGGCGAGTGGTGACGAAAGCAGGGAACGTCGAGGGATCACGGCGAGGTAGACAGACATAAGACAACGACACAGCCCATCGCCGTGGACGCTTTGCCGCCGCGCATCTGGTGGGACCGGCGCGGCTGGTCTAAATTTTTGTTCGCTTGCGCCGCGACCAGTCCACCGACGGTGCGACGATGCACGCGGGGTGTGCCTCTTCGGAGGCCGGTTCGAGTCGGGTGAGTCGAGCGAACCCGAACTTGTGGGGCTCTAGCCAGACTGCTATTCTCGCTTGCGACAAGAAAGCAAAAAAAAATCTCGAAAATCCATATTCGATAGCCTACTGGCTTGGTGCTCTGAAGAGGTCGTGGCACTCGGGCAATCGACAGATCCGACCCGGGGTGGCGCGTTGGAGATCAATCGAACAAAATTGGCCTTAGGGCTTCAAATCTGGAGGGGACCGATGCGTGTTGTGGTAGCAGGCTTGTTGGCGCTGCTGATGCTTGGCGGCGCGAACACTGCCCAAGCACAGATTCCCATTTGTCAGCAGGACGCGTCGCTTTGCAAGACGATGAAGATCGTCAATAACTCTCCAACAGACGGCACCGGCACCACGATCTATCCGGTGATCGCGTTGGGAGATCAGCCGCGCGATGACTGGCTCATTGCCCAGTTCGGGATCACGGACCCGAGTGTTGGCAACGTCAAGCTCGTGTACCCGCGTACGAACCTCCATCTGTACGTAAATAACGATATCGGAGTCCCGCCGGGCTACACCGCGTTGGTCACAGTGCCATTTTACACGCAAATGGTGCAGAACCCGGACGTGAACAGGAATAATGATGCGGGGTCGAATAATTACATCGATTGGTGGAATGGCGGTCGCGTTGTATTTTATGACATTCAGACGCAAGTAGAGACGGCCTACACAAAAGATCGTGCGTTCCTGGTTGCGCCCTTTGGCGGTGCAGCGACCAGCCCTTGTGTGAGCGTCTTCCCAACAGGCACCACCCCGCCCGCCTGTACGCCAGCGCAGATCTTTGCCAAGATCGGTGCTAACCAGGCTGGTGGTATACCCGATTTCCTGGACACAGATAAGATTCAGTTGACGGAATATACACTTGGCGCGGCGATTACCAACGTGTCACGAATTTTGCCGTTTCCCATGAAGACAAACATAGTTGGATATAACATCTCCTCCGTGGATCAGGTCTATTTGCCGGTGGCAATGGAAGCGATCACTATCCCCGTCGGGCTGGTCCCGTACATCGGATCGGTTGTAGGCTTCAAAGACTTCAGAACCAACCTCAACAATTTTGTGAACACGACCGAAAAAGGGTGGCCGGTTTACAACGTCGTCGATCCTCTCCATCCGCGCGTCGCTGCGACTTACAACGCTCTTCAATCTTACTTCGGCCTTATCAGCGGCCTTACTCCAGCGGTATCCGGCCCCGCTGTGACGAACTTGGTCGATTTATACAGGCAATGCACGGGGGGCGATTCTTCCCAACTCTGCCAGACATATCGACAGGTCCTTACCATCATAGATAACAACTATCAGAGCTATCTGGATAATTTTGTTAATGGGGGCACGAAATGCGGCAAAGCGATACCCGATGCCCAACTCCCCACGCAGAAAATACTGCACCTCTATGGCTGGGTGCCATTCAATGACGGCTGCGGAGCGGCCGCCAACGCCCTCGCCAATACGCCCGGAGTGAATTTCAACACCCTCCTTGGCGTTTATACCGATACCTTGCAGCCGAACCCGAAATTCAATCCCTACGTACAATTTATTCACGGTCCAAATCCGCCCAACCTGAGCATGGCTGCGTATGCGTTCTCCGTGGATGACGCGATCAGCTTCCAGCAATACGAGGGTACCGGGCTTATCTTTGCCTTCGCAGGGACCGCGGGGCTCGACAACCCGAACCAGTTGGACAACAGAAACAGGGTCACCGTAACTTTGTCTGTCAGCCAAAACGGGATACCTCAATGGTCGCAATTCGGCATTTGCAGCCTGAACAACACCAGGCCGATAGATCCTAACGCACCGTTCATCCAGTTCTGGCCGACTTACCCCTGCACTGTGTCGGTGACCGATCTCAAAGGTAAGCTGGTCGCGGGCGACATAGGGCTGTACCAGTTCACAATCACCCAAGGGCCGATCTTCCCCGACATGAAGCCGCTGGCGGTGTCGTGTGCCGGCGTCACGAGAAATGTCGCATGGTGTAACAACGTGGCGACGAGCGGGGTGGTAGGACCGAACAATATCAACACCACCACGCCCAACCCCGATCCGCCCAACTCGACACACGACTTCGACGGCAACGGCTTGAGCGACATCGCGTGGCGCGACACCAGCGGCAACGTGGTGGTGTGGAGCATGAACGGCGGGAAGGTCTTGCCGGCGCCGCTCACCGGCACTGTTTCCTCGGTCCCCACCAATTGGCAGATCGTCGGACAACGCGATTTCAACGGCGACGGCAAAGCCGACTTGCTGTGGCGCGACAACCTTGGCAACACTTCGATCTGGTTCCTTTACGGCTCGCAGGTCATTGACGGGATCCCGATCAAGCCTGCGTCTATCGGCAAGATAGACCCGAAGTGGACGGTGGTCGGAACCGGCAACTTCGGAGGGCGCGCCACGGGCGCCGACATTCTCTGGCGAGACACCAGTGGGAATCTGGCAGAGTGGCAAATGAACGGTGGGATGGTTAACGCAACCTTCAACCTCGGTAACGTGCCCCTCGACTGGAAGGTCGTCGGCGTCGCCGACTTCAACGGCGACGGCAACAGCGACATCCTCTGGCGCGACAACATGGGTAATTTGGCGATCTGGTACATCTTCGGCCAACTTGTCCTGCCGCAGTCCACCGGCATCGGCAATGTGCCGACCAACTGGACGGTGGTCGCAACCGGAGACTTCAACAACGACGGCAGGGGCGACATTCTCTGGCGTGACACCAGCGGCAATTTGGCGATTTGGCTCATGGGCGGCGGCGGCGACCCCACTCACAACCTGCCGCCACAGATCCTCGGGATTGCGAACTTCGGCGCGGTGCCTCTCACCTCGTCGGTCGCCGCCACCGGCGACTACAACTTCGACGGCTTCACCGACATTCTCTGGCACGACAGCTCCGGCAATGTGTCGATGTGGTTCATGACCGGCACCGCGAACACGGCCTCGGTTCTTTCAACTGCGAATGTGGGAAATGCCGATCCGGCGGTCTGGACCATCCAGAGCCTCAACGCCAACTGATCGGCGGCGCGAGCGGCCTTCGGGCCGCCGATCGTGCCAGACCGGACGCGGAGCGGCCCTCGCCTAAGAGAACCCAATCGGTCCCAATTGGGTTCACGTTGGCATCGGCCGCTCTCGGATCTCGCACAGCGCCGCTCCGGGCGCGTCCCTAGCCTGAATCATGCACCACGTGGCGCGTTTTTGTATGTCTGTTGAGCGGGCGCGCGCTAGCGATCCGACCAGCTGGATCGGTGTGAGGCCACTCGCTGTGCGACGCGTTGGGGTTGATCTGCCTTGGATGGCGGCTCGTCGGGGCTCACGGCCCCGCAGCTCATGGGCCTGACCGCATGAGGCCGAGCGCAACGGTTCGGAACAATGTCGCCTCTGGACAACTCGTTGGCAGTTGGACGCGGATGCGGGCAATGTGCTCGATCACGCGCGCGCCAATCTTGATCAGGCGCTCTCGGATCGTCGCGAACTCGCCGCAGGCAAGCGCGTTGGTGCGAGGGATCGCGGTGCGGACGCCGTGCATTAGCCAAAACGCGGCGGTGTGAAGAACGAGCCGGACCTGATTGGCGGTCGCGCTGTGACACGACATGCGATCCGACGCCAACTGCGTCTTGTGCAGCTTGATCAGATTCTCCATCTGCCCACGCTGGCAGTAGACGTTCTCGTAAAGGTGCTGTGCCGAGCCCTCGAGCGAGGTGACGACGTAGCGGATGTCGACCTCCTGGCGCATGCCGGTCTCGCCGGCGACCGGCTGCAGCGAGCATTCGAGCCGAGCCACCACCTTGCGCGGCCGCTTCCAGCTGCTGGCCTGGTACATGAAGCTCGCAAAGGTGCGCAGCTTGGCCTTGCGGCTCATCGCATGATGAAAGCGCAGATTGTCGGCGGCCTCTGCAACAAGAACGTCGAGCGGAGCATTGCCGGCGAGGCCGAAGATGTAATCGGTGTCGTTGTCCTCCGCCCAGTCCATCGCCTCGACCCGGCCGTAGTGACTGTCGCCGCGCCAGACGATCCGGGTATTCGGCCAATGTCGCCTCAGGCGCTTAGTCACGTGCTTGACCACGGTCCGCACCTCGGTGCCTTTGGGGGTGCGCGCCGGGCGCAGGATCGTCACCACCGGGGTGCCGCTCGCCACATGATAGATGTGCATCGACGCGAAGCCGCGCTCGTCGTGATGGGCATTCCAGAACGCAAGTTGCTGACCGCCATGCGCCGCGCAGAACGTGTCGTCGATGTCGAGGATTTCCTGCTTGCGTGGCCTTATTGTTGCGCCGGCCTGATCGACAAGAGCGGCGGTGAGCCGCGCCGCCTCGGTCTTGCGCGGCGTATTCTCCAATCGGCTGATCGTCGATTGCGAGGCCAGCGGTGCGCCGCTCTGCGGACAGCGCCCGACCGCGACCTTCATCAGCGGGTCATGCCGCAGCCGGTCGAGGTCGATGGCATCCTCGTGGCCGCACGCGATCGCACAGACGCGCGCCATCACCATTTCGAACATCGCGTGCCGGATGCGGCTCGCATCGCGGCGATCCGGCATCGCATCGGCGAGCCGCCGGCAAATGCCGATGTTACGTTCGGCGCGCCGCAGGAGCAGCAGGCCGCCATTCGAGGACTGGTTGCCGCCACCAAAATCCACTGTGAGTTTCTTGCGCCGGACAGCTGACAGGTCAAAGGGAAGCGGCGTATCGTCGGTCATGGCGGCTGTGGCGCTCGGCTGATACGCGATGCAACTTGTCTCGACAACGATTTGCTACGTGAATCGCGCCTTTGCTGCCACAGCCGTCACATCAATCTCACGCCTCGCGCATAATCGCGGCTAGCCCCCTGGTCTAAAGTTCCCTGGAAGCATTAATTCGCGGTGTTGCGCTCGGGTCACTGACACTATTGCTCGGCTGAGCTACAACGTCGGGGGTTGCTTAGGAGGGCCGGGGGATGAAGAGATTTCTCTTGACGTCAGCTGCGCTCGTCTTGCTGGCGTTGCCAGCGGTCGCGGCAGATATGGCGCCGGCGCCCGTCTACAAAGCTCCGATTCCAGTTCCGGTCTGCATTTGGTGCGGCTTCTATCTCGGTCTGAACGCCGGCGGCACCTGGAGCGACAACAACTCGGTGGCGGTGAATTCTGCCCTAGCCCAGGATTTTGTGGGTGGGCCCGCCAGCTATGGGGCCGCCTCGGCCGCTGGCGCGTCCGGTATTGTTCCCGTGGGAGGCCGGTCGGGTTTCATCGGCGGCGGTCAAATCGGGTACAATTGGCAAATGGCCCCGGTGTGGCTCGCTGGATTTGAAACCGATATTCAGGGTATCAGCGGCAAAGGCAGCGGAACTGTTGCCAAGCCGGTCGGTCCCTTCGCCTTTTCCGGTGCTCCTGGTGAGGTGGTGACAACGTCGGTTGCGAGCTCCAGCCACCTCGATTATCTCGGCACGGTCCGCGGGCGGGTCGGCTATCTGTTCACCCCGAGCTTCCTTTTGTATGGCACGGGTGGCCTCGCCTATGGTGGAGTCAAGGCGAGCACGGCGATTTCTCAATCCAACAACGACTGTTTATTCTTCCCCCTCACGTGCATCCAGGGCAATACGTCGGCAGCAGGGTCACTTTCGCAGACGCGAGTGGGATGGACGGCCGGCGCCGGCCTGGAATGGATGTTCGCATCAAAGTGGAGCGCGAAGGTCGAGTATCTCCATTACGACTTGGGCAGCGTGACGTTTGCCGACGGTTCACTCGTGACGACCTCCGGCACGCATCCTGCGGCCCTTGGTCCCGTCGTCGTGGGGTCGACGTCCACTGCCAAATTCTCGGGCGATATCGTCCGTGCCGGCGTGAACTTCCACTGGTACTGATCCGGATTGGCGTCGGTTCTAGACTAAAAGCGACCGCGTTGAACCGATCCGCCACGTCCCGTATTGCTAGAGCACGCTGTCTTTTTTTGGAATCGGGATTCGCAAATCAGGTTGGATGTGATTCAAGATGCATGCTGGGGAACGAGGCCGGCATGGATGACGCGACCTTATTCGGAAGATCTTCGGGAGCGAGCGCTTGCGCGGTTCGAGTCTGGCGAGACGATCCGCTCGATTGGTGAGGCATTGGGGATCAGCCCGTCCTGCGTCTCGAAATGGCGTCGCCGCAAACAGGAGACCGGTTCGCTTTCGCCCGGTCAGATCGGTGGTCACAAGCCGCGGATGCTGTCCGGGGCATCGGCCGATTGGCTGCGAAAGCGTTGCCGGTCAGGGCCGTTCACGACGCGAGGACTGACGGCGGAACTGGCCGCGCGTGGCATCAAGACCGATCGCCGCGCGGTTTGGGTGTTCGTGCGGGCGGAAGGCCTGAGCTTCAAAAAAAAGCGTTCTGCCGGCCGAGCAGGATAGGCCGGACGTCGCTCGCAAGCGGCAGCGATGGAAAACTCATC
The DNA here is from genome assembly GCA_963793985.1 of uncultured Alphaproteobacteria bacterium. Classification (GTDB taxonomy): domain Bacteria; phylum Pseudomonadota; class Alphaproteobacteria; order Rhizobiales; family Xanthobacteraceae; genus JAJPKK01. Next base: position 133,329 of record CAWCCG010000051.1, on the reverse strand, counting down.
AGCATCGCATCGACCCGGAACGGCTCGTCTTCCTCGATGAGACCTGGGTCAAGACCAACATGGCACCGCTGCGCGGCTGGGGACCGCGGGGACAGCGCCTGACGGCGCGGGTTCCTCACGGTCACTGGAAGACGCTCACCTTCATCGCAGCCCTGCGGGTCGATCGCGTCGATGCCCCGTGGGTCATCGATGGCCCCATCAACGGCGAACTCTTCACTCTCTACGTCGAGAAGATACTGGCTCCGACCCTCGCCAAAGGCGATGTCGTGATCCTCGACAATCTCGGCAGCCACAAAGGCCGGGCAGCGCGACGCGCCGTCCGCCAGGCGGGAGCCCACATGCTCTTTCTGCCGCCCTACAGCCCCGACCTCAACCCCATCGAGCAGCTCTTCGCCAAGCTCAAGCATCTCATGCGAATGGCCGAGCCGAGGACCGTCGAGGCCACATGGCGAAAGGTCGGACAAATCCTCGACCTCTTCTCCCCAGCCGAATGCGCAAACTATCTCAAAAACTCAGGATATGCTTCCGTATGAAAACAGCATGCTCTAGGGGAAGTCAGGGAGCGGCGCGCGTCGGCGCCGCTTGCTGCATCCAGGCAATTCCAGCCAAGACCTCGCGTGCTCGACCCAACTCGCCCGGTGCCGCCATCGCGCTACGCCGGCGCCGGCGCGCTGCGGTAACTCCAATGTCGCCCGCAGGCCGCCGCCGGCGCGATTCTCCAACCGGATGTGGCCGCCATAGAGCTCGACAAGATCGCGCACGATCGCCAGCCCGAGGCCCGATCCCGGAACCTGCTCGTCCAGGCGTTCGCCGACCTTGAAGACGACGTCGAGGGATTCCGCCGGCAGGCCCGGCCCGTCGTCGTCGACGGTGACGATGACGCGGTCGCCGCTCTCGCTCCCGCGGCAGCGGATGACGATCCGCTGCGTCGCCCATTTGCAGGCATTGTCGATGACGTTGGCGAGGATCTCGTTGAGGTCCATCGGATCGCACAGCGCGACGCAGGCGTCATCGACATCGACGTCGATCGCGAGGTTCTTGGCGGCGTAGAGACGCTGCATCGCGGCGACGATGTTGGCGACCGTCGGCGCGACCGGCGCGACGACGCCGGGCACCGAGCGTGAGGCGGCGGCGCGGGCGCGCGCGATCTGGTAGTCGATCTGGCGCTGCATGCGCTGCGACTGCGCCAGGATGACGTCCGCCGAATCGGCCTGGCCGCGGTCGGCGAGCCGGTAGGCCTCGTCGGTGAGCACCGCGAGCGGCGTCTTGAGGGCATGGGCGAGATTGCCGGCCTGGGTGCGGGCGCGCAGCACCATCTGCGCATTGAGCTCGAGGAGGTTGTTGAGGTCGTCGACCAGCGGCTGCACCTCGGAGGGAAATCCGCCGGGAAGCTTTGCCGCTTCGCCGGCGCCGATCGCGCCCAGCGCGCGCCGCAGCCGCGTCATCGGCTGCAGGCCGAACTGCACCTGCAGGATCGCCGCGGCGATCAGGAGGACGCCCAAGAGAACGAGCGACAGAGCGAGCGGCACGGTGAAGGTCGGCAGCATGCGGTCGACGACCGCGGATTCCGCACCGACCTGGATGCGCAAGGGCGGCTGCGTGCTCCCGTCGGGCAGCAGAAATCGTTCGAACGTGACGATCGAGCCCTGCGGGCCGGCAAGCACGATCTTGCGCATGTTGTTGTTCGGGAGCGGGTCGTCGGGGACCGGAACATCTTCGGTACTGGCCGAGAGCGATTTGATCAGGACCTTTCCCGACCGGGTCACCTGCCAGGCGAGGCCCGAGCCGAATTCGGTGAAACGGGGATCGCTGAGCGGTCGGTAGAGATGGGGAAACCCTTCGTCGTCGACGTCGATGAGCATCACGAGCTCATCGAGATGCTTGCGCAGCTCGTTTTCCATGAGGTCGTTGGCGAATTGCCGGAACAGCGCTGCGATGAAAATGCCGGCGGCGGAGATGCCGATCGCGATCCAGATCGCGGCGCCGATGACGAGCCGCGCCCGCAGGCTGCGCAGAAAATTCGGGCTCATCCGAACCGGTATCCGAGGCCGCGCATCGTCTTGATGACGTCGCGGCCGAGCTTGCGCCGCAGCCGCGCGACGTAGACCTCGATGGTGTTGGGATCGCGCTCGGTGCCGAGCGAATAGAGATGGTCGAGCAGTTGCGATTGCGAGATGACGTGGCCGCGGCGGTGCATGAAGTAATTCAGGATGCGGAATTCCTGCGCCGTCAATTCAATCGGCTTGCCGCCGACCGTCACCGTGCCCGACGAGGGCGTGAGCTCGATCGTGTCGTGCACGAGCGTCGAGGAGGACTTTCCGGCCGAGCGGCGGATCAGCGCCCGCAACCGCGCGACGATCTCCTGGATGTGCGAAGGCTTGGTGATGTAATCGTCGGCGCCGGCGTTGAGGCCTTCGACCTTCTCCGCCCAGCTGCCGCGCGCCGAGAGGACGAGCACCGGCATCTCGCGCGCGGCCTGCCGCCACGACCTCAGGAGCTCGACGCCGGGCATGTCGGGAAGGCCGAGATCGAGAATCGCGGCGTCGAAATCTTCCGTGCGCCCGAGCCGGTATCCGGTCTTGCCGTCGGCGGCGTGCTCGACGACGAAACCCGCGCCTACCAACCCTTCGGTGAGGCGGCGAGAGAGATCCGGATTATCCTCGACCAACAGAATGCGGATGATGTTCCTCCCGTGGTGTCAGGAACCATAAGGGCATCGCAAAGCCGAAGGCCAGCCTATTTTGGGCTTGGCCGCGGCGAGCCGAATTCAGCTTCCTTTCAGCTTCCGGACAGGCCGCTGTCAGGTCGCAGTGACAGGATGCGGCAAGCCCTCAGGGGCGAAGGGAGGTCTGATGGACGACCCCGTGAAGCGTCCGGCGCTCGGTCTTGCCGGCGTTGCTCCATTGCTCGGCGTTCTGTTGCTCGGCTCGGTGTTGCTCGGCGCGATGCCGGCGCTCGCGCATCATTCGTTTGCGCGATTCGATGCCGACCGGCAGGTGACCCTGCAGGGGACCGTGCAGGAGTTCCAGTGGACCAATCCCCATGCCTGGGTGATCCTGACGGTCGACCGGAAGGGACGCGCGGAGCAGTGGGCGATCGAGATGAACGGCCCCAACGGGCTCGCGCGCCAGGGCTGGCGGCCGAAGACGCTCACCCCCGGCATGCCCGTCAGACTGACCATTCATCCGCTCCGTGACGGAACGAACGGCGGCCAGTTCGTCGAGATCACGCTGCCCGACGGCACGATCATGGGCGGCACCAGCGTCGAGTCCGCCCGATGAACCGCCGCGGCTGACCGCGGCGGTTGCCCGCACGGATGCACCAAGACACCGGAGTTTTGCCTTGTTGCAACAGACGCCCCGAGAGAAGACCAAGCTCCTCAATCGCGTGCGGCGCATCCGCGGCCAGGTCGAGGCCGTCGAGCGGGCACTGGAACAGAACATCGGCTGCGCCGACGTGCTGCAGCTCATCACCGCCGCGCGAGGCGCGCTCAACGGCCTGATGGGCGAGGTGATCGAGGATCACATCCGCATGCATCTCGTCAATCCGCCGCTGCAGCCCGGTTCCACGGCCGATGCGGCGGACGAGCTCATCGACGTGATCCGCTGCTATCTCAAGTGACGCAAGCGGTCTGACAGCGCGGGCTTGACAGAAACTGCCGCCCGGGCGAGCTACTTTCGAACGCTGTGTTGGGTAGAGAGTCCATGAGAATCGCAATTGCCGGCTGCTTGCTCGCCGTCGCGGTTGCCGCGGTTTTGCCGGCGGCAGGGCAGGGGCCGAGTGTGGGTCTCACCGGTGTCGACAAGCCGGGCGACGTGGTGCAGGCGCGCCAGATCGTGATGGACGGCGTCGATTCGGAGATGCACGACATCGATCTCGCCGGCACGGGCCAGACGTTTCCCCTCGACGATCTCAAGGCCCATGCCGACCGCATCAGCACGCTGATGACCGCGTTTCCGCATCTTTTCCCGCCGCAGACCCAGCCGTCGCCGGATGCACGTCCCACCACCGCGTCGCCCGCGGTGTGGAAGGAATTCGCCGATTTCTACGACCGCGCCGCGGCGGCGGCGAAGACCGCGCTCGATGCGAGCCAGGCCGACACGCTCGACCATTTCAAGCCGCTGGGCACGCAATTGCGCGCGGCTTGCGACAGCTGCCATGCGAAATACATGGTGGTGGAGCAGCCCAAGCCCTGATGACGGCCCTGACCAAGCCCTGACCAGCCCCGACATCGAGGACCGATGCAAAACCACGTGCCGGCGATCCTCGTCGCCCTCGTCTGCGACGGCAAGCTTCGCGCAGGACAGGCCTGCCGTTGTCGCAGTCCGACCTCGAAGCGGAAATCGCCAAGCTCAAGACCGAGACGGCGGCGCTCGTCACCGCGGGGCGGACCGCGCTCGATGCGCTGACGCCGGAGCAGCGCCTTGTCGCGCTGCCGGCGATCTGGCGCGTCTTCCGTGGGCTCACCGAATTCCGGGATTGCGAGGACTGCCCGACGATGGTCGTGGTTCCGGCCGGTGAATTCACCATGGGCGCGCCGGCGGCCGAGCTCGGCGGCGAGGCGCAGCACCGCGTGCGGATCGAGGCGCCCTTCGCGGTGAGCAAGTTCGAGATCACCTTTGCCGAATGGGATGCCTGCGTCGCCGCCGGCGGCTGCCGCGGCTATCGGCCGGGCGACGAAGGCTGGGGCCGCGGCACCAGTCCCGCGATGAACATCTCGTGGGAGGACGCCAAGGCCTATGCCGCGTGGCTGAGCGCAAAGACCGGCAAGACCTACCGGCTGCTCTCGGAAGCCGAGTGGGAGTACGCCGCGCGGGCGGGAACGGTCGCGGCCTATCCTTATGCGGACGGTCTGTCGGCCGCCAAGGCGAACTACGACGCCAGCACCGACGGGGCGGGGCCGTCCGACGTCAACCGCCAGCGCACCGTGCCGGTCGGCAGTTTCCAGCCCAACGCATTCGGCCTCTTCGACATGCAGGGCAACGTCTCCGAATGGGTCGAGGACTGCTGGAACGACGACTACACCGCGGCCGCCCCGACCGACGGATCGGCATGGCTCGCGGGCGATTGCAAGGGCCACGTGGTGCGCGGCGGATCGTGGGAGGACTCCGCGAGCGAGCTGCGCTCCGCGGCGCGGACCGGCGGGGCGAAGGACGACCGCTTCTACACCGATGGTGTCCGCATCGCGCGAAGCCTGTGACGGCTGCGCTGGAGCCGGTTTCGTTCTTGTGCGATCGTCAAGCCGGCAATGACGGAGTGTCGATCTGATCGCAGCGCACTCCGGGCTCCGGAGGCGGCGGTTGACACTCGAAAGACGGACCTTCCTCTCCCTCGTCTGCGGTGCGGTGGCTTCGCTGCCGCGCGGCGTTGCGGCGCAGGGGATGTCGAAGATCGGATTTCTGCATCCGGCGACCGTTGAAGCCTATGTGTCCAACGCCGCGGGCTTTGCCCGCGGCTTGAAGGAGGTTGGCTTCGCCGAGGCGACGAACGTCGCCGATCGACTATCGCTTCGCCAACGGACAACTCGGCGATCTCTCCGCCTTGGCTGCCGATCTTGCGCGCGAGGCCCCGGCGGTCATCGTCGCCGGCGGTGCCGCCGCGGCAATGGCCGCAGCGCATGCGACGTCGACGATCCCGATCGTGTTCGTGACGGGTCACGATCCGGTGCGGCTCGGGCTCGTCGCGAGCCTGGCGAATCCCGGCGGCAACGTCACCGGCGCGACGTTCGCGACAACGGGCCTCATCGGCCGCAAGCTCGAGCTCATCCGCGCGCTGGTGCCCGCTGCGAAAATGCTCGGCTATCTCGGCGACAGCGGCGCCTCCTATGGCGCCGATACCGTCATCGCCCGCGCCTTTGCGGAGCGAAAGAACGAAATGATCCTCGCGTCGCAAGCCGCGGGCTTGCAGGTGGTGACCGCCGACATCGGCACCGAGCACGACTACGACACCGCGTTCACCACGTTCGCGGCGCGCCGGATCGACGCGCTGATCGTCGGGGCGTCCGCGACATTGGCGAACGACGCCGAAGAGATCGTTGCGCTCGCCGAGCGCAACCGCATTCCGACGCTCTTCGAACGCCGCAGCGACGTCGTCAACGGCGGGCTCATCAGCTATGGCGACAGCCGCGCCGAGGCCTGGCGCCTGTGCGGCGCTTACGCCGGCCGCATTCTCGGCGGCGCTTCGCCGGCGAGCCTGCCGGTCGTGCCGACCGGCAAACCCGAGCTCGCGATCAACCTGAAGACCGCGAAAGCGCTCGGCCTCACGATCGACCCCGGCCTCATTGCGCAGGCGGACGACGTGTTCGAGTGAGGCTGCGACGCTCGTGGAATCTGGAGTTGTTGAAAACGCGGACGGCGTTCGGCGCCTTGATGTCCGGGACCTAGTTCCCGAACGATTGGAAAAAGTGCCCGGTGCGGTGCACACAACACGCTCCGTGAGACGATAATCGGCATGCGAGGGATGACGTAGCGCCTCATGTTCGATTTTTTGCTTCCAATTGTTTCGCATCGCTGCTTGTTATTTGCCCTGAGCTTTGCACTGACATCAGCGCGCCGAGGCGCGGCCGCTCGAAGGTGGTGTCAGCGTTTGCCCTTCGAAGGACTTTGTGAAATGCAGCCGCGTCGATTGCTCTCGATCCGCATCAACGGCCTCGTCTGCGGCAGGCGCTGATATGCGCGGCGTTGCTGAGCGGACACGCGCAGGCCCAAACGCCCGGCGCCAACGTTGCCGCGCCGGCTGCATCCGCGGCGCCTGCCGGTGCAACGCCGAGCGCGACCGCTCCGAAGCTGCCGCTCCGGGCCCAGCTGTTCCGAGCGAGCCCGCGCCGGCGGCGCCCAGCGAAGCGGCGCCGTCGCAATCGCCGCCAGGTCACCGACATCGCACCGGCCCTGCTGCCGCGCGATCTCACGCCGTGGGGCATGTTCATGGCGGCCGACATCGTCGTGAAGGCGGTGATGATCGGCCTCGTCTTCGCCTCGGTGCTGACCTGGACCATCTGGCTCGCCAAGATCGCTCGAGCTCTTCGGCGCGCGACGCCGGCTCTGCGCGCGCTCACGAGGTGCTGGAGACGGCGCGCTCGCTCGCCGAGGCCGCGCAGCCCGCGAGCCAGGCGAGCCCGCAGGTCGCGCGGCTGATCGCCGCGGTCGAGACCGAGCTGCGCCGCGCTCCCGACCGGCGCGACGTCGACGGCATCAAGGAGCGCATCGCCGCGCGCTTCGAGCGCATCGAGGCCGGCGTCGGCCGGCAAATGCTGCGCGGCACCAGCATCCTCGCCACCATCGGCGCGACCGCGCCCTTCGTCGGCCTGTTCGGCACGGTGTGGGGCATCATGAACAGCTTCATCGGCATCTCGAAGCTGCACACCACCAATCTCGCGGTGGTGGCGCCGGGCATCGCCGAAGCGCTGCTCGCCACCGCCTTCGGCCTTGCGGCGGCGATCCCCGCGGTCGTGATCTACAACATGTTCTCGCGCTCGATCGCGCAGTACCGGGCGCTCTATGCCGACACCAGCGTCGAGATCATGACGCTGGTGAGCCGCGACCTCGTGCAGCGGCCGGAGCGTTATCCGGCCGCGATCTCTGCTGCGGAGTGAGCCCGTGAGCATCCGGCTCGATCACGGCGAAGACGCGCTCGGCGAGATCCACGAGATCAACGTCACGCCGTTCATCGACGTCATCCTGGTGCTGCTGATCATCTTCATGATCGCGGCGCCGCTCGCGACCGTCGACGTCGCGGTCGACCTGCCGACCTCGAATGCGGTGCGCCAGCCGCGGCCGGACAAGCCGATCTTCCTCACCATCAAATCCGACCGCACGCTCGCGCTCGGCGACTCCGCGGTCACGCGCGACACCCTGCAGTCCGCCCTCGACCAACTCAGCGACAACGACCGCGGCATGCGCGTCTTCCTGCGCGCCGACAAGACCGTCCCCTACGGCGATCTCATGGAGCTCATGAACGCGCTGCGGACGGCGGGCTACCTCAAGGTCGCGCTGGTCGGCCTCGAATTGGACACGGCGAAATGACCGCGCTCGCCGCACACCGCGGCTTCGCATCGCGCCGAGACGGCGCGATGGACGCTGTGCTTTGCGGCGGTGGTGGCGGCGCACGGTCTCGCCGCATTCTGGTTGCTGCCCTCGCACCAGGATGCGTCTGAATTCGATGCCGGCGCGCCGGTGGTGATGATCGAACTGCCGGAGGTGGTGGCGACATCGGCGACACCGCCGAGCGATCTCGCGCCCGCTCCGACCGAGGCGGAGAGCGCGCCGACCCCGCCGAAGGAGGAGCAGACCAAGCCTCCGGAAGAGGTGGCCGAGGTCGCCCTGCCGATCCCCGAACCGCCGACGCCCGCGCCGCCGACCGTGGCGAGCCCGCCGACCGCGGAGCCTTCGGTGACGATGCCTGCGGTCGCGGCGCTGCCGACGCCCGGTGCCGAGGTGATCCCGGCCGCGGTCCTGCGGCGATGGCAAAGCGCGCTCGTCGCCCATATCGAGCGCTTCAAGCGCTATCCCGCCGAAGCGCGCGCCCACAACGAACGCGGCGTCGCCCGCGTCGCCTTCAGCATCGACCACGACGGGCGGATCGTCGCGAGCCACATCGTGCAGAGCTCGGGATTTGCGGCGCTCGACGCCGAGTCGCTCGAGATGCTGTCACGCGCCCAGCCGATGCCGCGCCCGCCGGCGAAGCTCGCGGACTCGGAGTTGTCGTTCGTCGTCCCGGTGCGCTTCAACATTCGCTGAGCGTGTAGCCCGGGAGAGGCCGAAGGCCGACCCCGGGAGCCCCGGATGTCGCTTCGCTCATCCGGGCTACTGCTCCCCCGCGAGCGGGGAGGGGTCATGCGCCGCGCGCGAACGGCGGCGGCGTGCGCGTTACGACGCCTTCTTCGGCACCGGCACCGGAATGCCGGGAATCTTCACGTTCACCGAGCCGACCGTGTTGCGCGTCGTGAAGAACAGCGTCTTCCAGTCGTCGCCGCCGAAGCCGATGTTGGTGGTCGCGCTCTCGCCGTGGACGATGCGGCCGAGCTTCTTGCCCTTGGGGTCGAGGACGTAGATGCCGCCGGAGCCGCCGCAATAGACGTTGCCGGCGGTGTCGACCTTCATGCCGTCGGGCACGCCGGGGTCCGGCCCGCGCGAGATCGGCGAACACGCGGTCGGTCGCCCGCGCGATGGTGCCGTTGGCGGCGACGTCGAACGCCCGGATGTGGCCGCGCGGAGAGGTCGTCCACATAGAGCACGCTTTCGTCCGGCGAGAACGCGAGGCCGTTCGGGAACACCATGTCGTCGAGGAGGAGCGTGAGGGTGCCGAGATCGGGGGTGAGCCGGTAGACGCCGGTGAACGTGAGGTCCCACTGCTCGCGCGGCAGCGGGTTGCTCCAGGGATCGGTGAAGTAGATCGAGCCGTCCGACTTGACGATGACGTCGTTCGGCCGGTTGAGGCGGCGGCCCTGGTAGCTGTTGGCGATCACGGTGAGGCTGCCGTCGAGCTCCTGGCGGGTGACGCGGCGGCTGTCGTGCTCGCAGGCGAGCAGGCGGCCCTGGAGATCGCGGGTGAGCCCGTTCGCGCCGTTGGTCTTCTCCTGAAACACCGTGATGCCCTGGCCGGGCGTGTATTTCATCCGCTTGCTGGCGTTGATGTCGCTGAACAGGAGGTATCCGCCTTCCTTCCACCACAGCGGGCCCTCGGTGGGCCCCGCGGGCCCGCCGAAGCCGCGGCCGATCTCGACGATCGGCTGGTCGGTTGCGAGGATCGCATCGAGCTCCGGCGCGAGCTTCTCGATGCGCTTTGCGCCTCTGCGCGCCGGCGCGGCCGATGCCGCTGCCGAGCGCCAATCCGCCGGCCGCCGACATCGCCATCATGTGGCGGCGCGAAATCCCGTGTTGCGAGATCATGGTCCGTCCTCCCGTGTTGACGTTCTTTCCGGCGTGCATCGTATGCACCCGGTTTGCAGGCTCCGGCCCGCGCAGCAACGATCCTACGCCGCTTTGCTTGTCGCCGCCATGAAGGGCAAGCCGGCGCTCACCGCGTCGCGAAGATCGCCTTCGGGATCATGCCGTGGATGCCCTTCGTCCCGTCGACCACCTGGGTGACGTGATAGTCGACCGCGATGCTCGCGATCATGTAGGCCTCCTGGCGGCTGAGCTTGGGAAACCGCTCGGTCAGGAAGGCGACGGTCTCGCGCACCGCGATCTTCATCGCCTCTTCGAGGCTCGGATTGAGGCCCATCACGATCCAGTGGGTCGCGGTCTCCGCGCGCGGCCAGGTGATCTTCATGTCCTTGCGCACGATGAACTGGAAGCGGCCGCGCAGCCCGGTCTCGACGGCGGAGAGGTCGACCTCGCCCTGGCCCTGCGCGCCGTGGCCGTCGCCGATCGAGAACAGCGCGCCCGGCGCCAGCACCGGCATGTAGAGCGTCGCGCCGGCCGCCACGTCCTTGTTGTCGATGTTGCCGGTGTGGATGCCGGGCGGTCCGGAGCCGATGCGTCCCATCGAGGCGAGCGGCGCGAGGCCCATGGTGCCGAAGAACGGCCGGTCGAGCGGCACCACCACGCCGGGCGCGATCTCGGCGGTCTTGGCGGCGCGATTGATCGGGATGATGCGCTGGAACGGGCCGGGGAATTCCTCCGGCAGCGCGCCGTTGTAGGGACGCTGGCGGTTGTAGCCGTAGTCGACCGCGAGCGCGATATCGAGGATGCGCACTTCGAGCACGTCGCCCGGCTGCGCGCCATTGACGAAGATCGGCCCGGTGAGGATGTGCGGGCCGGGGCCGCGGTCTTTGACGTCGCGATAGATGTCGCGCACGTACTGCGGGATGGCGCTCGGCGGGCACCACGCCCGACTGCTCGATCTCCGCCGGCTCCATCGCCGCCGCGGTCTCGATCACGACGGTGTCGCCGGACTCGATCGTCAGAGACCGGCTTTGTCGCGGCGTTGAAGTTGCCGATGGCGACGGTCTGCGGGCTCGGCATCAGCGTGTGCTCGGCCCCCGCAGCGGCGCCGATCGTCCACAGCGTCGCGGCAGCGGCCGCGACCAGCACGGATGTCCTGCGTGGTGTCATGAGGTTCCTCCCATTGCCCGCGGCGCGGAGGAAACGCTCCGGGCCTGAGCGTCGATCAGTTGAGCTTCAGGCCGATCGCGCGAAACACCGGCGTCCACCGTGCAATGTCCTGCTCGAGGAACTGCGCGGTCTTTTCCGGGGTGGAATGCCGATACGGCTCCATGCCGGCGTCGATCAGCATGGTGCGGAAATTGTCGTCTTCCATCACCTTGTCGGTTGCGGCGGCGATCTGGTCGACGATCGCCTTCGGCGTGTTGCGCGGCGCGAACAGCCCGGTGAAATTCACCGAGATCATGCCCGGCAGGCCGGATTCGACCGCGGTCGGAATGTCCGGCGCCGCAACGAGCCGATCGGGTGCGGTCACCGCGATCATCCGCAGCTTGCCGGTGCGGTGAAGCTCGAGCACCTGGCTCGTGATGTTGGCGACGACCATCGGCACGTGGCCGCTCACCCCGTCGGCGAGCGACGGGCCGGAGCCCTTGTAGGGCACGTGGATGATGTCCGGGGTCTTGGCGAGCGACTTGAAGAGCTCGCCGGCGAGATGGGTCATCGATCCCGCGCCGGCCGAGCCGTAAGCGAGCTTGCCCGGATTGGCCTTGTCGTAATCGATCAGCTCCTTGAGCGTGTGGACGGGAAGGCTCGGGTTGACCACGATGGTGAGCGCCGGCACCGCGATCATCGCGATCGGCTCGAAGTCCTTGACCGGATCGTAGAGCGGCTTGACCATCCCGATCGGATTGAGGACGAGCGCGCCGGCGCCGCCGAGCAGGATCGTGTAGCCGTCGGGCGGGGCGTGGGCGACGGCCATCGCGCCGACCGCGCCGCCGGCACCGCCCTGGTTCTCGATGTAGACGGTGCCGCCGAGCGGCGCCTTGACGTGCTCGGCCCACAGCCGCGCCACCTGATCGTTGACGCCGCCCGGCGCGAACGGGACGACGAGCTTGATGGCGCGGTCGGGGTACTTCGCCTGGGCGGCGCCGAGCCGCGGCGCAAGCGCGCAGCCGCAGAGCGCCGCGAAGCCAGCCAACACGTCACGACGCTTCATCGCACAGCCCCTGGTTCGATAATGGCCGGAAAAAAGTGCCGCAGGATGCGACAAACGACAGGCATCGGCAAGGTCGCCCTTGCCGCAGTCACGCGCGGCGAGCCGCGCGTTCGCTCGAAATGCGCGGTCGGCGATTTCGCCTACATCCCCAAGAGCTTGCGCGCATTGCCGCCGGCGATCGCGGCGACCGCGGTCGCGTCGAGGCTCTTCGTCGCGGCGAGATGCTCGAGCGGGTCGTACTCCGCCATGTCGTAGGGATAGTCGGTGCCCATCAGCACGTGATCGACGCCGAAGGTTTCGACCAGCGCCGCGAGCTGGTCCGGCGTGAACACGACGGTGTCGACGTAGATCTGCTTGAGATAGCTCGATGGCGGCTTGGGCAGCGTGCCGTGGGCATCGCTGCGCGCGCCCCAGGCGTGGTCGATGCGGCCCGGGATAGGCGCCGAGGAAGCCGCCGCCGTGCACGGCGATGATCTTCAGGTTCGGATGGCGCTCCAGCACGCCGTCGAAAATGAGGTAGTGCAGCGCGATCGTCGTCTCCAGCGGATTGCCGACGATGTTGTTGAAGTAGAACCGCGACAGCCGCTGCGCCTCGGTGAAGCCGTTGGGGTGGATCAGCACCACGGCGCCGAGGGCCTCGGCCTTCGCCCAGAACGGCGCGAAGGCGGGATCGGACAGCTCCTTGCCGGCGACGTTCGTGAGAATCTGCACGCCCTTGAACCCGAGCGTCTTGATGCAGCGTTCGAGCTCGCTCGCCGCGGCGGCGGCATCCGGCATCGGCACCGTGCCGAGCGCGGCGAAACGATCCGGCTTGCCGGCGACGAATTCGGCGACGCCGTCGTTGATCATGCCCGCGGCCTTGACCGCGATGTCGACCGGCACCGTGTAGTAGCACTGCGGCGGCGGCGGCATCACGAGCTGGCGGTCGATGCCCATGGCATCGAGATCGGCGAGGCGCTGGTCGTAGGACGTCATCAGCGGCCGCCGCTCGTGGTCCTGGCGGACGTTGACCGCCTTGGTGTCCGGCGTGGCGAAGTGGGCGAGGGGGATGGTGGCGAGATCGAGATGCGGCTTGACGAACTCCGACGCCTGCGGAACCGCGATGTGGGAGTGGATGTCGATGGTGACGCTCTGCGGCCGCACCATGCGGCCGGGCTTGGCGCCGGCCGGTCGGGCCGCAGTCGGGCCGTATCGATTCCAGTCTTGCGTTCATCTCAAAGCTCGGCTTCTTTCGATCGGTGCGGGGAGGCGTGCGCGGTCACATAGCCTTCATCTCGGGCGCGTGCAAACCGAAACGCGCATGGCTGCGAGCCGCTTGCGCCGGCGCGGCGCAGACATCGCGGCGCAGACATCGGCATGTCACATCCGCCGCGTTAACGTTCGCGCGCGCTGCGCAATGGGGCAGACCGAGCCTTCGGAACGGGGGGCAGCGCCTGCAGAACGCCCCTTCCCGCAATGCAGAGGATTCTTGCAAATGACCAGGAATGCATGGCCGATCGCGATGCTCGTCGCGTTGGCGTCGACCGCGGCTTTCGAGTCCGCTTCGGCGACGACACTATGTTTACGTGAGGGACTTCAATTACTCGGTCAATCCGAAGGGGCAGGTCGAAGGCCGCTTCTCGCCGACCGTCGCGCGCGCCTGCAAGTTCGCCGACAAGAACAAGAAATATCCGGGTCCGGGCATCGTCGCCGTGGCCCGCTTTCCCTGCAAGGACGGCAACTTCGTCAACCAGTTCGCCGTGCGAAGTAATTCGGCTCGAGTCCGTAGCCCGGGTTGAGCGAAGCGAAACCCGGGACGTCCGTCGAGATGCGACGAGGCCGCCCCCGGGTTTCGCTGCGCTCAACCCGGGCTACATGACGCGGCGCACTGCGATTTTTGCGCTGCAACCGCTGCGGCGGACGGTCGCTGCGAGTGGCCGCATTTTACGATCTCGTCACAATCTGTTTGAATGCCCGGCCGCGCGAAGAGCGTATCGTCTTCGGGGAAGCCGGTCGTGAGAAGAACGATGATCATCGTGGGAGGCGTGCTGGCGTTGCTCGCGCTCGTCGTCGCGGGCTTCTTCGTCATGACGTGGGCGCCGGACCGCCCGGTCGAGACCCTCAAGGCGCGCTGGGCGCCGCCGCCGTCGCAGTTCGTCGATATCGCCGGCATGAAGGTGCATCTGCGCGACGAGGGACCGCGCGACGATCCGAGCCCCGTGATCCTGATCCACGGCACCGGCTCCTCGCTGCACGCCTGGGAGGGCTGGGTGCCGGCGCTCAAGGAGCGGCGGCGCATCATCACCTTCGATCTGCCCGGCTTCGGGCTCACCGGGCCGTCGCCGGAGGGCGACTACACGCTCGAAGCCTCGGTGCGTTTCGTCATCGCGCTGATGGACAAGCTCGGCATCGCCCATGCCGTGCTCGGCGGCAATTCGCTCGGCGGCGCGGTCTCCTGGGCGACCGCGGTGCTCCATCCGTCGCGGGTCGACAAGCTCATCCTCGTCGATTCCGGCGGCTATCCGAGCCACGCCATCTCGATCCCGCTCGGCTTCCGCATCGCGCGGATGCCCGGGCTCAACCAGGTGCTTTCGTACACGCTGCCGCGCTTCCTCATCGCGTCGGGCATGCGCAACGTATTCGGCGATCCGTCCAAGGTCACCGACGAGATGGTCGAGCGCGCCTACGAGATCACGCTGCGCGAGGGCAACCGCCAGGCGATGGTGCAGCGGTTCAACCAGCCGCGCCGCAACGCGCTCGCCGGACGCATCCCCGAGATCAAGGTGCCGACGCTGATCATGTGGGGCGGGCGCGACCGCCTGGTGCCGCCCGACGATGCGAAGCGGTTCCACGAGGACATCGCCGGCAGCATGCTCGCGATCTATGACGATCTCGGCCACGCGCCCGAGGAAGAAGACCCGGCCCGCACCGTGGTTGCGGTCAAGCAATTCCTCGGCCGCGAATGAACTGCGGGAGGTCCGGCGGGGCGCAAGCGAGAAAAATCTTCGTCTGTGAAGGAGCTAACGCAAGAACTTCACGAACACCGCTAAACCGGCGAGGTGTGATCCCTCGTGCTTTGGAGGTGTGTCATGAAGACATTTATCGCATTGATTGCCGTCAGCCTGTT
Source organism: uncultured Alphaproteobacteria bacterium (assembly GCA_963793985.1). GTDB lineage: Bacteria > Pseudomonadota > Alphaproteobacteria > Rhizobiales > Xanthobacteraceae > JAJPKK01. The sequence goes on along the minus strand of CAWCCG010000051.1, from coordinate 118,124 downwards.
CGACCTCTGCCGCGACGCGCGCGGAGTGCGCGCGACATGCTCCGCGACGAGATCGTTTTCTGCAGCCAGTTCGTCATCAGCGACCCCGATCCCGTCGTGGTGCTCGACTTCATGCGGGAATGCTGCGCCTACAGCCGCAACATTCGCGACTGCCGCATGTACGAGTGGGAGGTGTCGAGGGGCTCTACCGGCCGTTGAAACGCGGCCACTGAAACCACGATGATGCAATTTTCCGGGCGCCGCCTCGCGGCGGCGCCCGCCGCCTTATTTCTGGCGACCTGCTGCAACCCGGACCTTCTTCGCCGGCGCGGCCTTGCGGGCCTCCGCTTTGGCTGCCGCTTTGGCCGCCGCCTTGGCCGCCTTTTCGGCGGCCTCTCGGGCGAGCCGCGCCTCGCGCAGCCGCGCGGTATTGTCGACGAGCGCGCGCCGGGCGGCCTGGTACTCGGCCATTGCGGCTGCGCCATCGCGCGCCTGCAGCTCTTTCCTGGTGAGCGTGCCTTCTACCGCGGCTTCGTCCTTCGTGGTACGCATCAACGTCGGCTCCTGTTTCAGCTCCCAGAACGCGACACGTCAGCCCCACATGCGAAGCGCCCGGCTCCGGCTATATAGGCACGAAATCGCCGATTTCCAGCGCGGCAAAGGTAAATTCTGCTGAAAAAACACGGCTGTCCGGTTTCGCCACCGGGTTACCGGCACGTCGCTCCAGCAACCTGCCTTTGCCCTTTCCCGCCGCGTGCGTACGTGGGGTAGAAGCCTTCCCAAACCGAGCAAAGCGGAACCATGAGCCCATTCAAATTTGACGATTTCAACGAGCGGCGCGACGCCGCCGCCAAGGCCAAGCAGGCCATGCTGGAGAAATTCCGGGCAAAGCAGCGGCCGGCCGAGGCCACGGATGCGCCTGCCGCGGATGCGCCCGAAGCGGCGACGCCGCAACCCGACGGCGGCGGTGAGGCGGGCGGCAAGGCATCCGGCAAGGCCGGCAAATGAGCTTGGCAGGCGCCGGCCCGTCGCCTCGCGAGCCGGCCTTCGATTGCCAGACCTGCGGCGCCTGCTGCGCCTATTCGCGCGACTGGCCGCGGTTCTCGCTCGAGGATGATGCGGCGCTCGCGCGCATTCCGGAGCGCTTCGTCGATGACGAACGCGGCCGCATGCGCTGCGATGGCGACCGCTGCACCGCGCTGGTCGGCGAGATCGGCGTCGCCACCGCCTGCGCCGTCTACGCGGTCCGCCCCGAGGTCTGCATCGCCTGCCTCCCCGGCGACGACGAATGCCGCAAAGCGCGCCGCCGGTTCAATCTGTGAGGTGCGCGGTGTGAGGGTAGGGTGGGCAAAGGCGCGCAGCGCCGTGCCCACGCGGTCTCAACGGTGGTGCGCACGCTCGGACGGTGCGCACGCTTCGCTTTGCGCACCCTACGGTCCCGGCCTTACTTCGGCGCTTCGAAGCCGTTGGCGCGCCAGCGTTCGGCCATGGCGGGCGAGGTCAGCGCCGTGATGAAGGCGCGCGCGGCGGCGGGATCGGTGCTGCTCGCCGGGATCGCGGTGGCATAGGCCGAATAGTCCTGCTGCGCTGCCGGCAGCATCCCCGCGAGCTTGACGCCCTTGATCGCCATCGCCTCGCTGACGAACACGATCGCGAGCTCGGCGCGCCCTTCCGCGACCTCGATCGCGGCTTCGCGGCCGCCCTTGGTCAGCACGGCCTTCTTCGCGACCGCCTCGCCGATGCCGAAGCCGTCCGCGACCTTGGCGAAGTGGATGCCGGAGGTGCCGCCCTCGGCAGGATTCGTGTAGGCGATCGAGCGCGCCGCGACGAGCGCGGCCTTGAGCTTCTCCGAGGTCGAGACGTCCGGCGCCGGCGCGCCCTCGCGCACCACGACGCCGATGCCGACGCGGCCGAGCTCGGCGCGGGTGCCCGGCGGTGAGCTTGCCGGTCTTCTCGAGCTCGCCCATCAGCGGCACCGAGACGATGACGAGATCGGCGTGCTGTCCCGACGCGATGATGTCGCGCAGCTGGCCGGTGGTGCCGATGGTGAAATCGAACTTCTGGCCGGTCTGGCGCGAATAGTCGTCGATGACCTGGGCGATCAACCCGCGCACCGCGCCGGCGGCGATCACCTTGACATCGGCGGCGTAGGCGGGCGCCGCAGCGAGAACGGCGGCGACGCCGACAAGGCACGAGAGACGACGGAGCATGTTTCCCCCTGTCCGGCGGTGGTTTCGGGACGTTGCGCCGGCCTGCCGGTGGCGGCGCGGGGACACTATAGCCGGTCGACGGCGGCCGTCACACCGCGAACGAAACGCGTATCGTTCACGCCCTCCCTCCATCAGCCGCCGGTACGACTCCTCGAACCACACGATGCGCTCCTCGAGCGCGCCGATGATCGGCGGCGGTGTCGAGCTGGTGGGCGATCTCCTGGATGCGCTCGCAGACCTCGTGGTCCTCACGGGCGATCTTGCGGAAGTAGTGCGCGCACCACGAGCCGGCGGAGCGGGTCGATGAGGGGGCGCAAGCGCTCGTCGAGCGGGGAGCGGTCTGCCGGGAAACGGCGCCGGGTAGAGCCAGGCGCGGATTACCGAGCGGTCGTGGGCGACCGGCACGTATTGCTGGACGACGCAGAACCAGAACTGCCGGTCGGAGCGGAAGTGCGACAGGATCAGCGTCGGCATGATCTGGAAGATGCGGTAATAGGCCGAGCGGAACGTGCCGTCCCGGCATTCCGCCGCCATCTTCTCGAGCGCCTGCGGATCGGGATGGCTGATCGAGGCGCTGATGCAGCCCCCGAACCGCGCATAGGTGATGTTGTAGCGCCGGAGATAGCCGAGCTTGCCGAACGTGCCGGGGTGCACGGCGACGCCGTGATAGTCGTCGAAGGTGATGTGGAGGCAGAGCTTCCAGTTCGCCTTGACCGGGTTTGAAATGTAGATCGGCTTGGCCCGCATCTGCGACATCGCCGCGAGGATCGGAAAGCCGAGGCCGAGAAAGTCCTCGAGGCTCTCGGTTGCACCGGGAAGCGCGCCGGGCGCGGGAAAGCGGCCGAACACCAAGGTACCGCAGGTCGCGACCTCGATCGGATTGAGCCGCGCGTCGAGCTCGCGCGGAATGCCGCCGTAGAGTTCCTCGCACAAGGGGATGCCGAGCGCGCGGCCCGCCTGGTCGTAGCGCCAGTGATGAAAGCCGCAGACGATCGGGCCGTTGCCCTTGTCGGCATTGCGCAGGGGATAGCCGCGGTGGGCGCAGCGGTTCTCGAAACCCCTTAGCTCGTCGCCGAACCGCTGCACGAACACCGAGCGGGTCGCGAGCGAAGCGCGGAACCAGTCGCCGTCACGGGCGACGTCGCTCGTGAATCCGAGAAACGTCCAGACATGCGCGAGCCGGTCCTGCTCGCGGCGGAACGCCTGCCGGGTCGGTCAGCGAGCGCGCCCAATCCGCGGGGATGCCGCCGATGCCGGATGCCATGCCGCGCTGCTCCGAGACTTGCACTCCGCGACTTGCTACTCCGAATGACGGACCACCAGCACCGAGCAGGTGGCGTAGCGCACCACGTGGCCGGCGTTCGAGCCGAGGAAATAGGTCCGCACGCCCGGCCGGTGCGAGCTCATGACGATGAGGTCGGCGTGGTAGTCCTTCGCCTCCTCGAGCACCTCGTGATAGATGCCGCCCTGGCGCACCACGGTGGCTGATATGGGCCGCGTCAGCGCCGCTCTCCCGCGCGATGATGCCGAGCGCCTCGTCGGAGGTCTGTCGCTGCTGGGCGTCGAAGTCCGCGGGCACGTATTCGGCGAGCATCGCCGGGGTCGCCGGCAGCACGTTGAGCAGCCGGATCGTGCCTCCCGAGGCGCCGGGCGAGCGACACCGCGGTCTCGATCGCCGACTTGGCGAGGTCGGTGTCGGCGAGATCGACGGGAACCAGGATCCGCTTGAACATGTCGCCTTCCTTGTTGCCGAACGGCCGTTACTTCGATTCCGCGGCGATGGCCTTCGGGGTGACGTAGCGGTCGAGCCGCCCGGACTCGCGATGGAGCTTGGTCCAGGCGTCGATCGGAAAATCGATCACCGCCAGCGCCGCGGTCGGAAATTTCTCGGTGAGCTTTTCGCGGCGCTCGACGTCGCCCGCCGCGACCAGCGCGCGCGCGACCTCGTGCATGCCGGGATTGTGGCCGATCACGAGCAGTGCGTGGACCGCGGGCGGCGTCGCCCGGATGAGCGACACGATGGTCTCCGGCGTCGCCTCGTAGAGGCGGTCGGCGAAGGTGATCTCGATCTCCTTCGGCCATCCCTTGACGATCGCGTCCATGGTCTGCCGGGTGCGCTTCGCCGGCGAGCACAGCACGTGATTGGGGATCAGGGCATGGCGCGCGAAGTACACGTTCATGGTGCGCGCATCGGCAATGCCGCGCGCATTGAGCGGACGGTCGCGGTCGGGCATGCCCGGCGAGGACCAGTCTGACTTGGCGTGGCGGAGCAGCATCAATCGGCGCATGGCGCGCAGCATCGATTTTGTCGGTGCGAAAGTCTACAGTGATGTTTGCCGCGATATTTGCGGGCTTGGCGCGGGACTTAGGGCGTGGTACGGCGCACAGCTTGCGCCCTGCGCTGCTGCCGATCCGGCGCCGCGATTCTGGCGCGGTCCGTGGCCGTGGGGTCTTATTGGAGAGGACGGGGTCGGAGGTTTGATGGAAGGCGCCGATCAGTCCGACTACGGGCCGACCTGGTTCTCGCGCGTGACGAGCCTGCCGCCGCCGCGCAACACCCTCAACTACGAGATCGATGTCGACGTCTGCGTCGTCGGCGGCGGGCTCGCCGGCCTCACGGTGGCGCGGGAGATCGTGCGGCGTGGCTGGTCGGTCGCGCTGCTCGAGGGCGCGCGCATCGCGTGGAACGCGTCGGGCCGGAACAGCGGCCTCGTGATGGCGGGCTATCCCGCGGCGATCGAGAAGATCGTCGAGCGCATCGGCCTGCCGGCGGCGCGCGCGCTGTGGGCGCTCTCCGAAGAGGGCGTCGGCTGCGTACGCGATACCATCGGCGAGCTCGGCCTTGACGGCATCGTTCAGGGCCAGGGCTGGCTCGAAGTCTCCAAGTTCGACGATCGCGAGGCGGCGCACGGCCGGGCGCGATTGCTCGCGGAGGAATTCGGCGTCGAGGCCGAGCCGTGGTCGCTGGAGCAGGTCCGCGACGTGCTGCGGACCGATCATTACTTCGGCGCCGTCCACTATCCGAACGCGTTCCAGATCAATCCGCTCGCCTATAGCCTGGCGCTCGCCGATGCCGTCGAGCGCGCCGGCGTCTTCGTGTTCGAGAACACGCCCGCGCTCACGATCGATGCCGCGGGCGTGCGAAAGCGCGTCGACACCCCCGATGGCCGGGTCCGCGCCGGCCGCGTCGTGCTCGCCGGCAACGTCCATCTCGGCGACGTCATCAAGAAGGTGGCGGGGACCCTGGTGCCGGTGATCGCCTACACCGCGGTGACGAAGCCGCTGGGGTCGCGCCTGGAGTCCATCATCAGCTATGCCGGCATGGTCTCGGATTCGCGCTACGGCAATTACACCTACCGGGTGATCGACGGCGACCGGCTGATGTGGACCGGCGGCGTCTCGATCCGGGAGCGCAGCACCCGTGGGATGGCGCGGCGGCTCGCGCGGGCGATCCGCACCACCTATCCCGATCTCGGGCCGGTGGCGTTCGAGGACTTCTGGTGGGGCTCGATGGGCTTCGCCGTCCACCGCATGCCGCAGATCGGCGAGGTGCAGCCGGGCCTCTGGCTCGCGAGCGGCTTCGGCGGTCACGGGATCAACACCTCGGCGATCGCCGGCAAGCTCATTGCGCGCGCCATGGTGGAGGGCGACACCACCTGGGAGACGTTCCTGCCCTACGAGCTGGTGTGGGCCGGCGGCAAGGCGGGGCGCGCGCTGATCCAGGCGCTCCTGTCATGGCGGCACATGAGCGAAACGGTCGCGGCGAACCTCGCGCGCCGGCGCGAGGCGCTGCGCTACAAGCGCGAGCGCGAGGCCGCCGGCGAGGAGCCGACGGAATTCATCCGGCGGCCGGCCTACCGCGTCATCAAGGCGGTACGCCGCCCAGACCGCCCGCGTGGCCCGAACGACGCGCCGATCAGCGCGCCCGGCGCCCTGCCGCACCGGAAAGGGCCGGCGCAGATGCGGGATTCGGAAGAAAAGGTGTAGCGTCGCGTCTTCCCTCTCCCTGACCCTCTGCGCAAGCCGGGCAGGGAAATACTCACGCTGCGAGCTCGGAGAGGGTGACCCCGCGAACGCGCCGCACCCAGCGCGACAGGTGGCTCTGATCGGCAAAGCCGGTCCGCGCGGCGATCTGGGCGAAGCTCGATCGGCCCTCGTGGACGAGCTCGATTGCGCGCTGCAGCCGCAGATGCACCACATAACGGTGCGGGGTCATGCCGACCGAGCGCGTGAACACGCGCGAAAAGTGGAAGGTGCTGCGGCCGGCGACGCTGGCGAGCGTCGACACATCGATCGGCTCGTCGAGATGGGTCATCACGTAGTCGCGCAGCCGCTTGAGGACGTCCTTGCTGAACGTCCCTCTGCCTCGGCACAACGGCCGCGAAATATGGCGCGCCACCAGTCCCTCGACGAAGTTGCCCGCAACTTCGCCCCAGAACAGCGGGACCTTCACGGTAATCGTCGGCGCTCTCGGCGACGAGGGTGCGCGCCATGTTGAGAAGCTGTTCGTCGTATCCGCAGAGGCGCTCCATCAGTTTGGCGTCCGGCGCGAAGTCCTCCGTGGCGGCGAGCGCGAGCCGGGCGGGATCGACCGAGACGATGACGGTGTCGACGTCCTGTCCGGCGTCGGCGGCACAGTCCATTCCCGCCGGACAGATCGCCAGCGATCCCGCCGGAGCATCGTGGCATAGAATGCGATCGGCCATCCGGCACTCGACGTTTTGCATCGGCGATTGAAACCAGATGAGATGCTGATCGGGCGTTCCCTTGAAATGCAATCCCTGCAGGAAGCGCAGGCTTACCACGGCCACGCCGCTCTCGCCCGGTGCGCTGCCGCCGGCCAAAATCGCGGGCGGGCAGCCGTCATCCTGCCTCATGTAATATTCACCAGTTCCCATCACGATGTCTCCATAACGTCCGCCTCGAAGTAGCGCTGGCAACCGTCGCGATTTTGGCGAGATCGGCGCAACGTTCGTGAAGATTCTTGCTGTCTTGCGAGACGGAAAGACAATCGTTTGTGAGTGAACCAAAGTCTTCGCAAACACACATTGCGCAATCCGCATAAAAGATCGGCAAACGTCGCAAATTAGATCAATGAAAGAGGGGCCGCCGGCCTTTGGTAGCCCGGATGAGCGCAGCGACCCGGGACACGCTTGCCACGTTCTCGAGGTCAGGATCCCGCATGTCGCTGCGCTCGCACCGCGGCCCCGATGCGGGCGGGGTCTGGATCGATCGGCACGTCGGCCTTGGGCATCGGCGCCTCGCGATCATCGATCTCGCCGGTGGCGCGCAGCCGATGTGCGCCGAAGACGAGGGACGCGTGACGGCGTGTCTGGTCTACACGGGCGAGGTCTACAATTTCATGGAATTGCGCGCTGAGCTCGTCCGGCTCGGTCATCGGTTCACGACATGCAGCGACACCGAAGTGGTGCTCCGCGGTTATTTGCAATGGGGCGAGCAGGTGGCCGATCGCCTCAACGGGATGTTCGCATTTGCCGTCTGGGACACGCGAAGCGAGGAACTGCTGCTTGTCCGCGACCGCATGGGCGTGAAGCCGCTCTACTATTATCCGACCGCGGACGGCGTTCTGTTCGGCTCGGAGCCGAAGGCCATTCTCGCTCATCCGAGCGTGCGGCCGTGCGTCGACCGGGACGGGCTGTGCGAAGATCCCTCGTCCTCGCGAAGAACCCCGAGGCCGCCGTCTACGCAGGCATGTGCGAGGTGCGGCCGGGGCAGATCGTCCGAGCAAGCCGGAACGGGCTCACCAAGCGGAGCTACTGGAAGCTTGAGGCACATGAACACGAAGACGATCTGGCACGCACGATCCGCACGGTCGCCGAGCTGCTGGAAGACACCGTGCGCCGCCAGCTCGTGAGCGATGTGCCGCTGTGCTGCCTGCTGTCGGGAGGGCTTGATTCCTCGGCGGTGACGGCGATTGCGCACCGCGTGCTCGCCGCCAAAGAGGGAGCGAAGCTACGCTCGTTCTCCGTCGGCTTTGCCGATCATGGTGCGGACTTCGTCGCCAACGGATTTCACCGATCGGACGACAGTCCGTTCGTCAACGATTTCGTCGATCATGTCAGCTGCGATCATACTGAGGTGGTGCTCGACAGCCGCGAGCTCGCCGACTGCGGCCTCAATCGCGCGGTCATGCGGGCCATCGACCTTCCGCTCAGTGCCTCGGGTGACATGTTCTCTTCGCTCTATCGCCTGTTCGAAGCGATCAGGGTGCAGTCGACCGTGGCGCTGTCCGGCGAGTCCGCCGACGAGGTCTTCGGCGGATACTTCTGGTTTCACGATCCCAAGGCAGTGAATGCGACAACGTTTCCCTGGCTCGTGGGGCTGCGCGGCATGCTCGACGGTACCAACGTCCTCGATCCCGACCTCTTGGCACAGCTCGATCTCAGTGCATTCGAAGCGGAGAGCTACGCGCAAGCGATCGCCGAAGCTCCGGTACTCGCGAGCGACGATGACCTCGAACGGCGCATGCGGCAAGTTTGCTACCTGCACCTCACGCGTTTCGTCCAGTTCCTCCTCGACCGCAAAGACCGCATGAGCATGGCGGTCGGGCTCGAGGTGCGGGTGCCATTCTGCGACCATCGGCTCGTCGAGTACGCTTTCAACATCCCGTGGCGCATGAAGACCTTCGACGGGCGGAAAAGAGCATCCTGCGCGCGGCGACGCGCGAGCTGCTCCCCAGCTCCATCGTCGAGCGCCGGAAGAGCCCGTACCCCTCGACCCAGGATCCCGCCTATGAGGAGGCCGTCCGCGCTGACGTCGCCGCCATCGTGCACGATCGATCGCATCCTGCAGGAGCCATGCTGAACCGGCCCGTGATCGAGGACATGCTCGCACAACCGGTTGGCGCTACGAGCTCGATCATGTCCCGCGCCGGCCTCGAACGCGCCCGCTCGATCAGCACCTGGATGGAGGACTACGGCGTGATGCTCGACCTCTGAGGTCGGTGCGCTCATGGAGACCTGTTGGCTTCCGGCGCTGGATCACACCAGCATTGGGCCCGCGATCACCGCCTTCGCCGCGGCGCCATCGCCGGCTGCGCCATCTTCACCCACGAGTTCAGGGGCGCCGCGTCGGCGTCGCGCCGGGTGCGGATATCCGAACCTGTCGCCGCCGCCGATGTCCGCGCGAACGAAAGCTACGGCAATGCGGAACGGCTGCTCGCAACAAAGCGGACTTATGATCCGGACAACGTCTTCCGGCCCGCAATCCCGCTGCCGGTTCCATCGGCCAATGGCGCTTCCGCACGCGGGGGAGGCAATTGCTCCGCCCGTCAAAACCCCACCGCGGTGCCGTAGAGGTCATACGCCTCCGCGCGCTCGATCTTCACCGTGGCGAACTCGCCGACGCGCAGCGGGCGGCGTGAGGCGACGTAGACGGTGCCGTCGATCTCCGGGGCGTCGCCTTTGCTGCGGCCCTTGGCGACGGTCGGGCCGACCTCGTCGATCAGTACCTGCTGACGCGTGCCGACCTTGCGCTTGAGGCGCTTCGCCGAGATCGCCTGCTGGCGCTGCATGAAGCGGTGCCAGCGCTCTTCCTTGACCTCGTCGGGCACGGCGGGCGCGACCGCGTTGGCGGTGGCGCCGGCGACCGGCTCGTAGCGGAAGCAGCCGACGCGGTCGAGCGCAGCTTCTTCGAGCCAGTCGAGCAGGAAGGAAAACTCCTCCTCGGTCTCGCCGGGGAAGCCGACGATGAAGGTCGAGCGCAGCGTCAGATCGGGCGCGATCTCGCGCCAGCGCCTGATCCGCTCCAGCGTCTTCTCCTGGGCGGCGGGGCGGCGCATCCGGCGCAGCACCTCCGGGCTCGCATGCTGGAACGGCACGTCGAGATAGGGCAGCACCTTGCCCTCGGCCATCAGCGCGATGACGTCGTCGACGTGCGGGTAGGGGTAGACGTAGTGCAGCCGCACCCACACCCCGAGCTCGCCGAGCGCGGCAGCGAGATCGTAGAACTTGGCGCGCAGATCGCGGTCCTTCCACCGGCTCTCGGCGTAGCGGATGTCGACCCCGTAGGCCGAAGTGTCCTGCGAGATGACGAGCAGCTCCTTCACCCCGGCGGCGACGAGGCGTTCGGCCTCGCGCATCACGTCGGCGGCCGGGCGCGAGACGAGGTCGCCGCGCAGCTTCGGAATGATGCAGAAGCTGCAGCGGTTGTTGCAGCCTTCGGAAATCTTCAGATAGGCATAGTGGCGCGGCGTGAGCTTGATGCCTTCCGGCGGCACGAGATCGAGGAAGGGATCGTGCTGCGGCGGCGCCGCGCGATGCACCGCCTCGAGCACGCTCTCGTATTGCTGCGGGCCGGTGATGGCGAGCACATTGGGATACCGTTCGGTGATCTTTTCCGGCTCGGCGCCCATGCAGCCGGTGACGATCACCTTGCCGTTCTCGCGCAGCGCCGCGCCGATGGCGTCGAGCGATTCGGCCTGTGCGCTGTCGAGGAAGCCGCAGGTGTTGACGATCACGAGATCGGCGCCGTCGTGCCGGCGCGCGAGCTCATAGCCCTCCGCACGCAGCCGCGTGATGATGCGCTCGGAATCGACCAGCGCCTTGGGGCAGCCGAGCGAGACGAAGCTGATCCGGCGCGCCGGCTCGGGCGATGGTTTGCGGTCTTCTGATGCCATGGGGGCGGATATAGGCGGTTCGCGCCGCCGAGGCGAGGGCGCAGTCTCCATCCCTCCCCGCCTTCGGGGAGGGCGGGGTGGGGCTCTTTTGCTTGCTCGCCGCGGGTCTGAGCGCCAGAGGGTATTCTCGAAGCAGACTCGCGAAACCGCCCCCTCACCCCGACCCTCTCCCGGCGCGCGGGGAGAGGGAGCGTGCGCCGCTCCTCCGAGGAGGGTTCACTCCGTATTCAGGCTATTCACGACGATATGACAGGCCGCCCCTGCGACAAATCGGGCCGCGGGACTTCCCACCCTTCGCCAACACCGCTACAGAACTTGCCCGAGCCGGCCCCCGCGCAGTCGCGGCGCGGCGCACAAGAAAACTCGAGTGCATCCAAGGAGTTCGCGCGATGAAATCGACCTCGATCGCGGCTTTGCTGGTGTTTGCATCGCTTGTCCTGCCGGCCGCTGCCGCCGAACCGGGCAAGGACGTCAAGGGCCTTTATCTCCTCACCGACTACCCCGCGGTCTCGGTGCGGCCGGGCACGACCTCGACGGTGTCGTTGCGCCTGCAGAATTACGGCCTGCCGCCGGAGCGCTTCGCGCTCTCGGTCGACGGCACGCCGCCCGGCTGGACCGCGACGCTGCTCGGCGGCGGCCAACCCGTCGCGGCCGCAATGCCGGCGACCGACCAGAACGTTAGCCTGCAGCTGCGTCTCGACGTGCCCGCCAATGCCGATCTCGCGAGCCAGACCCTGACCGTGAAGGCGGAGGGTGATGGCAACCACGTGAGCCTGCCCCTCACCATCAACCTTGCCAAGGAGCTGCCGGCGAAGCTCGCGCTCACGCCGCAGCTGCCGTCGCTGCGCGGCACCCCGAAGTCGAGCTTCGACTACACCCTCGCCATCAAGAACGACAGCGGCCGTAATTTGACGGTCAGCCTCGCCGCGACCGCGCCGCGTAACTTCGAGACGTCGTTCACCGAGGCCTATGGGACCCAGGAGCTCTCCTCGGTGCCGGTCGACGCCGGCGCCTCGAAGGACGTGAAGCTCAAGGTGCGGCCGCCGTCCTCGGTCGATGCCGGGACGTTCCCGATCCAGGTGACGGCGTCGGCCGCCGACGCCACCGCCAAGGCCGAGCTTTCCATGGAGATCGCCGGCCAGCCGCGGCTCACCATTGCCGGCCGCGACGGCCTCGTGAGCGCCCGCGCGGTCGCCGGCGAGCAGAGCACGGTGCCGATCATCGTCGCCAATGACGGCACCGCGGCCGCCGACAACATCGACCTTTCGGGCTCGGCGCCGAGCGGCTGGAAGATCAGCTTCGAGCCCAAGACCATCGAGCGCATCGCCCCGAACGCGACGGCCGAAGCCAATGCGCTGATCACCCCGACCGACAAGTCGCTCGCCGGTGACTACATGGCGACGATCCGCGCCGCGTCGCGCGGCGAGAACGCCTCGACCCAGTTCCGCATGTCGGTCGGCACCTCGACCACCTGGGGCATGGTCGGCGTCGGCGTCATCGGTGCGGCGCTGCTGTTGATGGTCGGCGCGGTGGCGAGGTTCGGACGGCGATGAGCGAGCCGGTCATCACCGCCCGGCGCCTCACCAAGCGCTACGGCACGAGCGTCGTCGTCGACAGCATCGATTTCGACATCCTGCGGGGCGAGACGTTCGGCCTATTGGGGCCGAACGGTGCCGGCAAGACCACGACCATCCTGATGATGCTCGGCCTCACCGACGTCTCGGACGGCGAGGTGCGGGTGATGGGGCGCGACCCCGTGCGCGAGCCGCTCGCGGTCAAGCGCCGGGTCGGCTATCTGCCCGACGCCGTCGGCTTCTACGACGGCATGACCGCTTTCGAAAATCTCTCCTACACCGCCCGCCTGATGGGCTTTTCCCGCGACGTGCGGCGCCAGCGCATCGCCGACGCGCTGGCGCGGGTGCGGCTTGCCGACGTCGCCGACAAGCGGGTCGCCACATTCTCGCGCGGCATGCGCCAGCGTCTTGGGCCTTGCCGAGCTCGTCATGAAGGGCGCCGAGATCGCGATCCTCGACGAGCCGACCTCCGGCCTCGATCCGCAATCGACCCACGAGTTCCTCGACATGATCGGCGGGCTGAAGCGTGACGGCGTCACCGTGCTGATCACCTCGCATTTGCTCGACCAGGTGCAGCGCCTGTGCGACCGCGTCGCCCTGTTCCAGCGCGGCCGCATCCTGATGCTGGGCACGGTGCCGGAGTTGGCGCGCGAGGTGCTCGGCGCCGGCTTCGTCGTCGACGTCGAGGCGACCGCCGCGCCGGGCAAGGACCTCGTGCCGCGGCTCGCGGCCATTCCCGGCGTCAAGACCGTCGAGCGCACCGGCGACATCCACTACCGCATGACCGCCGACCACGACGTCCGTCCCGACGCCGCCCGTGCCGTGGTCGCCGCCGACGGTGCGCTGACGCGGCTTTCCGTCGCCGACCCGAGCCTCGACGCCATCTACACGCGCTTCTTCGAGCGTTCCGAGAAGAAGGAGTTGCGCGATGCAGCGTGAGGGCTCGCCCTGGCAGGGCCTCGGCACCGTCGTGCTCAAGGAGCTCGCCGACCATCTCGGCAGTGCGCGCATGCGCATGCTCGAATGGCTGATGCTGCTCACCGCCGCGGCGCCGCTCTACAGCGCCATCACCACCCTGCGCGACACCACGGCGGAAGATCCGTTCCTGCTGCTCAAGCTGTTCACCGTCGACCGGGCGCCGCTGCCGTCCTTCGTCGGCATTCTCGGCTTCATCATTCCGCTGATGGCGATCGGCCTCGGCTTCGATGCCATCAATGGCGAGCACAACCGGCGTACCCTCTCGCGCATTCTCGCCCAGCCGATCTACCGGGATGCGCTGCTCGCCGGCAAATTCGTCGCGAGCCTCGCGACGCTGGCCATCAGCCTCGTCTGCCTGTGGCTCCTCGTGGTCGGACTCGGCGTGCTGTTTCTCGGCGTGCCGCCGAGCTGGGAGGAGATCGCCCGCTCGCTGATCTTCCTCCTCATCTCGATCGCTTATGCCGGGGTGTGGCTCGCGGTCGCCATGCTGCTCTCGGTGATCTTCCGCTCACCGGCGACCGCGGCACTCCTCTCGCTCGGCGTCTGGCTCTTCATGACGCTGTTGTGGCCGATGATCTCCCCGGTGCTCGCCCAGATGATCTCGCCGCCCGACATCCGCTACGTGATGCTCGGCCTGCCGAGCCCGGACACGCTGCAATGGCAGGTCGCGCTGTCGCGGCTCTCGCCCAATCAGCTCTATGGCGAGTTGGTACTTGCGGTGCTCTCACCCTCGACCCGCGCGCTCGGCCCGATCTTTCTCGAGCAGCTCCAGGGCGCGGTCATCGGCTCGGCACTGCCGCTCAGGGAAAGCCTGATGATCGCCTGGCCGCAGGTCGTCGGCCTCATCGCCGGTGCCATCCTACTGTTTGTCGTTACCTACGTGGTATTCCAGCGCCAGGAGGTACGGGCGTAGGGGAAAAAGGAAAATTTTCGCGGTTCCAAATGAAACCAAACACGGGGGCAGATGGTTTACGGGCGATCGTCACGACCGAGGAGCAGCCCCATGCCCCGACCCAACGATTGCGACGAGTCCCGATTTGCTTCCGCGCGTAGCGGCGTAGCCGAATACTGCGTACGGCCGGAGGATGAAGGCTGGATCATCGCCTTCGACGGCGAGAGGTTTGGCCCGTACGAGGCCCGAAACCAGGCCATGTTCTCGGCGATCGACGCCGCCCACAATCTCGGCGAACAGGGCCGTGCCGCGACCGTGCGCCTGATCGATACGGCAGGCCACCGGGTCGCCGTATGGACCCATGGCCGGGATTCCTATCCGCCCGTGATGCCGGCGGAGGCGCCCTAGGCGTCGGCTTGGAAGTTATTGTTCGCGAAACCGAAGTGTTCGTCGAAACCGGAGCGGGCGCACAGCGTTGCTGTGACGCCCTTCGCAACAGTTGCGAAGGCCCCCGCACCTAAACGCCGTGAGGCGGTCCATGGAAGAGAACTTCAGCTTCGGCATCGAGGAGGAGTATTTCCTCGTCGATGCCGAGACCAAGGCGCTTACTCGCACCATGCCGAAGCCGTTTCTCGAAGCGGCGAAGCAGGCAGCGGAACGCGCGTGCGGAGGCCAGGTCACGCGCGAGATGCTGCAGGCGCAGATCGAGGTCGCGACCACCCCGAATACCGACATGAAGGTGGCCCATGCGGAGCTGCGCGAGCTTCGCCGCATCGTGGCGGGCTGCGCCGCCGAGCACGGACTCGCGATCATCGCGGCCGGTACCCATCCGACCGCATCGGGGCTGGAGACGCGGCAGACCGAATCCGAGCGCTATGACGCCGTGGTCGACGACCTGCAGATGATCGCGCTGCGCAACGCGCTGTGCGGCATGCACGTTCACGTGGAGCTTCCCGATCCGGACGCGCGGGTGAGCGTGATGACGCGCATGCTGCCGTTCCTGCCGCTGTTCATCGCGCTCGCGACGTCCTCGCCGTTCTGGCATTCGCGGCCGACCGGCCTCATGGGCTACCGCCTCGCCGCCTATGACGAGGAGCCGCGCACCGGCATGCCGGAGCTGTTCCACCACAAGAAGGAGTTCGACACTTATGTGGCCGCGCTGGTGAAGGCGGGTGTCATCGCCGATGCGAGCTTTATCTGGTGGGCGATGCGACCCTCGCTCAACCTTCCGACCCTCGAACTACGGGCGCCGGACAGCTGCACGCGGATCGAGGATTCCATTGCCATTGCGGCGCTGTTCCGGGTGCTGGCGCGGCGGCTCTATCGTGAACCGCGCCTCAACGCCGATCTCGGCCCGGTGGGGCGCGCCATCGCGGTCGAGAACAAGTGGCGGGCGCAGCGCTACGGCGTCCACGGCACCTTCGTCGGCGCGGACGGCGCGATCACGATCCGCGAGATGATCGAGCAGGTCTTCGAGGAGACCGAAGCCGATGCGGCCGCGCTCGGCTGCATGGCGGAGCTCGAGCGATGCCGCACCATCGCCGCCACCGGCACCTCGGCCGACGCGCAGCTCGCGCTCTACCAGGCGCACGCCGCGCAGCATGGTCACGCCGCGGCGCTTGCGGCGGTGAACCGCTGGCTCGCCGCGACGACGGTGGGGGATGTGGCGGGGGAACACGAGCACGCCGCCGCTGGCGTGGCAGGGCCCAGGCCCGATGCGCGGGCGCCCGCCATCCTTTGAGCGTCATCGCCGGGCTTGTCCCGGCGACCCCGATAATAGGGCACGGCCGTGCCTCGTTAAGCGGGGTGGCCGGGACAAGCCCGGCCATGACGCGCAAGGAGATGACGCGGCTGTGCCACGGGGGAGGCGCGGGGAGGGCGCGTGGCGGATAGGCTGGCTCATGCCCCGCGGGTCTTTCCATTCGCTCGCCCTGCGGCCATATGACGGTCTGCGAAGCCGCATTTGCCCTGCGAGGGAGGACCGCCATGAGCTGGATGCCCGACAAAGACCCCGTGCTCGGCGACAAACATTCCTGCGATGCGCTGGAGCTTGCCATCGTGCCGCGGGTGCGCGACCTCGGCGGCTTCGAGGTGCGCCGCGCGCTGCCGCATGGCAAGCGCCAGATGGTCGGGCCGTTCATCTTCTTCGACCAGATGGGCCCGGTGCAGTTCGTCGCCGGCCACGGCATCGATGTGCGCCCGCATCCGCACATCGGGCTTGCGACCGTGACCTACCTGTTCGACGGCAAGATCATGCACCGCGACAGCGAGGGCAATGCGCTTGCGATCGTGCCCGGCGAGATGAATTTGATGACGGCGGGGCGCGGCATCGCGCACTCCGAGCGCACGCCGGACGTCGAGCGTCGTTCCGGCCAGGCCATGTACGGCATTCAGAGCTGGATCGCGCTGCCCCAAGCCGACGAGGAGACGGCGCCGTCGTTCCAGCATTTCGATGCCGCAGCGCTGCCGGTGGTGGAGGATAACGGCGTGTGGGCCCGCATCATCGCCGGCTCCGCGTTCGGCCGCACCTCGCCGGTCGGCCAGCTCTCGCCCTGGCTCTATGCCGAGGTGCTGCTGGAGCCCGGCGCTGCGGCGCCGCTCGACGCGGACGTGGAGGAGCGCGCGATCTACGTGGTCGACGGCGAGGTCGAGATCGCGGGCGACCGCTTCACCGGGCCGCAGCTTCTGATCTTCCGCCCCGGCGACCGCATCACCGTGCGCGCGGTGAGCAAGGCGCGGCTGATGTTCCTCGGCGGCGCCGCCCTCGAAGGCCCGCGCTACATCTGGTGGAATTTCGTGTCGTCGCGCCGCGAGCGGATCGAGGACGCCAAGGAGGACTGGAAGTCCGGACGATTTACGCCGGTCCCCGGCGAGACGGAGTTCATCCCGCTGCCCGAGGGGTGAGCCGTAGTGCGCGTAGGGTGGGCAAAGGCGCGTCTTCGCGCCGTGCCCACGCGGTCTTCCGAGCGCTCGCGGCCCACGGTGCGCACGCTTCGCTTTGCGCACCCTACGACCTGCGATCCTTACGACTTCTTTCCCTTGCCGCCCTTCTCCGGCGCCTTCTCCGGGATGATCGGCAGCAGCACGTAGTTCGGCATGGTGCGGCCGAAATGCAGTGTCGTCGTGCCGCCGAAAATCTCCGGCGGGCGATCCTGCGGGTCGTCGTGGAGGAACGGGCCGCATCCCGTCAGCTCGTTCTTGAAGTTCGACAGACGGCCGCCGCTCGGCGCCGCCATATTCGTAATCCTTGCCGCGGATCGTCAGCGCGACGCGGTAGCCGGGCGGCACGACGATGGAGGTCGGCCAGATCTCGATGTCGAGCTCGACCACCTCGCCGGCCTTGAGCGGCTGCTTCTTGTCGTGGGTGTGATAGGGGCGGTAGGGCAGGGTGAGCTTCTTGTCGAGCTTGCGGTGCGAGGCGCGCAGCCAGCCCTGTGCGATCGGCGTGTGGGGATCGATCGCGCCCTGGAACACCACCTCCTTGAGGTCCGGCGAGAACACCCGCACGATCAGGAACAGGTCGGCGTCGCTGGTCGACGATGAAACAAAAAGCTTCGCCGCGATCGGGCCGGTGATCTCGGTCGGCTCGGTCATCGGCGCCGTCATGAAGGTGAGGCCGTCGCCCATCGCGGCAAAGCTCAGCGTCGCCTTGTCGGCGGCGCGGGTCTCGCGCAGCGTGCCGTCGGCGGGATGGAGATGGAATTTCGTCCACTTTGTGCGCGCGAGCGGCCATTCGTTCTCGGCGCGGGCGACGAATTTTTCGCCGGGATGGCGGACCTGCAGCAGCACCTTGGGCTGCTTGTCCCAGCCCGACTCCTTGCCGTGCAGGAAATGGTCGAAGAAGCGCAGCTGCTGCTCGCGCCCGTAGTCGGTGTAGAAATGGGTCCAGTGCTCGATGCCGTGGGCCTCGAGCCATTTCTCCTTCGATGCCGCCCGCACAAATCCCTCGAAATTGCCGCGCGGATGCAAGCCCCTGGCCGCCCCAATTGGCGGCGGAGAACAGCGGCACCTTGATCTTCGACCACACCGCCGAGCGGGCGCGGTGAAACGCGTCGTCGAGCGGATGGGCGAGAATCTCGCCGCCGAGATCGGCGCGATTCTTCGCAAGCTCCTCCTCGGACAGCGTCTCCGGCCCGCACACGAGCTCGCCGTGCACCGGCGAACGGCGCCCGCGTTCGCCCGCGCCGTACTGCACGGTCTTCACCTGCATGTCGTACCAGTTCTTCCAGAACGTCGAGAGAATGCCGCCGTGGCGGGTCATGTCGCGGAACCAGTCGGCGGCGCCCTCCCAGATGCACATCGCGGCAAGGTGCGGCGGCTGCAGCGAGGCGACGTGCCACTGGTTGATGCCGTAATAGGAGATGCCGTTGAGCCCGACCTTGCCGTTCGACCACGGCTGCGTGCCCGCCCATTCGATGCAGTCGTAGAAATCCTTGGTCTCGCGCGGCGAGAAATGGTCGATCACGCCGGGCGAGCAGCCGCAGCCGCGGGAATCGACGCGCACGCAGGCATAGTCGTGCGGCACCCATTTCTCGGGATCGACCACCTCCCAGTTCTGGTACTTGTTGGACGAGCCCGCGGCGACGTCGGGATGCTTGTCCACCATGCGCTGCCAGGCGCTCGGGTATCCTTCCTGGAAGGCGAGGCCCTTGGCATAGGGGCCGTAGCTCAGGATCACCGGATATTTGCCGGGCTTCACCGGCCGGAACACGTCGGCGCGCAGCACGAGGCCGTCGTCCATCGTGATCGGCACGTCCCAGTCGATGTGCATGCCGTCGCGCACCTCGCTGCGCGGCTGGTGGGATTTGGGCGCTTTCGGGTCCGGTGGGCTTGTGCTTTCGTCCGAAGCCATGATGCCTTCCTCGTTGGTCGCGAGCGCAACGATCGTATCCCCTCCCGACCTCGTCCTGAGGAGCCTCCGAAGCGACGCGTCTCGAAGGACGGCCACAGGCCGCAGCGTGTGGGGCCATCCTTCGAGACGGTCGCTTCGCGCGCTCCTCAGGATGAGGTCAGTGGGCGGGGCCGCTCACGGCTCCAGATTCTTCGCGGGCGGGATAGTCGCGCGCGTAGACCGGGGAGGCCAGGAACGCCTTCTCGTCATAGGTCCAGAATTGCGTGACGTTGGGATAACGCTTGATCACGGTGTTGACGAGCGCGCCGTTGCGGCGCTCGCACCGGCGGATGAAGATGTCGCCGATCACGTTGCCATAGGCATCGAACTTGACCGGCCCGCGCGGCGTGTCGGTAAGCGACACCTCGCGCAGCGCCTGGGCGAGCGCCTTGCGGTCGTCGGCCTTGCCGCCGAGCTTCTCCATCGCCGCCTCGATGCACTGGCCGGCGATGTAGAGCCCCGCGGAGTAACCGCCCGGCAGCACGCCGTAATCCTTCTGCATGCCGGCGACGAAACGCTTGTTGGCAGGAAAGTCCGCATCGGCGGAATACCAGTGCGCGGAGACGACGCCGACCGCCTCGTCGCCGAGGCTGCGCAGCAGCGCATCGTCGATCGCGGTCCAGCCGGCGAGCATCGGGATCTTGCCCTTGAGGCCGAGATCGGCGTAGGCGCGCATGAACTTCACCGGGTTCGACCCGGCAAAGCCCGACACCACGCAGTCGACATTGGCGATCTGGGCGATGTAGGGCGTGTAGTCCGGTGAGATCAGCGGCGGCCACAGCTTCTTGACGACCTTGCCGCCGTCCTCCTCGAACACGCGCAGGAAGCCCGCCATCTGCTCGTAGCCGAACGCGGTATCCTCGGCGATGGTCGCGGCGCGCTTGTATTTGAGCTCCTTCGCGGCGTAGTCGCCGAGCACGTGGCAGCACTGCGCCGAGCTCGCGGAGGTGCGCACGAGAAACGGGTTGGCGCGGCGCTGGGTGACGTCCTCGGCGGCGGCCATGCTGATCAGCGGCACGCCGCTCTCGCGGACGTAGTCGGTGATGGCGAGAAGCTCGAATGCGGCGAGCGGCCCGACGATGACATTGACCTTGTCGCGGTCGATCAGTTCCTGCGCCTTGGTCTTGGCGCCGGCGGGATTGCCGCCGGTGTCGGCCGAGATGAACTCGATCTTGCGGCCCGCGAGCGTGTTGGCCTTTCTCTTTGAGGAACACGGAGATGCCCTGTTCCATCTGGTTGCCGCCCTGGGCGAGCGGGCCGGTCTTGACCGTCAGCAGGCCGATCTTGAAGGGCGCGCCCTGCGCAATCGCAGGTGCATAGGGAAAGGCGAGCGAGGCCGCGCTCGCGGCCACGAATTTGCGACGGTTGAGCTTGAGCGCCATGAGTTTCCTCCCGGTCGGGCGCCTACGCGCCTCGTTCGCGCCAGTCTGGCGCAAAACCGGGAGGCCGGCAAAGCCGGCAAAGTGCGGCTGCGACGGGCTGATTTGACGCATGGCGGGCCCAACCTTACCGGTGGGGCCTGCCCACGCAGCGAGTGTGGGCGTCAGCTCCGCTTGCGGCGCTTGCGCGTCGCACCGGCCATCTTCTCGAGCGCCGCGCACACCGCCGCGGTGTCGGAGTCGCCGAGTCCCATCTCCAGCGCCTTGGCGTAGACGGGGAGGGCCGCCGTGAACAGCGGCGTCGGCATGCCGAGGCCGTGGGCGAACGCGTCGATCACCGAAATGTCCTTCTGGTAGAGCTTGATCGACATGCTGGCGTTCTTGTAGCGGTCCTTGACCATCATCGGCCCGCGGACCTCGAACACCCGCGAGCTGCCGACGCCGGCGGTGATGAGGTCGTAGACCATCTTCGGATCGAGGCCGGCCTTGATGCCGAGCACCATCGCTTCCGCCGTCGACACGTTGTGGATGGTGACGAGCAGATTGGCGATGTACTTCATCCGGCTGCCGTTGCCGAACGCGCCGACGTCGTAGGCCGCGCGCGAGAACGCCGCGAACATCGGCTTCGAGCGCGGCGATCTTCTTCTTCTCGCCGCTCGCATAGATGACGATGTCCTTGACCGCCGCCTGGGCGCCGGTGCCGCTCACCGGGCAATCGAGCAGCACATGGCCGGCCTCGCGCAGCGCCTCGCCGGCGCGCTCCTTGTCCTCGATGGCGAAGGTCGAGGTCTCGACGATCGTCCGTGCCGGCACATCCGCCTTGGTGATCGCGGCGACGGTCGCGTCGAGCGCGCCGACGTTCGGCAGCGACAGGATGATCGTGGGGGCCGCGGCCGCGAGCGTCGCGACGTCGGGCACGACCTCGACGCCGGCGCGGGTCGCGGCGCGCTTTGCGGGCAGTGTCGATATCGAAGCCGAGCACGCGCCAGCCGGCCGCTGCGAGGTGACGGGCGAACGCCCCGCCCATATTGCCGAGGCCGACGACGCCGACCGTACCCTTGCTTCGTTTCGCCATTTGACCTGCGCTTCCCCTTTGCTCCCGCGACGTGCGCAAGCTAATTGGGTGAGTTCTAATCTTGCGTCCACCTTTTTGTTTCCATTGACGGAATATCCGCCGCAAATGCCGCCGATCCGGCCTTCCCAGCGCGCCTCCGATCGCCTATGGTCCGCGCCGCCTGACATGGCAGAGAGGCGCGCATGCACGTAGGAGTGGCAGGGCTCGGCAAGATGGGAGCGGCGATCGCGCTCCGCCTCATCGAAACCGGCAACCAGGTGACGGTGTGGAACCGCACCGCCGCAAAGGACGGCGCCGATCGTCGCTGCGGGCGCCGCCGCGGCCGCAAGCCCTGCGGCGCTGGCGAGCGCCGTCGACGTTGTGATCACAATCCTCACCGATGCCGCGGCGATCGACGAAGTCTATTCCGGCCCTGCCGGCCTGCTTGCCGGTGCCGTCGCCGGCAAGCTCTTCATCGAGATGAGCACGGTGCGGCCGGAGATCGAGGTCGCGCTCGCGGCGAAGGTCCGCGCCGCCGGCGCCGCCTTCGTCGAATGCCCGGTCGGCGGCACCACCGGTCCGGCGCGTCAGGGCAAGCTCATCGGGCTCGTGGGCGCGGAAGAGGGCGATGCCGCGCGGGCGCGGCCGCTGCTCGATCAGCTCTGCCGGCGCATCGAATTGTGCGGGCCGGTCGGCGCCGGGTCGGTGATGAAGCTCACCATCAACCTGCCGCTGCTCGTCTACTGGCAGGCGCTGGGCGAAGCGCTGGCGCTGTGCCGCCCGCTCGGCATCGACCCCGCCCGCCTGATCGACCTTCTGGCCGATACCTCCGGCGGCCCGAACGTCCTCAAGGTGCGCGGGCCGGCGATCGCGAAGATGCTCAAGGGCGAGGACGCCGGGCCGGTGACCTTCAGCCTCGACACCAGCGCCAAGGACCTGCGCACCATGCTTGCCGAGGGCGCCGCGCGGGGCATCGACATGCCGGTCGTCAGGGAGACGCTCGCCTGCTACGAGGAGGCAAGCCGCAACGGGCTCGGCGACGGCGAGGTGTCGGCGCTGCCGGTCTACTGGCAGGGCCGCAAAGCCGGGTGGCGCCGATTGATGTCATGACCTTGTCGGATCATTCGGATTAAGGGCAATACGCCCCCGATCGTATCCCCATCGTAATCCCGATCGTAATCCCGGTCGTATCTTGGAGATTTCCGATGCCTTTGACCCTCGCCCAGGCCAGCACCATCGTCGACATCGCGCTCGCCACCGCGCGCGACCTGGAGCTCGTGCCGATGACCGTCGCCGTGCTCGATGCCGGCGGCCATCTCGTCGCCTTCAAGCGCGAGGACCGGTCGGGAATCCTCCGCTACGACATCGCCTACGGCAAGGCGTGGGGTGCGCTCGGCATGGGCTTCGGCTCGCGCACGCTCTATGAGCGCGCCACCAACACGCCGCAGTTCTTCAACGCGCTCTATGTGGCGAGCGGCGGGACGCGTCGTGACCAATCCGGGCGGCGTGCTGATTCGCAACTCCGAGGGCGACATCGTCGGCGCGGTCGGAATTTCCGGCGACACCTCGGACAAGGACGAGGCCTGCGCCATCGCCGGCATCGAGGCGGCGGGCCTCTTTGCCGATCCCGGTGGGCTCAAGGCGTGAGAGCAGTGTGAACATATTTCGAGGACCTCATCCTGAGGAGCCGTGCGCAGCACGGCGTCTCGAAGGATGGCCACAGACGCGCGGCCCGTGCCGCCGTCCTTCGAGACGCCCGCTTCGCGGGCTCCTCAGGACGAGGTCGGAAAGATTTGCGGTCTGAATTCTGCAGGATTCCGAAAGACAGGCGAGGGGAGGCGGCCATGATCAAGCTGTTTTCGTTCTGGCGTTCGCTTGCGACCTACCGCGTGCGCATTGCGCTCAACTTGAAGGGGATCACGGTCGACGAGGTCGTCGAGGTGAACCTCATCAAGGGCCACCAGCACCACCCGGCCTACCGCCTCGTCAATCCGATGATGGCGCTGCCGGCGCTCGTCGACGGCGACGGTCCGATCCTGTTCGAGTCGCTCGCCATCCTCGAATATCTCGACGAGACCCGCCCCGAGCCGCCGCTGCTCCCCAAAGATGCGCGGGGGCGGGCGCGGGTGCGCGGGCTCGCGCAGATCGTCGCCTGCGATTCCCATCCGCTGGTGGTGCCACGGGTGCGCGACTACCTCGAGCACCAGTTCAACCTCGGCGAGTCGCGCCCGCATGGACTGGTGCCGCCACTGGATCGCGGCCGCGCTCGGCGGGATCGAGGAGCACCTCAAGGAGCCGCAAACCGGCACCTTCTGCCACGGCGACGAGGTCACCATCGCCGACATCTGCCTCGCGAGCCAGGGCGCCGGCGCCCGCTTCTACGGCGTCGATGTCGGCGCCTATCCGAACGTCGCCCGCATCATCGACGCGTGCCTGGAGATCGACGCCTTCGCGCGCGCCCATCCGCTGCGCCAGCCCGGCGCGCCGGCGGCGTAGACGCTTGGTAGCCCGCATGAGCGGAGCGACATGCGGGATGGGGCGGGTCGGACCGTCGCCCCCGGATATCGCTTCGCTCATCCGGGCTACGCGCCCCCCGTCGCGGCTGCGGCACATCATCCCCGGAACTTGTATTCCCCCCGGCCCCCCGCTAAACGCTTGCCCACAAAGCGCTTAGGAGGACTGGATGGGAGCGAATTTCGGCATCGCCGGCATGGACTGGCAGCAGCGGGTCAATTGGGACCGGCTGCGCAAGTACCGCATCGAGCGCGCCCGCGAGATGATGAAGAAGCACGGGCTCGGCGCCATGCTGTGCATGTACGACGAGAACTGCCGCTACATCACCGGCACGCTCACCCCCGGCTGGAACCGGCTCAAGCCGGGCCTGCGCTACGCGATGCTGTGCGGCGACGGCGATCCCGTGCTGTTCGAGCAGGGCGACCTCGGCTTCCACATCGAGCGCCATTCGCCGTGGATTCCCAAGGAGAACGTCCGCTACTCCTATGCCTGGATCAAGGGCGCGGCGGGGCCGGCCTCGACCCAGCAGGTCAACAAGTTCACCGATGCCATCATCTACGAGATGAAGCGCCACGGCGTCGCCGGGCAGAAGCTCGGCTGCGACTTCATCGACATCAACATGATCAACGTGTTCCGCGAGAAGAACATCAACTGGGTCGACGGCATGACCCCGATGATGGAGGCGCGCGCGGTCAAGAACGTCGACGAGCAGGAATGCATGCGCATCGTCGGCGCGATCGGCGACGCCACCCACTGGGAGTGCATGAAGTTCCTCAAGCCCGGGCTCACCGAGAACCAGGTGACCGCGCACCTGATGAAGTTCCTCTACAACATCCCCGGCATGGAGGACGTCGAGGACGTCATCGTGTCGTCGGGCCCGAACACCTGGCCGAACTGGCGCAACTTCTCCGACCGCATCATCCAGCCCGGCGACATCGTGTTCATGGATTTGGCGGCGCTGACCTGGAACGGCTACAAGTCCTGCTATTACCGCACCTACTGCGTCGGCAAGGAGCCCACGAAAGAGCAGCAGGAGACCTATGCGACCGCGCTCGAGTGGCTCTACAACTCGATCGGCGAGGTCAAGGTCGGCGCCACCACGCGCGACATCGCGCTGAAGTGGCCCTCGGCCAAGGAAGCCTGGGGCTACGAGGAAGAGGACCAGGCGGCCGCCAATCTGTGGGGCCACGGACTTGGCCTTGCGCAGTACGATCCCCCGGTGATCTCGCGCATCTGGTCGCTCGATCATCCCGTCGAGATCAAGGAAGGCATGACCTTCGCGCTCGAGACCCAGCACGGCAAGAAGTTCCGCTACGGCGTGCGCATCGAGGAGATGCTGATCGTCAAGAAGGACGGCATCGAGATCGTCTCGAACTTCCCTGTGAAGCAGATCACTGCCGTCGACCCGATCCCGGGCTACGGTGACCACGTGAAGTGATGGCTGCTCCCTCTCCCGCGAGCGTTTGCGGCGGAGGGAGCAGGGCGCGCAGGGTTGAAGAATGACAACCGCCGCTGCAGCGTCTCCGCGGGGCTCGACCGGTTCATCGTGCCGCTCGTGAGCGCGGCGGCGACCGATGCCGAGCGGGTCGGTCCCAAGGCGGCGAACCTCGCGGCGCTGGCGCGCGCCGGGCTGCCGACGCCGGGCGGCTTCTGCCTCACCGCGGACGCCTATCGCGCGCAGGTCGCAGCGCTCGGCCTCACCGAAACGCTCGCCCGCTTCGCCGCCGCCGATATCCGCGAGCAGCGCCGGCTCTCCGTCGAGATCAGGCTCGCGCTCTATGAGCAGCCGATGGTGCCGGACGTTCTCGCAGCGCTCCGCGAGGCCTGGGAGGAAGTCGGGAGCAGGGCCGCAAGAGCCCTTCGCCGTGCGCTCCTCGGCGCTGATCGAGGACCGCAAGGGCGCGAACTTCGCCGGCCAGTTCGAAAGCTTCCTCGGCATCACCGACGAGACGGCCTTCATCACCGCGGTGCGGGCGTGCTGGGCCGCGTTGTGGACCACCAATGCCCGCCGCTACATGGAGAACCATGGGCTCTCCCCCGGCGACACCGCGATGGCGGTGCTGATCCAGCCGGTGATCGAAGCCCGCGCCTCGGGCGGTGGCCTGAGCGAGAATGCCGAAGGCCAGATGCTGCTCAGCGCCACCTGGGGGCTCGGCTCGGCGATCGCCCAGGGCGAGGTCGTACCGGACCGCATCGTGCTGTCGCGGCAGGGCTTCCTGCGCAGCAACGTCGCCGGCCGCAAGCACCATCGCGACACCTGCGGCCACGGCGCCGGCGCCATGCCGCAGGCGGTGCCGAAGGATCTCGTGGAGAAGCCCTGCCTCGATGCCGGCGAGGCGGTGACGCTCGGCCGCATGCTGCGCAAGGTCGAAACCCTGTTCGGCATGCCCGTCGAGATCGAATGGGCGCTCGACGACGACCGGCTTCAAGCTCCTGCAGGCGCGCCCGCTCCATGTCGAGCCGGCGGTCGTGCCGGACGACATCTGGCTGGCTGCATCCGGGCCTGCGCGGCCATCCCGCCGGCATCGGCTGGGGCACCGGCCGCGCCGTCGTGATCAATTGCGAATGCGAGCTCGCGCGCGTCGCGCCGGGCGACATCCTGGTGACGCGGGTGGCCGGCCCGGCGCTGAGCCACGTGCTGCCCCATGTCGCGGGCGTGGTGGCGGAACTCGGCGGCTCGACCTCGCATCTTGCCTCGCTCGCCCGCGAGCGCGGCCTTCCCATGGTGCTCGGCGTGCTCGACGCGACGATGAAGATTCCGGACGGCGCCCAGGTCGCGGTCGACGGGGTCGCCGGCATCGTGCGATGGATCGCGTGATGGCGGATCGCGTGATGCCGCGGGTGTTCGTGACCCAGCCGGTGGTCGAAAGCGCGCTCGCCCGGCTGCGCGGCATGGCCGAGGTCATCCTCAATCCCGACGGCAGCCGCGTCATCGCCAAGGACAAGCTGATCGCCGGCGTGCGCAGCTGCGACATCCTGTTCAGCCTGCTGCACGACCCCGTCGATCGCGAGGTGATCGCGGCGAATCCCGGCCTGCGGGCGATCACCTCGATGTCGATCACCCCTGACAACATCGACGTCAAGGAAGCGACCGCGCGGAAGATCCCGGTGACGGTCGTGCCGGCGCTCGCGGTGGAGTCGACGGCCGACATTCATTTCGCGCTGCTGCTCGCGGTTGCGCGCCGCGTGGTCGAAGGCCACCAGGCGGTGCGCGCCGGCGTCTTCCCGGGCTCGCAGTCGAATCATCTGCTCGGCGCCGGCGTCTACGGCAAGACCATCGGGCTCGTCGGCGGCCGCGGCCGCATCGGCCAGGCGGTGGCGGCGCGGGCGCGCGGCTTTTCGATGCGCATCCTCTATTGCGGGCCGCGGCCGATGGCGGAGGCGGACGAAAAGCGCCTGGAGGCGACCTATATGCCGCTCGATCGCCTGCTCGCCAAATCCGACTTCGTCTCGCTGCATCCTCAGCTCACGCCGGCGACGCGGCACATGATCGGCGCGCGCGAGATCGGCCTGATGAAGCCGTCGGCTTTCCTCATCAACACCTCGCGCGGCGCCGTCGTCGACGAGGCGGCGCTGACCGAGGCGCTCGACGGCACGGCGGATCGCCGGCGCCGGCCTCGACGTGTTCGAGAACGAGCCGCATGTGGCCGCCGCGTTGACCGCACTTCCTAACGTCGTGCTCACGCCGCATCTCGGCAGCGCCGTGATCGAGGTCCGCACCGCCATGGCCGAAACCGTGGTCGACAACATCGCGGCGCTCCTCGCCGGCCGGCGACCGCCGAACATCGTCAATCCGGAGGTACTCGCCTCATGAGCCGGACCCTGATCGCCGTCACCGACAGCCCGTTCCATTCGCTCGACCCCGCTATGGCGGCGCTCGCGCGGGTCGACCCGGAGCTGCGGATGGCGAAGTCGCCCGCGGCGGAAGACATCCTCGCCGTGGCGCGCGATGCCGACGCTGTGCTCGTGACTTATGCCAAACTTCCCGGCGAACTCCTCGAAGGAGCTCAAGCGCTGCAAGGTGATCGGCCGCTTCGGCCTCGGCGTCGACAACATCGACCTGCCGGCCGCGGCATCGCTCGGCATCACCGTCACCTATGTGCCGGACTATTGCCTGCGCGAGGTCTCCGACCATGCGATGGCGCTGCTGCTTGCGATGGCGAGGAAGATCCCGTTCTCCAACAAGCTGGTGCAGTCCGGCCGCTGGGAGACGCCGCCGATCGTGCCGCTCCACCGGCTCGAGGGCCGCGTGCTCGGGCTCCTCGGCTTCGGCAACATCCCGCGGGCGCTCGTGCCGAAGGCCAAAGCGTTCGGGCTCGAAGTCATTACCCACGATCCCTACGTGGCACCGGAACATCTTACCGCGCTTGGGGTCGAGAACACCGGCTTCGACGATCTCCTGGCGCGGTCCGACTTCGTGTCGGTGCATGTGCCTCTGCTGCCTGCAACGCGCGGGTTCATCGGTGCCAAGGCGTTTGCCGCCATGAAGAAAGGCGCGATCCTGATCAACACCGCGCGAGGGCCGATCGTCGACGAGGCGGCGCTCGTTGCGGCGCTCGACAGCGGCCACCTCGGCGGCGCCGCGCTCGATGTCGTCGCGACCGAGCCGCTCGCGAAGGATTCAGCCCTGCTCGGCCGCGACAACGTGATCCTGACGCCACACACGGCCTATTATTCGGTCGAGGCTCTCGAAGAGCTGCAGACCAAATGCGCAAGCGACGTGGCGCGGGTGCTGTGCGGCGAAAAGCCGGTCTATCCGATCAAGGCGCCCGGCTGAGTTCCGTGCCGGTGATGCATCCGTGCAGTACCTGGCAGAAATCGCCCGGCAGGGAGCGTCCGCCACTTGTCCGGTAACCGATCGTCGCCATAGTCTGGGCACCGCGAAGTCGCAGTTGGAGATTCCGCGGGCCGCCGGCGGGGGCGCCGGCTTTGGGGGGCGGATGTTCAATCGCATGGTGATCGCTTTGGCGCTGGCGATTTTCGGTGCCGGCGCGCAAGGGGCTGGCGCCGAGCCTGCGCTCGGCCAGAATTCAGTGGTCGCGAGCCCAGGGGCGAAAGCTGCCCCGGCTCCGCACGCGAGCCACGTTCAGAGCCGGAGCGTCAGGGTGGGGACCACCGGCGTCAACGGGGCGGCCACCGGCACCTACGCGTCTCAAGCGTACCGCGGCGGCGGCTACCAGGGCGCGTCCGTGGCTGGAGCCTGGGGTGTCGGCACCACGTTCGGCTGCATGGCACTGTCGCCCATCGTTGCCGGCGCGCTTGTCAATGCCAACGAGCATCGGGAACTTACGTCGCGTGAGGTCCACGTGATGCTCGCGGACTGCACAATTCCCTTCATCGGCGGCTGGCTGATGGGGAAGTATTGGGATTCGCTCGAGGCCCGGCAACGCGCCGACGGCCACGTGCAGCACGCGAGCGCGGCGCACAGGTGAAGCGCCAGGTCCCACGGCTCATTGAAGGGCGGCGCGCTCACTCGGCGTAAACACGTGCGGCGGGGAGAGTGGACGGTGATCGTCGAAAAACGGGTTCGGCCGACCGAGCCCGCGCAACCACCAGCCGAGAAGCGTTGGTAGACGGACTGCAACGAGGCCGAACGAGCGCGGCGGCGGTGCGTTCGGCGGCAGCGGCCCGACGGCGGAATGCTCGAAGATACGACAAAGCGGCGCGCCCAGCGCCTCATCCCGTGTGCGGCCCTCCGCACCGTCGCTCATGAAAGAATGAATGAGCCCGGTGACCGGGAAGCGCGGGCCGGCCGTGTTGGCAATGGGGGTCCGGCAACAATCGCTGTACCAGCGGAAGACCATGCTGGAGAATTGCAGGCAGCGTACGGCATCGGTTCCTGCGGTAAGTTTCACGCGGCCTGCCGGCATATGGAAGATATCTGTGCCGCCCGCTCGATCGAGTACGTCCGGCCGTTCGAGAAAGCGCGCAAACGCTTGGCAGTCCTGACAATAGCAGATGAAACGAAAACCGGAATTCGGTGCGACTTCGGTTGCGACCCCGCGTACGTAGCCGCACTGGCAGGCAAGCTTGAGCATCTTCGAGTCGGGAGTCATGGCAGGTGACGCCCCGACCTAGCTCAGCACGATCGCATTGACGTGCCGGCCGTAGTCGGCCTCGCCACGATGCGTCATGCGGCGGTAGCTGTAGAACCGATCGGCATCGGCATAGGTGCAAGCGCCGAGGTCGTCGACGACGGCGACGCCTACCGCGGCGAGGCGGGCGGCGACGTAGCCCGAAAGATCGAACATAAAATGTCCGTCGCGGGCCGCCGGCGTGAAGAAACGCTTATTCGCGGCGTCGGCGGCGACGAAACGCGCCTCGAGGTCGGACCCGACCTCGTAGTTCGGCTGGCGGATCATCGGGCCGATGGCGGCGACGATGCGGGCCCGCGCGGCGCCGAGCCGCTCCATCGCGGCGATCGCGGCATCGGTCACGCCGGTGAGCGCGCCCCGCCATCCCGCATGGGCGGCGCCGATGACGCGTGCCTCGGGGTCGGCGAACAGCACCGGCCCGCAATCGGCCGTCGACACGCCGATCGCAAGCCCCGGCCGGCGCGTCACGATGGCGTCAGCGCGTGGCCGCGCCTCGGCCGCCCACGGCTCCTCGGCGACGACTACGTCAGGCGAATGGATCTGGTAGCAGGTCAGGAACCGCTCAGACGCGACGCCGAGGGCGGCAGCCATGCGCCCGCGGTTCTCCGCGACATTGGTCGGGGCATCGTCCGAGCCGACACCGGCGTTGAGGCTTGCATAGAGGCCGGGGGACACGCCGCCCTCGCGGGTGAAAAAGGCGTGGCGGACGCCGTCGAGCTTCGCGAGAGCTGGGGCTTCGATGCGTCCGGTCATGCGAGGCTTTCCCTCATTCGTTGCGTCCGAGCTTCTTGGAAGCCGTTATGGGCGAAAGCCGGGCAGATGCGTGATCTGCGGCGCGGAGATCGCCATCGCCTTGAACAGGGAGCCCATGTCGGTGGGACCGGTGCCGACGAGGCGCGTGAGGTCGGCCGCGATGCGCGGCCGCTTGTCCTCGGCGACAGCAGCCGCGAGCGTGCGGGCGCGGGTCTCAATGCCGATCCGCTTGAGCCACACGCCCTGTTCGACCGGGCCGTGGGTGCGGGTGCCGACGG
Source organism: uncultured Alphaproteobacteria bacterium (assembly GCA_963793985.1). Taxonomy (GTDB): domain Bacteria; phylum Pseudomonadota; class Alphaproteobacteria; order Rhizobiales; family Xanthobacteraceae; genus JAJPKK01. The sequence continues at coordinate 86,889 of CAWCCG010000051.1, read as the reverse complement.
TCGTCGCGGCGCGGGCGAGCGCTGCGAAATCCACATGCGCGGTGAGGTCGGTGCGGCCCGGCATCGCGAGCGGGCTCGCATAGCGATGTGACCGCACGGCCTGGAAGGTGTCGCCGGCGGCGCTCGCCTCGTGGCCGTAATCGATCACCAGCGCGACGCCGTCCTGACGCACCCGCGAGGCGAGGTCGGTCGCAAAGCGGTCCGTGCGCCACTCGAAGACCGCGCCGACCGGCGCCTTCGCCACTGCGGGTGGAACATGGCGCTCGAAATCTGCGATCGGCTCCGCCGCCAGCGTAAAGGCGAGCTCGTCGCCGGCGTTGAGTGTGATTCGGCGCTCGTGCCACCCGGTCGGGCGGCGCTCCGCCTGGTGGACGGGCAGGGCGTCGAAGAATTCGTTGGTGAGCATGATCGCGGGACCGGGTGGCACCTCGGCGAGGGTCGTGTGCCAGCGCACCGGCACGTCGCCGGCGTCGCGCAGCGTCTGCCCCTGGCGCTGCCGCAGGGCAGGGCTCACCTCGACGAGATGCACGCGGAGCGCCCGGCGGAATTCGGGCGCGGCGCGGGCAGCGCGGATCGCGTCGAGCATCATGGTGCCGCGGCCGGGCCCGATCTCGATGAGGTGGACCACCGTCGGCGCGCCGATCTCCTGCCAGACTTCGGCCGCCCACAGGCCGATCATCTCGCCGAACATCTGGCTAACTTCCGGCGCGGTGACGAAGTCGCCGCCCACGCCGAGTGGGTCACCGCGCAGGTAATAGCCGTGGTCGGGATCGTAGAGGCACAGCGCCATGAAGGTTGCGATCGGCATCGGCCCGTCGCGGGCGATGCGGGCTCGGATCACCGCGTCGAGCGGGGTGCGTTCGACGCTCATGACGAATGCAGAGGCTTGCGGCGCAGCGCGTAGGCGGCAAACCCGGCGCCGGCGATGAACAGCGGGACGCACAAGATCATTCCCATGGTCATGTGGCCCCACAGGAAGCCGAGCTGCGGATCGGGCTCGCGGAAGAATTCGCAGAACGACCGGAACACCGCGTAGAACATGGCGAAGCACCCGAGGATGAGGCCGGGACGCCGCAGCGCTCCCGCGCGGATGAACAGGGCGAGGACGATCAGGAGGCCGAGCCCCTCGAGCGCCGCCTCATAGAGCTGGCTCGGGTGGCGCGGCAGCGGCCCGCCGAGCGGGAAGATCATCGCCCACGGCACGTCGGTCGGCCGGCCCCACAGCTCGCCATTCACGAAGTTCGCGATCCGCCCGAGGAAAAGCCCGATCGGCCCGACCGCGCAGGTGATGTCGCCGAGCGACAGTGCCGGAATGCCGCGGTGATAGGCGAACCACAGCACCGCGACGACGCAGCCGAGGAAGCCGCCATGGAAGGACATGCCGCCCTTCCACACCTCGAAGATCTCAAAGGGATGATCGAGGAAGTGCGGCAGGTTGTAGAACAGGATGTAGCCGACCCGGCCGCCGAGGATGATGCCGAGCGTCACCCACAGGATGAAATCGTCGTAGTCGGCGACGGTGAGCGGCGCCGGGCCGCCCCACAGCCTGTCATTCGCGATGAGGGCGCGCGCATAGAGCCAGCCGAACAGGATGCCGCAGATGTAGGCAAGGGCATACCAGCGCACCGCGAACGGGCCGATCGAGATCAGCACCGGATCGAAGCTCGGGAAGGGGATGAGGGACGTCGGCATCGATTTGCTGATCGTGTTTCGCGCGTTCCCCGGCGGCGGCATCCAAGTCCGCGATTCCGACCGGCCACCGTCACTGAACTAGCCGCCCCGCACCTTGCGCACAAGCGGTGCGATGACCATTCTCACGGATGTCGCGACATCACCGGGAGACCAATCATGGCGCAGACCACCGGGCGGCTTTATGACGAATTTGCCAAGCTGATGAACGACGCGACCGGCGTCGCCTCGGGAGTGCGTCGCGAGTTCGAGACGGTGCTGCGCACCCAGGCCGAGCGCATCCTGCGCGATCTCGACGTCGTCCAGCGCGAGGACTTCGAGGCGGTCAAGGAGATGGCACGCCTCGCACGGGAGGAAAACGAAGCCCTGAAGGCCCGGATCGCGGCGCTGGAAGCGAAGGTGGCGGCGACCCCGACGCCCACTACGCCGGTACTGCCCCAGGTCCCGCCCCAACCGGGGCCGCCGCCGGTCACGATGTAGCCTTTGGGTATTGCTCCCCGTCTCGCGCTCGGGCATGCCCGAGCGCGTTTCTGCCCCGTTTCGGTTTCTTGCCATGAGGGGCGACCGAGGGTATAAGCCCGCCGTCTGCGGCTCCAGAACACCCCTGGAGGTTGGCCGCGGCAACTGCGGGTTTCCGTCTTAGGCGGCCCCGCCGTCTCATACACCGAACAGCATCGGAACGTTCACCGCCAAGTCGGATGACGCCTCCGTTGCGAATTGAAAGAGGACTGACACATGGCGACCGCCAAGGAAATCAAGGCGACGGTACGCCCGCGGGCCGGCAAGGGGGCCGCCCGGGCCGTTCGTCGCGAGGGCCGCGTGCCCGGCGTCATCTACGGTGGCAAAGAGCCGCCGCTTGCTATCTCCCTCGACGATGCCGAACTGCGCCAGCGCATCTTCGCCGGCCGGTTCCTGACCAGCATCTACGACGTCGAAATCGACGGAAAGAAGCACCGGGTGATCCCGCGCGACTTCCAGGTCGATCCCGTGCGCGACCTCCCGGTTCACGTCGATTTCATGCGACTGACCGAGGGGGCGACGATCCGGGTCAGCATCCCGATCCACGTCATCAATTCCGACCAGTCGCCGGGGGTCAAGCGCGGCGGTGCCGTCAATATCGTCACCCATACGCTCGACGTGCGCTGCCCGGCGGACGCCATTCCGGAGGCGTTCAACGTCGACGTGTCCGGCCTCGAAATCAATCACTCGAGGCATCTGAGCGATCTCACCCTCCCGCCCAATGTGCGTCCGCTGGCCCCAGGCAATGCCACCCTTGTGACCATCGTGCCGCCGTCGGGCTATGCGGAAGAAATGAAGGCTGCGGCCGACGCTGCTACTGCGGCCGCCGCGGCCGCCGCTGCTGCTGCTGCCGCTCCCGCGGCCCCGACCGGAGCTCCGGGAGCAGCGGGAGGCGCGCCGGCCGCTGCCTCCGGCGGCGGAGGCGCTGCCAAGAAGTAAGGTGGCGCAGCCATGCGCCTCCTCGTCGGGCTCGGCAATCCGGGCGAGAAATACAAGAACAACCGCCACAACATCGGCTTCATGGCCGTCGAAGCGATCGCCCGCCGCCACGGATTTCCCCCGTGGCGGCGGCGCTTTCAGGGCGTCGCGACCGAGGGGCCGCTGGCCGGCGAAAAAGTGCTGCTATTGCTGCCCGGCACCTACATGAACGAATCCGGAAACGCGGTGGCCGAGGCCGCTCATTTCTACAAGATCGGGATGGGCGACATCGTCGTCTTCCACGACGAGATCGACCTTCCCGCGGCGAAGGTCCGGGTCAAGACCGGCGGCGGCATCGCCGGCCACAACGGCCTGCGCTCGATCTCGTCCCACATCGGCAACGATTACCGCCGGGTGCGGATCGGCGTCGGCCATCCCGGCGTCAAGGAGCTCGTGCACAATCACGTGCTCGGCGACTTCGCCAAGGCGGAGCGGCCCTGGGTCGAGGCGCTGTGCGATATCCTTGCCGATAACGCCGGGCTGCTGGCCAAGGGCGACGATGCGAGCTTCCAGAACAAGGTGCATCTCGCCATGCAGGCCAAGGGCTTCGATGCCGAGCCGGCCAAATGAGGCGGCGAAGTGCAGGCGAGTTGACACGAAAACCCGCGGACACGATATGCAGCGCGTCATCATCAATTGTCATCGCTGGGCCTGCCCCGCGCGCCCCTCAATAAACACATCGGATAGGCTGAGCATCTCCCATGGGCTTCAAATGCGGCATCGTCGGCCTGCCGAACGTCGGTAAATCGACGCTGTTCAATGCGCTGACCGCGACGGCGGCGGCGCAGGCGGCCAACTATCCCTTCTGCACCATCGAGCCCAATGTCGGCGAGGTGGCGGTGCCCGATCCGCGCCTCGATGCGCTGGCGAAGCTCGCCAAGTCCGTGCAGATCGTGCCGACGCGGCTCACTTTCGTCGACATCGCCGGCCTCGTGCGCGGCGCCTCGAAAGGCGAGGGGCTCGGCAACCAGTTCCTCGCCAATATCCGCGAGGTCGATGCCATCGCCCATGTGGTGCGCTGCTTCGAGAACGGCGACGTCACCCATGTGGAAGGCCGCATCGATCCGATCGCCGACATCGAAACGGTCGAGACCGAGCTGATGCTCGCCGATCTCGACAGCCTGGAGCGCCGCCGCGACGCGCTGGAGAAGAAGGCGAAGGGCGGCGACAAGGAGGCAAAGCTTACCCTCGACCTCATCGACCGCGCGCTCGCCCTGTTGCGCGACGGCAAGCCGGCGCGGCTCGTCGAGGTGCAAGCCCGAGGAGGAGAAGGCGTTCGCCGGCCTCGGCCTCCTCACCGCAAAGCCCGTCCTCTATGTCTGCAACGTCGAGGAAGCCTCCGCCGCGACCGGCAACGACTTTTCGCGCCGGGTCGAGGCGCGGGCGAAGGAGGAGGGGGCCGGCGCCGTCGTCATCTCCGCCCAGATCGAGGCCGAGATCGCGGTGCTGCCGCCGACCGAGCGCGCCGAATATCTCGATGCCATCGGGCTCAAGGAAGCCGGGCTCGATCGCCTGATCCGCGCCGGCTACAACCTCCTCGCACCTCGTGACCTTCTTCACCGCCGGGCCGAAGGAAGCGCGGGCCTGGACCATCACCCGCACGACGAGGGCGCCGCAGGCGGCGGGCGTCATCCACACCGACTTCGAGCGCGGCTTCATCCGCGCCGAAACCATCGCCTTTGACGACTATGTCAAGCTCGGCGGCGAAGCCGGCGCCCGCGATGCCGGGCGGCTGCGTCTCGAGGGCAAGGAGTACGTCGTCGCCGACGGCGACGTCATGCACTTCCGCTTCGCGACCTGACGGCGGCGCAACGGAAATGTCGCAGCGCTGGTACGAGGATTTCTCCGTCGGCGAGGTCGTCGAGGCCGGCCCGCTCCTCGTCACCGCCGAGGACATCAAGGCGTTCGCGGCGCGGTTCGATCCGCAGCCGATGCACCTCGACGGCACCGCCGCCCAGAACACTGTCGTCGACGGGCTCTACGCGTCCGGCATGCACACGGTCTGCATCCACATGCGGCTGCTGGTCGACGGCTTCCTGCGCGACACCAAGTCGATGGGAAGTCCGGGGGTCGAGGAGGTCCGCTACCTCGCTCCGGTGCGCGCCGGCGACAGCCTCTCGCTACGCCTCGAGGTCACAAACCTGCGGGCCTCGGCGAGCCGTCCCGACATCGGCTTCCTGAGGTTCAAGAGCCAAATCCTCAACCAGTCGGGCACGCCGGTGATGAGCATGGTTTCGACGCTGATGTTTGCGCGGCGCGAGGGTGCGCGGGGCGGCGCATGAACTTCTTCGAGGACTTCGTCGCCGGCACCCGCGTCGACATCGGCAGCCACACCTTCACCGCCGACGAGATCAAGGCGTTCGCGGGCGAATTCGATCCGCAGCTGTTCCATCTCGACGAAGCGGCGGCGGCGCGATCCCATTTCGGCGGCCTGATTGCGTCGGGCTGGCACACCGCCGCGGTCTGCCTGCGGCTCCTCGTCGAGGACCGCCATCGCCGCCAGGCGGAGTTGCGCGCCCGCGGCGAGGCGGTGGCGCGCACCGGGCCGTCGCCCGGCTTGCGTAACGTCCAGTGGCCGCATCCGGTCTATGCCGGCGACCTCATCAGCTATGCCCACGAGATCGTCGGCCTGCGCGACGCGACGGATCGCGCCGACGTTGGGCTGCGGGTCGCGCGCAACACCGGCACCAACCAGAACGGCGTGCTGGTCTATTCGGTCGAGACCAGCACCTTCATCGAACGCCGCAACAAGCCGGCGTAAGGGGCTTGTTGGCAAGTGGAAATCCGGCGGATCGTGCCTGTTTGTAGCCCGCATGAGCGAAGCGACATGCGGGAGCTCACAGGTTGGCGGAAGAAGGTCCTGAATCGCCTTTGCAGGAGGTCCCGGATGTCGCTGCGCTCATCCGGGCTACGGGGCCGCCCTGCAAGGGCTCGGCCCGCTGGAAATGGCCGGGGGGATCGTGTAATGACCCCGCAGCTTCCTATATGACGACGGATCGACGGCGCGCGGCGCTGCACGGGGCCTTGAAGAGACAACACGAATGCTGACGGTCGTTATCGTAATTCATCTCATGATCGTGCTCGCCCTGATCGGGGTCGTGCTGCTGCAGAAATCCGAAGGCGGCGGGCTCGGCATGGGTGGCGGCGGCGCCGGCGGATTTTTGACGAGCCGCGGAACTGCCAACGTGTTGACGCGCGCAACCGCCATCCTGGCGCTCTGCTTTTTCGCAACCAGCCTGCTGCTTTCGATTCTCGCCGGCGTGGAGCGCAAGCCACGCTCGATCGTCACCCCGGCGAGTTCGCCGACGGCACCGGCATCGCCGGGATCGGCGCCGCTCGCGCCTGCGGGCGGCCTGCTCGATACGCTGCGCGGCGGCGAACCGGCGCCGGCAGCGCCCGCCGCTCCGGCGCGAGCCGCAGGTACCGAGGTAGCAGCGAAGGGCCGGGTTTCCGGCCCTTCGGTTTTTGCGGATCAGGTAGGCCGTTTGGCCGGGCAAGCGCATGAGAAGAGCGCCGGGCCTTTCGCCCGGGCCGTGTGGAACAGATGTGAGTTCAAAGGCTTCGAGACGCCGGGCGCCTGCAGGCGGGACGGCGGCTTTGTGAGAGGACGGCATGAAGGCTCTGGATAACGCCGGCAGGGGCTTCGATTTGCGCTCGTCGAATTGGCGGCGGCGGGATAGAAGTTGAGTCCCATGGCGCGGTACATTTTCATCACCGGCGGCGTGGTCTCTTCGCTTGGCAAAGGCTTGGCTTCGGCGGCGCTCGGCGCGGTGCTGCAGGCCCGCGGCTATTCGGTCCGCCTGCGCAAGCTCGACCCCTATCTCAACGTCGATCCCGGGACGATGTCGCCCTACCAGCACGGCGAGGTCTTCGTCACCGACGACGGCGCCGAGACCGACCTCGACCTCGGCCATTACGAGCGCTTCACCGGGCGTCCCGCGACCCGCCAGGACAACATCACCACCGGCCGCATCTACCAGGAGATCCTCGCCAAGGAGCGGCGCGGCGACTATCTCGGCGCCACCATCCAGGTGATCCCCCACGTCACCAACGCGATCAAGGACTTCATCCGCGACGGCAACGAGGGCTTCGACTTCGTGCTGGTCGAGATCGGCGGCACCGTGGGCGACATCGAGGGCCTGCCGTTCTTCGAGGCGATCCGCCAGCTCGGCAACGAGCTGCCGCGCCGCCACGCGGTGCTACATCCATCTCACCTTGCTGCCGTTCATTCCGTCGGCGGGCGAGCTCAAGACCAAGCCGACCCAGCATTCGGTCAAGGAGCTGCGCTCGATCGGCATCCAGCCGGACATCCTGCTGTGCCGCACCGACCGGCCGATCCCCGAGGACGAGAAGCGCAAGCTCTCGCTGTTCTGCAACGTGCGCAAGTCGGCCGTCATCGAGGCGCGCGACGTCGACAACATCTACGCCGTGCCCGAGGCCTATCACGTCGCCGGGCTCGACACCGAGGTGCTCGACGCCTTCGGCATCGAGCCGCAGCCGCTCAATCTCGACCGCTGGCACCTGATCAACGAGCGCATCCATAATCCCGAAGGCGCGGTGACCATCGCGGTGGTCGGCAAGTACACCGGCCTCAAGGACGCCTACAAATCGCTGATCGAGGCGCTGTCCCACGGCGGCATCGCCAACAAGGTCAAGGTCGACCTCGACTGGATCGAAAGCGAAGTGTTCGAGCGCGAGGACCCGACGCCGTTCCTCGAGCACGTCAACGGCATCCTGGTGCCGGGCGGCTTCGGCCAGCGCGGCGCCGAGGGCAAGATCCGGGCGGCACAGTTCGCCCGCGAGCGCCACGTGCCGTATTTCGGCATCTGTTTCGGCATGCAGATGGCGGTGGTCGAGGCGGCGCGAAACCTGTGCGGCATCGCCGAGGCGAACTCGACCGAGTTCGGTACGACGCCGGAGCCGGTGGTCGGCCTGATGACTGAGTGGTTGAAGGGCAACGAGCTGCAGAAGCGCGGGACGACGGGCGACCTCGGCGGCACCATGCGGCTCGGTGCTTACGATGCGGTGCTCGATCGCGGCAGCAAAGTCGCAGGCATCTACGGCGGCACCGAGATTTCCGAGCGCCACCGCCACCGCTACGAGGTCAACACCAACTACCGCGGCCGGCTCGAGCAGCACGGCATGCGGTTCTCCGGCATGTCGCCGGACGGCCTCTTGCCGGAGATCATCGAATACGCCGACCACCCCTGGTTCATCGGCGTCCAGTTCCATCCCGAGCTCAAATCGCGGCCGTTCGCGCCGCACCCGCTGTTCGCCTCCTTCGTCGAGGCCGCGGTGGAGCAGAGCCGGCTGGTGTGATCGGCTATCCTTGATTGCGCGGCTTCGGGTTGCCAACTCCAACCCATCAGCCCAGCCGGGAGACAGCCGATGCCTATCACTCTAAATCACACCATCGTACCGACGCACGACAAGGAAGCAGCCGCAAAATTCTTCGCCGGTATTTTCGGCCTGCCCTTCGAGGGGGCCTCGGGCCATTTTGCGTCGGTGCACGTCAACGATACGCTCACTCTCCTATTTAACCAGGCGACCGGCTTTGACACTCATCATCTTGCGTTCCATGTCGATGATGGCTCGTTCGATGCCATCCTCGGCCGCGTCAAGGCGGCGGGCCTACGCTACGGCAGTTCGCCCTTCAGCACGGATGACGGCAAGCTCAATGATTGGAACGGCGGCCGCGGCGTGTACTTCAAAGACCCCGATGGCCACATCCTCGAGCTGATGACCGTGCCGCAGTGACACGGCTCGGAGAGGTGATGTAGCCCGGATGCGCGAAGCGATATCCGGGGCCTTGTGCATAACGCTGGCTCCGTCCCGCATATCGCTGCGCGCATGCGGGCTACCCGTGCCCGCCCCGGGCATTGACCGCAGCGGCTTCGACGGCCAAGGTCCGACCTCAAAATAAGACCTCATCCTGAGGAGCGCGCCTCAGCGCGCGTCTCGAAGGATGGTCACGGGCCGCAGCATGTGTGGCCATCCTTCGAGACGCGCCTTGCAGGCGCTCCTCAGGATGAGGTCCGAAGAATATCAGGACCCACTCAGAATGACGGTGATGAAGACGCTGCCGCCCAATCCGATCGTCGCTGTCGGCGCCGCACGCTTCGGCAACGATCTGCCGCTGGCGGTGATCGCCGGGCCGTGCGCGCTTGAGAGCCGCGCTCACGCGCTCGAGATGGCGGCCGCACTCAAGGAGATTACCGGCCGGCTCGGCATCGGGCTCGTCTTCAAGACGTCGTTCGACAAGGCGAACCGCACCAGTGTGGCAAGCGCGCGCGGCATCGGGCTCGACGAGGCGCTGCCGATCTTCGCCGAAATCCGCGCGACGCTTGGACTTCCTGTGCTCACCGACGTGCACGAGAACGAGCAGTGCGCGCGGGCGGCCGAGGCGGTCGACGTGCTGCAGATTCCCGCCTTCCTGTGCCGCCAGACCGATCTTCTCGTCGCCGCCGCCCACACCGGCAAGGTCGTCAACGTCAAGAAGGGCCAGTTCCTCGCCCCCTGGGACATGTCCAACGTCGTCGCCAAGGTCACCGGCGCCGGCAATGCGAATGTGCTGGTCACCGAGCGCGGCGCTTCGTTCGGCTACAACACTCTCGTCTCCGACATGCGGGCGCTGCCGATCCTCGCGAGGACCGGCGCCCCGGTGATCTTCGATGCCACCCACTCGGTGCAGCAACCAGGCGGGCGTGGCGGCTCGTCGGGCGGAGAGCGCGAATTCGTACCGGTGCTGGCGCGGGCGGCGGTTGCCGTCGGCGTCGCCGGCGTCTTCATCGAGACTCACCAGGACCCCGACCGCGCGCCTTCCGATGGCCCCAACATGCTGCCGTTGCGGGACATGGAGGAACTGCTGCGCCGGCTGATCGCGTTCGACCGCCTCGGCAAGGACGCCGCGAAAGCCGCCGCCCGATGAACTCGCCGGGGACGGCGGTCCCTGCTTCGGTGCGGCGGGTGCTGACCATCGCGGCCTTCGCCAATTTCACCTCCAGCCTGTTCATGCGGGCGATCGACCCGCTGATCCCGCAGGTCGCGATCGATCTCTCGACCGATCCGTCGACGGTCGCGCTGCTCACCACCGCCTTCGCCTTGCCCTATGCGATGTTGCAGCCGGTGCTCGGACCGCTCGCCGATATGGTCGGCAAGACCCGGCTGATGACGATCTGCGTCGCACTCCTCGTGGTGAACGCCTTCGCTGGCGCCGCGGCGCCCAATTTCGGCTTCCTGTTCGCGACGCGGCTCGCGACCGGCGCTGCGGCCGGCGGCATTTTCCCGATCGCGCTCGCGCTCGCCGGCGATCTTGTGCCGGTGCAACAGCGCCAGGTCGCGGTGAGCCGGCTGCTCGCCGCCGGCATGATGGGCAACCTGCTCGGCACGCCCGGTGCCGGCCTCGTCGGCGATCTCTTAGGGTGGCGTGCCTTCCTCGCCTTCATCGGCGTGCTGTGCACCGGCGCGCTCATCACCTCGGTGTTCGGCTTCCGCGGGGTCGAGACCAAGCGAACTGGGCTCGACCTCGCCACGGCGGCGAGGGGCTACAGCGCGATCTTCCACAATCCGCTGGCAAAGTTCTGCTTCGGCGCAGTGTTCCTGGAGGGCGTCTTCCTGATGGGGCTCTTCCCCTATGTCGCGTTGCTCCAGCGGGAGAGCGGCGGCGATGGCCGCGCCGCGATCGCCGGGCTCATCATCGGCGCTTTTGCCCTGGGTGGCGTCGTCTACTCGCTCTCGGTGTCGCGGCTGCTCACTTGGATCGGCGAGCAGGGGCTGATGCGGACAGGCGCCGCATTCGTGGCCTGCGGGCTCCTCGCCGTGGCGCTGCGGCTCACTTGGCCCTACGAGGCGATGATCTTCATGGCGCTGGGCTGCGGCTTCTACATGATGCACGGCGTCATCCAGATCTACGCAACCGACCTTGCGCCCTCTGCGCGGGGATCGGCGGCCGCCATTCATTCCGGCTCCTTCTGTCTCGGCATGGCGATCGGCCCGGTCTATTACGGCTACGGCCTCGCCTGGGCCGGCCTCACCGCGACGGTGGCGCTTTCCGCCGCGGTGATCCTCGCGACGGGCATGGTGTGCTCGATCAAGCTGCGGCGGATGCCGGTGCGAAAAGGGTAGGGTGGCTACTCCCGCCCACGATACGCCCGTACGCCCTGGTCGGGTACCCAGATGTGGCGGGGGAGGCGGCCGGCTTGCCAGAACACGTCGATCGGCATGCCGCCGCGGGGATGGAAGTAGCCGCCGATGCGCAGCCAGCGCGGCTTCAAGAGCGCGACCAGTCGCTTGCCGATGTTGAGGGTGCAATCCTCATGGAAAACAGCGTGATTGCGGAAGCTGTTGAGGTAGAGCTTGAGTGATTTCGACTCGACGAGATGCCGCCCCGGCAGGTAGTCGATGACGATGATCGCGAAGTCGGGCTGGCCGGTCACCGGGCAGAGCGAGGTGAATTCGGGGAAGGTAAACCGCGCGATGTAATCGGTGCCGGGATGCGGATTGGGCACGCGGTCGAGCACCGCCTCGGCGGGGGAGGCGGGAATCCTGGTCGGTCGGCCGAGTTGAAGGGGCTTGCGGGGCATCGAAGCGGTCTGTTCGCTGAAGGTTGCAGGCTGCGGGCGGATCGCACGTTGCGCCTATCTGCGCCCGCCGCACAGCCAGTGTTTCTCGCGACAGCCACTATCGAATTTCCGCTGCGCGCACCAGAGGTGGGCCGACGCGGCGATTGCGCGGGCGAAGTCCCGGATTTCGTTCCACTCAATCAGGGCTACGAGTCCTGAGTTTTCTGCGCGCCGGCGCCTATGGCCCGCGGCCCGGCGATCCTGTAGAAGCCCGGCAAACCCATCCGGAGCCAGCATGACCGCCATCGTCGACATCATCGGCCGCGAAATTCTCGACAGCCGCGGCAACCCCACCGTCGAGGTCGACGTGGTGCTCGAGGACGGCAGCCTCGGCCGCGCTGCGGTTCCCTCCGGCGCTTCGACCGGGGCGCACGAGGCGGTGGAACTGCGCGACGGCGACAAGAAGCGCTATCTCGGCAAGGGCGTCCGCAAGGCGGTCGACGCCGTCAACGGCGAGATCTTCGAGGCGATCGGCGGCATGGATGCCGAGGCCCAGGTCAAGATCGACGAGATCATGATCGGGCTCGACGGCACCCCGAACAAGAGCCGGCTCGGCGCCAATGCAATCCTCGGCGTCTCGCTCGCGACCGCCAAGGCGGCAGCCGTGTCGCGCGACCAGCCGCTCTACCGCTACGTCGGGGGAACCTCGGCGCGGCTCCTGCCGGTGCCGATGATGAACATCGTCAACGGCGGCGTGCATGCCGACAATCCCATCGACTTCCAGGAATTCATGATCATGCCGGTCGGCGCGCCGAGTTTTTCCGAAGGGCTGCGCATGGGCGTCGAGGTGTTCCAGACCCTCAAGAAGGCGCTGCATGACGCCGGCCACAACACCAATGTGGGCGACGAGGGGGGCTTCGCACCCAACCTGCCGTCGGCCGATGCCGCGCTCGGCTTCGTCATCAAGGCGATCGAGGGGGCCGGCTACCGGGCGGGCGAGGACATTGCGATCGCGCTCGATCCTGCGTCAACCGAGTTCTTCAAGGATGGCGCTTATCACTATGAGGGCGAAGGGAAAGTGCGCTCCATCGACGAGCAGGTGCGCTATCTCGCCGACCTCGTCTCCCGCTATCCCATCGTGTCGATCGAGGACGGCATGGCGGAGGACGATTTCGACGGCTGGAAAGCGCTGACCGACATGATCGGCAGCAAATGCCAGCTCGTCGGCGACGATCTCTTCGTCACCAACGTCAAGCGGCTCTCCGAAGGCATCCGCCGGGGCCTGGGCAATTCGATCCTGGTCAAGGTCAACCAGATCGGCACGCTCACCGAGGCGCTCGCCGCCGTCGAGATGGCGCACAAGGCGGGCTACACGGCGGTGATGTCGCACCGCTCCGGCGAGACCGAGGATTCGACCATCGCCGACCTCGCCGTCGCGACCAATTGCGGGCAGATCAAGACGGGGTCGCTCGCGCGCTCCGACCGCACCGCGAAATACAACCAGCTCCTGCGGATCGAGCAGGACCTCGGCGCCCAGGCGCGCTACGGCGGTCGCGCCGCGGTGCGCGGGCTTGGCTGACGTCGCAGCAGGAAGTGGGGCGACTCCTTTCGGTCACGCCCGTTAAATCCACCTTAACTGCGCCGGCATCAATCATCGTCCATGGTCATTCGCCCGCGGATTCGCTCGTTTCTGGCCTCGCTCAGCCTCTACGTGCTCGCGGCGGCGTTCATCGGCTATTTCGGCGTCAACGCCTACACCGGAAACCACGGTATCCGGGCGAAGCAGACCCTCGACCAGCGCATCGCCGACCTCACCCAGGAGCTCGACGCGACGCGTGCCGAACGCGAGCGCTGGGAGCACCGCGTCTCCCTTCTGCGGTCCGATCGTATCGATCCCGATCTGCTCGAGGAGCGCGCGCGACAGCTGCTCGAATTTGCTGATCCCCGCGACGTCACGACCCTGATCAAGCATCGTTGAAACGCCTAGGACCTGCGCTTCCGCCGGGCCCGGAATTAAGCTAAGGGATGAGGCGCCACCCACTCGTCCGAGGACCTCAATGGCGTTCGCCCAAGAGAATAAACGCGCTGACAAAAAGGTTGCCGACGCCCCAAAGACCGTTCCCGACAACGGCGACCTCTCCGAGGTTCCCGACCTCGGCAAGGAGGCCGAGCTCAAGGCCTTCCGAGACATGCTGCTGATCCGCCGCTTCGAGGAGAAGGCGGGCCAGATGTACGGAATGGGGCTGATCGGCGGGTTCTGCCATCTCTACATCGGGCAGGAAGCGGTGGTGGTCGGTATGCAGATGACGCTGACCCCGGGCGACCAGGTCATCACCGGCTATCGCGATCACGGCCACATGCTCGCCTGCGGCATGGACCCCAAGGGCGTCATGGCGGAGCTCACCGGGCGCCGCGGCGGCTACTCCAAGGGCAAGGGCGGCTCGATGCACATGTTCAGCGTCGAGAAGGGCTTTTTCGGCGGCCACGGCATCGTCGGCGCCCAGGTCTCGCTCGGCACCGGCATCGCCTTCGCCAACCGCTACCGCGACAACGGCAAGGTGTGCCTGACCTATTTCGGCGATGGCGCCGCCAACCAGGGCCAGGTCTACGAGAGCTTCAACATGGCGGAGCTGTGGAAGCTCCCCGTGGTCTACGTCATCGAGAACAACCGTTACGCCATGGGAACCGCGGTGACGCGGGCCTCGGCGCAGACCGATTTTTCCAAGCGCGGCGTCTCCTTCAACATCCCCGGCGAGCAGGTCGACGGGATGGACGTGCGCGCGGTCAAGGCGGCGGGCGAGAAGGCGGTCAAATGGTGCCGTGATGGCAACGGCCCGATCATCCTGGAGATGATGACCTACCGCTACCGCGGCCACTCCATGTCCGACCCCGCGAAGTATCGTACCCGTGAAGAGGTCGACAAGGTGCGCACCGAGCACGATCCGATCGAGACGGTGCGCGAGCGGCTGCTGGCGACCAAGCGCGCCACCGAGGAAGCCCTGAAGCAGGCCGACGCCGAGGTGCGAAAGATCGTGAACGACGCGGCGGAGTTCGCGACCCACGACCCCGAGCCCGATCCGTCCGAGCTTTGGACCGACGTCGTACGCTAAAAACGCATCGCAATTCGCGGGTTACGCCATGCCGATCGAAGTATTGATGCCGGCGCTGTCGCCGACGATGGAAAAAGGCAATCTCGCCAAATGGGTGAAAGGGGAGGGCGACAAGATCAAGTCGGGCGACGTGATCGCCGAGATCGAGACCGACAAAGCGACCATGGAGGTCGAGGCGACCGATGAGGGCACGCTCGGCAAGATCCTGGTCCCCGAAGGTACCGCCGACGTCGCCGTCAACACGCCGATCGCGGTGATCCTGAGCGACGGCGAGGACGCCTCCGCGATCAAGGCTGGCGCTGCACCGGCTGCGAAGGCCGAGCCGAAGCCCTCGGTCCCGGCCGAAGCCAAGGCCCCCGCCGCTCCCGCTCCGCCTCCCGCCACCCCCGGCTCACCGCCGCCGCTCCCCGAACCCAAAGTCGCCGCCGAGACCGATGTCCCCGCGGGCACCGAGATGGTCACCATGACGGTGCGCGAGGCGCTGCGCGACGCCATGGCGGAGGAGATGCGCCGCGACGGCGATGTCTTCGTCATCGGCGAGGAGGTCGCCGAGTACCAGGGCGCCTACAAGGTCACCCAGGGGCTGCTGCAGGAATTCGGCGCCCGCCGCGTCATCGACACGCCGATCACCGAGCACGGCTTTGCCGGTCTCGGCGTCGGCGCCGGGCTCACCGGCCTCAAGCCGATCGTCGAGTTCATGACCTTCAACTTCGCCATGCAGGCGATCGACCAGATCATCAATTCCGCGGCGAAGACGCTCTACATGTCGGGTGGGCAACTCGGCTGCTCGATCGTATTCCGCGGCCCGAACGGCCCCGCGGCGCGGGTCGCGGCCCAGCACAGCCAGGACTACACCCCGTGGTACTCGAACGTGCCCGGCCTCACCGTGGTCTCGCCCTATACCGCGGCCGATGCCAAGGGTCTGCTCAAGTCGGCGATCCGCTTTCCGAACCCGGTGATATTCCTGGAGAACGAGCTGCTCTACGGACACTCGTTCCCGGTTCCGAAGCTCGACGAGTATCTCGTCCCGCTCGGCAAGGCGAGGATCGCCCAGCCCGGCGACCAGGTGACCATCGTCGCGTGGTCGATGGGCATGGCCTATGCCCTCAAGGCCGGCGAAGAGCTCGCCAAGGAGAACATCAGCGCCGAGATCATCGACCTGCGCACCATCCGCCCGATGGACACCCAGACGCTGGTGCGCTCGATCGAGAAGACCGGCCGCTGCGTCGTCGTCGAGGAGGGCTGGGCGCAGTCGGGCGTCGGCTCGGAGATCGCGGCGCGGCTGATGGAAGAGGCCTTCGACTATCTCGACGCGCCGGTGGCGCGGGTGTCCGGCAAGCCGGTGCCGATGCCCTATGCGGCGAACCTCGAGAAGCTCGCGCTGCCTTCGGTCGCGGACGTGGTCGAGGCGGCGAAGGCCGTCTGCTACCGGTGACCGCCGTGCTGCGAGCCGAAACCCAAACGCGCCGCGCGCGCGCGAACTCCTGAGACGGGCCGATGCCGATCAACATTCTCATGCCCGCGCTGTCGCCCACCATGGAGAAGGGCAACCTCGCCAAGTGGCTCAAGAAGGAGGGCGACAAGGTCAAGACCGGCGACATCCTCGCCGAAATCGAGACCGACAAGGCGACGATGGAATACGAGGCGGTCGACGACGGCACGCTCGCGAAGATTCTGGTGCCGGAAGGCAGCGCGGATATCGCCGTCAACCAGCCGATCGCGATCCTCGCCACCGAAGGCGAGGACGTGAAGGCAGCTGCGTCGGGTGCCCCCGCCAAGGCCGCGGCGCCTGCCGCGCAACCGGCGAAGGCCGCGTCGCCGCCGCCCGCGGCAGCGCCGGCCGCCGAGCCCGGCACCGGCCGCGACGGCACCAGCTGCGAGCGCGCCTGCGAGTGCGTCCAAAGCGCCCGCCGCAGCGCCGGCGACCAACGGCCACGCCGGCCGCATCTTCGCCTCGCCGCTCGCGCGGCGGCTTGCCAAGACGGCCGGCATCGAGATCGGCCGCATCGCCGGCTCGGGTCCGCATGGCCGCATCATCGCCCGTGACGTCGAGGCGGCGAAGTCCGGCGGTACTGCGTTGCGTGCGCCCGCGGCGGCGCCGTCTGCGGCCGCGCCGGCCCCGGTGCTTGCGCCCTCCGACGACAAGATCCGCGCCCTGTTCGAGCCGGGCTCCTACGAGGTCGTGCCCCACGACAACATGCGCAAGATCATCGCGCAGCGCCTCGTGCAGGCGAAGCAGACGATCCCGCATTTCTATCTCACCGTCACCTGCACCATCGACAAGCTCCTCGCCGCGCGCGAGGACATCAACGTCACCGCGCCCAAGGGCGCCGACGGCAAGCCGGCCTGGAAGCTCTCGGTCAACGACTTCGTCATCAAGGCGATGGCGATGGCGCTGATGCGAGTGCCCGATGCCAACGTGACCTGGACCGAGTCCGGCATGCTCAAGCACAAAAGCGCCGACATCGGCGTCGCCGTCGCCATTCCCGGCGGCCTGATCACGCCGGTGATCCGCAAGGCCGAGACGAAGTCGCTCACCACCATCTCGCGCGAGATGAAGGATTATGCCGCCCGCGCCCGGGCGCGCCGGCTCAAGCCCGAGGAATACCAGGGCGGCTCGACGGCGATCTCGAACCTCGGCATGTACGGCATCGAGGAATTCGCCGCGGTGATCAATCCGCCGCACGCGACGATCCTCGCCGTCGGCACCGGCGAGCAGCGCCCGGTGGTGCGCGACGGCAAGATCGTCATCGCGACCCAGATGACGGTGACGCTCTCGACCGACCACCGCGCCGTCGACGGCGCGCTCGGCGCCCAGCTTCTCGGCGCGTTCAGGACGCTGATCGAAAGCCCGATGCTGATGCTGGCGTAACGGCCGCGCCGGCCACGCCGCGGGCCAGGATTTCACCGACAAGGAGGCCACGTGCGCCCGCCGCTGCCGCCATTCACTGCCGAGACCGCCGCGCAGAAGGCGCGTGGAGCCGAAGACGCCTGGAACACGCGCGATCCCGCGCGCGTCTCACTCGCCTATACCGAGGACAGTCGCTGGCGCAATCGCGCCGATATCTTCCAGGGGCGCGAAGCGATCGTCGCGTTCCTGACGCGCAAATGGCAGCGCGAACTCGACTACCGCCTCATCAAGGAAGTCTGGGCGTTTCGCGACAACCGCATCGCCGTGCGCTTCGCCTACGAATGGCACGACGACAGCGGCAACTGGTTCCGCAGCTACGGCAACGAGAACTGGGAATTCGACGACCAGGGCCTGATGCGCGCACGCCACGCCAGCATCAACGACCTGCCGATTAAGCCCGACGAGCGCAAATATCATTGGCCGCTCGGCCGCCGCCCCGACGATCATCCGTCGCTCTCGGAGCTCGGACTGTAGCAGAAGTCCATCGGCACTCGGGGGACGTCAGGCGCAATGAGCGAAAACCCATTGCGCCGCAGGTCACTGCCGGGGCCGTAAACCTGATTGACTCCACTACGGTGAAGAGACGTGCTTCGTTTCCTGCTCTCCGTTCGCCGGATGCGCGAATGGGGCGGTCTCGTGCGTGATCGCGTTCGAGCTCAGCAGGACCGTGACACTGTCGACGGGCGTGCTGGATTGCGTCTTGGTGCCGATGAAATCGAGCGTCACGACCTGGTTGGTTACGGTGACCATCACGTGGCCGAAGCCGTTGAAGTACTGCCTCAGGCTGTGGTCGGTGGGATCGTCCTGATCCTTCTTGCCGGCAAGAGGCGTCGCAACCGGATGGCGATTTGCGGCCGGCTTCAACGGGGTGATGTTGTGCCCTCCGCAGCCCGCGACGATGTACGGAACTTCCATCTTTTTTCCGCCCACGGTGACGATGCGCGTAAAGCGCTGATAGACGTGAGCGTGGCCGGAGAGAACGGCGTCGGGCGCGATGCCGGCGGTGCTGAAGGCTTCATCCAGATCCTTGAGCATCTGCCCGCTGCCGGTGTGACCGCCGCCGCCGCTGTAGGGCGGGTGATGGATGGCGAGCAAGAACGCGCGCCGTGGCCCATTGGCGCGGGCAGCTTTGATTTGCTGGAGTTGTTGGCCAAGAAAGTTCCATTGATCGTTGCCCACGGTGGGGCCCCTGATCACGCCCTCATGCTCTCCACCGTTGGAGAAGAGGGCCAAAATCTGGACGAACGGGGCGTCCAGTCGGAAGTACACCCCCGGCTGGTACATCGGGGTGCGTTTGGGGGATTGAACGATCGCGGCCAATTGCTGCGGCGTTTGGGGCAACGGAGCGCAGAAGTTGGCCTCGAAGGCATCGATCGAATTCTGGATTCTTCTTCCGGGTTGCTGTCGTGATTTCCAGGGATGGCGAGTATCTTTCCCGGGTAGTTCGAGTACGGGAGATAGAACTGGGGCTGATATAGCGCGGTTTTCGACTCGACCCTCCCGAACACCAAATTGTAAGTCACATCGCCGAGGTGGAGAAAGAACGAAGGGCGATCCGCCGGGTTGGGCCGGTGGAAATCCATCGCCATCACATTGGCCACTTGGCCAAGGTCCTCATGCTGACCGGCCCCCGTATCTCCAGCGGTGTGGAACACGATCTGCCCGTTGTTCTGGATTCCCGTGACCGCGTCCGAGCCGATCACCTCGGCCAAGTCCATGACAGGCGGCGAGCGCTTGGGCTCAGGCACGGCGATCAGCTGACCTGCCTGAGCGCTTTCGATTTCGGCCGGACCGCGCCCGCTGCGGAAGTGCGCGGGGTCGCTGAGGAACGGTGCGGGATGCGTCCCTGAGATGTGCGGCTTTTGCTGCTGCTTGAGCGTGTCAATCGCCTTCGCCTGCTGGGCGGCGCTGTCCGTTTGGTTTGCTTGATTTTTCGGATCTTTCGGGTCCTTGCTCATGGTGTCGCGCTCTTAGGTTGGAGGTTGTCACAGAGAGGGGCTTTGTCTAGGACCGAACCGCGATGAATTGGCGAGGCTCGCCGCAGCTCAGAGCTCCGCCATTGACCATTCAGTTGGACTTGCCGCGTGAGGGTGTGTGTGGCGGCGCGTTGGGCGTGCAGGAAAAGGGATAAATTGGGTGATAACTACAAACGGCTGTATATTGCTATCTTTACGAGTTTTTCCCCGCTTGTAAAGCCTTGTTTGCCCTACTTGAGATGGCGGTGGGGTTATTGGTATCGTTCGCTTTCGACTGGTGCTCCCTGCCCACGGGGGCGTCTCAGCGACACACCGCGATCGCCATCCTGGAGAGCTCCGGCGGTCGCAACTTTGCGAGGCCGAGGCGACGTGCCAAGCTCGTCCCTTGGGCGTTGTGGCCGCCCCGTCGCGAAGTGGTGGAGGAGATCGGATGCGCAGGGATGGCTATTCAAAACGCGACCTACTCAAGATTTCGACTGCCGGGGTCGCCTCCGCCGTTTTTGCAAAGCGCGTCGGAGCGGCCGTACCGCGGCCGAGCTCCGTCACGCCGGCTCTGATCGAAGCCGCGCGCAAGGAAGGAAAGGTCGTTTGGTACAGCGGCGCTCTGGACCTCGCGATCGCAGAGAGGTTCGGCAAGGCGTTCGAAGCAAAGTATCCCGGCATCGCAGTTCGGGTCGAACGCTCGGGCTCGGAACGCATCTACCAGCGCATCGGACAGGAAAAGCAGAGCGGCATCCACACCGTCGACGTCGTCAACAGTGCGGACGGCGCCCATTTCCTCGAATGGAAGAAAAACGGCTGGCTCGCGCCATACGTTCCGGAGGATTGGGCGGACCACTTTTCAGCGGAACATCTCGACAGCGACGGAACGTTCGCAACCCTGGCGTTCTGGATCACCACGATCGGCTACAACACCAAGCTCGTCAAACCCGAGGATGCGCCCAAAAGCTTTGCCGATTTGCTCGATCCCAAGTGGAAAGGCAAGATCGTCAAGGCGCACCCCGGTTTCAGCGGCACGATCCTCACGACGACTTTCATGCTGGCGCGCGAGCTGGGGTGGTCCTACTTCGAAAAGCTCGCCCAGCAGCGGGTGTTGCAAGTCCAGTCCGCATCCGACGGGCCGAAGAAGCTCATCCTTGGAGAGCGAGCGGTCAACGCCGACAGCTCGGACTATCACATCGTCATCCCCAAGGAGCAGGGGCAGGCGGTCGAGATCGTTTATCCGTCGGAGGGGGCACCGCTGATTCCGGTGCCGAGCGCGATATTCCAAGCGGCGCCGAACCCCTCCGCGGCGCGCCTGTTCCAGAGCTACCTGTTCAGCCTCGAGGCGCAGCAGATGTTTACGGATGTGTTCGGGCAACACTCCTTCCATAAGCTGGTGCGCGAAAAGGCCGGACGAATTCCGCTTTCCTCGATCAAGATGTTGACCTGCGATCCGGCCGAAGTCGCGGCCAAGAGCGAGGAGATCAAGGCGCGATACTCGAAGATTTTCGGGGTGTGATTTATCTCAGAACCGGCGTCGTCGATGGCCCTGCATGGCCCGGCAGCGAGAGCCCGCTGCCGGCGATACGCGCTCACTTCTGCGCTTGCGGGAAATAACGGGTGTCGGGCGGCAACTGGCCCTTCTTGAGGGGCATCAGAAACCCGTCCAGCTCAAGAGATAGAATTCCTTGTCGATCCTGACGTAGTTCGAGCCTTCGAGGCAACCTGTCGTCGACCAGTTCGGAAATTTCTGCGCCGCGCGCCGGTAGGTCTTGTCCACCGTCCACGGCTGGGTGAGCGCATTGTCGAACACCGTGATCACGTCGTGCAGGATGTTCGGGTCCTTCTTGTCGAGGAATATTCTTTCCTTGAACGTCGACTCGTTGTCGAAGTGCAACGGAATGCCGGTCGAGTCGTAGACGCGGGGGCCCTTGAAGGGGCCGCGGGTCTCGACTTCGAGCACGTCATAGGTGCCGCTGCCAGCCTCGTCGATCCACTTGCCCATGGAAAAGCCCTGATAGGTGGGCTCGAGGTCTGCAGGCCACGGGCGACCATCGGTGAAAATCCGGCGCAAATCGGTGCCGGCGGAGACATAGGTGGTTTCCGGCGTGATGATGTATTCGAATCGTTCCGATCGACATCATGGTCGGCATACCGGCCGGCAGGCAGGCGGCGTGATCGAGAAAAAGTCCCTGGCCGCCGCGCGCCTGCTCTTCGAGGTTCTCCTGGTAGATCTTCTGGTATTCGGCCGTCAGCGGCGCCTCCTGGCGCTTCCCATAAGGCTTGGTCGGATCGAACCGCAATTGCTGACCCGGCGTGCGGGGAACGACGGCGATCCACTCGCCTTTCCAGTTGGGATATTTGCCGTCCTCGGCCCGCGCGCCGCCAATATCCACGGTCGCCATGGTGGATAATGCGAGGACCCCAATCGCCATTCGATAGAACATGATCTTCCCTCCGGTATCCCGTCGTTCTGCGCGACAGCGATGTTCAAGCTAACATAACTCGCGTCGGCATTGTATCGGCACCCGTTCAATCGGAAGGCGAGATATTGGCCGCCGGTCGGAAGCTCGCATCACCTCACGCCGAAGAAAGATCGCCGCGCACGCAGCGATCGGGAGGCGCGTGCGTAGTTGATGTCGATTGCGTTGGTTCACCAGCAGCGCATGTTCCGTCGGCGGAACTTGAGGCCGAGTATTTTAGCGGAAAAACAATATTGAAACTTGCAAGCGCTCGCGCGCGGGCGTTCTGTGAATTCGCACGTCGTCATCCTTTGTGTCGAAAAGATAGGAGTGAAAATCATGTTCCTACTTCTCGAAAACTCGAAGCGATCGCGGCTCATCTTCCGACATACCATCACGGTGGCCGCGCTCTTGTGTGGAACTTGCTGCGTTGCACCCAGCGTGCTTGCGCAGGGACGCGCCGACAACCCCTCCGAACATGCGTGGCAAGCGGGAGCGATCGCTCACGCGCAGCGGATGCGCGCATTTTTTGATCGCAACAACGGTCAACAGGCGACGCCACCTGTCATTCCCGGATTCGAGATCGATGCCGACCCATTCGGATCGATCGCCACTCTTCAGCCGGGCGGTGCCACCCAGACTTCGCGGGATGCGTTCTTCGCAAATCTCGGCACGAATGAACGCACCTGTTTCAGTTGCCATCAACCGCAAAACGGTTGGACCGTGAGCGCTGCAAGCGTGCAGGCTCGGTTCTACGCCAGCCTGGGCGCTGATCCGATATTCCGTCTGGTCGACGGCGCCACATGTCCGAGCGACGACGTCTCCACCATCGAGGCTAAGCGGAAGGCCTACCACTTGTTGCTGGAGAAGGGCCTGATCCGGATCGGACTGCAGGTCCCCACGACGATTCCGACAACAGGTGCGCCCACGGAATACAAGATCATTTCCGTGGCGGACCCGTACGGATGCAACACCAATTCCCTTACCGGCCTGACCAACTTTGGTCCCAACGGCCAGACCACGGGCGTCGTCTCGGTCTATCGTCGACCATTGCCGTCGACCAATCTGGGATTTCTGACCACCTTCATGTGGGATGGCCGGGAACCAAGTCTCGCGAGCCAGGCGGTCGATGCGACCCTCATTCATGCACAAGCCAATGCGGCCCCGACCGCCGCACAGCAGCAGCAGATCGTCACCTTCGAATCGGGAATCTTCACCGCGCAGATTGAGGACAACCACGCCAAGAACTTGAAGGCGCGCGGCGCGAAAGGAGGGCCCGAAACACTGGCCGATCTGCTGCCGGGGTTTTACGTCGGCATCAACGATCCTCTCAACGGCAATCCGAAGAACATACCGTTCACTCCGCAGATCTTCGACCTCTACGAGGCTTGGGGCGACATCAACGGGGGAGGGCCGGTCAACGCTGCGCGTAAATCGGTCGCCCGCGGCGAAGCCCTATTCAACAACACAGAGATCACCATCACCGGGGTCGCCGGGCTCAACGACTTGCCGGGTTTAGGGACCGTCAACGGCTTCTGCGGAACCTGTCACGACACGCCCGATGTCGGAAACCATTCGGTCAAGTTGCCGCTCAACATCGGGATCGCCAACGGCGGACCGAACAACGACAATCCGGGCCTCGATATCGGCGACCTGCCGGTCTTCAACCTGTCGTGCGTGTCCGGGCCCAACGCGGGCAAGATGTACACGGTCACCGATCCGGGCCGGGCGCTGATCTCCGGTCTGTGCGCGGACATCGGCAAGGTCAAGGGACCAATTCTGCGCGGGCTCGCGGGCCGGGCGCCTTATTTCCACAACGGCTCGGCTGCCACGCTGTTGGATGTGGTGAACTTCTATGTTCTGCGCTTCAACATCACGTTGACCGACGCGGAGAAGGCGGACCTCGTGGCCTTCTTGCAGACGTTGTGATCGCAGGTCGAAGAGGGATCGCCAAAGCCGATCCCTCGTTCAATCGTTTCTGCTCCGGATCGGCATAACGTGCGCTTGTCCCATAGCGAGCGCGCGATCAGAACTATCTTCTCAATCCGTTTCGACTGATATAGCTTCGCGGAGTTGCCAGTTCGTCACGCAGTGGGCGGCGGCAATGTCTCCATCTGGTTCATGAGTATGTCGCATGAGGACGCCGATTATGGCGTTCCCGCGCGAGCAATGCGGGCGCGGAGATCAAGAAGGCCCGCCCCGTGTGACGGCCTGATCATGGAGCGAAACGTGAATGCGCGACGCGGGACTTTCTTATTGTCACTGGCAATAGCCTCCATGCTTTCGACGGAGGCCTGGGCGCAGGCCGTGCCGCCGGCTGCGACGCCAGGGGCCGGCGGTGCGCCTGATGGCGCGATCCCGGATTTCTCGGGCGTATGGGCTCATCCTTATCTCACCGGCTTCGAGCCGCCGGCGGCGGGACCCGGCCCCGTGCGCAACCGATCGCGACGCCCCGACGGTGTTGCGAACTTCCAGCAGCTCGTCGGCGACTACACCAATCCGGTCCTGCAGCCTTGGGCGGCCGAGGTCGTGAAAAAGCACGGAGATGTCTCTCAAGCCGGCCAAGGCTATCCGACGCCGAGCAATCAGTGCTGGCCCGGCGGCGTGCCCTACGTGTTCTGGGATTTCCTGGTGCAAATCTTCCAGCGACCGGACCGCATTCTGATGATCTATCGCCAGGGCCCCGAAATGCGCCATGTGCGCATGAACGGGGGTCATCCGGCGCAGGTCACGCCGTCCTGGTATGGCGATTTCGTCGGCCATTACGAGGGCGACACGCTGGTGATCGACACCGTCGGCATCAAGATCGGACCGTTCGCCATGCTCGACATGTATGGCACGCCGCACAGCGCGGCGCTGCACGTCGTCGAGCGCTACCGTCTCGTTGAATACGACGCAGCCAAGGATGCCTTGGCCCGCAACGCCAGGGAGAACTCCTACGTTCCCGTCACCGCCGCAACGGGTGTCGTTGAGATCGATCCGAACCATCGCGGCAAGGTGCTGCAGCTCCACTTCACCGTCGAGGATGCGGGCGTCTTCACCGCGCCCTGGACCGCGACCATCACTTATCGGCCGAACCTCGCGCTGTGGAGCGAGGTCGTCTGCGCCGAAAACCTGCAATGGCATCCCGGGACGTACTCCGACGTCCCGCGCGCGGAGAAGCCGGATTTCTAAAGCACGCTCAGATGCAGTGGACACACCACCGTCATCGCCGCAGGCTTGACCCGGCGATGACGGTGGTGTGGCGCGGCTGTGCCTTGTTGAGCGGGATGGCCGGGTCAAGCCCGGCCATGACGATCCGTAAAAATCGAACGCGTTTTGGCCGGCAGTATTCGTCGATCACGCCTCGAACGGCAACCCGGCATATTGCTCCGCCAACGACGCCTGGGCGTGCTCGGAGGCGAGCAGGTAATCGAACTGGTTCTGGCGCATCTGTTCGTCGAACGGCGTCTCGTCGGGAAACCGATGCAGCAGCATCGTGAGCCACCACGACACCCGCGCCGAGCTCCACACCCGGCGCAACGCCATCTCGGAATAGCAATCGAGGTAATGCGTCCGTCCGGTGCGGTAGGCTTCGACGAGCCCGCGCGAGAGATAGAACACGTCCGAGACCGCGAGATTGAGGCCCTTGGCGCCGGTCGGCGGCACGATGTGGGCGGCATCGCCGGCGAGGAAGAGCCGGCCGTAACGCATCGGCTCGGCGACGAAACTGCGCAGCGGCGCGATCGATTTTTCGATCGATGGACCGGTGACGATGCTCTCCGCCATGTCCTTCGGGCACCGCGCCTTGAATTCTTCCCAGAAGCGGTCGTCCGGCCAGTCCTCCAGTTTCGTGTCGAGGTCGCACTGGATGTAATAGCGGCTGAGCATCGGATTGCGCATGGAGGCGAGCGCGAATCCGCGGTGGTGGCGGCAATAGCACATGTCCGGGTAGTGGCGGCGTCTCCGACATGATGCCGAGCCAGCCGAACGGGTAGCCTTTCTCGTAGGTCTTCAGAACGGAAGAAGGGATCGATCGCCGGCTCACGCCGTGATGGCCGTCGCAGCCGGCGACATAGTCGCAATCGATCCGATGGGTCGATCCGCCTTTTTCGTAGGTCACGAAGGGCCGGTCGGATGTGAGGTCGTGCAGCCGCACATTGTCGGCCTGGTCGATGACGGCGCCGCCGGCCGCGTCGCGGGCGGCGTAGAGGTCCTCGGTGAGCGAGGTCTGGCCGTAGGACATCAGCGGCCGGCCGGTGAATTTCCTGGTGTCGATGAAGAACCGCGGCCGCCCCTCCCATGCGATCGCCGAGCCGTCATGGGGATGGCCCTCGCGATCCATCCGCGCGCCCAGCCCGACCGCGCGCAGCAGGTTGACGCTCCCGGCTTCCAGCACGCCGGCGCGGATCCGCGTCAATACATGGGCGCGGCTCTGGCGTTCGAGGACGATGCTGTCGATGCCGTTGCGACCGAGGATATGGGCGAGCAGCAGCCCGGCCGGGCCGCCGCCGATAATCGCCACCTGGGTTCGCGTTGTTTCCACGTCGGCTCGGCCGAGGAAAGTCCGGAGGAAAATATCGACGACAGCAAAGGCGCGATCACGACGCTTGGCAAGGGCAATGGCTCACGTCTCGGCGCCGTGCCGCGCGGCGTCGATCGCCGCAAGGACGCGATCGGGGCTCAGCGGCAGATCGTGCAGCTCGACGCCGAGCTTGCGCAGCGCGTCGTTGACGGCGGAGACGATCGCGGCCGGCGGCCCGACGGCGCCGCCTTCGCCGATGCCCTTGGCGCCGAACGAGGTATAGGGCGACGGCGTCTCCATGTGCAGCACGCGGATGCTCGGGATTTCGCATGCGCTCGGCAGGAGGTAGTCGGCGAGCGTCGCCGCGAGCGGCTGGCCGCCGGCGTCGAACGGCATCGCCTCGTAGAGGCAGGTGCCGATGCCCTGCGCGGTGCCGCCGCGGACCTGGCCGTCGACGATCATCGGGTTGACGAGGACGCCGCCGTCCTCGACCACGACATAGTCGAGAATCTCGATGTGGCCGGTCTCCGGATCGACCGCCACCACCGCGGCGTGCGTCGCGTAGCTGAAGGTCCCGTGGTCGTGGGCGGCGCGATAGCCGGCGGTGACCTCGAGCCCGCCGGCATCGACCGCGGGCCCGAGATGCTGCGGCTCGAAATACCAGGCGCGGGCGACCTCCTTGAACGTCACGCTGCCGGCGCTCGCCTCGACGCAGCCGTTGCGCACAGTGACGCTCGCGACGTCGGTCTGCAGCAGCGAGGCGCCGATCGCGGCAATGCGCTTTGCCAGCGTCTTGCACGCTTCGCCGACGGCGCCGCCGCCCATGACGAGCGAGCGCGAGCCCCAGGTCGCCGTCGAGAACGGCACATAGAGCGTGTCGCCCTGCAGAATCTTGATGCGGTCGAAGGCGACGCCGGTCACTTCGTGGGCGATCTGGGCGAAGGTCGTCTCGTGACCCTGGCCGTGCGAGTGCGTGCCGACCCGGATCTCGAGGTCGCCGTCGGTGGTGAGCCGCGCGACGGCTGGCTCGTAGCCGGGCACCACCGGCCGCCCCCAGCTCGCGAGCACGCTCGTGCCGTGCGCGCCCTGCTCGCAGAAGATCGCGAGCCCGACGCCGACGAGCCGGCCGTCCGGCTCGCCGCGCTGCTGGCGCGCGCGCACGCCGGCGACATCGATCGCTTCGACGGCGCGGCGCAGGCACTGCGGGTAGTCGCCGCTGTCGAAGTGCTTCGCGACCACGTTGTCGAACGGCATCTGCTCCGGCCGCACCAGGTTGCGCAGCCGCACCTCGTAGGGCTCGAGGCCGGCGGCGCGCGCCACCGCATCCATCGTCACCTCGATCGCGAGGCAGACGCCGGTTCGCGCGACGCCGCGATAGGGCAGGATCGGGCACTTGTTGGTCGCGACCGCCGCAGCGCTGCAGCGGTAAGCGGCGAAATCGTAGGGCCCCGGCAGCAGGCTCGGGATCATGCCGGCCTCGAGCGCCGCCGAGGTCGGGTAGACCGAGTAGGCGCCGGCATCGACCTGCGCCTCGCATTCGATGCCGAGCAGGCGGCCGTCGGCGTCGGCATAGGCGGTGATGACGATAGTGGTGCTCGCGGCAGTTCGCGTTGGCGGAGAGATGCTCGCGATAATCCTCGATCCAGCGCACGGGATGGCCGAGCTCGAGCGCGAGCCACGAGAGCGCGACCTCCTCGCGGCACAGCAGGCCCTTGTAGCCGAAGCCGCCGCCGACATCCGGCGAGATGACGCGGACCGCGCTGTCCGAGAGGCCGAGGCACTCGGCAATCCCGGTCTGGACGATGTGCGGCATCTGCGTCGCGGTGACGACGGTGAGATAGCGCAAACGGTCGTCCCACCAGGCAAGCACGCCGCGGCTCTCGATCGGCAGCATGCACTGGCGTGCGGTGCGGATTTCGCGGGTGACCGTGATGGCCGCGGCTGCCGCTGCGGCCTCGATCCCGGTGCCGGCGCGGAAGGTGACGAAGACGTTGTCGTCCCACGCCTCGTGAAGGCGCGGAGCGCCGGGCTTGGCCGCTTCCAGCATGTCGACGACGGCCGGAAGCTCCTCGAATTCGACCTCGACGGAGGCGGCGATGTCCTCCGCCTCGGCGCGGGAGCGTCCGACGCAGGCGGCGACGATCTCGCCGACGAACCGCACCTTGCCGTGGGCGAGGATCGGCTCGCGCGGATGCTTGAAGCCGGGCGCCGCGCTCGCCGCCCGGATCGACCTCACGCTGGTGAGATGCTCTGCGGTGAAGACGGCGTCACGGTGCCTTTCCGGGATGCGGACCGAGAGCAGCCGCGCATGGGCGACGGGACTGCGCACGAAGGCGACGTCGCGGGTGCCGGGAACGCGGAAATCGGCGACATACTGGCCGCGCCCGCGCAGGAATCGCTCGTCCTCCTTACGCGCAATGGAAGCGCCGATACCTGCTGCGATCATGTCGTCCGATCATTCGAGGTGGAGACCGGACGAAACTTTGACAGGTTGATGCTGCCGGGTCCAACGAGCGTCGGCCGCAAAGCAGAGCAGGCGCATCTGCTCTGCGTCCGGGTGTTGGCTCGCTGGGACTGCGGCTCAGATCGCGCCCTTGGCCGCCGGTCCGCCCGGCTCCAAACCCTTGTCCTTGAGCACGGCGACGGCTTCCGGCGAGCGCAGGAAATTGACCAGCGCGCGCGCCGTGTCCGGCATCTTGGCGCCGGCGAGCACGCCCGACGAGAGCAGGGTGATGCTTTGGAGCGCATCGGGGAGGGGGCCGACGATGTCGATGCCGGGCACCGATTTGAGCTCGGGCAGCTGCTGCACCGCCATGTCGGCCTCGCCCTTGACGATGAACTCGCCGGTGAGGCCGCCCTGGCCGAACTTCGCCTTGGCATTGACGGCGTCGGCGATGCCGAGGTCCGCCAGCACCTTGACGAAGTGGATGCCGCTCGCGCCGCCGCTCTTGGGGTCGGTATAGGCGACCGACTTTGCCGCGAGCAGCGCGGCCTTGAGCGCCTGCGGGGTCGAAATGTCGGGCTTCGGCGCGCCGGCCTTCACCGCAACGCCGATCCCGGAGCGGGCGATGTCGACCCGCGAGCCCGGCACCACCTTGCCGTCCTTGATGAGGGCGTCGATGCCGGCGCCGGTCGAGATGATGAGATCGGCGGTCTCGCCGTCGGCGACCCGCTTCGCCAGCGCGCCGGAGGTTCCGAGCACGAGATCGACCTTGTCGCCGGACGCCTTCTCGTACATCGGCTTGAGCACGGCGAGGCTGCTCGCCAGCGCCGCCGACGCCAGCACCCGGACTTCCGCCGCGCCGGCCTGCGTCGCGAACAGCAGGCAGGCGGCGAACGCGCCGCGCCACAGCAATGATCTCATGGTGTCCTCCCCTGTGCGGCCGCGCATGTCGGCCAATCGCGATTAGACTTGGCCGGCGAGAGCGCTTGCAATCGGCCGGCGCCGGTCGCAATGCCGCAGGCGGACGCCTACATATGCGTTGCGTCGGCTGACTTGCGCGAGCCCGTGCGATAGTGTCGGCGCCCGCCGCACACGCGGACGTTGCCCCAGCCCAATACGGAGACCCCAGTGGCCGAATCCTTCGACGTCATCATCATCGGCTCCGGCCCCGGCGGCTACGTCACTGCGATCCGCGCCGCGCAGCTCGGCTTCAAGACGGCGATCGTCGAGCGCTCGTGGCTCGGCGGCATCTGCCTCAACTGGGGCTGCATCCCGACCAAGGCGCTGCTGCGCTCGGCCGAGATCTACCACTACATGGAGCACGCCAAGGACTACGGCCTGTCCGCCGAGAAGGTCTCCTACGATGCGGCCGCCGTGGTGAAGCGCTCGCGCGGGGTGTCGAAGCGCCTCAATGACGGCGTCGGCTTCCTGATGAAGAAGAACAAGATCACGGTGATCTGGGGCGAGGCGACGATCGACGCGCCCGGCAAGATCACGGTGAAGGCGTCGAAGACCGAGGCGCCGAAGGGCGCGCTCGGGCCCGGCAGCTACGAGGCAAAGCACATCATCATCGCCACCGGCGCGCGGCCGCGCGTGCTGCCGGGGCTCGAGCCCGACCAGAAGCTGGTCTGGACCTATTTCGAGGCGATGGTCCCGGAGCGGATGCCGAAGTCGCTGCTCGTCGTCGGCTCCGGCGCCATCGGCATCGAGTTCGCCTCGTTCTTCCGCACCTTCGGCACCGAGGTGACCGTGGTCGAGGTGCTGCCGCAGATTCTTCCCGTCGAGGATGCCGAGATCGCCGGCCTCGCGCGCAAGGCGCTGGAGAAGCAGGGCATCAAGTTCCTCACCAGCGCCAAGGTGACGAAGCTCGACAAGAAGGCCGACAGCGTCACCGCGACCATCGAGGACGCCAAGGGCGCGACCCAGACGATCACCGTCGATCGCGTCATCTCCGCGGTCGGCGTCGTCGGCAACACCGAGAATCTCGGCCTCGAGAAGCTCGGCGTGAAGGTCGAGCGCGGCACCATCGTCACCGACGGCTATTCGCGCACCAACGTGCCCGGCATCTACGCGATCGGCGACGTCGCCGGGCCGCCGATGCTCGCCCACAAGGCCGAGCACGAGGGCGAGATCTGCATCGAGGCGATCAAGGGGCTCAAGCCGCATCCCCTCGACAAGCTGATGATCCCGGGCTGCACCTATTGCTCGCCCCAGGTCGCCTCGGTCGGGCTCACCGAGGCCGCGGCCAAGGAGAAGAAGCTCGACATCCGCGTCGGCCGCTTCCCCTTCGTCGGCAACGGCAAGGCCATCGCGCTCGGTGAGGACCAGGGGCTCATCAAGGTGATCTTCGACAAGGCGACCGGCCGCCTCGCTCGGCGCCCACATGGTCGGAGCCGAAGTCACCGAGCTGATCCAGGGCTACGTCATCGCGATGAACCTCGAGACCACCGAGGAAGAGCTGATGCACACGGTGTTCCCGCACCCGACGCTGTCGGAGATGATGGGCGAGGCCGTGCTCGACGCGTATGGGCGGGCGTTGAATATTTAGGGCGCTTTTCGACGCGTGCGGCTGATCCTCTCCCGCTTGCGTGGCCGGGTGGAGGGGGCCACGGCGGTTTGACGAGGCCCCGCCGTCGCCCGTGAATCAGGACCGCCCGGTCCAGCTCGGCGCCGCAAGCGGGGGACAGCGGCAGGATCGCTCTCGCTACAAATGCGCGACGCCCTTGGCGAATTTCAGGGAGAGCGCCAGCACCAGGACGAACGGCCAGAGGTGGGACAGCACGAAGGCGACGATGATCTGAAAGACCGTGTGCGTCACCGCCGTCTGCTGCATGCTCGCGATCTTGCCTTCGGTCGCCCGCCGGCTCGCGTCGAGCCGCGCCTGTTCCGCCACCCACGAAGCCTTCGCCGCCTCCGCGGCAGTGGACGGCGGCGGGGCCGCCCGCAGGTCCGCGATCTGCTGCTCGATGTCGGCGAGCTCGTAGCGCAGGTCCGCGAGGACGCGCGCGCTGTCGTTGGAAAAGAACAGCAGCGTGATGCCGAGGATCGCGAGCGGATAGTAGATCGGATCGACCCAATTCCACTGTTTCGGCGATTTCCACCAGCGGCCGGCGGCGTAGGCGACCGCGACGCAGGCCGATCGGCCCAGAGAAGAAGAACGAAGTTCGTCGTGCTCATGGTGACCGTCGGCTATGGGGAGTTCACGCGTCGTCGCGGTGGGAAATCTCCACCACGCGGGCGCGGCGGGAGAGGGCCTCGACCAATCCGTCGGCGATGGCGCGGTTCTCGGTGTCGAGATTGGCGTCCCACTCGTCGAGCAGATAGATCGGCGCGTCGGTGTAGGTGACGATCTCCTGCAGCGACTTCATCTGGCGCTCGCCGGAGGAAAAGCCCGGACGTTTCGGCGGGACGCGCTGCAGAAGCTCGCCGTCATCCGGGCGCACGCGTCCCTCGCCCGGAAACTCCTCGACCGCGAATTCGCCTCCGTCCGGTCAGTTCTTCGTCCGCGGGCTCGTCGAGCTTTGCCGCGGCGGCGAAGTCGAAGGCGAGGCGGTCGGTGGTCGGCCAGTAATAGGCGCGGTTCTTGATCTCGGCCTTCAAGGCCGCGAGCAGGGTCGACTTGCCGGTGCCGTTGCCGCCGCGCACGGCGACCCGGCCGGTCGGGACGGCGTAGACGAAACGCAGCGCCTCCTCGACGGAATGGCAGACCCTGGCGTGGTCGCCTGCGCGCAGCAGCAAGCGATCGAACTTGATGCGCTGGTCGAAGCGCGGGTCGGGCGTCGGCTTCATATTGGCGACGACGTCGCCGATCCGCGTCCACACCGCGATGACGTCGTTCCAGCCGGACGCGAGCTCGTGGACGTAGTTCGTCATCTCGATCTGCCGGGGCAGGGTGGCGGCGATCGCGATGAGCGTCCCGGGATCGTCGGCGTTGTGGATCGCGACATAGGCGGTCGCCGTGAACACGACCATGAGGCCGATGATGCCGCCGGCGGCGCTGAGCCCCTCGCGCGCCATGATCGCCTTGATCTGGGCGGTCAGGCAGTTGCGCATCCGCGATTTGAACCCGGCCAACCAGAGCCGGAGATTGTAGCGGTTGCCGGAGAACACGTTGTCCCAGGCGGTGTAGCCCTGGGACACGACGCGATTGTGCTGGCGCTGGTTCTCGAGATAGAGGCGGGCGACCCTGCCCTGCAGGCTCCACTGCAGCATCATGAGCAGCGTGAACACCACGGCGAAGGCGAGCGAGAGCCGCGGATCGATCTCGACGCCGAGCACGATCGCGTTGAACACCACCGCGAGGAGCAGCTTGAGCTGCGCCTCGATCTCGTAGATCAGGTTGAAGATGTTGTGGAACGTGGTGCCGGTGAGGAACGGCTCGGCCCGTTCGCGCGCCGGCTTGTCCTGCAGGAGCTTGGTCTTGTCGCGGTTCTCGCGGGCGAAGCGCAGCATGTAGCGGCCGTAGCAGCGGAACCCGGCGCGCTCGGCGAACACCCAGCTCACCGCGCCGGCGACGTAGGACGCCGACTGGGCGGCGAGGATCCAGATGAGGTCCGCCACCAGGAACTCGTCGTCGGCGACGTCGCGGCCGGCCTTGATGATGAAATAGGTGGTCGTCGCCGCGAGCAGCGCCTCGGTCACCATCAGCACGACCATGATGTAGAGCGACGGGCAGACGAGCCCTTTGAGGAACTGCAGGCGAGTGATCGGCTGGCGGGTCATGGCGCGCTTGGAGCGTTCGCATCTGTGAGGGCAGGGCGGCGCATCCTACTGCAAATCGCGCCGCGCTTCCGCGCCCGATTTGCGACAAAAATCGATGGGAATTCAGTCGGCTTGCGACGCCGCCTCTCGGTAAGTAAGTAGGAAGCAGAGGTTTGTCATGGTCGTCGTGCTCGACACCGTCAACGATCCGCGGCCGCGCCACCCCGAAAAGGTGCACCGCCCGGACACTCCGGCGCTGCGCAAGCCGGACTGGATCAGGGTCCGCGCACCCGTCTCCAAGGGGTATGCAGACACCCGCGACATCGTGCGCGCCCACGGCCTGCACACGGTGTGCGAGGAGGCGGGCTGTCCCAACATCGGCGAATGCTGGGACAAGAAGCACGCCACCTTCATGATCATGGGGGACACCTGCACGCGCGCCTGCGCGTTCTGCAACGTCAAGACCGGGCTTGCCCGGCGCGCTCGATCCCGACGAGCCCGCCCACGTCGCCGACGCGGCGGCGAAGCTCGGCCTCTCCCACCTCGTCATCACCTCGGTCGACCGCGACGATCTCGACGACGGCGGCGCCGCCCATTTCGCCGCGGTGATTCGCGCGGTGCGGGCGCGCTGCCCCAAAACCACGATCGAGGTGCTCACCCCGGATTTCCTGCGCAAGGACGGCGCCGCGGAGAAGGTGATCGCTGCTTCCCCGGACGTCTTCAACCACAACCTCGAGACCGTGCCGTCGCTCTATCTCACCGTGCGGCCGGGCGCGCGCTATTTCCACTCGATCCGGCTGTTGCAGATGGTGAAGGAGCGCGATCCCGAGGATGTTCACCAAGTCCGGCATCATGGTCGGGCTCGGCGAGACGCGAAACGAGGTGCTCCAGGTGATGGACGATCTGCGCTCGGCCGACGTCGACTTTCTCACCATCGGCCAATACCTGCAGCCGAGCCGCAAGCATCATCCCGTGGCGCGCTACGTCACGCCGGACGAGTTCAAGGCCTATGAGACGATCGCCTATGCAAAAGGCTTCCTGATGGTGGCGGCGTCTCCGCTGACACGCTCCTCGCACCACGCCGGCGAGGACTTCGCGCGCCTGCGCGCCGCCAGGGACGCCCGCACCTGACCATGCCGCAGTTCTCCACCAAGCGCCGCGTCGCCCATTCCGCCCCCGACATGTTCGACCTCGTCGCCGACGTCGAGCACTATCCGGAATTCGTGCCGCTGTGCCAGGCGATGCGGGTCATCCGGCGCACCAAGAACGGCGACCGCGACGTGGTCGTCGCCCAGATGACGGTCGCCTACAAGCTGATCCGCGAGAGCTTCACGAGCCGCGTCACGCTCGACCGCGAGAAGCTCACAATCTTCGTCGAATATCTCGACGGCCCGTTCAGCCGGATGGAGAACCAGTGGCGCTTCCATCCGGTCTCCGAGACGGGCTGCGAGGTCGAGTTCTTCATCTCCTATGAATTCCGGAGCCGCACGCTCGGCCTCCTGATGGGCGCGATGTTCGATGCGGCCTTCCGCCGGTTCGCCTCGGCGTTCGAGCACCGGGCCGATCTCGTGTTCGGCCGCGCCGGAACCGCTTAGAATTTTCCTCGACTTGTCTTCAAAGTTGCGACGCGCGCTAAAGCGAGGGCATGCGTTTGCGACGTAGGCTGCCGGCGTGCCGTAAAGCATACCGGTCGGCAGAGCATGACGTCGTTCGGGCGTGATGTTAGGTTGGTAGGCAGGCCTGATGATCGGCGTATTCCCAACGATGTCCCCTGACGACGTGGTTTCTCTCATTCCAGACCTCATCCTGAGGAGCGTCCGCAGACGCGTCTCGAAGGACGGCCCACATGCCGCGGCGTGTGGGCCATCCTTCGAGACGCCCGCTTCGCCGGCTCCTCAGGATGAGGTCCAGGAAGTTTCATCGGCCCAATGGAGTGCGTAACGATGACCACCGGGGGTGAGGCTCCGCCCGTACCGCAGCCCGTCTCCGCGCCTTTGTCGCGGGCGGCGATCTTCCTGGTCGTCACCATCAATCCGGGAGCCGACGCCGCGACGGCCGTGCGGTCGCTGTGCGCGGACCTTTCCGCGATGATGCGGGCGGTCGAGTTTCGCGACATCGAGGCCGCCCTGTCCTGCGTGATGGGGATCGGCTCGGAGGCGTGGGACCGCCTGTTCGGAGCGCCGCGCCCGGCCGAGCTCCATCCGTTCCGGGAATTTCGCGGCGGCCCGCGCCACGCCGTCGCGACGGCGGGCGACCTCCTGTTCCATATCCGCGCCAAGCGCATGGACCTCTGCTTCGAGATCGCGACGCAGATCATGGCGCGCGTCGGCGGTGCGGTCACGGCGGTCGAGGAGGTGCACGGCTTTCGATACTTCGACGACCGTGACCTCCTGGGCTTCGTCGACGGCACCGAGAACCCGCGCGGGCAGGAAGTGATCGACGCCGTGCTGATCGGCGACGAGGACGCCGCATTCGCCGGCGGCAGCTACGTGATCACGCAGAAATACGTCCACGACATCGAGCGATGGAACGCGCTCTCGACCGAGGCGCAGGAGCGCATCATCGGCCGCACCAAGCTCACCGACATCGAGCTCGACGACGGCGTCAAGCCGACCTCGGCGCACAACGCGCTCACCACCATCACCGAGAACGGCGAGGAGCGGGCGATCCTGCGCGACAACATGCCGTTCGGCCGGGTCGGCGAGGGCGAGTACGGCACCTATTTCATCGGCTACTGCCGCACGCCGCGGATCACCGAGCAGATGATCGAGAACATGTTCGTCGGGCGTCCGCCCGGGAACTACGACCGGCTGCTCGACTTCTCCCGCGCCGTCACCGGCACGCTGTTCTTCGTGCCGTCGGCGACCTTCCTCGACGACGTGACTGCGGACGACACCGCGGCGCCGCCGGCGCCCTCGGCTCCGGCGACCGGCCGACCCCGGACAACCCACACAACCCTCCGTGCCCGATGGTTCGCTCGGCATCGGCTCCCTCAAAGGAGAAAACCGGCATGAATAATCTGCATCGCGAACTCGCCCCGATTTCAGACGCCGCGTGGGCCCAGATCGAAGAGGAAGCCTCACGCACCCTCAAGCGCTACCTCGCGGGGCGGCGCGTCGTCGACGTCCATGGGCCGGCCGGCACCGCCCTGTCGGCGGTCGGCACCGGCCATCTGCGCACGATCGCGGCGCCCGGCGACGGCATCCTCGCGCGGCAGCGGGTCGTCAAGCCGCTGGTCGAATTGCGGGTGCCGTTCGATCTCGATCGCCAGGCGATCGACGACGTCGATCGCGGCGCCGAGGACTCCGACTGGCAGCCGGTCAAGGATGCGGCGAAGCAGATCGCCTTCGCCGAGGACCGCGCCATCTTCGACGGCTACTCGGCGGCCGACATCGGCGGCATCCGCGAATGGACGAGCAACCCGGTGATGACGCTTCCGGCCGCGGTCAGCGAATATCCCGACGCCATCGCGCGAGCCTTGAGCCAGCTGCGTCTCGTCGGCGTCAACGGCCCTTATTCGGTGCTGCTCGGTGCCGATGCCTACACCGCGCTCGCCGAGACCAGCGATCACGGCTACCCGGTGCTGGAGCACGTGCGCAAGCTCGTGAAGGACGACATCATCTGGGCGCCGGCGATCGAGGGCGCCTTCGTGCTCTCGACCCGTGGCGGCGATTTCGACCTGCACCTCGGCCAGGACGTCTCGATCGGCTATCTCGAGCCACACCGACAGCGTCGTGCGCCTCTACCTGCAGGAGACGTTCACCTTCCTGCTGCTCACCGCGGAGGCCGCGGTCGCATTGTCGCCACCGGCGAAGGCCTGAGACCTTCGCCGGGGCAGGGGGCGTCAATCCCGGGCCGATCATCGCACGCGATGCGGGCGCGGGACGCGCTGCGCGAATATCCCGAATATGTGGTCCAGCTCGAGTCCTCGTCGGGATGACAATCCGGATAGCCCTCGTACACCGGACAGGTGTTGTAGGCGACGACGATCGCGTCGCGTGACGCATCGCCGCTCACCGCGGCGGCGGCCGGAATGGAGAAGAGGGCGACGCTGGCGGACAGGAGGAGTGGAAAGTACCGCATGGGGAAACCTCATTTGGATGGCGTGGCATCCGTTCGATGCCCACGCCTCACACTCGGAGGCGCCGTCGTTTATTCCGGCTCGATGACGAGGACATCCCGTGCGCCAGGTTCGAAATGCTGCGATGCGAAGGCGCGGGTCGCGGCGGGACGCCACATGAGCGAGATCGACAATTCGATTGACCGCGACTGACTTGTGCACGGCATAATCGGATGCGGGCTTGCCTGCGGCCCCCGATGCTTGCGGCCCGCTGCGCCGGCCAACGCCTCTTCGTCTTCCCCTTCCGAGGGGGTCACATGCGAAAACTGATTTCGGCACTCGCCTTGACGCTGGTCGCTGCGTCAGCGGTCGCGCCGGCGTCGGCACAGACTTTTCCGTCGCGACCGATCACGATGATCGTGCCGTTCTCCGCCGGCGGTCCGACCGACGTCACGGCGCGCATCGTCGCCGAGCACATGTCGCGCACGCTCGGCCAGCAGATCATCATCGAGAACGTGGTGGGGGCCGGCGGCACCACCGGCTCGGTCCGGACGATGCGGGCCACGCCCGACGGCTACACCATCGAGATGGGGCAGCTCGGAACCCACGCCGCGTCCGTCG
This sequence comes from uncultured Alphaproteobacteria bacterium, assembly GCA_963793985.1. GTDB lineage: Bacteria > Pseudomonadota > Alphaproteobacteria > Rhizobiales > Xanthobacteraceae > JAJPKK01. Next base: position 48,372 of record CAWCCG010000051.1, on the reverse strand, counting down.
CCGTCTATCCGAACCTTCCCTACAAGCCCGACGCCGATTTCGCGCCGATCGGGCTCGTGGTCGATCAGGCCGTCCTCATCATCGCGCGCAAGGATTTCCCGGCCGACGATCTCAAGGGCTTCCTCGCCCAGCTCAAAACCAACTCCGAGAAGCTCAACATGGCGCATGCGGGGATCGGCTCGATCACCCATTTCAGCTGCCTCCTGCTCAATGCCGTCGTCGGCGCGAAGCCGACGCTCGTGCCGTTCAACGGCTCGGCGCCGGCGATCAATGCGCTGGTCGGCAGCCAGGTCGACTACATGTGCGACCCGATCTCGGACATCGTGCAGCAGATCCAGGCCGGCACCCTCAAGGTCTATGCGACCGGCACCGCGAAGCGCAGCGCGGCCCTGCCCACCATCCCGACCACCGCGGAGGCGGGGCTGCCCGAGTTCGCGGTGTCCGCCTGGTACGGCCTGTTCGCGCCGAAGGCGACGCCGCAGCCGGTGCTCGACACGCTGACCGCCGCGCTCGACAAGGCGCTCGACGACGACACCGTGCGCAAGCGCCTGTCCGATCTCGGCTGCGACATTCCCGACAAGAGCAAGCGCGGCCAGGCGGAGCTCGGCAAGCTCGTGAAGAGCGAGATCGCGCGGTGGACGCCCATCATCCGCGTCGGCGACCACCCGGGAGTAGCGCGCATTCCGGCTTCCGGGCCGCGCCGACATGGCGCATCATGGGGCGTTCGTTCTTTGGGAGGCCGCAATGTCCAAGCCCGCAAAGCGCCCGACGGCAGATCGCCGCCGTGGGCCGCCGCATCGCTCCTCGTCGCTGACATCGCAATGCACGGGCCGGCGCGCGCCCAGGACGAGCGCATTCCCAATTTCGCGCCGGACGACCGCACCGGCTGGCTCAAGCCGCCCGGCGACGAATTCATCCAGCCGGAGTCGCGGCCCCGGCCCGGTGAAGTCCGACCCGGCCATCCCCTATATCGGGCGCAACATTCAAGCCCAGGAGACGGTGAAGATCGCCGATCTCACCAATCCGATCCTGCAGCCCTGGGTGATCGAGCAGATGCGCAAGTCGAACGAGGAGGTGCTGGCAGGGAAGGTGGGCTTCACCGCGCGCTCACGCTGCTGGCCGCACGGCGTGCCCGGCTTCCTGCTCTATCCCGTGCATCCGATCTTCATCATCCAGTCGCCGAAGCAGGTGGTGATGACCTGGGGACAGGACTTCCAGCTCCGCCGCGTCTGGCTCGACGTGCCGCACAGCGCCAATCCCAAGCCGTCCTGGTACGGCGAATCGGTCGGCCATTACGAGAACGGCGACACCCTCGTCGTCGACACCATCGGTTTCAACGACCGCACCTATGTGGACAACTACCGCACGCCGCACACGACGCAGCTTCACACGGTGGAGCGCTTCAAGCTCCTGCCCGGCGGCGAAGCGATGGAGGTCACCGTGCGGGTCGAGGACCCCGGCGCCTTCACGATGCCGTGGACCGCGGTCCAGCGCTACGCGCGCGACCGCCGCGAAGTCGAGGTGCCGCTCCACGAAATGGTCTGCGCCGAGAACAACAGCGACCATTTCGCCCAGGGGCTCTCTCCGATCCCGCAGGCCGACAAGCCGGATTTTTGATCGACGAAAGCCCGCGCTGGTGCGTAGCCCGAGTGAAACGAAGTGAAATCCGGCGCGCAGGTCGCGGTGGCCACGGCCGCTCCCGGATTTCGCTGCGCGGTTGCTATTCCGCCCCGAGATGCTGGACGGACCACTGGCTTGGGACGTTGGCGACGAACGAGCTGTTCGGGTTCAAGATGCTCGTCCCATTCATCTCCCAGATTGCCACATTGCCCGAGGTGTCCCGCCACAAGTTGTCGGTCCTGCCGTCACCATTGAAGTCGCCTGTGAGTTGGATCGACCATTGGCTTGGGACGTTGGCGACGAACGAGGCTGTTCGGGTTCAGGACGCTGGTCCCGTTCATCTCCCAGATTGCCACGTTGCCCGAGATGTCCTGCCACAGGATGTCGCTGAGGCCGTCGCCGTTGAAGTCGCCGGTGCCCTTGATCGACCATTGGCTCGACACGTTGGCGACGAACGAGCTGTTCTGATTCAATACGGAAGTGCCGTCCATCTCCCAGATCGCCACGTTGCCCGAGGTGTCCTGCCACAGGATGTCGGCCTTACCGTCGCCGTTGAAATCGCCGGTGCCCACGATCGCTCCAGTTGGCCCGGCACGTTGGCGACGAACGAGCTGTTCTGATTGATGACCGTGGTGCCGTTCATCTCCCAGATCGCCACGTTGCCCGACGTGTCCCGCCACAAGATGTCGGCCCTTACCGTCGCCGTTGAAATCGCCGGTGCCGACGATGCTCCAGTTGGTCGGCACGTTGGCGACGAACGAGCTGTTCTGATTGATGACCGTGGTGCCGTTCATCTCCCAGATCGCCACGTTGCCGTTGGTGTCTTGCCAGAGCAGGTCCGCATAACCATCGCTGTTGAAATCGCGCTGGCCGACGATGCCCCAATTGGTCGGAACGTTGGCGACGAACGAGCTGGTCTGGTTGATAACCGCGGTGCCGTTCATCAGCCAGATCGCGGTATTGCCGGAGCTGTCCCGCCACGCGATGTCGCTCCTGCCGTCGTTGTTGAAGTCATGCGTGGGGAACTCGAATATCTCCATCAAGTCGCCGATGGCTGGGCTGTTGCTCGGAAAATACGGCTCCGCGACGCGTACGACCGGATTTGGCAGATTGTCGCGGCTGCGCGCTGACAGCGGACTGAGGCCCCAGTTGCGCTCGATGAATTTCAGGATCGAAGCATGGTCGGCATAGGTGTGATCGACGAAGCCCTTCTTGGCGAACGGCGACACGGCGATCAGCACCGTGCGCGGCCCGTCGCCGAAATAGTCGATCGGCTGGATATAGCCGGAATCGTACGGATCCGCCCGATTCGTCGAAGGTGATCAGGATTGCAGTATCCTGCCACAATGACTGATCCTGCTGAACCGCCTCGATGATGTTCTTCACGAACGCCTCAAATAGCGGCGGGGTCGACGTCCCCGGATGGCTGTCGAGGAGCACATCGGGCTTGACGAATGAGACAGCCGGCAGCAAGCCGGCTCTCGCGTCCGCGAAGAACGCGGGCAGGTCTTGCAAGTTGCTCCTCAGCACCAGATTGGTCATGATCGAACTTGAGAACTGAAAGCCGTTGCAGATCGCGCAATAGAGCTCGCTCGCAATAAGCGGGTCCGCCGCCTGATCGAAGCCCTCGCCGTAATATTTCCACGAAACATTCGCGGCAGATAGCGAATCTCCGATCGTCGGGATCGTCTGCGGACCGATTGAAAAGGCCGGACCGGCAGGAAATTCGTTCCCTTGCTGAATTACGCCGCCAGCATGATCATAATAGGGATACTCGTTATCTACTTGATAGAAGTGACCCGATGCACAGTTGCCATTGTTGAACGGCAGATAAGGCAGAGAGTTGATATAGGCCTGGATCGCCACCACGCCCGGCTGGTTCACATCGGAGCAATTGACGAGGCCGCCGCTGCTGGTGTTTCCGCCGTCGACCACTCCCGGGACTGGCAAATGTGTAGAAGTTGTTGCTGCCGGTCTGGGGATTGGGGTTTTCTATCAAAGCGGGTGGTGGCGTCGCCGCGTTGCCGTTGCTGTCCGTGTAATAGAAGACATCGCCGGTCATCAGGAACTGCGAGTTCGGCCCTGTCCCTCCCATCACAGGCTGATGATAATTGTCGCTGATCGCGTAGTTTTGGGCAAGCGACTGGAAGTAAGGATAGTCGCCGGCGGCCATATTGTAGACACCCATTTCGATTCCGCCTTGGAATGTTCCTTGGTCGTCGACGGGCGGTTTTTGATTCTGCGTGTACGGCGACCCCCACCCGACGCTCGTTGCGACCCAAGTATAGAGATCGTGGAGACAGCCGCTCGGGTTTGCCGCGGATATCGAAGCGGCGCTGCAATCGTTTTGCTGCCACATAGTGAAGAAACGATGCACCGGGTCGCCGACGTTGTCGCTGAAAACGGTCGGCGTGATCTGATTCTTTAAGAACGCGCTTGGGCAATTGTTCAGTACAGAGGCGCCCACCAGCGAATAGGGCGCATTCGCCAGGTTGGACGGATATCTGCAGTCTGGCACAGGAAAGAGAGCACCCAAAGGAAAAGTCGGAAAATACAAATGTTGGCCGGTTCCCCCCATCATAAGCAGGGATTGGTCGGCGGGAAGCAGCCCGATATCGCCGCAAAACGATACGTCTGAAGGATTTTTTCCAAGGGCCGTGAGCAGCTTCGACAGCGCGCAAGGCGAATCGGGCAACGCGTTGAGCGTGGTGCTCGGCTGGGGCAAACTGGAAAGGGGGCCGGTTATCGACGGAGCGATCTCGTATGCGTGTTGGTTGGTCGCCTGCCGTTGCAACGCCTTTGCCGCATTTGGGCCAGGCGCGCCAGTTCTATCGATGATCCCCTGCGACAACAGATTCCACACCGATTGGTTCGGATCGGGAGGGACATAGGTTGCGAACACATTATCGAAGCTGTGATTCTCACCGACCACGACGATCAGATGTTTGATCGGGGTGCGGCTGCCCAACGGGTTCGAGGGCTGGGCTTCGGAAGGGGCGATCAAGATAAGCGCGTTGACCGCCACGGCGCTTAGTGTCCGTCCGGAGACTTCTTGATTCCTTGGAATCACTTCGGATTCGATGGACGCCTTCTTGATTTTTGATTCGAGGCAGGGACCAGGGTGCGGCGGTCTTGAGCAGGAAGGGCACCTCCGCAAACCCAACACGGTAGCTTTGATATTCGCGCGCTACTTCGTCGAAGCGATCCGTCGCAGCAGCCAGCCGATGCGCCGCATCGTCAGGTACGAGCTCCTTGAGTATGTTGCGCGCGGCGAGACGCTCCGCGACGCCGCCCTCCACCGTGGTGTCCTTGACGCCGGGAAACCAGTCAACGAGCTCCCGGAGCTCGCCGGTGATGGTATGCACCGCGAGCGCTATGACTTCGTTGTTGCGGGCTGGAATGGCGACCTCGAGGACACTGGCGAACTCATTGATTTCCTTGAGCTGCGCCGTAATGCCGTCCCGCTCGTATGGCATCAGGCCGTCGCCGACCGCCTGGAGATAGGCCACGATATCGGTGCGATCCTGGGGCGATAGCCCGAGTTCGAACGTGCGGTCGAAATGACTGACCACCTGATCGTAGGTGTCATACCGGCCATCGTGGAAATAGGGCGCATTGAAGTTTGCGTTCAGAAGGGTCGGAAGTCTTCGAATAGCCCGCCGGACCCGACGCTGTGCTGACGGTGATCGACGAAAGCCCCGGTTGGAATGTGGCACCCGGCGCAACTGCAATGCGGGTCATGTGGAAAAGGCCTCATGAACAGCAGTTCGCCGCGCCGCGCCGCCTCGCTTGCCCTTGTGGTGAGATGCCCGCCCACCGCGAGACGGGGATTCGGCAGGAAGTCGATGTCTTCGATATAGGCAACGAGGGCATCAAGGACGGCCGGTGACGGCTCCGGGCCGGCAAACTCGTTGACGACTACATTGCGCACGAACTCGCGCAGCGACGCGCTTCTGCCATCGTTGCCATAAGGCGCGAGGAAACGCGCGCCGCGTAGACTCGGAATTCGCGCGGATCGCGAGCGCGATTGTGCGCCTTGGGATTGAACAGGGGGCCGGTGGTGTCGAAGTTGCCGCGTCGCGCGGACATTCCGGGGATGTAGAATTCGGATTGCCGGCGCCGTTGACATGGCATGTGGCGCAGCCGATTCCGGCGCGACGTGCAGGATCGCCGAGGATGCCTGTTGGAATTGAACGCCAGATCGCCGAGGTTGACCAAGTAGGACTTGGTGCCGCCGATCGCCTCGGAGTGGAAAACCTCGCGAGGCCGGTCGAGCGCCTCTTCGTTGAGCTCGGTACCGGCAGGCAAAACGGTCTGGTCTCCGCTCAGCGGAAACGATCCGGCGTGTCGAACCCGAAGGCCAGGGCAACAGCGACGCCCCCGCCACCAGACAAAGCGTCACGGTCAACGATTGTCGCCAAGCCATGTGAGATTCGCCCTCAGAACGAACGTGGCGACTCCAGCACGAGATATGTCGGCTACAACGTATCGAAGAGAGCAAGGGGGCTTCGCACAGTCATCTCAATTCAGCAACATGACGCGCGATGCGCAGCACCCAGTACCTGCCGAACGGATCGCGGCGTGATGATCTTGTGCTTCTGTAGTGTGAGTTTTGTGACGGCGACGGATCGGACGGCCGCCGCGGCTGGCAGTTCGCGAGCGCCTCGACCACTGAGAGCCGCCGCACTGCCGCCGCCGGTCCGGCGAGGCGTCGTAACGATGCCTGGACCGCGGTCCAGCGCTACGCGCGCGACCGTCGCGAAGCCGAGGTGCCGCTCCATGAGATGGTCTGCGCCGAGACGACAGCCGACCATTTCGCCGCAGGAGCTCGCTGCGATCCCGCAGGCCGACAACGCCGGATTGTTGAGTTTGCTGCCAGCGCGTAGCCCGGATCGAACGGAAGCCGAAATCCGGGGCCGTTTCGTCTCGATCGAAACGCCGCCCCCGGGTTTCGCTGCGTCATCTGCCAAGAGCCAAAGTGCCCGTAGCTGTTGTTGTCGGCTGTTGAAGGAAGAAGCGCACCATTTCGCGACTGGCGTCGGGTCCACGTGGGTCGGTGTAGATCCGGCTGTGCTGCCGCCAGACCATGCATGGCCCGCGCCATGCAGCATCCATTGCTCCAACAAGGTTCGCCCGGTCTCATTCGTCTGGATCGTGCGGGTGTAACTCATCCCGCCCGGAGCTGTGCCGTGGCTGACCTCGGTCGCAAGATTCGTCGCGGCTCTCGACTGAGAAATGATCTGGTCGCTGTTGACGGAATTGACCGTCCTGTCGCCATCGCCATGAAACACGATGGTCGGCACGATACTTTCGCAGCGGCGACGCGTTACGGTCGCCGCAGCGCCGCCCTGACGCATAGCTGCGAAGGCGGATGGCATGTCGCGTGCGGCGCCGCAGGCCAATCCGGAATGAACCCCGATCGCTGCATAGAGATCTGGATAGGTAATCCCCAAGATCGCCGCCGCAGCGCCTCCCGCAGACAGGCCAGCGACATAAACCCGTCCGCTCTCGATCGGAAAGTCATTCATGATCTGGCGCGTGATCCCGGCGATGAGAGAGGGCTCACCATGGTCGCGCCACTGGTCGCCTTCATTGAACCAGTTCCAGCATTTCGAGGCATTGGCCGACCGCGCTTGCGCCGGGTAGGCAACCAGAAAGGTGTGCTCCTCTGCCAAGTTGTTCATTCGGGTGCCTGCGGCAAAATCATCGGGCGACTGCGTACAGCCGTGCAGCATCACCAACAGCGGCAGCGCCTCGCCGATGTAGCTGCTGGGTACGTAAAGCTTGTAAGTTCAGGCCTCCGGCGTCGTTGGCAAAGGTGTGTTCATCAAATCTTGCGCCGTCGGGCAGAGGCAAGGCGCGGGCGTCACGCCGCGACCGAAGCAACCTGCTCAGAGTCCCATGTCGTTTCGGTCTGAAGAGACGCGAAGCCCTCGCCGAAGAGCGGTACCGTCCAAGAGCTTCCGGTCTGCTCGGAGGGCGGCACCATGTCGAGCGACGCACCTGCGTTTGCTTGGTGCGCTTCAGCATGGTGATCGCCGTCGGGCGTGGTCGCGGTCGGTCGCGTGGACGCGCCCCGTGCAAAACGGCCATTGCCTCTGTGAGCCTGCCCTCGCGCGTGAGGCGGGTTGCTTCCATCATGTCGAACATCGGGCGTATCGTCATCGGATTAGCTCCTGTGTGAGAATTCGGCAAAGCGATAGCGGCTCCCTCCTTGCGGGAGGGTTGAAATCGCGACCGAACCAGCGGTCGGAACGAGCGACTAGTGGATTCGATCTTTGAGTGCCGCCTTCACCGCTGCCGGTGCTTGCAAAGCCCCGAGCACGTGAATGGAGGCAATCGTGTCGCGAGCCAATTCGGGAGAGACATCTTCCGCGATGATGGCCAGCCCGAGCACCTGGATGTGAAGGCTCTCCTTGGCCGCCCGCACGGCCTCGAGATCCTCCCGGCTGTAGCGGCGCAGTCCGAGATCCAGTTGTTGTCTCTCGACGGACTTCTTGAGCACGTCGCCATGGCGATCCAATTGGCTCCGGATCGCCGTTCGTATGAAGTCCGTTCGATTCGAATAAAAGCCCTCTCGGACCATCAGGTCGATATGGCCAAGATCCACGTAGCCCAGGTTAATGGTGATCTTCTCGGTGTCGGCGGGGCTCGCTCGAAGCTCGTGAATCTTGGCCATCTCATCCTCATGCCATCTGTCATGGATGGTAGATGGATGTCATATCGGGCCTCGCAAGGGTAAGTCTCAATTTTCTGCGGAATTCGACTTGCTGCCCGGATTGCCGCCTATTTCGGCGCCGTGGCCCGCGGGAATTCCAGCGCGCCGTGTCCCTTCGAACGTATGCGCGCCACGCGACTAGCCCGTCTGGCCCGCCAACTCCTCCAGCATGGCGAGCGCCTCCGCCACCGAGAGCCGCCGCACTTCGCCCCGCCGATGTCGCCGTAGCGCTTCTCGCGGTGGATGAGCCGGCCGTCGCGCGCGGCGGCGGCGAAATGCACGAGGCCGACCGGCTTTGCGGCGCTGCCGCCGCCGGGACCGGCGATGCCGGTGACGGCGACCGCGAGATCGGCGTCGGCGTGGCCGAGCGCGCCGCGCGCCATCGCCTCGGCGGTCTCGCGGCTCACCGCGCCGTGGCGCGCGAGCGTCGCCTCGGCGACGCCGAGCATCGCGTGCTTGGCCGCATTCGAATAGGTGACGAAGCCGCGGTCGACCACGTCCGAAGAGCCGGCGATCTCGGTCAGCGCGCCGGCGACGAGGCCGCCGGTGCAGGATTCCGCGGTCGCGACCTTGAGCCCGCGAGACGGCACAGTTCGAGCAGGCGGGCGGCGGCGTGCTTGAGCTCGTCGTCGATCATGGATGCCATGCCGCGGTCACGGCCGGCGTCGGCAGGCGGATGGTGGCGGTCGCCATCGCGGCGATGCCTTCGCGGCGGCCGATGAAGCCGAGCTCCTCGTTGGTCGTCGCCTTCACCGCGACGCGGTCGATGGTGACGCCGGTGACGGCGGCGATGCGCGCGCGCATGGCGTCGCGATGCGGGCCGATCCGCGGCGCTTCGCAGACGATGGTGATGTCGAGATGGGCGATGCGCCCGCCGCGCTGGCGCACCCGCTCCGCCGCGAAGGCGAGAAAGTGGTCGGAGCTCTTGCCCTTCCACTTGGGATCGCCGGGCGGAAAGTGCGAGCCGATGTCGCCGTCGGCGAGCGCGCCGAGGATCGCGTCGACCAGCGCATGAAGCGGCGCATCGGCATCGGAATAGCCGGTGAGGCCGCGGTCATGGGGAATGCGCACGCCGGCGAGCCACACGTGGTCGCCGTCGCCGAAGGAATGCACGTCGTAGCCGGCGGCGGTGCGCACGTCGGCGAGTGCGGCGAATTCCGCCGCCGCGATGCGGGCGAAATCCTCTTCCGTGGTGAGCTTGATGTTTCCGCTCTCGCCCTCGAACACGGCGACCTTCATGCCGGCCCACTCCGCGAGCGCGGCGTCGTCGGTGAAGTCGTCGCGGCCGGCCGCGAGCGCGCGCCGGTGCGCGGCGAGCAGCGCCGCGAAATCGAACGCCTGCGGGGTCTGGACCGCGCGCAGCCGGTCGCGGTCGACGGTGTCGATCACCACTCCGGCCGCGTCGACCTTCTTGAAGGTATCGGTCGGGGTGAGGCCGGGAACAGCGGCACCGGCGGAACCGGCGGCGATCGCCCGCGCGATCAGCGCCGGCGAGGCGAAGGGGCGGGCGGCGTCATGGATGAGGACCACGCGAGGGCGCGCCGGTTCCAACGCCTCGAGCCCGGCCCGCACCGAAGCCTGCCGCGTTGCACCGCCGAACACGGGCTCGCACACCTTGAGCCCGGCCGTCGCGGCGCCGAACCGCGCGACGTCGTCGCGGTGGATCACCGGCTGCACGTGTCCAATGCCTGGGTGAGTGGCGAACAGTCGCAACGTGTGGGATATCACCGGTTCGCCATGGATCGTGCGGTATTGCTTGGGTATGTCACCCCCGGCGCGGGTGCCGCGTCCGGCCGCGACGACCACCACCGCTGCTTCGCCCTGCATGGCCCGGTCCTCTGGTCTTCGGGTGTTCTTGCGGCTGATTTATCCTGGGGATGGCGGGTGCGATAGCCCCGGAATTGGCCTTCATGCCGCATTCACATATTGCACTGCAGCACTTGCATTGTGGGCAGCTTTGGCTAAACTGTATGCAAATGAGCATTCGCCTACTATGTAGGCATCGTAAAGGATGGACGTGAACGCCCCCGCATTGTCTCCGATTGCAATCGGAAGTGTGAGGCTCGCCAATCCCGTCGTGCTGGCGCCGATGTCTGGTGTGACTGACGCCCCGTTTCGCCGCCTCGCGGCGGAGCTGGGAGCCGGGCTCGTCGTCTCCGAGATGACGGCCTGCGCGGCGCTCGCCGCGGGCAAGCGCAACGCCCAGCTGCGGCTGGAACCGCCGGGCAACGCCGCCCATGTGGTCCAGCTCGCGGGCTGCGAGGCCCGCTGGATGGCCGAAGGCGCGCGCATTGCGGCCGGCGAGGGCGCCGAGGTCATCGACATCAACATGGGCTGCCCGGCGCGGCACGTCACCAATGGCGACTCCGGCTCGGCGCTGATGCGCGATCTCGACCATGCCGTGTCCCTGATCGACGCCACGGTCGCTGCGGTGAAGGTGCCGGTCACGCTGAAGATGCGGCTCGGCTGGGACGATCGCTCGATCAACGCCGCGGAACTCGCGCGGCGCGCCGAGGCGGCAGGGGTGAAGCTCGTCACCGTTCACGGCCGCACGCGCTGCCAGTTCTACACCGGCCGCGCCGACTGGGACGCGGTGCGGACGGTCAAGCAGGCGGTGTCCATCCCGGTCGTCGTCAACGGCGACGTCACCACGCTCGAGGAGGGCAGGGCGGCGCTCGCCCGCTCCGGCGCCGACGGCGTCATGGTCGGGCGCGGCGCGCAGGGGCGGCCGTGGTTCCCGGGCCAGCTCGCGCGCTACCTCGCGACCGGCCGCAAGGAACCGGCGCCGCCGCTCGCCGCCCAGCGCGACATCATCGCCCGCCTTTACGAGGAGATGCTGGCCCACCACGGCGAGCGCATCGGCCTCAAGCATGCGCGCAAGCATCTCGGCTGGGCGATCGACGTCGCGGCGGAGACGGCCGGCGCTGGCGAGGATGCCCGCAAGCGGTGGCGGCGCCATGTACTCACCGCGCCCGACCGGCGCGAGACGCTGCGCCGGCTCGATGAAACCTTCGACGCCTTTGCATGGAGGGCGGCTGCATGAGCCTTCCCGGAACCCGCAGTGCGCATGCCGCCGGCGCCGAAGCGGTCCTCAACTCTCTGCCGCATCCCGTCGTGGTGATCGGGCCGGACGCCAAGATCGTCGAGGCGAACGTCGCGGCGGAAGACTTCTTCGACATGTCGATGATGATGCTGCGCCGGTATTCGCTGCGCGATCTCGTGCCGTTCGGCAGCCCGTTGCTGGCGCTGATCGAGCAGATCCGGCAGCACGGCGGCGCGGTCAACGAGTACAAGGTCGACCTCGGCACGCCGCGCAATCCGGGCGAACGGTCGGTCGACCTCCACGTCGCCCCGGTGCCGGAGCGGCCGGGCCACGTCGTCATCATGCTGCAGCAGCGCACCATCGCCGACAAGATGGACCGCCAGCTCACCCACCGCGGCGCCGCGCGCTCGGTGATCGCGCTCGCGGCGATGCTCGCCCACGAGATCAAGAATCCGCTCTCCGGCATCCGCGGTGCGGCGCAGCTCCTCGAGCAATCCGCCAATGACGACGACCGCGCGCTGACCCGGCTGATCTGCGACGAGGCCGACCGCATCGTGAAGCTCGTCGACCGCATGGAGGTGTTCGGCGACGAGCGCCCGGTCGAGCGCGAGCCGGTCAACATCCACGTCGTGCTCGACCACGTGCGCCGGCTCGCCCAGTCGGGCTTCGCGCGCCACATCCGTTTCGTCGAGGACTACGACCCGTCGCTGCCGCCGGTGCTCGCCAATCGCGACCAGCTGATCCAGGTCTTTCTCAACCTCGTCAAGAACGCGTCCGAGGCGCTGGGCGGGCAGACCGACGCCGAGATCCAGCTCACCACCGCGTTCCGTCCGGGCGTGCGCCTGTCGCTCCCCGGCAGCAAGACGCGGGTGTCGCTGCCGCTCGAGTTCTGCGTCAAGGACAACGGACCGGGCGTGCCCGAAGACCTGATGCCGCATCTGTTCGATCCGTTCGTGACCACCAAGCCGACCGGCAGCGGGCTCGGGCTCGCGCTCGCCGCGAAAATCATCGGCGATCACGGCGGCATCGTCGAATGCGAGTCGCAACCGCGACGGACCATCTTTCGCATGCTCATGCCCAAGTTCACGGGTGACGACGCCGAGCCGGGCGGCGAAACCTGAGAGGTTCCGATGATGGCAGCCGGAAGCATACTGATCGCCGACGACGACGCCGCGATCAGGACCGTACTCAACCAGGCCCTGTCCCGCGCCGGCTACGAGGTGCGATCCACGGGCAACGCCGCGACGCTGTGGCGCTGGGTGAGCCAGGGCGAGGGCGACCTCGTCATCACCGACGTCGTGATGCCGGACGAGAACGCGTTCGACTTCCTGCCGCGCATCAAGAAGCTGCGGCCCGATCTGCCGATCATCGTGATGAGCGCGCAGAACACCTTCATGACGGCGATCCGCGCGTCGGAACGCGGCGCCTATGAATATCTGCCGAAGCCCTTCGATCTCAAGGAGCTGACCTCGATCGTCGGCCGCGCGCTCGCCGAGCCGAAGGACCGCCAGCCGGCCTCCGGCCCCAAGGGCGAGGAGATCGATGCGATCCCGCTGGTCGGGCGCTCGCCGGCGATGCAGGAAATCTACCGCCTGCTGGCGCGCCTGATGCAGACCGACCTCACGGTGATGATCACCGGCGAGTTCGGCACCGGCAAGGAGCTGGTGGCGCGCGCGCTCCACGACTACGGCAAGCGCCGCACCGGTCCGTTCGTCGCCGTCAACATGGCGGCGATCCCGCGCGAGCTCATCGAGTCCGAGCTGTTCGGCCACGAGAAGGGCGCCTTCACCGGCGCCAACGCCCGCAACGCCGGGCGCTTCGAGCAGTCCGAAGGCGGCACGCTGTTCCTCGACGAGATCGGCGACATGCCGACCGAGGCGCAGACCCGGCTGCTGCGCGTGCTTCAGCAGGGCGAGTACACGACGGTCGGCGGCCGCACGCCGATCAAGACCGATGTCCGCATCATCGCCGCGACCAACAAGGACCTGCGCATCCTCATCCAGCAGGGCGTGTTCCGCGAGGACCTGTTCTTCCGCCTCAACGTGGTGCCGCTGCGCATCCCGCCGTTGCGCGAGCGCGTCGAGGACATTCCCGATCTCATCCGCCACTTCTTCACCCAGGCCGAGCGCGAGGGGCTGCCGCCGAAGCAGATCGAGACCGCGGCGATCGAGCGTCTCAAGCGCTACCGCTGGCCCGGCAACGTGCGTGAGCTCGAGAACCTGGCGCGCCGGCTCGCCGCGCTCTATCCGCAGGAAACCATCACCACCGCGGTGATCGACAACGAGCTCGCCCCGGTGACGCCGGCGCTGCTCGACGACGAGCGCGAGGCGAACGAGGACCTGTCGTCCGCGGTCGAGCGGCACCTCACCAAGTACTTCGGCGGCTTCGGCGACGGATTGCCGCCCCCCGGGCTCTATCACCGCATCCTGCGCGAGATCGAATATCCGCTGCTCTCCGCCGCGCTTGCCGCGACGCGGGGAAACCAGATCCGCGCCGCCGACCTGCTCGGCGTCAACCGCAATACTTTGCGCAAGAAAATCAGGGACCTGGAGATCCAGGTCATCCGCACCAGCAGCTGATCGGGTAGAGTTCGCCCGCCAGGACGGGTCCGATTCGCCTAGGACGGCGCGCCGCGCCAGGGCGGGTCGGCGCATATCACCAATTCTGCCGGAAAACAGAGCCCGGTTTGACGATCGCTTGCCGCGGAAATGTCCGATTCCGGCAACATTGTTGTAATTGCGCATCAGCAGCGGCTCTCCCGCCGCAGGTGAACTGGAATTTTTCGCCGGGGGGCGAGGGGGCAAGACGGGAGCTCATGGCCACGGTCGGAGTTGGAGACGCGTTGCCCTCGGAGGCTGCCCAAGCGCCTGCCGAATTCGGCGAGATTCGCGACCGGCCTGGTCGGGCCGGCGGCCGTCGGCGTGGCGTTGCTGTCGGCCTGCGCGACCTTCATCGTTCTTGCCGGCCTCACTCCGATCAACCCGACCAACAACGTGGTCGTCACCCTGCTCGGGGTGAACGCGCTCGCGGTCCTGTTGCTGCTCGGCATCATCGGCCGCGAGGTCTGGCACATCCTTCAGGCGCGGCGGCGGGGGAGGGCGGCGGCACGCCTCCACGTCCAGATCGTCGCCCTGTTCTCGGTCATCGCCGCCCTGCCGGCGATTCTCGTCGCCGTCGTCGCGAGCGTGACGCTCGATCGCGGCCTCGACCGGCTGTTCTCGGCGCGGGCGCGCTCGATGATGGAGAATTCCCTCATCGTCGCCGACGCCTATATCCGCGAGCATGCCCAATCGATTCGCGCCGACGCCGATGCGATGTCGATCGACGTGTCGCGCGCCAAGCCCCTGTTCGATCAGGACCGCGACCGGTTCCGCCAGTTCTTCACGGCGCAAGCCTCGCTGCGCGACCTGCCGACGGCGATGATGCTCACCGCCGACGGCACGATTCTGCTCAGCGCCGACATCCAGCTGCCTCCGGAATTCAAGCCGCCGGCGGTGCCGCCGCCGGACGCGCTGGCTAAGGCCGTGGAGGGTGCACCGCAGGTCGGCTTCCTCAACGACGCCAACTACGTCGGCGCGGTGACCAAGCTGCGCGGCTACGACGACAGCTACCTCTACGTCGCCCGCTTCATCGATCCTCAGGTGCTGGCGCAGATCCGCGAGACCCAGACGAGCATCGCGCAGTGGGCCAATCTCGAGGCGCGGCGGCTCGGTGTCCAGATCGCCTTCGCCCTCATGTACACGGTGATCGCGCTCACCGTGCTGTTGTCGTCGGTGTGGATCGGCCTTGCCTTCGCAAATCGCCTGGTGGCACCGATTCGAAGGCTGATCAGCGCCGCCGACATCGTGTCGACCGGCAACCTGCACGTCCAGGTTCCGGTGCGCCGCTCCGAAGGCGATCTCGCCCAGCTCGGCGCGACCTTCAACAAGATGACCCAGGAGCTGCGCACCCAGCGCAACGACCTGGTGCGGGCCCGCGACGTGATCGACAGCCGCCGCCGCTTCACCGAGGCGGTGCTCGCCGGCGCGAGCGCCGGCGTCATCGGCGTCGACGGCAAGGGCCGGATCAGCATCCTCAACCGCTCCGCCGAGAAGCTCGTCGGCTGCAGCGAGGGCGACGCGCTCGGGCGGCCGCTCGACGAGGTCGCCCCCGAGCTCAAGGAGTTCATCGACCAGGCGACGAGCGGCGCCCAGCGCCTCGTCCAGGGCAACACCACGATCAGCCGCGGCGGTCGCGACCGCACCGTCTCGGTGCGCGTGACGAGCGAGCAGTCCGTCGATTCCGAGCGCGGCTATGTCGTCACCCTCGACGACATCACGGTGCTGGTGTCCGCCCAGCGCACCGCGGCCTGGGCCGACATCGCGCGGCGCATCGCCCACGAGATCAAGAACCCGCTCACCCCGATCCAGCTCTCGGCCGAGCGGCTGCGCCGCAAATACGGCAAGGTCATCACCGAGGACCGCGCGATATTCGAGCAATGCACCGACACGATCGTGCGCCAGGTCGACGACATCCGGCGGATGGTCGACGAGTTCTCGCGCTTCGCGCGGATGCCGAAGCCGGTGATGGCGGCCGAGGACGTCGCCGACACCGTGCGGCAGGTGGTGTTCCTGCAGCGGGTCGGCAACGCCGACATCGACATCGAGCTCGAGTTCGGAGAGGATCCGCTGCCGGCGCAATTCGACCGCCGCCTGATCTCGCAGGGGCTCACCAACATCATCAAGAACGCGGGCGAGGCGATCGGCGCGCTGCCGCCCGATCCCGCGTTTCGCGGGCGGATCGACGTGTGGGCGGGGCGCGACGGTAACGACATCGTCATCGACGTCGTCGACAACGGCATCGGCCTGCCCAAGGAGAATCGCAGCCGCCTGCTCGAGCCCTATGTCACGACCCGCGAGAAGGGGACGGGTCTCGGGCTCGCGATCGTCGGCAAGATTCTCGAGGAGCACGGCGGCCGCATCGAGCTCCACGATGCGGCGGACAAGTATCCGGGTCGGCGCGGCGCGTGGATGCGCCTGCGTTTCGCGTCCGATCCGGTCCCATCCACCACCGAAGAAAAGAAAACCAGAACCGAGCAGGGCGAATGGCTTCCGACATCCTGATCGTCGACGACGAAGCTGACATCCGTGAACTGGTGTCGGGTATCCTCGAAGACGAGGGCTACACGACACGGGTCGCGCGTGACAGCGACGATGCGCTCAACGCAATCCACGCACGCCGGCCGAGCCTGGTGTTCCTCGATATCTGGCTGCAAGGCAGCCGGCTCGACGGGCTCCAGGTGCTCGGCAACATCAAGACCGAGCATCCCGACCTGCCGGTGGTGATGATTTCCGGTCACGGCAACATCGAGACCGCGGTCGCGGCGATCAAGCAGGGCGCCTACGACTTCATCGAGAAGCCGTTCAAGGCGGACCGGCTGGTGCTGGTGGCCGACCGTGCGCTCGAGACCTCCCGCCTCAAGCGCGAAGTCAAGGACCTCAAGCAGCTCGCACCCTATTCGGCGACCCTCGTCGGCGGCTCCGGCGCGATCAACCATCTGCGCCACACCATCGAAAAGGTCGCGCCGACCAACAGCCGCATCCTGATCGTCGGGCCGTCGGGCTCCGGCAAGGAGCTGACCGCGCGCACCATCCATGCGCTGTCGACCCGCGCGTCGGCGCCCTTCGTCGTCATCAACGCCGCCGCCATCACGCCGGAGCGGATGGAGGTCGAGCTGTTCGGCGTCGAACAGTCGAACAGCGGCGAGCAGCGCAAGGTCGGCGCCCTCGAGGAGGCCCATCTCGGCACGCTGTTCATCGACGAGATCGCCGACATGCCGCGGGAGACGCAGAGCAAGATTCTGCGCGTCCTCGTCGACCAGACCTTCCAGCGCGTCGGCGGCACCAACAAGGTCGAGGTCAATGTCCGCATCATCACCTCGACCGCGCGCAATCTCGAGGAGGAGATCGCGGCGGGGCGCTTCCGCGAAGACCTCTATCATCGGCTTTCGGTGGTGCCGATCCGGGTGCCGCCGCTCGCCGAACGGCGCGAGGACGTGCCGGCGCTCGTCGACTATTTCATGGACCAGATTTCCCAGGCGACCGGGCTCCCCAAGCGCCGGATCGGCACCGACGCGATGGCGGTGCTGCAGACCCACGACTGGCCGGGCAACGTGCGCCAGCTCCGCAACAACGTCGAACGGCTGATGATCCTCGCCGGCGGCGAGCCTGACGCCGTCATCTCCGCCGACATGCTGCCGCAGGACGTCGGCGCCATGGTGCCGTCGATGCCGCGCGGCGGCGGCGAGCAGCTGATGGGCATGCCGTTGCGCGAGGCGCGTGAAGCCTTCGAGCGCGAATATCTGCGCGCCCAGATCAGCCGGTTCGGCGGCAACATCTCCCGTACCGCCGAATTCGTGGGGATGGAGCGCTCGGCGCTGCATCGCAAGCTCAAGGCCCTGGGCATGGATTGATGTTCAGGGTTGCCTATGTCAACGGCCGCTACCGGCCGCATGGCGAAGCCATGGTGCACATCGAGGACCGGGGTTACCAGTTCTCCGACGGCGTCTACGAGGTCTGCGAGGTGAGGGGCGGGCTCCTCGTCGACGAGCGCCGCCACATGGCGCGGCTGGCGCGCTCGCTCGGCGAATTGCGGATCGACATGCCGATGTCGCTTGCGGCCCTCGGCGTCGTGCTGCGCGAGACGGTGCGCCGCAACCGCGTGCGCGACGGCCTCGTCTACCTCCAGGTGACCCGCGGCGCCGCCCGGCGCGACCACGGCTTCCCGCCGCCGGGCACGGCGCCGCAGGTGGTCGTCGTCTCACGCCCGCTCGATCCGGTGCGGGCCGAGCGCGTCGCCGCCGACGGCATCGCCGTCGTCACGGTGCCGGACAACCGCTGGGGGCGCGTCGACATCAAGTCGATCTCGCTGTTGCCGAACGTGCTCGCCAAGCAGGCGGCCCGGGAGCAGGGGGCGCGCGAAGCCTGGTTCGTCGACGCCGAGGGGTTCGTCACCGAGGGCTCGTCCTCCAACGCCTGGATCGTGACGGCGCAGGGCGAGGTCGTCACCCGGCCGGTCGACCACGGCATCCTCGCCGGGATATCGCGCGCGGTCGTGCTCGACACGCTTTCGGCCCTGGAGCTGACCCTCGTCGAGCGTCCGTTCACCGTGGCGGAGGCCCTGGCGGCCCGGGAGGCCTTCGTGACGGCGGCGAGCATGATCGTGCAGCCGGTCGTGCGCATCGACGGCAAGCCGGTCGGCGACGGCCATCCCGGCCCGGTGGCGATCGGGCTGCGGCGCGAATTTCACCGCCACGCCGAGCTCAGCTGAGCGGGCAGGGCGCGTGAGAAATGCTCGCAAGTCGATTGAAGATCGACTAAAAAGACCGCGAAAAACGTCGGTTCGCTCATCGCTTAGGCTTGCAAGCGGTCGAAACCTACCATCTAATGATGTGTTCGATCCTTCATGACACGGTCATCGTTGGCCGGGAGACAAAGCGGCACCCAATTGATTGCAGCGGCGGCTGCGAAACAACAAGCAGACTGACAACAGCAACAAGAAGCGGAAAAGCGGAAAAAACGGCCATGGCAGCCGATCGCGCACAGAATCTACAAGACACTTTCCTCAATCACGTTCGCAAAGCCAAAATCCCGCTCACGATCTTTCTCGTGAACGGGGTGAAGCTGCAGGGGGTGGTTACCTGGTTCGACAATTTCTGCGTCCTCCTGCGGCGGGACGGGCATTCCCAGCTCGTCTACAAGCACGCGATTTCGACCATCATGCCGGGGCACCCCGTGCAGCTGTTCGAAGGCGGTGAAGAGGGCGCCGCCGTGGAAAAGACCTGATTTGGAGCCGCGACGCCGCGACGACCACCGCCTGAGCCCGCCTGAGGGTTCGACGGGGCGTGCGGTCGTGATCGGGCCCTATCTGCGCCGGCGCGAGCCGGCGGAGGGCGTGCGCGCGCCCGAAGCCCGGCTCGAGGAAGCGATCGGGCTCGCCCAGGCGATCGACCTCGACGTCGTCGCCTCGGGCGTCGTCATGCTCACCGAGCTGCGGCCCGCGACCTACCTCGGCAAGGGCAAGGTCGAGGAGCTTGCCGGCCTCGTCAAAACCCACGAGGCCGGCATCGTCGTGATGGACTGCGCGCTCTCGCCGGTGCAGCAGCGCAATCTCGAAAAAGCATGGAATGCCAAGGTGCTGGACCGCACCGGGCTGATCCTCGAAATCTTCGGCCGGCGGGCGCGGACGCGCGAAGGCGCGCTCCAGGTCGAGCTTGCCCACCTCAACTACCAGCGCAGCCGCCTGGTGCGGTCCTGGACCCATCTCGAGCGCCAGCGCGGCGGCTTCGGCTTTCTCGGCGGCCCCGGCGAGACCCAGATCGAGACCGACCGCCGGCTGATCGCCGAGCGCATCGCCAAGATCGAGCGCGAACTGGAGAGCGTGAAGCGCACCCGCAAGCTCCACCGCGACAGCCGGAAACGCGTGCCTTATCCGATTGTTGCGCTCGTTGGTTACACCAACGCTGGAAAATCGACCCTGTTCAACAGGCTCACCCGCGCGGCGGTGCTCTCCGCCGACATGCTGTTCGCGACCCTCGATCCGACCTTGCGGGCGATCACGCTGCCGCGCGGCAACAGGATCATCCTCTCCGACACCGTGGGCTTCATCTCCGATCTGCCGACGACGCTCGTCGCGGCGTTCCGCGCGACGCTCGAAGAGGTCATCGAGGCCGACCTGATCCTGCACGTCCGCGACGTCTCCCACGGCGACACCGAGGCCCAGTCCCACGACGTCGGCGAGGTGCTGCGCGACCTCGGCATCGAGCCGGAGGACCCACGCATCATCGAGGTGTGGAATAAGATCGACCTCGTCGATGCCGCCGAACGGGCGCGGCTCGAGAACCTCGCATCGCGTCACCGCGAGGGCGCCGGCCCGGTGCTGGTCTCGGCGGTGACAGGCGAGGGGACCGACACCCTGATCGCGGCGATCGAGGCGCAGCTCGCCATTGCGCGGCTCACCCTCGAAGTCGCGGTCGACATGGCCGACGGCGCCGGGATGAGCTGGCTCCACCGCCACGCCGAGGTGCTCGCGCGGAGCACCGACCCCGACGGGCGGATGCACGTCACGATACGGGTCGACCCGACCCAGGCCGGCCGCGTCCGCGCGAAGTTCGGCGAGGCGAACATCGCGGGGATGCCGACGTAGCGCTGGGCGGCACATCCGCCGCGCCGTCGCATCCTCTCCGTCATTCCGGGGCGGTGCGCAGCACGCGAACCCGGAATCCAGGCCTTGCTATCAAAGGGGCTGGATTCCGGGTTCCAGCGTGCCGCCGGCCCCGGAATGACGAAGAGAGTGCGAGAAGATCGCACTACTTCTTGGCGGGCATATCCTTCTCGGCCGCCTTCGCCGCATCCCACAGCCCATCCATCTCCTCGAGCGTCGACTGCGCCGGCGCCTTGCCGCGCGCCGCGAGCGCCTCCTCGATGAAGGCGAAGCGGCGCTCGAACTTGGCGTTGGTGGCGCGCAGCGTGGCCTCCGGGTCGGCGCCGAGATGGCGGGCGAGGTTGACCACGGCGAACAGGAGATCGCCGGTCTCGGCCGCAGCGCCAGCTTGGTCGCCCGCAGCGAGCGCTGCCGAAATCTCGTCGGCCTCCTCGCGGATCTTCGCGAGCACCGCCTGCGGATCGTTCCAGTCGAAGCCGACCTTGCCGGCCTTCTCCTGAAGCTTGAGCGCGCGGGTGAGGGCAGGGAGCCCTACCGGCACTCCGGCCAGCGCGCCGGCCTGGACCTCGTCGCTGACGCCCCGCCGGGCGGCACGCGCGCGCTTCTCCTCGGCCTTGATCTCGTCCCACAGCCGCTTCACCGCCTCGGGCGACAGATCGCGGGCATCGCCGAACACATGCGGATGGCGCCGGATGAGCTTCTCGGTGATCGCCTGGACGACGTCGCCGAAGCCGAACTGGCCGGCTTCCTGCGCCATGCGGGCATGGAACACGACCTGGAGCAGGAGGTCGCCGAGCTCGTCGCGCAGATCGTCGAGGTCGCCGCGGGAGATCGCGTCGGCGACCTCATAGGCCTCCTCGATGGTGTAAGGCGCGATGGTCGAAAAATCCTGCTCGAGGTCCCACGGACACCCGGTGCCGGGCGTGCGCAGCGCCGCCATGATCTCGATCAGCCGCGCGATGTCGGAGGAGGGTTTCATGGGGGACCTTGGATGAATCGTGCGACAGGCACCCTCGATCCGGCGTATGCCTCACGGGCCTTGGGAAGTCGCTAGGAGCGGGAGCGCCACGTCGAACATTTGCAGAGCGTGCGGAGCCAAGCCGTTCGCGTTCCGACGAGACGGGCGAGGATCTTCACGTGAACGTCGGCGCAAGCCGATATATCGAGCTCGGACCGCCAAAGCGGGACGATATGGAGCCATACAAGGCTATCCCGCCGGTCGCCGAACTGCAAGCTGTGGTTCCTGATGCGGGACAGCGAAACAAAATCGTCTCCGACTCGTCGGACCAGACGCTGATCGCGCGGCGAACTCGGAATGCGACGCCTAGCTGCACCGATCCTCGCTCTGGGTCGGCAGGAATACCCCGAAACTTGGCGGGAATCGGCAAGGCGAGTCCCGGCTTTGCGCAGGTTCAGGCGCCTAGGCTTGACCTCGCATTGGAGAGGATCGCGACCCACTGACCCAGGATCGGCCGCGCTAGCCGGCCTTCACTGGCTCGACGTTCGGCCGGATCGAGGGCGTGCGGTCGGCATCGTAGCCCCATCCCGATTCGCATAAGAGATATTATGGAACATTTTCATGCCCCAATAAACATGCGGCTTTCTGCGGCCGCCCGCCGCGTCCGAACCCGATCGGCGCCTACCCCGCGAACTCCGTGCGCAGCCCGTCGTAGCCCGGCACGACGTTCGCCGGCAGCTTCGCGCGCAGCTCCTCGTAGTCGAGGTCGCTGTGCATGTTGGTGAGGATCGCGCGCTTCGGCTTGATGCGGTCGATCCATTCGAGCGTGAGGTCGAGATGGAAATGGCTCGGGTGCGGCCGGTACCACAAGGCGTCGACGATCCACAGCTCGATCCCGGCCAGGAGCTCGACGCTTTCCGGCGGCAGGTCGACGAGGTCGCCCGAATAGGCCATGGCGCCGAACCGGAAGCCGAGCGAGGCGATGTCGCCATGGTCCTGCAACAGCGGCATGGCGGTGACCGGGCCGCCGGGCCCGGCGACGGTGACCGGCTGGCCGGGCCCGATCCGGTGCGGGTTCGCGATCGGCGGATAGGCGCTGCCGGGCGGCGTCACGAAGCAATAGCCGAAGCGCACCGAGAGCATCCGCCAGGTCGCCTCGTCGCTGTAGACGTCGATGCGCCGCCGGTTGGCGAGGAACAGGCCGCGCAGGTCGTCGATCCCATGGGTGTGGTCGGCATGCTCATGGGTGAAGAGCACGCCGTCGACCCAGTTGACGCCGGCATCGAGCAGCTGCTCGCGCAGGTCCGGCGAGGTGTCGACGAGGACGCGGGTCGTGGCGCCTCGTCCCTCGTCCGCCGTCCGCTCGACCAGGATCGAGCAGCGCCGCCGCCGATTCCTGGGGTTTTTCGGATCGCAATGGCCCCAGCCGGTGCCCGGCCGCGGGACGCCGCCGGAAAAGCCGCAGCCGAGAATGGTCACGGAAAAGCTCATGCCGCGGCGGCCGAGCTCCGCGGCACCTTATTGAACAGGCGGAAGAAGTTCTCCGTGGTCTGGGCGGCGATGGCGTCCGGCGAAACCCCGCGCGTCTCGGCCAGCGTCTTCGCGACCTCGGTCACGTAAGCCGGCTCGTTGCGCTTGCCGCGGTGTTTGCCGGGCGCGAGATAAGGCGAGTCGGTCTCGACCATGAAGCGGTCGGCCGGCAGCGACGCCGCGATGGCGCGCAGGTCGTCGGACCGCTTGAAGGTCAGGATGCCCGTGAACGAGATCGAGAGCCCGAGATCGATCGCGGTGCGCGCGAGCTCCGGGCCGGCGGTGAAGCAATGGAGAATGGCGGGGAAGGCGCCCTTCCCCATCTCCTCGGTGAGAATCCGCGCCATGTCGGCATCGCACTCGCGCGAATGGATGACGAGCGGCAGCCCGGTCTCGCGCGCCGCCGCGATGTGGCGGCGGAAGCCGGCCTCCTGGGCGTCGCGCGGGCTGTAGTCGTAGTGATAGTCGAGCCCGGCCTCGCCGATCGCGACCACCTTGGGATGGCGGCTGCGGGCGACGAGGTCGTCCAGCGGTGACGTCCGGCTCCTCATGCGCGTTATGAGGATGCGTCCCCACCGAGCAGTAGACATTGGAGAATCGCTCGGCGATCGCCAGCAGCTTGTCGAACTGGCGCACCCGGGTCGAAATGGTGACGATCCGCCCTACCCCGGCCGCCGCCGCCCGCTCGACGATGGCGTCGAGGTCGTCCGCGAAGTCCGGGAAGTCGAGATGGCAGTGGCTGTCGACGAGCATCCAGGCCCTGTAGGGCGCAATCGCTTTATTGCGCCGCTGAGATGTGAATGGCGCAATGCGCTTTCGCTTATTGCGCCGTACGACTCGAAAGTCACCCCTTCGCCTCCGCCGGCTCGACATACCGCGGGAACACCGGTGCCGGCGCCGGCAGCGTCGACCCCGCCGCGATCCGCTGCGCCCCGCCGAGCGCCGCGAAGTCCCGCTCGCCCTCCGGCACCGCGAGCAGGTCGAGCAGCTTCCCCGCCGACTTCGGCATGAACGGCTGCGACAGGATCGCGACCTGGCGGATCACCTCCGCCGTGGTGTGGAGCACCGTGCCCTGGCGCACCGGGTCGGTCTTGGCGAGCGCCCAGGGCGCCTCGCCCGCGAAATAGCGGTTGGCGTCGGCGACCACGGCCCAGGCGGCGTTGAGCACCTGGTGGAGCGCCCGCGTCTTCATCGCCTCGCGCGCCTTGCCGATCATGGCGTCGGCGGCGGCGAGCATCGCGGTGTCGTTCGCGCTCAGCGCGCCCGGCGCCGGCAGCACGCCGCCGAAATTCCGCGCCACCATGGTGAGCGAGCGCTGCGCCAGGTTGCCGAGGTCGTTCGCGAGGTCGGCATTGGTGCGGTTGACGATCGCCTCGTGGCTGTAGCTGCCGTCCTGGCCGAACGGCACCTCGCGCAGGAGGAAGAAGCGCAGCGGGTCGACCCCGTAGGCGTCGGCGAGCGCAAAGGGGTCGACCACGTTGCCGACCGACTTCGACATCTTCTCCCCGCGGTTGAACAGGAAGCCGTGGCTGAAGATGTGGCGCGGGATCGGCAGCCCGGCCGACATCAGGAAGGCCGGCCAGTAGACCGCGTGGAAGCGCACGATGTCCTTGCCGATGACGTGCAGATCGCACGGCCACCAGCGCTTGAACATCGCGCCCTCGGTGTCGGGAAAGCCCACGGCCGTGATGTAGTTCGTCAGCGCATCGACCCAGACGTACATGATGTGGCGCGGGTCGCCCGGCACCGGGATGCCCCAGTCGAAGGTGGTGCGCGAGATCGAGAGGTCCTGCAGGCCGCCGCGCACGAAGCTCGCGACCTCGTTCAGCCGCTCGCGCGGCAGCATGAAATCCGGCTGGGATTCATAGAGGTCGAGCAGTTTCTTCTGGTACTGCGAGAGGCGGAAGAAATAGCTCTCCTCCTCCACCCATTCGACCGGCGTGCCGCTCGGCCCGCGGCGCACCTTGTCCTCGCCGACGGTCGTCTCGTCCTCGGCGTAATAGGCTTCGTCCCGCACCGAGTACCAGCCGGAATACTTCGACAGGTAGATGTCGCCGGCCTTGGCCATGCGCTCCCAGATCGCCTGGGACGAGCGGTAATGGCGCTCCTCGGTGGTGCGGATGTAGTCGTCGTTCGAGCACTCGAGCCGCTCGACCATGGCCTGGAAGCGCGCGACGTTGCGATCGGCGAGCTCGCGCGGCGCGAGCCCTTCCTTGGTCGCCGTCTGCAGCATCTTGATGCCGTGCTCGTCGGTGCCGGTCAGGAAAAAGACGTCGTAGCCGTCGAGCCGCATGAAGCGCGCGATGGCATCGGTGGCGATCACCTCATAGGCGTGCCCGATATGCGGCGGCCCGTTGGGATACGCGATCGCCGTCGTGATGTAGAAGCGGGGCTTGTCTGCCATCGAACCAAAACGCGGGTTGCTGCGGCGGCCGACGGCGGCCGACACCATCACAAAGCGTCGGAGCGCCTGACTTCCCTCCCCCTGAAAGGGGGAGGGTGGCGGAGGGGGTCGCGAGCCACAAACGCCGCGCTTTGCGGAGCGACCGCGGGACCCCCACCCTACCCTCCCCCTTCCAGGGGGAGGAAGAGAGCGCCGCTGCGCAACGTCAGCACCGCCGACGTGTCGGCACGCCGGGCGTAGGTATCAACCGCGGGTCGCGTCGGCAAGCCGAGCGAAGGTCGCGAACACCAGCGGCTTGCGCTCGAGATTGTAGACTTCGACATCGCGGGCCTGGCGGTTGAGCGCGTCCCAGAGATCGGCGGTGCCGACGAGGCGCGCCTTGTCGGGCGCCGGCGCGGCGATCTCGGTGTCGAGGCGGCGGCGCAGGAAGTCGCGCACGGCGTTGACGAAGGCTTCGAGCAGCGAGCGGTCGCGGTCGAGCCGGTCGCCGAGCGCATGGAGCGCATTGGGGTCGGTCGAAGGCAGCGCGGCGAGCATCGCCTCGACCTCGCGGCGCAGCGCGAGCTGCGCGCCGCCGGCGAGCGCCAGCGCGCGGGCGACGCTGCCGCCGGAGGCTTCCGCCGCCGCGGCGAGCGTCGCGGTATCGGCGTCCGGTCCGAGCGCGGCGGTCGCGGCGGCGACGACGTCGGCGGTCGACGAGCGGCGCGAGGGTCAGCCGCCGGCAGCGCGAGCGGATGGTCGGCAACAGCCGCCCCGGCGCGTGGCTCACCAGCAGGAACAGCGAGCGTGCCGGCGGCTCCTCCAGCATCTTGAGGAGCGCATTGGCGGCCTCCGGCTGCTTGAGCTCGTCGGCGGCATCGACGATGCAGACCCGCCAGCCCCCCTCGCCCGCCGTCGCGCCGAAGAAGCTCACGGTGCGGCGGACCTGGTCGACGGTGATCACCGTGCGCAGCGCGCCGGAGTCGCCGGCGACGCGCTCGAGCACCAGGAGATCGGTGTGGGCGTTGCCGGCGATGCGCCGCACCGTCGGATGGGCGGGATCGAGGGCGAGCGAGGTCGCCTGCTGGACCGCTGCGCGAGGTGGGATCGGGGTTCGCGAGCACGAACCGCGCCATGCGGTAGGCGAGCGTCGCCTTGCCGATGCCGGCCTCGCCGCCGATCAGCCAGGAATGCGGGATGCGGCCGCTGCGATAGCTCGACAGAAACGCCTGCTCGGCCGCCTGGTGGCCGAACAACACCATCGTCTCGCGCGGCGGCGGGGCGTCGCCGCCGTTTTCGTCGGCGTTCGGAGGGATCGCCGCCTCTCCCGGGCTCCGGCTCATGTCAGCTCTCCGGCCGGAGCGCGTGACGCCGGTCGAAGCCGCTCCGTCACCTTCGCCCAGATGTCGGCTGCGACCGCCTCGGCCGGCCGATCCGCGTCGATCACCACGCAGCGCCCGGGCTCCTCGGCGGCGATCTCGCGGAAGGCCGCGTTGAGCTTTTGGTGGAACGCGAGATCTTCGCCCTCGAACCGGTCAGGCGCGTCGCCGGCGCGCCGGGCGCGGGCGCGGGCGAGCCCGATTTCGGCGGGCAGGTCGAGAATGACGGTGAGATCGGGCATGGCATCGCCGACCGTGATCCGCTCGAGCGCGCGGACGAGCGGCCGGCCGGCCTGCCCGAGAATGCCCTGATACACCCGCGTCGAATCGATGAAACGGTCGCAGATCACCCATTTGCCGGCGGCGAGCGCGGGCTTGATCAGGCTTTCGAGATGATCGCGGCGCGCGGCGGCGAACAGCAGGGTCTCCGCCCGCGGGCCGAACGGCTTGGCGAGGCCGGAGAGCACGATGTCGCGCACGATCTCGGCGCCCGGCGATCCGCCGGGCTCGCGGGTCTTCACCACGTCGATGCCGAGGCCGGCCAGCCGCTCGGCCAGCAGCGCGGCCTGAGTGGACTTACCCGCGCCCTCCCCGCCTTCCAAGGTGATGAAACGGCCTGGCATTGTGCTTTCGAGATTCCGCACGGTCGCGGCGATGCTGCGGTGTCATCTACCTCCGCGAAATATGTCGGGGTATCGCAGTAACCCCCGCGGTCATGGCCGGGCTTGTCCGGCCACCCCGATGTATCGCACGGCCGTGCCCGTTATCTGGATCGCCCGGTCAAGCCCGGCGATGACGACTGTGGGTAATGTGGTCAAGCTCGGCGACTGAGGCTCGCTCAGATCGCCCTTTGCGGGACGCGACCCGTCAACTCTTCTTGGTGCCGATCGAGCTCACGCCCATGCGGATGAGGCCGATGACGAGCTCGGTGGCGCCGTCGATGGCGCGCTGGCGCAGGTTGCCGCGTTCCACGCCGTCGGCGGCATAGAGCGGGGCTTCGAGCACCAGGCGGTCGCCGCGATAGACGTTGAGATTGGCGATCTGCTGGCCGGCCGAGATCGGCGCCGGGATCGGGCCGGCATAGACGATCTTTGCCGAGAGGCGGTCGGAGGAATTCTTCGGCATCAGCACGCCGATCGCCCCGTTGCCGACGAGGTCGACGCGGCCGGCGGCCCCGCCGAACAGCTTGGCGGCGCCGACGATCTGGCCCTCGGTGAACAGCGGCCGCGATTCGAAGGACTTGAAGCCGTAGTCCAGGAGCCGCTTCGCTTCGTCGCCGCGCTCCTTCGCCGACTTCAAGCCGTTGACCACGACGATGAGACGGCGTGCCGTTCTGCACCGCCGAGCCGACCAGGCCGTAGCCGCCGTCGACGGTGAAGCCGGTCTTGAGGCCGTCGGCCCCGATGTTCATCGTGAGCAGCGGATTGCGATTCTGCTGGCGGATCTTGTTCCAGGTGAACTCGGCCTCGCCGAAATACTTGTAGTAGGTCGGATAGGTGCTGATGACGTGGCGGGCGAGCTTGCCGAGGTCGCGCACCGACATCTTCTGCGCGGCATCCGGAAGTCCGGTCGAATTGGCGAAATTGGACTTCTGCAGGCCGAGCTCGCGGGCCCTGGCGTTCATTTTCTCGGCGAACGCGCGCTCGTTGCCGGCCAGGCCCTCGGCCAAGGTGATGCAGGCGTCGTTGCCGGACTGCACCACGGCGCCCTGGATCAGGTCCTCGACCCGGGACTTGCTGTGGATCGGCAGGAACATGCTCGACGTGTGGGACGGCGCGCCGCCTTTGCGCCACGCGTTCTCGCTCGTCATGTATTCGGTATCGAGGGTGATGTGGCCCTGCTTGAGCTCGTTGAACACGACCTCCGCCGTCATCAGCTTGGTCATGCTGGAGGGCGGCGTCGGCGTGTCGGCGTATTTCTCGAACAGGACGGTGCCGGTCGCGGCATCGAGCAGGATGACGTAGGGGGCGGTGGTTTCGAAATCGCCGGTCTTGCCGCCGACGAGGCCGATGTTAGCCGGCGCCGCGACGGCCGCGATCGCGCCGCCGAAGAGGCCCAGCGCGACGAGGCCGCGCCGCAGCGAGGACTTCCGCCAGCTCTTGAGAACAGTGCCCAGCGACATGTTGATTTGCGCCATCTTGGTCTGCGACATCGTCCCATCCCGAGCCGCCCGCGCCATCCGCGGCGTGGCGGAACCTGCCCGCCCCTCCCGTTAACAGGGGGGCTACGTCGAAACAATCCTGCGCATTATCGCAGCGCCGGTCCGAAGACCGGGTAAACGCGCTCTACGCTTCGGTCTAGCCAACTCCACTTTTGGTTCAATAAAGGCCGCGAATTGTGCTCGCATAGGGCACGTCGCCGCTCCCGCGGAGATCCGAACGCACCGGCGCATAGGCCGACATCGCCGGTAGCGGGCGCGGGACCGGCTCGGCCTCGTGCGCCCGCGCCACCGCGGTATTGCCCGTTGCGCGGAAATTGGAGACCTTCTGCCCGTCGCCGAGCCCGTAAGGACGCTCCGGCGGGGTCGGCACGTTGCGCAGCGCCGAGTGGGACGCCGGCGTCGACGCGGGCACTGACGAAAGCGATGCCGGCATGAACCCCTTCGCCGAGGCGACGCGCACCAGCGACGGTGACGGCGCCGGGTCGCCATTCTCGCGCAGCGTCGCCATCAGCATGAGGTCGTCGGAACCCTCGATCGGAGCGCGGCCGACATACTCCACCTTCACCGGCGCGAGACCGCTGCCGTAGAAGCCGAGCAGGCTCGCCGCGCGCTCGGACACGTCGATCAGGCGGTTGCCGCTATAGGGCCCGCGGTCGTTGACGCGCACGATGACCGATTTGTGGTTGGAGATATTGGTGACCCGCACATAGGACGGCAGCGGCAACGTCGCATGCGCCGCCGACATCGACTGGCGGTCGAAGATTTCGCCGTTCGCCGTCAGCCGGCCGTGGAAATCCGAGCCGTACCAGGAGGCGACGCCTTCTGCGCTGTAATGCGGATTATCCTCGGGCACATAGGTCTTCCCGGCGACGACATAGGGCGCGCCGACGCGATAAGAGCCACCGCCCTTGGGGACGGGCTCGCCGGGCGCGACCACGCGCGGACTGCTTGAAACTCCATAGCGGGGATCGAGTGAGCCAAACGAGCCGCCGGAGCAGTTCGCGAGGAGAAGGCAAATCACGCCGAGCACGCCGAAGCGTGTGCGTGTGTGGCCGATGCCACCGCGCTCCTCCCCCGTCCGCATCCGACCAGACCCCCCAGATCGCAAGGCTGCCCCGGAGCCTGCCTCCCCCCTTGGTGCCGCTCATGCAGCCACCAATGGAACCCTCTCAGATGGTGCAATAAATACAGCAAAATGAAGACGGGGCGGTTAACGGGCACGGGTTGGCAGCGATCGGGCGCATCGCATCCAGAAGACCACTGCCGGAGTCCAGACCGAAGCTTCGCCGCAGACGATGATCGCGCGTTTGTCCAGACCAAAGATTTATGTGACGCGCCGATTAATCCGCAGATGTTGCACCCGGTCACAGACTCTATTGCGCCGCCCGGCGTACAACTAGAGACGAGTTGGAGTGGTTCTGAGGTATGGGGGCCCGCGTGAAGAAATTTCTTTTGGGTACAGTAGCTTTCGGCGTGCTGACATTGCCCGTGACGCTATCGAGCGGCCGACCTGCCGCCCGCGCCGGCGCCCTACTATGCGGCCCCGATCGCGGTTCCGATCTTCACCTGGACCGGCTGCTATATCGGCGGCACGGTCGGCGGCGTGTGGGGCAACACCACCGATGCCTGGGGACCGAACCCCGCCGGGTTTCCCTCCCCCGGACCGCTGACCTTCTCGACCTCGTTCCATTCCTCGGGCGTGACCGGCGGTGTCGAAGGCGGATGCAACTACCAGGTCAATCGCCCTGGTTCGTTTTCGGCGTCGAGGGCGACTGGCAGTCAACGAGCCTGAGCAACACCTTCAGCGGCACCGCGGTGACCCCGGCCGGAAGCCTTCCGTTCACCCAGACTTTCAGCAGTCACTGGCTCTCGACCGTTCGTGCGCGGGCCGGCTATGCGGCGGGTCCGTGGCTGTTCTACGTGACGGGCGGTGCTGCGTTTGCAAATGTGAGCCACGCCGACAGCTTGACCCTCCTCACGGCCAATACCGTCAACGCTTCGCAGAGCACGACCGCCTCCGGCTGGACTCTCGGTGCAGGCGTCGAGTGGGCATTGGCCTTCAACTGGATCGTGAGGGCCGAGTATCTTTACGTCGACCTGCCGGGCACGACCTACACGGCGGTGAACCCCGCGGTCCCGCTCTCGTTCGTCACCGCCACCCATGGCGACCTGCATGAAAACATCGTCCGGGCCGCGGTGAGCTACAAGTTCTTCTGATCGCAAGCTGCGCCGCCGTGTGAACTCAGCCTTGTATTCGGCTGGGCGGCAAAGCATTTTTACGCGTGCCCGCGAGGACAGCTCAAAGCTTTCTCAAGACCAAGACTACTGCGCGGCACGCGCATTGAATCCAGGGTGTTGCCCTCAGGTTGCAGACTTCTCGCCACCACTTGGAGTAGAATTTTACCCTTCAGGCGGGGGTTCCCATGAAGAGGTTTCTTCTGACGACGGCAGCATTCGCCGTGCTCGCGATGCCTGCGATGGCCGCCGACATGGATCTGGCGCCCGCCCCGCTCCCGGTTCCGGTTTGCATCTGGTGCGGTCTCTACCTCGGTGTGAACGCAGGCGGCAGTTGGAGCGACAACAATTCGGTGAACGTTGGTTCCGTCGCCACACAGGATTTTGCGACCGGCACACCTTGGGCGCCTTTCGCGGCAGCCGCAGCGTCCGGCAACATCCCCGCGGGGGCCGTTCGGGGTTCGTTGGCGGCGGCCAGATCGGCTATAATTGGCAATTGGCCCCCACTTGGGTCGCGGGCATTCGAGACGGATCATACAGGGTGCCACAAACAATGGCAGCGGCTCTCTCGCCAATCGGGTCGACTCGTTTCCCTTCCTGGGTGCCGGAGAGGTCCTGAATTCGTCCATTCTCAGCTCCAGTAAGGTCGACTATCTCGGCACCGTGCGCGGGCGGGTCGGCTATCTCTTTACTCCGACCTTCCTTTTGTACGGTACCGGCGGTCTCGCTTACGGTGGCGTCAAGTCCACTACTGCAATCACGCTGAACAACAACGACTGCGCAACGACCTTCATGCCCGGTGTATGTCTCTCGCCCAGCGCGTCAGCCGCGGGTTCGTTTTCGTCGACGCGCACGGGATGGACGGCCGGGGCCGGCTTCGAATGGATGTTTATGCCGAAGTGGAGCACGAAAGTTGAGTATCTCCACTACGACCTGGGCAGCGTGACCTATGCGAACGGTGCGCTCGTCACGACCGTCGGTACGCTCCCCGCAGCAAACGGTGGTCCCGCCGTCGTGTCCACAACCTCCCACGCCAAATTTTCGGGCGAGATCGCCCGCGCCGGCTTGAACTACCAGCTGGTAAGTCTCTCAGGTGAAGCGTCAGTCGCCGCTCTCGTTCATCACCGACACCCATGGCGATCTGCACGAGAACATCTGTCCGGGCAGCGGTGAGCTACAAGTTCTTCTGATCTCGGTTTTCGAAGGACGTCGGCGGCGGCGCAAATACAAGTCGGCGGCAGAATTTGCCGAACTGGTGCGCCGTGAACACCGATCCAAATTCTGCCGCAAGTCATTTCGGTTGGAACCGACCGAAGACGCAACTTCTGTCGAGACCAAGATTTGTGCGACACGCACATTAAAGCCGCGGTGTTGCCCGGCGATCACAGACTTCTCCTCCGCCAGATGTGCGTACAAACGCCAGGTGGTTCGATTGAAGGATGTTCTGATGAGAAGTTCTTTTGCCGACGGCTTTGCCGCGCTGGCGTGCCCGCATGCAATTCGCCGACGCTTACTGGTCCTCCGAGGTTCTCCGCCTGGACCGGGTTCTCTCGGCGTCAACGGCGGCTCGGTCCGGAAGCTCCGTTCAACTTCGATCCGGTATCGCTTCGATCGTGCTGGCGCGGCAAGAACTCGCGGCGCGGTGCCACGACCGTTCTGGCAGCTCGGGACCTGGGTTGTAGGCGTCGAGGGTGACTTCGACGGGGCCGGCTTGAACAATTCGGCCCAAGTCGTCCTGAAAGACCCCCTCCTGGGCAGCGGGGCACGGCCACCGACGGTCTGATGGTCCACCAGGACGTTCAATGGCTGGCGAGCATTCGTGGTCGCCTCGGCTACACTTGGGGATCGAGCATGGTGTATGCGACCGGCGGCGGTGCATGGGAGCACCTTCGCACCAATGCCCTGCTGAGCACCGACACCTCTGCCGGTGTTTTCAGCCAGTCGAACGGGTTCACCTCCACCAGCAACCGGTCGGCTATGCCGTCGGCGCCGGATATGAGTGGATGATCAACCCGAACTGGATTGCCCGTGTCGAATACCTGCACTACGGCTTCAGCGGAGGAAACACCTTCGCGCTTCCGGTTACCTGCGCGGTGGTCGCGGGCGGGGCTTGCGGCGGAAACATTTCCACCAGCAACACCAACATCGACTCGGTCCGTGCGGCCCTGAGCTACAAGTTCTGATAAGCTTTCAGGTGAGGCGTCAGAAACGGAAGGCCCCGGTTCGCCGGGGCCTTTTTCTTTTTTGCGAGAATTGTGACGGCCCTCACGGTCGCCTGCTCGAGGCGCGACGTAACGTCCCTCGCGATCAGGTATCGCCGAGGGAGCGCATCAGATGCCCGTGGGATTGCCGACCGCCATCGAAGCCGCCGAGTCCGACCCGGACGCCGAGGTCGTGCTGTTGTTCTGCCTCAGCGGACTGACGGCCTCGCTCTATCTGCTTCATCTGTTTCCCGTCGCGGCGGCGGATGCGATTCATGCTGCTATCCTGCGCAGGCTGACCGCTCAGCGCCGCCGGCGAGCACGCCCGGGCGCGCGCTCGCGTAGAACTCCAGCAACAGATCGGCGAGATTGCGGGTGGCCGTGCCGGCGCCGGGCGCAATGACCAACGCGACCTCGGTATCAGGAACCGGCGGGAATCCCTCCTCCGGTCCGAGCATGCGGTGATCGGACAGCACCGCGAGCTCCGGCAGAATGCTCACGCCCAAGCCCGCCGACACCGCCGCCTGGATGCTCACCAGGTTGGGGCTGGTGTAGGCGATGTGCCAGGTACGTGCCGACCGCTCCAGCATATGGATCGCGCGATTACGGTAGAGGCAGCCCTGCTGGAACACCGCGAGCGGCACCGGCCGCCCTGCCCCGAGGTCGAGCGGGTAGCGCGTGCCCGTCACCCAGCGCAGGTGCTCCGGCCACACCGCGATGCCGCCCTTCTCGCCGGCCTCCCGCTTGATCAGCGCCGCATCGAGGTCGCCGCGGTCGAGATCGTGGCGCAGCCGCACGCTGAGATCGCAGCGCACGTCGAGCCGCAGCCCGGGCCGGGCGCGGACGAAATCCGACAACAGCTCGGTCAGCCGGTAGGCCGCAAAATCCTCAGGGATCCCCAAGCGCACAATGGCATTCCCGGTTGGACGCGAGACGACGTCGCGCGCCTCGTCCGCGAGCGCGAGGATGCGCCGCGCATAGGCGAGGAGCCGTTCCCCCTCCTCGGTCGGGATCGTTTCCTTGCCGTTCCGCTCGAGCAGCGGCCGCCCGAGCGACTCTTCGAGGCGCTTGATCTGCTGGCTCACCGTCGACTGGGTCCGGTGCACCCGTTCGCCCGCCCGGGTGAAACCGCCGGAATCGACGACGGAGACGAAGCTGCGCAGGAGATCGAGGTCGAACATGGCGTCACCATTCGATAATCAACTGACTTGCATTCCATCATTTAATTTCCAAATAGCGCCAGCGCAACCCAGATGGACGTCGGAAGGAGAATTCCGATGCCCACCCTGTCGAAATCCGGTCCATTGGGGATGCCGCTGCTGGTGCTGGTCGCCCTGTTCTGCGTGATCTGGAGCTCCGCCTTCGCCGTCTCCAAGCTCGCGCTGGCCGACGCCCCGCCCCTCCTCCTGCTGACCGCCCGGTTTCTCATCGCGGGCCTCGCGGTGCTCGCCGTCACGATCTGGCGCGGCGCCGACTGGCGGCTGCGGCCGCGTGATCTCGCAAGCCTCGCGGTCATCGGGATCGCCAACAACGCGGTCTATCTCGGCCTCAACTATATCGGCATGCGCAGCGTGTCGTCCGGGGTGACGGCGCTGATCGCCAGCGCCAATCCGGTGCTCACTTCGCTGCTCGCGGCCCTGGTGCTCGGCGAGGTGCTGTCGTGGCGCAAGGCGATCGGGCTCGCTCTCGGCGTCGGCGGTGTCGCCTACGTGGTCGACAGCCGCATCGCCGGCGGCGCCGAGAGCCTCGTCGGCATCCTGTTCGTGACCGGCGGTCTCGTTTCGCTGGTCGCCGGGACGATCCTGTTCAAGCGCCTCGCGCCGAAGAGCGGCCTGCTGGTCGGCAATGCCGTGCAGAACCTCGCGGCGGGCGCGGCGCTCGCGCCCTTTGCGTTCGCAAGCGAAAGTCTCGGCGCGATCGTGCCGACCTGGCGGCTCGCTGGCGCCCTGCTCTACCTCGCGCTGCTCGGCTCGGTCTGCGCGTACCTGATCTGGCTGCACCTCATCACGGTCGCCGGTGCAGCCGCAGCGAGCTCGTTCCACTTCATGATGCCGCCGCTCGGGCTCGCATTCGGATGGCTGGTGCTCGGCGAGCACGCGACGCCGACCGACTTCATCGGCATCGTTCCCGTCGCGCTCGGCATCTACCTCGTCACCCGGCAGGCAAAGCCGCGCGAACGCATCGGCGCCGCGCAGGCGGCGCCGGCACGGTGAATCGTCGGGCTTGACGTCGATATCGGTCAACCGAGCGGAGGCCCCCGCGGGTGCGGAGGCCTCGCCGCTGTCCAGTTTACCGTCGCTGCCCGCCGGCGGGCCGCGCCGGGCTGCAGATCGACTATCTGAGCACCATGTACCGGCTCACCCCGAGACCGCTCGGGCAGATCAAGGACTTCTGTCAAACCTACATGCCTTGTCGTCGTGGGAGCGACGACCGCGCCGCACGCGGCGGCCATGCTCGGGAAGAAGGCGCCAGTGCAGGTGTACCCACTGCAAACGCCCGCACCGACTCGCGCGTAAACGTAATGATGGCGGGCTGCGGCCGGCGACAACGCTATCACCGCGAACACCCCAGCCAGCGCAACCGACGCCGCAAATTTCTTCATTTCTCAGCTCCTCTAGCTCTTCGCAGGTCTCTTCTCGCATGTGCGCGTAAACGCGGTACTAAATTACTGTTTGAGGAGCGCTTGGCAACTGAGCAAAGGTTTACTTTGGATGAATTGGCAAATGCAAAGATCAGGTCCGGGGCCGGACAAGCGCCGCCAGAGCTCATCGCCGGCGACGGCGCGCGTGGGTCGAAGCCGGTCGCCTGCCCGCCACGAGAACGATCATCCTGGGCCCGAATTGGGCCCAGAGCTTCGCCTAGCATCTTCTCCGGGATCGCCGACAAGGCAGCTTCCTCTAGCGATCCCCCGAGGCTCCGGTCCGCATTAGGGTTCACCAGGGACCGGGGCCTTCCTTTTGGCTCGAGCGTTCCATTTTGCCGCGAACGGCTCGCCTGCGGACTTGACGCGATCACCATATCCGGGCGATTGGGCCATGGCTCGCTGGCCATCATGCTTCGCGTTCATGGTCACTGGTTTCCGAACGACTGGTATCGGCTGCAAGGATCGTGGAGACGAGCTTTGCCCAAGGCTCCGAGCCAATCCGGCTACGGTTCGGGTTCTCCAGATCACGCGCGCCGATGACATGCTTGAGGTCTTTGTGGCAAGTTGCTGAATAGACTAAACTTTGGAAGGATGGCCGAGTGGTTTAAGGCACCGGTCTTGAAAACCGGCAGGGGGTTACGCTCCCTCGTGGGTTCGAATCCCACTCCTTCCGCCAAACCTAAGCAGTGCGACTTGCTGTCCTCCGCCCGTTCTGGTCGGCTGGTGTGGTCGGCATGGAATACGACATCATTTGATGATAATTTCGTGCCTGGCGAGGGAGGTCGGCAGATGCGCACAACTCTTGCTTTGGACGATGAACTCGTTGCCAAGGCCGAAGCGCTCACTGGCTTAAAGGAAAAGTCGAGCTTGGTCCGTGAGGCGCTCAAGGCCCTTATCGAGCGCGAGAGCGCGCGACGATTGGCGCGTCTGGGCGGGAGCGAGCCTGGTCTGGAGGCGCCGCCCCGGCGGCGGCCAGGTACGGCGTGATCCTGGTCGATACGTCCGTCTGGGTCGACCATCTGCGGGCGGCCGACAAGGCGCTCGCCGCACTGCTCGATGCGGGGATGGTGCTGGCACACCCTTTTGTCATCGGCGAACTTGCTTTGGGCAACTTGCGTCAGCGCGAAATAGTGTTGCAGGCTCTGGCGGACCTGCCCCGTGCCAGTGTCGCGACGGACGCGGAGGTCCTTCATTTCATCGAGCGTTATGCGTTGTCCGGGCGCGGGATCGGATATATCGACGCTCATCTGCTCGCCGCGGTGAAACTAACGGCAGGAGCAGAACTGTGGACGAACGACAAGAGGCTGCACGGTGTTGCAGCTCAATTGGGCGTGGCGATCACGCTCGCTCGGTCCCGCGGATCATAGGGCCGCAGACAACGTCTGGAAGAAAGCGAACTGAGATCTTGTTCGACCAACCTCCACCGAGGTTGGTCGAACGGCTTCGATCCGTTGTCATTCTGCGCCGAGATGCTGGACGGACCATTGGCCGGGGACGTTGGCGACGAACGAGCT
This sequence comes from uncultured Alphaproteobacteria bacterium, assembly GCA_963793985.1. Classification (GTDB taxonomy): domain Bacteria; phylum Pseudomonadota; class Alphaproteobacteria; order Rhizobiales; family Xanthobacteraceae; genus JAJPKK01. Next base: position 10,785 of record CAWCCG010000051.1, on the reverse strand, counting down.
GTTCGCGTTCAACACCGCGGTGCCGTTCATCTCCCAGATCGCCACGTTGCCCGACGTGTCCTGCCACAGGATGTCGCTCATGCCGTCGCCGTTGAAGTCGCCGGTGAGCTGGATCGACCATTGGCCCGGGACGTTGGCGACGAACGAGCTGCTCTGGTTCAACACCGTGGTGCCGTTCATCTCCCAGATCGCCACGTTGCCCGACGTGTCCTGCCACAGGATGTCGCTCTTGCCGTCGCCGTTGAAGTCGCCGGTGCCCTTGATCGACCATTGGCCCGGGACGTTGGCGACGAACGAGCTGTTCTGGTTCAATATCGTGGTCCCGTTCATCTCCCAGATCGCCACGTTGCCGGATGTGTCCTGCCACAGGATGTCGGCTCTTGCCGTCGCCGTTGAAGTCGCCGGTGCCCTTGATCGACCATTGGCCCGGCGACATTGGCGACGAACGAGCTGTTCTGCGTTCAACACCGTGGTGCCGTTCATCTCCCAGATCGCCACGTTGCCGGACGTGTCCTGCCACAAGATGTCGGCCATGCCGTCGCCGTTGAAATCGCCGGTGCCGACGATGCTCCAATTGGGGTCGGCACGTTGGCGACGAACGAGCTGTTCGGGTTCAACACCGCGGTGCCGTTCATCTCCCAGATCGCCACGTTGCCGCTGGTGTCACGCCAGAGCAGGTCTGCATAACCGTCGCCGTTGAAATCGCGCTGGCCGACGATTGCCCATTGGCCCGGGACGTTGGCGACGAACGAGCTGTTCTGATTGGTCACCGTGGTGCCGTTCATCAGCCAGATCGCGGTATTGCCCGAGGTGTCGCGCCAGGCGATGTCGCTCTTGGTATCGCCGTTGAAGTCGTGGGTGGCGACAGGTGCGGTCAGGGGTGTCGGGTTCTTGTAATAAGCGATAATCTTGCCGGCGAGCCAGCCATGGTCGTCGGTGTTGCTGAAGTTCTTGATGACATTGGTCGTGTTGCCGCCTCCCCACAGGATGGCGAACACGTTGTTGGCCGCGGCCTTCGCGAGCTTTCGGTTGTCCTTGCCCCAGTTGAAATTGTTCGGTTGTCCCTGGTAGGCCAGAAGATACTGCCTGTAGTTCGATCCGGTGCTGCAGTTGTAAGCGCCGGCCCCGCAATTGGGGAGGTAGTTGCCCACGGCGCTGTTCGTGCTCGTTCCCGCTCCGGCGATGATGTTGCCGAGGTCGGATTGCAGCCCGCTGTCCGCGAAGAAATAAACCGGCGCGGTGCTGAACACGTAGAGGCCGGGAGTGTTGTTATAGAGCTCCGGGTTGGCTTCGCCGACATAGGGAATGTGGGAGCCCGGGATCTGCCAGAGCATCACCGGGATGTTGCCGAAATTCCGGCTGACCTGTCCCACCGCGGTGAGGTAGTTGTCCCACGATCGTGCATTGTAGAGCGTGGCTTGGTCGGGCGCGGTGCTGTCGTCCGTCTCGTATCGGTCGAACACGAAGAATTCGGGAACATAAGCAGCGCCGAGAGCGCCGGGGCCGATGGTGCTCGGCGCGTTCTGTTGCAAGAAGCTCGACACCGGCGTCGAGTAGGCACTCGCGATGCCGGAATCCATCAGGTCGTTGTGGAGCCAGAAGCCGCTGCCGGCGGCCCACATGTTGTCCTGCCAGCCGAACGTGACGTTCCCCGTCGGCGAGAACGTCCGGATCAGCCAGTTGTTCGCCTGGACCCAGCCCTCGAAACCCGCCGGGAAATTCGGCCGTTGATAAGCCGTCTTGTCGTAAGTCGGGTTGGCGACACAGGCGTTGAACCATTGACCCACCTGGCTGTAGGTGCTGCCCGTTCCGCCGATCAGGTTGTCGATGGCCGTATTCCAATACGGGTCCGTCTGACCGTTGATGCTCCAGACCGGATAGCCGTCCGCGAGCAGGCTCTCCAAAATCGCGACCGGGGTTCCGGTGTAGGTCTTGTTGAGATACGGCGCCGTCCCGACGCCGTTGGGATTGGATGTGTTGAGATACGAGCGAGAAGTCGTGAGGAAGCACAATGCCTGGTCGACGGCCGTGTTGACCGAATTCGCCGGAAGCGCGCCGTTCACGTTGCTGATCGCGCCTCCCTGCTGAATGACTCCCAGCAGGTCGGGATTGAGGATCAGCGATCCAAAATAATTCGAGGCCTGATAGGCGACCGGCCGGTCGTTCAGCGCGATCGCATCGGAGGCGAGGCTGATGAAATGCCGCGCCATGATGTAGCTGCCGGTGGGCTGCGACGGCGTGGGTTCCGGCAGGTTGGAAAAGTCAGTCAAACTGAAACCACCGCTCATCTGCGCGGTGTATTCGACGATCGCCACGCGCATCGGGTGGCTGTTGATGGTGCTGAGGATGGTCAGGTCGTTGGTCATCCGCAGCGCGTTGGTGGGAGGATCGATGATCCCCGGATCACCATTGCCGTTCAGGCCGGCATATTTGAAGACGACATCCACCGGCCGTCCGCCGAAGTCGTCATCTCCTCCGGTCGACGTCGCGGTGGGCGGCGTGACGTTCGGGCCGCCGACAGCGCCCATGGCGATGTAGTCGGGCCAGCCTGGAACCGTTCCGCCCGCAACCGACGAGGAGATTCCGCCGTCGGCGCAGACCAGCGCCGCGCCACACAACAGTATGGCCGCGCGAGGTGCGTTCGTCATGTTAGGTCCCACTCCTTCCGCCAGCTCATGTGGCGCCCGGGAACGTCTCGCTTCCCGGAGATGTCGCGCGCCGTCAAAGCCAGGCGTCGACCGTTGTCATTCTGCGCCGAGCTGCTGGATGGCCCATTGGCCGGGGACGTTGGCGACGAACGAGCTGTTCGCGTTCAACACTGCGATGCCGTTCATTTCCCAGATCGCCACGTTGCCCGACGTGTCCTGCCACAGGATGTCGCTCATACCATCGCCGTTGAAGTCGCCGGTGAGCTGGATCGACCATTGGCCCGCGACGTTGGCGACGAACGAGCTGTTCGGGTTGAGCACCGCGGTGCCGTTCATTTCCCAGATCGCCACGTTGCCCGACGTGTCCCGCCATAGGATGTCGGACTTGCCGTCGGCGTTGAAGTCGCCGGTGCCCTTGATCGACCATTGGCCCGGGACGTTGGCGACGAACGAGGCTGTTCTGATTCAATATCGGCGATGCCGTTCATCTCCCAGATCGCTACGTTGCCCGACGTGTCCTGCCACAGGATGTCGCTCATGCCGTCGCCGTTGAAGTCGCCGATGCCCTTGATCGACCATTGACCCGCAACGTTGGCGACGAACGAGCTGCTTGCGTTCAACACCGTGGTGCCATTCATCTCCCAGATCGCCACGTTGCCGGACATGTCCTGCCACAGGATGTCGCCCATGCCGTCGCCGTTGAAATCGCCGGTGCCGAGGATGCTCCACTGGGCCGGCACGTTGGCGACGAACGAAGCTGCTCTGCGTTCAACACCGCGGTGCCGTTCATCTCCCAGATCGCTACGTTGCCGCTGGTGTCACGCCAGAGCAGATCTGCAGAACCGTCGCTGTTGAAATCGCGCTGGCCGACGATTCCCCATTGGCCCGGGACGTTGGCGACGAACGAGCTGTTCTGATTGGTTACCGTGGTGCCGTTCATCAGCCAGATCGCGGTATTGCCCGAGGTGTCGCGCCAAGCGATGTCGCTCTTGGTGTCGCCGCCGAAGTCGTGGGTGCTCGTGAGCTTCCCGAAAACGAGACGATGGATCGTGCCGCCCAGATGAACCAGGTAGAGCTCGCCCGCCTCGTCCTCGCCGAAGGTGGTGACGTTGGCGGCGCTGGTGTACAGCAGCGTGCTCGTCCACACGCCACCGCTTTCGGTCGCGCCGAAGATCTGGCCGGTGCAGAGGTCGGCGTAGAAATAGGTTCCCACCATCCTCGGGAAGCGGGCGCCGCGGTAGCGGTAGCCGCCGATGATCGCGCACTTTCCCGCACTGTGGTCGTATTCGATGATCGGATCGGTCGGCGTGCCCGTCGTGCAGGGAATATTGGAGTTGAAAATCAGCGTGCCTTCCTTGCGGCTCCAGCAATAGTTCCGGCCGGCGATGCCCGGCGGCTGAAAGTCGACCTCCTCTTCGACGTTTTGCCCGACATCGGCGATCCAAAAATCTCCGGTCTGGCGATCCATGGTGATCCGCCAGGGATTGCGCACGCCGAGCGCCCAGATCTCGCCCAGCGCACCTGTCGTGCCGACGAACGGGTTGCCCGGCGCCGCCGTGCAGGGCGTGCCGTCGACCGGGCTGATGCGGATGATCTTGGCGAGCAGCGTCCCGAGGTTCTGGGCGTTGTTGTTGGGATCGCCGCCGCTGCCGCCATCGCCGATGCCGGCATAGAGGCAGCCGTCGATGCCGAACAGCAGCGAGCCACCATTGTGGTTCGCGAAGTCCGAGTGCGCCTGCGTCTTGAGCACGACCTCGGAATTCGGGTCGGCGATGTTGGAATTGGCGGAGACGCTGTAGCGGGAGATCGTGACCGCACCCGCCGGCTGGCTCGTGTAATAGATGTAGAAAAAGCCGTTGGTGGTGTAGCTCGGATCGAAGGCGAGCCCGAGCAGCCCCCGCTCAGCGCCGTCGTATAGGACCTTGGACGTCACGTCGAGAAACGGCGTCGGCAGCACCTGGGCGTTCTTGTAGATGCGGATGGTCCCGCCCTGGTTGACGATGAACAGCCGGTTCGAACCATCGCCGGCATTTCGCAATCCAACGGGGCTCGGTAGGCCGGAGGCGATGAGCTCGAGGCTGAGCGCCTGGGCTTGCGCCGTCGCGCTCGAGGCCAACGTCGCCACCATGACCGCAACCGCCATTGCTGCGAGCGCCGTTACTGCGAGCGCCGTTACTGCGACCGCGACCTGCCGTACCCGAGACCATGACGTCGTCTGCATCATCGCCTCCCACATTCCGGCCCTCGACGTACCCGGCTTCCGCTAATCCGCGATGACGGCACGTCTCGCGAGCCGTGCCGAGGGTCCACGTCGATCTATCCGATCGCCGTCATCGTTGGCTGTGCCCGCGCAGCAATGGACCGCTGCATTGCCGAATGCCGAAATCGACTTCGGCTCTTTTGGTCTGCATGCCGACAAGCGAGCCTACTGCGGCGGTGGTCCCAGGGGAACGGGGTTCATCCGCGATCTCCGAAGCTGCGGGGATCGGGTTCCGCGATTCATGAAATGACCTGCGACCCCGTTTTCGGTGGAAGAAAGCAAATCGGCCGCGTCGTGCGGACAGCCTCGCCGTCGCAGGGCTACCCCAGGCTTCAAGTCTGCCATATCAAAGCGCGGCCATGCCCCGTGCCTGGCGCATGACACTGAGACAAATCACAGTTTCCGGAACCGGAGAAAGCGCCCATTGCTTCGGCGGGCGATACAAAAACAATCCGGTGAATTCCATGAAGGCCCTCGTCTTATATGTCCTCTTCGTCCTCATCGGCGGACTCGATTTCGGTCGGTGTCGGTTACTACGTCGAGAAGGAGATTTCCTCGACTGCGAGCCTCGTCGTCTTCCTGGCGATGTTCTTCTCAAATTTCGCGGTGTCGTGGATCGGCGTCATTCTGGTGATGGACGGCAACCTGAAGAACGCGCAGGGCGAGCAGGAGCAACGGGAGATCGAGAAGACCGGACGCGCCGCCCTCCAGTCCCGCGAGGCCGCCCGCGCCTGAGTTCCAGGCGACGGACTGTCGACCTGACTGTTCGCAGTTAGGCCGCACGACGCGCGGCCATGCGCGCCATGAGGCGGCGCGATCGGGCAAAAAAAATGCCCCGCCGGGGCGGGGCAGTCTTGCCCGGCCGCGGTCGCACCAGACCCGGGTCTGCGCGGCGGGGCGAACCATGAGGCGTGGTGTTTAAAACCGCTCTTCCCCTCGAGCAGGCCCGACCTTCAACTCAGCACCCCATCCCGTTCATTCGAGGTCGCCGATCATTGTGCGTCGGTTCGGGGCGATTCGGTGAAAGCGGCGGGACCATTCGGCGGCGCCGTCACAAAAACTTTGCGCTGTGGCGAGCTTCACACGTGCCGACGCTCGCGGTGCGTTGCGCGTGTCGCGGGCGCCGCGAGGGATCGCTCGCGCGCACCCAGCGGGATACCGCGACCGAACAAGGCCTTTGTGGATAACGCGGAGAGCCACGCTCGCGAGCCGTGTGCGAATCGGCGGCGCCTCAATACGGTCGAGAGGCTCGAACAGAGCCGAGGCCCCGGATTTCGCCCACCCCAATCCCCCCACCCCAATGGAAGTGAAGTCAGGGGCCTCCTTTTCCACTCGCCGAAACTAATCCCCGGCATCTAGTCCCCGGTCCTGGCCTTGGCCTCGACGCCGACCCGCGGCCGCGTCGCCGCGCCCGACGGGCACCAGCGGCTCGAACGCGGTGACGAGCATGCTTTCGATCGTCCGCAGGATCGTGAGCTGAATCCGCAGCCGCGACAGCCTACGCTCGGCCCCGACGAGGCGCAGCTCGACGTTCGCAAGCTCGGCCTGGCGCGCAGCCTCGGGCACGCCGTCCTCCATCTGCTCGAGCAGAAACGCCGCCGACTGCCGCGCCTTTTCGAGGCGCCCGCGAAGCCCGTTGGATTCGTACTCGGCGTCCGCGAGGGCGGAATGCACCGCCTGCTGCAGAAGGGCAAGCCGCCGTCTATCCGTTTCGCCGTCGCGCTCCGGCGAGCGGAAAAGGAATTGACGAAAATCGAACATAAATCTCCCTGCCCGACTTGCCGAGCAGGGCAAGTGACGCGGTGTCATGAGCTTGTAAAATAGCGCGGCCGATCGAGATCGGGAAGCAGCGCAGGCCCCTACTGGCCGCCATCCCGGCCCTCGCTGCGTAAACGTGCTTGACGAGGGGTTGTCGAGTTGCAGTGGAGTTGGTGAACCAGCCGAAATGATCGGCAGCGTCCTCGCCCGTCTTGCTGACGACCGGCCGCAGGCAGGCGATGTCCCGGAACGGCACACCCTCTTCGGGGGCGGGGCGACCTCGGCATGCTCCGCCTACAATCCGGCGATGCCAGCGGATGCGGAGCCGCGCTCAGAGGAGCGCTGATGCTTCGACGACAGTCACCCGCTGTCGCGTTCGGCACGAACGGCATCGGCCGGAGTCACCGAGGGGTTCGTGGCGAGCCGGCGCTGCAAGCGATGCGCAGTCATCGAGGGTCGCGTGCTCCGCCATCTGACGAATCTCGGCCAACAGATAGTCGGACAGCGACATGCCGGCCCGCGCAGCGCGCGATTTGAGTTCGCGACGCAAGGCCTCTGGTACATTGCGGATTTGGATGACGCGTGCCACGGGGAGGATATTAGAGCATGTAGAACGCGTGCCAATGGTTGCCGCACTACCGGCGCGCCGCCCCGATCGCGATCATCGAAAAATCATAGTATTTACAATAGCTTACCTCCTTCCGTGCGGGGGCCATTTCAATGCTTATATCGTGACCTACGTGGCCGCCCTGCTCTATGCGCAGGATGGCCGTCCGGGAGAAGACGAAATGACAAGGCTTCTGATGCTTGCCGCCCTCGGCGCCGTGCTCGTGAGCCCGGCGCTCGCCCAGTATTCCGACGGCGGGCAGAACGCCGAACGCCAGCGGCGCTCCACCGTCCCGCCGGGCGGCATCTACTACTCCGACCGCAGCGGCAAGACCGATGCTCAGGATCACGGCTTCAAGTGGAAGGCGAACCACAAGCCGAAGCCGCACGCCAAGCGCCACCCCTCCCCCGTTCGGAAGTAAACGCGCGGCCTGCGCCGAGTGCATGGCGGGACGGGGGCTCCCGCCCCTCGACACGACCTCCAGTGTCGTCGGAATGTAACTTGCCCGTGGTCACTGGGCGCGCCGCGCGCCCCGCCGCGCGGCAAGCATTTCGACGGTCGCATGGAGGCCCTCCGTGAACATCAACGCGCCTCTTCCCCCGCCGGAAGTCCCCGTGCCGGCGCGCTCCATCCAGGCCTACATCGACGAGACCCCCGTCTGGGCGGACGGCACGCCGCTCTCGTGGGCGCCGATGACCGGCATGCAGTGGCGGATCTGGACGCTCGCCGCCGCCGGCAAGTTCTTCGAGGGCCTGGTCGTCTTCATGACCGGCGTCGCGATGCCGCTGATCGCCGAGGAATTCCACCTCAACCAGTTCCAGCACGGTGTGGTGAGCGCGGCGAGCCTGTTCGGCATCCTGATCGGCGCGGGCTGGCCTCGGCGGCCTCGCCGACCGCTACGGCCGCAAGGCGATGTTCATCGTCGAGATGATCATCTTCATGATCTTCCTGACGCTGCTGGTCGATGAGCCCGGGTTATTACCTGCTCGTCCTCTTCCTGTTCGGGCTCGGGCTCGCGCTCGGGTGCGACTATCCGACCGCGCATCTCATCATCTCGGAAAGCATCCCGTCGCGGGCGCGCGGGCAGCTGGTGCTCGCGGCCTTCGGCTTTCAGGCCGTCGGCGCGCTGGTCGGAACGATCGTCGGCTTCGTCGTGCTCAAGAACATCCCGGAGATCGGGGCGTGGCGCTGGATGTATGCCACCGCCATCATTCCGGCCCTGCTGGTGACGTTCGGACGTCTCACCATTACCGAGAGCGCGCATTGGCTCCTCGTCAGCGGCCGCAGCAAGGACGCGCATGAAGAGGTTGTCCGGCTGCTCACGCGCGATCCGGCTTATCCGAAGCGCGTCAATCTCCTCGCGGCAACGGTCGCTCCCGCGAGCAAGAGCGTCGTGGCGCTGTTCGCGCCGGGCAATATCCGCGCGACCATCCTCGCCTCGGTCCCATGGTTCCTCCAGGACCTCGGCACCTACGGCATCGGCATTTTCACCCCGACCATTCTCGCCGCCACGCTCGGCCATAAGACGGCGCATGTGCGCAGCCTCGCCGATCTCGTCGGCAACGACGAGCTCGCGGCCCGGGGCGCGGCGCTGATCGACGTGCTCCTGATCGTCGGCATCCTCGCCGCGATCTTCCTCGTCAACAGGATCGGCAGCATCCGGCTGCAGATCTGGGGCTTCATCGGCTGCGCCGCGGGCCTCGCCATCGCCGCCGCTTCGACCTTCGTGACGGGGACGACCGCGACGCTGCTGATCTTCGCAGGGTTCATGCTGTTCAACTTCATGACCAATCTCGGCCCCAACGCGCAGACCTACCTGCTCGCCGGCGAAGTGTTTCCGACCAGTGTCCGCGGCACCGGCGCCGGCTTCGCGGCGGCCTTCGCCAAGATCGGCGCGGTGACGACGGCGTTCCTGTTCCCGGTGCTGATGGCGGACATCGGCACGCAGAACCCTGCTGTTCATCCTGATCGGCACCTCGCTCGTCGGCGCGCTCGTCACCTTCGCGTTCCGCATCGACACCACCGGCGTCAATCTCGAGCACATCGGCGCCGATCCGAAACCGGCTCAACCCGTCAAGGAGACTTCGTCATGAGCGACCTCGTTTTCATCGCCTTTCCGTCCGAGCAGAAGGCCGAGGAGGTCCGCGAGAAGGTGCTCGAGCTGCAGAAGGAATATCTGATCGAGCTCGGCGATGCGGTGGTCGCGGTCAAGGACGACAAGGGCCGCATCAAGCTCAACCAGCTCATGAACACGACCGCGGCCGGCGCGGTCTCCGGCGCGCTGTGGGGAACGCTGATCGGGCTGATCTTCCTCAATCCGCTGCTCGGCACGGCGATCGGCGCAGCCTCCGGCGCGCTCGGCGGCACCCTCACCGACGTCGGCATCAACGACCAGTTCATGAAGGACGCCGCGAGCGCGCTCCAGCCGGGCTCGGCCGGCCTGTTTCTGCTGGTGCGCAAGATGACCACCGACAAGGTGCTCGCCGACCTCGAAGGCGTCGGCGGAACGGTGATGCGCACCTCCTTCGACGAGACCAAGGAGGCCGCGCTGCGCGAGGCGCTGGCCGGACACGCCAAGGCGGCGGAAGCCAAGCCCGCCGCGACCTGACGCGGTCGCGACGCGGGCTGACGGCCGCGTCCGGCGCGTCGCGCTTCACGCGGGCGCATGCGCCTTCATCCGGCGCGGCTCCCGGGCACGGCGGATGTCGGCGGGCGTCAGGTGAAGCGCCTTCTTCGCCTCCTTGAGAATACCGGGATCGATCGGGCGCGGCTCGAGCGACACGTGCTTGCCAAAGCGGTCGGCGAGGATCGTCAAGGCAGCGATCCGGCTGTAGGGCTTGCTGTTCGACGGGATAAGGTGCCACGGCGCCGACTTGGTCGTGGTCTCCTCCATCATGTCCTCGATCGCGGTCTGGTAATCCGACCAGCGGGCGCGATTGCGGAAGTCCTCGTAGGAGAGCTTCCACCGCTTCAGGGGATCGGTCAGGCGGGCGCGGAAGCGCCGCACCTGCTCGTCCGGCGTGATGTGCAGGAACAGCTTGACGAGGCGGATGCCGGAATCGACCAGCACGTGCTCGAACTCGTTGATCTCCCGGTAGGCGCGGCGCCACTCCCGCGTCGTGGCGAAGCCCTCGACCCGCTCCACCAGGACGCGGCCATACCACGAGCGGTCGAAGGTGACGATCTGCCCCTTCTCGGGCAGCCGGCTCCAGAACCGCTGCAGGTAATGCTGCGCCCGTTCGTGCTCGTCGGGCGCGGCGATCGGGTGCACCTTGAAGCTGCGCGGATCGAGCGCCCAGCCGAGCCGCCGGACGAGGCCGCCCTTGCCGGCGGTGTCCCAGCCCTCGAGCACGAGAAGCGCCCGTTCCGGCGTGCCGAGATAGGCCTGCTGGATGACCTGGAGCTCGGCCTGCAGGGAGTGCAGCCGCCGCTCATAGTCGGCGAACTCCATCTCCGGGTGCTGCTTGATCCGCGCGAGGTGCGGACGGCGGTGAACGATGAAATCCTTAAGT
>CAWCCG010000050.1:0-83054 GCA_963793985.1 uncultured Alphaproteobacteria bacterium | reverse complement strand
CAGGGCGAGCGCGCCGCTCTGAACAGCCGCCCAGCGCATGCGCCGCGCGTATCTGGCCTGAGCCTCGGCCTTCTCCTGTTCGGCCTCGAGTTCGCGCTGGCGCTGCGCTGTCGTTCCGCCCGCTCGGCCTCGCGCGCCTCGCTGCTCTCCGTCAGGAAATCGCATGGCCGCCGCGAAATCCGGGATGGTAGCGCGAGGCCCAGGTCTCGTTCGGCTGGCTCTTGTCGCGCCAATCGAGCGCCAGTTGCAGTTCCGGATCGCGCCACAGGCTCGCGTTGCCCGCCGCATGCAGGTCTGCCGTGTCGGCCAGGCGGCGGTAGGTCCGCGCCGACTGGGCTTCCTCATCCGCCCACTTGATCGAGCCGCTGCCACACCCGCATCAGGCTCTCGTGCGAGATGTCGATCACCGTCTCCGCCTCGAGCGCTTCCCCGGCCGGAGGCATCAGGAAAGAACGGCTCGGATCGCGGAACACGTCGATCACGTCCGCGACTTCCGCTGCCGTCGCGTCGGCGAGGGCGCACAGCGTGCCCAAGGTGGTCGGACGCCGTACGCCGCGCGGGTCGGTCGCCTTGTCGGTGAGCGCCTTGAACAGCTTCTCGCAGATCTGCTGCTGCCGCGTCGGTGCCCAGTTCGCGCATAGGCCTGCTCGGCATGCTGATCCAGGGCATGGGCCATGGTGCCGATGGCCTCGTAATGCGCCAGGTCGAGCGGCCCTTTGCCGCCACCCTCGTTCTGCCAGTGCGCCCAGGTGCGGTTCAGGGCGTGCTGCAGGATCGACAGCTGGTCCGGGTTGTCGCCGACGTCGTTGACCAGCCGCGTCAGCAAGACCGGCGCGATCTCCGCGCCGCCCACCCCGACCGGACCCTCGATGGCGGCGCGGCGCTCGTCGCGGGTCATCCGCGGCACCAGGTACTGCGCCGCGTTGATGGCCTCGGCCAGGCCGGGAAACTGCGTGCAGTCGCCGAGAAAGTCCGAGCGCATCGTCAGGACGACGAAGATCGGCAGGTTCGCCTGCGCGCTTGACCTCGAGCAGCAGGTTCACGAAAGCGGCGGCTTCCTCGCCGATGCCGTAGGCGCTCCTGCGCCCGGCGGCCGCCAACTGCCGGTAGCGAAACAGTTCTTCGAACTGGTCCACCACCACCAGCAGGTTGACGCCCTCGTCCAGCGCGCCTGCTCGACAGATGTCGATCAGTCCCAGCTTGCTCATGCGCAAGCGTGGTTTCCACGATCTCGGCCAACGTCAGGCCTGCCGCCGCATGCTTACGAAACAGCACGCCGTCCTGCGCCAGGGCGCGAGCCATCGCGCCGATCGGATCGCTGCCGGGACGGAACTGCGCCATGCGCCACGCGGTGCCGGCGCGGCCATCAGCCCCTGGCGGAGCGCCGGCCGCAGGCCGCAGTTGACGAGCGAGGACTTGCCGCTGCCCGAGGTGCCGACGACGGCCAGAAAGCGCGTGCGCGGCCAGCTTGTCGACCATGGCGATCGACCTGGTTCTCCCGGCCGAAGAACAGGTGCTCCTCATCCTCCCGAAGGGCCGCAGGCCCGGGAACGGGATTGCGCACCGCGCGGACCGCCGTTGCGGCGCTCATGGCCGCTCCGCCGAGCACGGCCTTGATGGATCTGGTCGTCGCCGCCTCTCGGAAAGGCCGCCGAATCCGTCGATCAGGCCGGCCGCGTCCTCGTCGATCAGGTCTTCCTTGTCGTCGTCTTGGCTCGGCCAGCGATCCAGTTGAACACCGCGCGCAGCTTGCGCCCGCTGCGCCGGCCCTCTTCTTCAGTTCGTTGTCGATGGTGCGTTTCCATGCCTCGTCGCCGGCTGCCGTAAAACAATCAGCACGGCGTCGCAACTGGCCAGAGTTTTGCTGGTTGGTCTTGCGAACCTCGGAGGCGTCGCCCTCGAAGGCCGGGAGGGCGACTTCAAACCCCAGTTGCTTGCACAACTTGCGCACCGGAGCAACGCTGGCCTTGCGGTCCTTCTCGTCACAGATGAAGTAGATCAGGTTCGTCGCCGCCAGCGGCCTCCTCGTGCCGTACCGGCGCGCGGTTCCGGCTGCTCGATCTTTCTCAAGGTGGCGTGGATCGCGGTCTTCGCAGCTCCTCGATGTCTCCCGTGATCAGGTCCGCGCCGAACTGAGCGTTCGCGTCCTGGTGCAGCGCCTCGATGAACGCCTGCTGCGGCGCCTGCTCCGAGCGGGTTCCCTGCGGCAGCCAGATCAGCCGCTTGAGGCCGCCGCTCTTGCAACGCGCAACCGCCAGTTCGTTCTGGTGTATGCCGACCGACTTCCGGTGGGACCATCGGGCACGGCGCCGTAGCTTTCTCACCCACGAGATGGATCGAGAGCGCGCAGCGCGCCAGCAGCGCCTCCACGGCCGCGACATATTCCGCCTCGTCCGCAGGCAATTCGCTTGTCCGGGAGGACCGGATAACCAGGCGCTTCAGCTCCCCTTCGATGAGCTCCCTCGCCTGCTTTCGGTCGTAGCTGCACTCGGCGAGATACACGGCCGGCTTGCTCGGCGCCTGCGGCTCGCTGCCGACCGCCTTGCCATTGCTGTCGCTCGCGCTTCCTTCGGCCTCCAATGTCTTGAGCAGTTGCGCAACCTCCCACGCCAGTTTCGCAACGTTCTGATTGTAAAGCTGAGCGTACTCTTGCCCATAGGCCGGATCGAATTCGAGTGGCGCCCCGTCCTTGACGGTAAAAAACTCATAGCCAAGGAGATCCTTCATGGGAGCCGGGAGCGACTCCTGGGTGTCAACCGGCGTCTTGATCACCTTGAACACCCGCGATTTGTTGCCGATCACCAGCCCCCCGGTCTGCTGCGCACTCTGACAAAATTCGCGGGCCTCGCGCGTGCACCATTCCGAATTGAGATAGCGGGACGTCACGATGGAAACCAGAACGGCAGACTGCTTGAACCGAGCGACGATCTCGTCGGAAAAAACATCGTTGCCTTGCAGTTTCTCGTCTCTCCAAATCTTCGCCTCGCGGCCCATGCGCATGCTCAAAATGGCCTTCAGCGTCGCATGAAACCGGGTGATCCAGCCCTTCTCCCCAGGCGTCAGCGGCTGATCGTCGATATGGGCGTAACTGATGAAGAGGTTCTGTTCGAAATTCATCAGGTCACCTACGCGCTCTGGAATATGTCGGAAAGTGCCGCATTGACTGACTACAGGAAATAACAGCTCGACATCTGGATTTGATTTGAGACATCGCCTGGTTTCTGGCTCCCGCACCGCCCTGCTTGAGAAGCACGTGCGGCAGTTAGAGGCCTTTTGGCTGTTCCTGGTGCACTGCAACCGCCCGTTCGTGGGATCCTGTCTATGAATTTATTTTGGCGTTGGTGAGAAATGCCCGCAATGGGTCACAACCAGTCCCCAGGAATTTCGTGTCCAATGTCAGGATCGCCGCCACGAACGGACGCCCGCACAGCCGCCGACCTCGGTCTGCGGAGAGCCTGCGACGGCACCTGGCCGAAGCCGTCCGCACTTCCCTACGGCGGCCGAAACGGTCTAGCCTGACACCGTTGCAACCCGTGAAAGCGAGGGGAAGATGAGCTCACGGTTTCTGTTGGCAATGACGCTAGCGAGCGCGGTCGTATCGCCTGGCCTTGCCCAAACCACGGCGACCGGGTCATCCACCGGTGCCGCCGCGCAAAGCACGGCGTCGATTCCGGACCTTTCCGGAATCTGGATGCATCCCAGGACTCGGCTTCGGCCCACCGCTCTCGGGTCCGGGCCCGGTGCGCAACAAGTCGCGGCTGCCTTCAGGTGCGAGCAATTTCGCGCTGGCCGTCGGAGATTACGCGAACCCGATCCTGAAGCCCGAGGCTGCGGAGGTGGTCAAGAGATTCGGTGAGATCTCATTGTCCGGCAAGGTCTTTCCGGACCCGGACAACATGTGTCTGCAGAATCCGCTGCCCTACATCTTCTGGAACTTCAGCGTTCAGATATTGCAGCAGCCGAATAAGGTCACCCTCATCTACCAACACGACAACAACTCCCGCACGGTGCGGATGAACCAGCCACATCCCGCGACGGTGGTCCCGACCATCCATGGGGATTCTATCGGCCATTACGAAGGTGACACGCTGGTCATCGACACCGTCGGCATCAAGCTCGGGCCGTACCGGATGGTCGACCGCTTCGGCACCCCGTACACGCAGGCCCTGCACGTGGTCGAGCGTTATCGTCTCATCGACTATGAGGCGACGAAGCAGGCACTGGCCGAGGCCGAAAAGGAATGGCCGCGCGTCGGCGGTGTCGATCCCGACTACAGGGGCAAAGGCCTGCAGCTCGCATTCACCGTGGAGGATCCCGGCGTCTTCACCATGCCCTGGTCGGCGACCATCACCTATGGCCGTCACCCGAGCCAGGCATGGGACGAACGCGTCTGCGCCGAGAACGTCGCGGGCGACTACAAGTACAACTACTTCTCCGACAAGAACGCGCATCTTCCGACCGCGGAAAGGCCGGATTTCTAAGTGTCTGTCCGAAATCATCTTGAGTCACGTGAATTGTTTGTGATTCAAGAGTGGTGGCCTGATTCGGGGGGCACCAGATGTGGACGGCGAAGAATCGCGCGCGGTACGATCGCAGCAAATTGCGATATCCGAGTGATCTGACCGACGATGAATGGGCGCTTGTCGAGGTGTTGATCCCGCCAGCCAAGCGCGGCGGCAACAAGCGCCACGTCGACGTGCGCGAAGTGATAAACGGGATCATGTATATTTTGGGCACGGGATGCCAGTGGCGTGCAGTCCCGAAGGACCTGCCGCCGCGCAGCACGCTTTTTGATTATCTCGACTTGTGGAGCTACGACGGCACGTTGGATCGCATCCACCACGCGCTTTATATGGAATGTCGGGAGCAAGCCGAACGAGAGGCCAGCCCCACCGCCGCCATCATCGATAGCCAAAGCGTGAAAAGCGCTGAAAAAGGGGGGCTTGCATCGATCCGCATGGCTATGATGCGGGTAAGAAAATCAAGGGGAAGAAACGCCAAATTCTCGTAGACACGCTCGGCCTGCTGCTGCACGCCATCGTTCACCCCGCCGATATACAGGATCGCGACGGCGGCATCCTGCTTCTTGCTACTTTGTTTGGGATGTACCCTTTCTTGAAAAAGCTCTTTGCCGACGGCGCCTATCAGGGGCCGCAATTCCAGAAGCCCCTGGTGAAGTGTCTTCCCTACCTTCAAACCGAAATCGTCAAGCGCTCCGATCAGACCACAGGATTTGTGGTGCTTCCACGCCGCTGGATCGTCGAGCGCACCATTGCTTGGCTCAACCGCTGCCGAAGGCTTGCAAAGGATTGGGA
Source organism: uncultured Alphaproteobacteria bacterium (assembly GCA_963793985.1). Lineage (GTDB taxonomy): Bacteria > Pseudomonadota > Alphaproteobacteria > Rhizobiales > Xanthobacteraceae > JAJPKK01. The sequence goes on along the minus strand of CAWCCG010000050.1, from coordinate 77,739 downwards.
GAACCTAAATCGCCACGCGCTCGCTTTCTTGCGCCTCGCCTCAATCCGCCTCATGCTCCGAAAACTTTGCAATCCCGCGTGATGTTTCCGGACAGACTCTAAAGCGTGTTCGGTTTCACTAAATCGTCATGGCCGGGCTTAACTCGGCCATCCCGCTCATCAAGGCACCGCCGTGCCATATGATCGGGATCGCCGGGTCAAGCCCGGCGATGACGGCTGGTGATCGCAACTCTTCCGAACATGCTCAGAAAAAGCTCGTCGAGCCCTCGAACGCCGGCAGCAGTCGTCCGAGCAGGATGACGCAGAGCCAGATGGCAAGCGACGCGCCCGCGGTGACCTTGACGAGAGGGCTCGTGTGCTCGTCCTTGCCGAGCACCAGCACGTGGCGGTGCTCCATCGCGGTGAAGACGAAGGCGTTGAGCCCGCCGAGCAGCACCATGAACATCTTCAGCTTGAAGGCGGGGTTGGGCCAGTACATGAACGGATCGGTCATGAAGAACTCGATGCCGGTCGCGAGATTGATCAGGAAGCCGACGATGACGAACGGCAGGAAGGCGAGCGCCGCCCGCATCGGAATGCCGCGGATGTAGCCGAGCAGCCTCAGGTCGACGATCAGCAGTCCGCCGACCATCAGGCACAGGCCGATGAAGTGCAGCGTCTCGCCGAGCCCGAACAGCCAGCGGCTCTGCCGCACCGCCGCGCCGACCGGCAGGTCCTTGATCCACTGGAGAACCTCTGCCTCGCTCATGTCACTCTCACAGCGGCGGGGGCGGCATGGTGTAGCCGATGATCCGGCCGGCGGTGATCGCGGCAAGCCAGAACACGATCGAGGCGATTGCGGCGGTCCTGCGCCGCGCCCGTCACCATGACCTCGCGGGCCGCGGCGCCGCCCGCACCGGGCAGCATGTCGGCTTCGTCCATCCCGTGGAGGGCCTTCTCCAGCGCCCACAGCGAGAGGCCGGCGAACACGATCAGCACCATCTTGATCCAGAACGCCGGCGTCGCGGCGAGCCGGCGCGGTTCGCCGACGAACAGCAGCACGCCCGAGGCGGCATTGATGACGAAGCCGAACCAGGCGAGGCTGAACAGCCGCTCGAAACCATCCAGCGGGAAACTCTTCGCGTAGCCGAGGATGCGGGCGCTGTACATCCAGGAGATGCCGACCACGGTGCCCATGCCGACCGCGTGAAAGCAGAGCAGCACCGGATAGCCCCAATCGGACTCCCGAAGCCAGGTCGAGAAATCCGTCATCTCGAGCCAGGTCAGAAATTGCATTTCAACATTTCCATTTCAGGAATTCCATTTCAGCCGTTTCCATTCCGGTCACGCCTTGTTGCTCTGCGCGGCGGTCAGGCGGTCGCGCCGGCCGCCGGCGGCGATCATGATCTTGTCGAAGGTGCCGTCGCGATCGAGCACGGTGTGCTTGAAGACCGCGAGCACGTGCAGGATCATCGCGCCGAGGATGAACCACGCGGTGGTGCCGTGCACGGCGCGCAGCGCATGCTGCACCGCTTCGAGCTTCCCGAACGGGCCCGGGATCGCGAGGCCGAACACGTGGATGCGCTCGCCCGCCGTCCACACCATCAGCGGGCCCGACAGCAGCATCACGGCGATCGCAAGCAGCATCACGAAATGGAAATACTTGCCGATCGCGAAGAAGAACGCGCTCTGCTTCGGCAGCCGCCCGGGATGACCGACCGCGAAGCGCCAGCCGATGCGTCCCCACAGCAGCGGATAGGCGGCGATGCCGATCGTGGTGTGGAGATGCACGAGCCGGACATAGTCCGCCTCGTCGGCGCTTTGCGACATGGTACCGATCACGAACATGGTGACCACGATCACCGCGGTCAGCCAGTGCAGCGCAATCGAAATCCAGCCGTAGCCGTTGCCGGTGTCCGCCGTCCTCACGGCCCGCGCCCTCAGCCTGTGATTTCTGTCGACCTCATCCCGAGAGCCGCGCAAGCGGTGCGACTTCACGAAGGATGGCCGCACTGACGCAAACATCCGGGACGAGCCTTCGAGACGCCTGCATGCAGACGCTCGACTGAGACCGCGGCAGCGCACGGTCAGCGCATGGCTCAGCGAGTCCGCGCCTCAGCCGCGGTTCTCCGGATCGACGAGCTTGCCGAGCGAGTGATCCTGGTAGGGCACATCCTGCATCAGCTGGAGGCCCGGGGTCTTGTTGAGCCGCAGCCGGCGCGTCGGCATCACCCAGGGCTCGAGCAGCACCTCGGGATCGTCGACGGTGACGGTGTAGAGCAGGATGTCGCCCTCCCGCTTGAACTCCTCGACGACCTTCATCTCGGCGCTGTGGAAATAGCCCGGCCAGTCGAGCCAGGTCTGGTCGGTGAAGCCGAGCGAGGTGACGACCAGCGTGTCGCCGTGCCAGCAGCCGACCGCGAGACCGTAGAAGGTCTGGTCGTATTTGAGCACGGGATCATGCTCGCGGCAGTCGGTCGGCGCGACACGGAACGTGTTCTGGTACTCGTAGAGGAAGACCACCTCGTCGGCCGTCTGCAAGATCTTGTTGGGCGGGCCGATGCGCGGCAGCCCGCGCGGCAAATTCTTCCATTCCGGATCGGCGTAGTCGATCCACTTGCCGCCCGCATTGGCGTGGAAGTCGCTCTCGCGCACCCGCTGCCAGAGCTCGGGCTTGTAGAGCGGTTTGCTGACCTGCCCGCGATGGGCGATGGCGCAATCCTGCTCGAAGGTGATGTATTGCTGGGTGCCCTGCGCGCCCGCGGCCTTGAAGCGCTCATCACCGGCGCGCGCCGGAAAGGCGTCGACGCTCGTCTTGCAGGTGGTCGGTGTCAGCGGACCAACTCCGCCGCCCCAGATGCCGTTGAAGTCGGGCCGGGTCTGTGCGGCGAGCGGCGCTGCGAAGAGCGTGCATGCGGCGGCCGCGATCCCGATGTGCAGGATCGACCGAGAGATTTGCAACCGGGTCATTTTGGAACCCTTTCCGTGGCACGACAGGTCGCGCGCTCGATTGCGCGCCGGTTGGCGCTACTTGGCGATGCCGTTCTCGTCGATGAAGCCGACCTTCACGAACTTCCCGTCGGGGAAGGTGAAAGCATTGGTGAAGCCGAAATGGGCGCCGGAGCGGTCGGGATTGTAGTCGACCTTGTAGGTCTCGCCGACCACGAACAGCCGCCGGTCGCTCAGGCCCAGCCGGCGCAGCCCGTTGGGACCGATCGTCTCGGTCGCCCACTGCTCGACCGAGCCGTCCTCCTTCTTGACGTCGAAGTGGAACCAGGCGTGGGGATTGATCCAGTCGACCTTGGTGAGCACGCCGACGAAGCTTTCCTGCTTGTTGACGTCGAACTGCGCCTGCACGGCATGGTGAGCCTGGGTCGTGGTCACCGCCACGGCACCGAACAGGGCGACGAGGAGTACGGATCTGCGCACAGTTTTCTCCATTCTTCTTGGTCTACGCGACGTCACTTTGGCTTGCACAATGTCATTTGGCTTTCGTCGCCTTGGCCAGCAGCTCCGGCTCGGGAAAGACGACGTAAGGATTCGACCAGCCCTCGGTGACGGTGATGTCGAGCACCTTGGTGCCGTCGATCTCGTGGACGATCCGGCCCGGCCAGTAGGTGCCGGAATGGAATTTGTCGAGCGCCTGCTGACCGAGGCTCTGGCCGTTGCGGTAGTCCGAATAAGCTGGCGACCACCTTCTTGGTGCCGCCGCCCGGCATGGCGATCGTGGCTTCGACCTTCGCCGGCCGGTTGTCGGCCCCGAGCGTCGTCTTGTAGCTCTGTCCGTTGACCGAGGTGACGAAGACGGTCTTGCCATCCTCCTTGAGGACCTGGACCGGCACCTCGCAGGACTTGCCGTCGAGGCACTTCTTGGCCGCGGCGAACGCCGCCGCGTGTACGGCCGCGTGCGGCATCAACCAGATCGCCTGCGCGCGATAGGCGGCATTGTCCGACGGCGAGGGATTGATGCCGGGCTTCTCCTCGTTCCAGGCGCGGTCCTTCTTGACGACCCGCACGGTGCGCCCGGCGGCGGTCTCGTAATCGAGCCGGCTCGCCGGAATCTGCAGCGCGGTTGCATAGCTGAACTGCGGCACCTCGACCGGACGGGCCGACGGCCCGCCCTCGGGGTCGACCATGGTCCCGTGGCCGACATATTCGAGGGTGTTGACCTGCCCGACGACGAGGCGGGTGTCGCGCACGAGGCCGAGGGCATCCGCGGCCGCCCGGATCGCCGGGATCGATATCTTTGGCGGGAATTTCCGTACCCCAGTAGCCGGTATTGGCCGGGGTGTACTGGGCAAAGGCCCCACTCCCCGCGACCGCGGCGGCTGCTACCGTGGCGAGCAGGACGATCCTGGTTAATGATGTCACGAGGCTTCCTCCACCCGAGGCATTGTTCTTATGGGCTTTCGCCCACTTAAAGCGCTCGGAGATCATTTCGTCAACACGGGACGCTTCGCCCCTGGGGGCTCGATGACGTCCTGGCGGCTCAGACTTGCTCGGGGCGCATGAACACTCATTGACCGGAAGAATTTTCGCGAAGCGGTTAGGCTTGTGGCAATACCCGGCCCGGTATTTTCACCGCGACCACTCGGCGAGCCGTCGCTCGCGACGATGACTGGTCAGCGAAAGACGGAGTTAATAAATGACCAATCTCGTGAAGCGCTTTGCGGCGGACGAATCCGGCGCGACCGCCATCGAATACGGCCTGATCGCCGCCGGCATCTCGGTCGCCATCATCACCGTCGTGAACACGCTCGGCTCGTCGCTCAAGTCGACGTTCACCAGCATCTCCACGCAGCTCGGTACCGCCGGCAAGTAACGGCGCCAGCAGCCGCGAATTGCAGAAGACCCCGGCAGTCGAGCCGGGGTTTTCGTTTCTTGGGATATCGCGGGAGCGCCCTCGCGAGAGATCTGTGGGCGCCTTGCGCGAACGATCGCTCAGTGCAGTGCGAGCTTCTGCACCCGCAGATTTCCGATCTCGCCGACGTAGAGCGTATTCTCGTTGCGGCAGTCGATGGCGTTGACGAAGTTGAACTCCTTCGGCAGGCGCCCGGCGCGGCCGAACTTGCCGATCACCGTGCCGTCGAGCTTGAGCTTGTAGATTTCGCCGCCGGTGTCGATGTCCTCGGGCGGATTGGAGTTCGAGCTGTAGAGCACCTGGTTCGGCCCCGGCGTTATGCACAGCGCTTGCGGCGCGCCGACGCCGGTGATCTGCCGCTTGAGGTTTCCGTCGCCGTCGAACACCTGGATGCGGCTATTGCGCGGATCGGCGACATAGACGTTGTTCTGGGCGTCGACCGCGATGGCGCGCGCAGTGCCGAACTGACCCGGTTCATTGCCCCGCGAGCCCCAGGACTTGATGAAGACGCCGTTCTTGTCGAACTTGGCGACGCGCTGGTTGCCGACGCCGTCGGCGACATAGGTGTTGCCGGCGCTGTCCCAGGCGACGTCGGTCGGGCGGTTGAAGATGTCGGTCGGCGCCCCGGCGCCGGCGACCTGCCCTGCCGCAGGAGCCGCCGGCGGACGCACCGGAACGAACACCGACTCCGGCTTGCGGCCGAGGATCATCAGCACACGGCCTTCCGGATCGAACTTGATCACCGAATTGGTCATCTGGTCGACCGTCCAGATGTTGTCCTGCGGGTCGATGCGGACCATCTGGGCGAACACGAAGGCGTAGCTGTCCTTGCCGATCTCGCGGACGAACTTGCCGTTGCGGTCGAACTGGAACAGGCGCGAGCCGCCGTGGACGAAGCCGCGGGCGGAGCCGATCGAGAGCGTCGGATGACCGGTGCGCGTATAGACGAAGATGTCGCCCTTCGAATTGGTCGCGACGCCGCCGATCTCGCCGAGATAGATGTCGTCGGGGAGGACGAGCGCATTGGCGACGGAGTCGAAGGCGATTTCGGGGGCTGCGGACTGGGTAGCGGCCGGTTGGGCCGCGGCCGGCAGCGCGCCGAGAAGCGACGCGGCCAGCACGAGCGAAAAGCGGTTCATGGGTATGTTCTCCAACGGATCTCGTGTGGCCTATTGCGCGGTCGAGGCTTTCTTCATCGCCTGCGGCTGCAGCTTGAGCTTCTGCACGCGCCAGGATTCGATCTCGCCGACGACGATCTCGTCCGGGTTGCGGCAATCCATCATGTGCACGACCTGGAAGCCGCCGAACTCCTTGCTGGCGTGGCCGAACTTGCCGATGATCGTGCCGTCGAGCTCCATCTTGTAGATTTCGCCGGTGATCGCCCAGCTGCCGGGCATGTTGCCGTTCGGATTGGAGTTGGAGGCGAACAGGTACTGGTGCGGTCCCTCGGACACGCAGGCCGTCCAGCCGACGCCGACCTGATCGTAGATCGCCTTCGGCTTGAGATTGTTGTCGAGCACCTGGTAGCGGAAGTTGGTGCGGTCGGCGACGTAGACGTTGCCCTGATGGTCGACCTGGAGACCGTGGGGCAGGAAGAACTCGCCGGGCTCCTTGCCGGACTTTTCGCTGCCGACCTGGGCGAGGAAGCGCCCGTCCTTGTCGAATTTCACGACGCGGTTGTTGCAGTAGCCGTCGGAGACGAAGATGTTGCCCTGCGGGTCCCAGGCGACGTCGGTCGGCCGGCAGAAGATGTACTTCTGCGCCGGCTGGTTGGGCCCGGTCGGCGTCGCAACGACGCCGTCGACGGCGGGCGGACGGCGGCCGAGCACCATCAGCACCTTGCCCTCCGGGCTGAACTTGGTGACCATGTTGGTCCCCTCGTCGACCGTCCAGATGTTGTCCTGCGGATCGACGCGCACCGAATGGGCGAATTCGAAGCCGTAATAGCCCTTGCCGATTTCCTTGAGGAAATTGCCGTTCTCGTCGAATTCGAACAGCCGCGTGTTGGCGCTGCGATGGAAGACGAAGATGTGGCCCTTGGAGTTCGTCGCGACCCCGACCGACTCGCCGAGATATTCGCCCGGTGGAAGCTTGAGGAGGTTCGGCACCGAGGTGTACGGAATTTCCGGCACGTTCTGCGCCTTGGCTTTCTGTTGCGCGAGGGCCGGCGCAGCGCACAGCATCAGAGCTGCGGCGGAAACGAGCGCGAGGCAGCGGGTCATTGGTTTCTCCCGAGATGTCAGTCTTGTTGTCGGCAGCGCGCGAAATCTACTCGATTGCGGGAGGGCGCCGCAATCGGCCCGCGCGCGAATGCGCGCCGACCTCACTGGCACGAATGCGCGCCGACCGCCCCGGCGCGAATCCGCGCAGGGGCGCCGCGTGCGGCGCCGCTCACATCAGCTTGAGACGCGCCACCTGGGCGCATTCGTCCATGACCTTGAAATAGCGCGCCACCGCTTCCGCACCGACCACGAACGGATGCGGCTCGCCCGCCTTGCGTCCCGGCAGCATCTTGATCTTGGTCACGGCGTTGTCGAACTCGGAGTGGTTCGACATCAGCACGGTGGCGCCTGCGGCAGCGGCGCGCGCTGCCATCTTGCGCTGCGAGCCGATATACGTATCGAAGTGCGGCACGTCGTTGACGAAGTTGAACGCGGTGCCGCCCGAATAGGCGACGGTGAGCGGCTGGCCGTTGTCCTTCACGTCGAACAGCATCGACACCGTTCCCGGCGTGTGGCCGGGCGTGAGCACGAGCGTCACGGCGTCATCGCCGAGCGTGATCTTCTGTCCGTCCGTTGCGACGATGTCGCGTTTGGGCTTGCCGTCGGGGAAACGGTTGACGGATTTCTCGATGTCGTCCCAGTCCGGCCCGCCCATCACGATGCGCGAGCCGAAGCGGTCCTGCATCAGCTTGGCGCCGCCGACGTGATCGCCATGGGCGTGGGAGATGATGACGTATTTGACCGCGGCCGGATCGAGACCGAGCTTGCGCAGGCCGCCGACGATCGCCTCGTCGGACGCGTAGTCGTAGAGCGTGTCGATGAGGATGATGCCCTCGCGCGTCGTCAGCGCCCAGGCCGAGTGGAACTTAGTGCCGACGAAATAGAGATTGTCGAACACCTTCGCGGGCTCGGTGTACCAGGTCGAGCGGGCGGGCGGCGGAGGCGGCACGACGTCGGCGCCCGGCGCAGTCTGCGGCGCAATGCAGATGCGCGCCAGCGTCCCGGTGAAGTCGAACCCGGCTGCCGCCTTGGCCGCCACGAGATGCGTCTCGATGCCGCTCGGCGCCGGCTGTGTCGGCGCCGGGCTGATGCCCAGCCCGACGCTCACTCCGGCGACGACCGCCGCCGCGCGCATGAAAATTATCATCGCCTCCTCCCACTGATGGTTCAGGTTTGTGTGCGCCAAGCGTGGACCGATGGCCCCGGCGCGGTCAAGCCACGCCGCGCCTGCGCCACGGGGCCGCGCGTTGGAGAAGCTCTTGATCGACATCAATGTGGTAACCTGCCCCACGGCGCTTGGTCGACGCGGGCGAGGTGCAGCAGATGAAATCGTTCCTCATTCCGATCGGCGGCAGCGATACCGACGGCCCGCTGTTCGAAACAGCGCTCGCCGCGGCGCGGCCGTTTTCGAGCCACTTGAACTTCATCCATGTGCACATCGGTCCCGGCGAGGCGGCCCTCAACTCGCCGCACACCGGCTTCGCGATGGGACCGGCGTTGTCGGGTGCGCTCCATGAGCTCGACACCAAAGCACAGACCCGTTCGGAGCTCGCGGCCCGGCACTTCCGCGAATTCTGCGCCAGGGCGATGGTGGAGATCCGTGATGCGCCGGAACGGACCGATGCGGTGACTGCGAGCTGGCGCGAGGAGGACGGCTCCGCGCTGCCACGCATCCTGTTTCACGCCCGCCATCACGACCTCGTCGTCGTCGGACGGGCGAAGAGCCCGAACGGCCTGCCTGCCGATTTTCTCGAGCAGCTGCTCGTCGGCTGCGGACGCCCGGTGCTGATCGCCGGGCCGGCGACCCGACCGGCGTTCGCCGACACCATCATGATGTGCTGGAAGGAAAGCGCCGAAGCAGCCCGCGCGCTCAATGCGGCGATGCCGTTTCTGCGCCACTCCCGCCGGGTTGTCGTTGTGACCGTCACCGAGCACGACGACAATTCGGCCGAGGCGCTCGCCGAGGTGGCGCGTCAGCTCGCCTGGCACGGCGTCCGCGCGGAGCTCCGCACCATTCTCGCGAGCGGCGCCGGCATCCCGGCGGTGCTCTCGGCGGCCGCGCACGAATGCGGCGCCGATCTCGTGGTGCTCGGCGCCTACGGCCACTCCCGCATGCACGAAATCCTGTTCGGCAGCTGCACCCAGGCGGTCATCCGCAATGCCGACACATCGGTGCTGCTGATGCATTGAAGACTGCCGGGTCGACGTCCGAAGACGCGCCCGAGCTGCCGTCTTACCTTGCGGACTGCGGAACAGATATCGGAGAGGCACATGAACGGGTTTCGCGGTGCGGATGCGGATGTCGTTCTCGTCGGCGCGGGCATCATGAGCGCGACGCTGGCGACGTTTCTCAAGGAGCTCGAACCGTCGCTGCGCATCGAAGTCTTCGAGACGCTCGACGGCGCCGCGCTCGAAAGCTCGGATGCCTGGAACAATGCCGGCACCGGCCACGCGGCGCTGTGCGAGCTCAACTACACCCCGGAACGCGCCGACGGCACGATCGACATTTCCAAGGCACTGGAGGTCAACGTCGAATTCGACCTGTCGCGCCAGCTGTGGTCCTACCTGGTGCGCAAGGGGGTGATGAATCCGGGCTCATTCATCCATCCGGTGCCGCACATGAGCTTCGTGCAGGGTGCCGCGAATGTGAGCTTTCTGAAGAAGCGCCATGCCGCGCTCACCGCGCATCACCTCTACCGGGGCATGGAGTTCACCGAGGACAAGAAGACGCTCACCGAGTGGATTCCCCTCGTGATGGAAGGCCGCCCGGCCGGCGAGGAGGTCGCGGCGACCCGCATGGTCACCGGCGCCGACGTGAACTACGGCGCGCTCACCCGCAACCTGTTCGGCCATCTCGCCGGGCGCGACGGCATTGCGATCCACTATCGCAACCGCGTGACGGGCATCCATCGCGACGGCGGAGGCTGGCGGCTGACCGCCCGCCATACGCAGGACGGCACCGAAAAATCCGTCACCGCGAAGTTCGTGTTTCTCGGCGCCGGCGGCGGCGCGATTCTGCTGCTGCAGAAATCCGGCATACCGGAGGGCGACGGTTACGCCGGATTTCCGGTCAGCGGCATCTGGCTGCGTTGCGACGACCCCGCGATCAACAAGCGCCACCACGCCAAGGTCTATACCAATGCCGCCGTCGGTTCGCCGCCGATGTCGGTGCCGCATCTCGACACGAGGGTGATCGGCAACACCCATTCCCTGCTGTTCGGACCTTATGCGGGCTTTTCGACCAAGTTCCTCAAATACGGCTCCTACCTCGATCTCTTCCGCTCCATCCGGCCCGACAACATCTGGCCGCTGATCGAGACCGGCCTGCACAATTTCGGCCTCAGCGAGTACCTCGTCGGCCAGGTCTTCCAATCCTCGAAGCATCGGTTCGGCATGTTGCGCACGCTCTATCCCGACGCCCAGGAGAACGACTGGAAGCTCGAAGTGGCGGGGATGCGCGTGCAGATCATCAAGCGGGACCGACGGCAGGGCGGCATCCTCGAATTCGGGACGGAGATCGTCGCCGCGCATGACCACTCCATCGTGGCGCTTCTCGGAGCATCGCCCGGTGCCTCGACCGCCGCCTCCATCATGATCAGGGTCATCGAGCTATGCTTCGCCCAGCGATTGAATCTGGGCGACTGGAAGACCAAGTTGCAGGAGATCATTCCGTCCTACGGGCATTCGCTGATCGAGGATGCGGCGCTCACCCGGCAGGTGCGGGCGGACACCGCGGCCGTGCTCGGCCTGCAGAACGTCTGAGAGCCGAGGAGACCACCACATGAGCGACGTCCGCATCGAAACCGACAGTCTCGGCGAAGTCCGCGTTCCCGCCGACAAGCTGTGGGGAGCGCAGACCCAGCGTTCGCTCGAGCATTTCAGCATCGGCCGCGACCTGATGCCCCGCGAGATGATCACCGCCTACGCCATTCTCAAGAAGGCGGCGGCCAACGCGAATCACGCCGGCGGTCGGCTCGACGACCAGAAACACACGCTGATCACCGCTGTGGCCGACGAGATCCTTGCCGGAAAGCATGACGACATGTTCCCGCTGCACGTCTGGATGACCGGCAGCGGCACCCAGTTCAACATGAACGTGAACGAGGTCATCGCGAACCGCGCCTCGCAGCTCGCAGGCACGCGCGCTCGGCAGCAAGACGCCGGTTCATCCGAACGACGACGTGAACATGTCGCAATCGACCAACGACAACTTCCCATCGGCGATGTACATCGCCGCCGCGCTCGGCACCAAGCAGCGGCTCGTACCGGCCGTCAAAGCGCTCCATGACGCGATCGCCGTCAAGGCCGAGCAATGGAAGGACATCGTCAAGATCGGGCGCACCCACATGCAGGACGCGACGCCGCTCACCCTCGGCCAGGAATGGTCGGGCTATGCGGGCATGCTCGCCGACGACTTCGAATGCATCGAGCATGCGCTCAAGCACGTCTATCACCTGGCACTCGGCGGCACCGCCGTCGGCACCGGCGTCAACGCCGCCCCCGGCTTCGCCGAAGCCGCCGCCGCGGAGATCGCGAAGCTCACCGGCCTGCCGTTCGTGAGCGCTCCGAACAAGTTCGCGGTCCAGGGCTCGCATGACGCGCTGGTTCAGCTCTCCGGCACGTTCCGTACCCTCGCCGTCTCGCTCTACAAGATCGCGAACGACATCCGGCTCGTGTCCTCCGGACCGCGCGCCGGATTGGACGAGCTGAGACTGCCGGAAAACGAGCCGGGCTCCTCGATCATGCCGGGCAAGGTCAACCCGACCCAGGCTGAGGCGCTGACCATGATCGCGGTCCAGGTGATGGGAAACGACGTCGCGGTCGGCTTCGGCGGCGCCAGCGGCTATCTCGAGATGAACGTCTACAAGCCGGTCATCATCTACAACGTCATGCATTCGATCACCATCATGACCGACGGCTGCACGAATTTCCGCAAATACCTGATCGAAGGCGCCGAGCCGAACCGCAAGCGCATCGCCGAGCATCTCGCGCGCTCGCTCATGCTGGTCACCGCCCTCGTTCCCGTGATCGGCTACGACAAAGCCTCGAAGATCGCCCATTACGCGATGGAGCACGACCTCACGCTCAAAGAGGCGGCTCTCAAGCTCGGCTTCGTCACCGAAGCGCAGTTCGACCGCGTGGTCGATCCGGCCAAGATGGTCAATCCCTATGTCGCAACCTGACGAGATTTGGTCGCGATCCGGGAGCGCATCGGCATGACGGCATCGACGCCGTCACTTGCGGCCGGTCGCAGCGGCAAAAGGCGTGTTGCAGTGTGCGCAAGCTGAGTGCACCATTGGGTGACGGCGCCGGGCCGGCGGTGCGGTGCGGCCGGCGCGACCTTGGCCTAAGGATGCGGATGATACGACGCGCCTTCATCGTCGCTCTGACCAGTATTCCTCTGATCGGCATCGCAACAATCAGCATCGCGCTCGCTTGGCCGGCCACCGCGTCAGCGCAGGGAATGCCGGTGATCGGCTTCCTTCACAGCGGCGGCGCCCAGGTTAATGCTGGGATCGTCGACGCCTTTCGCCAGGGCCTCAAGGAAACCGGATACACCGACAAGAACCTCAGAATCGAGTTTCGCTGGGCGGACGATCACAATGAGCGCCTGCCCGCGCTCGCCGCCGATCTCATCCACCGCGGCGTCGCGGCGATCGCCGCGAACAGCGTCGCCGCGGTGGCGGCGCGGGCGGCGACCTCGACGATTCCGATCGTGTTCCAGAGCGGTATCGATCCCGTGGTCGGCGGCCTCGTCGCGAGCCTCGGGCATCCCGGCGGCAACGCCACCGGCGTGAGCTTCTTCGCCTCGACGCTCGAGGTGAAAAAGCTCGAAGTCGTCCACGAGCTCATTCCTCGCGATGCCCTCGTCGCGGTGCTGGTCAACCCGAACAATCCGCAGGGCGCAATCCAGGCGGACGAGTTGCAGGCGGCGGCCGCCAAGCTGAAGCGGCCGCTCACCGTCGTCAAAGCGGGCAGCGAAGCCGAGGTCAACGAGGCCTTCGCCACGCTCAAGAGAATGAACGTCAAGGCCCTGGTCGTCGTCGGCGATTCCTTCTTCAACAGCCGGAGAAAGCAGCTCATCGCCCTTGCCGCACGCGACGCGATCCCCGTCATCTACTCCAATCGCGAGAACGTCGACGAGGGCGGATTGATCAGCTATGGCGCGAGCCTGCCCGAAGCCTACCGCGAGGTCGGGCTCTATGCCGGCCGCATTCTCAAGGGCGCGAAACCGGCCGACCTGCCCGTCCTGCAGCCGACCAAGTTCGAGATGATCATCAACCTCAAGACGGCGGACGCGCTCGGCCTCACGCTGCCGCCGGCGCTGCTCGACCGCGCCGACAAGGTCATCGAATGAATTGGCGCGCCAAGGCCGCCGAGCTGATGAACTGGCGCGCCATCGCCCGCGACGACTGGCGCGCCAAGCTTACCGAGCTCGCCTCGGCCATCCCCGCACAATTCCGGTATCACGGGCGGCTGCGCCCGAAATTCGTGCTGGTCTTCACCACCGTCGTGTGCGTCGCGCTCATTTCGACGGCGGCGTTCGAGGTGCTGTTCTCGTTCCAGGACCGCAAGGCGGCGCTGATCCGCATTCAGCACGAGCAGGCGGAGGCCGCGGCCGGCGAGATCGCCGAGTTCATGAAGAACATCGAGGAGCAGCTTGCCTGGACCACCCATGCGCCATGGACGACGGCGACGCCGGACCAGCAGAGCCTCGATCTGTGGCGCATGATGCTGCGCCAGGTGCCGGCGATCACCGACCTTTCCCTTATCGACGCGTCCGGACACGAAGTATTGCGCGTATCGCGGCTGAGCCTCGACGAGATCGGCAGCCGCATCGACTATTCCAAGGACCCGAAATTCTTCGAGGCGTCGCCAAGCCGGCCCTATCGCAGCGCGGTCTACTTCCGCGGCGGCTCGGAGCCCTACATGACGATTTCGGTACGCGCGCGCAATGCGAGCGTCAGCGTCGCCGAGGTCAATCTCAAATTCATCTGGGACGTGGTGTCCCGGATCAAGGTCGGCGAGCACGGGCAGGCCTATGTGGTCGACGGTCGCGGACGGCTGATCGCCCATCCCGACATCAGCCTGGTGCTGCGCAACATCGACCTTTCCGGGCTGCCCCAGGTCCAGGCCGCCCGCTCCGACACCGAGGGCGCGCCGGAGACGACGCAGCTCGCCCGCGACATCTACGGCCGCAAGGTGCTTAGCGCCAATGCGGCGATCGCGCCGCTCGACTGGACCATGTTCGTCGAGCTGCCGTCGGACGAAGCCTATGCGCCGCTCTACACGCTGATCCTGCGGGTGAGCATCCTCATCCTGCTCGGCCTGCTGCTCGCCTTCATCGCCGACCTCTTCCTCGTGCGCTGGATCGTGCAGCCGCTCGAGCAGCTCGAGAAGGTGGTGTCGACGGTGCGGCGGACCAAGGATTACAGCCTGCGCGTCGACCATAAGAGCAACGACGAGATCGGGCGCCTCGCCGCCGGCTTCAACGACATGCTCTCCGAGCTCTCTGCGGCGCGCGAGCGGGAGAGCGCCGACCAGCTCGAGCTCGCCCGCGCCTCGCGGCTCACCACCATGGGCGCGATGACCGCGTCGATCGCCCACGAGATCAACCAGCCGCTGGCGGCCATCGCGGCGAACGCCAATGCAGGACTGCGCTGGCTCGCCCGTTCGAGTCCCGACATCGAGGAGGTGCACGCGGCGCTCAAGCGCATCAACACCGATGCGCACCGCGCCGGCGAAATCATCCAGAGCGTGCGGTCGATCTTCAAGAAGGCGCCGCAGCAGGGCGCGCTGGTCGACGTGAACACGCTGATCCAGGAGGTTCTCGCGCTTGTGCACGGCGACCTGATGAGCCACCAGGTCGCGGTGAAGACCGACCTCGATCGCGACCTCTTGCCCGTGCGGGCCGATCGCGTCCAGCTCCAGCAGGTCGCGCTCAACCTGATCACCAACGCCATCGAGGCGATGGGCACGGTCGACGGCCAACCTCGGCTTCTGACCGTCTCGACGCGGCCTCACGAGCGCGACGGCGTACTGATCCGGGTGCAGGACAGCGGCCCCGGTATCGATCCCGGCGGCCTGGAGCGCATCTTCGACGCGTTCTTTTCGACGAAGTCGAGCGGGATGGGCATGGGCCTGTTCATCTGCCGCTCGATCGTCGAGGCTCACGGCGGACACCTCTGGGCGACCTCTGCCGAACCCGGTGGCGCGGCCTTCAACCTCGTCCTGCCGGTCGGCCAGCCTGCCGCAGACGAAGTCGTTGCCTGATAGTTCTGCTTTAACGGATAGACCATATGGACGAGCAGGCCGAGAAACCGCGGGGCGAGCTGACGACGCGAACGCTCGCCATGCCGGCGGACACCAATCCGAGCGGCGACATTTTCGGCGGCTGGGTGCTCGCTCAGATGGACATTGCCGGCGGCATCTTCGCCGGCCAGCGCGCCGGAGGGCGCGTCGCCACCATCGCCGTCCACGCGATGAAGTTCATCCGCCCCGTCTATGTGGGCGACGTGATGTGCGTCTATTGCGACCTCGCGCGCGAAGGCCGCACCTCGATCGCGGTCAATATCGAGGCCTGGGCGCTGCGCGGGCGCATCGGCGACCGCGTCAAGGTGACCGAGGGCCTCTTCACCTTCGTCGCGATCGACCAAGAGGGCCGGCCGCGACCGCTGCCGGCTCGTTCGGCGCACGAGAAGCACGAGAAGGCGGATGCGTCGGCGTCCTCGGATGCGTCGCCGGCACCCGCTCCGGCGCCCTCCAAATAGGATCGCGGACTATTTGAAGTGCCGCAGATCGGGCGGCGCCTGTCCCTTGCGGACTGGCATAAGCAATCCGTCCGCACCGACGAAATAGTCCTCCTTGCCGACCTGCACGTGCTTGTTGTCGTCCACGCAATTGTTCTGGAACCAGATCGGATTGCGGTTGCGCTGGTAGTTTCTCGTGATCGTCCAGGGACGGGTCAGCGCGTGGTCATAAGAGGTGATCTCGGCGCGCAGGACGTCGGGATTGGCAGGGTCGAGAGAGAACCGCTCCTTGAACGTCGCCTCGTTGTCCGCGTGCAATGGCATGCCGCTCCCGTCATAGGCATGCGGCCCCCGCACGAAGCGGGTCTCGACCTCGAGCACGTCGAACTTGCCGTCGCCGTTCTCGTCGATCCATTTGCCGATCGAATAGCCGAGAAAATTCGGCTCCTCGTCCTTCGGCCAGTCGCGCCCGTCGGTGAAGATGCGGCGCGGCGTCGAGGCGTCGAACAGGATGTAGGTGGTTTTCGGTGAGATGACGATTTCCATCGGGAAAACCGCATTCATCACGCGCGGCATCCCGACCGGGTAGCAGCGGTAGAGCGGATCGTTGCCCTGGCCGCCGTCCGCCTGGTCGGCCATGCTCGCCTCCCAGATCGCCTGATATTCGGGGGTCAGCGGCGGCTGCTGTGCGCGGCCCCACGGCTTCGACGGGTCCCATTGAATTCCGGTGCCGCGCGGCCGGGTCCATTGCCCCTGGATGTCCGGATATTTGGATTCGTCGTATGCCTGCGCGGCGATCGGCAGCGCCATCGCCAGCAGGATTGCGCTTATCACCGTGCGAAGCGGCATGTTTCTCCTCCCCTGAAAAAACACTCCTTGCGATTGAGCGAAAGTTTAGCCTGAACCTCGCCGATACTCCAAGGCGCCTTTGCTGTGCGCCGTGCCGATCGGGCCGGTTCTTGCCGCGCTGATACCGATCGCAGCTTTCTCGTTTTTGCGATATCATGGCGATACTGCCCGTAATCTCGCATCGGCCAGGCGGCCATCGGCGGGAGGCCATCATGTGCCGGGAAGTGACGATAAATGCGGTCCGTCTCGCCCTCGTCGCAGCGTTCTTCGTCGGAGGAACCGCTGCGGCGACCGCGCAGTCGAACTATCCGGATCGCAACATCCGGCTGCTGTTCGGGTATGCGCCCGGTGTCGATACCGCGGCCCGGCTCATGGCCGACAAGCTCGGCGAGGTTTTGGGCAAGGCGGTCATCGTCGAGAACTTGACCGGCGGCAGCGGCCACATTGCGGCCGATCGCGTCGCCAAGGCGAGCCCTGACGGCTACACCATCGGCGTCATGCCGGCCGGCAACATCGTGGTCGACGCCTATCTCTACAAGCGGCTGCCGTACGATCCGCTCAAGGACCTCACCCCGGTGGCGCAGGTCTACGGCTACACCGATGTTCTCGTCATCAACAACGACGTGCCGGCGCGAACGCCGCTGGAGCTCGCCGCCTTGGCGCGCGCCAACCCGGGCCAACTCACTTTCGGGCATTCCGGCGTCGGCACGTCGCTCCACCTCGCCGGCGAGCTGTTCAAGGCCATGGCCCATGTCGACATACAGCAGGTGCCGTTCCGCGGCTCGACGCTCGTCATCACCGACGTGATCGGCGGCCGTGTGACCATGAGCTTCATCCCCCCGACCGGCACGCTCGCGATCATTCAGGAGAAGAAAGTGCGCGCGCTCGCGGTCACATCGCTCAAGCGCGTGTCGTTCCTCCCCGACGTGCCGACCATGGACGAGTTCGGCTTCCCGGGCTTCGACGTCACCACGTGGTGGGGCATGGTCGTGCCGGTAGGGACGCCCGCCGCGATCGTCGACAGACTTAACCGCGCGACGGTGAAGGTCATGGCGACGCCGGAGATGCGCGGCAAGCTGGCCGCCATCGGCCTCGAGCCGCTCGGCGGCACGCCGGCGGAGTTCGCGGCCGTCATCCGCGCCGAGGCGCCCTATTGGGAGCGGCTGATCAAAGAGGCCGGCGTCAAGCAGATCGACTAGGTTGACTTCTCCCTCCCCGTCTTCGGGGAGGGCGGGGTGGGGCCTTTCTTTCGTGCAGCACGCAATGAATCAGGGGGAACCCACACCCTGCCCTCCCCGAAGACGGGGAGGGAAAGGGCTCGCACCTCTCACCCGCGGTTCATCGTGTAGATCGGGGCGAAGCAGCCATAGATGAGGCGCTTGGCGTCGAACGGAATTTCGCCGGACACCTCGAAGCGCTTGTCTTCGTGCATTGCTGCTTCAACGGCCTCCAAGGTCGCCTTGTCCGGCCACACCTGCCACGAGAAGACGATCTTCTCGCCCTGCTTCGCGTCGACCGCGCGGCGAAAGTCCGTCAGCTTGCCGTCGGGGACGTAATCTTCCCAGGACTCGACGATCTCGAGGCATCCATATTCCTTGAAGAGCGCCGCCCCGTTCTCGGCCCATTTGCGATAGGCCTCCATCTTTTCCTCGGGCACGGGAATCACGAATCCTGCGATGTACATCGTTAGGCTCCTCCAAGCAGATCGACATGTGGGACCGTAGGGCGCAATCGCTTTATTGCGCCACTCTGACCACAGATGGCGCAATGCGCTGCGCTTATTGCGCCCTACGTCTCTGCCGCCACCAGAGTTCCGGTGTTACTGGATCGCCCGGTCGAGCCGGGCGATGACAGGAGTGAATTCAAAACGGAAATCGATCTGCCGCTCAGATCGAATAGACCGGCTCGTTCAAGCCGTCGGCGAGGTGGCGCTTTGCCCATTCCTGCGGCTTGGCCTGCCGGTCGAGGAGGACGCCGGCGGCGCGCACGCGCTGCGTGCCGGCATCGAGCGCCGGCGGCTCGACGCCAGCCTCCAGCGCTGTCGCAGCGTCGTAGAGCATGCGGCGGGCCATCACGATGGCGCGGTCGGTGGGCAGGAGCTTCTCGTGCTCGCGATCCTGGATCGGTCCCATGCTCTCCTGGAGCGAGGCATCCTGGACCGCGATGCCGAACACGCCGCTGTAGGCGCGCTTCTCCTGCTGCGCCCGGCGGTCGATGAGGTAGTCGTTGTCCTTGTTCGCCTTGGTGCGGAAGGTGCCCGGCTCGTATTGGCAGTGGATGCCCCTGCCCTCCTCCATGTGGCGCCGCTCCTCCGCCGACAGCGGCTTGTTGGGATGGAAGTTGATGCTCCACGCCCAGCAATGCTCGTCGTCGATCGGCACCCAGACATGGCCGCCGAGCGCGTGCTCGCCGAACGGCGGAATGAGCGTGTACCAGGGAAACAGCCACTGGGTGATGCGCCAGTAGTAGGAATCGGGCTCGCCGTTGCGGCGGCCATAGAGCGTCAGGCCGCAGTCCGATTTCTCGATCTCGAAGATCACGTTGCCGTCGGCCTTGATGTAGTCGTTCGCCTTGGTGCCGCGGTGCATCGGGTCGTCGTCGACCTCGAAACGGTGGACATAGGACACGTGGCTGGTGTCGATGCCGCCCTCCATGGCCTGGAGATAGTTGCACTCCTGCAGGCGCTTGGAGACGAACACCTGGCTCGCCGGCAAGGTGCACCACTCGACCTCCGGCGCCGCCGGCTGCTTGTCCTGCGGCCCCATATAGGCCCACACGACGCCGGCGCGCTCGATGCAGGGATAGGCCTTGATGCCCATGTTCTTGCAAAGGTCCGGCGCCGAGGGAACGTCGACGCATTCGCCGGAGCGCGCGAATTTCAGGCCGTGATAGGCGCAGCGGATGCCGTTCTCCTCGTTGCGGCCGAAGTAGAGCGAGACGCCGCGGTGTGAGCAGAACTCGTCGATGAGGCCGACCTCGCCGTCGGTGTCGCGGAAGGCGAGAAGTTTCTCGCCGAGAATCTGCACGCGCAGCTGCGGACCGTCCGGCTCCGCGATCTCCCGCGACAGCAGGATCGGGCACCCAGTAGCGGCGCAGGAGGTTTCCCATCGGGGTGCCGGGGCCGGTCCGCACCAGGGTTTCAGCCTTGTGCTTTTCCATTTATCGCGCGCTCCTCGAACTTGTCCGCCGGAGCGACTTCATAATATCACTATCCTTGGCCCCAACCTTGCATCGACGACAGGTGGCCAGCCGGAACGATGCGGTTTCGTCCGCGTCGGATTTCATAAGGGAAAATCGCAACGACATAACTGCAGGCCGAGGGAGGACGTCATGCGCAGCAGGTTCCCGAGCTCGTTGATGATGATCGCCATTGCCGCGACCGCAGGCAGCGCGGCCATTTCGGCGTCACGCGCCGCGTCGGCCCAAACTCCCGGTTCCGCCGCGCCGGCCGAGGCGCTGAAAACCCCTTGGGGCGAGCCCGACCTGCAGGGCATCTGGACCGACGAGACGGCGACGCCGCTGCAGCGGCCCGCCAAATACGCCGACAAGGAATCCTTCTCCGAGGCCGAGCGCGCCGACCTCGACCGGGTGCGGACCGAAGTGCTCGGCCGCGAGCGGCGGGCCGAGCGCGGCACCGAGCGCGACGTCTCCGGCTCCTACAACAACGTTTTCGTCTCGTTCAAGAAAACCGGCCCGCGCACGTCGCTGATCGTCGATCCGCCCAACGGCCGGCTGCCGCCGCTCACCCCCGAGGCCCAGAAGATCATCGCCGCCGACCGGGCGTTTCGGCTCGCCCTGCTGCAGTCGACCGAGACCTGCAAGAACAAGGAGCCGGCCTGCGGCGGCGGGACCTACGATCCGATCCGCTCGCCGCGATTTGCCGAGCAGCCGCCGCGCTACAACGCGACGCGGATGAATCGCAACGACGGTCCGGAAGACAGCTCGCTCGCGGAGCGCTGCCTGACCGGCGGGATTCCGGAGTTCGGAGGTCCGACCGGCAGCTTCCGCCGCATCGTGCAGACGCCCGGCGGCATCTCGATCTTCTACGACGTCGGCCAGGGCCAGGGCTGGCAGCGCAACATCGTCATGAACGGCAGCCCGCATCTGCCGGCGAGCGTGCGCCAGTGGTACGGCGATTCACGCGGCCGTTGGGAGGGCGACACGCTCGTCATCGATGTCACGAACTTCAGCCCGAAGACCGATTTCCAGGGCTCGCGGGAGAACCTGCACGTCGTCGAGCGCTTCACCCGCACCGGACCGGGCACGCTGCTCTACGAAGCGACGATCGAGGACCCTACGGTGTGGACGCGGCCGTGGTCGGTGAAAGAAGAATTCACCCGGCAGAGCGATCGCGACAACCGGCTCTACACCGAGCCGCGCTGCGTCGAGGGAAACTACGGCCTGCCGGGCATCATCAACGGCCGGCGCAACCAGGAGCGCACCTTCGCCGAGGGTCGCGGCCCCGATCCGGCGACCCGGGACGCCATGAAGGACGGCTTCATCTTCGACGACGAACCGTTGCGGTGACTGTGCCGGACGTCAACCTCCGGTCACTTCGACGTCTTGAAATATCTCAAGTCCGGTGGCGGCTGGTCCTTGCGGGCCGGCATCAACAGGCCGTCAGCGCTCAGGAAATAATTGTCCTTTCCGAGCACGATCTGCGCGTTGTACTCGCCGCAATAGTACTCCGGCCATTGCGGACGCGGGTTCGGGTTGAGCACGTACTTCTTGTCGACGGTCCAGGGCCGCGTCAGCGCGTGGTCGATCACGGTGATTTCGTCGTGGAGGATTTTGGGATCGGCCTTGTCGCGCCAAATCCGTTCCTTGAACAGCGACTCGTTGTCGAAATGCAGCGGCAGTCCGGACGCATCGTAAGCGCGCGGACCTTTGAAGGGGCCGCGCGTTTCGACCTCGAGCACGTCGAAGCGTCCGTCGCCGTCCTCGTCGACCCAGCGGCCGATCGAATAGCCGGCGAAGGTCGGCTCGATGTCCGCGGGCCAGTCTCGCCCGTCGGTGAAGATGCGGCGGTGGTGATCGTCGCTGCCGATCAGAACGTAGGTCGTCGCCGGCGTCACGACGAACTCCAGCGGCCGGAACGCGATCATCATCAGCGGCATGCCGGCGGCGAGGCAGCGCGGCGTGTGGTAGTTCCCGAGTCCGCCGTCGGCCTGATCGGCCATGCTGTCCTCGAGAACCTTGCGGTACTCCGGCGTCAGCGGCGCCTCCTGTCCGAAACCCCAGGGCTTGGTCTGGTCGAACGAGGGCTGGCCGGGAAGTCCGCGGACCACGAAGCGCTCCCATTGGCCGGACCAATCGGGGTACTTCGGCTTCGTCGGCGCGCCTGCATCGCCGGCACAAATCGCCAGCGCCGCGACAAGGAATGGACCGAACAGATTCTGAAACGTCATTGCAGCCTCCGTCTCGTTTCGCTCACGGCGTCTCCGGTCGCCCACACGCCGGTCTGCGACACCGTGCGCGGTGCCCTCCGGATCAGAAGTCCGGCTTGTCCGCCGTCGGCACGGCGGACTGCATTCCCGGGTACCATTGGGGGTTCTCGGCGCAGACGAGTTCCAGCCGCTCGTCGCGGGCGCGCCGCAGCGTCACCGTCGCCGACCACGGCGTCGTGAACGCGCCTGCATCCTCGATGGTGACCTCGATTTGCAGCCCCTTGCCCCTGTAGGTGAGATCGGGCGCGGGTCCGTTGTCGGGATTGACCGATTGGAAATGCTCTTTGGCATCCCGTGCGATCGCCTCCCTCGCGGCCTCGTAATCGATGAGCCGGAACCGCTCGACGACGTGCAGCGCTTCGCGTGAACGGCGTGCCGAACCAGTCGATCATGGAGAACGGACCGACCTTGATGCCCGACGGTGTCGACCACGAGCGTAGTCGCCTTCGTAGTGGCCGACCGAATTGCCGTACCAGGACGGCTTCACTTGCGCCGGATGCGGTTCGTTCAGGTGCACCTGGCGGTATTGATGATCGAAGGGATAAAGGATCGTGATCTTGTCCGGCTGTTGCAGGATCTGCATTCCGTAATTGATGAAGACGAAAGGCACCTGCTCGGGCCAGCACTGATTGCGCGGGGTCGGATAGCCTTCACCGGCGAGCGACATCTCGCCGAACTTCCGCACGACCTCCGCCGCCCAGGGCTGCAGGATCGGATTGGTGTAATCGCCCACCAATTGGGCGCTGTTGCCGACGCCGGCTTGCGGTCCGCGTCGTTCAGGCGCGACTTGTTCCGCACCGGGCCCGGGCCGGACAGCGGCAACTCGAGGCCGTTGAGGGAGGCGTGGTTCCACAAGCCGGACAAATCCGGGATCGCTGCCGAAGTTTGCGCCACCGCAGGCGCGGTGGCTGCCAAGCTCAACGTGACAACGAGAAGGAAATCCCGCGGAGCGCTCATGCCGACCTCCGGTGCATGCAAGCCGGGTCTCGACCGCAGCAAACTATGTGCCAAAAGCCGCGTCGGCAACACGCAACCCAGTTCCAATGAAGCGCGGATCACGATAGGCTGGCGCATACATAGCAATCAGAACCCGAGCGATCGGGGCGAGCTCCAGGGGAGGAACGACCATGGCTCACCGAGGCCTGATCGGTGCAATTGCACTCGCCGGGACGCTTGGCGCGGCGACTGCGGCTTTCGCCTTCGACGAATCCAAATATCCGGACTTTGGCGGCCAGTGGCGGCGCCCACCGGGCATCGGCATCCAGTGGGACCCCACCCACACTGTCGGCCGCGATCAGAAGCCGCCGCTCACCCCGGAGTATCAGGCGGTGTGGGAGGCCAGCATGGCCGACCAGGCCAACGGCGGACAGGGCAACGACGCGCCGTCGCGCTGCGTGCCCTATGGCGTGCCGCGGATGATGTCGACGATTTTCCCGATGGAAATCGTCGTCACGCCGCAGACGACCCACATCATCTCCGAATACACCATGCCGCGCCGCATCTATACCGACGGCCGCGCGTTTCCCGCCGAGATCGAGCCGGGTTTCAACGGCTATTCGATCGGCAAGTGGGTCGACGAGGACGGCGACGGCCGCTACGACGTGCTCGAGATCGAGACCCGCGGGCTCAAGGGTCCACGCACCTACGAAGCGAGCGGCCTACCGTTCCATACGGACAACGAGAGCGTCATCAAGGAACGGATTTTCGTCGACAAGTCCAATCCGGACATCCTTCACGACGAGATCACGAGCTACGACCATGCCCTGACCCGTCCGTGGACGGTGATGAAGAACTACAGGCGCGATCACAATCCGATCTGGTTCCAGAATCACTGCTCGGAAGACAACCGGCACGTCACCATCGGTAACCAGGACTATGTCCTGAGCTTCGACGGCTTGCTGATGCCGTCGAAGAAAGACCAGCCGCCGCCCGACCTGAAATTCTTCAAGCAAACGAAGAACTGAGGGAAGGTTCGAGCGGCCCGAGCGGACGAGGGCCGCTCCATATCTCGTCTCCGACGCGGGAACGAACATCAGGCCGCGCGAACACCGGCGGTCATCTCGTTGTCGCTCAATCGGCCCGCGAGCCAGGCGGCCGCGGCAAGGGACGCGCCAATCCCGGCAACGCAGGCCGTCCATCCGAAGCGATCGAAGATCACCCCCAGCACGGCACTGCCGGCCATGCCGCCGAGAAAATAGCTGGAGAGATAGATGCCGCTCGCTGAGCCCCGATCGGACGTCGCGGTGCGGCTGACATAGCCGGTCGCCGTCGCCTGCGCGAAAAACGTGCCGATGCCGACGAGCACGAGACCGCAGAGCACGGCGGGCAAACTCGGCGTGAGCAACGGCAAGAGGCCAACTCCCGCGAGCCCCAGCGAACCCCAGAACGCCGGCGCGGCGCCGATGCGTCCAACGACGCGGCCGACCAGCGGCGTCGTGATCACCGAGGGCAGGAACACGAAATAGATGAAGCCGAGCTCCATCGGTCCCGCCATGAAAGGCGGACGCACGAGAACGAAATTGACGTAGGTGAACGTTCCGATGAAGGCGAACAGGATGCAGAAGCCGATGCCGAACGCCGCGCGCAGCCGCGGATTGCGCAAGTGCAGCGCCCACGACGCCAATTGGGTCTCCATGGTTCGCCCGAAACAGTGCGCGGGCGGCGCGCGCTCTACGGTGAAATACACGAGCGCGGCGCCGGCGAGATTGAGCGCCGCGAAGAAATAGAAATTCGATGCCAGCCCGAAATGATCGGTCACCGCCGCGGAGACGAACCGCCCGACGAAATTGCTGGCGACATTGCCGGTGATGTAGGCGGCCGAGGCCGTGGCTGCGTCGACCGCACTCGGATGTTCGCCGAGATAGGCGAGCGTCAGCGTGAAGGCGGTCGCCATGCAGAGACCCTGGGCGATGCGCAGTGCCGTGAACACGGCGAGGTTCGGCGCGCCCGCGAGCAGCGCGGTCGGAACGGCGAGAACGACGAGACTGAGCAGAATGCCGAGGCGCTGGTCGATCTTCTTGCTGAACACCGCGACGACGAGCCCGGCGATCGCCATGCCGAGCGTGCTGGCATTGACCGCGGAACCCATCGCGGCCGGACTGACCCCATAGGCGCGCGTCAGCGACGGCAGGATGGCCTGGGTCGCGAAGAGATCGACGACGGTGAGAAACGCGGTGAGCGCAATGACCAGGAACCGCGCCACGACTCCGGCGGAGTGCTTCTCCGCCCCCATCAATGGCAGCGTTGCGGCGTGCGACATGCGGCGACATGGGTGTGCTCTCATCGTTGCGCGAGCGAGGACGCCCCGCCGCACTGGCGGGGCGTCGTGAACGCCGCGGGAGGAAGCGCGGCGCTCACATGTTCTTGTCGGACTTGTCGTGGAGGAGATCGCCGACGTAGAGCACCACGGTCTTGTGGCCGAGGTTCTTCCACCAGTGCGAGGTGCCGCTGGTCTCGGGACGGATGTCGCCGGCCTTGTGCACGATCGGGGCCTCGCAGTTGCTGGCATATTCCACGATCTCGCCCTCGGCGACGAAGATGAGCGCCGGGCGGTCGCCGTGGCTGTGCCAGGGCACGATGCCGTTCGGTGCGATCGTCAGCTTGCGGAATCGCAACTGGCGATCCTTGATCTGGGCCGGCTCCTTCTCGAGATCGATGGCGCCGAGCGTGGTGTCGGTGACGCCCACCGCCGCAAACTTGACGGGCTCGCGAACGTCCGCCTTCATCTTGTCGGCCGGGCAGCTGCCGGCAAAGGCCGCGGACGTGACGACGGTCGACGCAAAGACGAGACCGGTGATGGTGGCGATGCGGCCGGGCACGCGGCCGGCGTCGATGAGATTGGACATGTGTCGGCTCCTGCATTGTGCGCCGGCCGGAAATCGGCCGTCGCGATGGCGCCAACATCGTCGAACGTGCGCGGCGACGGAAATGCCGCCTTGCTTTGATGTCGATAGCCGAGCGCTATTCACGGCGGCTGCATTGTCCGCGGGCGCAACTCGCGTGCACCGGGGCGGCAAGGATCGCGATTCAGTTCGCGTACTGTGCCCAGTCGGCGGAGTTGAGCTGCTTCATGAGGGTCGTCGCCGGTCCGCCGCGCGGCCGGCCTGCGACCGCATAGAGATACACCGTGCGGCTGAGCGGAAATTCGTTGATCGGCAGCCGGGTCAAGGTTTCCGGAACCGCGATGCTGCGCGGCACGACCGCGACCCCGATATTGGCTTCCAGCAACGACAACAGATCGCGCTCGGACGACAGCTCGTGCGTGTGGGCCGAGTTGATGCTGCGGCTGCGCAGGAGCGCCGCCATCTGTTCGGCCTGCTCGCAATAGGGCCGCAGCAGCAGGCGCTCCTGAGTGAGCTCGTCGAGATCGACGGCGGATTTGCGCGCCAGGCGATGACCGGCACTGACCACGAGCGAGAAGCTCTCGGTGAACAGCGGCCAGACGTCGAACCGCGCCCATGATTCGTCGAGCGGACCGGCGATCCCGAGCTCGGCATCGCCCTGCTTGAGCTTCTCGGCCACTTCCAGGCCGCTGCCGCGAAGGAATTTCAGCTCCAGCCCGTTGAAGGCGCGGTTGAGCTCCGACAGGAACGGGACGAGGAGAGAGATATCGACGGTGTGCGACAAGGCGAGGCGCAGCGAAGCGATTTCGCCGCGCTTGATCGAGGTCGCAAGCGACTTCGCACCCTGGGCCATGTCGTAGCACTGCTGCATCAACGGCAGCATGCGCTGGCCGAGGTCCGTAAGATGCGAAAGCTTGCGCTCGCGCCGGAAAAGGTCGCCCCCGAGCTCTTCCTCGAGCTGCTGAATTGCGCGGGTCAGCGACGGCTGCGCGACGTTGCATTCCTCGGCGGCGCGGGTGAAATTGAGCGTGCGCGCCGCGGCGAGGAAGTAGCGGATTTGATGCATTTCCATGGATATCGCCCTGGCGGCATGACTATCCCGCCAGTGCACCATGTCAACGAAGGCGCGATGACGCCGGCCGCAGCACGTTACTGCGGCGCGCCCCCGGTCTCGATACACTTTCGCGCGATCAAACGCCCGCCCGGCGCCCGAGCGAGCGCGTCACCGGACCCTCGGCGACCCGGATCGAAGTGCAGGTCGCGAGCTCGAGCCGGAAGACCGTGCCCTTGCGCGACGTCTTGCAGGTGAGCATTCCGCCGTTGCGCTCGGTCAGCTCGCGCGCGATCGCCAAGCCATGATCGCCGGCAGCGCCGGCTTCGGTCGGGGCACGAAACAGCCCGGCGAGCGCCTGTGCCGGCAGCCTGCCACCATCATCCGCGATGTTCACGACGGTGACCGCACTCTCGCTTCCGATCGAAATATCGATCCGGCGCAGCTTCGTACCCGAGCGAGCGACCGAGAGTGCATTGTGCAGCAGGTTATAAACGATGCGGAACACGTCGGTGTGATTGCCGAGCACGAGCTGGCATCCCTGGCTCCCCAGATCGATGGAAAATCCCTCGGGGCCGAGCGGCTCCAGAAGATCGATCACCTGGCGGACGGTGCTCGTGATGTCGAACGGACGGCGGCGGGTCCGTGAAGCCTCGCCTTCGGCGACGGTGACGGCCTCGCTGCACATGACCGCGGCACGCGCGATCAGCGTGTGCGTCGCGCTCGCTGCCTTGGCCCCTTGGGGACCCGACAGTCGCTCGAGTGAATCGAGATGAAGTCCTATGGTCGTGAGCAAATTGCGTATGTCGTGAGCCCATTGGGCAGGCGGCAACGCGATCCGCCGGCTTGCAGCAAGCGTGAGGTCGGCCATTTCGTCCTCCGGTCGGGCAGCGCTTGGCCGCTCCCTGTGGTGCGCCATAGGTGCACCGTGTCGGCGTCCGGACGCCAATGCCGTGTGGCGCTCGATTGGATAGGCATTCGCTATAGATCGCCGGGCGGCCCGTCCGTCCGGGGCACCGGCCGCGAACGATAGCTTTGCGCTATGGATACGCTGCATTGTTCGCGGCTGGAGATCGGCATAACAATTTCCAGGCGCTCCGGTCGGCCGCGTTGTCGGGGTCGGGACGGCGGGGCCGGCGCTCCTTCATCCAGATCGAGTAAGCCCGATGGCCGAGAAGACTTTCGCCGAAATCCTCGAAGAGGCGACCGAACGCAGCCGGGACATGGATGCGCCGCTCGGCGAGCGGCTGAAGGAGGTTGCCGACGAGGTGCGCAGGGTAAGTCCGGAATTCGCGGCGACGGTCGACCGCATGGTTGCACGGCTCGCGGCGAACAATGTCGGCCAGACTGCCCCGAAGCCGGGCGAATCGATGCCGGATTTCATCTTGCCCGACGAGGGCGGCCGCCTCGTCCGCCTCACCGATCTCCTCGACAACGGGCCCGTCGTCCTGTCGTTCAACCGCGGTCACTGGTGTCCCTACTGCCGGCTCAATGTGGCCGGGCTCGCCGAGATCGCGCCCGACGGTCGAAAGCCTGGGGGCGCAGATCGTCGCCATCTCGCCGGAGAAAGTCTCGCTACGGCAAGGAGCTGAAATCCTACGCCAAGGCGCCGTTTCCCGTGCTTGCCGACATCAACAACGCCTACGCGCTCGAGCTCAACCTGCTGTTCTGGGTCGGTGACGAGAAGCGCGAAGCGATGCAGGCCGGCGGGTACGACATCGCCCCCTATCAGGGGAACGACGCCTGGATGCTGCCGATCCCCGCTACTTTCATCGTCGACCGCGACGGCGTCGTCAGGGCGCGCTACATCGATCCCGACTACCGACGGCGCATGGATCTCGACGAGCTCTTGGCTGCGTTGCGATCGTTTACGCGAAGCAGCGCTGAGAGCCGGTTGCCGGCCGGGCGCCCACGTCGCCCACCGCGCGACGTCTCGCGGCGGCGGCGATAGTGGCGATGCATCGACTCCGTAGGCAATCGGCATTTCCGACCGGGTCTCCCGTCGCGCACTGTGAGCCGCGCCCGGCCTGCAGACGCTCGGCGTCGGCCGAGGCGCAGAAAACGTGAGGAGCGGATCATGTCGTGGGATCGTTCGCCGCTAGATGCCGTCAACGTGATACGCGAGCAGGCGAACGGCCAGGTCGTCCTCGTGCTGCAGGGCGGCGGCGCGCTCGGAGCCTATCAGGGCGGCGTCTACGAGGCTCTGCACGAAGCGAAGGTCGAGCCCGACTGGATCATCGGCACCTCCATCGGGGCGATCAACGCCGCCATCATCGCCGGCAACGCCGTCGAGCATCGGCTCGACCGGCTCCGCGAATTTTGGCGGCGCGTCGAGCGCAACGCTTTCTGGAGCGTCCCGCCGGCGTGGTCGGGCGTGGTGGATTCCTTCTCGGCATGGGCGACCATGACCGGCGGAATTCCCGGCTTCTTCGAAGCAAATCCGCCGGCGTTCCTCGGCGCTCACGTCCCGTTGGGCACCGATGCGGCGGGTTATTATTCGACGGCGCCGCTGCGCAAGACACTTTCCGAGCTCGTCGATTTCGCCGTCATCAACCGCAACAGCCTGCGCCTGATGGTCGGGGCCGCCCACGTGCGGACCAGCATGATGCACTATTTCGACAGCCGCAAAACCGAGATCAAAGCCGAGCACATCCTGGCCTCAGGCGCGCTGCCGCCGGCATTTCCGGCGGTCCGCATCGACGGCGAGCTCTATTGGGACGGCGGCATTCTCTCGAACACGCCGACCGAGGCGATCTTCGACGACGATCCGCGCCGCAACTCGCTCATCTTTGCCGTGCACATGTGGAACCCGACTGGGTCCCGAGCCGGCCACGATCTGGGAGGTGCTCCATCGCCAGAAAGACGTCCAATATTCGAGCCGGATCGCCAACCACATCATGCGCCAGCGCGAGGCCCACCGCCTGCGTCACGTGATCAACGAGCTGGTCGAAATGCATTCCCGACGAGGCGCGCCGGTCGTCCATGGTGCGCGAGCTCGCTGCCTTTGGCTGCCCGACCCGCATGCACGTCGTACGCCTGCTCGCGCCGCGCCTCGAGAACGAAAGCCACATCAAGGATATCGACTTCAGCCCGTCCGGCATCCGGTCGCGCTGGCAGGCGGGCTATGCCGACACCTGCCGGGCGCTGGCCCGTGCGCCCTGGATCGGCGAATTCGGGCCGCTCGACGCCGTCGTCCTGCACGAGCCGGACGCTGACGAGGAGAACGGCCGGACAAGGCCCACAGCCGCGGCCGCGAGCAGCCCTCAACGCCCGCATCGTCGGGGCACGAGATACCGTCACGGCACGAGGATGACGTCGCCGACCAGCGATGAATGATCCCACGGCACCTGCTTCTCGCGGGTCGTCGCGATCACGTCGGCGCGCACCCGCTTCATGATGCTGCCGATCTCGAGATTGGGCGTCGCGATGTATTTGAGCAGCGCCGTAGTGAACGGGCTGTTGCGGCCTTCGCCGTCGAGCGCCACGTTGTCGGGCTGGGTCGCGTAGGCGATCAAGGTGCCGATCGCGCTCTGCACCGGGGCGAGCCCCGAGCCGACCGAGGCCGAGCGGGTGCCGAGCGAGCGCGCGAACGACCGCGCCAGGGGATTGTCCCGGCAGGCATCGAGGAAGACGAGATTGACCCGCTTGTCCGCCTCCATCTGCGCGAGAATCTGGCCGAGCTCGATGGTGTCGAGCGTGAGGTCGCCGGACCGCTCGAGCTTGGCGTCGACGGGAATGAGATAGTTCCTGCCGCCCACCTGCATGCCGTGGCCGGCATAGAAGAGCAGCGCGAGGTCGGCGCCCGCTTCGAGCTTGCGGCCGAACGCGCGAATCTTGTCCTCCATCCCGCGCCGGTCGAGATCGCGGCCCTCGATCACGTCGAAGCCGAGCTTCCTCAGGATCTGCGAGATGTCGGCGGCATCGTTCGCCGGATTGGCGAGCGGATTGGCATAGAGATACTTGCTGTTGCCGATGACGAGCGCAACGCGGCGACCGAGCGCGGCGACTTTGGGCGCTGCGGGCGAGGCCTTCGACTCGACGGAAGGTGCCTTCGGCTCGACGCAGCGACCTTCGACTTGTCGGCCGCCGCGGCGAGCTTCTGCTCGACCCGCGCGATGCCCTCGGCGGCGTCCTTCCCGCCGATCTGCTGCTTGCCGGGATCGAGACTGAGCGCGACACGGTAATCGGCGAGCGCAGCGGCGAGGTCGCCGCGGGCTTCATAGGCCTCGGCACGAGAGCGATAGGGATAGAGGTATTGCGGGGAAATGCGGATCGCCGTGTTGTATTCGGCAATCGCGGAACCATAGTCGCCCATGGCGAGGTAGTAGTTTCCGAGCGCGTTATGGACGCCGGAGTTGTTGGGATCGAGCTTGAGAGCCCTCGTCGAGATCGCGGCGCGCGAGGTCGAACTTTCCCTTGCGCACGTAGCTGCCGCCGCGGCCGGAATAGGCCGTGACGATTTTCGGATCGAGGCGAAGAGCCTCGTCGTAGTCCGCGATGGCGAGATCGAAATCGCCGCGATAGCGCCCCACGCCGACACCGCGCGAGGCATAGGCCCGGGCGAGGTCGGCGTCGCCGAGCTTTTTCGCCGAGATCAGGCGCGTGCACGCGGCGATGCCGTCCTCGAGGTTGGGCGCCCGCTGGCAGGTCGCCCAGTCGGCGCCAGCGAGGGCAAAAAGCTTGCCCTCGACCCGCCGGATGCTGTCGTCGGCCTCCCGCCCTCCCCGTTGCTTCTTGTCGGGATCGAGGCTCAGCGCCGTGCGGAAATCGGTGAGCGCGTTGTTGAGCTCGCCCTTGGCCTCGTAGATCTCCCCGCGCGTGGTGAACGCATAGAGGTATCGCGGCGACAGCCGGATGGATTCGTTCACCTCCGTGAGCGCGCGCCCATAGTCGCCCTTCTTGAGGTAGTAGTAGCCGAAGACGCCACGAGCGCCGGTGTGCTTCGGGTCGATCGCAATGGCCTGGTTGAGGTCGGGCAGCGCGCGGTCGATGTCGCCCTTGCGGATGTTCATCGCGGCGCGGCCGGCATAGGCGCCCGCGTCCTTCGAGCCGAGCCTGATCGCCTCGTTGTAATCGGCGATCGCAGCGTCCCAGTCGTCGGTGTTGCGCCCGCGGGTGATGCCGCGCCAGACGTAGGCTTGTGCGAGATCGGCGCCGCGTAGCGTGTTCGAGGTGATCATCCGCGTGCAGGCGGCGAGCGCCTCCTGGCCGGTCCAGGTCCGGCAGGTCGCGGCGTCGTCGGACCGCGCCGGCGTCACCCCGGCAATCGCGAAGAGCACGAGGGTAGAGACTATCGTCGATCGCAGGCGGGGCATGGTGTCCGCTCCGTAAACCGGTCACCGCGGATTTGCAAATGTCAGCAGGCACAATCGCCTGAGTATTAACGTGAATTTCGAGCCTGTCCATGCGGCAGATCGCGGGGCGGGCGCTTTGCGCCTGGCCGTTTGTGCAGTTTACGGCGCCCGAGGTTCTATTGGCGGTCGACCCGTTCCGATCCGCGCGGATGTCGCCGGCGCCCGGCGACCAGTCTCCGCCAATCGCAAAATCATTTTTTCCCGCGCTCCAAACTGCGATACACTCCATACCGAGTTTGGGGCAATCCGCGTTGATGGGGGAACTTCGGTCTAGGGAGTATACCGGCAAAAGGAGATCGTCATGGGCGACCGCTTCTCGGGCTCGATCGTAACTGTTGCCATTTCCGCCGCTGCCATCGCCGTCACATCGGCGTCCGTCACTTCGATGTCCGTCACCCCGGCCGCTGCGCAGACGCCGCCGGCCTCCGGCGCGGCGCTGAAGACGCCCTGGGGCGAGCCCGACCTGCAGGGCATCTGGACAGAGGAATTCGACACGCCCCTCCAGCGTCCCGCCAAATTTGGGAACCAGGAGTTCTTCACCGACGCGCAACGTGCCGATCTGGACAAGGCGCGAACGGCCGTGCTCAACCGCTTCGCGACCGAGCGTGAAATCAACGGCGCCTACAATGCGGCGACGTTCTTTACGACCAAGCGCACCGGGGGGCGCACGTCCAAGATCGTCGATCCGCCCAATGGCCGGATGCCGCCGCTGACGCCGGACGCCCAGAAGACGGCGGCCGCCGAACGCGAATTCCGTCTTGCGCTGCTGCAATCGACGGATACCTGTAAAAAGAATTTGCCCGGCTGCGCGGGCGGGAAATACGACCCGACGACTTCGCCGCGCTATACCGAAGCCTCCTCCCCGCTACAACACCGCGCGCATGAATCGCAACGATGGTCCGGAGGAGAGCTCATTGCCCGAGCGCTGCCTCACCGGCGGACTGCCCGAGTTCGGCGGCGCCACCGGCAGTTTCCGCCGCATCGTGCAGACGCCGGGCGGCATCTCGATGTTCTACGACGTCGGCCAGGGACAGGGCTGGCAGCGCAACATCGTGATGGACGGCAGCCGGCATCTGCCGGCCGGCATCCGCCAGTGGTTCGGCGACTCGCGCGGGCACTGGGAAGGCAACACGCTCGTCGTCGACGTGACCAACTTCAGCCCGAAGACCGACGCCTTCGGATCGCGGGAGAACCTGCATCTCGTCGAGCGCTGGACCCGCACCGGGCCGAACACCCTCGCCTACGAGGTCAAGGTCGAGGACCCGACCGTGTGGACCCAGCCGTGGACCGTCAAGCAGGACTTCGGCAGGCAAAGCGATCAGGAGAACAGGCTCTATACCGAGCCGCGCTGCATCGAAGGCAACCAAGGTCTCCCGGGGCTGCTGCACGGCCGGCGCGTGGAAGACCTCGCCTTTGCGGCGGGACGCGGTTACCACCCCGCCAGCAAGGACAACACCGGCGCCCTGAACGATGCCGAGGTCCCGGCGGACCCGCTGCAGTAAGACGTTCGCGCACGGTTCGCTGCAGGGCTCGTGCTTCCTGTCGAGGAGAGAGAAAATTGGGGCGAATCCTTCTCTCCGCGGCTTTGCTCGCCGGCTTGTCTGCCGCAGCGTTCGGGCAGGCAGCGCCGACGTCCGAGATCGCGCCGGGCGGACGACTACGGGTCGGCATGATCGCCATCACGGTCCTCGGCGGCGTAGCCGAGCCCATCGCGAGGTTCATCGGACAGAAGCTCGGCACGGCCGTTGAACCGGTCATGTATCCGAGTCCCGAGGCCTATCTACAAAGCTTCGGCAAGGGTGAATGGGACATCGCTATCGGCCCGCGCGTCCTTGCTCCTGCGGACAAGGCGGATTCCACGGCGGACCTTTGGGTCATCAGCCTTGTCTATGTCGCTGCACCGGGAAAGCAATTCCCCGATATTGCCTCGGTCGACAAGACGGGTGTGAAGATCGGCACGATCCGCGGCGCGCCATCCGATCGCGTGCTGACGCGGGAGGTCAAGGCCGCCGAAATCGTCCGTATTCCGTTGAGCCCGACCATTGCGGCGGATGCGGCCGAGTTGTTGCGCTCGGGAAAGGTAGACGTCTTTGGCGCGGACTCTGGCGTCGGATATCCCATCGCCGAGGCATTGCCGGGCGCCAAGGTTGTGCCGGGTGCCTTTGCAATGGTTCGCGTTGCGGCTGCGCTGCCAAAAGATCGCTCCGCCGCGGCGCAGGCTGCGCTCGCGATGCTGGTCGACGAAGCTAAGCAGAGCGGCGTGGTGCAGAGCGCCATCGAGGCGAAGGGCCTCAAGGGCGTGACCGTCGCGTCGAAATAGCGCGTGCCCAGCTCACCCGGGCAGATGCACCTTTCCGGGCCTTCCGACGGCAGTACCGTTTCGTCCCAGGACCTAACCGGCGACCCGGAAGGACCGGTCGGCTGCGGCCTGCTGGCGCATCTCGACGCGCTGACGCGTGGAGACCCCCAACAGGTCGGCAGCGCGCCAGATGATGTTCGCCTCGAAGCCGTTGAGACCGCCATCAAGGTAGGCGGTGTCCCACATCATTTGCACCACACGACGCCGGCCCTCTTCGTCGAAGGCATCCTTGATCTGCCGCGTGAATTGATAGAGGTCGATGGCTTTCCGTTCCGCCGCATGGCCATCCTCGATGAGCCGCGTCGCGGCGGCGTCGTCGAGCTCGAATCCCGATTTCAAAACGGCGTGAAGTCCCCTCCGCTTGCGCTCCGACATGTCGCTGTCGGCGGTCGCGACGCGGATCAGCAGCGCGGTGGTGGCGAGCCTCGCCTTCTCTTCCTTGCTCTGCGGAGCCGCGTCCGCAGCGCAATTCGTGATCAGAGTTTTGAGCGATGAAAGCGTGATCATGTCCGGACAGCGTCTCAACCTTCGCCGAGCCTGCGCGGCGTTGACCGCCACATGATCATCCGCGATCGCGCATGCAACGCTGCTTACCAAAGTTTAACGCCGCGGACATGCTGCGTTCAGGCGCGGAGGCTTAGTGCATCATCGACCGCAAGCTCAATTCTGCGAGTGCACGCCATGAGTTCGTTCGCGTTGCAAAGGCCTCTCTTTCTCAGGAGACTTCGGACTGCTGAACGCATGTGGCGCGCGCTGACGCGAGAGCTGTTCAATTCCTATCGGCCCGAACGCCACTACATGCGCGGTCCTGGTCCGAAATTCCGCGCGAAGACGATCGAGGGCGAACGGCGCTAAGTCGCCGGCTTGCAGCTCTCTCGGCGGGTTTTCCGCGACGTCCCGACCAGCAAACCCTTTGCGTCTGCGTGCGCGACGGCGGCGTCGCGCCTACGAGCGCATGCTACCGGCACTAGCCGCAACTCGCTGTGCAAGCCCGCGAGACCTCGCCCCAGCGTATGCCCCATGTTAAGAGACGCCGGCATCGCTGACAGGACGTGGCATGGACGCAACCGCGCAGACCGCATCGCCGACGACGCGCGGCCGGACTGTCGCCGCACGTCTGCCGCTCTGGGTGCTGATCGGCGCGTTTCTCGGAATCCTTACAGGGATCACGTTCGGCGAGCGCGCGTCGCTTCTCAAGCCCGTGGGCGACGTCTATGCGATGATGCTTCTGAGCGTCGTCTATCCCTACATTCTCAGCTCGTTGATCGTCGGCCTGGGCAGCCTGGCGGCGGGGCGCGCGCGGCAGCTCTTGCGGGCAAGCTGGGGCGTGTATCTGTTCCTGTGGTTCACGGTCTTTGCGACGATCTTCGTGCTCACCCAGGCCATCCCTCCGCCCGCTCCTCCTGTCGAAGTCGAACCGCCGCATCCCGTCGCGGTGCTGGCGCTCTTGCAGACGATCGTCCCGGAAAATCTCGTCCACGCGCTCAGCCAAAACTTCGTTCCGGCCATCATCGTGTTTGCGGTCATCTTCGGGCTCGCGGTTCAGACGATTGCGTCCAAGGCCTCCTTTCTCGAAACCATGGAGACAGATCAGGCGGGCCAGCCTGAAAGTGTGGGCCTGGGTCATCTATCTCGCACCGATCGGTGTGTTCGCGTTGTTTGCCGCGACGGCGGGAACGATCGCACCGCGTATGGCGGGCGCGCTTGCCGTGTACATGGGACTGTTCCTGATCGGCACCGGCGTGCTCGCGTTCGTCGTGTTGCCGCTCGCGCTGTCGGCGATCGTACCGGCCAAAACTCGCGAGCTTCTCGCCGAGCTTCAGCCGGCGTTCGTGCTCGCCCTGGTGACGACCTTGCCGACCTCCGCACTGCCGCTGATCCAGGACGTTGCCGAACGCCGGATCGCGATGGCGGGGCACGGCGACGAAGAGGCAAAGGATGTCACGCGCGCGACGATCTCGCTTGCCTACGTGTTCGCGTCGCTCGGAAATTATTTCGTGGCGCTGTTCGTCGTCTATGCGTGTCAGCACTATCAGGTGACGCTGCATGCGTGGCAGACGGCGCTGCTCGCCCCCTTCACCCTCCTCTCGGCAAGCGGATCTCCGAGCACGACGCTGAGCTCGGTGACCTTCATGAGCCAATGGCTGGGGCTGCCCGACGACACGCTGCCGCTCTACGTTGAGGCGATGACCGTCACCCGCTACGGCCAGGTCGCGCTCTCGGTGTCCGCCTATGCCTTCGTCGCGATTGCGGTTCCGTTCGTCTACTTCCGGAGCACGGTGTCGCGCCCGTCCAAGATGATCGCGGCACTCGTGGTGGGCGCGGTGCTGTTCGGCGGCACCGCGTTCGGCATTCGCATGATGTCGAACGGCCTGTTTCCACCGCCCGGCAATGCAGCGATCCTCGCCCGGACGCTCGACCCGGCGCTGGTCGCCGAGGTCGACGCCGTCGTCAGCGATACGCCGGCGAGCCGCTTGCCGCCGATCGACGGTCCCGCCACGCTCGACGGCATTCGCGACCGCCGGACCCTTCGCGTCGGCTACGGGCGCGACATCGTCCCGTTCACATACCGAAATCGATCGGGAGATCTCGTCGGCTTCGACATCAGCTATGCCTACCGACTGGCGCACGATCTGCACGTTCGCCTGGAGCTCGTGCCGATCGAATGGGAGCACTTCGAGGACGACCTGACCTCGCGGCGCCTCGATATCGTGATGGCCGGCGCGTATATCACCGACAAGCGGCTGGAGGATCTCCAGTCCACAAATCCCTATTTCGAGAGTCCGCTCGCCTTCATCACCCGCTCCGATCGGGCAAGCCGGTTCCTCAACTACAGCGAGGTCGCCGACAACCCGCGCTTGGCGCTCGGCGTGCTGGGCGGCGGGGCGCTGTTCCGCCTCACCCAGCAGCTCTTTCCCAAAGCACGCATCGTGCCGCTCGAAACCTACGACGAGTTTCCCGACCACCCGGAGCTCGACGCCGCGGTGTGGGCACTCGATCAGGCCCGCGCCTGGGCGTCAGGCCACAACGGATTTTCGGCCGTTGCTGCCAGCGGCATGGGAGCGCCGCTGCTCTATGCGTACTTCTTGCAGCCTAGCGCGACGACGCTGAACCGATACCTGAACACCTGGCTGTCGTTGCGGGCGAGCAACGGGTTTCGTGCCGCGGAGCTCGCTTATTGGATCGACGGCAAGCCACGCCCCGACAACACGCCGCGCTGGAACCTGCTCGACAACGTGCTGCTTCCGGCTTGGCGCGGTTCATAACGAATTCGTGCTCCGTCCTCTTCTCCGTTCTTGCCGCGCGAAGTTCTCCGACCCGAACCATTCATGTAGAATGGGCCGGTGCAAACGAAAAACCGTCGTTCCGGGAGGTGTCGTGAGAGGACTTTGCCTCACCCTGCTGCTGGCTCTGGGATGGACCGTGGGTGCGGCGGCCCAGGACCGCGAGGCGTTTCTCGCCGGTACGACGATCCATTGCCCCGGCTGCGACCTCACCGGTGCGCATCTCGATCGCCGCGACCTCACCGGTGCGAACCTCGCCGGCGCGAAGCTCGAGGGCGCGACCTTCTCGCGCACGATTTTTCGCGGCGCCAATCTCGCAGGGGCGGCGCTCGCCGGCGCCAATCTCAAGCGGCACGATCTCTCCGGCGCCGACCTCTCGAAGGCCGATCTTCGCGACGCGAGCTTCCACCGCGCGAACCTGCGCGGCGCGAACCTTTCCGGCGCCAACCTCGCGGGTGCCAATCTCAACCTCGCGATTCTCACCGCAGCGAAGTTCGAAGGCGCCAAACTGGTGCAGGCGATGTTGTTCCAGAGCGAGGCGAGCGGCGCCGACTTCACGCGCGCCGACCTCACCGCGGCGCTGATGGGGAGCGCGAGGCTCACCGTCGCGAAGCTCGACGGTGCGACGCTCGCCTTCGCCGATCTCTGGGAGGCGCGGCTCACCAATGCGAGCCTGCGCAACGCCACCCTCACCGAAGCCAATCTCCATGCAGCGAGCCTGATGCGCGCCGACATGAGCGGCCTCGTCGCCGACCGCGCGAGCCTGGTCCGGGCGAATCTGTCCGGCGCCAAGCTTGCCGGCGCGACGTTGCACGGCGCCGACCTTTTTCAGGCCGATCTCATCGAGGCGGATCTGACCGGCGCCGACTTCGGCGCCTCGCGCCTGCTGGCGGCGAAGCTCTTCAACGCCAATCAGACCGACACCAAGTTCCAGGGCGCGGTGATGCCGGACAACAGCGTGCATCCGTGACGATCAACGCCCGCGCGTGCGCGCAGATTGTCGACGCTCCCGGGCCTCGATGATATCGTTGCGCGCTTCGAGATACCGTTGCCGTCTTCGATCACACAAAAAATCTGGGAGGATCACATGACGAGACGGGGCCTTGCCGTGCTTCTGGCCGGCACCGCGATCACGCTTTGCGCGCCGGCGCAGGCCGCGGAGGTCACCTATCAGCGCCTGCTCAACGCCGCCTCCGAGCCGCAGAACTGGCTGATGCGGATGGGCAATTACAGCAACTGGAACTACTCGACCCTCAACACGATCAACCGCAGCAATGTCGGCCAGCTCAAGGTCAAGTTCATGGCCTCGCTCGGCGACCCCAACCGCCCGAACAAGGCGACGGAGTATTTCACCCCGCTGGTCGAGGACGGCTTCATGTATGTCGGCAACCAGTGGCAGACAGTACTGGAAGTACGACGTGCGCAACGAGAAGCCGACCGTGGTGTGGAAGTTCGACGCCAAGGCGCAGGGCGGCGGCCGCAGCGGCCACAGCGTCGCGCTGCTCGGCAACAACGTCTACTTCAACACCAACGCCGACACCAACAGCCCCCGTCTCGTCGCGCTCGACAAGGATTCCGGGCAGGTGGTGTTCGACGTCAACACCACCGCGGCCGACGTGCTGCCCAACCAGGGGCATTCGGCGGCGCCGCTCGCGATCAAGAACATGATCGTCATCGGCCAGGCCAACCGCAACGAGAACGGCCGCGGCTATCTCGCCGCCTACACCGCCGACACCGGCAAGCTGATCTGGCGCTTCCTCACCGTGCCCAATCCGGGCGATCCCGGCTCCGAGACCTGGGCCGACAAGCGCACCATCCCGACCGGCGGCGGCGCGATCTGGACCGAGCCGTCCTACGATCCGCAGACCAACCTCATCTATGTCGGCACGGCGAACCCGGTGCACATGTTCGACCCGCAGGGCCGCCCCGGCGACAACCTCTACACCAACTCGATCATCGCGATCGACGCCGACACCGGGAAGCTCAAGTGGTACTTCCAGACGGTGCCCAACGAATCCTGGGACTACGATGCCGTCGCCATCACCCAGCTCTACGACACCACGATCGGCGGCGAGATGCGCAAGGTCTTGGGGCAGACCAACCGCAACGGCTTCTTCTACACGCTCGACCGCACCAACGGTCAGTTCATCCTCGGCAAGCCCTTCACCACCGTGAACTGGACCGTCGGCCTCGATGCCAAGACCGGGCGGCCGCTCGATTACGACGCGACCAAGACCGTGCAGGACTATGCCGGCCTCGCGGTGCGCTACGCCAAGAAGGCGATCGACGTGCGCCCCGCCCATTACGGCATGCCGACGCTGATGCCGAACACCTACGATCCGACGCGCGGCCTCGTCTATTTCAACGCCATGATCGGCGAAGCGAACTACTTCAACTCGCGGCGCCGCCGATCCGGAAAAGGGGCTCGCCGGCACCGGCTTCCGCGAAATCTTCTGCGGCGCTCACACCAAGGACAACGCCGTCGAGCCGATCGAGCGCAGCGTGCTCAATCCCGAACTGCAAGGTGAGCCACGGCCTGCTCGGCGGCATCGACGTCCACACCGGCGAGACGGTGAAGAAGCTGGAGTCCTACTACCCGGCCTATTCCGGCGTGCTCGGCACCGCCGGCGATCTCCTGTTCATGGGCGACATCATGGGCAAGATCGCGGCCTACGATAAGGACAGCATGAAGGAGCTGTGGAGCTTCGACACCGGGACCGCCTTCGCCGGCGCGCCGATGACCTATTCGGTCAACGGCAAGCAGTACATCGCGCTGATCCTCGGCGGCCGGCTCGGCCGCGACGAAGGCTCGTTTCCAGAGGCCGCCGCGCTCGGGCAGAACGTGATCCTGATGGTGTTCGGCCTGTGATGCGCACCGCGGCGCTCGCGATGGCGATGGTGTTCGCCGGCGCGGGCGCCGCGTCGGCGCAATCGCCAGCGCCGCAGATCTGGGACGTCAAGCCGGGCACCCCGGTCGGCGAGTTGCCGGACGAGGCGTTCGTCGATCCCGCCTGCGGCACCAATGGCGGCCCGCCCGGTCTCCAGATCGGCGCCTTCGAGAACTTCGCACGGTGCCGCGCGGAGGCGAGCGGGCTGCGCGAAATCTGGTTCCGCTACGACGACGAGCTCGAATACATCGCCCGCGCCGCGCGCGATGCCGACGCCATCGCCCGCAGCAATGCCATGGTCGTGCTCGGCCAGCCGGTGATCCTCTCCTTGCTCGTCGACCCGAAGGGCCTCGTGCAGGGCTACCGCATCATCACCGATCCGCATGCCGACGAAGAGCTGCGCATGAACGCCTACACGATCGCCGTCGCGTTCAAGGCGCGCTTCGGCGTCGACGGCTGGACCTGCGAAGATTTGCCTCCTGGCGCGGGGGAGACGCCGATCACCGGCCTGTTCGTCAAGGAGCGCTGCCGCAAAACGGAGGAAGGCCAGAACGTCGTGGTGGAGAGCCGCTACTACTACAAGCCCGGCCAGGCGCTCGTCGATCCCAACACCGGGCTCCCCACGGTCAACCAGTTCGAAAGCTCGGCGCGCATGGAGGCGGTTGCGACCGACGCAGCCGCTAATGCCCGATGAACTTCGCTGCGAGAAAGTCGACCAGCGCCTCGATCTCGGCGGCGCTGAGCACCGGCGTCGCGGTGATCTCGGCCGGCGGCGGCCCGGGCGGGAAGCCGTAGCAGGCGCGCTTGGTGTAGGCGCCGTCGAGCCAGGACGGCATCGCGGTGCCGGGAAGCCCGCAGCTGATCGCTTCGACGAGCGCCGCGCGGTCGAGCCGCGTCTTGCGCAGGCTCGGACCGGCCGGAAACTCGCCGCCGTCGCCGCCGTCGCCCGTGGAGCCATGGCATTGCAGGCATCCTGCCTTGTCCCAGGCCGCCTCCCCGGCCGCGACCTGGTCCTGCGCGAATGCGTTGGCGCACAATAGCGAAGCTCAAGGCGCCAACGAGCGATAGTGTGAAGACCATGCGCCGGCGGCGCGCCGGCGATGCCGCGGCTTGCACCCTGGCCGCCGTGGATCGCTTGCCGTCATGTCAGTCCTCCCCGCCTTTGCTGCCGTACGGGTCGCAAGTCTGCCGACGCGGACCGGTCAGTCAATGGAGAGACTTGCATGCGGCCCCGGCGGGATCGCCGTGCGCCCCTTCATTAGCCGAAAACGGCGTGGTCTATACCTACGCATGGATAGCCTTTGGTAAGATCATTGTGCTTCATAAGGAGCCGGCGCGGGCCAGTCGCGTTGGGGGACGGGCCTGCCGACGAGGGTTCCATGAAGGCCTTGCTCTCGACCACACTCCTGCTCTCCGCTGTCACGCTCGCGGGCTGGCGCGCTCGCAGCAGTCACGCTGGTAGCTGTCATCCTCGCGACCGCTCCCGGTTTCGCCGCCGACGCGGCATTCCCCCCGGCTTTGTGCGACGCCCGCCGAATTTCAGCGGGGCGTTCGCCCCCAACCGCCTCGACGTCTACGACATGCGGCGCGAGCTCGCGCGGGAAGCCGAGCACCAGCGCATCCGCACCCGGCTCGGCGATCCCGGCCGCTGGTGCCAGCCGGTGGCGAGCGGCCGGCAGGACGACTTCGGCATGGCCTATCCGGGGTCTCCGGGCATGCTGGTGATCGTCTGCCGCTGAAGCGGCGCTCGCTTGCCCGCGAACAGAGAGACGTCCGCACCGGGTCGAGCCTGCGTCGCGGATTGACTTGTCACGTTCTGGCGAGGCGGACGCGTCTTCGCTCTCAGGGCCCTCCCCTGCGGCGTTTTGTGTGCGGTATCGCGACATTGCGGCGTCCCAGCCGCCCCGCTGACGAGGGCTTCCAAAACGGCGCGGCGCAACTATCTTCGCCGGATTGCACTCCCGCCCGAAAGGCCCCCCGATGACGGCGACCCACGGCTTCGAGCTCATCCGCGAACATGACGTGCCGGAGATCAACTCCAAGGCGCGGCTCTACCGTCACGCGGCAACCGGAGCCGAGCTGCTCTCGCTCGTGAACAGCGACGAGAACAAGGTGTTCGGGGTCAGCTTCGCGACGCCGCCGACGGACTCCACCGGCGTCGCCCACATCCTCGAGCATTCGGTGCTGTGCGGGTCGCGCAAGTACCCGATCAAGGAGCCGTTCGTCGAGCTGATGAAGAGCTCGCTCAACACCTTCCTCAACGCGATGACCTTCCCGGACAAGACCTGCTATCCGGTGGCGAGCCAGAACGTCCAGGACTTCTACAACCTGATCGACGTCTATCTCGACGCGGTGTTCCACCCGCGCCTCACGCCGCAGATCTTCGAGCAGGAAGGCTGGCACTACGAGCTCGAGTTCCCCGAGGCGCCGCTGATCTACAAGGGCGTCGTCTTCAACGAGATGAAGGGGAACTATTCCTCGCCCGACAGCATGCTGCGCGAGCTCTCGCAGCGTTCGCTCTATCCGGACATCACCTACGGGCTCGATTCCGGCGGCGACCCCAAGCACATCCCCGACCTCACCTATGACGAGCTCAAGGCGTTCCACCAGCGCCATTACCATCCCTCGAACGCGAAGTTCTTCTTCTACGGCGACGACGATCCCGAGGAGCGCCTGCGGCTGCTCGGCGCCCGGCTCAAAGAGTTCAGCCCGATCGAGGTGAAGTTCGATGTGCCGCTCCAGCCGCGCTTCCCGGAGCCGAAGCGGCTGACGCGGACCTATGCGGCGAGCAACGAGGATCGCGCCGGAGCGCCGGGCGACGAGGCCCCGCGCGAAACCATGCTCACGGTCAACTGGATGCTCGACGAGCCCGCCGACATCGAGACCGCGCTCGCCTTCGACATCCTCGAGCACATCCTGATCGGCACGGCCGCGGCGCCCGCTCTACAAGGCGCTGATCGATTCCGGGCTCGGCGAGGCGCTCGCCGGCACCGGGCTCGACGACGGCCTGCGCCAGCCGATGTTCTCGATCGGCCTCAAGGGCATCGACGCCGCCGATGCCGACAAGGTCGAGCGCCTGATCCTCGACACCATGGCGACGCTCGCCGCCAAGGGCATCGACGCCGCCACGCTCGAAGCGGCGCTCAACACCGTCGAATTCCATCTGCGCGAGAACAACACCGGCGCGTTTCCGCGCGGCATCGTGTTCATGCTGCGCTCGCTGCGCTCCTGGCTGCACGGGCGCGATCCGCTCTCGCCGCTCGCCTTCTCAGGCGCCGCTCGCCGCGATCAAGGCGAAGGTCGCCGCCGGCGAGCCCTATTTCGAGAACCTCATGCGCCGGCAGTTCGTCGACAGCCGGCATCG
The DNA here is from genome assembly GCA_963793985.1 of uncultured Alphaproteobacteria bacterium. Classification (GTDB taxonomy): domain Bacteria; phylum Pseudomonadota; class Alphaproteobacteria; order Rhizobiales; family Xanthobacteraceae; genus JAJPKK01. The sequence goes on along the minus strand of CAWCCG010000050.1, from coordinate 33,489 downwards.
CACCGTGATGATCCTCAAGCCCGACCAGGATCAGGCCGAGCGCGAGGCGAAGGAGGAGGAGGCGCGGCTCGCCAAGGTCCGCGCCGGCATGAGCAGGAAGGACGTCGAGGCGGCGGTCGAGGCGACCCACGCGCTCAAGCGCATCCAGGAGACGCCGGATTCCCCGCAGGCGCTCGCCACCATCCCGACCTTGCAGATCGCCGACCTGCCGGAGCGCAACAAGACGATCCCGATCGAGGTGCTCGAGCTCGCCGGCACGCAGGTGCTCTATCACGACCTCTTCACCAACGGCGATCATCTATCTCGACATCGGCTTCGACCTGCACACGCTGCCGGCCGACCTCCTTCCCTACGTGTCGCTGTTCGGCCGCGCACTGCTCGAGACCGGCGTCGGCAACGAGGATTTCGTTCGCCTGTCGCAGCGCATCGGCCGCTCGACCGGCGGCATCCGGCCGCTGCGCTGGACCTCGGCGGTGCCCGGCCGCGCCGACTGCGCGGCCTGGTTCAACCTGCGCGGCAAGGCGCTGCCGGAGCAGACCGGCGAGATGTTGTCGATCCTGCGCGACATCCTCACGCGCGCGCGTCTCGACAACCGCGAACGCTTCCAGCAGCTCGCGCTCGAAGAAAAGGCGGCGGTCGAGTCGCGGCTCGTCCCCGGCGGCTCGGGCTATGTCGACGGACGGCTGCGCGCGAACTTCTACGAGTCCGACTGGGCCGACGAGCAGATGGGCGGCATCAGCTACCTGTTCTTCCTGCGCAAGCTCGTCGACGACATCGAGACCGGCTGGGACGGCATCCACGCCGCGCTCGAGCGCATCCGCGCGACGCTCCTCGATCGGTCCGTGATGCTGTGCAACGTCACCGCCGATGCGGCGGACTGGCATCGCATCGAGCCGCAGCTCGGCGAATTCCTCGCCGCACTGCCGCGCGGCACGGCGAAGCGGGCGCCGTGGCATGTCGCCGACACCCCGCGCGCCGAAGGGCTCGTGATCCCGGCGAAGGTCAACTATGTCGGCAAGGGCGCCGACCTCTATCGCGTCGGCGTCAAGCCGAACGGCAGCCACATCGTGGCGCGTCGCTATCTGCGCACCAGCTACCTGTGGGACAAGATCCGGGTGCAGGGCGGCGCCTATGGCGGCCATTGCATGTTCGACCGCTTCTCCGGCGGCTTCACCTTCGTCTCGTACCGCGATCCCAACCTGCTGGCGTCGCTCAATGTCTACGACCGCACCGGCGATTTCCTGCGCAACGCGAGCCTCGATCACGCCGAGCTCACGCGCAACATCATCGGCACCATCGGCGAGGTCGACAGCTATCGGCTGCCCGACGCCAAGGGCTTCGCGTCGATGCAGCGCTACCTGATCGGCGACACCGACGAGAACCGCCAGCGCATGCGCGAGGAGATTCTCGGCGACGACGGTCACGGACCTGCGCCATTTCGCCGACGCCATGGACGAAGTGGCCGCGAACGGCCGGGTCGCCGTGCTCGGCTCCGAGCAGGCGATCACGGACGCCAACAAGGAGCGGCCCGGGTTCCTCACCGTCTGTCGCGTTCTGTGAGGAGGCGCCTGTCTGTACCTGGCCTGGAACGCCTCGTCACGAAGGCCATGATCAACGACCTATCCTGCTGGATGAGGTCGTTGAACGCATTCACAGGCTTTCGAGGGCTGCGGATGGCTTCGCAGTCCGATGGCTCTCAGTGCAGCTTGACGTGCGGTTCGGTGCGGCGGGTGAAGAAGCGCGCCACCGTGTCGAAGCCGACCTTCACCGGGCCGTGCAGCGCCGTTTCGTGCATCTTGTAGAGCGAACGGTACATCAGGCGCGCGAAGTATCCCTCGATCAGCATGCCCTTGCCCGGCGAGGAAACCCATCAGGCTGCCGATGGTCGAGAATTCGCCGAGCGACACCAGCGAACCGAAGTCGTGATAGACGAAGGGCTCGATCGGCTCGCCGGCGAGGCGGCGCTTGATCTGCCGCACCAGGTGAGAGGCTTCCTGATGCGCCGCCTGGGCGCGCGGCGGGATCGGACGCGTCTCGCCGTCGGGCACCAGATAGGCGCAATCGCCGATGGCGAAGATGTTGTCGTCGCGCGTCGTCTGCAGCGTCGGCCGCACCACGAGCTGGGCCGACGGGGTCACGTCGAGGCCGTCGAGATGTCTCAGCACATCCGGACCGCGCACGCCGGCCGCCCACACCACGAGCTCGGAGGGAATGAAGTCGCCGCCGGCGAGGTGGACGCCGTCGGGTGCGACCTTCATCACCCGCGCATTCGTCCGCACGACGACGCCGAGCTCGCCGAGGAGCCGCTCCGTCGCCTCCGAGAGCCGCCGCGGCAGTGCCGGAACGACGCGGTCGGCCGCCTCGATGAGCGTGATCTTGATGTCTTTCTCCGGATCGATCTTGTCGAGCCCGAAGGCGACCACGCCGCGCACGGTGCGGTGAAGCTCCGCCGACAGCTCGGTGCCGGTCGCGCCGGCGCCGATGATCGCGACATGGAGCTGGCCCGGCCGCACCGGCTCGGCCTGGGTGTGCGCCCGCAGGCAGGCGTTGACGAGGCGGCGGTTGAAGCGCTGGGCCTCGTCGGGGGTGTCGAGGCATATGGCATGCTCCTTGACGCCGGGCGTGCCGAAATCGTTGGAGACGCTGCCGACCGCGATGACCAGAGTGTCGTAGGGAATTTCGCGGACCGGGGTGATCGGGCGGCCTTCCTCGTCGAACTTGGCGTCGAGCTTGACCATCTTGCGCGTCCGGTCGAGTCCGATCATCTCGCCGTAGCGAAACCGGAACCCGTGCCAGTAAGCCTGGGCGAGATAATCGAGCTCGTGCCGGGACACATCCATGCTGCCGGCGGCGACCTCGTGGAGCAGCGGCTTCCACAAATGCGCGCGCGCCTTGTCGACGAGCGCGACCTCGGCCCGGTGATGCTTCCCGAGCTGATCGCCGAGGCGGGTGACGAGCTCGAGCCCGCCGGCGCCACCGCCGACCACGACGATGCGGTGAAGCGGAGCGCTCTCGGCTGCAGCCGCCGACTGGCGGGTGGTCGCGATCGTCATGCTCGGCTCCTCCCGTTGCGGTCAGGGATTGCGATTGCGGGCGTCCCAGTATCGTTCGAGATTGTCGATCAGCGCCGGGCTGAAGTGACAATAGGCCTGCTCGCGGGCGTAGACGGCGAGGTAGGCGATAAACGTGTCGAGCGGCTCCTGCACGACGCGGAAACCGCGCCGATTGGCGACCGCGCTGACCACGCCGGAGTTCGTCATCCCGTCGATGACCCGCGCAAGCGCATGATCCATGTCCTGCGGCGGCACCACCTCGTCGCAGATCAGCCGCCCTTCCGGGCTGTCGCAGTCGAGGCGGCGCCCGTACATGATCGCCTGGCGCGCGATGCGGTCGCCGGTGAAATGCGGCAGCCGCATGTTGGCGGCGCCGGGGATGATCCCCTCCTTGCGTGCCGGCAGGGTCATGTAGGCATCCGATGCCGCGAGCACGTAATCCATGACCAGAAGGTGCTGGCAGCCGCCGCCGATGGCGAAGGCGTCGACCGCGGCGATCCACGGCTTCTCGGTGGTCGAGCCGGTGGCTTCGTCAGGCGGGCTGTCGGGCCGCGCAAGCCCGCGCAGCATTTTGTTTTCGAAGCCGAGAATATGCTTGATGTAGAAGAGATACGGAAATCTCGCCGCGATAGAGCCGCGTCAGGTTGATCCCGGACGAAAACACGCGGGAATATTTCGGATGGTCGACGAAGCCGCCGCGCAGCACTGCGATGGCGGTTGCGCGGATCGAGAATGGCGAGATCGACCGCCGCCTCGATGGCGTCGAGGGTGGTGTCGTCGAGTGCGTTCAAGAAACGCGGATGCTTCATCTCGACCAGCGAGGCCCGGCCGAGGCGCGACACCGCCGCAGCGCCGAAATCGATCATGCCGCGGACGGTCAGCTCGGAGAGACGCTCGCAGGTCTCCGGACGCGGCAGCAGCATGGCATGGCAGAGATGCCGCCCGCACGCGGCGTGCGCGAAGATATGGGAGAGCAGGATGCCCTGGTCGATCTCGAGGCCGTCCATGCCCTTCAGCGGCTGCGCTGCCTCCCGGCGCACCTCCGCAGCGGTCGGCACCAGCCCGGGAACTGCGCCCGCGGCCTCGTAGACGAGGTCTTCGGCGCGGATAAAGCGGCTGCAACCACTGGTGAGCTTGCGATAGAGCGTCTCGACGTGGCGTGCGAGGAACTCCTCGCGGGCTTCGCGCGCCATGCGCAGGATCAGATCGCAGGCGGCCGCCTGGTCGGCAGTTGCGGGCAAGCTTTGCCGGCAGGGTGGTGCGCAGCGTCGCCGCTTGCTGCCAGTAGACCGAGAACGCGGCGCAATCCGCTCCGAAATCGCCGCCGATGCGAGGCCGGGACGAAAGAAATGCCGCAGCCGCGCCCGGCGCAATGCCGGCACGCGCGAGCACCGCCGTTTCGTCTCGATCGGCCGCCTGTGCACGAGCGCTCATCGCTTTCTTATATGCACGCCCCGGCGGCGCAGGAAAAGAGCTTCGCGATCAATCAGCTGGCATGCGGAAACGGCGTTGTGGCCCGCGCGCTCACAGGAGTCGCCGGAAGGTCGACGTATCTCCCCTGTCGCTCTTGACGACGATCTCGTTCGGCTCGAATTTTTCGATCGTGCTCTTGGTCGCGATGTCGGCGAGCCGCGCATCCTGCGCGCTGGTGACGTTGAGCGTGATCGCGTTGCCGCTGATCTGCCACGTCCCGCGCACCGTGCCGGTGACGCCCTGCCCGAGCGTGTTGCTGATGAAGCCTCGGGGCCGCACCTCGCTCACGAACTTGCCGTCGCCATTGAACGTGATCGTCTCGCTGATATCCCCGACCGTGCCCTGCCATCCGCCTACGATCCGGGCGGCGTAGTCAGCCTGGGGAACGGGCGTCCCGGAGGGCGAGCACGACAGCAGGAATGCGAGAAGCATGCCCGGCACCAGCGCGCGGATTGCCCTGGCTCCTCGCGCAAAGGGCCCGTTCGAGACCATCCTTCGGGTCATGCCTCTCCTCGCCTTGCGACTGCGCGACCGAACCGGATCGCGTTCGCGGCGATTTCGAGCATGATCCGAAAGAGTCCGCAACCGGGTATACGCATCGGCAGACTGTCGAACGCATCGACAAAAAATAGGAGTCTCGTGAGGAGCAGGGAAACTTGTCCGGCGTCAGTTATTCTCGCGGCGGCAAAGCACCAGCGAGATTGGCGGGACAACAAGCGTCTGTTTTCTCGCGCAGTTGCAATTCAATGCCGCACTCCACCCCACTGTGGCTTTGCCGCTACGGTCCCCCCGATAATGTCGATTGCACAAAACTTTACCTCGCCCTCTCGCGCCGCAAGAGCGAATATTGCGGAGCTAAGTTCCCAATAAGCGCTCAGCGGGGGTCGTGCGCGCCGGGGTCGGCCCGCACGATGGAAGAGGGGATACATATGAGACGGTTTATTGCTGCAGCCTTGGCCTCAACCGCGTTGGCGATGCCTGCCATGGCGGCTGATCTGGCCCCGTATGTGAAGAGCCCTGTCGTGGTGCCGTGGACCTGGACCGGCGTCTATTTCGGTGGCGATGTCGGCGGTGCGTGGTCGGACAACACCTCGACTTGGTCGCCCCTCCCCTCGCCGGCAGCCCTCGGCGTCAATCCGGTCTCCGGCAACACTGGTGGGTCCGCCTTCGCAGGCGGGTTCTTCGCGGGTTACAATTATCAATTCATGCCGGCCTTCGTCGCCGGCATCGAGGGCGACTGGACCGGTATGCGGGCGACCGGCGCCTTCAATCAGGCTTGGACGACGTTTCCGGGCGGCGGGATTATTCCCAACTCGTCGGCAGCCATGAATTCGGAGGTGGAGTGGGCCGCCACGCTGCGCGGTCGCCTCGGCTACCTCATCTGGCCGAACCTGATGCTGTACGGCACCGGCGGCGGCGCATGGGGAAAGATCCAGTACAGCGGCACCGTTTTCTCCAACGGAATCGGCTATGGGGCCGGCGCTCAATTCAACAACACGTCCAGCGGCTGGGTCGCAGGCGGCGGCCTCGAGTGGGCACCCTTCACTGGCTTCGGACTGCTATTCCGCGTCGAATATCTGTATTACGACTTCTCGAGCGGCCAGAGCGCACTCGCGACGTCGCCCGGATTCCCGGCGAACCCGTCGAGCTTCACCTGGACGGCGCCGAAGATGAGCGTCGCGCGCTTCGGCATGAGCTACAAATTCTGATCGCGTGGGGGCTGCGGTGGGAAAGGCCCCGGGCTTTGCCCGGGGCCTTTCGCTTTTGGAGCGCGGACCAGATTCCGGAATTATATCGTTTAGATATTTATTTCAGCTGATTTCTTGATCGAAATTCTATGCTCCCGTTCCATAGAATTGCATCGACGTCCATCGGAGATGCCTTGAATGTCGGGTCAAGCTGCGGTCGAGCGCCGTGAAATGCGGGCGGGCAGCAGCGCTCTCCGCGCGACCGATTTTTCGTTCCTGCCGCAGGACCTGTTGGAGAAATGCCGGCCGTTCATCATCCGCTACCATGAGATGAACGGATATTCCTCCCTTCCCGACATCCTCTGGAATCCGGAAATCCGCAAACTCATCAAATCCGACGCGCACCTCAACCGGCTTTTCAAGGCGTCGACTTCGTCGCGAAGCGCAAAGCGCACCAACGAAGGGTTGATCGGCATTGCGACGCTGATCCTGGCGCTGGAGATCCTCGCGACCGGTGTCGCCGGCTGGGGCGACCGCTATCCGGGCGAGCGCAAGACAGCGCAGATGATCCGCGAGGAGCTTGTCCCCCACACACGGCCCCGGCTGATCGAGTGCTATCTCTATCCCGATACAAAGCGCCGCCGCGATGCGCTCGCCACGGCCGAGCGGCCGGACGCACCGGACGGCGCGGCCCTCGCAGAGCTCGAACGCTCAGCGCGCGGCTAAATCCTCCTGCTTGAGGCGCTCGAGCCGGTAGCCGACGCCTGATTCCGTCATCAGGAACTTCGGCTGATTCGAATCGAGCTCGATCTTCTGGCGCAGCTTGCGCACCAGCATCCGCAGGTACTGCACGTTGTCGCCCTGCGACCTGCCCCAGATATCCTTGATCAGCTGCTGGTGCGTGACCACCAAGCCGAGGTGCGAGGCAAGGATGTGCAGCAACCGATATTCCTTGCGGGTGAGCGTAATGCGCTCCTCACCGAGCGTCACAGAACGCGAGACGAGGTCGATCATCAGCGGCCCGGTCCGCACGATCGGATTCTTGTCGGCGCTCTTGTGATAGCGGCGCAGCGCCGCCTCGCAACGTGCGGCAAGCTCGGCAATGCCGAACGGTTTGACGATGTAATCGTCGGCGCCGAGCTTGAGAAGCATCACCTTCTGCTCCTCGGCCGATTCGATCGACAGCACGATGACGGGCACGTTCGACCACGCGCGCACCGACTCGAGCACTTCGATGCCGCTCATGTCCGGCAGCCCGAGGTCGAGCACGATCACGTCGGGCTGCATATGGGCGGCGGTGTTCAGTCCGGCCGCGCCGGTTCCAGCCTCCTTCACGGAGAAGCCATGAAGCTCGAGCCCGGCGCTGACGAACCTCCTGATCTGAGGCTCGTCGTCGATGACCAGTACGGAATTAGGAGACTTGGACATGGGTCAAGGCCGTGGCCTCTTCATGAACCGGAAAACGTATCGTCACGGTCGTTCCACCTCCCGGACCGGAACTGTGCGCGGCGATGGCTCCGCCGTTCGCGGCAACGAATATCCTTGCAATCCACAAGCCAAGACCGAGACCGGGGGTCGAACCGAGCTGGCGGCGGCCACGAAACGCCCGTTTGAACATGGATGAGGCCTCGTCGGGTAGAAGCCCCATGCCGTCGTCGGCCACCGCGATGACCACCTCGTCGGCCTCGGCCCTGACCGCGATCGTGACCGTCGAGCCGAGCGGAGAATACTTGCCGGCATTCTCGATGACCTGGCCGAGCGCCTGCTCGACCAGACCCTGAGTTCGAGCTTGAGCAACGGCAGCGCGTCTTCGACATCGACCACAAGCTTGTGTCCGTCCAGCCGATGGGATCGCTGCCGGATCGCCGCGGTGACGAGGTCGGCGGGATCGGCCCATTCGAGCACCGGCTTGATCCCGGAATCGGTGATGCGCACGGTATCGAGCAGGTTCTGTATGTCGCTGTCGAGGCGCTTCGCCTCGCGGTGCATGCCGTCGACCAGCGAGCGGATACGGCGGTCGTCGCGCAATGCCGGGATGCCGTCGAGAACGCTGGTCGACCCGAGGATCGAGGCGATCGGCGAGCGCAGCTGGTGCGAGACGCTGCCGATGAGGGCGCTCTTGAGGAAATCCGACTGCAGCCGCTGGTTCGCGTTGGCAAACGCCGCGCCGGCGTCGATCCGCTCGAGCGCGGCAGCGGCCTCGGACAGGATAGCCTCCACGCGATCATTGAGCTCGCCCGCCTCGCGCGGAGACTGATGCCCGAGATCGACCGCAAGAACGCCGTGGTCGGCGGTCCTGGTCGCGATCGACTTGAGCGCCCAAACGCTACGGAGGTCGGGATCGACCAGCAGGCGCGAGCGCGTGTCCCCTTCGGCGACCATCTCCGCCGCCTTCGCAATGAGCCGTGTCGAGATGGCGGGATCGTCGATCGAGACCACTCCGGCCTCCTGCTGCGACTGGATCAGGAACGCCCGGCAGCCCAGATGGCTCGTCAGATAGTCCTGCACCGCCGCGACGAGATCGATGTCCGTCGAACACAGCGCAAGCCGCCGCGACAGCAGATGGAGATTGTGGACGTCGCGCTCGCGCCGCCGCAGCCGATCCGCCTCGCGCCGCAACGCGGCGGCGAGGTTGCCAGTCACCAGCGCCACCACGAGAAACACCGCGAGGTCGACGACCTCGTTCGGGTCGGCGATCGAAAAGCTGTAGAACGGCGTGAGAAAGAAGAAGTCGAAAACAGCGACGCTCGCGAGCGCAGCGACCACGGCCGAGCGGATTCCCCAGCGGACTGCCGAGATGATCACCGGGATCAGATAGAGCGTCGAATGAAGTTCGAACGAGGCGTACCGCGTCGCCACCCCCAGGACGAGCGACATTGCACCGACCATCAGCAGCGGGAAGACGAAATCGGTCAGGAATGTCCGCAGGAGCGCACTGCCCCTTCCGACGACGGGGTCGGCGTCTGGCGCAGCCCTGACAGGGGACATATCTGCCGCGGCGACGGTCCCTATATGCGCCGCCTTCCAGAGCCGGCGAAGATCGAGCCCGATGAGCCTCGCGCTGGAGTGCGCTGCAATACGGCAGCGCGCCGCCAAGCCGATCCTCCGCGTCGCCCGCCAGACAGAACTTTGCCCACCCCCCCAATGACTTGCGCGAAGGACGGGGATGTCCTTATTGGCCCCGGATGCTGGCTGCATTGTGCGGATACGGTGCCCTTCCAGTTTGCCCGAACACTGGAACACTTCCGGATTCCTACATAAAAAATCTATAGGGGTCCATGTATGATCTTATATAAATTGAGCACGGAAACGGATTGCACAACAAATAAGCAGTCGCGAAATGTTTGCCCTTCCAGGTCGACACGCCTCATCCAAGTTTGGATGATACCGGTCGCGAATCGTGATCGCGCAGGGCGTTCGCTTCGAACGAATCAGACCCGGACGACAAAGGTAATGGCTCGAACCTGCGGGCAAGGCTCGGCCCGCCGCGAAGCCCGAAGCCGGCACCCACCATATCGCGGATCGCGCATCTCGTGATCTGCCCGGGGCGGTCCCCGATCAGGTCACCGGCCAACCCAGATGGCGCGGGATATCTGTGGCAAGACTCTCGGTGGAAGAGCGGGTGTGCCTTGTCGCACCCCATTGGTGTGATAGCATTCCGCCAGTGATTTAGTTCTTTAATCCGTTCCAATGACCGATCCAGCAATTCACATCTTTCTTGGCTCACTCGACGACGTAGATATCCCGGACATCCGGAGCGCTTGCACCGAGCTTCTGTGCCCCGACGAGCGGCAGCAGGCAGAGCGCTTCACGTTCGATCGACGGCGTCGCGAATATGTCCTCGCCCACGGCCTCGTTCGCGCGGCGCTTTCACGCTTTGCGCCCGAGGTAACTCCGAAGGCGTGGCGCTTTGCGCGGGGCCGCTATGGTCGGCCCTTCATCTCCACGCCGCAGAGCGCCGAGCCTCTCCATTTCAGTCTGTCTCACACCGATGGGTTCGTTGCATGCGCGGTCTCGACCTGCGAGCGCATCGGGATCGATGTAGAAGCGACCGATCGGCCTGCCGCGCATCTCGAGATTGCCCGCACGTTCTTCTCGTCGCTGGAGCTTGCCAGCCTGACATCCTTGCCGCCCGCACAACAGAAGAACCGGTTTTTCGACATCTGGACGCTCAAAGAGGCGTACGTGAAAGCCCGCGGCATGGGTTTGCAGCTGCCCCTCGATGGATTCGCGATACACGTCGCACCGCTGCAAAAGCTCGCGATTTCGTTTTCGCGCGATTTGGGTGACGATCCGAACAGCTGGTGCTTTTCGAAGTTCTCTCCATCTCCGCGGCACCGGCTGGCTGTCGCCGACGGCAGCGGCCGTAGCCTGCCGCTCATTTTTCAACCGTGGCCGATTCGGCCTTCGACAACCTGTGCTTCGCCGCAACCGCGGACACGCGTGTTCGCAAGGGCGTGATCGGGAAGGCGTGAAACATGAGTGTTGCCAAGCTCTCCGAACGGGTGCGACGCGACCTCGCATATCTGACCTATCCCTCGCGCGAGTGGACGATCCCGCATTACCGCGACGATGCCCCGGCGCTCGATGTGTTGATCATCGGCGGCGGGCAAGCGGGCCTTGCGACCGCATTCGGTCTCAAGCTGGAGCGCGTCACCAACGTCAGGATCGTCGATCGCAATCGACGTGGGCTGGAGGGCCCGTGGCGCCGATTTGCCCGCATGAGGCAGCTGCGAACGCCCAAAGAGGTGACCGGCATCGATTTCGGTCTCCCGAGTCTCACCGTTCAGGCGTGGTATGAGGCGAAATTCGGGGTCCGCGCGTGGAAACGCATCAGCGCGATCCCTCCGGAGATATGGCGCGACTACCTCGATTGGTATCGCGACGTCCTCGCCCTTCCTGTCGAAAACAATACCGAAGTCACGGCTATCGAACCGGCCGGCGACCTCCTGCGTGCTCACCTGCGACGAAGGGGTCGGAGCGAGCACGTGATAGCGCGAAAGATCGTTCTCGCGACCGGCATCGACGGCAGCGGTTCCTGGCGAGCCCCGCCCGCCCTCGTCGCCGATCTCCCGCGTGAACGTTGGGCCCATTCGTCCGACAAGATCGACTTCCGTCGGCTCAAGGGCAAGCGCGTCGGCGTGCTCGGGGCCGGCGCCAATGGTTTCGACAATGCCGCCGTCGCGCTCGAAGCCGGGGCGGCGAGTGTGGACCTGTGCCTGCGCCGTGCGGAGCTCCCGCGGGTCAATCCCCTCATCTGGACCAATTTCTCAGGCATGCTCGGTCACTTCGGCGAGCTCGATGACCTGCAGCGCTGGCGCTTCATGCGTTACATTTTGGAGAAGCCGCCGATGCCTCCCCCGCAGGAGACTTTCTGGCGCTGTCGCAAGTTCGATCATTTCGCCTGGCACACCGACTGTCGGTGGCGCTCGGTCCGCCACGACGGCAAGGTCGCAACCGTCGAGACCGACGGTGCTCCCTTCACGTTCGACTTCATCATCTTCGCCACCGGCTTCGAGACCGATCTTTCGGCGCGGCCCGAGCTTGCGCCGATCGTCTCGAACATCGCGCTGTGGCGCGACAGGTTCAAACCGCCGCCGGGCGAAGAGAGCGATCATCTCTCGCGGCATCCCTATCTTGGGCCCGCCTTCGAGTTCACCGAGCGAGAGCCGGGCGGCGCGCCCTATCTTGGCCGGCTGCACAACTACACATTCGGTGCGATGCCCAGTGTCGGCCTCACCGGCGGTGCCATCACCGGAATAAAGTACGGGGTGCGACGGCTCGTGAGCGGCCTGGTGCGGGATCTGTTTCGCGAAGATGCCGACGAATATTATCGGCAGCTCCTCGCCTATTCCGATCAGGAATTGGAATCGCTGGAAGCGCCGCTCTCGTGGATCGACCGCCTTGCCTCCGAGAGCCTTGGCGGCGACCTGCTGGCCGATCTTCTCGCGCATGTCCGCGACGGCGATCCATCTCGGGGCGAGCCGGCGCGGAAAGGTGCCCAGAGCGAGCCGGAAGCCGGTTCAGCGAAGCGCGTTCGCACGCGTCAGGTTGCGGCGCGCTCGCGAAACAGACCCGTTGTGAAAAAGCACAAAAAGCATCCCGGTAATACGCGATGAAACCACCTCGCCAGCACACTCGGAAAGCGCCCGCGGGCGTGTCGAAGACGGTCGGCCCAATGGAACGGGGAGCGGCAGGCGGCAAGACCGCTCGCCCCATCTTCTCGTCCATCGAGGGCATGATCTCGCATTTCGGACGGACCGCGCCCCGGCGTAAGGCGATTCTCGCCATTGGCCAGCCACCGCTCACCTATGGCGCCCTCCGCGCACGCATAGACGAAATCGTTCTCGGGCTGCGACAGCTCGGGATCGGACGCCACGACCGGCTCGCGGTCCTGATGCCGAGCGGGCCCGAAAATGCGATCGCAGTGCTCGCGGCGGCGGCCGGTGCCGTCTGTGTTCCACTCAATCCGAAATTCACGGCCGACGAGTGCCAACGCTATTTCCCAGAGCTTCGGCTGGCGGCGCTGCTGAGCCTCGCAGGCACGAGCGCACCCGGGCGCGACGTGGCCGAGATGCTCGGCATCCCGGTCATCGAACTTTCGCCGCGGCCCGGCGAGGGGCTGGGCGCATTCGACCTTCACGGCGCAGCAACGCGTCCACCGCGACTCGACGAGCCGGCTGCGACGGCCGACGACGACGCCATCATCCTGTTGACGTCGGGCAGCACGTCACGACCGAAATCGGTGCCCTTGACCCAAGGCAACATTTGTCTTTCGGGACGCAACGTGGTCGATGCCTTGGCGCTCGACGGGCAGGATCGCCTGCTCAACTCCCTGCCGCTTTTCCATGCTCACGGCCTGATCTCCGGACTCATGGGGGCGTTGGCTGCAGGATCAGGCGTAATCTGCACGCCGGGGCTCGATCCCGCCGCCTTCTTCGGCTGGCTGACCGAGTTTCGGCCGACCTGGTACACCGCGGTCCCCTCGTTTCACCGGGCCATTCTTTCTGCGGCCGATCGGTTGAAGCTCGGCCGCGTGCCGTCATCGCTGCGACTCGTCCGCTCCGCCTCGGCGACGTTGCCCGGCGAGGTGCTGAACAAGCTGGAAGCGCTGTTCGGCGTGCCGGTCATCGAGACTTACGGCATGACGGAAGGCAGCTCGCAGATCGCATCGAATCCGTTGGGCTGGCGCAAGCTCGGCTCGGTCGGCCGCGCCACCGGGCCCGAGATTGCGATCCTCGACGACGACGGGCGAATTATGGAGCCCGGCCAGCAGGGCGAAATCGCGCTGCGGGGCCCGACCATCACGCGGGGATATGAAAACGATCCCGCCGCGACCGCGTCGGCGTTTCGCGACAGCTGGTTCCGCACCGGCGACCTCGGTTATCTCGACGCTGACGGATTCCTGTTCATCGTCGGGCGATCGAAGGAGGTCATCAAGCGCGGCGGACTGCAGGTCGCTCCGGCCGAAGTCGAAGGTATCCTGCTGTGCCATCCCGACGTGATCGAGGCGGTAGCGTTCTCCGTTCCGCACGAGCGCCTCGGCGAAGATGTCGCGGTCGCCATCGTCACGCGTCCGGACGCTGAGGTCAGCCCGCACCAGATCCGCAGCTTCGCGCGAGAACGCCTCGCGAGCTACAAGGTGCCCGGCCTCGTCCATGTCGTGCCGGCCATCCCGAAGAACTCCACCGGCAAGGTCAACCGCAGCGGAATGGCGGCTGCGCTCGGCGTCGGGTCACCGACGCCGCGTGCGGATGGCGGCTCGATGCCGCCGCGTTCGGATGTGGAGGCGGCACTGGCCGCGATGTGGGGAGAAATCCTGGAGGCCGGGCAGATTGCGGCCGATCAGGACATATTTGCACTCGGCGCCGATTCCCTTGCCGTCACGCAAATGCTGTCGCGGGTGCGCGAGCACTTCGGCGTCGCGCTCTCGTTCGAGGACATCTTCGATTCGCCGAGCGTCGACGCGCTCGCAGTGCGGCTCCAATCCTTGGATCGGGGTAGCGATGCGCAGCCTTCCGGTCTCGCTCCTGAGTCCGCCGATCCTGTGGGCGGCCATCTCTCGTTCCAGCAGCAACGTATTCACGTGCTGAGCGAGCTCGATCCGGCGACCTACCATGTAATCGAAGTCGCACGGCTGCGCGGATCGCTTGATGTGGATGCCCTGGCGTCGAGCCTCGCGGTGATCTGCGAACGGCACGAGGTGCTCAGATCGCATTTTTTCGTGCAGCTCGGTGAGCCGAAACAACGGGTCGGAACGACGCCGCTGCGGCTCGAGCGCCTGCCTGTCGAGCGTTGCAGCGCGCCCAAGCGGATGGCAGCCATCCGCCGCCATGCGCAGGAATGGCTGCGTGAGCCTCTGGACATCGAGAACGGCCTGCCGCTGCAGGCCCGCGTGATCAGCTTTGCCGACGACGACCATGCGCTGATCGTCAAGTTTCACCACCTCGTCACCGACGGATGGTCCCAACGGCTGTTCTGGCAGGAGCTCGAAGCGCTCTACACCAGCGCTCCCGCCGGATTGCCGAAGCTTCCGATTCAATATCGGAGCTTCGTCGAGTGGCAGCGCAGTTGGCTGCAGACGACCGCCGCCGAGGCTCAGCTCGGCTATTGGTGCTCGCAACTCACCGGCATGGTCGAGCTGCCGCTGCGAACCGACCGGCCGCGGCCCGAGGCGAGGAGCGGACGCGGCGCGCGGCACGCATTCACGCTGTCGCGAAATCTGGCGATGCGCCTCAAGTCGCTGAGCCGCGCTCAGAACGTCACGCTGTTCATGACGCTGCTGGCGGCATTTCAATGCCTGCTCAAGCGCTACACCGAGCACGACGACGTTGCGGTGGCTTCCCTGATCGCCAACCGCAATCGGATCGAGACCGAGCGCCTCATCGGCATGTTCGCCAACACCATCGTCCTGCGGACCGATCTCGCGGGCGATCCGAGGTTCAGTGAGGTCCTGCGCCGCGTCCGCCGAATCACGTTGGATGCCTATCGAAACCAGGACATGCCGATCGAGGAAATTTTCAAGGCGCTGCGCGTGCCGCGCAGCCTCGATCGGAACGCGCTGCTCCGCGTGATGTTCATTCTGCAGAACGCGGTGCCGAAAGTGCCGGCGCTCCCGGGGCTATCCGTGCAGTTCGTCGACGTCGATCCCGGGACCGCGCGCTGCGACCTCGTGCTCGAGATCATCGACGCCGGCGAGGAGCTCGACGGCTGGTTCGAATATGATGTCGACCTCTTCGACTCCGATACGATTGCACGGATGGCGTCGCACCTCAAAGTGCTGCTCGAGGCCATCCTGGAAAATCCGGACACGCCAATCTCTCGGCTGCCGCTGTTGCCTGCGTGGGAACGCTGGCGCGTCCTGAACGATTGGAACGACACGAAAAAGCGAAGCAGCCTGCGCGGCGACTTCTTCCGGCATTTCGCAAAGCAGGTCGAGCGCGCGCCGGAGGCGATTGCCGTATCCGCAGGACGGGTCCGCCTCAGCTACGGTGACCTTGCCCGTCGCAGCGCGGCGATCGCCGAACGGCTTGTCGCTGCGGGTGCCCGCGGCGAGGCGGTGGTCGGTCTCCTCGCCGAGCGCGGCGCAAATTTCACTGCGGCGATGATCGCGATGCAGCAAGCTGGGGTAGCCCTCCTTCCCCTGGATCCGGCCCTTCCTCCCCTACGGCTCGCCCAGATCATCGAGCACAGCCGCACTGGTCTGGTGCTCGTCGGTCGAGGCTGCGCAACTGTGCTCAAACGGGCATTGTCCGGGACGCGCGCTGCGGCGCGCCCCCGAGTCTTGAACCTCGATGAGGCGGCGAGCGCCCTGCCCCACGACGTCGGCCGCGAGGTTGCGTCCTCGCCTTCGCGCCTGGCGTGCCTGATGTACACGTCAGGCTCGACGGGCGTTCCCAAGGGCGTGATGATCGAGCAGCGGGGTCTATGCAATCATCTGCTGTCCAAGATCGGCGATCTCGAACTGTCAGCTTCGGACGTCGTCGCCCAGACGGCGCCTCAGAGCTTCGTGATATCGCTCTGGCAGTTCCTCTCGGCGCCCATGGTCGGGGCACGCGTCCACATCTGCCCCGACGATCTGATGCGCGACCCGCCGGGGCTGATGCGGGAGATCGAACGTCAGGGCGTGACGGTGCTCCAAGTCGTGCCGTCGCTGCTGCGCGAATTTCTCGCTCGTGCGCCTGACGATCCGGCGTTCGCTGCGCTCAACCGGCTTCGCTGGTTGATTTCGACGGGCGAGCCGCTTCCTCCGGACGTTTGCCGCGACTGGTTCCGGCTGTTTCCGAACGTCCGGCTGATGAACGCCTACGGACAGACCGAGTGCTCCGATGACGTCGCGACATGCTGCTTTGCGGCTCCGCCGGCGGCGCTCGCGGCGGTGCCGATCGGAAAGCCCATCCCCAACACGCGCCTCTATGTCCTCGATTCGCATTTGCAGCCGGCGCCGATCGGCGTCGCCGGAGAGCTCTACGTGGGCGGCGCCGCTGTCGGTCGCGGTTATCACGAAGACTCCGAGCAAACCGGGCAAAGATTTCTCCACGATCCGTTTTCGCACAGCCGAGGGGCGCGGCTCTACCGTACCGGAGACCTTGCGCGCTGGCGGAGCAACGGGACGATCGAATGTCTCGGCCGCACCGACCATCAGGTGAAGATCCGCGGCTGCAGGGTCGAGCTCCAGGAGATCGAGCACGTCCTGGCGCAACACGCCGACGTCCAATCCGCCGCCGTGCGGGCGCTGAAAAACGCAAGAGGAGAGGACCAGCTCGTCGCCTACGTCGTCGCAACGCCCGGCAGGCCGTCCGACGTCGAAGCCCTTCGAGATTTTCTCGACGCCAGGCTGCCGGCCTACATGATTCCGGCGGGGTTCGTTTTCCTGGATCGCATGCCCCTGAACGCTCACGGCAAGATTGATCGGCTCGCGCTGACGGCCCCGCGCGACGGGGTTCGCGCTGCGGAGCGCAGGCTCGTGGCGCCGCGCACCGAAACCGAACATGCCTTGGTCAGGATCTGGCTCGATGTCCTCGACGTCGACGAAGTCGGCATTTCCGACAATTTCTTCGAGCGGGGCGGTCACTCGCTGCTGGCGGGCCAGATCATGGCACGGGTCGCCAATGCGACCGGCGTCCTGCTGCCGATCCGGACGATCTTCGAAGCGCCGACCATCGAGGCCTTGGCCCGCCGTCTCGACGCCGCGCGGCAAACGCGGTCGAGCGAGCCTCGGCTCGAAATCTCCCGCACCAACAGCCGAGGCACCCAGCCTCTGTCCGTCATTCAGGAATCGATCCTCACGATGGAGCGGGAACTTCCGGGATTACCGCAGTTCAATCTGTCGTTCGCCTTCCGGCTCCAAGGCCCGCTGAATGTCACCGCGTTCGAGCGCAGCGTGGCCGAGATCGTGCGCAGGCACGACTCGCTGCGCGCGAGCTTCGCTTGGCGGAACGGGCGACCCGTCGCGTCAATCGCAAAGAGCGTGCGATCGTCTCTCATCGTCGAGGACCTCGCCGGCGACGTCCGCGCGTGGGGGGGACCGCACCAGGCGGCTCGTGCTCCGAAAGGCGGAGCTCGTGGCCGAACAGGAAGCCTGGATGCCCTTCGACCTTGCGCGCCCGCCGTTGTTCCGCATGCGCCTGATGCGCCTCGGCCACGACGACCATGTCCTGCTGGTGGTGCTGCATCACATTATCATCGATGGCTGGTCCATCGGCGTCCTCTTCGAGGAGCTTTCCACGCTGTATTCGGGATTCGCCGGCCGCCAGTCCGCGCCATTGCCGCCCCCGGCGCTCCAATTCGCCGACGTGACGCGCTGGCAGCGCCGGTGGTGCGACACCGGCGCGGCAGAGCAGCAGTTCGTCGACTGGAGGGATCAACTGAAGGGTGCCTCGCCGATCTTTCCATCCGATCGGGCGGACGGAAGCATGTTGCTCTCTTCTCCCGTCGCTTACGAACCCGTTCGGCTGACGAGAGATCTGGTGGCACGTCTTTCGGACCTCGGAGGCGCCCAAAGCGCAACTCTTTTCATGACGCTGCTCACCGGCTTCAAGGCGATGCTGCTCGCCGCGAGCGGCCGCAACGATATCTGCGTCGCCACCGCGATGGCCAATCGCGCACAAGAGAAGACCGAGCGGGTCGTCGGCCTCCTGGAGAACACCATCATCGTCCGAACGCGCCTGGACCTCGATCTGTCGTTCGCAGAGGCGCTCGAAAGGGTCCGCCACTCGGTCTTGGAGGCCCATGCGCGGCAGCAGCTCCCACTACGACATTCTGGCGGCCCGGATGGCGGAGGAAGACAGCGTCGAGCTCACGTCGCTCACGCAAGCGTTCTTCATTCTCCAGAACGCATTTCGACCGCTCCGCCTGCCTGATGTGGCGGTTCGACCGTTCGGGGACGTCTTCCGGCAGGGGCAGGCCGTCATGCCCGTCGACCGAACGTGGCTCGCCGTCACGCTCAAAGAGACGGAGGAAGGAATCGTCGGCTCATGCTGCTATAAGACGGAGCTGTTCGAAGCGGACACTCTTCAGCGTTGGATCGCGAATTTCCGCGCGATCCTGGCCAAGGGAGCCGAAAATCCGGAGATGTCGCTCGGTCGCCTTGCCGAACTTGGCCTGATTGTCTTCCGAGCTGCGTCCGGCGACCACGACTTCCGCCTAGGAGGGAGAACATGCCCAAACCAAATCCGGACTCGCCGTTGTGCGCCCAATCCCCACCATCGTTTGCGTCAACGAAGCAACCGAAGATCTGGGGGTGGATTTCGACCGGCTGATTGCCGCGCTGCAGAAATACCTGGACAAGCATTTTGTCCCGGTTTGGGGCACCCCAGCCAAGCTCGTGAAGGGGAAAAAGCCGCGCCGCGGCACCTGGACCCTGATGTTTTTGGATCGACCAGGACTCCGCTAAGGCCAAACGCGAGGGATGGGTTGGCCTTCACCACCTCGAAGGAGATCCGTTCGCCAAGGTGTTCGTAAAATCGGTGCTCGACAGCGACGAGAAGGTCAGCGTGGCGGCAAGCCACGAACTTGCAGAAATGCTGGTCGATCCGGGGATCAATCTCTGGTGCGTCGGCCCGAAAGGCCTCTTGTATGCCTACGAGGTCTGCGATGCCGTCGAAGAAGTGGAGTTTCTTGTAGACGGAATTCCGATGTGCAACTTCGTTTACCCCACTTACTTCGATATGTCTCGGAAACCGAGGTCGGTCCGTTCGATCACAAGAAGAAATTGAACCGTCCGTTCCAATTATTGCCGAAAGGCTACGCCACGGTGCTCAAGAACGGAAAAAAAGTCGAAATATGCGGTTCACCGAAGAAGCAAGAACATTTTGCGAAAGAAAGACGCGAAGGTCACCGCAGCGAGCGCCGAGGGGAATTGATGACGATCCGGTGAAGCTTTTCAACTCGTCCCATCAAAAAGAAACGCCGAGAAGAAAACAGCCGGGCTCGCGCGCGTGCGCGATCAGCGTGAAGCGGACGATCGGAAAGCAGGTCGACGAGAGAATCCGTCATCAGTCTGCACGGTCGCTTGCCGCAACGCGGCGAAGTGTCCCCTGGTCTCCGCGCTTTTTCAGAGCACCCCCAATTGATTATCCGTCATACAAGTGATATTCGCATGTCGTGATGTTACAGCTCGATGGAGCAGAAACGATGGGTATGAAGGCGCTCGACGTTCTTAAGCACGTTGACTTCGAGAACATGACGAAGACGGAAAAAGCCGCGTTGAAGAAAAAATTGTACGACACACAAGGAGCATCTCAAGAAGTCGATGGACGCCGTCGACAAAGGTCTCGAGGAGCTTGCGAAAAAGCGGTAACCGGCAAGAATAGCGTGGTCTTGCCTTGAGCGTTGTTCTTTCAAACTTGATTCTTTGAACTCGCGATTACATGCGCCTGCCCGGATTCGGTCGGGCTCCAGGGACCACTGAGCGAGTCCAGCAACGCCTTTGCATCTCGCAATTCGTCAGTTTCAAAACCTTCCGTAAATCCACGGTAAACCGGCTCCAGGAGCAAGTAGGCTTCGGCCGGTTTGCCTTCGGTTTGCCACTGCCGTGCGAGACTCATGGCGGCACGCAGCTCCCACCAGCGCGCGTTCTGCTGCCGGGCGATCGTCAGCGCCTGCCGCAGGCGGGCGTCGGCTTCGTCGCGTCTGCCCAATTCCAGTAGCACCGTGCCCTGCAGACGATAGAGCTCTGCTTCGAAGAACCGCTCGTTGGTGGCCTCGGCCGTCTGAATAGCCTCTTCCAACAGACCGAGGGCGACAGCAGCCCGGCCGAGCCGTGTATGTGCCGAAGCAAGCTGGCCGAGGAACAACGTGCGGCGGTTGCGCGCGGTGCTTTTCGTGATCGAAAGCGAATCGCCCATGAGCTCGATACCTCGATGGGGATCGCCGCCCTGCGCCAGCAGCGCACCGTGAAAGAAGCGAGCTCGCCGCTCTGTCCCGACAAGCCCGTGCTCGACGCTGTGCGCGATGGCTTCTTCGGCGTGACCGATGGCGTGTTGCGGCCGCCAGCCGAGCACTCCGAGGAATGCCACCGTGCTCAACGACAGAGACGTCGTAAATGCGAGTCCCAGACTCCGGGCGCGTGACAAAGCCTGTTGGACGGCGGCATCGCATTGGTCCGGGTAACCGAGAAGCAGGAGCGACATGGCCAAGAACGACAAGGCCATCACCTCGTCGTCGGTGCCGAACCGCCGGTACGCCGCAATCGTCTCCTTGTGTGAAGCGCAGATCGCAAGCGTGCGCTCGAATTGGGTTCGTGCGTCGACGAACGCGCCCATATAATTGAGCGTCTGACCCATGAAGCGGTTCGCGAGCGCCGACAGACCGGGGTGCTCGTTGTCGGCCGCCAACGCCAGGAATTGCCGCGCGACATCGAGCGCGCGGCGATGCTCGGCCCTCTCGCTCTGGGCGAGATAGGCGCCCCAGAGCACCGTCATCTGCTCCGTCGGCGAGCCCGCGTTGCCCAGAAGCTCGCGCGCTCGGGAGAAGATCCGCACCGTCTCCGGAGCGGCATCTCCCTCTGTCGCCGCGGTTGCGGGGCCCAGCGCGAGATAGAGGTCGAGCTCGTGGCGAAAGCGTCTCGCCGACTGCGGCTGCGATTCGGTGAGCCTAAGTCCCTCTCTGAGATGCTTGACCGCTTCCGCATTCGCGGAGCGACTCAGTGCCAGATTGCCTGCCTTGAGCCAGTAATCGATCGCACGCTCGACCATGCCCGCTTCGGTGAAATGGCGAGCGATGATTTCCGGCTGACTGTCGACGAGGTTGTGAAACCGGTTCTCCAGCGCCCGGGCGATTTCGGCGTGCAACAGGTTGCGCCGGCTTTTCAGCAAACTCTCGTAAGCCACCTCCTGCACGAGCGCGTGCTTGAAGGTATAGACCGCGTCGGGAGGATCGCCGCTGCAAATTAGAAGCTCGGAGTCCTCGAGTTGCTCGAGCGCATGCCTCAATGCGCTGTCTCCGCGCCCGACCAGAGCGCTGACCAACGTATAAGAGAACTCGCGACCGATGGCGGAGCCGACCTGGGCGATCTCCTTGGCCGGCCCCAGGCGATCGAGCCGTGCCATCAACGAATCCTGAAGCGTTGCCGGGATGGCGAGCGGCGGCAACGGCCCGGAAGCCCGATATCCGTCGCCGTCGTCGATCAGGATTTCCGTTTCCAGCACCGCCTTGGTGAGCTCTTCGATGAACAGCGGATTGCCGTCCGTCTTGGCGACGATCTGCTTCATCACTTCCGCGGGCAGCTTGCGGCCGGCGGTCACCTGGGTGACGACGGGTTCGATATGCTGGCGTTCGAGGCGACCGAGCGACAACATGCTGACTTGTCGATGACCCGCCCACGGCGGCTCGAACTCCGATCGGAACGTAAACAGTCGCCAACAACGGAAGCTGCCGGACACGCTCGATCAATAGATTGAGCAGCTCGAGGGATGTGGCATCCGCCCAATGCGCATCCTCGAATACGAACAGAACCGGTTCTTTGCGGGCGATCCCCTCGATGAAATCGAGCATCGCCGAAAGTGTTCGGCGGCGCTGTTGGGTGGGACTGAGAGCGAGCGGCGGATAGCGCCCAGCGAACGGCAGCGAAAGCATCGCCGCAACGAGCGGCGCCTCTTCATCGACTCGCGACAAGCCCCTGCTCAGCACCGCTTCGAGCTTCTCGAGGCGCTGCTCGGACGTGTCGTCATCCTTGAATCCGGCGGCTCGTTCCAGCTGCGCAATGAAGGGATGCAGCACGCTGTTGGAGTGGTAGAGCGAACATTGGTAGAGAAGGTGGGCGTGCTCGGCGCCCGCGACGCGCTCGGCAAGCGACGCGATGATGCGAGATTTGCCGACGCCTCCTTCGCCGGAGATGAGCACGACCTGCCCCTCGCCTTCCCAGGCTTGGCGTTGGCGTTCCCACAGAAACGAGCGCTCTTCCTCACGATCGATGAGAGCGGTGAGGCCCGTCGGATGAGCCGTTTTGAAACGGCTCTCGGAGGCGACGATGCCCTCCACCGACCACGCCGCGACGGGCTCGGCAAATCCCTTCACCTCGTGCCGACCGAGGTCGCGCAGGCGGAACGAATTCGGAAGCAACCGGCGTGTGGCGCCGGAGATGACGATCTTTCCGGGCTCCGCCAGGCCCTGAAGCCGCGATGCGAGATTCGGAGGATCGCCGATCAGCGCATTGTCCCACAGCGCGCCGCCACCGCTGAGATCGCCGACGACCACGAGGCCGCTCGCGATGCCGATGCGGACCGAAAGCGGCTCCGCGGCACGCGTTTCGAGTCGCGACGTACCTTCGACGATGTCGAGCGCCGCGCGGACGGTTCGCTCGGCATCATCTTCGTGAGCGCGCGGGTGGCCGAAATACGCCAGATATCCCGTCGCCGCGAAAATCGCTGAGAAAGCCGTCATAGGCCTTTACGATTCGCGCACAGGTGGAGTGAAAGGCATCGAAGACCGCAGCCGTATCTTCCGGATCGAGCCGGGCCGACAGGGCCGTCGAGCCCACCAGGTCGCAGATCATCACAGTCAGATGACGACGCTCCGCAACCTGAGGTTGCCGAACCGTGCTCTCGAGAAGGACCTCGGTTTTGCCGGAGTCGGATTCGGCGAACGCCCTGATGGCTTTCAGGAGCCGCTTTCGGTCGCCCAGAGGAATCTGGAGCTTTTCGAGATCGAG
Organism: uncultured Alphaproteobacteria bacterium; assembly: GCA_963793985.1. Taxonomy (GTDB): domain Bacteria; phylum Pseudomonadota; class Alphaproteobacteria; order Rhizobiales; family Xanthobacteraceae; genus JAJPKK01. The sequence continues at coordinate 10,123 of CAWCCG010000050.1, read as the reverse complement.
CTCCGTCAGTTCCCCCAGCACATCGGCATCGATGGCATGTTCGGCGAACAGCGGCTCATAGCGCTCGAAACCTGCGTCTCGGAGCCACTTGCCCATATCCATGTCAGCGCCCTCGCGGAACGATTCTAACACGATTTTTTGCAACACCGCATGGCTGTGAAGCCCGGCCAGGTCAGTGGGTTTTGCAAGTAAAACCAAAGCTTGACAGCGATCATCGACGCCGAGCCGGGAACCCGTCGCGGTTCGCCCGCTTTGGCCGGCACCGCGCACCGAGCGCAGGCCGACGATTCCCGCTCGGGTCTTGCGCAAGCGATGGCCACGAAGATGGCTGGCGGACAGACGGTCGGGGCCCGTCGCTCTACATCGTCGATCTCGAAAGATGGCACGCCGCGCTAATCAGCGGCACCGAAAACGCAGCGCGGCCGACGGGAGGTCCCATCGGCCGCGGACGCGAGGTTCGTGAAAGTGATGCGATCAGAAGTGCCAGATCAGGTCCATCGATGCGATGACGGAATAGTTGCGAGTGAGGCAGGGATGACCGCGCAAGGGGGACACTCTGCGGCATTCGGATTTCCATTGAAGGCATTCGCATCCAGAGAGTGGTAGTAGCTCACTTCCGGACGGAGCTCGACCTGCGGCGAGAACCAGTGCTGCCAACCGATGCCGGCCTCGACGTAGCGAGTCTTCACGCCGGTGCGCTGGCCCTGCATGTCGTTGAAGAACTCGCCACGGAACGAGATGTTGTTGAGACCGTCGACGCGGTAGTTCACGTACACCAGAGAGGCGAACGAACGCGCGTTGCAGGTGACCACGTAGGGGCTGCTGCATACCGCGGCGAACGGCGCATTGAATGCGAACCCGTTCTGCGGTGTGAAGGGAAAGCCGTTGTTCGCGATGATGTGTGCGGGATCAGCGACGTTGAGCACCTTGTTCTGGCCGAGCGTGTAAGTTTCCCACGAGAAGTGCCATTTATCATTGATCTGGTGGTACCACGTGATACCGGTCCACTGAAGGTTATTGTAGCCCCAGACGCCACTGTTGATGCCGTCCGCGACAAGGTAGATGTTGTCCCTGGCATCGTCGCTCTGCCAGCGGATGCCGGCGGCGAGGGACGGAATCGCGCCGGGATCCCTGAGCATGGTGGCGCCCGGGTAGACTGGTTCGGGAACGGATTCTGGACCGTCTGGCCCCAGTGCCACGGCGGCGACTCCGTGCCGATGCTCACGCCCAACTGGAAGAACCAGTTCTTGTTCAGCGCGGTCGTCGTCTGAATGCCCGAGTTGGTGTAGTTGTCGAAGGTATACGTCAGCGAATGCGTATACATGTAATTGTTGGGCGCGAGCTGCGCCTCGATGTCGGGGATCGAGATGTAGCGCCCGACGCGGATCACCATGCCTTCGGCTACCTGCGGAATGTAGACCTCGCCGTACATCATCGGGAAGTCGAAGCCATTGGTGAGGTTGTGGCCAAGCAGCTGGTAGCTCGCGACGCCGAACGCCGTCGTGTAGCGCTGGTTCTCGCCGTAGATGCCGGAGAAGCGGAAGCCCCAATCGATATGATCGGTCTGCACCGTGTCGGGCAGGCGCTCGAAATAGACCACCGCCTGGTCGAGCTGCGCAGTGTTGGGTGAATAGCTGTACGCCGCCGGCGCATTGCCGCCAGGCGTTACGCTGTTGGTGCGGAGATTGCCGCCGCCATTCACCCAGCCATAGACCTGCATGTGCGCGTCGCTCATGGCCTTGCCGAGCTCGGTGTTGCCGAGCGCGACCATGAGGGGGCTGTCCACCGAGTTTGGCCGGGTGACGCCGATGTTGGTCGATCCGCCGTAGGGCCATTCGGTGAAAGGATATGGCGGAGCTGTCTGCGGCTGCGGGCTCCAGCCCGGCCGACGCGACGGCGGTGCCTTGGGATCGGCGGGCGGGCCGTCATGCCCCCACTCGAGCCGATAATAGTTGACGAGACGCTCGAAGAATCCGTCGCCAAGATATTTGTCGAGGCAATCGTAATTCTTGTACGGCGCGTCGGGAGCGCGACAATTCACGGCCGCCCGCGGCGGCTGGTCGGCGGCAAGCGCCGGCATGACAAGCCCCACCCCGCCTGGCACCGCCAATGCCAAGCCGATCCACCCCAATCTGTTCATGCTGTGCCCCAACCCCGTCACGCGGACCCTCGAACGCGAGAATCCGTTTTATCCCCAGCACGCCAACTTTCGGTCATGATGCGGGGACAAGTCGATGTGACAACTCCCGGGATTTCATATCTTTAAGATAAAGTTCCACTGTAATTCGGGGCCAACTTGCCGTCGATTTAATCAAAATCCGCGCATAATGGACGGGCGATGGGCACCGCCTTTTTCAGGAAAGCTGGCGGAGAACCCATATTTTATCTAGCTGAATCAATTAGTTGAGAAATGACGCGTGTCCGACGCGACGAGACCGCGGCTTCGCGAAGCCGACTTGTTGTCCGCCGACTTTATCGTGATGTGTTGCAGTTTAGTGTCACTGGTCCAATCGCTAATTCCTTCGGTTCTCTTATACCCTCGAAATCATTCAGAAATGCCAGATCAGATCCATTGCGCTGACGACGGAATAGTTGCGGTTGGGCGGGATCAAGGCATTCGCATTGCCGTTGAACGCGTTGGCGTCGAGCGAGTGGTAGTAGGTGACTTCAGGTCGAAGCTCGACCTGCGGCGAGAACCAGTGCTGCCAGCCGATGCCGAATTCGGTGTAGCGGGTCCGGGTCCCGGTGCGCTGGCCCTGCATGTCGTTGTAGAACTCGGCGCGGAAGGCGAGGTTGTCGAGGCTCGAGATCCGGTAGTTCAGGTACATCAGCGAAGCGAATGAGCGCGCCGTGCAGGTCACCACATAGGGGCTGCTGCACACCGCGGTCCCCGGGGCATTGAATGGCATGCCGTTCTGCGGCGAGAACGGCCACCCGCCATTGGCGAGGATGTGAAGGGGATCGGCAGCGTTGAGCACCTTCATCTGGTCGAGCTCGTAGACCTCGAACGACACGTGCCATTGCGAATTGATGGTGTGATAGAACGTGACTCCGTACCATTGCAGATTGTTGTAGCCCCAGACCCCGTCGTTCATCGCATTGGCGACCACGTAGACGTTGTCGCTCGCGTCATCGTTCTGCCAGCGGAGACCCGGTGGTCACCGTCGGCTTGGCGCCGGGGTCCCTGAGCATCGTGGACCCGGGGTAGACGGGGTTGGGAAACGGGTTCTGGACCGTCTGCCCCCAGTGCCACGGCGCCGCCTCGGTGCCGACGCTGACCCCCAACTGGAACATCCAGTTCTTGTTGAGCGCCGTCGTCGTCATGATGCCGGTGTTGGTGTAGTTGTCGAAGGTGTAGGTCAGCGAATGCGTGTACATGTAATTGTTGGGCGCGAGCTGCGCCTCGATGTCCGGCACTGAAATGTAGCGTCCGGCCCGGATGATGAGCCCCTCCGCGACCTGCGGGATATAGAGCTCGCCGTACATCATCGGCATATCGAAGCCGTTCGTAAGGTTGTGGCCGAGAAGCTGGTAGCTCGCGACGCCGAACGCCGTGGTGTAGCGATAGTTCTCGCCGTAGATCGCGGAAAAGCGGAAGCCCCAGTCGATGTGGTCGGTCTGCACGGTGTCGGGCAGCCGCTCGAAATAGAGGACCGCCTGGTCGAGCTGGAAGGCATTGGGCGTGTAGTCGTAGGAGGCCGGGAAGTTGCCGCCGGGAGTGACGCTGTTGGTCGAGAAATTGCCGCCGCCGTTGACCCAGCCATAAACCTGCATGTGGGCATCGCTCATGGCCTTGCCGAGCTCGGTGTTGCCGAGCGCCACCATCAGCGGGCTGTCGACGGCATTCGGCCGTGTCATCCCGATGTTGGTCGATCCGCCATAAGGCCATTCGGTGAAAGGCATGGGCGGCGAGGTCTGCGGCGCGTCGGGCCAGCCAGCGCGGCGCGACGGCGGCGCCTTGGGATCGGCGGGCGGGCCGTCATGACCCCATTCCAGCCGGTAGTAGTTGAGGAGGCGCTCGAAGAACCCGTCGCCGAGATACTTGTCGAGGCAGCCATAGTTCTTGTACGGCGCATCCGGCGTCCGGCAGTTCATCGGCGTGACGTCCGCGGCCCGCGCGGTGCCGATGGACCCGGTCAACGCCGAGAGGCTCAGCGCGACCGCGACCGAAACGATTGACCGCCCGGCGGCGGAGTCGCGCATTGAATTCGACGTGCCGGAAAAGCAGGCGCCGGTTCAGGCGGAACCGGCGCCGCAGTACGAAGCAGCGGTGACGAATGGTGATTCGCTGCAACTTTATCTCCGCGAAATCGGCCAGGTGAAACTGCTGACGCCGGCGGAGGAAATCGTGCTCGCCAAGCGCATCAAACGCGGCGACAAAAGCGCGCGCGAACACATGATCAAGGCCAATTTGCGCCTGGTCGTGAAGATCGCTCGCGATTACGAAAATCTCGGCCTGCCGCTGCTCGACCTCATCAACGAGGGCAACATCGGCCTGATGAAAGGTGTCGAACGTTTCGACCCGAAGAAAGGCGCGAAACTTTCCACCTACGCGTCGTGGTGGATCAAGCAGGCCATCAAACGCGCGTTGGCGAACCAATCGAAGACCATTCGCCTGCCGGTGCACGTGGTGGACAAAGTCGCGCACATCCGCCGCGCCGAAATGCGCCTGCGCGAAGTGCTCGATCGCGAACCGACCGACGAAGAAGTGGCCAGCGAATTGGGCCTCGACGCAAAGCGAGTGCGGCGTTATCGCCAGGCATCGCGCGCGCCAGTGTCGTTGGACGCGCCGATCGGCGATGACGACACGGACCGCGTTTCCGAAGTCGTGGCGGACCCGAATGCCACCCTGCCCTCCGAGCAACTCGTTTACGAAAGCGACAATGCTCTGGTGCAGGAAATCCTGGCGACGCTTCCGGAACGCGAACGCGAAATTCTCGCGATGCGCTTCGGTCTGAGCGACGGCAAAGAACGGACGCTCGAAGAAGTGGGCGAACGCTTCGGCGTGACCCGCGAACGCATCCGCCAGATTCAGGAGCAGGCGCTGAAGACCATCCGCAAAGCGATGGAAAAACGCGACCAGCCCTCCGAAGATCTGGAACCGTTCGCCGTGGCCGCGTAAAGGTCTACGAATATAGCAGTGAGGGGTAACTCGCCGACGAGGCCGTTACCCCTCTATTTTGCCCATTTTTCGGGCAAATTACACTCGACTTTGCGATGCCCGGCGTTTTCTAATCAGGCATGAACCGGCAGGCCAATTTTAGAGCATCTTACCAGATCCGGTTGCTACAATTTCTTACAGTAATTGCCGCAGGTTTTTGCTGCCTGCTTCCCAACGCCTGGGCGCAAAATTCTCGAGCCACCCCAAACGTTTTGACCAACGCAGCCGACGTGCTTTCCTTGCCGGCAGACCAGGCGCGAAAAAAGCTTCCCGTGTTCGTTCGCGGCGTCGTCACCGCCGCCGAACCAACCTGGCGCGGACAATTCTTCGTGCAGGATGCGACGAGCGGCGTCTTTGTGGAAAACAAAGCAGATGACCATCCGGAACCGGGAGATCTGGTCGAGGTAAAAGGTCTCACCCAACCCGGCGCTTTCGCGCCAATCATTTCGAAACCGACTTGGACGATCATCGGGACCGCCCCGCTTCCAAAAGCAAAGCGAGTCTCCCTCGAACAATTGATGTCCGGCCTCGAAGACGGCCAACGCGTGGAAATCGGCGGCACGGTCCGTGCCGTCACGTGCATTAACAGCCGCGTTGGACATCGAAGTCGCCTCGGGCGGAAATCGGATCCACGTGTTTCGCAAACGTCCGTCCGACGTCGATCCACAAAATCTCGTCGGTGCCCGCGTGCGCGCGAGAGGCGTCGTGGCAGCTTCGTTCAACACTGCGGCGGCGCTGAGGCATTTGATGTCCGTAGTGATGTTCGTCACGACGACAAATGATTTTGTGGTTGAACAATTGGAGGGCGGCAATCCGTTTGATAAGGAAGTCATACCGCTAAGCGGCGTTGGAGAATATCGCCGGGACATTCAGCCAGGCCAGCGCGTGCATTTGAAAGGCGTCGTTACGCTGCAACGGCCGGGCGAAGATTTGTTTTTGCAGGATGCGTCGGGCGGATTGCAGGTGCGGACGCGTCAGGCGGGTAATCTGCAGATTGGTGACGTCATCGACGTCGTTGGTTTTCCCGACATCGATCACTTCCTACCGGTCCTGGACGACGCTCTCTTTCGCAAAACGTCCGAAGCACGCATGCCCGCAGCCGACCCCAACGAAAACCTCGATTGGAGAAATACAAATAGGCTGGCATCATTCAGACTTGATAACGCTTCAGGCGAAATTGTTAGAACGCACTGTTCGACGCAGCCAAACCACCTCGGGCATGTCGACCATCGCTTTGTTATTGCAAGCCGATGGCTTGGCATTTACCGCCGAAACTGAGGTTCCGGAGAGACGATAACAAACTGATCTCCATCCCGATTGGCAGCATCGTCGAAGCCACCGGCGTTTGTTTCACTCAAAGCGGCGAGGACCAGAAATTTCATTCGCTGCAATTGCTTCTGGCCGATTCCGAGCGACGTGCGGATCCTCGCCAGAGCCAGCTGGTTTACGCCGCAACGTTTGTTGGTTGGCGTCGCGATATTGTTCGCCGTGCTGGTGGTAGCGGTGAGTTGGTCGGTGACGGTTTCCAAGAAGAACTCCGTGCTGCAGCGAATTGATTCGCGACCGCGAAACAGCGCAACTCGCACTGCAACAGGCGCACGATCAACTCGAAGAACGCGTCAAGGAACGCACGGCGCAATTGAAATTTCAAATCACCGCGCGCAAGGAATCCGAATTGCAATTCAAAGCCATCCTGAAAGAACGCACGCGCCTCGCGCAGGAACTTCACGACACCGTGGAACAAACGCTCACCGGCATCGCGCTGCAATTGGACACGACCTCGAAGTTGTTCGAGGCGCGGCCCGAGGGCGCGAGCCATCACCTGGAACTGGCGCGCAATCTCGTTTCGCAAAGCCAGGTGGATGTGCGGCGGTCGGTTTGGGATTTGCGCTCGCGCGCGCTGGAGCAGTTCGATCTTCCCGGCGCGCTTGTCGACCAGCGGCAAACAACTCACCGACGGCACCAACATCCATCTCGAAGTGTCCGCCAAAGGCCGCGTGCGTCCGCTCTCCGAAACCATGGAGGAAAATCTCCTGCGCATCGCGCAGGAATCGCTGACGAATGTCATCAAACATTCCGGCGCGACGACGGTCGACGATCGAATTGGATTACGGCCCGCAAAACGTCGACGCTCCAAATCCAGGACAACGGCCACGGTTTCGAGCAGGACAAATCCGCCGGGCCCAGTGAAGGACATTTCGGTCTGCTGGGAATTTCCGAACGCGCCAAACGCCTCGGCGGAGAACTCGCCGTTTCCAGCGAACCCGGCCGCGGCACCACGGTCCGCATTCAGGTGCCGATTGAACAGAATTCGCCCGTCGCCGGATTTCGCGGCGTCAGAAGCTGTACTATGAAAGATGGAGCAAAAATTCGAATCCTCGTGGCGGACGATCATTTTGTGGTGCGCATGGGTTTGACCGCCCTGGTAAACACCGAACCGGATCTCGAAGTCGTGGGCGAAGCCGTGGACGGCGCCCAGGCCGTCACCGCATTCGAAAAACACAAACCCGATCTCGTGCTGATGGACTTGCGAATGCCGGTGAAGGACGGCATTTGGGCGACGGCGGAGATCAAATCCAAACATCCCAACGCGCGCGTGTTGATGCTGACGACTTTCGATGGCGACACGGATATTCATCGCGCGATGGAAGCGGGCGCGCAGGGTTATGTGCTCAAGAATTCCACGGGCGACAAATTGATTCCCGCGTTGCGAGCGGTGGCCGCCGGGCAGCGTTGGATCCCGAAGGAGATTGCCACGCGGCTGGCGTCGCGCAATTTATTCGAGGACCTGACCCCGCGCGAATTGCAGGTGCTGGAGCAGATGGCCAAAGGCCTGGCGAACAAGGAAATTGCCGATGTCCTCAAAATCACCGGGCCACACGGTGAAGGATCATCTGAAAAGTATTCTCGGAAAACTCCACGTGGCGGACCGCACCGAAGCGGTGACGGTCGCGATTCAACGCGGGATCATTCATTTGTAGGTTCCAGTTCCTTTTTGAACTGCCACCGGTCTATGACACGAAAGAGACTATTGGCGAGAATCCTCGGAGCGTGGCGAGGTCTAAAAGTTAAAATGTGCGTGGTATAGCTGGTGGGTCTTTGCAACCGACCTTAATTTTGGATTTTGCCTCAATAAGCCTTCAGGCGACTTTCTGCCAGATTGCCATCCACTTCCTGCAAATGCCTTCCAATGTTCGGTTTAGGCACCACGAGCACGATTGGTTTTTAATTGACGGGATACCCTCAAATTCTCACATTGGCTTCGCGTAACCTGTTCGCATTCAATAAAGCATATGAGGAGAACCTGGAATCCAGCTGGGATGGTTGTTGCAACCGTATTATACCTTATAGCAGCACTTGGGTTGGTCGCGTCACCCGTGATAACGGAGTTCAGCCCGACAGCCGCTGCGCCGGGAGTAGTCGTAACAATAAAGGGGTCCAATTTCGAATCCAGCCCGGCCAAAAATATTGTTTATTTTGGTGCTGTTCGCGGGAAAGTCATTTCAGCGGCGCGGGGAAAACTTAAAGTAAAAGTGCCTGTCAGCGCGACATATGCGCCAATTACCGTAACCGTCAACGGCTTGACGGCTTACGCGCCAACGCCTTTTGAACCCACTTTTCCTGGCGGCTCGGAGCTGACTCCCACCACCTTTGCCCCGCCAGTGAATCTCGCGACTCCGGACGGCCCCCATCATGCGGTGATTGCCGACTTGGACGGCGATGGCAAGCCGGATATGGCAATTGTGGACATTTACGATGCCAGAATCTCACTATTTCGGAACGCTTCCGTGCCTGGCTCCATCACTTCGAATTCATTCGAGGCTCGAGTCGATCTTCCCCGCCTCCACGATAACCCCGGCAACGACAATCTTTGGGGTATCACAGCTGCCGATTTGGATGGAGACGGCAAATTGGACCTTCTGCTCTGCGACCGGATCAGCAACGTGGTTTGGATTTATCGAAACACATCCACGTTGGGGATGCTGGATACCAATTCCTTCGCCCCGCCGGTCGCATTCCCGACCGGTAATCTGCCGATGTACGCCCGTGTAGCCGACCTCGATGGAGACGGGCGGCCCGACATCATTGTGGGCAACAATAGTTCCGGCACTATTTCGATTCTGCGAAACATTGGCGACCCTGGCTCCATCATGACGAATTCTTTTGCACCGGAATTCGAGCTGCCGGTGGGGGCTGGACCGATGGAGATTGCCGTGGGAGATCTCGATGGAGATGGAAAGCCGGATATCGCCGTAGCCAATATCGACAGTTCCTCTTTTTCAATAGTCCAAAATATGAGTTCGGCGGGCAGTTTGGATTCCAATTCTTTTGCGCCCAGCTTCTCCCTCGACGCTTTGGCTCGACCGGTTTCGCTTAAGCTCGGAGATATGGACGGGGACGGTAGAATGGATTTGGTCGCAGGCAGCTTTGATGGTTCATCTGTGTCGGTTTATCAGAACCTCGCAAATCCCGGTGCGTTATCCGCCAGTTCATTTGCTCCGAGGGTTGATTTTCCGACGGTTGACGGCGTGCATGCGCTGGCTTTGGGTGATCTGAACGGGGATTCCAAACTGGACATCGGCGTGGCGTCTTACAGCGAAATATCTCTTTTCCAAAACACCGGAACCGCTGGCAGTTTTACTAATGATTCCCTCGCAGGTCGGGTGGATTATATGTCGGGGCAGAATTTATGGGGTTTTTCGATTGCCGATTTGGACGGAGACGACAGACCGGATTTTATCTTCTGCAGCGGGTACACCCAGATGGTTTCCATCTGCCAAAATGAAACCGATAGTCCGGCGGCCTCCCTTACTCAGTTGGCGGCTTTGGTTCAAGCTGACGCTCCAAAGATGAAATCCCTCGCTGCGCTGCTGTCGTCAGCAGGGCAAGCCCTGGCGAACAACCAACCCTCCGAAGCCATCAAACAACTGAAGACATTCCAATGGCTGGTTCACAATCATC
>CAWCCG010000049.1:0-26111 GCA_963793985.1 uncultured Alphaproteobacteria bacterium | reverse complement strand
CGGTCCATGGCGCGGAGACGGGGCTCTGAAAACATCGGAAACATCCTTATGGGTTGGCTGCGCGACCCAGCGGTCTACGGAAAAGCGGCGCACACTCGCGCAAACGGCCGCGATTGGCAACCGGCGCAACTGGCCTAAGGCCCGAGAAGGGCCTGATTGCGGCACGCGCCGATTGACAAGGGTTCCACCCCCTCCTATCTCTCCCCTGTTCGCCGGTCCGGCTCCGGGGGCATTCCTAAGCGCGCTTCATCTCGCCCGAAAAGTGCCGCATTCCGAATGCGTTGGGTGTCATTTCCGGCCGTGCGATGACGGTCCCGCGGCACGATCCGTAGCGGCCGCAGTGGACGAGAAAGGAACTCCGGCATGTTCGGCGCCGTCGCCCGCAAGATTTTTGGTTCTTCGAATGACCGGCGCATTCGCGCCTTCCGCCCCCGGGTCGACGCCATCAATGCGCTGGAGAAAGAGCTCGAGCGTCTCTCCGACGACGAGCTGCGCGCCCGCACCGACGCCTTCCGCAAGAGCTCGCCGACGGCAAGACCCTCGACGACCTCCTGGTGCCGGCGTTCGCCACCGTGCGCGAGGCGGCCAAGCGCACGCTCGGCCAGCGCCATTTCGACGTGCAGCTGATCGGCGGCATGGTGCTGCACGAGGGCCGCATCGCCGAGATGAAGACCGGCGAAGGCAAGACGCTGGTCGCGACCCTCCCCGTCTATCTCAATGCGCTCGCCGGCAAGGGCGTCCACGTCGTCACCGTCAACGACTACCTCGCCAGGCGCGACGCCGAATGGATGGGCCAGATCTACAACTTCCTCGGCCTCACCGTCGGCGTCATCGTCCACGGCCTCGACGACGAGCAGCGCAAGCAGGCCTATGCCTGCGACGTCACCTACGGCACCAACAACGAGTTCGGCTTCGACTATCTGCGCGACAACATGAAGTACCGGCTCGAGGACATGGTGCAGCGCGGCCACGACTTCGCCATCGTCGACGAGGTCGACTCGATCCTGATCGACGAGGCGCGCACGCCGCTGATCATCTCCGGCCCGCTCGACGACCGTTCCGAGCTCTACAACACCATCGACACCTACATCCCGCGGCTCGACAAGTCGGACTACGAGGTCGACGAGAAGCAGCGCACCGTCGCCTTGACCGAAGCCGGCATCGAGAAGATGGAGCAGATGCTCAAGGAGGCGGGCGTGCTCAAGTCCGACTCGCTCTACGACGTCGAGAACGTGTCGACGGTCCACCACGTCAATCAGGCGCTGCGCGCGCACAAGCTGTTCCACCGCGACAAGGACTACATCGTCCGCAACGGCGAGGTCGTCATCATCGACGAGTTCACCGGCCGCATGATGCCGGGCCGGCGCTATTCCGAAGGCCTGCACCAGGCGCTCGAGGCGAAGGAGCACCAGCCGATCCAGCCGGAGAACCAGACGCTCGCCTCGATCACCTTCCAGAACTACTTCCGCATGTACGAGAAGCTCGCCGGCATGACCGGCACGGCGCTCACCGAGGCCGACGAGTTCGGGGACATCTACAGCCTCGACGTGCTCGAGATCCCGACCAACATGCCGCTGGCGCGGGTCGACGACGACGACGAGGTCTACCGCACCGCCAAGGAGAAGTACCGCGCGATCATCGCGCTGATCGAGGACTGCAAGCAGCGCGGCCAGCCGGTCCTCGTCGGCACCACCTCGATCGAGAAGTCCGAGCAGCTCGCCGAGCTCCTGCGCAAGAACGGCTGGGAGCAGCACGACTTCACCGACCCCAACGCCTTCGCCAAGCTCTATTCGGGCGACGAAGGGGCGACAAGACGAAGGTGTTCGCGATCCTCAACGCCCGCTATCACGAGCAGGAAGCCTACATCGTCGCCCAGGCCGGCGTGCCCGGCGCCATCACCATCGCGACCAACATGGCCGGTCGCGGCACCGACATCCAGCTCGGCGGCAACGCCGACATGCGCATCCGCCAGGAGCTCGCCGACATCGCGGAGGGGCCCGAGCGCGACCAGAAAATCCAGGAGATCCGCGGCCAGGTCGCGCGTCTCAAGGACAAGGCGCTCAAGGCCGGCGGCCTGTTCGTGCTCGGAACCGAGCGCCACGAGTCGCGGCGCATCGACAACCAGCTGCGCGGCCGGTCCGGCCGCCAGGGCGATCCCGGTCTCTCAAAGTTCTTCCTCTCGCTCGATGACGACCTGATGCGCATCTTCGGGTCGGACCGGCTCGATGGCATGCTGCAGAAGCTCGGGCTGCAGGAGAACGAGGCGATCGTCCATCCCTGGATCAACAAGGCGCTCGAGAAGGCGCAGTCGAAGGTCGAAGCGCGCAACTTCGACATCCGCAAGAACCTGCTCAAGTTCGACAACGTGCTCGAACGACCAGCGCAAGGTGATCTTCGATCAGCGCGTCGACCTGATGAAGGACGAGAACGTCGCCGAGACCATCGCCGACATGCGCAAGGAGGTCGTCGACGCGCTGGTGGCGAAATTCGTTCCGCAGAACGCCTATCCGGAGCAGTGGAACACCAAGGGGCTCAAGGAAGAGCTCAACCGCGTGTTCGGCATCGACTTGCCGATCGACGAATGGGCCAAGGAAGAGGGCATCGCCGACGAGGAGCTCATCGACCGCGTCGAGCGCCGCGCCGACGAGCACATGGCGGCGAAGGTCGCGCAGTGGGGCCCCGACGTGATCCGCTACGTCGAGAAGTCGATCCTGCTGCAGACGCTCGACCATCTCTGGCGCGAGCACCTCGTCATGCTGGAGCATCTGCGCCAGGTGATCGGCCTGCGCGGCTACGGCCAGCGCGATCCGCTCAACGAGTACAAGCAGGAAGCCTTCCACCTGTTCGAGGCGCTGATCCAGAACCTGCGCGAGGCGGTGACCGCCCAGCTCATGCGGGTCGAGATCATGCAAGCGCCGCAGGAGCAGCCGCCCGAGCAACTGCCCTACATGGAGGCGCATCACATCAACCCCGCGACCGGCGAGGACGAGATGGCGATGTCCGACGGCCCGGTCGCGGCGATGGCGCGCAGCGCCGGCGCGACGCTCTCGCGCGGTGCCGCTGCGGTGGCGGCCGAGGCCCGCAATCCCGCCGATCCCGCGACGTGGGGCAAGGTCGGGCGCAACGAAGTGTGTCCGTGCGGATCGGGCAAGAAGTTCAAGCACTGCCACGGCCGCTTCTCCTGATACGCGAACCCGGCGCAGGCCGGGTTTTCGCGCTCCGTCCGTGTGCTGCGCCACCGCTCTCGCGCGTCCGTTGCTGGTTGCGGTAACGTGAGACCGCGCGCTGCGGAACCCGCCGCCGTCAGGCGCGGGCGCGGCTGAAAACGGTGCAACATCGCGGGCGTTGCGTTACGATTCCGCAGCGAATCACAAGAGCTGCGGAGACGGCCATGGGTGGTGGCAGGACGGAATCGCCCGCGTCGCGTTGCTCGATCGTGCTCGGCGCCTTGATCGCCGTCGGAGTGGTGCCGATCGCGCCGGTGCTCGCGCAGACCTCCCAGCAGGTCGCTTGGTGCAGCGGCAAGAACAATCCAAGTCCCGAGCAGAAGATCGCGGCCTGCACCGCGGTCATCGTGGCGGGGCGCTATTCGGGCCGCTAGCCTCGCGCTCGTCTACAACAACCGCGCCAACGGCCATCTCAAGAAGAACGAGCGCGACCATGCGCTCGCCGACTACGACGAGGCGATCAAGCTCGATCCCGCCTACGCGCTCGCCTACAACAATCGCGGCAACCTGCGCTTCCTTCAGAAGGATTACGACGGCGCCATCGCCGACTACGACCATGCGATCAAGCTCGATCCGGCGCCGCGGATCGCGTCTGACGATCGCGGCAGGACCGGCACCAACGTCTACAACAACCGCGGCTACGCCTATTACACCAAGAAGGACTATGCCCGCGCGATCGCCGACTTACGATCAGGCGATCAAGCTCGAACCGCGGGCGGCGCTGATCTACAACAACCGCGGCCGCGCCTATTCCGACACGAAGGACTACGACCGCGCCATCGCCGACTTCAGCGAGGCGATCCGCCTCGAGCCGACCTATGCGATCGCGTTCAGCAATCGCGGCATCGCCTATTACGCCAAGCGCGACAACGAGCATGCGGTCGCCGACTTCAGCGCGGCGGTGCGGCTCGATCCGAAATACGCTCAGGCGTTCTACAACCGCGGCAGTGTGCATGCCGAGGCCGGCCGCGACGACCGCGCCATCGCCGATTACGACGCCGCGATCGCGCTCGATCCGAAATATGCCTTCGCCTACGGCAATCGCGCCGGGGTCTATGCGCACAAGGGCGACCTCGATCGCGCGCTCACCGACTACAACGAGTCGTTGCGGCTCGATCCGACCAACGCCAACGACTTCAACCGGCGCGGCGTCGTCCTTTTCGCCAAGAAGGATTACGACCGCGCCATCGCCGATTACGACCAGGCGATCAAGCTCAATCCCGCCTATCCGACGGCCCTGATCAATCGCGGCAACGCCTGGCGCGCCAAGGGCATGAACGACCGTGCCGCCGCCGACTACGGCGAAGCGGTGCGCATCGATCCCGGCAATGCGCTCGCCTACATGAACCGTGCGATCGTGCAGGAGGCCTCGAGGCAGCGCGACGGCGCGATCGCGGACTACGGCGAAGTGATCCGGCTCACCCCGGCCAATGCCGCGGCATGGAGCGGCCGCTGCTGGTCGCGCGCCATCATCGGCGAGCTTGAGCCGGCGCTCGCCGACTGCAACGAGGCGCTGCGCCTCGAGAACTCGGCGGGCACGCTGGAACGCCGCGCACTCGTCCATCTCAAGTCGGGCCAGCTCGACAAGGCGATCGCCGACTACGATGCCGCCCTGAAGACGAACCCGCGGCTGTCCGGCGCGCTCTACGGGCGCGGTCTCGCGCGGCTGCGCAACGGCGAAGCCGCGGCTGGCAATGCCGACATCGCCGCGGCGAAGGAGATCAACCCGCGCATCGTCGACCTGTTCGCGGGCTACAACGTGCCGCCGCAGCGCGCCGAGGCGCCCGCCATCGAGGCGCCGCCGACGAGCCGCGCGCGTCCCGAGGTCGTGGTGGCGCCGGCGGCGAACCCGGCGAACGAAAGCGCCGCGCCGGCGGCGCCGCCTGCGACCGAGGTCACCACCAGCGTCGGCCGGCCCCTGCCATCGGAGGCCTTGCCGCGGCGCCCGCAGCCACGGCTCCCGCAGCTACAGCGGCTCCCGGCGGCGCCCAGGCGGATTGCGCGCTGGCGGAGACCCATTGGCGGAGCGCCGAGGCGATCGGCACGCTTGCGGTCTACCAGGACCACCTCGCCCGGTTTCCCGACTGCCCGTTCGCGACCCTTGCCGCGACGAGGATCGAGGCGCTGAAGAAATAACGGTCGATTGGACGTTGAAAAATAAAACGGCCGGGACGATGCCCGGCCATTGAAGATTGTTGTCGGGCGGCAAGCCGATCAGCGCATGCTGCCCCAGCGGCTCTCGAACGACGACGACGAAACCACCGGAGCCGCGCCCGCCATGACGCCGGACGTGGCAGGCGGCGGCGTATTGTCGAACGGGCTTGCCTTCGGCGGCGTAGCCGGGGTCTGGGCCGCGACCTGGGCGACCGCCTGCTCAGGCTTCGCGGTGTCGGGCTTCGGCTTCGCGACGGCGTGAATGGTTGCGGGCTTCGAGGTCCCGGCGAGTGCCATGGCCGCCGGCTTCGCCTTGGGCTCGGGCTGGACCGACGCAATGGCCGAGGTCGTCTCCTCGGGCGGCGCCGAGGGGCGCGGCGGGTTGACGTAGGCCGGCAGCGGAATGCTCGACGGCGTCACCGACCGGTAATGGCCGTCGTTGTCGAACATCGCTTCCTGCGGGCGCAGCTTGGCGAGGAAGGTCGGGTGCATGCCGCCGTCGCTACCGGTGCGGACCGCGACTGTGGCGACGCCCTTGTTGGCGAGCGCCTCGAAGTCGGCGTCGTCCCGCTGCTCCTTCTGCTTCACCGCTGAGGCGAGCGCGGGCTTGACCGTAGTAAGGCGGACACTTCTCCTTGCCGTGGAAGCTGCCGGGCGGCGCCTCGGCATCGAACACGTAGCGCTTCTCGCAGACGTCGACCTTGGGCTCCGCCCGCGAGACCATGAAGTGGTCGTTGCCTTCCTTGATGTTGCGCCAGAACGGCATCGCCGGATTGTTGCGGTGCTTGGCCATGTTCGTCGCCGTCATGTGGAACGGATAGGCCTGCACCTGGAAGGATTTCTGGCCGCCGAGGAAGGCGTCGCGGCCGAGCGTGTAGATTTCCTGGATCTGCTCGTCGGTCATGGCGTAGCAGCCCGACGAGGAGCAGTCGCCGTGGACCATCAGGAACGCGCCGCTGCGGTCGTTGGCGCGGTCGAAGGCATTGGGAAAGCCGAGATTGAAGGCGAGATAGTAATTCGAGTTCGGATTCATCTGCCCCGGCGTGATGGCGTAGAAGCCTTCCGGCGCCTGGCGATCGCCTTCCTTGACCTTGGGACCGAGTTCGCCGGACCAGCGGCAGATCGGATAGGCTCTTGAGCAGCGCGAACTGGTGGTTGGCGTCCTGCTTCCAGACCTCGAGCTCGGATTCTTCCTTGAAGATGCGCACAAGGATCGGCGATTCCTTGGGCATGTTCTTCTTTTCCATGGCGACGGCGAGTTCGGACGGCAGCGGCCGCAGGGCCCGCTCGCTGGTCACGCTCGCAAAGTCAGTGTTGCAGCCGGCGAGCGCGGCCGCAGCCGCGATGACACCGGTTACAGTCAAGAGACGGGATTTCTTGAACAGCCGCTCGTGCAGCGTGGAACGTCTCAACGCACCACTCCCCCGAATCCCCAACTACCCCACCGAACTGGTCCCACCCAGCACGGCTAACCTGCAGCGCTAGAGAGAAGATGTGGTCTTTGCAAGGCAAACCAGCATCCGGGACAGTCAAGGCCCTCACAACGTTAAGAAGAAGTTGCAAAAATGCCGCGCTGTCCCGGCTTGGCACAGCGCAGCCTCGGAACTTTGTCTGAACGGTTAACCTGTTGATCAATCATGATTAACGGGCGCGCCGGCGCTGCTAGGCCTGGATACGGCCAATGGCGAGGAATTTATTCTGGCGGTCGCGCCGGATCGCCTCGCGGTCCATGTTGTGCAACGCGGCGAAGGCTGCGGCGATGGCGTCGCCCACCGCCTGGATCGAGGCCTTGGGGTCGCGGTGGGCGCCGCCCACCGGCTCGCGAATGATCTGGTCGATGACGCCGAGCCGCGTCATGTCCTCCGCCGTGATCTTCATGCTGGTGGCCGCGTCCTGAGCCTTGGCGGTGTCGCGCCACAGGATCGACGCCGCGCCCTCCGGCGAGATCACGCTGTAGATCGCGTGCTCCAGCATCAGCACCTTGTTGGCGGTGGCGAGCGCGATCGCGCCGCCCGAGCCGCCCTCGCCGAGGATCACCGCGACATTGGGCACCCCGAGCGCGAGACAGTACTCGGTCGAGCGCGCGATCGCCTCGGCCTGGCCGCGCTCCTCGGCGCCGATGCCCGGATAGGCGCCGGCGGTGTCGACGAGGGCGAGCACGGGAATGTCGAAGCGGTCGGCCATTTCCATGAGCCGCACCGCCTTGCGGTACCCCTCGGGCCGGGCCATGCCGAAATTGTGCCGCAGCCGGCTCTCGGTCGAGGAGCCTTTCTCGTGACCGATCACGCACAATGCCTCGCCGTTGAAACGCCCGAAGCCGCCGACGATCGCTTCGTCCTCGCCGAACTTGCGGTCGCCGGCGAGCGGCGTGAAATCGGCGAAGAGTGCGCCGACATAGTCGAGGCAATGCGGACGCTGGGGATGGCGCGCAACTTGAGTCTTCTGCCACGGCGTCAGCTCGGCATAGAGCTCCTGCAGCGCGGCGTTCGCCTTGCCCTCGAGCCGCGCGATCTCCTCGCTGATGGCGACGGCGTTCGGCCCCTCCTGCAGGGTGCGCAGCTCCTCGACCTTCGCCTCGAGTTCGGCGACCGGTTTCTCGAAATCCAGGTAGCTGCGCATTACTCCTCGCTCATGGCGTCGCTCAGCGGATGGAGATCGCGCACCAGGCTCTTGAGGCGATCGTCCAGCACATGGGTGTAGATCTGGGTGGTGGAGATGTCGGCATGGCCGAGCAGGGTCTGCACCACCCGCAAGTCGGCGCCATTGTGCAGGAGATGGCTGGCAAACGCGTGACGCAGCACGTGCGGGCTCACCTGCGCGGCGCGCAGGCCGGCCGCTGCGGCGAGGCTCTTGAGCTCGCGCCCAACGTGCTGACGCGTGAGATGGCCAGTTTCGCCGAACGAGGGAAACAGCCACTTGGACGGCTGCGGCTCCAGCACCTCTGCGAGCATCGCCGCGTAATCGCGCATCGCGCTGCGCGCCGCCTCGTTGAGCGGCACCACGCGCTCCTTGCCGCCCTTGCCGCGCACGATCAGCATGCGTTCGTTGCGCCGCGCGGCCGACGCCGGCAGCGACACCAGCTCGGAAATCCGCAGGCCGGTGGCATAGAGCAATTCGAGGAGGCAGTAGAGCCGCTGCCCGCGCAGCCGTTCGCGCGGCTCGCCCTCGGCCGCGGCCGCGCGGGCGGCGGCGATCAGGCGATCGACCTCACTGACGGCGAGGACCTTGGGCAGCGGGCGGCCGCGCTTCGGTCCTTCGAGGATCGCGGCGGGATCGTCGCGGCGGTGGTTCTCGGCGTAGAGGAAACGATAGAGCTGGCGGATCGCGGACAGCCTGCGCGCGACCGATGCCGGCTTGAAGCTTCGCTCCGCGAGGTCGCCGAGATAGCCGCGCAGGTCCGACGTCGTCGCAGTCGCGACGGTGCGGCGTTTCGCGGCGAGAAAGGACGACAAGTCTTCGAGATCGCGCGCATAGGCCGCGAGCGTGTTCTTCGCGCCGCCCCGCTCGGAGGCGAGCATGTCGAGGAAGAGTTCGACGAGGCGTGGCGCCGGCGCCGTGCGCGCTCCCATTCTCGCGCTACTGCTGGCGCTTGACGAAATGGTCGGGCGGCACTGAGACGCTCATCTCGCGCGTCTTGGGGTCGACGTAATTGGCCAGGAGGTACAGGGCCACATATCCCACCGCGCCCAAGACCCCGACCACAACGATCACTCTGAACAAGCTCGGCATGGCATGGTTCCCGCAAGGACGTCCCACCGGGGCTTGAGTACGACCATTTTTGCCGCGCCGGGGCAAGGAGGATTTTTGGGCGCGGCGACACCAAATTTCGCTTAAGCGATCAGCGGATCGGTATCTTTATGACGAAACAGCTCGCGGCGTCCGGGCGCGGCTCGGCCTTCGCCTCGCCGCCGTGAATCCGCGCGATCCGGCGCACCAGCGCGAGCCCGAGCCCGGTCCCCTTCCGTTCGCCGCCGAGCTGGAAGAACGGCTCGAACACCCGCTCCCGCTCCGCTTCGGGAATGCCGGCACCCGCATCGATCACGCACAGAACGGCGGTGTCGCCGTCACGTCTCAATTCGACACGGATCGGCGGCTTCCCGTGGCGCTCGGCATTCTCGAGGAGGTTGCGGACCATGCGCCGCAGGAGCCTCGCGTCGGCGGAAAGTGTGATCGACTGGCCGTCGAGTGTGCAGTCGTCGTAATGGGCGCATTCCTCGGCGACCAGCGCCAGGAGGTCGACGCTCTCTTTCATCGGCGGTGCGGCGGCAATGTCGAGGCGGCTCGCCAGGAGAATCTCCTCGATGAGATCGTCGAGCTCGGCGATGTCGCGTTGAAGCTCGGCCTTCGCCTTGGGCGTCGGGTCCTTGCCGTAGAGCTCGATGCCTAAGCGCAGGCGCGACAGCGGCGTGCGCAGCTCGTGCGAGGCGTTGGCGAGCAGGAGCCGGTGAGCGCCGACGAGCTCCTCGATCCGCGCCGCCGCGCGATTGAAGCTGTCGGCGAGCCGCGCGACCTCGTCGCGGCCGCCAATCGAAACACGGGTCGCGAGATTGCCGGCGCCGAGAGTCTCGACGCCCTCCTGCAGCCGCTCGATGCGCTTGGTCAGCCCGCGCACCACCGGATAGGCAAAAATCGCGATCACCAGCGCCGTGATGAGGAGGAAGCTCAGCACGCCGAACAGTGGACTAGGAACGCGCGCCGGCCCGCGTGCCACGATCCAGCGCCCATCCGGCAGGCGAAAGCTCCATGCCGGCGGGCCCATGCCGCGGACCCAGCCGAGGTTCGACGGCGTCGGCACCGGATGTCCGGCGCCGGCGATCGGCAGTCGATCCGCATCGAACAGCCCGAGATCGGCATGCAGGCGCTGCGCGAGATGCTCGACCGCCTGCTCCTGCAGCCGTCGCGGCGCATCCGCCGGCGGCAGTGCGGCCATGGCGAGCTCGCCAGCGACCTCGAAGGCGTGGCTGTAAGGCGATTCCGGTTGGCCGAGCCGCCAGAACAGCCCGATGATCAGCACCACCGTGAGCAGGCTCGCGAGAAAGACCAGGTAGATTTTCTGGTAGAGGCGTCGCATCGAAAAGCTCTTCGTTGCCGTGGCGTGGGCAGCGTCATTCCTGCGCCTTGGCGAAGACGTAGCCCGCGCCGCGCACCGTGATGACGCGGCGCGGTTTTTTCGGGTCATCTTCGATCGCGGCGCGGATGCGCGAGATGTGAACATCGATCGAGCGGTCGAACGCCTCGAGCTTGTCGTGGCTGACGAGGTCCATCAGCGTCTCGCGCGACATCACGCGGCCCGCGCGCTGGGCGAGCGCGTGAAGCAACGCAAACTGGTAACTCGTGAGCACGCGCGGCTCGCCGTCGAGGCGGACCTGGCGCGCGTCGGTGTCGATCTCGAGGCGCCCGAAGCGCAGTACCTCGGAGCTGGTACGCTCGCCGGTGCGGCGGCGCAGGATCGAGCGCAGGCGTGCCAGGAGTTCGCGCGGCTCGAAGGGTTTCGGCAGATAGTCGTCGGCGCCCATCTCGAGGCCGACGACGCGATCCATTGCATCGCCGCGCGCGGTCAGCATGAGGATCGGCGTGTCGCCGCCGGCGCGCAGCTTGCGGCACACTTCGAGGCCGTCGATGTCCGGCAGCATCAGGTCGAGGATGACGGCGTCGAAGTTTTCGCGCGCATGGAGCGAGATGCCGGCATTGCCGGCGTGGACCGCGGTGATTGCGAATCCATACTCGCCGAGATAGTTCGCCACCATCTCGGCAAGACGCCGGTCGTCCTCGATGAGCAGGATGCGCGGGTTCACGGCGGCGATCTCTGCGGTGTTCTCGTTCTCCACCTGACCATGTGGTGCGGTGACGATGTACATGGCGACGGCTCCAGGCAATGTAGGGTCGGCGGCCCCGTTGTGAAATGCCGCAGGCGGCCCGTTCGGAGAGCACGGGCCGCCTCGGCTGGGGTGGGGACGTGTCGGCGGTCAGTGGCGCCAGAAACCGCCCCATCCCCAGCGCGGGGGTCCGTGGTCGAAACCGGGTCCGCCCGGCGGCAGCATGTCGATGATCTTGCGCCGCTGCTCGGGGGAGAGCGCATCGGCTGCGTCGGCGACCGCCTGCACGATCTGCTTGCTCACCGCCTCGTGGGTCGCGATCTGCTCGGCGCGGAGCTTCTCGAGCGCGGCACGGTCGACGGTCGGCTGCGACAGCAACTCGCGCGCCGTCGCGCGGGCCGCCAGCATCTTGTCCCGCACCGGCAGCACGTCCTTCACGGTCGCGTGCAGGATCGTCTTGATCTTGTCCTGCTGTTCGTTGGTCGCGTCGATCTCGACTGCGAGATGCCTGATCATGCGGTCGGCGCGGGCGTCGATGAATGCTTCGATCACGCTGTTCGGCAGAAGGTTGTCCCAGCCGCCGAACGGCGGGCCAAATCGGCCGTCGAACGCGACTCGTTCGGGCGGCGGCATGTCGGGAGGGTTCGTCATGTCCTGGACGCTCGTCATATCGCGGACGTTGACGAGGCCGTGCCGCAGCCCGTCGCTGAACGACGCGCTGGCGAAGACGGCGACCGCGGTGAGACCGATGGCGATCGCGCCCAAAAGATAGGCGCTTCTGGGACCGCTGCGCCGGGGCGGCGGGGGAGGGGTTTGCATCGCGGCTTGCGGATCATGTTCGCTCATGGGCTCTCTCCTTTGCGAGATTGCGATGCGGCGAATGTGACGGAGCGCGATTTCTACGGCTTGTCGCCATTGTAAAGTTTTGTAAATCGGCAGGCCCCACGCTCATCTGACGGCGAAATTGCGGCGCCGATCCGCCCGTGCGGACGTGTTGCCGCCCGCAGTCGATTGTGGGACTTTGCGGCATGATTTCGGGAACTTTTCATGAGTGAGACGCTGCCCGCGGCCACGTCCGACGCGCTGCCGAACGGCGCGGCGCTCGTCGCCGCGCTGGGGCGGCGCTCGATCGTGCTGGTCGGGATGATGGGCGCGGGCAAGTCGTCGATCGGCCGGCGCGTGGCGGCGCGTCTCGCTATTCCCTTCGTCGACGCGGATGCCGAGATCGAGCTCGCAGCCGACATGACCATTGCGGAAATCTTCGCCGTCCATGGCGAGCCATATTTCCGCGCAGGCGAGGCGCGCGTGATCGCGCGCCTGCTCGAGCGCGGGCCGCAAGTGCTGGCGACCGGCGGTGGCGCGTTCATGAATGCGCAGACGCGCGAATCGCTCAAGGACAAGGCGGTCTCGGTCTGGCTCAAGGCCGATCTCGACGTGCTGACCAAACGGTTGCGGCGGCGCAACGACCGGCCGCTGCTCAAGACCGAAGACCCGGTGGCGACGCTCACCAATCTTCTCCAGGTGCGCGACCCCATCTATGCTACGGCCGACGTCACTGTGCTCTCGCGCGACGTCACACACGAGGTGATCGTCGACGAGATCATCGCCGCGGTCGGCGCGAAGCTTGACGCCGACGCTCAGTCGGGCTGAAGGAGAATATGATGACTGTGTCCCTTCGGCCGGGCGCTCCCCGGGCCGACCAGATCGAAATGGAGCGCGCCCCCGCGGAGGTGGTCCGTGTCGCGCTCGGCGACCGCGCCTACGATATCGCGATCGGGCGCGGCTTGCTGGCTTCGCTCGGGACGCGCGCCGCCGCGCTCAAGCCGGGGGCCAAGGCCGCGATCGTGACCGACGACGTCGTCGCGCCGCTTCATCTCGCGGCGACCGAGGCGGCGCTCGCCGCGGCGGGAATCGCGACGCATCGCGTCGTCGTCGCCGCGGGGGAGGGCGCCAAGAGCTTCGCCGGGTTCGAGCGCGTCTGCGAGGCGGTGATCGACGCGAAGATCGAACGCGGCGACTTCGTCGTCGCGCTCGGCGGCGGCGTGGTGGGCGACCTCGCGGGCTTCGCCGCCGCCGTCGTGCGGCGCGGGCTGGATTACATCCAGGTTCCGACGACGCTGCTCGCCCAGGTCGATTCCTCGGTGGGCGGCAAGACCGCGATCAACTCGCGCCACGGCAAGAATCTCGTCGGCGCGTTCCATCAGCCGGTTCTCGTCGTCGCCGACACCGGCCTGCTCGATACGCTTCCCGTGCGCCAGTTCAGGGCAGGCTATGCGGAGGTCGTCAAATACGGCCTGCTCGGCGATGCCGCCTTCTTCGCCTGGCTCGACACCAATCTCGACGAGGTGTTTTCCGGTGGCGCGGCGCGCGAAAGGGCGATCGCCGTGAGCTGCCGCATGAAGGCGGGGATCGTGGCGCGGGACGAGCGCGAGAACGGGGAGCGGGCGCTCCTCAATCTCGGCCACACCTTCGGTCATGCGCTGGAGGCGGCAGCCGGCTTCTCCGACCGGCTGCTCCATGGCGAGGCGGTGGCGCTCGGCACGGCGCTCGCATTCGAATTCTCCGCGCGGCAGGGTCTTCTCGCGCCGGCACAGGCGGCGCGGGTGACGCGCCACCTCGCAAGGGCCGGCCTGCCGGTTTCGCTCGCCCAATTCCCTGGCGGAGCGCCCGGGGCGGACCGGCTCATGGAACTGATGGCGCAGGACAAAAAGGTCAAGCGCGGCCGGCTCACCTTCATTCTTCTGCGCGACATCGGAAAGGCCTATATCGCTCCGGACGTCGATGCGGCGCAGGTTCGCGCCTTTCTTGCCGAAAAGCTCGAGAGTAAATGACCACTCACGATTGGATTACCGTTGGCGTCGTTCTGTTCTTTCTGTTCATGGCGTTCCTGTTCTCCGGGAGCGAAACGGCGCTCACGGCCTCCTCGCGCGGCACCATGCTGCGGCTCGCCAAGGGGGGTAATCCCGATGCGATCATCGTCACCCGCCTCCTGGAGAACCGCGAGCGGCTGATCGGCGCGCTGCTGCTCGGAAACAATGTCGCGACCATCGTCTCCTCGGCGCTCGCGACAGAACTCCTCTTGTTCTGGTTCGGCGACGTCGGCGTGGTCTATGCGAGCGTCGCGATGACCGTGCTGATCATCGTGTTCTGCGAGTTGTTGCCGAAGACCGCTGCGATCATCGCGCCCGACCGCCACGCGCTCGCGGTGGCGCGGCCGATCGCCAAGGTCGTCGCCGTGCTCGGCCCGGTGCTCGCCGCGGCGGAATGGCTGGTGGCCCGGATGCTCGTGCTCGTCGGTATCAAGGCCGGCGAGAGCGAGCCGCTGCTGCCGCCGCATGAGCGCCTGCGCGGTGCGGTCGACCTCCTCCATCGCGAGGGCAGCGTCGAGAAACACGATCGCGACATGCTCGGCGGCCTGCTCGATCTGCGCGACCTCACGGTCGCCGACGTCATGATCCACCGCACCGAGGTGATCACCGCCGACGTCGGCGAGTCGGCGGACAAGGTGATCGAGCGCGTGATCACCGAAATGGTGACGCGCATCCCGCTGTGGCGGGGGACGCCGGAGAACATCGTCGGCATCCTCCACGTCAAGGACCTGCTGCGCGCGATCGAGGCCGCCGGCGGCGAGGCGTCCAAGATCGACATCATGTCGATCGCGCGGCCGCCGTGGTTCGTGCCGAACATCCGCCCGCTCTCGGAGCAGCTCAAGGCATTTCGCCGCAGGCGTACGCCGCTCGCCCTCGTCGTCGACGAGTACGGCGAGTTCATGGGGATCGTCACGCTCGAGGACATCCTCGAGGAGATCGTCGGCGACATCACCGATGAGCACGACATCGAGATCCCCGGGGTGCGGCCGCAGCCGGACGGCTCGGTCAACGTCGACGGTGCGGTGCCGATCCGCGACATCAACCGGGTGATGGACTGGAACTTGCCCGACGACGAAGCGACCACGGTCGCCGGCCTCGTCATCCACGAGGCGCGCTCGATCCCGGAGCCGGGGCAGAGCTTCACCTTCCACGGGTTCCGGTTCCAGGTGCTCCGCCGCGAGCGCAACCGGCTCGTCGCGCTGCGGATCACCCCGGTGGCGCAGAAGGCGCCGCCCAAGGCCGCGTGATAACGCGAAGATTTTGTAAGGAAGCCGACAGGGCTGCCGGAATGTCCGCTCAGCCCAGTCCCTCGTCGGGTGCAGCCGCGTGGATCGCGAGTGCATGGACGCCCGAGGCGAGCTCGCTGGCGAGTGCCGCATTGATCAGGCGATGGCGGTCGAGCCGGCTCTTCCCTTCGAAGGCTTTCGACACGATATAGACCCTGAAATGAGTCTCGCCGCCTTCCCGGTGGCCGGCATGCCCGGCATGCTGATGGGATTCATCGACCACTCTCACACTCTGTGGCGCGAAAGCCTCGGTCAACTTTTCTGTGATGGTGTCTGAAACGCTCATGGTGCGCGGTTCGCCGTCTCGATGTGATCGCGGCGCATCAGTGCGGTTCGGAACATGTCCCATGAGTTCTGTCAAGCTTGCGCGCAACGATGAACCCTTCCCATAATAAGCGATGAAGTTCGACTCGCCCCTGTTCGATCGCATCCGGGTCAAGCCGTCCGAGGACCGGCGGCCGCGGGCCGATCATCCGTGCTGCGACTGGCCGGACTGCATGAACGCGGCGACGCACCGCGCGCCCAAGGGCAGGAACCGCGAGCGCGAGTATTGGAGCTTCTGCCTCGACCACGTGCGCGAGTACAATCAGTCATATAATTTTTTCGCCGGCATGAGCGACGACGCCGTCGCGCGGTTCCAGAAAGACTCGCTGACTGGACATTTGCCGACGTGGAAGATGGGGATGGTCGGGGGTGCCGGTCGGGTGAAGGGCAGCGCGAGCCGGCGTTTCACGCCCGGCGGCGCCGACGATCCGTTCGGCCTGTTTGGCGACGGCGGCGGTTCCGATCACGCCAAAGCGGATGCGACGCGGCGCACCGTCCGCAATGCCGAGCGCAAGGCGCTCCATGCGCTGGGGCTCGAGGAGAATGCGAGCCGCACCGACATCAAGGCCCGCTTCAAGGAACTGGTGAAGCGCCATCATCCCGACGCCAACGGCGGCGACCGCGGCTCCGAAGACAAGCTGCGTGAAATCATCGAGGCCTATAACTATCTCAAGGCTACCGGCTTCTGCTGATTTGCCCTGCGGCCCGCGCGGGTCTTGGGCGACCGCAAGGCGACGTCGCGCAGTCTCAAAAGACGACGTGAATTCAAAGAGATAGAGCATGAGTGGCGCCGCCATTGCCGGCTTGGCGGGCGCTACCGCTCGTCAGGCATCGCTGCCCGGGCGGCATGCTGCGGCGCTTCCAAGTCGGGACCGGTTTCTGATAAGTTGGCGCCGACATGCGTTCTGCTCATGCTGAGCCGTTCCGCGCCTCGCGAAGTCGTCTGCCCAGACGCCGAAATCGAATGGTCCGGATTTTTCAGCGTAGAACCGGGACACTGCCAGATTTGCCGCGGCCTGCCGGTCCGTCGTTGTCGGGGACGGGCGACGCGCTCACGGAGGAGCAATGACTGCCGTTACTGAACTCGCCGCCCCGCTGCCGGACGTCAAGGTTTCCGTCCGTCAGCTCTTCGGCTTCGAGAGCGACATGGAGGTGCCTGCCTATTCCGAGCCGGACGAGCATGTACCCGACATCGATTCCGATTACCGGTTCGACCGGCCGACCACGCTCGCCATTCTCGCCGGCTTCGCCCGGAACCGGCGGGTGATCGTCACCGGCTATCACGGCACCGGCAAGTCGACCCACATCGAGCAGGTCGCGGCGCGCCTCAACTGGCCGTGCGTGCGCGTCAATCTCGACAGTCACATCAGCCGTATCGATCTCATCGGCAAGGATGCGATCGTCATCCGGGAAGGCCAGCAGGTCACCGAATTCCGCGACGGCATCCTGCCGTGGGCCTATCAGCACAACGTCGCGCTGGTGTTCGACGAATACGACGCCGGACGCCCCGACGTCATGTTCGTCATCCAGCGCGTGCTGGAGTCGTCCGGCCGCCTGACGCTGCTCGACCAGAGCCGGGTGATCAAGCCGCATCCGGCATTCCGCCTGTTCGCGACGGCGAACACCGTCGGTCTCGGCGACACCTCCGGGCTCTATCACGGCACCCAGCAGATCAACCAGGCGCAGATGGACCGCTGGTCGATCGTGACCACGCTCAACTACCTGCCGCACGACAACGAAGTCGAGATCGTGCTCGCCAAGGCCAAGCACTATCGCAACGAGCACGGCCGCGACATCGTCAACAAGATGGTGCGGGTCGCCGACCTCACCCGCAACGCCTTCATGAACGGCGACATCTCGACGGTGATGAGCCCGCGCACGGTGATCACCTGGTCGGAGAACGCCGACATCTTCAAGGACGTCGGCTTCGCGTTCCGGCTCACCTTCCTGAACAAGTGCGACGAGCTCGAACGGCCGATCGTCGCCGAGTTCTATCAGCGCTGCTTCGGCCAGGAGCTGCCGGAATCCTCGGTGAACGTCGCATTGAGCTGACATAGATGCCTGCCCCGCAGATCGAGAAGGTGCATGGCCCTGCGCGGCGGGAGATCGTCAAGGGATTGCGGGCCTACAACGTCGCCACCGCGGGCAAGTTCGATCATCGCCCGCTGACCGTGACGATCCGTGAGCGCGGCAAGATCGTGGGCGGCCTCGCCGGGGAGACGTTCTGGGGCTGGATGTTTGTCAGCCTGTTGTGGGTGTCCGACAAGCATCGCGGCCGCGGACACGGCAGCGCGCTGATACAGACGGCCGAGGCCGAGGCGCGCAGCCGCGGCGTTGGCAACGTGTACTTGGACACCTTCAGTTTCCAGGCGCCCGAGTTCTACAAGAAGCTCGGCTACCGCGAGTTCGCGCGGCTCGACGAGTTTCCGGCCGGTCACCGCCGCGTCTGGATGACCAAGGCATTGTGATGTCGACCAACATCAAACCAAAGACTTCGACGAAGGAGGCGCCGACCGAGCCGTTCAAGCGCGCCGTCACCGGCTGCCTGCGCGCCATCGCACGTCAACCCGAGCTCGAAGTCACCTTCGCTGCCGAGCGGCCGGGCATGATCGGCGGCAAGGCGCGGCTGCCCGAGCCGCCGCGCAAGCTCACTGCGGCGGAAGCCGCGATCGTGCGCGGCCATGCCGACTCGATCGCGCTGCGCATGGCCTGTCACGACAACGCCATCCACCGCCGCCTGCTCCCCGTCGGCCAGCAGGCGCGCGCGGTGTTCGAGGCGGTCGAGCAGGCCCGCGTCGAGGCGATCGGCGCGCGGCGCATGCAGGGCGTCGCCAAGAACCTCTCGGCGATGCTCGACGACAAGTATCCACCGCGGCAAGTTCGACGAGATCTCCGATCGCGCCGACGCGCCGATCGAGGAAGCGGTGGCGATGCTGGTGCGCGAGCGCCTCACCGGGCTGCCGCCGCCGCCGGCCGCGCGGCGGCTCGTCGACCTGTGGCGGAGCTTCATCGAGGGCCGCGCCGGGCGCGAGCTCGACCGTCTCGAAGACACCATCGACGACCAGCGCAAGTTCGGCGACATCGTCCACGACCTCCTCGATTCTCTCGACATGGGAGACGATCGCAGCGACCAGGACGAGGACGACAGCGACGACAACGACGAGGAAGGGCGCCAGGACGAGAAAGGCGAGGACGGCGATTCCTCGGAGGCCGAGGAATCCCAGCGCATGAGCCTCGAGCAGGCGGATGCCGCGAGCGACGAGCTCCCCGACAGCGCCGCCGAGGCGACCGACGCGCCGACCGCCGAGATGCCCGACGACGCCGAGATGGGCGACTCGGAGAACGCCGCCGAGCCGTGGCGTCCGCGCCAGGGCGGCCGCAACGAGCCGCGCGGCCCGGACTATCGCCCGTTCACCACCAAGTTCGACGAGACCACCGCCGCCGAGGATCTGTGCGAGCCCGAGGAGCTCGACCGGCTGCGCGGCTATCTCGACAAGCAGCTCGCCCACCTTCAGGGAGTGGTGGCCCGGCTCGCCAACCGGCTGCAGCGTCGCCTGATGGCGCAGCAGAACCGCTCATGGGAATTCGACCTCGAAGAAGGCCTGCTCGATCCGGCGCGGCTGCCGCGCATCATCATCGACCCCCTGCATCCGCTCTCCTTCAAGCGCGAGAAGGAGACGAATTTCCGCGACACCGTGGTCACGCTGCTGCTCGACAATTCCGGCTCGATGCGCGGGAGGCCGATCACGGTCGCCGCGACCTGCGCCGACATTCTGGCGCGCACGCTCGAGCGCTGCGGGGTCAAGGTCGAAATCCTCGGCTTCACCACGCGCGCGTGGAAAGGCGGCCAGTCGCGCGAGGCGTGGCTCGCGGCGAACAAGCCGGGCAATCCCGGGCGCCTCAACGACCTGCGTCACATCATCTACAAATCGGCCGACTCGCCGTGGCGGCGCGCGCGGCGCAATCTCGGCCTGATGATGCGGGAGGGCCTGCTCAAGGAGAACATCGACGGCGAGGCGCTCGACTGGGCGCACAAGCGGCTGCTGGCGCGCACCGAGCAGCGCAAGATCCTGATGATGATCTCCGACGGCGCGCCGGTCGACGATTCCACGCTCTCGGTCAATGCCGGCAACTACCTCGAGCGGCATCTGCGCTGGATCATCGAGGAGATCGAGGAGCGCTCGCCGGTCGAGCTCATCGCCATCGGCATCGGCCACGACGTGACGCGCTACTATCGTCGCGCGGTGACGATCGTCGATGCCGAGGAACTCGGTGGCGTCATGATCGAGAAGCTCGCCGAACTGTTCGACGAGGCGCCTCCGCCGGAACCGGCGCGTCGTCCGACCCGGCGCCTGCACTCGTGAACACCCGGCACACGCGCCGCACCGCTCTGGCCGTGGGTGCACGGTCGGTCGCGGGCGCCGCCGCCGCTGCCGCGCTCGACGCGTTCCGTTTCGCCCCGCCGCTCGCCGCCGAAGGCGCCCACAACGACGGTCCGGTCGCGATCACCGTCAACGCGAAGACGATCGACTCGTTTCTGCCGCGCGAGCAGGACCAGGTCCGTTTCGGCCCGCTGGAATTTCGCGGCGGTCTCGAGATGACCTCGCCGTACAAGGAGTTCGGCGGCTTCTCGGCGCTGCGCATGGCCGCCGACGGTGCTCACTTCGTCTCGGTGACCGACCGCGGCTACTGGCTCACCGCCCGCATCC
Source organism: uncultured Alphaproteobacteria bacterium (assembly GCA_963793985.1). Lineage (GTDB taxonomy): Bacteria > Pseudomonadota > Alphaproteobacteria > Rhizobiales > Xanthobacteraceae > JAJPKK01. Next base: position 5,725 of record CAWCCG010000049.1, on the reverse strand, counting down.
TCTACGAGCACGGGCGTCCGGTCGGCATCGACGACGCCGAGATGGCGCCGCTGCTCGGACCCGACGGCCGGTCGCTCGCGGCGCGCGGCTGGTTCGACACCGAGTCGCTCGCCGACCAGGACGGCACGTTCTATGTCGGCATCGAACGGGTCAATCGCATCGTCCGTTTCGATTTCGCCAAGTTCGGCGTCCGCGCCCGCGCGAGCGTGGTCGCGACCCCGCCCGGCATCGCGACGCTGCCCTACAACCGCGGCCTCGAAGCGCTCGCCTTCGCCCCGCGCGGGACGAAGCTCGCCGGCACGCTGATTGCGTTTTCCGAGCGCGGTCTCGACGCTGCCGGAAATCTCAAGGCCTTCCTGATCGGCGGCCCGACGCCCGGCGATTTCGCGGTGAGACGGCTCGACGATTTCGACATCAGCGACTGCACCGTGCTGCCGGGCGGCGACATCCTGCTGCTGGAGCGGAGGTTCTCGCTGCTGCGCGGCGGCATCGCCATGCGGCTGCGCCGCCTGCACCTCGCCGACATCAGGCCGGGCGCGCTGGTCGACGGGCCGGTGCTGTTCGAGGCCGACATGGGCTACAAGATCGACAACATGGAAGGGATTTCGACCCATCGCACCGCGGCGGGCGATCTCATCCTCACCATGGTGTCGGACGACAATTTCTCATTCCTGCAGCGGACGATCCTGCTGCAGTTCAAGCTCTACGAGGAATGAGGGGAGGCCCCGTAGGGTGGGCAAAGGCGCATCTTCGCGCCGTGCCCACGCGGGACGTCAGACGTGGGCACGGCGCTGCGCGCCTTTGCCCACCCTGACGAGCTCAGCTCGCGAGCTTCTTGCCGATCTGGCGCTTGAGGTCGAGGGCGCGGGGCGACAGCTCGGTGTCGCGCGCCTTTATCAGGAACGCGTCCAGGCCGCCGCGGTGATCGACGCTTTTCAACGCATTGGCGGACACCCGCAGCCGCACCGAGCGCCCGAGCGCGTCGGAAATCATCGTGACATTCAAGAGGTTGGGCAGGAATCGCCGCTTGGTCTTGATGTTCGAATGGCTGACCTTGTGGCCGGTCATGGGCCCTTTGCCGGTCAATTCACAGCGCCGCGACATGGAATACCTCTAAAACACCGACCCGGCGCTCATCTGCGCACGGTGGAAACTTTGGCTTCGTTGGACCGCGGACGTATAGTGACGGCGAGCGCAAGCGTCAAGGTTCTTCGCTTGCGCGAGCTCGCTGCCGGCGGGCCGATTTCCTTCGCCATTACCGAGAGGTAAGCCCAGGGCGCGGGAGCCTTCACATCATACAATCGACTTAATCCGCGACGAAAAATCGCCTTCCGGGGGTCATCGCCTCAACTCCGATCGAGATGGGTTTCTTACGTGCCGCACGCTGTCCGGTTTTGCTCATCTCTGCATTGCAGGCACGATCCTCGGAATTATCGGCACCTTACCGGCTAGCTGCGACGCCCAAGGCAAGCTCGATGCGCGCTACACGGCGAGCCTTGCCGGATTGCCGATCGGCCGCGGCGCCTGGGTAATCGACGTCGGCGACGAACAATACACCGCCGCCGCCAGCGGCATGACCGCCGGCATCCTCAGCGTCTTCGCCAGCGGCAACGGCAGCGGCGCCTCCCGCGGACACGTGCGCAGCGACGGATTGTCGCCGAACACCTACGCCTCCAGCATCACCAGCGACAACAAGACCGAAGAGATGCGGGTCGCTCTCACCAACGGCACCGTGAAGGACGTCACCATCACGCCGCCGACCCCGTTCAATCCGGAGCGCCTGCCGGTCTCCGAGGCCAACAAGCGCGGCGTGATCGACCCGATGTCGGGCGTGCTGATGCTGCCGCCCGGAAACGGCAATTCGCTCGGGCCGGAGGCATGCCGGCGCACCATCCCGATGTTCGACGGCCGCATGCGGTTCGACCTTCACCTGAGCTTCCGGCGCATGGACGTCGTGAGGGCGGCGAAGGGCTATCAGGGGCCGGCGGTCGTCTGCCTCGTCCAGTTCGTGCCGGTGGCGGGCTATGTCCCCAACCGCCCGGCGTTGAAGTATCTGGTCGCCCAGCGCGACATCGAGGTGTATCTCGCGCCGCTGATGGGGACGCGGATCCTGATTCCGTTCAAGCTCACGGTGCCGACGCCGCTCGGCCAGGGCGTCATCGAAGCCACCCAGTTCGTCACCACGCCGACGCCGCGGCTCACGGCGAACAGCCCCACACATTGATCGGGCTGCCGGCTGCAGTGCCCCGTGCCGAATTTTGTTGTGAGGGAGGCTTCCTTTGCTCTTGACTCTTCGATTCGGAAGCCGAGTCGGCGCGCGAAGATCGCGCAATCGTGATTCTCAGCAAAAAACAGCTGTTTTTCCATGATCTGGTGGAAGGTGTGAATGCGTCTCACTAGATGTGGATGAGAACGAAACCGTCGAGGGCAAAGTCAGCGATTCGGGCGCCGTTTGTTCGAGACTCGTTCCGAGCAGCGACAAGATAGCGCCGCCGCCACTGTTTTCGTCGCATTGTGGTACAGAGTGGCCCCTTGGAAGTGACGCGCCGGCCGGTCCGCGCGCTGCGGAGGCTGGAATGCCGATCTCGTTCAGTTCGTCGGGGGAGCGCGACTCGCGCGCCCGCGGTCACGGCGTCACCGCCGTGCTCGGGCCGACGAACACTGGAAAGACCCATCTCGCCATCGAGCGGATGCTGGCGCATTCCTCGGGGATCATCGGCCTGCCGCTGCGGCTTCTCGCGCGCGAGGTCTACAACAAGGTGTGCGAGCGGGTCGGGGCCGACGCGGTGGCGCTGATCACCGGCGAGGAGAAGATCAAGCCCGCCAATCCGCGGTTCTGGGTTTCGACGGTCGAGGCGATGCCGCGCGACCTCGACGTCGCCTTCGTCGCCGTCGACGAGGTCCAGCTCGGCGCCGATCTCGAGCGCGGCCATGTCTTCACCGACCGCATGCTCAACCGCCGCGGCCGCGAGGAGACGCTGGTGCTCGGCGCCGGCACCATGCGTCCGATGGTCGAGCGGCTGCTGCCGGGCGCCAACATCCTGAGCCGCCCGCGCCTGTCGCAGCTCACCTTCGCCGGCGAGAAGAAGATCACCCGCCAGCCGCGCCGCACCGCGATCGTCGCGTTCTCGTCCGACGAGGTCTATGCGATCGCCGAGCTGATCCGCCGCCAGCGCGGCGGCGCCGCCGTCGTGCTCGGCTCGCTGTCGCCGCGCACCCGCAACGCGCAGGTCGCGTTGTTCCAGTCGGGCGACGTCGACTATCTCGTCGCCACCGACGCCATCGGCATGGGGCTCAACCTCGACGTCGATCACGTCGCCTTCGCCTCCGACCGCAAGTTCGACGGCTATCAGTTCCGGCGGCTCAATCCGGCGGAATTCGCCCAGATCGCCGGCCGCGCCGGTCGCGCCACCCGCGACGGCACCTTCGGCACCACCGGCCGCTGCGGGCCGTTCGACGCCGAGCTGGTGCACGCGCTCGAAGAGCCACGTCTTCGAGCCGGTCAAGGTTCTGCAATGGCGCAATACCGAGCTCGAGTTCTCCTCGCTCGGCGCGCTGTCCAGCCTCGCTCGCCGAGACGCCGACGCTCTCGGGCCTCACCCGCGCGCCGGTCGCCGAGGACATTCTGGTGCTCGAACATGCGGCGCGCGACGAGGACGTGCGCGCGATGGCGACCGGGCGGGCCGCCGTCGAACGGCTGTGGGACGTCTGCCAGATCCCCGACTACCGGAAGATTTCGCCGGCGACCCATGCCGAGCTCGCGGTGACCCTCTATGGTTTTCTGATGCGGGAGGGTAGGATTTCCGACGATTGGTTCGCCCACCAGATCGAGCAGGCAGATCGGACCGATGGCGATATCGACACGCTTTCGACGCGGATCGCGCATATCAGGACCTGGACGTTTGCGGCGAACCGCCCGGACTGGCTGGCCGACCCCGAGCATTGGCAGGGCGTGACCCGTGCCATCGAGGACCGGCTGTCCGACGCGCTGCATGAGAGACTGGCCGAACGCTTTGTCGATCGCCGCACCAGCGTGTTGATGCGGCGGTTGCGAGAGAACACGATGCTGGAAACAGAAATCACCAAGACCGGCGAAGTGGTCGTCGAAGGCCACACCGTCGGCCGGCTCGACGGCTTCCGCTTCGCGCCCGACACCACGGCGGGAACGTCCGACGCCAAGGCGCTCTCGCGCGGCGGCGCAGAAGGCGCTGGCCGGCGAGATCGAGGCGCGCGCCCACAAGCTCGCCCATGCGCCCGACGCCGCAGTTCGTGCTCACCTCCGACGGCACCATCCGCTGGGTCGGCGAGCCGGTCGCCAAGGTCATCGCCGGCGACGTCGTGCTGCGGCCGCGCCTGCGCATTCTCGCCGACGAGCAGCTGACCGGTGCGGCGCTCGAGGCGGTGCAGACCCGTCTCGACCTCTGGCTCGCGCACCCATGTCGAACGGCTGCTCGGGCCGTTGTTCGTGCTCTCGGCCGCCGAGGACATCGTCGGCCTCGCCCGCGGCATCGCCTATCAGATCGTCGAGACGCTCGGCGTGCTCGAGCGCAGCAAGGTCGCCGACGACCTCAAGAGCCTCGACCAGCCGTCGCGCGCCGTCCTGCGCGAGCACGGCGTGCGGTTCGGCGCCTACCACGTCTACTGCCCGCGCTGCTCAAGCCGGCGCCGCGCTCGCTCGCGGCGCAGCTGTGGGCGCTCAAGCACGGCGGCCCGGACCTCAAGGGGCTCGACGACCTGCCGCAGCTCGCCGCCTCGGGCCGCACCTCGTTCGCCGCCGACAAGGACATCCAGCGCGCGCTTTACCGCACCATCGGCTACCGCGTCTGCGGCGAGCGCGCGGTGCGCGTCGACATCCTGGAGCGGCTCGCCGACCTCATCCGGCCGGCGCTTGCCTGGCGGCCCAATTCGGCCGGCGTGAAGCCGCGCCGGGCGCGTTCGAAGGCATCGGCTTCACCGTGACCCAGGCGATGACCTCGCTGACGGGATCGTCGGGAGAGGATTTTGCCTCGATCCTGCGTGCGCTCGGCTATCGCATGGAGAAGCGGCCGAAGCCGCCGGAGCCTCCGCCCGCCGCACCGGAATCCGCCGCGGAATCAACCCCGGATGCGGCTGATGCGGCTCCCGCCGAAGCGTCCGACTGAGGAAGCGCCTGCGCTCGCCACGGACGATGCAGCCACGGGGATTGCAGAGGACGCGGTTTCGGCGCCTGCAGAGCATATGGTTTCGCCGCCGGCGGAAGCCGCTGCCTCTGAATCTGAGGCGGCCGAGCCCGTCGAGACGGCTGCTGCGGATGACGACGCGCACGAGCCTCTTCCGGCACCAGAGCCGCAGGTTGGCGACGTGAGCGATGTCGCGCACGACCTCGCCGAGGCTGCAAGCGAATCGGCGACCACTGCCGCGCCCGAATCGGAAGCCGAGACGACCCCGACGCTGGAAACCGCCGACACGGCGGCCGTGCCGGCGGAGGCTGGCAGCGAGGCGACCGATGCTCCGTCCGCGCCGGGCGAGCCCGAGCTCGTCGAAGTCTGGCGGCCGGGCGGCCGCAGCGAGGAGCGTCGCGGTCCGCGCCGTCCCGCCCACCGTCCGCACCGCGATCGGGCACAGCCCGCGGCCGACGGCGCAGTCGCAGCGGATGGTCAGGCGCGGCCGTCGGCGCCGAGCAGGCGCCGCGCCATCAGCGCCGGCACCGGCGCGGTCCGCCGGGGGAATTTCGAAAGGGAGAGGG
>CAWCCG010000048.1:0-130689 GCA_963793985.1 uncultured Alphaproteobacteria bacterium | reverse complement strand
CCGCAGTGTTGAACCGAACAGCTCGTTCGTCGCGAACGTCGCGGGTCAATGGTCGATCAAGGGCATCGGCGACTTCAACGGCGACGGCAAGGCCGACATCCTGTGGCAGGACACATCCGGCGACGTGGCGATCTGGGAGATGAACGGGACTGCGGTGTTGAACCAGAACAGCTCCTATGTCTCCACCGTCCCGGGCCAATGGTCGATCAAGGGCACCGGCGACTTCAACGGCGACGGCAAGGCCGACATCCTGTGGCAGGACACGTCCGGCAACGTGGCGATCTGGGAGATGAACGGCACCGCGGTGTTGAACCAGAACAGCTCGTTCGTCGCCAACGTCGCCGGCCCATGGTCGATCGGACTCACCGGCGACTTCAACGGTGACGCCAACGCCGACATCCTGTGGCAGGACACGTCGGGCAACGTCGCGATCTGGGAGATGAATGGAACCAGCATATTGAACGCAAACAGCCCGTTCGTCGTCAACGTGCCCAGCCAATGGACCATCCAGAGCGTCAATGCCGAGTGAGTGAGGCGGCGACTCGCGTTAACCCTTCTTTAAGGATCGCGTGGCATCGCGCGGCATGATCCGGCAGGGTGCCCCCACACGGGGTGCCTGATGTCGCCGGAAAGCATCGAGCTCACGCTCGCGTTCGCGATCGGATTTGCCGTCGCCGGCATGGTCGCGACGGGATACCAGGCGGTGACGCGCCGGCCGGCGTCGTTCCGCCTACTCCGCCGCGGCCCCGCGCCGGCGACCTTTGCCGCCGTGCCGATGCTCGCTTTCGCCGCCCCTTTCATCATCGTGCGCGACGCCTTGCGCCGCCGCCGCACCCGGCGGATGCCGAGCGACGCGCTTCTCTTCCTGAGCATGGCGGCGAGCTTCTGGAGCATGATGTCGGGAACGGTCATCGTCATGGCGATCGAGGCGCTGGCGCGGCTCGTCGCCTGAAGCGCCGCCGGCGTCTGCGGTGATCGACTGCATATCCGCAACCAATCGTCTGCCTTGACGGCGCCGCGCGCCGACAGCACCACTGCGACCGAGGGCGGGGGTGTAGGGTGCAATAAGCGAAGCGCATTGCACCGCTCATGCTTAAGGCGGCGCAATAAAGCGATTGCGCCCTACGGCCGCGCCGCAGAAACTTCGAGGAGTGCAGCTCATGGCGATTTATGAACTCGACGGCGTACGACCGGAATTTCCCGCCGACGAGCAGTACTGGGTCGCCGAAACGGCGGTGGTGATCGGGCGGGTGCGGCTCAAGTCCGAGGCGAGCGTGTGGTGGGGCTCGGTGCTGCGCGGCGACAACGAATGGATCGAGATTGGCGAGCGCTCCCAGATCCAGGACAACGCGACGCTGCACACCGATCCCGGATTTCCGCTCACCATCGGGAAGGCGTGCGTGATCGGCCACAACGTGGTGCTGCACGGCTGCACGGTCGGCGATCACAGCCTGATCGGCATGGGCGCGATCCTGCTCAACGGCGCGCGCATCGGCGCGCACTCGATCGTCGGCGCCGGTGCGCTGGTGACCGAGGGGAAGTCGTTTCCCGACCACTCGTTGATCGTCGGCGCACCGGCCCGCGCGGTTCGCACGCTCGACGAGAAGGCCGCCGCGCAGATTGCCGCAGGGGCCGACATCTATGTGCGGCGCTGGCGGAATTACGCCAAGGCGCTCAAGCGTCTCGCTATGAGCGATGGCGCCCCTTTGTGCTTACGCCCGCGATCGAACCTTGCTAACATGACAGCGATCCTGGGAGCATCCGGACCCAACAACGGAAATCTCGAATTGTCGGCGCGGGCCTCCGCTTTGCGGGCACCCGGCTCGAGACATCAACAAAGGTCAATCCAACTAGGATAGGGAAATAGCGGCCCTTCGGAGTCCTTCTTGCGGGCGTGCTCGGTCGCTGTGGCCGAGTCGCGGCTTTGATCCCGTGTCCGACACCGCGAGGCCATCCCTTACGAGGAGCTTTTCTATGAAGATGAAGCAAGCGCTGTATCTCGGCGCCGCGGTGGCGGCACTCGCCCTCGCCGCGACAGCCCCCACCGAGCTGCGCGCGCAGCAGAGTCCGGCCGTCGTGATCGACGGCGACGACATCGGTGGCGTCGTCACCGGCCCCAACGGACCGGAAGCGGGCGTGTGGGTGATCGCGGAGTCGAACGACCTCGGCACCAAGTTCGCCAGGATGGTGGTGACCGACGACCAGGGTCGCTACGTGATCCCCGATCTCCCGAGCGCGAACTACACCCTGTGGGTGCGCGGCTATGGTCTCGTCGATTCGCCGAAGGAGACGAGCACGCCCGGCAAGCTCGTGAACCTGAAGGCGACCCCGGCGCCGACGCCGGCCGCGGCCGCGGAATATTATCCGGGCATGTACTGGTACTCGCTGCTCAAGATTCCGGCCGCGAGCGAGTTCCCCGGGACCGGCCCCAAGGGCAACGGCATTCCGGCCTTCATGAAGACCCAGGGCTCCTGGATCGACACCGTGAAGAACTCCTGCCAGAGCTGCCACGCGATCGGCTCGAAGGGCATCCGCACCCTCTCGCCCAAGCTCGGGACCTTCAAGGACTCCCGCGAGGCCTGGGAGCGGCGCATCCAGTCCGGCCAGGCGATGTCCAACATGGCGATCTCGGTCGCGCGGCTCGGGCCCGACAAGGGCATCGAGCTCTATGCCGACTGGACCGACCGCATGGCCGCCGGCGAAATCCCGACGTCGAAGCCCGAGCGGCCGAAGGGCATCGAGCGCAACGTCGTGATCACGATGTGGGACTGGGGCACCAAGGGGATGTACCTCCACGACGCGATCGCGAGCGAGAAGTACAATCAGCACGTCAACGCCAACGGCCCGATCTACGGCTCGCCGGAGGAAAGCTCCGACCTCGTGCCGGTGATCGATCCCGTCAAGAACACGTTCTCGACCATCAAGCACCCCTATCTCGACCCGCAGACGCCGTCGACCAAGACCAACACCGCGGGACCCTCGGTGTACTGGGGCGACGACCCGATCTGGGACAGCCACACCAGCATCCACAATCCGATGATCGACGAGTCCGGGCGCGTGTGGTTCACCGCCAAGATCCGGCCCGACGAGAATCCGGAATTCTGCAAGAAGGGATCGGACTTTCCGTCGGCGAAGGTCGCGCCGCTGGAGCAATCGCAGCGCCAGCTGTCGATGTACGATCCGAAGACGCAGAAATGGTCGCTGATCAACACCTGCTTCTCGACCCAGCACCTCAACTTCGCCCACGACGCCAATCACACGCTGTGGACGAGCGCGGGCGGGCCGGCGAGCGGCGTGGTCGGCTGGCTCAACACCAAGGAGTATCTCGCGACCGGCGACGACAAGAAGACGCAAGGCTGGACGCCGATCATCGTCGACACCAACGGCGACGGTAAGCGCAGCGCCTATGTCGAGGCCAACCAGCCGCTCGATCCGGCGAAGGACAAGCGGGTGATGGCCGCCTTCTACGGCGTGCAGCCGAGCCCGATCGACGACACCGTCTGGGGCCAGTCGATGGACGTCGGCTTCTCGCGGCTCGATCAGCCCGGCTACATCATCCGCCTCATCCCGGGCTCGAACCCGAGTGAGACGGCGCTCGCCGAACTGTTCCTGCCGCCCGACGAGGGCTACGGCTCGCGCGGCCTCGACCTCACCAGCGACGGCGTGGTGTGGACGGTGCTCTCGAGCGGCCACATGGCGAGCTTCGACCGCAAGAAGTGCACGAAGGAGATCAAGGGCCCCGAAGCCATCACCGGCAAGATGTGCCCTGAGGGCTGGACGCTCTACAAGTTCCCCGGCCCGCAGTTCAAGGGCGTCTCCGACAAGGGGAGCGCGGAACACGCCTACTACATCTGGGTCGACCGCGAGAACACCCTCGGCCTCGGCAAGGACGTGCCGATCGCTTCGACCAATGGCGGCGAATCCCTCACCGCCATCGTCGACGGCAAGTTCGTGACCCTGCGCATCCCCTACCCGCTCGGCTTCTTCTCCAAGAACGTCGACGGCCGCATCGACGATCCGAGCGCCGGCTGGAAGGGCAAGGGCATCTGGACGACGTTCGGCAGCCGCGCCCCGTTCCACAACGAGGGCGGCGTGCAGAACTCGCCGAAGCTCTACAAGGTGCAGATGCGCCCCGACCCGCTCGCCAACTGAGCCGGGAGACTTGAGACGAGACAAGCCGCGGCGGAGCGATCCGCCGCGGTTTCGTTTTGGGGCGCGGCGTGGCCTGTCAGTCGTGGCGCGTCGAAGGCCGCTGCGATTCCGCGACTTAGTTAACGGAACTTTCACCTCCTGGCGCCGCCCGCGGGTTCACCACCGGCCCCGTCATCCGTGTTCGCGCGGTCGGCCGGCGCCTCGTTCTCCTTGCCGAGCACGGTGAGCAGCGCGTTGATCCGGTCCGGCAGGGGCTGCGACATGTCGAACTGCGCACGCAAAGCGGCGCCGATGCGCGTGCGGATGGCGCGGTAGTAGAAGCTGTCTTTGAACTCGTCGTCGCGATCGGACATCATCGCGCTCTTACGCGTCGGCTGCAGTGACGCCTGTCGGCACCAGTGAAGTCTAACGCACTGAAGCCGTGGTCGTTCCCGGTCCCGAGCGACCGGACGCGACGCAACGTCCGCCGCTGACGGGAGCCATGACGATTTGCGTCACGCTGGCCCATCCCCTGGCCCGGTTTTTGCCGGTATGCTCGGCTCGAAAGCGCCGGCTCCAATGAAGCCGGCGGACGGAGGTAGCCATGACAAACTTCGATCGACGCCGCGTGGTGGGCGGATTGTGCGGCACATTGGCGGGACTGCTGCTCGCGCCGGTGCGACATGCCGCCGCGGCCGGCAATGTCGCCGTCGACGACAAGTCCGTGCTGATCGTGGTCGACGTGCAGAACTGCTTCCTGCCGGGCGGCAGCCTCGCGGTGAAGGAGGGCGACCAGATCATCCCCGTCATCAACACGCTCGCCAAGAAGTTCGGGCACGTCGTTCTCACCCAGGACTGGCACACGCCGGGCCACGTCTCGTTTGCCTCCGCCCATCCCGGCAAGGGGCCGTTCGAGGTGATCGCGCTGCCCTATGGCGACCAGGTGCTGTGGCCCGACCACTGCGTGCAGGGAACTCCGGGCGCCGACATCTCCAAGGACATCGCGATCCCGCACGCCGAGCTCGTCATCCGCAAGGGCTTCCACAAGGACGTCGACAGCTACTCGGCATTTCTCGAAGCCGACAAGAAGACGGCGACCGGGCTCGCCGGCTATCTCAAGGAGCGCGGCCTCGGACCGGGTGTTCGTGGTCGGGCTCGCGACCGACTTCTGCGTCGCCTGGACCGCGATGGATGCGCGCGGCTCGGGCTTCGAGACCTTCGTGATCGAAGACGCCGCGCGCGGCATCGACAATCGCGGCTCGCTCGCCGCCGCCTGGACGGCGATGGAGAAGGCCGGCGTGAAGCGGATCAAGTCGGGCGATCTCGCCGGCTGATCGCGCCAGCGCGGCCACGCCAACCCATGTTGGCGCTTCGTCGAGACACGTATCCGGCCGGGCTCGCGCTCGACCGGCGATCTATGACCGACTGATGACACATAAAATCATGGGCTTAGCCGCTACCCTCGGGTAAAGCTTTAAGTCCATAAATGTCGCCGCGCCGAATCTGCGTCCGGTGAAACTGGGCGCGTCCGGGTCACCGCGTTGATGCGCGTGCTGGCATTGCACATCTCGACCTGACCGAGGATGTCGACTTAACCGAGGATGGCACCCGTGAAAGAGACCATAGCGGTGGGATTGACGGTTCTCGCGGCTGCCGCGGTGGTCGAGGCGGCGCTGGTGCCGGGCCTCATCATCGGCGGGGGCGCGGTGCTCGCTTCGGCCTATGTGCCGGGCCTGCGGCGCAAGCTGCCGTCGTTCCTCACGTCAGCGGTCCGTCAGGCGACCGGGTTCGCGACCGCCGCGATGGGTGCCACAACGGGCGCCGCGGCGGGGACTACCGCGGCAAACGCGAAGACGAATCTTCCAGCGCGGCTCAAGATCAAGCGGACGGTGGCGAAGACCATCACCTTCCGCATCATCGTCACCACGCTGGACTTCACCAGCAACCTCATCGTCATCGGCGAGCTCGGCACCGCCGCCGGACTGTCGTCGTTCGCGCTGGTGGCGGGGCCGTTGTTCTACCTCGCGCACGAAGGCGCCTGGAATTATCTCGGCCCGCCCGGCGACACGGTCCGGATCGGTGCGCCGTTGCCTCGCCGACGGGGACACGACGGCGGCGTCCGGTGGGCTCACGATGAGCCGCGCCTTGGCGAAGACGATCACCTTCCGCACCGTCGCCACCATCATGGATTTTTCCGTGACCTACATCGTGGTGCAGGATCTCGCCATCGCCGCCGGCCTCTCGGCTTTCGGCTTCGTCGTCGGCCCGTTCGTCTATTTCGGCCACGAGAGACTGTGGGACCGCTTCTTCCCGGAAGAGGCGGACCCGCTGGCGCTGCCGCCGCCGCAGAAGCTCTTGCCGGCGCCGGCGTGAAGTTACCTTGCGTCATTCCGGGGCACCGCGCAGCGCGTGAACCCGAATCTCGAGACGACGTCGCCCGTTCTCATCCTGCAGCCTGGATTTCGGGTTCCGACCTGCGGTCGGCCCCGGAATGACGCGTTCTGATTCGGGAGGCGCCTCTTGATGAAGACGAGGCCGACAGCCTCAGGACCGCGGCCGCTTTTTCGCCGGGGGCGGGGGCGGCGCCACCGGTGCCGGCTTGAGTTCGGCCCAGACCGGGTTCGGCTCGAACCGGCCCGGCGTCATGTCGATGATCGCGCCCTTCTGGGGAGGAATCGACTTCACCGCCACGGTCTCGGGAAGGTATCCGTCGAGCGTGTAGGTGATGCTGAATCCTTCGTTGCTCGGCATCGACAGCGCGCACGGTGTACGACAGGTGTTACCGTTCGAGGCGTGCGCCTCCGCACCCGTCGGGTTCGAATGGATGGTGACGGTGCCGGTCGAAGGCGAATCGAACAGATCGAGGTTCGGGAGACCCAGGCTCGGCATGGTCGAGTTCGCAGCGCAGCCGGCGAACGCAAGGGCGCACGCCGCAACGGCGACCGCCGTGCGCGCTTTCAACATCATGGCGCAGCCGAATGCCATCGATCGGTTTCCGTCGCCCGGCCCTCGACGAAACGAGTCCGGGGTGTCTCCGTGGCCCGGCCTTCGCTGCACGGGCCGGAGTTCCCTTCAATCAGGGAGGTCCGATAGCACAACGCGGACCGTCGTGTCTGAAATTACTTGTGGCCGCCGCGATATCGGTGCCGCAAAATGGCCCGAATCCGAAGGAGCGAACGGCAACCTGGACACCCGTCCGCGCGCCGGACTTAGCTGCTACGCCTTCTGCGAAGATCCGAGCCGGCTTCGAATCGAGGGCCACAGCACCTGATCGAGCGAGAGCCGCCCAGGGCCGCGACAGAGCAGCACCAGCAGCATCGCCGCCCATTGGATGTGAGTCGGCCAGGCCAGCGGATAGACGAAAATCTCGATCACCGTGGTCATCGCGAGCAGCACCAGCGCCGCGGCCCTGGTGAACAGGCCGAGGACCAGCAGCACGGGGGTGGTAAGCTCGATGCCGAGCGCGAGATGGGCAGCGAACTCCGGCGGCAGCAGCGGCACCTTGTATTCGTCGGTGAACAGCTCGAGGGTCGTGTCCCAATTGGCGAGCTTGGTCTGGGCGGAGCTCCAGAACACCGCCGCAGCGCCGACGCGCAGCGGAAGGGCGAGCAGCCAATAGGGAACGCGATCGAGGAGCGCGATCGCGCGATCGATCCACGCCACCACCGAACGCTCGCGGGGCTCACGGAACGGGCTCCGCGGGCGTGAGCGATGCGATCAGCTCCGGCGGCACGAGGCGAAAATCGACGAATCGCCCGGCCGCGAGATGTGCTGCCAGGGCCTCCCCGGCGGACGCAAGCTCTGCCAGCACGATCCCGAGCGGGAAGCCGCAGCACAGCTCGGCCGCAAAGTGCCAAGCGGCCGTGTCGAGGCGCTGCACCTCAGGCCCGCCATCACCGCGCTCCACCAGCAGGCGGACCGGGCCTTCGCCAGGATCAATCGCCGCAAGCGTCGCGTCGTCGCCGCCGAGGACGGCGCCCCAGATCGTGTCTGCAGGCGCGGCGAGCGACAGCAGACTGACCGAGGGATGTGGAACGAACGCGACGCGCTCCTGCTCCTCGGGCGAAAGCGCCACGAGCCGCGCAAGGTCGAGGGGTGCGACATCGTCGGCATGGATGGCGCGGCTCACCGCCCACTCGAGCCGCGCGACGTCGGCGAGGTAGGCGAGCGAGAGGGCCGGCTGAAAGTCCGCGAGAAATGCGGCGAACGCTTCGCCGTAGTCATCGAAGCAGGCCGAGCGCGGCGGGTGCTGGGCGACGAACGCTGCTGCAGCCGCCTGAAAGAAATCGTCGCCGACGAGCTTGTGAACCGCTGGATAGGTCAGCCGCAGCGCCCGCGTCGCATTGGCGACGAAGGTGTTGCGGTAGATGTCGAGCCGGTCGGGCGAGAGGCCGTCGGCGAGCAGGGCCGCGGCCGCGTCGCGTTCGCCGTCGACGAGCCATGTCCGCATGGCGCCCTGGGTCTCATGCAGCATCGGCATCGCGCGCCTCCGGTTTCGCCTCCGCGCATCACATCCGCGAGCATCATGCCGGCGATCGCGGCCTCGCCGAGCAGCACGTCGAGGGGCGGCACGTCGGTGTCCCATTCGATGAGCGTCGGAACGGGGCCGAATCGCGCCAGCGCCTCGCGATAGAGCGCCCACACGTCATCGATCACGCGCGAGCCATGGTCGTCGATGCGCAACGTCGTACCGTCGGAAAGCGATCGCACGCTGTGGCCGGCGAGATGAATTTCGCCGATCGCCGCCGGCGGCAGGCGCTGCGAGATAGAGCGACGGGTCCCAGTCGTGATTGCGTGCGCTGACGTAGATATTGTTGACGTCGCACAGGATGCCGCAGCCGGTGCGCTCGGCCACCGCCGCCATGAACTCCCACTCCGGAATCGTCGAGTGGCGATAGCGCAGATAGGTCGAAGGATTTTCCACCAGGATGCGCCGCCGCATCGCGCTCTGCACCTGGTCGACATGCCGGCACACCACCGCGAGCGATTCCTCGGTCATCGGCAGCGGCAGGAGGTCGGCGAGGTAGGTTGCCCCGGTGACGCTCCAGGCGATGTGCTCCGACATCAGGCCGGGCTCGATGCGTTCGGCGACGCGGCGGATGCGTTCGAGATGGGCGGGATCGAGCCCCTCGGCGCTGCCGAGCGAGAGCCCGACGCCGTGCAGCGAAATCGGATGGTCGCGGCGCACCGCTTCGAGACAGCGGATCGCGGTGCCGCCGCCCATGTAGTTCTCGGTGTGCACCTCCATCCACGCGATGTCGCGTCGGCGCTCCAGCACCGCTTCGTGATGCTGGAAGCGCAGGCCTATCCCGGCTTGCGCCGGGACAGGACCGGGACGGATGCGCAGTGACGACATCGTCGCCTTACGTCGCGGTCGTCTTGCCGCCCTGAATCTTGGCGCAATCGCCGGCGGGCAGCAGACACGAACGACTTGGGATCGCGCGGCATGCTCGCCTGGCCGGCGCAGGAATGCGCGCCTTCCGCGCAGTCGTTCTTCGCCGCGGCATTGATGCCGAAGCATTTCTCCAGCTTGTCCTTCGCCATCCGCGCCATGTTGTCCTTCACGACTTGCGGCGGATTGGCACCCTGCGCCCGCACCGCCGGCGACGGCACGGCGAGCGCAAGCCCGACGGCAGTCGAGAGAACGGAAGCGGCAAAGAGTCGATTGCTCATGAAAATCCTCCTCGGATGCATGGCCTCGCCAGCCCACCCTTCCCGGCATTGGGAGGTCGGCGCCGCAGTCGGGCGACCGGCGAGACTTCGGGAGGTTCGCGGGCCACGCCGAAAGGTTACGTCCGCCGCACAAAAATAGATTTTCCCCGGCGCCGCTGGCGGGGTGTATGGAAACGCGTGAAGGCACACGGCCCGCGCATCATTCGACCGACGGCCATGGCGAGACTTGGCGACCGCGAAAGTTCCTCCGGCGTACGGCGCCGCCTGCCCGCACTGCGGCTCGTCGCTTCGACAGCCCACGGCGACGCGGAGAAGCCCGAGGATTGGTCGCGCCTGATGGCGGCGGCGCAGGACGGCGACCGCGTCGCCTATCGCACGCTGCTCGAGGCGGTCGCGCCCTATGTGCGCGCGCTCGCGTCGCGCTGTTTTCGCGACACCGTCGACATCGAAGACGCGGTGCAGGATGTGCTGTTGACCATCCACACCGTCCGCCACGCCTACGATCCCGCACGCCCGTTCGGGCCCTTTCTGGTGGCGATCGCCAACCGCCGCATCATCGATCGGCTGCGCCGCCAGACCCGGGCGCGCTCCCGCGAGATCGAATTCACCGCCGCGCATGAAACCTTTGCCGGGGACGCAGCGAACATCGACCACGATAGCGGAGCGGCCGACGCCGCCGCCCTGCATGCGGCGATCGCGGACCTTCCGCCCGAGCAGCGCCAGGCGGTCAGGCTGCTCAAACTTCAGGAGATGTCCCTGCACGACGCGGCACAAACGAGCGGCAAGTCGATCTCCGCGCTCAAGGTCGCGGTCCACCGCGCGATCAAATCGCTGCGCAAGCGATTGCGCGCGCCGGAGGATACGCCGTGACCGAAACCGCAGAAGCTGATCGACGCCCTGGTGGCAGGCGCGACACCGGTCCGCAGGCTGCGGCCGCCGCTCGTGCGCGCACTTTCTTGGCTCGCGCTCGCGGGCGCGATCCTCGCACTGCTCGCGATCGGTCACGGCCTGCGGTCGGATCTCGTCGCACATCTGCGCCAGCCGATATTCCTGGTGAGCATCGCTGCCGCACTCGCAACCGGCGTGCTTGCGGCCATCGCCGCGTTCATGGTGAGCCTGCCGGACCGTTCGCAGAGCTGGCTGCTGCTCCCCATCCCCGCGCTCGTAGTGTGGGTCAGCACCGTCGGCTACGGCTGCCTCACCGACTGGGTTGCCATCGGACCTGACGGCGTACACCTCGGCGAAACGCTGCGGTGCTTTGCGACGCTGGTGCTCACCAGCGTGCCGCTCGCGGTCGCACTCGCCGTGATGCTGCGCCACGCCGCGCTGCTGCGCCCGGTCGCTGCGACGCTCGCTGGCGCGCTCGCAGTCGCCGCCATCACATCGAGCGCGCTCGCACTTCTGCACGACATCGATGCGACCGCGATGATCCTGATCTGGAATCTGGGTACGGCGGCAGTGATCGTCGCGCTCGGCGGCTTGTTCGGCGCACGCCTGTTTCGCGCTCCGAGTCACCTGACCTGAACAGCATTGCGCGCCCGTTCAGCGTTGACGCAAAACTTCCGGCTTCGCCGCAGTCGTGATCAGCGCGAGCAGGCCTTCGAGCAACGCGGTCGGGGTCGGCGGGCAGCCGGGGATGTGCAGGTCGACCGGGATCACCGCGGACACGCCGCCGGCGACCGCATAGCTGCCGGCGAAGATGCCGCCGTCGCGGGCGCAGCCGCCGGCCGCGACCACCCATTTCGGCGCCGGGGTCGCGCGCCAGGTACGTTCCAGGGCCTCGCGCCATGTTCTTGGTCACCGGCCCCGTCACCAGGAGCACGTCGGCATGGCGCGGCGAGGCGACGAAGCGCAGGCCGAACCGCTCGAGATCGTAGAAGGCGTTGCCCAGCGCGTGGATCTCGAGCTCGCAGCCGTTGCAGGAGCCGGCATCGACCTGGCGGATCGAGAGGCTGCGCCCGAGGCCCGCACGCGCCGCACGGTCGACCGCGTCAGCGAGCTCGGCGAGCGCCACCTCATTGCGCGTGGGCGCCGGTTCGGTCAGCGGCACCTTGAGCAGGCTTTCCAGGAGCAGCTTGCGCATCACATCTCTCCGGCGTGACCGGGCGTTCGTCCTTTCCAACGAACGGTCATGGCCGGGCTTGTCCCGGCCACCCCGCTCACCAAGGCACCGCCGTGCCACATGATCGGGGTCGCCGGGACAAGCCCGGCGATGACCAGCGATTGGGTTGAACATCATCGCAATCAACCCCTACAGATCGTGCCCCGAATAGGAGCAGTTGAACGATTTGTTGCAGAGCGGGAAGTCGGCGACGATGTTGCCGGCGATCGCCGCCTCCAGCAGCGGCCACTGGAACCAGGAGGGATCGCGCAGGTGACACCGCGCGACCTGCCCTGCCCCATCGAGGCGCACCCAGGCGAGCACGTCGCCGCGGAACGCTTCGACGATCGCCATCCCTTCGGCCTCCGCTCCTTCGACCTCGGCTCCCGTGCCGGCGACCGGCACGCGCACCTCGCCCGGCGGCAGGCGTTCGAGAATCTGCTCGACCAGGCCGAGGCTCTGCTCGACCTCGCGGATGCGGATCCACACCCGCGCATTGACGTCGCCGTCCTGGCGCACCGGCACCTCGAAACGCAGGCTGTCGTAAGGCGGATAGGCGAGCGTGCGCCGGGCATCGAAGCCGCGGCCCGACGCGCGGCCGACATGGCCGCCGGCGCCGAACCGGCGCGCCAGCGCGGGATCGAGGATGCCGGTGGCGACGGTGCGATCCTGCAGCGACGCGGTATTGTCGTAGAGCTCGATCAGCGCCGGGAAGGCCGAGCGGATCGTCGCAAGGAGCAGGCGAACCGCGACGGCGCCCTCGGGCGCGAGGTCGGCGCCGACACCGCCGGGGACGATGGCGTCCATCATCAGGCGATGGCCGAACGCGGTCGCCGCGGCGCGCAGCACGTGCTCGCGCAGCACCGCGCAATGGGCGTGCATCAGCGCGAAGGCGGCGTCGTTGCAGATCGCGCCGATGTCGCCGAGGTGGTTGGCGAGACGCTCGAGCTCGGCCATCAGCGCGCGCAGCCACACCGCGCGCGGCGGCACCTCCGTGCCGAGCGCCGCCTCGACGGCGCGCGCGAACGCAAACGCATAAGCCACTGTGCTGTCGCCGGAGGTCGCGGCCGGCGAGCCGGGCGGCTTGCGCGATCGAAGCGCCGGACATCAGGGATTCGATCCCCTTGTGGACGTAGCCCAGGCGCTCTTCGAGGCGCACGATGGTCTCGCCATTGGCGGTGAAGCGGAAATGCCCGGGCTCGATGATGCCGGCATGCACCGGGCCGACCGGAATCTGGTGCAGGCCTTCGCCTTCGCTCGCGCAAAAAGGCATAGGGCTCGCCCTCGCCTGCCGCCTCCGGCGGTGACGCCAGCGGATGCGAGATGCCCCAGCGGCCGTGGTCGAGCCACGGCCGTTCATCGGGCAGGCCGGCGGCGGTCAAGTCCGAACAAATCCTGGATCGTCCGCTCGGGCCGCAACGCCGGCGCATGCACGCGGCCGACCGAGGGGAAGGTCCCGTCCGGACAGAGGCAGGTCGCGACCGCGACGTCGCCGGCCGTCTCTTCGAGGAGCGCCATGTGAACGGCGGCGCGCTCGCCCCACAGTCCGAGCAGCGTCAGGCGGCCCGCGGCGAGTTCGGCTGCGAGCGCCTGCCAGAGATCGCGGTCGACCTCGACGCGCTGCCACGGCCGGTGCTGCGCCACCCGTCGTCCGCCGGCGAGCGCCTCGGCGAGGATCGCGTGGAGCGGCGCGACAGAGTTCGTCATAGCGGAGTTCGCCATGGCGCTATCCCAGCAATCCCGCGACGTGCTGGAACCAGGTCACCAGCGGCGGCGGCAGGTAGATGCCGGCCATCAGCACGAGGCCGAGATGCATCGCGGTCGGAACGTACGACGCCTCGACCGGAGCCGTGCTCCCTTGCGGCTCGCCGAAGGCGAGGCCCTGCAGGCGCAGCATCAGCGCGCCGAACCCGACGAGCATCCCGCCGACCAGCAGCAGCGCGAGCAGCGGGTGGCGCGCGAAGGTCGAGCTCACCACCAGGAATTCGCTGGTGAAGATGCCGAGCGGCGGCATGCCGGCGATGGCGACGACGCCGATCACGAGGCCCCAGCCGAGCATCGGATGGGTCACGGTGAGGCCGGTGATGTCGGCGATGCGCTGGGTGCCCTTCACCTGGGCGATGTGGCCGACGGTGAAGAAGATCGCCGACTTCGTCAGGCTGTGCATGGTCATGTGCAGCAGGCCGGCGAAATTCGCGAGCGGGCCGCCCATGCCGAAGGCGAACACGATGATGCCCATGTGCTCGATCGAGGAGTAGCCGAACATGCGCTTGATGTCGCGGCGGCGGTACAGCATGAAGCCGGCGAAGATCAGCGAGGCGAGCCCCATCGTCACCATCAGCGGCCCGGGCGCGAGCGCGCCGGGGTTCGCCGCGAGCAGCATCTTGAAGCGCAGCACCGCGTAGAGCGCGACGTTGAGCAGGAGCCCGGAGAGCACCGCGGAGATCGGCGTCGGGCCTTCGGCGTGGGCGTCGGGCAGCCACGCATGCAGCGGCGCGAGGCCGACCTTGGTGCCGTAGCCGAGCAGCAGGAACACGAAGGCGACGTTGAGGAAGGCCGGGTCGAATTCGGCGACGCGCTTGATCAGGACCGTCCACACCATGCCGTCGAGCCCCTCGCCCACCACCGGCCGGGCCGCCATGTAGACGAGGATGGTGCCGAACAGCGCGAGCGCGATGCCGACGCTGCCGAGGATGAAATACTTCCACGCCGCCTCGAGCGCCTCGTGGGTGCGGTAGATGCCGACCATCAGCACCGTGGTGAGCGTCGCGAGCTCGATCGCCACCCACATCAGGCCGATGTTGTTCGCGACCAGCGCGAGGTTCATGGCGAACAGCAGGATCTGGTACATCGCGTGGTAGAAGCGCAGATGCATCGGCTTGAGCCGGCCGGTCTCCAGCTCGTGGGCGATGTAGCTCGCGCTGAATACGCTCGTCGTGAAGCCGACGAACGAGCTCAGCACGATGAAGACGATGTTGAGATCGTCGACCAGGATGTAGGGGCCGGGCGCAGGCGCGCGCACGAACAGCGAAATCGCCGCGAGCAGCGTCACGAACGAGGCGACGACGTTGAGCCGCGCGGAGAGGCGATAATCCGGCATGAAGGCGAGCACCGCGGCGGTCGCCGCCGGCACCGCCAGGATGAGGGTGACGCCGTTCGGAAGGAGGCTCATTGCATGCCCGCAGCCCCTCATTGCAGCCCACCCCGGAACTGGTCGAGCGCCTGCACGTCGACGGTGTCGAAGCGCTCCCGGATGCGGAACAGGAAGATGCCGATCACGATGAACGCGACGAGGACGGAGAACGCGACGCTGATCTCGACGACGAGCGGCATGCCCTTGGCGCCGGTGCCGGCGAGGATCAGCCCGTTCTCGATCGACATGAAGCCGACCACCTGGCTCACCGCATTGCGCCGCGTCACCATCATCAGGAGGCCGAGCAGGAGCACCGAGAGCGCGAAGGCGAGGTCCTCGCGGGCGAGCGGATCGGCCTCCGGGGTGACGCGCAGCATCACCACCATCGACAGCGCGACCAGCGCCATGCCGGCCATCATGGTGGGGCCGACCCCGACCACGGTCTCGATCTGCCGCTGGATGCCGAGCCGCGCGATGATGCGGTGGAGCGCTAAGGGGATGACGATCGCCTTGAGGACGAGCGCGATCGCCGCGGTGATGTAGAGATGCGGCGCGCCCTGCGCCCAGGCCTGCCACGCGACCGACAGCGCGAGCACCAGCGCCTGCAGCGCGAACACGTTGAGCAGCGCGTAGAGGCGGTCCTGGTAGAGCATCATGAAGCTCACCAGCACCAGGCCGCCGGCGAGGAGATGCGCGATGTCGAAGGACAGGCCGTTCATCAGAAGCTCCCCGACACGAAGCGCAGCAGCGTCGCCAGCAGCCCGAGCATCAGCGCGGCGCCGAGGAAATCCGGCACCCGGAACACCCGCATCTTGGCGATGGCGGTCTCGAACACCGCCAGCAGGAAGCCGCCGACCGCGAGCTTCGCCACATAGGTGACGAGCCCGGCGACCAACGCGGCGAAGCCGGTGCCGGGCATCGCGAGCCCCCACGGCACGAACACGCAGGCGATCAGCGACATGTAGAGCAGGAGCTTGAGCGAGGCCGCGAGCTCGATCACCGCGAGATGCCGGCCGGAATATTCGAGCACCATCGCCTCGTGCACCATGGTGAGCTCGAGATGGGTCGCCGGATTGTCGACCGGCACCCGCGCATTCTCGGCGATCGCCACCATGATCAGCGCGATCAGGGCGAGGCCGAGCGAGACGCGAAGGCCGACGCCCGAGGAGAGCATCAGGGCGGCGATGCTCGAAAGCTGCGTCGAGCCGGCGATCAGCGCGAGGGTGAACACGATCATGATCATCGCCGGCTCGGCCAGCGTCGCGAACATCGCCTCGCGGCTCGATCCGATGCCGCCGAAGGCGGTGCCGACGTCCATTCCGGCGAGCGCGAGAAAGAAGCGGGCCGCACCGAGCAGCGCGATGATGGCGATGAGGTCGGCAGTCCAGCTGAACAGCAGGCCGATCGCGAAGGTCGGCACCAGCGCCGCGGCGACCCAGGTGGTCGCGAAGATCAGATAGGGAATGACGCGGAACAGCCAGGAGGCGTTCTCCGCGAGCACCGCCTCCTTGCGCAGCAGGCGGACGAGATCGAGATAGGGCTGCAGCAGCGGCGGGCCGACCCGCCGCAACAGCCGCGCCTTCACCTTGCGCACGAAGCCGGTCAGGAGCGGCGCCAGCAGCAGCACCAGCAGCATCTGCGCGCCCTGAACGGCGAGAGCGGGGATCAGGGCCATAGCGCGAGCACCAGGAGCAGCGACACCAGCGCGAAGAACACGAGGCTCAGATACTGGCGGATGGTCAGGAACTGCAGCCGGTTGAGCCGGTCCGCCGCGCCGTTCACCGCGGCGGCGAGCGGCCGATAGATGAACTCCCAGGCGAGATCATGCGTCTCGACCGCGAACTTCGCCGGGCGCAGATCGCCGGGCGGAGGCATGTCGACCTCTTCGCGCGCGCGGAACACATAGGAGCCGAACACGCGGCGGACCGGCTCGGAGAAGCTGTCCGCGGTGTACTGGGTCGCGAGCCCGGCATTGGGGAAGCCGCAATCCCAGGCCGGCGCGCGCCGCACCGCTTGCGAGGCGAGACGGTGGATCGCGAACGCCGCGAGCGAGGCCGACGCGGTGACGAACACGAAGACGAGGAGCCCGTTATACGAGCTGCGGCTCTCCGCGATCGGGATCGTCGAAAGCCAGGGAATGCCGAGCTGCTCCGGCATGCGGGCGTGGACGAGGCCCTCGACCACCGGGGCAAGGGCGTCGATCACCGCGCCGGGCACGATGCCGACGAGCAGGCACAGCAGCGCGAGAATGCACATCGCCGCGAGCGACCAGCGGTCGACTTCGCGTGCATCCGCCGCAGCCACGTCGCGCGGCCGCCCGAGAAACACGATCCCGATAGGTGCGCACGAAGCAGGCCGCCGCGAGCGCCGCGGCGAGCGCGAGCAGCGCCCCGATCGCGGGGACGAGCAGCTTCAGGCCCCATTGCGGAAGCTGCGGGCTCAACAGGATCGCCTGGAAAGCGAGCCATTCGGACGCGAAGCCGTTGAGCGGCGGCAGGGCGGAAATCGCGACACAGCCGACGAGAACGACGAGGCTCGTCACCGGCATGCGGTGGATGAGGCCGCCGAGCCGCTCCATGTTGCGCTCGCCGGTCGCGGTGAGCACCGCGCCCGCGCCGAAGAACAGCAGGCTCTTGAACAGCGCGTGGTTGAACACATGGAACAGCGCCGCGGTCAGCGCCAGCGCCGCGGCGGCCGGAAAGCCGTTCGACGCGAAGGCGAGCGCGAGCCCGAGACCGACGAAGACGAGGCCGACATTCTCGATCGTGCTGTAGGCGAGCACGCGCTTGAGATCGCGCTGCATCAGCGCGTGCAGCACGCCGATCACCGCGGTGATGCCGCCGATGGTGAGCACCGGCACCGCCCACCACCAGGCCGGCGACCCAAGCAGATCGAACACGATGCGCACGAAGGCGTAGATCGCGACCTTGGTCATGACGCCGCTCATCAGCGCCGAGACGTGGCTCGGCGCCGCCGGATGCGCGAGCGGCAGCCAGACGTGGAGCGGCACCAATCCAGCCTTCGATCCGGCGCCGAGCAGCGCCAGCACGAGAACGAGCCCCGCCACCATCGGCGTGTCGCCGCGCGAGCGCATGTCGGCGAAGGCATAGAGGCCGTCGGGGCCGGCGAGCAGGCCGAACCCGAGCAGCAGAGAGAGCGTGCCGAAGCTCGCCATCACGATGTAGACGAAGGCGGCGCGGGCATTGCCGGGCTCGCGGTGGTGCGCCATCACCAGCGCCCAGGACGCGAGCGACATGAATTCCCACGCGACCAGGAAGGTGAAGGCATCGTCGGCGAGCAGCACCAGATTCATGCCGGCAAGGAACGCGGCGAAGAACGGGACGACCCGTTGCGGCTCGTGCTCGTGGCGGCCGTAGCCGATGCCGTAGAGGCAGGCGGCGGCGGCGCCGAAATCGACCACGAGCAGGAAGAAGGCCGAGAGCGCATCGACGCGAAAACGCGCCCCGATGAAGGGAAGACCGAGCGGCAGCACGGTCGCGCTCGCGGGCGCCGCCATCGCGAACGCCGCGACGATGAAGCCGATCACCGTCACGGCGAGCATCGCGCCGTAGACGATGTGAGAGGATGCACGCACCGCCGGGATCACCGCGAGCGCTGCCACCGCGATCAGCAGCGCGACGCACCAGAGCTCGGCGGTAACGGCCATCCCGCTACCCCTCCCCGGTCGGCGGTTTTGCCGGCTTGCCGCCGGACCCGACTTTGAGCCGCACCCCGCGGCCGCCGGAGTGGCTCACCGCCCCCTCGCCGATCAGCTCGATGCCGGCGCTGTCGAGTGCGGCGACGAGCTTCATCAGCGAATCGACATTGCCGCGGATGACGCCTTCGCTCGCCTCCATGCGCTGGATCGTCGGCACCGACAGGCCGCATTGCGCGGCGAGCTCGCGCTGGTCGATGCCGAGAAGGGCGCGCGCGGCGCGCAGCTGTGCAGCGGTGATCATGCGGGACGCAAATGTGAGGGCCCGTGATGTCTCAAGACCAGTCTAATCCATGTATTTTAAAATATCAAGCATCTTATATCATGTTTTTTACATCATTTGTGCCGTGCGGCCAGCCGGTCTGACCGGCATCGGCCTGCGGCTTGCGCGGCGCCCACGGACGGGCGAAAAAGGCACGCAAAGCTCGGAGAGGAAGAATGAAATCGCGCGTCAAAAGCTTAGCCGCGCTCGTGATCATGGGCGGATCGGCGATAGCCACGATCGCCCCGGCGCATCATGCCATGGTGATGTACGACCGGACGCGGGTGCAGACGCTCACCGGCACCGTCGTCGAGCTGCAGTGGACCAACCCGCACGTCTTCCTGCTCGTCAACGGCAAGGTCGACGACGCCGAAGAGGCCGCGCTGTGGCGGCTCGAGACCAGCGGCCCGGCCAACCTGACGCGGCAGGGCGGATGGTCGGCCACTGCGCTCAAGCCCGGCGACCGTGTGCGGATCGAGATCAACCCGATCAAGGAGGCGGGCCAGCGCAACGGCCGGCTCAACAAGGTCACCAACGTCGACACCGGCGAGGTGCTGGGCGCGAGCTATCTCGACCTCGACCTGCGGCGCTAGAGCGCGATCCATTCAGGTTGAATCGGATCGCACTCTGAACTTCTTGATTTTGAGCATGAATCTCGTCCGAAAAGTCTGCAACTTTTCGGGATCAGGCTCCAACGAGAAGCACTCGCACCTGCGAGGCGGACCGCCAGCCCTTCGTCAGTTCGGCTCGTGGTCGAGCCATCTCCAGGTCGGGTTCGCCTCGGTGACGGTGGTCGCGCTGCGCATCGCCTCGGGCGTGATCGTCTCGAAGGCCTTGCCGCGGCCGGAAATCCGCACCGTCGCGCGCACCTCGAGCCATTTGTCGGCGATCTTGCAGACATAGGGCGAGACGCGCTCGCCGCCGAGGTTGCGCCACTGGCCGGGAAAGCGCTGGCCGTCACATCGGATGTCGTCGAGCTTCCGTCCGCTTCGCGCGACCGCCTCGACGACCTCGCGCTTGAGGGCAGCGGACTTCTCGATGAGCGGCATCATCTCGTCGAGGCCGAGGCTGCCGCCCTGCCCGAGCTTCGTCGTATCGAACGCCAGCACCGCGCCTGAGAGAAGCACCACCGCAGGCCCGGCGAGGCAGGCGAGCCGCATCGCTCGCATCGGTACGTGCGCGCGCTTCGTCACGCCTTGCCGGTCTCGTCGGTACTGTCGTCCGCCGGTAGCCGGAAATACGGCTCGACTGCGCCCTTCAGCTTGATGGTCATCGGATTGCCGTGGCGGTCCTTCGCGGCTGCCCGCGGCGACACGGATCCATCCCTCGCTGACGCAATATTCCTCGACGTTGGTCTTCTCGACACCCTTGAAGCGGATGCCGATGCCGCGCTCGAGGAGCTCGGCGTTGTAGTAGGGACTGTTGGCGTCGGCGGAGAGCCGGTCGGGAGGCGTATCGTCAGGCATCGCGGGGCTCGCGGTAGGCGGGCGCGATCACTTCGCCACTTCAAGAATCTTATTGTCGCCGGAGATCGAGTCGTAGACCGCGACGCGGACGACCGGGAACTTCTTCTTGATCACGAGGCCCGCCGCTTCGGCGGCTTCGTAGGTCACATACGAGCCCTTGGTCTGGCGGTCCACCTGAAGCTGGAATTGACCCGCATCCGGCCGCCGGCGCTGCGAGGGCTGTTCCTGGGTCGACTCTTCCGTTTCGGCAGGCTTGGTCATGGTCTTGCTTCGCAAAGCCATTCTCGATTTCCTTTGTGGAGGTGGTGGTGTGGGGGTGGTGGACGCGACGGAATGAGGCATCGCCGCCCGCACAACCTAGCACTTCGGGCCCGCACATGGCAAAGCACGATAGCAAAGCATGCGGCGTCGCACCGGTGGGCGAGTAGCGACGGGCATGGGGCGATAGATAGAGTTTGGGCGCGCATGCCGGAAAATTCAAGCGAGCTCGAGAAAATTTCTGCGCGGACGCTTGCCGACTACGACCGGCAGGCGGACCAATTCTGGGCCGCCACCCGCGACCACGACGTGAGCCAGAACATCGCCGCGCTGCTTGAAGCGATCGAGGGCACGCCGCCGTTCACGCTGCTCGATTTCGGCTGCGGGCCGGGGCGCGACCTCGAGGCCCTCAGGGCGCGCGGCCACATTGCGATCGGCCTCGAAGGCTCGCCGGAGTTCGCGGCGATGGCGCGCGCCCACAGCGGCTGCGAGGTCTGGCAGCAGAATTTCTTCGCCCTCGACCTGCCGCCGGGCCAATTCGACGGCGTGTTCGCCAACGCCTCGCTGTTTCACGTGCCGCGCCGCGCGCTGCCGGACGTGCTCGGCAAGCTCCACGACTGCCTCAAGCCCGGCGGCGTGCTGTTCTCGTCGAACCCGCGCGGCAACAACGAGGAGGGCTGGAGCGGCGGACGCTACGGCGTCTATCACGATCTCGAAAGCTGGCGCCGCTACGTCACGGCGGCCGGATTCGTCGAGCTCGGCCATTACTACCGCCCCGCCGGACAGCCGCGGGAGCAGCAGCCATGGCTCGCGAGCGTGTGGCGCAAGCCGAAACGCGCAGGGCATTCGTTGTAGCGCGCGGGCTTCTACGCATTAGATACATCCCACCGCACCCCGAGGTCTCCGTGCCGCAAATCCTTTCGACCCGCAGCGTCTACGAGGGCTGGACCAGCCTGCGCATCGCGCGCGTGCGTCTTGATTCCGGCGAAGTCGTCAACCGCGAGGTCGAGGACCACGGCAACGCGGTGGCGGTGCTGCCCTACGATCCGGTGCGGCGCACCGTCATGCTGGTCCGTATTCTGCGGACGCCCGCCCTGCTGCGCGCCGGCCGGGCGACGCTCGTCGAATGTCCGGCGGGCCTTCTCGATGAAGCCGATCCGGCCGAAGCCGCGCGCCGCGAGGCCCAAGAGGAGGTCGGGCTCGCGCTTCGCGAAGTCGAACATGTCGCGCGGGTGTGGACCTCGCCCGGAATCTCGGCCGAGCAGATGGACCTCTACCTCGCCCCCTACTCCGCCGCCGACCGCGTCAACGCCGGCGGCGGCATCGCCAGCGAGCACGAGGCGATCGAGGTCACCGAGCTCGGTCTCGACCTCGTCTGGCAGATGGTCGAGCGTGGCGAGCTCGACGACATGAAGACGCTCACGCTGGTGCTGACACTGCGGCTGCGTCACCCGGAGCTTTTCGGTGCGGAGGGGTTCGCAATCCCTTATTGCCGCCACGAACCGCGGCATGGCCCAGCGATCTCGCTAACTGCGCCACTATGCCTCCTAGCGGGATGACGGGTCAAGCCGCGGACATGACGGTCCGAGAATCAAGCTCCACCTAATGCAGCGTCGGCGGCGCGTCGTGGACGAGGCGGATGTCGAGTTGGCCGATCAGCGCAGCACGACGCGCTTCGGCGCCGCGCAGTGACTTCGTGAGTTCATCCGACGTCGACGCGTTCGAGCCGTAGAGCACGATCCCGCCGAGGAGCGCGGCGACGCCGCCGAGCATCGCCATCGGCGTAAAGGTGAGGATGCCGAGGAGTGTCGCCACCGTGAGCAGCGCGCCGAAGATCATGGCGATCTTCGCGGCGAGGGCGAACTTCCAACATCGTTCCAGCGCCTCGGCGAGCTCCTCGATCCGTACCTCGAGCTCGGCAATCTCTTCGCGCGGATCGAGAAGTGTGTCTTCCGGCGGGGACATCGACGGGCCCTCGCGGGCGCCTCGTAGTCGGCGCGCTAGGCGAACGTGGGGCGGTGCCGCCGCGCGTCAGCTCTTGCTCGGCACGGCGGCGACGCACAGCCGCGCGCCGATCGCGTCGAGCAGGAGCATGTGCGCGGTATCGACGATATCGTCCATCGACGACGTCTTCGCGAACATCGTCCTGGCGCGGCCGACGATCTCGTTGCGGGTCGGCAGGTGCGGCAGATGGAGGCTCGCGAGCACGTTCGCCGCGCGCTGCTGGGTGGCGTTCATTTTCTCGCGCAGTGCCGCGAGCGTCGGCCCGTCGAGCGCGGCCGAGATCGAGGCCGCGAGGCCCTCCGGATGGAAGCTGTCGGCGAGCTGCGACGCGGCGCGGCTGATGATGCGCGAGCCCAGCCGGTGCTCATTGCGCACCACGGCCTTGGGCGGATACTTCAGGTCCCACACGACGCCGACGAGCGACAGGCCTTTGAGGATGTAGAAGGTCGGGTCGTATTCCCACCACTTGAAGCCCTGGCGGACGCTGCTCTGGTAGGCGTGGTGGTTGTTGTGCCAGCCTTCGCCCATGGTGAAGAACGCGAGCAGCCAATTGTTGCGGGAATCGTCACCGGTCAGGTAGCGCTTCTTGCCCATCACATGGGCGAGCGAATTGATCATGAAGGTGCCGTGATAGAGCAGCACGGTGCTCCAGAAGAAGCCGACGAACAGTCCAGGCCAGCCGGCGATCAGGAAGCAGATGACGGCGAGCGCGGCGGAAGGGACCTGCTCGTAGCGGTGCAGCCACATCAGCTCGGGATAGCAAGCAAAATCGCTGATCTTCACCAAGTCGGTCGTGTCGTGGCGGTAGGTGAAGATCCAGCCGACATGGCTGTAGAAGAAGCCTTTGTGCCGCGGCGAATGCACGTCGCATTCGGTGTCGGAGAAGAGATGGTGATGGCGATGCTTCTGCGCCCACCACAGCGCGCTCTTCTGGCTGCTGGACTGGCACATCACCGCGAGCACGAACTGGAACCAGCGGCTCGTCGAATAGGCGCGGTGTGAGAAGTAGCGATGATAGCCGGCGCCGATCGCGAAGATGCGTACCCAGTAGAGGACGAAACAAATCACCAGCGCCTGCCAGGTGATGCCCGACCAGAGCGCACCGAAGCAGGCGAGATGGACCAGGATGAAGGCGATCGTCGACGGATACATGATGTCTTCATGAGTATCGTCGTTCACGTCAGGGAAACCCTGGTCGGTCTTGGCGTCGGTCATGGGCGCTCTTTAAGAGAAGTCGGGGGGTGATGCTTGATGCCATTATCGGCAAGCAGGTCGCAAGTCCGGGCGCAATGCGGCCGTCCGATCGGCGCGGATACCATGAAGAGCCGTCAATCCGGTCAAAATGCGGCGGGGCGCGCCTCGGGGACGGTTAGCCCACTGAAATCATTGCGTTGCTGCCCGGTACCGGGAGCCGAGGCCGGGTTTCCCCGGCCTCGGGCGGCGATTTGTCGCCGGCTCAGTGCACGATCATGCCGGTGAAGACATAGGCCTGCAGCATCACCAGGATGCCGACGAGGCAGGCGAGCACGATCGAATGCCAGAACACGAAGCGCAGGATCGTGCCTTCGTGCCCGAACCAGTTGGTCGCGGTCGAGGCGACGACGATCGACTGGGCGTCGATCATCTTGCCCATGACGCCGCCGGAGGAATTCGCCGCCGCCATCAGGATCGGCGGCAGGCCGAGCTGTTCGGAGGTGATCTTCTGCAGATTGCCGAACAGGATGTTGGAGGCGGTGTCCGATCCGGTGAGCGCGACGCCGAGCCAGCCGAGCAGCGTGCCGAAGAAGGGATAGAGCACGCCGGCGCCCGCGAAGGCGAGGCCGAGCGTGGCGTCGATGCCCGACAGCCGCGTCAGCGTGCCGATCGCGAGCATCGCCGAGATGGTGATGAGCGAATAGGCGCACAGCTTGATGGTCCGGCCGTAGCTCGCGACCATCTGCAGCGGCGTGAATCCCATCACGAAGCCGGAGACGATCGCGGCGATCAGCATGCCCGAGCCCGTGTAGGAGAGCCAAGTGAAGGAGAATACCGCGCCCTCCTTCACCGGCGCCGTCACAACGGGCGGCACCTTGTTGATCATGTTGTGCAGGTCGGGCACCGGGAAGTTCCAGGTCGCCCACGGATTGACCGTGACCTTGAACCAGTTGGTGCCCCAGAGCAGCAGAACGATGCAGACGATGATCCACGGGGTGAGCGCCGCCCACACCTGGGCGTCGGTCGGCTTCGTGGTCGGGGCCGGCTCGGGCGGCGGCATGGTCGCGGCGGAATCGTCGCGGGTGCGCAGCGCCGGCGAAAGCCACAGATTCGCGGGCTTCCAGATTTGCAGGAAGCCGATCAGGCAGGCCATCGAGATGAGCGACGCGCCGATGTCCACGATCCAGGGATTGATGAAGTTCGAGATGACGAATTGCGGGATCGCGAACGACACACCGGTGACGAGGATCGCCGGCCAGATTTCCATCATGCCGCGCCAGCCGGCGAACGCCCACACCACCCAGAACGGCACGATCAGCGAGAACAACGGGAGCTGGCGGCCGACCATGGCGCCGAGCAGATAGGGATCGAGCCCGGTGACGCTCGCGAGGCCCGGCGATCGGCGTGCCGAGCGCGCCGAAGGCGACCGGCGCGGTATTGGCGATGAGCGAGAGGCCCGACGCCGCGAGCGGCGAGAAGCCGAGCCCGATCAGGATCGCGCCGGTCACCGCGACCGGCGTGCCGAAGCCCGACGCGCCTTCGAAGAAGGCACCGAACGAAAACGCGATGAGGAGGAGCTGCAGCCTGCGGTCGGCGGTGACGCCGCCGATGGTCGTCTGCAGAATCTTGAACGCGCCCTTCTCCACCGTCAGTCGGTAGAGGAAGATGACGTTGAGCACGATCCAGCCGATCGGGAAGAACCCGGTCACCGCGCCGAGCACCGTCGCACGCAGCGACATGGCGGCCGGCATGGTGAAGATCGCGATGGCGACGATGTTGGCGACGACGAGCGCGATCACTGCCGCGATGTGCGCCTTGACCTTGTTGCTCGCGATGAGCGCGAGCAACGTCACCACCGGCAGCGCGGCCGCGATGGTCGACAGCGTCGCGCTGCCGAGCGGGTTATAGACTTGATTCCACATGGGCCCCTCCGTGCCGCCGGACTTTTTTCACCGTGTCCGGCTAGCGCCTGCTGCTTGGCGGTGTTTTGTCCGAATTGCACTTTTCTTGCGCAAGCGCTACGCGCAAAATTGCATGGTTGCAAATCCAACCTTGCGCCGCTGCGCCGCGCGACCGGTTCGGAACTCGCCCGGAGCTATGCTGCCGCGGGTTCTGTCAGAACATCACGGCCGGGCCGGCGCGACGTCGAGACCGATCAGGCCGGAGTGCGCGATCGCCTCGGCGACGAGACCTGAGCGGCGCGCCTCGTCGAGGGCCGCATTGATCTCCTCGAGCAGCGCCTTGTGGCCCTTGGGCACGATCACCGATTGCTCGACGCCGTAGAAATTGTCGGGCAGCAGGCGATAGCCGGGATTGCGCGCGGCGATTTCGGTGAGGCGCTGGCGGTTGGTGCCGTAGGCGTCGACGGTGTGATCGGCGAGCCATTTGGTGACGACGTCGAGATTGCCGGTGTTGTTGCGCTTGAGCTCAGCCGCCTTGAGCGCGCGGCTGAGATAGAGCTCGCCGGCGTCGCGCTCGGTGACGCCGACGCGGATGCCTGGCTTGTCGACATCGGCGACCGAGCGAAGGGCCGAGCCTTCGGGCACGAGGTAGGTGTTCTGTGCGAGTGCATAGGGCGGCGAGAAATCGACCTCCTTCGCCCGCTCGGGATCGAAGGCGAGGAGGCCCATGTCGGCCTCGCCTTTCTTGAGGCTGTCGAGGACGCCGGCGGGGCCCGCCACTCCGGTGATCTTGACGGGCACGCCGAGACGCTTGGCGATCGCCCGCGCCATGTCGGCGCCGGGTCCGCGGACCTCGCCGGTCTTCGGATCGACCGAGGCCTGGACCGGATTGGTCGCGATATAGGTCACGCGCAACGTGCCGGTCGGGACCCGGTCGTCGGCCTGCGCGGCGGTCGTGACGGAAAACGTCGCGAGCGCAAGGACGAGACACCAGCTGACCCGCTCCCGTTTCATGTGTCCTCCTTTGACGCATCCGGCGTTCATCAGTTTGGAGCCCAAGACACCGGTCTCGTCGGGTGAGGCGACGGCCGTTCGCCGCGTTGCCTCACCCTCGCAATGCCTTGAGCAGCGGCAATTGTAAACCTCAGTGCGGGGTTGATGCGATCGCCCATCGCTATGCGCCGGTGGGCACGATCTCTGCTGATAGCGCAGAGGCCGCGGCGCAGACGGGGCCAAACGTACCGGAATGGGACACCGGCGTCCTGCGCGTCCTCGCGACGAGAGGCCATGAAACATCCGCTGACCCGGGAGCTGTACGATTACTGGAATGGCCGTCGTGGCGAGGACGCGATGCCCGAGCGCGACGACATCGATCCGGCTGCGATCCGGCGCATTCTCGCCGACAGCTTCGTGCTGGCGGTCGAGCCGGGGCAACACCCGCGCTTCCGTGTCGCCGGCACCAGGATCTGCGAGCTGTTCGGCCGCGAGCTGCGCGGCGAAGACTTCATGGCGCTGTGGGGCGAGGCGGATGCGCGCGAGGTGCGCCGGCTCGTTGCGGCCGTCGCCGGCGAGGGGATCGGTGTCCTTGCCGGCGCAACGACGCAGGTCGGCGACGGGCTCGTGTGCCCGCTCGAGCTGTTGATTCTGCCGCTCGCGCATCACGGCAAAGGCGGTCGGCGCATGCTGGGATCGCTGGCGACCCTGAACAAACCGTTCTGGCTCGGCACACGGCCGGCGCAACGCCTCGACCTCGGGGTGGTGAAATTCGTGGGCGCCGACATCTATGCGCCCCCGAAGGAGGGAGCCGCTGCGTCGCGTCTCCGAGCAAAGCTGCGCGCCGCGATGACGGCATTGACGGGCGAAGCTTCGCCCTGACACAGCGCGCCCGCTTCCATACATGACATTTTTGTCATCGAACCCCCTGGAAATGATCTCGTCTGCGGCTGCCGGATTTGCATAGACGGCCCGCCCCTCGCCTTCTGAAGTCCCACCGCGACGCCCCGTACGCAGGGCCCGGCTCTATTGTGCCGGCGCTTTCATATTCCTGTGCAGTCGGCGCGGTTGCATCGCGGGCGCAGGCTGTCGGCCGCAACGGGCAGCCTCGGCAAGAAGGAGAAAGACATGAGCCTCGTGAGGACGCTCTGCCTCGGCCTGCTGGCGCTGTTCGTTGCCGTGATGGCGACGAGCGCACCGGCGACCGCCCAGCAGCCCAAGCCCAACATCCTCTTCATCATGGGCGACGACATCGGCTGGATGCAGCCGAGCATCTACCACCGCGGCCTGATGGTGGGCGAAACCCCCAACATCGACCGCATCGGCAATGAAGGTGCGATCTTCATGGACTTATTACGCCGAGCAGAGCTGCACCGCGGGCCGCAACGCCTTCTTCACCGGCATGTATCCGCTGCGCACCGGCATGATCCCGCCGCAACTGCCGGGCAGCCCGTCCTATCTGCGGCCCGGCACGCCGGCGCTCGCGAAATTCCTGCTCGACCTCGGCTACAACACCGGCGAGTTCGGCAAGAACCACCTCGGCGACCACACCGAGGCGCTGCCGACGGCGCACGGCTTCCAGGAGTTCTGGGGCTACCTCTATCACCTCGACGCGATGCAGGGGGTGAGCTTTCCCGACATCAACAAGACCGCCGCCGGTGCAGGGCATCGCGCCGCCGTGCAAGCAACACGCCGATCCCCGGCCTCCCCGACGTCCCCGGCGCGGTCGATCCCGAAGACGACGACCTGCCTGACGCCGCCGCGCCACATCCTCTCGTGCAAGTCCTCCGACGGCACCGAGGCAGAACCAGCGATGCCAGGACGAGGGTCCGCTGACGCTGGAGCGGTCGAAGACAGTGGACGAGGAAATCTCGGCCAAGGTCATCGACTTCCTCGACCGCAACGACCCCAAGAAGACCAACAAGCCCTTCTTCGTCTGGTACAACCCGGCGCGCATGCACATCACGACGGTGCTGTCGCCGAAGTACGTGGCCATGGTCGGCGAGCGGGCGGCAAGGACTGGGGCGTCAACGAAGCCGGCATGAAGCAGATGGACGACAACATCGGCGTACGTGCTCAAGAAGCTGGAAGACATGGGCCAGCTCGATAACACCATCATCGTCTTCACCACCGACAACGGCGCCGAGGTGATCACCTTCCCCGATGGCGGCGTCACCCCGTTCAAAGGCGGGAAGCTGACCACCTGGGAAGGCGGCATGCGCGCGCCCCTGGTCGTGCGCTGGCCGGGCCACATCAAGCCGGGCACGGTCAAGAACCAGATGTTCTCGCGCCCTCGACTGGGTGCCGACGCTCGTCGACATCGCCGGCGGCCCCAAGGGCGACGCGCTGAAGAAGCAGATCGAGGCCGGCCAATATCCCGGCATCGTCAAGACGACGCTCGACGGCGTTCGACCAGCGCGACTATCTCGGAAGGCACTTCGACAAGTCCGCGCGCGACGTCTTCTTCTACTACACCGGCTCGACGCCGTCGGCGGTGCGGTACAAGAACTGGAAGATGTACTTCACGATGGTGCCCAGCCGGCGCCGACCGGCTGCGATGCTGGGGCCGCAGATCCTATTCCACTGGACGCTCGTCGAGAACATCAAGCGTGATCCGTTCGAGATCGCGGCGGGTTGGCATCGATCCAGAAGATCCGCGATGAGCAGTCGGCGGCGCGCTTGCCGCCCCGAGCACCGCCTACATCTACGACTGGAACATGCTGCCCGATCGGCCAGCAGCTGTGGCTGAAGGAGCTCGAGTCGTACAAGACGTTCCCGCCGCTGCAGGCGCCGGAAACCTACAACCTCGACGGCATTCTCGCCCAGGTGAAAGCCGCGGCCATGCATCGGGCCGCACCACGCCGCCGCTGGAGCGGCCGCGAGGCGCCTCAACGATCGAGTGTCGGGCGCCTTCGCGACGGGATGCCCGCAAGTCGTCCTCCGCCGGCGCGCCTCCACATCGATGCCGCTTTTGCTGCCAGACGCGTCCCTGCGCCGCTGCCGCAACCGCGCCGGCAGTGCGCAGCCGCCCCGGCCGATGACGCCGGATTTTAGGCAATGCCCCGACATTTTGAATCATCCCTAACGCGGCATTTACCCTTTGGGCATAGAATTTGCGCGGGCCAGTAGCTTCGAAAGGGCGATCGGGCGCTATGGCATTGCTCGACACGGATCCGGCTTCGGCGCCGCTGACCAGCGAAAATCGCCGGTATCAGCGCGTGAAGGTCGATCTCCTCGGCCGTTACATGCTCGAGGATCGCCGTGAATTTCCCTGCCAGGTGATCAACATGTCGCCGGGCGGCCTCGCTTTGATCGCGCCCGCCTGCGGCCGCATCGGCGAGCGCGTGGTCGCCTATGTCGACCACGTCGGCCGGCTCGAAGGGCTGATCGCGCGGATTTTTCCGAGCGGCTTCTCGATGACCATCGCGGCCTCGCAGCGCAAGCGCGACAAGCTCGCGGCGCAGCTCACCTGGCTCGCCAACCGCCACATCCTCGACATGGCCGAGGACCGCCGCCACGAACGCATCAACCACCGCGACCAGATGGTGACGCTGGTCCTCGAGGACGGCACGCAGGAGCAATGCGCGATCGTCGACCTCTCGGTGTCGGGCGTCGCGGTGGTGAGCCTGCAGCGGCCGCCGATCGGCTCGACGGTCCGGGTCGGCAAGGCGCCGGGCCGGGTGGTGCGCCATCTCGACAGCGGCTTCGCCGTCGAGTTCGTCCGCGTCCTCGCGCCGGACGCGCTCAAGACGACGATCTCCCCATCCTGAGCGGCACCTTTTCCGGCTGACATCGCGCGGGCCGATCAGGCCCTTTTTTGTTGCCCGCGCGCGATACAGCCCCATCGTATCTCCACGTCGGTTGATGTTCGGGGCAGCGGCCCGCGCCCTCTCCCCGCGCGCGGGGAGAGGTGAATCCCTCCCCTCCACGACATGTGGATTGCCGTAGGGGCAGTGGGGTCTCGCCGCACGCGCCGGCTCTTCAACCGACCTCCCATGGTTAAGCACTTTGCATCCGGCATCGCGACAATTTTATTAAAGTATAGTTCGAACTTCTATTCTTGTTTTACTCGAACTCAATTCAAGTATTGTCGCGGCGTTTTAGCGGCGGAACAAAGTATTTGTGCGACATTCCTTCCGACGACGCGGGAGGGGTTTCGCATGAATACCAAGAAACGAAGGGGGCGGTGTCTGGCCGCCCTGGCGCTGGCGGCGGCGACGCTCTGCGGAGCGGGCGCGGCGACGGCCGGCGACGAGGCCCCTTCCTACGTCCAGGTTTTCGAGGTGGCGCGCGCACCGATCGGCTGGGTCGAGTTCTGCGCCACGAACCGCGACGAATGCGCGACGACGCCGTCGGCGGCGCGCGACATCGTGCTCACCGCGACCGCGCTCCGCGATCTCGTCAGCGTCAACCGCTATGTCAACGACACCATCAAGCCGATGACCGACCTCGAGCACTGGGGCACGATCGAGAAGTGGTCGTATCCCGACGACGGTTACGGCGACTGCGAGGACTACGCGCTGCTCAAGCGCCGCGTGCTGATCCGCGCCGGCTGGCCGCGGGAGGCGCTCCTCCTCACCGTGGTGCGCGACCGCCGCGACGAGGGCCACGCGGTCCTCACGGTCAAGACCGATCGCGGCGAGTTCATTCTCGACAACCAGGTCGAGGAAGTCCTGCCCTGGCACGAGACCGGCTACCGCTTCATCAAGCGGCAGTCGCAGCGCGACCCGAACGTCTGGGTCAATCTCGGCGACTCCCGGCCCGCGCCGGCGACCGTCGCCCACCAGCAGCACCGCTGATCGATAAGGATTTGGTTACGCGACCGGTCACGTCCCCACCCCCACCCCGTCCCCCGACCGGTACGCGCGCGGGCGGCCCTCCCCCAGGGCCGCCCGCATTTTTTCGGCACCGAGAATCAGCTCATCGGATGTCCGTGCACGAGCCGAAGCCTGCACTCGATTAATGATCGTTCATCACGGTTCAAATCAACTTGTTCGGGCAACAAATCCGCTTGACGGTGCTGGTTACGCAATGAAGACTTGTGGCTGCGGACTGAAAACTTGCCAGGGAGGATGACAATGCGCGTTATTGCACTTGCTCTCGCCAGCATGCTGGCGGTCTTCGTCGCCGACACTCACGCTTTCGCCGCGAAGAGCAGCTCGGTCGCAAATCCCGATCGCCAGTACTACCAGGGAGCAGCCAGGGGCTGCGGCGATGGCGCCTACTGCTATCGCAGCGGCAGCCAGAAGAAGATGAAGAAGAAGTAATGCTTCCAGTCGCCCCGCTCCGGCGGGGCATTTTTTATGGCGCGAGTGCCATCAGCTCGGCGCCGCCGACGCGCAGCGAGGCTGCTACAGCGGCGGCATTACCCACGCCGCAATACCGGCTCCAGCGAGCACGCCGAACATGAACACCGTGACGCCGATGGCGGTGCGGAACGGCCGACGAGTCAGCAATTCGGGCCTCCGCAAGCCAGCAGAACTGGCTCCTTCTGTACCGAAGCGACCATCGCGGCCCCGGTGCCCATCGCAAGCGCCAACAAGACGACGATAAGCGCAGTGATTTTCATGGTAACCCCCCAAAGACGCACCTCTATCAGAGATCGCCGGTTTGAGACTTTTTGGGGGCTTTTTGCGTGGGCCGTCTCGGATTTGCCCAAGGTGTTGCACACCGGCAACCCTGCCGATGAAGTGCAAGTCATGAATAGGCTTCATCACGGCTTCATCAGCGCGCAGCAAGCGAAAGCCGATTGATCGCAACGGCGCCATAACGCGAATGCGCCCTGCGATCGCGTCACGGCCTCGGCAATGGGCAGGGCCGCGTCCGGAGCCTCAGCCCTGGTAAACCTCGACCGTCTGCATCATGCCCATCTCCTCGTGGTTCATCATGTGACAGTGCAGCATGAAGACGCCGGTGTAGTCGAGGAAGCGCGAGCGGATGACGGTGTTGCCGCCCTTAGCCGGGCGCGGCACGACCACGGTGTCCCGCCATGTGCGGTCGGCCTGCGGTCACGCCGCCGATCGACATCACCTGGAACGGGTTGGTGTGGATGTGGAACATGTGGTCGTCGTGGTCGTGGGTATTGCGGATCGTCCATTCCTCCACCGCGCCGAGCTTCACCCGCTGGTCGATGCGCGAGGGATCGAAGATCTTGCCGTCCACGGTGAAGGTGTATTCCTGCCAGTGGCCCGGCGACATCGTTCTCCGGCGAGATGGCCCCGAGCACCAGCGTGCGCCGGCCGGTGATCTCGCTCGTCGCGGATCGTCTCGAGCGGCGGCTTGGGCAGCGCGGCCGGGAGCTTCATCGGCAGCGGCTCGCCGGCGACGACCACGCGCGCCAGCGGTCCGGTCGGCGAGGCATGGCCCTGATCGAACGGCATGGCGGCGAGCTCGTAGGTGCCGGGAGCGCCGGCCTGCACCAGCACGTCGGCGCGCTGTCCGGGCGCCATCAGCAACTGCTTCATCTCCTGCATGGAGCCGAGCTGGATGCCGTCATAGGCGATGACGTTGAGCCGGTGCCGGTCGAGCTCGAGGAACATGTTGTCCTGGTACTGCGAGGCGACGAGGCGCCAGCGCTGCACCTCGCCGGGCCGCATGTCGATCACCGGGCGCCGCTGGCCGTTGATCGCCAGGAAGCGTGTCGAAGTCTCCGGAAAGAGCGTGCCGAAGTCCTCGATCATGGCGTAGGCGTCGAACACGATCTGGGTGAGCAGCATGACGCGCTCGCGCGCCTGGGCGATCTCCGGCACATCGGCGAAGTCGCCTTCGACGATGATGGCGCCGACCATGCCGCTCGCCACCTGCACATCGGCCGAGCCGTGGTGATGCGGATGGTACCAGTAGGTGCCGCGCGTGTGGTCCGCGGGCAGCGCGATCTCGATGTCGTAGCGACTTGCCGGGCACCATCGAGCGCATGACGTTGTCGGCGATGCCGCCCGGGCTGCAATGCGCGCCGTGGAAGTGGAAGTTCGTGTTGCTGAACTGGTGCGGATGCGAGGGGTTGCTGGGCGGGATGTCGCGGTTGGGCGGCATGTCGTTGACGAGCCTGATCTTCAGGGTCTCGCCGGGCTTCATGCGCAGCGTCGGACCGAGGCCGCCTTCGTAAGAGCGCAGGTAGAGGCGCATGCCGCCGATGTCGCGATAGGCGTAGGCGCATCGCAGGCCGGTCGAGAGCACACCGTTCGCCGAGCGGCGAACCTCGGGCTCGACGAGCGGCTGGTCCATCGCCGCCACCACCGGCACGTTGCGCCACGCCGATCTCCGGCATGTTGGCGTGCCCGGCGTGCTGGGCGAGCGCCGCGCGTCCGCCCAATGCCAGAGTGCCGATCGCGAGGCCGCCCTGCAGCAAGCCGCGCCGTGACGGGTGCGGCCCGCGGCCGATGCCGAACAATTTCTGCGCTTTGGTCATGATCTGGTGTCCCGTGAGACGCCCGGGCGCCAATCCGGTAACGACTCGAAAGGCATACCCGGCCTCTGTGCCGGAACGGGCGCGCTGGAGTAAGTGCTTTACAAGGAACCGATAAGGAATTTCCTAATTCCTGATTTCCGAGTCAAAAGCAGCGCGAGGGCGCGGATCAAGCGAAAGCGCGTCGCGCGGCCATTGATCGCAGCTGCGCACTAAACGCGGCGCAATAAAGCGATTGCGCCCTACGCCGCATCAAGCTCGCCGCGTAGAGCGCGACAAGCGAAGCGCATTGCGCCCCCACAATCGCCGCGGCGCAATAAAGCGATTGCGCTCTACGCTCGCTGCGCTCACCGCCGCCAATCAGTGCGTGAATCTTCGACAGGAACTGCCGGGCGCGCTCGGTCGTGGGCGCCGCGAAAAATGCCTCGGTCGGGCAGTCCTCGACGAATGCGGCCGTCGTCCATGAACACCACGCGGTCGGCAACCCTCCGGGCGAAGCCCATCTCGTGGGTCACCACGATCATCGTCATGCCTTCGCCAGCGAGGCCGACGATCACGTCGAGGACCTCGTTGATCATCTCGGGATCGAGCGCCGAGGTCGGCTCGTCGAACAGCATGGCGATCGGGTCCATGGCGAGCGCGCGGGCGATCGCGACCCGCTGCTGCTGGCCGCCGGACAGCTCGCTCGGATATTTGCGCGCGTGATCGGCGAGGCCGACCCGGTTCAACAGCGCCATCGCCTTGGCCTCGGCGACGTCGCGAGGCTGGCGGCGCACCTTCTCGGGCGCGAGGCAGATATTCTCGAGCGCGTTCATGTGCGGATAGAGCTCGAAAAGCTGGAACACCATGCCGATGCGAGCGCGCAGTTTCGGCAGGTTCGTCGCGCGCTCGCCGACCGAGACGCCGTCCACGGTGATCCTGCCGCGCTGGAACGGCTCGAGCCCGTTCACGCATTTGATCAGCGTGCTCTTGCCCGAGCCCGAGGGGCCGCAGATCACCACCACCTCGCCCTTGCCGACACTCGTGCTGCAACCCCTGAGCACCTGATGCTTGCCGTAGAACTTGTCGACGTGCTCGATGCTGATCATCGGGGTGATCATCGGCGCGCTCATCGGCCGAACCTCGACTGCAGCCGGCGCACGCCGAGGGACGCCGTGACGCAGAGCACGAGATAGACGACGGCAACGAAGCTGTAGAGCTCGACGACGCGGTTGTCGCGGCCGGCGACCACCGTCGCCGCGGTGAGGAAATCGTGCAGCCCGACCACATAGACGAGCGAGGTATCCTGGAACAGGATGATGCTCTGGGTCAGCAGGACCGGGATCATCGCCCGGAACGCCTGCGGCAGCACGACATAGCGCATCGCCTCGAGATAGGTCAGGCCGGTCGCCTGCGCGGCCGCGAGCTGGCCGCGCGAGACGCCCTGGATGCCGGCGCGCATGATCTCGCAGTAATACGCGGCTTCGAACATGGTGAAGGCGATCAGCGCCGACGGGAACGCGCCGACCGCCTGCCCGAGCATCAGCGGCACCAGGAAATAGAACCAGAACACCACCAGGATCAGCGGTATCGAGCGCAGCAGATTGACGTAGCCGGCGGCGAGCTGCGCGAAACGGCGGCGGCGCCCACAGCCGCACCATGGCGAGGACCGTGCCGAGCACGATGCCGCCCACCGTCGCGAGCGCGGTGAGCAGCAGCGTGAGCTGCATGCCCGTCCACAGGAAGGGCAGCGCGCGCAGGATGACGCCGAAGTCGAAGTCGCTCATCGTGCCGCCCGTTCGCCCAGCATGCCGGGGATGCGCAGGCGCGCCTCCAGCGCGCGCATGACGAAGATCACGACGAAGCTGATCGCCACATAGAGCACGGTCGCTGCCGTGAAGGCCTCGAAGCCGTGGAACGTCAGGCTTTCGATCTGGCGGCTCTCGGCGGTGAGCTCCATGACACCGATGGTCAGCGCCAGCGAGGAGTTCTTGAAGATGGTCAGAAACTCCGACGTGAAGATCGGGATCAGCAGCCGATAGGACAGCGGCAGCAGAACGTAGCGATAGGCCCGCGGCAGAGTGAGGCCGCTCGCGAGCGCGGCATTGAGCAGGCCGCGGGAGATCGACTGGATCCCTGCGCGCACCTGCTCGGCGACGCGGCACGCGGTGTAGAAGCCGAGCGCCACCACCGCCGTCCAGAATTCCGGGTCCGGCAGGTCGCGCTTGAGCCAGCGGCCCCAGTCGCGCGGCACGATCTCAGGGACCACGAAGAACCACAGGAACATCTGCACCAGCAGCGGCACGCCGCGGAACAGCTCGACATAGGTCGCAGCCGCGAAGCGCAACGGCGCGATCGGCGTCGTTCGCGCGATGCCAAGCAGCGAGCCCAGCGAGAACGCGATCACCCAGGCCGCGAGCGCGATCAGGATCGTGGTGCGCAGGCCGCTCACCAGAAAGCCGAAATACGGCTCGATGAACAGCAGCCCCCAGTCCCAATTGTAATTCATGGGGCGCCGCCGAACGCCCGCGCGGCGATGCGCCGCCTCAATCCGGCAGCGCCTGCAGCTTGGTCGCCGCCTCGAGCAGCGGATTGAGCGGCATGCCGATCGGATCGAACCACTTCTTGTAGGCCTGCATGAAAGACCCGTCGCGGAACATCTTGCCGATCGCCTTGTCGGCGACGGTGGCGAACGCCGGAATCGTTGCGCGGGATCATGATGGCGTAAGGGTCGAAGGTGAGGAACTCGCCGACCACCACGTATTGGTCGGGGTTCTTCGCCCGGGCGCGCGAGCCGTAGAGCAGCACGTCGTCGCTGCCATAGGCGTCGGCGCGGTCGGTCTCCATGGCGAGCAGCGCTTCGGCATGTTCGCGGACGTTGATGATCCGCGTGTTCATCTTCTTCTGCTCGATATAGGCCTTGAGCGCCTGCTCGTTGGTGGTGCCCGGCAGCACCACCAGCGTCTTGCCGCCGAGATCGTCGACCGACTTGATGCCGGAATTCGTGCGCACCAGGAGCTTGGTGCCGGTGATGAAGGTCGTGAAGGTGAAGGCGGCCTGGCTCTGGCGCGAGAAGGTGTTGGTGGTCGAGCCGCATTCGAGATCGACGGTGCCGTTGGCGAGCAGCGCGAAGCGCGTCTGCGGCGTCACCGGCACGTAGTTGACCTTGATGTCGGGCTTCTTGAGCTCCTCCTTCACCGCGTCGGCGATCTTGAGGCAGAGATCGACCGAGAAGCCGATCGGCTTCTGGTTCTGGTCGAGGTAGGAGAACGGCACCGAGGCCTCGCGATGGCCGATGACGATGGCGCCGCGGTCCGCGATCTTCTTGAGCGTCGGCGAGGTCTGGGCGAACGACGCCTGGAACGAAGGCTGCCGCGAGCATGATGACCGCCGGCATTCCAAGACAGAACCTGCGCATCATGAGAGCCTCCCGTGCCGAACACGTTTCGCTCTGAATGGCCACGGGAGGAGAGAATGACGGCTCCCCCACGCCAAGTCCAGACACCAGCCGCTCGATGCGACGCGCGAAACGAGGATCGTCGACACCTCGCCGCGCCTCATCTAAGCTTTGCGCAGACGAGCTCACGTGGTTTCAGCCAGCAGATGATGCGCCCTGCCCTTCACCTACTCCGGCCGTTCATCGCGGCGGCGGCCATCTGCGCGACGGCCATCTGCGCGGCGACGCGCCGGGCGCAGACCGCAGCGGCGCAGAATTTTCCCACCCGCCCGATCACCCTGATCGTTCCGTTCTCGGCCGGCGGCACGATCGACGTCCTCGCGCGGATCGTGGCAGATCACATGTCGCGCAGCCTCGGACAGCCGATCGTTTTGGAGAACATCGGCGGCGCCGGCGGCACCATCGGATCGACGCGGGCGATGCGCGCCGACGCCCGACGGCTACACGATCGAAATGGGCCATCTCGGCACCCACGCTGCCGCGGTCGCGCTCTATCCTAACCTCGCCTACAAGCCCGATGTCGACTTCGAGCCGATCGGCTTGGCCAGCGCCATTCCGGCGATCATCGTGGCGCGCAAGGATTTTCCGGCGAACGACCTGCGGGAGTTCATCGCCCGTGTCAAAGCCGATACCGGCAAGCTCAACGTCGGCCACGCCGGCGTCGGCTCGGCGTTCTTCACCACCTGCCTGCTGCTCCACTCGATCCTCGGCGTGAAGCCGACGATGGTGCCGTTCAACGGCGGCGCTCCCACGATGTCGGCGCTGGTCGGCGGCCAGGTCGACTACATGTGCGCCGACGTGCCGTTGGCGGTCGCAAACCTCGAGGCCGGCGCCATCAAGGCCTTCGCCGTCGGAACGAAGACGCGCAGTCCGGTGCTGCCGGACGTCCCGACCGCGGCGGAGGCCGGCCT
Source organism: uncultured Alphaproteobacteria bacterium (assembly GCA_963793985.1). GTDB lineage: Bacteria > Pseudomonadota > Alphaproteobacteria > Rhizobiales > Xanthobacteraceae > JAJPKK01. The sequence goes on along the minus strand of CAWCCG010000048.1, from coordinate 92,106 downwards.
TCCGGAATTCCAGGCATCGGCATGGAGCGGGCTGTTCGCGCCGAAGGGCGACGCCGGGGCCGATCCTCGAAAAACTGGAGGGCGCGCTCGACAAGGCGCTCGACGACCCCGTCACGCGCAAGCGCCTGCTCGATCTCGGCAGCGAGATCCCCGACAAGGCCAGCCGCGGCCCGCGTCCCCTCGCCGCGCTGGTAAAGAGCGAGATCGCCCGGTGGACGCCGATCATCCGCGCCGCCAACGTGACGGGGAATTAGGCGGTAGTTGTTATGGAGTCGTCATCGCCGGGCTTGTCCCGGCGACCCCGCTTAGCAAGGCACGGCCGCGCAAAACGGCGCAAGATGGAACAAAAGAATCGGGCGCCGCTGCGAGCGGCGCCCGTGATTTTGGGGACGACCTGGCAATAACGCCCGCGCAACCGAGCGCCGCTATTCGCCCTGGAATTCGTAGCCTTCGCGCTTCCATCGCTCGTCGCGCACCGCTCGGTCCGCCGCCTCGATCGCCGTTTGAAGCTGAACGAGATACTCCGTCGTCGTTCCGAGCAACCGCTCCGCCGCCAACGCGGCGCGCAGTTGGCCAATGGCCTGGTTCAGATCAGGTGGATCGTACATGTTACGCCTCCAGCAGTCCGTTCTCCTGGGTTAAGACGATCCTGGGCTCCTCCTGTCATCCAAATATTACCGCAATGCGAACAATGCGAATGTGAGGCAGCTTACAAGTGGTGCTGAATCCTGCCGAAACGGCATTTGCGCACCGCTGAGCGGTCGCAGCATGCGCAAGGTCGCACCCAACCGGCGCCCTGGCGAATGTGGTACGTTGTCTCGGTTCGCGCGCAACGCGAGCCGCTCTCGTCGGGAGGATCCGGTGCAATTTCGCGATCTCCAACACGTTCGGCAGCGGGCCGCGGGCAGCGTCGCGCGCCGCGTCGCTACCCGTCTCATCGGGGCGGCCTCGGGACTGGCGATGCTGTGTGGCGCGTCCGCGATGGCGCAGGAGGTCGCTCCCGCCCACGTCGCGACGGTGAAGCGCATCATCGAGAGCGCGGCCCACAAGAACGCCGTCGGAGCGCTTCAGGCCGACCATACGCGCTGGATCGAGGAGACGATCCGCATCACCGAAATTCCGGCGCCGCCGTTCAAGGAACAGAAGCGCGCCGAAGCCTTCAGGGACATGCTCAGGGCGCAGGGGCTCGCCGACGTCGAGATCGATGCCGAAGGCAATGCCATGGGCCTGCGCAAGGGCACCGGCGGCGGCGGGCTGGTCGTGGTCTCCGCACACCTCGATACGGTGTTTCCCGAGGGCACCAACGTCACCGTCAAGCGCGAGGCCGGCCGCCTCGCGGCACCCGGCGTCGGCGACGACAGCGCCGGGCTCGCGACCCTGCTGAGCCTGCTGCGCGCGACGGACGCCGCCGGAATCAAGACCAAGAGCGACATCCTGTTCGTCGGCGATGTCGGCGAAGAAGGCCTCGGCGATCTGCGCGGCATGAAGCAGCTCTTCACCAAGGGAAAATACAAGGACCGGATCACGTCCTTCTTCTCGCTCGATGGCAGTAGCACCACCCGCATCGGCAATTGCGGCGTCGGCTCCAAGCGCTATCGCGTGACCTTCAACGGACCGGGCGGCCACAGCTACAACGCCTTCGGCCTCGTCAATCCGATGGTGGCGATGTCCCAGGCGGTGGTCGAGTTCTACAAGATCCAGACTCCGGCGCGGCCGAAGACCACTTACGCCGCGAGCGTGATCGGCGGCGGCACCTCGGTCAACGCCATTCCGAACAGCGTGTGGATGGAGTTCGACATGCGCTCCGACGACGCACAGCGAGCTCGCCCGGCTGGAGAGCCGCTTCCTCGCGATCATCAACCAGGCGGTCGAGACGGAGAACTTTGCGCGCTCGACCAAGGAGGGCGCCGATCTCGGCCGACATCAAGCTCGTCGGCGACCGGCCGGCGGGCCGCACCGCGGAGACGCAGGACATCGTCCAGCTCGCGACGGCCGCGTTTCTCGCCTATGGCAGCAAACCCACTTATGAGTGCGGTTCGACCGATTCCAACATGCCGATGAGCCTCGGCATCCCCGCGATCACCCTGCCCCGCGTCGGCAAGAGCGACCGCACCCATGCGCTCGAGGAGTGGATGGACACCGACCTCGAAAGCAACCATCTCGTCAAATCGATCGTGCTCACGACGATTCTCGCGGTCGCCGGGATAGAGTAGGACGCCGCCGTTCTCCGCCCGACGCCGTCGCAAAACTGTAATAATTTTCGTCGATCGCTGCAGCACAGCCCTCTACTGAGGCGCCAATCCATTTCGAAAACTGTGATTTCAATGTCGCGAGCCGCTCGCCAGCCGGCGGCGTCGAATATGCCTCATTTTACATATGACAAGACGCATCTTGTTTTCTTTACAGATGTTTGCTGAGTTCCATCATCGAAAGTGATTGCTCCCCCGCATGTCAGAAATACGGCCCTCGCTCGAACTCGACCTCGTATGGAGGGCGGGCAACGAACCGCGCAAACCCATCGACTCCGATCTGTTTCGGCTCCTGGCAGCGATCAAGCAGTCGGGAAAGCTGACCGTCGCGACGGCGGCCGTGGGCATGCCCTACCGGCAGGCCTGGGGCCTGATCACCACCTGGTCGGAGCGGATCGGACAGCCGCTCGTCACCAAGGAGCAGGGACGCGGAACGCGCCTCACCGCACTCGGCGAACGGTTGTTGTGGGTGCGCGAGCGGATCAATGCGCGGTTCGCCCCGAACCTGCAAAGCGCCGCTTCAGAGGTGGAGCAACAGATCGGCGCCATCCTCAACGAGTCGTATCCTGCCGTCTGCGTCCACGCGAGCCACGACCTCCTGCTCACCGAATTGCGGGACCTGCTGCGGATGCGGCCGGGGCCGAAGCTCGACGTACGCTTCGTCGGAAACCTCGAAAGCGTCATGGCGGTGAGCCAAGTCGCAATGCGAGGTCGCGGGCTTTCTCATTCCCGAGGGCGGGCTCGGACAGGTGATGCTGTCGAAATACGAGCCATGGCTCAAGCCGCGTGTTCAGCAGCGTGATTCGCTTCGTCCGCCGCACCCAGGGCCTGATCGTCTCCCCGGGCAACCCGCTCGGCATCCGCAACCTCGCCGACCTCGCGCGCACCAAGGCGCGATTGATCAACCGGCAGCGCGGCTCCGGGACCGCGCGATACTCCTCGACAAGATGCTGACCGATGCCGGCATCGACAAGGACCACATCGCCGGCTACTGCACGGAAGAATTCACCCATCTCGCGGTGGCGGCAGCGATTGCCGGCGACGTCGCCGACGTCTGCCTCGGCATCGAGGCCGCAGCACGAAGGCTCAAGTTGGACTTCATCCCGCTGTTCCGCGAGGATTACTACCTGCTGGCCAAACGCGAGACCGTCGAACGCGAGGACATCCAGGACATCGTGGCGGTGCTGCGGACGGAAAGCTTCCGCACCATCGCCGCCACGTTTCCCGGCTACGACGCGTCGGACGCCGGCGCGATCCTCCCGCTCGAAGACGTGATAGCGCGCGCGCCGCGCAATCCTGATCGGCGCGGATGCGTCGGTCGCTCGAATCCGTCAGTGCGGCCGCGGCAGCTTCTCCACCGCCGCCCGCACCGCGGGATCGAGGCCGGCGCCGCCGTCGGCGACATGGGCGATGATGGTCGCCCGCATCCGCGGATCCCAGAACTTGCCGATGTGCTCGGCGATCGAGGCTACCGCCTTGTCGGGGCCCTGGCTCTTGAAGAACGTGCCGATCTGGTTGGCCATGTAGACGAGCTTGTCAGGCGACACAGGCGACCTCGACCGTAGCGATGCGATGGCGGTGGGTGAATATCTCGAAGCCGTCGCCGCGGGCGATGGCGGCGAGCGTGATCCCCGCGGCCTGCGCGGTGCGCACCGCGAGCGCGGTCGGCGCCGACATCGCGACGATGACGGGCGCGCCGAGCTGCGCGGTCTTCTGCACCATCTCCACCGAGACGCGGCTCGTGAGCACGACCACGCCCGCATGGGCTGAAACGCCGTCGCGGGCGAGCGCACCGCCGAGCTTGTCGAGCGCATTGTGCCGGCCGACGTCCTCGCGCAGCGCAACGATGCCGGCCCCCGGCTGCCAGAACGCCGCGGCGTGCACCGCACGGGTCTCGTGGTTCAAGGCCTGCAGTGGCGCGACGGCGTCGATCGCCTGCTGCACTTCGCACGGTCTCAGCGAGAAGCCGTCGCCGACCGGCGGCGGCGGCCGCATCGCCTCGGCGAGGCTCTCGATGCCGCACAGCCCGCAGCCGGTCGGCCCAGCGAGATGCCGGCGCCGCGCCGCCAGCCCGCTGGCACGCGGCGGCGCAAGCCACATCCGCAACTCGATGCCGACCTCCTCCTCGACGATGTCGAGGCGCTCGATCTCATCGGCCGCGGCGACGATGCCCTCGGTCAGGCTGAAGCCGAGCGCGAAGTCCTCGAGGTCCTGTGGCGTCGCCATCATCACCGCATAGGAGCCGCCGTTATAGGTGAAGGCGATCGCGGTCTCCTCCGGAATGGCGCGCTCGCCGTCGGCCGAGCCGCCGGGCCGCCACGCCGTTCGGTGAACGCGACAGAACGGTGAGGTCATGGCCCTACTCGGCCGCCTCCACGGTGGAGCCATGGGCGATGCGGCGGCTCATGCGCGCCTGCGCCTCGTAGCGCTCCTGCCATTCGGTCGGGCCGTTGGACGGCGTGATCTGCACCGCCGTCACCTTGTATTCCGGGCAGTTGGTCGCCCAGTCGGAATAGTCGGTGGTGATGACGTTCGCCTGGGTCACGGGGTGATGGAAGGTCGTGTAGACGACGCCCGGCGCCACCCGCTCGGTGATCAGCGCGCGCAGCGTCGTGTCGCCGGAGCGGCTCGCGAGCTTCACCCAGTCGCCGTCGCGGATGCCGCGCTGCTCGGCGTCGTGGGGGTGGATTTCCAGCCGGTCCTCCTCGTGCCACACGACGTTCTCCGTGCGCCGGGTCTGGGCGCCCACATTGTACTGGCTGAGGATGCGCCCGGTGGTCAGCAGCAGCGGGAAACGCGGGCCGGTGCGCTCGTCGGTCGGCACGTATTCGGTGATGACGAACTTGCCCTTGCCGCGCACGAAGCCGCCGATGTGCATAACCGGAGTGCCGGTCGGCGCCTTCTCGTTGCAGGGCCACTGCACCGAGCCGAGCGCATCGAGCTTGTCGTAGGAGACGCCGGCGAAGGTCGGCGTGAGATGCGCGATCTCGTCCATGATCTGCGACGGATGATCATAATGCATCGGAAAGCCCAGCGCCTTGGCGAGGTCGAGCGTGATCTCCCAGTCGGACTTGCCGGACTTCGGCGCCATTACCTTGCGCACGCGCTGCAGGCGCCGCTCGGCATTGGTGAAGGTGCCGTCCTTCTCCAGGAACGTCGAGCCCGGCAGGAAGACGTGGGCGTAGTTCGCGGTCTCGTTCAGGAAGAGGTCCTGCACCACGACGCATTCCATCGCAGCGAGGCCGGCCGAGACGTGCTTGGTGTCGGGGTCGGACTGCAGGATGTCCTCGCCCTGGACGTAGAGCCCCTTGAACGAGCCGTCGACGGCGGCGTCGAGCATGTTGGGAATGCGCAGGCCCGGCTCGTTGTCGAGATGCACGCCCCACAGCGCCTCGAACATCGTGCGGGTCGCCTCGCCGGAGATGTGGCGATAGCCGGACAGTTCGTGCGGGAACGAGCCCATGTCGCAGGCGCCCTGCACGTTGTTCTGGCCGCGCAGCGGGTTCACGCCGACGCCGGTCGCGCCCGAGGTTGCCGGTCGCCATGGCGAGGTTGGCGATCGCCATCACCGTGGTCGAGCCCTGGCTGTGCTCGGTGACGCCGAGGCCGTAATAGATCGCGCCGTTGCCGCCGGTGGCGTAGAGACGGGCCGCGCCACGGATGGTTTCCGCCGGCACGCCCGATACCTTCGCGACCGCCTCCGGGCTGTTGCGCGGCTCGGCGACGAAGGCCGCCCAGTCCTGAAACTCGTCCCAGTCGCAGCGCTCGCGCACGAAGCTTTCGTTGACGAGGCCTTCGGTCACGATGACATGGGCGAGCGCGGTCAGCACCGCGACGTTGGTGCCGGGCAACAGCGGCAGATGATGCGCCGCCTCGATGTGGGGCGAGCGCACGAGGTCGATGCGGCGCGGATCGACCACGATCAGCTTCGCGCCCTGGCGCAAGCGCTTCTTCATGCGCGAGGCGAACACCGGATGGGCGTCGGTCGGATTGGCGCCGATCAGCACGACGACGTCGGTCTGCTCGACGGAATCGAAGTCCTGGGTGCCGGCCGAGGTGCCGAACGCCGTGCTCAAGCCATAGCCGGTCGGCGAGTGGCACACCCGCGCGCAGGTATCGACGTTGTTGTTGCCGAAGGCGCCGCGAATGAGCTTCTGCACCAGGAAGGTCTCTTCGTTGGTGCAGCGCGACGAGGTGATCCCGCCGACCGAGCGGCGGCCGTATTTGTCCTGGATGCGCTTGAACTCGGCCGCGGTGTGCGCGATCGCCTCGTCCCACGACACCTCGCGCCAGGGATCGCTGATCTTGGCGCGGATCATCGGCTTGAGAATGCGTTCGCGGTGCTGGGCATAGCCCCAGGCGAACCGGCCCTTCACGCAGGAATGGCCGCGATTGGCCTTGCCGTCCTTGTACGGCACCATGCGCACGACCTCTTCGCCGCGCATCTCCGCCTTGAAGGCGCAACCGACGCCGCAATAGGCGCAGGTCGTGACCACCGAATGCTCGGGCTGGCCGATCTCGATCACCGACTTCTCGGTCAGCGTCGCAGTCGGGCACGCCTGCACGCAGGCGCCGCACGACACGCATTCCGAGGCGAGGAACGGCTCCTCCATGCCGGGCGATACGACCGAGGAGAAACCGCGCCCGGCGATGGTGAGCGCGAACGTCCCCTGCACCTCTTCGCAGGCGCGTACGCAGCGCGAGCAGACGATGCATTTCGACGGATCGTAGGTGAAATAGGGATTGGACTCGTCCTTGCCCGGATTGGGATGCTTGTCGCCGGCATAGCCGTAGCGGACATCGCGCAGGCCCACCGCGCCCGCCATGTCTTGGAGCTCGCAATCGCCATTGGCGGCGCAGGTGAGGCAGTCCAGCGGATGATCGGAGATGTAGAGCTCCATCACCCCCTTGCGCAGGCGCTTGAGGCGATCCGTCTGGGTGCGCACCACCATTCCGGCGGCGACCGGCGTGGTGCAGGAGGCCGGCGTTCCCGCGCGCCCCTCGATCTCGACGAGGCAGAGCCGGCACGAGCCGAATGCGTCGAGCATGTCGGTCGCGCAGAGCTTGGGGATCTGCGTTCCCATCTCCATGGCGGCGCGCATGATCGAGGTGCCTTCCGGCACCGTGACGGCGCGGCCGTCGATGGTGAGCGTCACCGTCTTCTCAGCCTTCGAACGGGGCGTGCCGAAATCGATCTCGGAGACGAGCGGCGACGTGAACGACATTGGCGTTCTCCTTCATTCCGCAGCTTGCAGGCGCGGCGCGGCGCCGAAATCCTCGGGAAAGTGGGTGAGCGCGCTCATCACCGGATACGGCGTGAAGCCGCCGAGCGCGCACAGCGAGCCGAATTTCATGGTGTGGCAGAGGTCTTCGAGCACCGTGAGGTTGCCGGCGCGGTCCTCGCCGCGGATGATGCGGTCCATAGTCTCGACGCCGCGGGTCGAGCCGATCCGGCACGGCGTGCACTTGCCGCAGGACTCGATCGCGCAGAACTCCATCGCGAAGCGGGCCTGCTTCGCCATATCGACGGTGTCGTCGAACACGACGATGCCGCCATGGCCGATCAGCCCGTCGCGCGCCGCGAACGCCTCGTAGTCGAACGGCGTGTCGAACAGCGCGCGCGGGAAATAGGCCCCGAGCGGCCCGCCGACCTGGACCGCACGCACCGGGCGCCCGCTCGCGGTGCCGCCGCCGATGTCGTCGACGAGCTCGCCGAGCGTGACGCCGAACGCCGTTTCGAAGAGGCCGCCATGGCGGATGTTGCCGGCGAGCTGGATCGGCATGGTGCCGCGCGAGCGGCCCATGCCGAAATCGCGATAATGCGCCGCGCCCTGCGCCAGCACGATCGGCACCGAGGCGAGCGAGAGCACATTGTTGATGACGGTCGGCCGGCCGAACAGACCGATATGGGCGGGCAGCGGCGGCTTTGCGCGCACGAGCCCGCGCTTGCCCTCGAGGCTTTCGAGCAGCGAGGTCTCTTCGCCGCACACATAGGCGCCGGCGCCGGCGCGGATTTCGATGTCGAAGGCATGAGCCGAGCCCGCGACCCGCGGGCCGAGCAGCCGTTCCCGCCTCGCGATCGACACCGCCGCATTCATCGCAGCGATGGCATGCGGATATTCGGAACGGATGTAGACGTAGCCCTTGGTGGCGCCGACCGCGATGCCGGCGATGACCATGCCCTCGATGAGGACGAAGGGATCGCCTTCCATGATCATGCGGTCGGCGAAGGTGCCGCTGTCGCCTTCGTCGGCATTGCAGACGATGTATTTCTGCGGCGCCTTTGTCTGCGCCACGGTGCGCCACTTGATCCCGGTCGGAAAGCCGGCGCCGCCGCGCCCGCGTAGTCCTGACTGCACCACCTCTTCGATGATGCCGTCAGAGCCGAGCGACAGCGCGCGCTCCAATCCGGCAAGGCCGCCATGGCTGCGGTAGTCGACAATCGAGAGCGGGTCGGTCACGCCACACCGGGCAAAGGTGAGCCGTGTCTGCCGCTTGAGCCACGCAATCTCGGCCACGGGACCGAGCGCCAGCGGATGCGGCGCGCCCGCGAGCGCCGCCGCGAGCACCGAAGCCACGTCCTGTGCTGTCACCGGGCCATAGGCGAAGCGTCCCGCGGGCGTCTCGACTTCGACCAGCGGCTCCAGCCAGTAGAGCCCGCGCGAGCCGTTGCGCACGATCTCGACGTCGGGATGATCGGCCGACCGCAGCCGCGAAGGCCGCAGCCACCTCCTCCGCGCCGACCGCGAGCGCGCCGGAATCGCGGGGAATGTAGATGCGGGTCATCGCTCGACCTCGGCCAACAGCGCGTCGAGGCGCTGCGCGTCGAGCCGTCCCACCACGCGGCCGTCGACCATCGCCGACGGCGCGACGGCGCAAAGACCGAGGCAGTAGACCGGCTCGAGGGTGACGCGGCCGTCGGCCGCGGTCTCGCCGAGCGTGACCCCGAGACGGGCCTCGGCACGCGCCGCAAGCGCATCCCCGCCCGCCGCCTGGCACGCTTCCGCGCGGCACAGCTTGACGACGTGCCGCCCCGCCGGGGCGCGACGGAAGTCATGGTAGAAGGTGACGACGCCGTGGATTTCCGCCCGCGAGCGGTTGAGCGCCTCGGCAATGAGCGGCTCCGCCGCCTCGTCGATGTAGCCGAACTCCTCCTGCAGCGCGTGCAGGATCGGCAGCAACGCGCCGTCGAGATGCAGCTGTTCCCGGATGCGCTGCTGCGCCACCTCGGGGTTCCACCGGTTCGCGCCAGCCACGTTCGTACTCACCAAATTCCAGACATTACAGTCATATGTCAGCTCAAACATATGACGACAGATACCTTGTTTTGTTCATAGATATCTGTTCTGCTCGCACCATCAATATGAGAGTTCGACCATATGTCTGGCGCACGCCCCACCCTCGACCTCGATCTTGTATGGACCGCAGGGAACCAGCCGCGGCGGCAGATCGACACCGACCTCTTCCGCCTCCTCGAAGCCATCAAGCGGTCGGGGAAGCTCACCGTCGCCACCGAGCAGGTGGGTGTTCCCTACCGGCACGCCTGGGGACTGATCACCACTTGGTCGGAGCGGCTCGGACAGCCATTGGTCATCAAGGAGCAGGGACGCGGAACCCAACTCACCGCCCTCGGCGAGCGGCTCCTGTGGGTGCGCGAGCGGATCAACGCCCGGCTCGCGCCGCATCTCGAAAGCGCCGCCTCGGAGGTCGAGCAGCAGCTCGGCGCGATCCTCAACGAGCCGCATCCGGCGCTTTGCGTCTATGCAAGCCACGACCTGGTGCTCGCCGAATTGCGCGATCTCCTGCGCACGCGGCCCGGGCCGAAGCTCGACGTACGCTTCGTCGGCAGCCTCGAAAGCGTGATCGCGCTCTGCAAATCGCAGTGCGAGGTCGCGGGCTTCCACCTGCCGGAAGGCCGGCTCGGACGCACGATGTTTCCGAAATACGAGCCGTGGATCAAGCCGCGCGTTCAGCGCCTCATCCGTTTCACGCGGCGGGCACAGGGGCTGATCGTGGCGCCGGGCAATCCGCTCGGCATCGCGAGCCTCGCTGATGTCGCGGAGACCAAAGCGCGGTTCATCAACCGCCAGCGCGGCTCGGGGACGCATCTCGCGCTCGACAAGATGCTCGCCGATGCCGGCATCGATAAGGGCGACATCACCGGCTATTACACCGAGGAGTTCACCCATCTCGCCGTGGCGGCCGCCATCGCGGGCGGCGTCGCTGATGTCGGTCTCGGCATCGAGGCGGCGGCGCGCAAGCTCAAGATGGATTTCATCCCGCTGTTCCGCGAGGAATACTACCTGCTCGCCAAGCGCGAGACGATCGAGCGCGAAGACATCCAGAACATCGTGGCGGTGCTCGGAACGGAAAGCTTCCGCAAGATCGTCGATCGCGTTTCCCGGCTACGAGGCATCGGGTGCCGGCACGATCCTCACCTTCGAAGACGTGATGGCGCGCGAGCCTGCCGAAGCCTGACGCCGCGCGACGAGGGCGCGCGTCGCGCACGCTAGACTAGGCACTGCCCGCGGCAAGGCCGGCGATTGACGGCGGCGGCGAAATGAATTGGGCTCGTGCGAATGCCGGAGCACGTCATGCCTGCCCTGCACGGGATTCTCGAGACGGTCCTCTACGTCGACGATTTCGACCGCGCCCGCGCCTTCTACGAAGGGCTGCTCGGGCTTACGCCGGTCTATTCCGACCAGCGGATGTGCGCCTATGACGTCGGCGGGCGCAGCATGCTGCTCGTGTTTCGCAGAGGCGCGTCGCTCGAGACCGTGACGATGCCCGGCGGCACCATTCCGCCGCACGACGGCAGCGGACCGCATCACGTCGCGTTCTCGATTCCCGCCGAGGAGCTTCCCCAATGGGAAACGCGCCTCGCCGACTTCGGCATCGCGATCGAGGGCCGCACCAAATGGCCGCGCGGCGGGATCAGCCTCTATTTCCGCGACCCTGACGATCACCTGCTCGAGCTCGCGACGCCGGGCCTGTGGCCGGGGCACTAACTCCGAGTACCCGCGCGCACGGAGTATCCGTGACGCATGCAGGCAGTGAAAAAAGGCCCCGCCGGAATGAACCGCGACGGGACCTCAAGCTGTCCAATGCGGTGGGAGGATACCGGATCGCACAGCGCGCGGACTCTGCGCGATGCGGACCGTGCGATCCTTGAGCCAGATCAAGTTCGACGACGCTCGGCGTGCTTCACCGGCACGCCGCGAGCGGCGGCGCTGTTGTCTATACCTAGGTATATCCTGCCTTATTTCTTCAGGTTGCGTGAACGATATTTGTGGACAGTGGCCGCCGAGTCATGATTCCGTCAATAGTGCGGCACTGGCCGGAAGGAATGCTGCCTTGTCGAAGGTCCCGATGATATCGATCGTCGATGACGATCGGTCTTTGCGCGAAGCAACCAAGGGACTGGTGAGATCGTTCGGTTACGGGGTCGACACCTTCGCCTCGGCCGAGGAATTCCTGCAGTCCGACCGGGTCAACGACAGCGCCTGCCTGATCCTCGACGTGAACATGCCGGGCCTGAGCGGCATCGAGCTGCAGGACCAGTTGATCGCCCGCGGCAATCACATGCCGATCATCTTCATCTCCGCGATCCAGGAAGAGTCGACCCGCGCCAAAGCGCTCAGGGCCGGCGCCATCGGCTTCCTGAGCAAGCCCTTCCGCGAAGAATGGCTGATGGACCGCCTCGATTTCGCGCTCAACCGCGACAAGCCCTGCGAGCATAATCCGGCGGTTTAGGCGGCGCGACGCGCCGCCCTGCCCCGGTCGCACGTCCCGTCGATCTCTGCCGTCTCCGACTTTGTCGGGCGTTTTCGCTCGCTCGCGGGCTCGTCTCCCCGCGACCTTCGCCGACCTCTGGGGTCCCATCTAAACCTAAGTTTAGGATGGCCGAACCCTTGAGATAGCCGCGCTCCACCTGCGTTTAATAGCACCGGCGCGCCCCTTAACTTATCGTTAACCCTACGTTGGGGCACGGTGTAGTCGGGGGGTTTTGTCATGCATATCGGATACGCGCTCACCAGCTCGGTCGCCCTGTCCAAGTCGGGGGCCGAGGAACGGTCCGACGACGCGCTGATCATCGCCATCGCCAAGGGCGACAAGCTTGCCATGAAGGTTCTCTTCGCCCGCCACAACGTGCGGGTGTATCGCTTCGCCCTGCGCCTGACGCGCGACGAGGCGCTGGCCGAGGACGTCCTGAGCGAGGTCTTCCTGCACGCCTGGCGCGGCGCCAAGAACTTCCAGGCGAAGTCCAAGGTCTCGACCTGGCTGCTGGCGATCGCCCACAACAAGGCGAAGGACGCGATGCAGCGCCGCCGCCACGAATACCTCAGCGACGAGGACGCCGCCGAGATCGAGGACACCGCCGACAACCCGGAGACCACCTGGGGCAAGATCGAGCTCGGCCAGCTCCTGCGCAGCTGCCTCGCCAAGCTCCCCGCGGCCCAGCGCGAAGTGCTCGATCTCGTCTACTACCACCACAAGTCGGTGGAAGAGGTGGCGCAGATCGTCGGCGCCCAGGCGAACACGGTCAAGACGCGCATGTTCTACGCGCGCAACCGGCTGGCGCAGATGCTCAAGGAAGCCGGCGTCGAGCACGCCTGGGCGTAAAGGCCGCGGACATCGGAACCGCGCCTGCGCGGAGAGATCGAAGAGCTACAACACCAACGAGGACCGAGCTGAAAGCGGCGGGCGCCAGTGGTCGCCCGCCGTTTGTTCGTTTGCCCATCCGGCCTCCGCGAGATCGGCCGACCTAAACCAAGGTATAGGGCGCCGATCTCTTCGCACATCTTCTCATTGCGACCGTTCAAATTAGAGATTTCGTTAACTTAAATCAGCTGGGCCTGCTTCGCGCGTGTTGCGTATCGAGCGGGGGTTCAAGATGTCGACCACCACAAAATCGATCCTCGCGGCGGCCGCCCTCCTCGGCGCGATGCTGTTGCTCTCGGGCGCCACCGAGGAACGCCTCAACATCCGCTCTCCCGACCCGAACTGTCCGGTGTTCGCCTGGCCGAATTCGGAGAGCGCATGCCTCGACGACGGCGCACGGCCTTCACGTCCGAGCAAGAAGGTCTACTTCGCGGCCATCTTCCCGCGGCCGTCCGCGATCGTCGCGTACGCATAGGACATCATGGCCCATCACACGGGAATTGCCGGCGCGCGTCGCGCACGGTGTCCGGTTGAAGTCGCAGGCGAACACCGCGCGCAAATCCCTCGAGCGCTCGCCGTTCTCAACTGCGGCGCGACGCGACCGGCGTCGCGGCGCAGCGCGCACACGCGGGGACGCGTGCGGATCGTCGTCGCGTCACGCGCGCGCTGCACCGATCCGACGACGGACGTCGCGGTGCAGTGCGGCAAAGGTCTGAAATCCTCTGTGATGTTCCATCTCGGCCGCCACCGTTGGAAGCGCCGGGCTCATCGGATAGGCTTCGCGCCGGATGATGGAAGGAGGCGCGAATTGGGTCGAGTCCGACCATCATTGTCGTTTGCGCTGCCTGTTCCTTCGAGGTTGCTGGCCTCCCTCGCGATCATCTCGCTTTCGGTGTTGTACGCAGGCCCGCTCGAAGCGCGCGGCGAACTGCGCCACGCGCCATCCGCGATCGCGGCAGCTCCCGGCGATCCCGCGCGCGGTCTTCGCAACGACGTCATTCTCGAATGGCGAACCGCACGCATCGGAGCGGTCGACCGCATCGCGGACCCCATCCGTCTCGCCACGCTTTCCGCCTTCGGCTCGCGTTCACTTGACGCCGGCGCACCGAATGTCGACGCGCGCCCGCTCGGCACGTGGCGCGTCGCCGACGCCGGCCCCGCGAGCAGCACCGCCGGCGCGGCCGCGCCGTCCCTGTGGTCGCAGCGCGAGCGGATGATCTTCATCGCGATCATCGTGATCGCGATCGAGTTGGCGCTGATCGCGGCGCTGCTGGTGCAGTTTCTCAGGCGCCGGCGCGCCGAACGCGCCCTGAAGGAGAGCGAAGAGCGCTGGCGCTCGGTGTTCGAAACCTCCGCGGTCGGCGTCGCGGTGCTCGACAAGGACGCGCGGCTCGTCGCGACGAACCTCGCGTTCCAGACGATGCTCGGCTACTCCGACCAGGAACTGCGCACCGTATCGCTCGTCGAGCTCGGCTTCCCCGACGACCGCGGCGCGCTGCGCCGGCTCGGCGAGGAGCTGCGGACCTATCCGCGTCACGATACCGTGACGCAGCTGCGGCGCAGGGACGGCTCCGCAATGTGGAGCCACATCTACTTCTCGAGCATTCTCGACGACAACTCCAAGCCCCGGCTCACCATCGCTACCGCGCTCGACATCACCGATCACAGGGCCGCCGAGGAGGCCGCGCGCACCGCGCAGTCGGAGCTCGCCCAGGTCGCGCGGCTGACCGCGATGGGCGAAATGAGCGCCTCGATCGCCCACGAGGTCAATCAGCCGCTCGCCGCCATCGTCGCCAACGGCAATGCCGGGCTTCGCTGGCTCGCCAACGCCGCGCCCGATCTCGACGAGGTGCGCGCCACCTTGAAGCGCATCGTCAATGACGGCCACCGGGCCGGCAAGGTGATCAGCGGCGTGCGGACCCTGTTCAAGAAGAACGTCCAGGCGCGCGGTCCGATCGACGTCAACGATCTCATGCGCGAAGTGCTCACGCTGGAGCGGGGCGAGCTCGAGAGCCGCCACGTGATGGTGGAGACCGAGCTCGGGCAGATCCCCCAGGTGATCGCGGATCGCGCGCAGCTCCAGCAGGTGTTCCTGAACCTGGTCACCAATGCGCTCGACGCCATGGGCGCCGTCAGCGACCGGCCGCGGGTGCTGCGGCTGCGGTCGGAACGCTGCGAGCCCGGCAAGATCATGGTGACGGTCCATGACAGCGGGCCCGGAATCGAGAAGAAGAACATCAACCGGATCTTCGAGCCGTTCTTCACCACGAAGTCGAACGGCACCGGAATGGGCCTCTCGATCTGCCGATCGGTCGTCGAGTCCCATGGCGGACAGCTGATGGCGTCCCATGGCCATCCCCACGGGGCGGTGTTTCAGATCGTCCTGCCCCTACAGGAGGGTGATCCCGGCGCCCCCGCGTCAGCCGGCGGCCAGCGGCCGGTGGAGATGGTGCGGCGCTGAGGCGGCCAACCCGGCCCCTCCCCGATCCCTCTCCGGCACTCATTGAAGGCGTCCGCCGTCAGCGCGTGCACGATGATCAGGATCATGGACCACGGACCATGAGCGTGCCCGGGGCGCCGTTTCCCATCGGCCCCCCCAAAACGCAAGGAGCGCGATCCGCTTCCGCGGGATCGCGCTCCAAACCGACGGCCCGCCGCAAACGGGGGCCCGAAAAAAGGGCGCGCGCCTCTGGGGCGCGCGCGACCATCGACGAGGTTGGGGTGGGGGGTGGGGGGTATCCTCAGCCGATGGTAATTGGTACGTTGCTTGCGAGACGCTCACCGAAGCTCACGCTCGCACCGCCGGAACTGCCGGCGGCAAACACGTTAGATGACGCATACGCAACTCTACGCGACAGCCACCCCTTCCAAAGCCGTGTCCGTGGTGGCTGCCTATGACAATCATCTTGGCAGCAAAGCCTCCGCGCCAGAATTGTTCGTTGGTACAGCGCCCTTGTCCTTTGGTGCCGGCCTATTATCCTTAGGTATAGGTCGGGGTCGCCGACCGGGACGGGCACCTACCACAGCCGCCGCAGATGCGGCGGCACGGCGGCGTTTCGGGGGCGCGCATGGCCGTTCTGCGCGCCTTTTTGCGGCTCGCCACAGTCCGCCCATCTTTTTAGATTTCATAAGTTTTTCAATCGGGTTGGGGTCAGCCGCATGAAAGGGCCGTCCGAATCGCAGCCAGTCGTCTTCGTCGTCGACGATGACGAGTCGATTCGCGAGGCGTTGCGGAGCCTCCTGCGCTCGGTGGGCCTGCGCGTCGAGCTGTTCGGAGCGGCCTCGGAATTCCTCAAGAGCAAGCTGCCGGACGCACCGAGCTGTCTCGTGCTCGACGTGCGCTTGCCGGGCTTGAGCGGTCTCGACTTCCAGACCGAGCTCGCGCGGGCGAACGTGAACATCCCCATCATCTTCATCACCGGACACGGCGACATCCCGATGACCGTGCGTGCGATGAAGGCTGGCGCCGTGGAGTTTCTCACCAAGCCGTTTCGCGATCAGGAGCTGCTCGATTCCGTCGGCATCGCGCTCGAACGCGATCGCGCGCGGCGCGAGCAGGACAACACCGTGCACGACGTCAAGGTCCACTTCGAATCGCTCACGCCGCGCGAGCAGGAAGTGATGGGCTTCGTCACCGCGGGATTGATGAACAAGCAGATCGCGGCGAAGCTCGGCGTCAGCGAGATCACGGTGAAGGTGCATCGTGGCAACGTCATGCGCAAAATGAGCTGCGCGCTCGCTCGCCGACCTCGTGCGCATGGCCGACGTTCTGGGCATTCGGCGTGCACAGCCATAAGTGGTCTAAACCAATGTATAGTATCCCTGACCACACCCAATGTTGGACTCTCGCGGCCACAATCGTCGCCGGTGGGGCACCGGCCTCCAGTCGTCAGAAATAAAAAGACCAAGGAGCGCCGACATTGCGCAGGACCCTCCTGATATCGATCGTCGATGACGATGAATCGATGCGCGAGGCAACCAAAGGTCTGGTCAGGTCTTTGGGCTATCACGCAGCGACATTTTCTTCCGCGGAGGAGTTCCTCAATTCCGATCTCGTCAATCGGACATCGTGCCTGATCACCGACATGCAGATGCCGGGGCTCTCCGGCGCGGACCTTCAGAATCGCCTGATTTCACAGGGCCGCTGCATGCCCACCATCTTCGTCACCGCGTTTCCCGACGAGAAAATCCGGGCCCGCGTGATCAATGCCGGAGCGATCGGTTACCTGAGCAAACCGTTCACCGAAGAAAGCCTGATCACCTGCCTCGACACTGCACTGAGCGACGACACCAGCGAACCCGCACGGCGCCAACAATAATTATTACAATTCGAAGCCGTATCGTCCGCCCGCAGTTCGAACCCTCCTCACATATCAATTTAATATTCTGTGCGTCTCGATATGGCACATGCCATTCGACCGGATCGCATCTATTCACGCGAACATCGCCGGTTTGGTCGTGATCACGCCGCGCGCTCCCCGCGCTGCGGATCATCGCTCGCCTCCTCGCGCGACGGCCGCACGACGGTAACGGTGCACGGCGCCTCGGCGGCGAGCTTTGCCGACACGCTGCCGAGCAGCGTGCGACGGAGCGAGCTCTGCCGCGCGCCGACCAGGAGATGATCGACGCGGTTCGCCTTGACGAAGTCGAGAATGGCGGCCGCCGGATCGATCGCCTCGAGCACGTGTACCGTCAACCGCGGCTCCTCGAGCTTGAGCGGCTCGGCCCAGTGCCTGAGCGCGACCAGCCGGTCGAGATGCTTGTTATGCCCCTGCGCATCGAGCGTGGTGTCGAGGGTGACGCGACCTTGGCGAAGCACGTTGATGCAGGCGAGCCGCGCATCGGGCAGCGTCGCGAGAATGCGCGCCGCGGTCGAACGCAGCGCCTCGTCGAGCGCGGTCGCCTCCTCTGCGATATCGATCGCGACGGCGACGATCGGCGCCGCGGCGAGCTGCACCGCGAGCGCGGAGCGCGTGCGCGGCCGCTTGAGGTCGGTGTTGAAGCGGCGCCGCAGCACTGTCGTCCAAGGGATCGCGCTCGAGGCGCTCGGAGCGCGCGGTGAGCTTCACCTGGCCGGGATGGCTCAGGTCGAACGCGACCTGCGAGGCGGTCGGGTAGCGCCACGCCGGCTCGGTCTCGAGGCAACGCAGGACGATCTCCTGGAGCCAGGGCGGATAGTCCGGCCGCAGGCGGCGGGGCGGATAGGGATCGCGCCACAGCCGCCGCCGCATGCCGGCCATCGTCTCGCTCTCGCCGAACGGCCGCTCCCCGGTCGAGAAGAAGTAGAGCAGGACCCCGAGCGCGAACACGTCGCTGCGCGGGTCCTGGCGAACGCCGAGCAATTGCTCCGGCGCCATGTAGGGCGCAGTGCCGAACGGCAGGCGGAACTCTGCTTGCATCAGGTCGGGTAGCTGGTCATGCCGCGACAGCCCGAAATCGAGCAGCACCGCAGCGCCGTCCGGCCGGAACATGATGTTGCTCGGCTTGACGTCGAGATGAACGACATGCTGGCGATGCAGGTCGTCGAGCGCACAGGCGACCTTGACGCCGATCTCGGCGACCTCGCCATAGGGCAGCGGCACGTCCGGCACCCGCGACAGCAGCGTCTTGCCGGGAATGAGCTCCATGACGATGTAGGGCTGCACGGCGAGATCGCCGGCCGCCACGAATTTCGGAACGTGCTCGCCGGTGAGCCGCGGCATGATCAAAAGCTCCATCTCGAAGCTCACGATCGCCGCGGGGTCGGCCCCTTCGCCGAGCTTGGGCACCTTCATCAGGAGCGGCAGCGGATCGCCGGCGCGCGACACCCGCCACAGCGTCGACATGCCGCCGCGGTGGAACGGCTCTTCGATCACGAAACCGTCGACGATCGATCCGATTTCCAGCGACGGCATCGTTGATCTCCCGGATTCATCTCCCGACCAGCAGGCGATCGGCGAGCCGCGGCGGCAAGCCTTTCTCGCGGATGCGCCCGGCCGCTGCCTCGACATCATAAGGCACCCGGCACCACGTCACCTCGCGCCGCGCGGTGTCCAGCATCAGGTAGGACGCGGCGGGATTGCCATCGCGCGGCTGTCCGACCGAGCCGAGCACCGCGAGCCAGCGCCGCCCCGGCAGCAGCTGAACGGCGACGCCGGAGGTCGGAGTGAAGGCCGTCATCTTTCCGGTGAGCGACATCGAATAGAGCGCCGGCCGATGGATATGACCGCAGAACGACAGCGCCATCGCGGTCGCGGCGATGCTGCGCGCCGCGTCGGCGACGCCGACGACATAGAACCAGCTTGCCGGGCGGCTCGCATCGGCGTGGACGTAGAGGCGGTCGTCCTCTTGTCGCGTGAGCGGCAATTCGGCAAGGAAGCGCCGCTCGGCCTGTCCGAGCTCGCCGCGGGTCCACTCGATCGCGACCTGGGCCTCGACGTTGAGCTCTTCGCTCGGGTCGCCCACCGCGTTGTCGTGGTTGCCGCGCACGGCGAGCGCGCCGTTGTCGACGAGGTCCATGACGGTCGCGACCGTCCACTCGGGATCGGCGCCATAGCCGACATAGTCGCCGAGCAGCACGAAGCGCTCGGCACCCTGGCGGCGCGCCGCGGCGAGACAGGCTTCGAACGCCTGCCGGTTGGCGTGAATGTCCGCGAACAGGGCGATCAGCACGGCGAGCCTCTTGGCCGAAGGTGGCCAGTCTAGCTCAGCCGGCGTTGATCTTGGTCAACGCAACCTGGGAGCACCCGCCGCGCTCACTCCGCGGGAAACGGCGCCCCCGACGTTCGTTTCTCCGGCTCGGTGCCGTACACCAGCCAGCCGAACAACAGCATGTCGGCGAGCACCACGAGAGACGACACGGCGGCAATGGGATCGCCACCCGCGTGGCCGGTGTGCGCGAGGGCGATGCCCACCGCCATCACGACCGTGGCCGCGATCCACACCCAGACCTGGACCAGCGCCGTGCGGGTGCGATCGAGCGCGGGATGCAGATGGTAGTAGATGCCGAACAGGAAGAGCGACACCCAGCCCAGCAGGTTGAGGTGCGCGTGCGCCGGCATCGCGGCGTGATCCCCGGATATCCCCATGGCGATGCCCCAGATCATGCCGCCGACGACCAGCACTACGGCAGCCTGGAAGCTCAGAGAAGAAGCCTTCATGGTCGTTTTCCTTCGTCAGATGGGGACACCGGCGACGAGAATAAGTCGCGCGGTGAGGCCCTCATAGTGACATCAGGTCACCGTGACAGCGGCGACGCTCACAGATCGCGTCGCTGATTCGATGTGAGGCAGCGCCGGCCTCTCAACGATGCCGGCCGCCACCTGCCGCTCCGCCCCCTCCCCCGGCCGGCGGGGCTCGGCCGCGGCGCCGGGCGCGCGATGGCCGGCCTCGGCGCAGGAGCGGGTCGCGCAATCGGAGCCGGAGCCGGCCGCGCGATCGGCGCCGGGGCGGGCCGCACGATCGGGCGCGGCTGCGGCCGGGTGATCTCCGGCCTGACGGGTTGCGGGCGGACGGTTGCGGCCGGACAGGTTGCGGTCGGACCGGCTGCGGCGTCACGGGTCGAATGCCGGGACCGGTCCCCCGGGCCGGTTTCCCGTCCCCGGACCTGGCAGCACTCCGGGGCGATTGCCGGGGCCTGGCGAAGGCCGGGCCGGCCACCCGGACCGGGAGCAAGGCCCGGGTCGTCGCCCGGGACCTCCGGGAAATCCAGGCCCGCTGAAATCCCGGCTCCGGGCATTCCCGGCCGATGGCCCGGACCGCCGGGCAACAATCCCGGAACACCAGGGCCGCCCGGCCGATGTGCACCGGGTCCGCCAGGACCGCCGGGCCGACCAATGCCGCCGCCCGGCGGACCGCCCGGCCGCGGCGGCGTCACGATCCCGGGCGGACCGATCGGGCCGCACCGGGCGGCCGACGGGACCACCGGGGCGACCCATGCCGCCGCCTGGCCGGAGTCCGGGATTGTTGCCGTGCCAGACCCCACCGCCTCCACCGCGCCACGGGCGGTGCGGGGACTGATCGCGTTCCATCGATTGACGTTGACGTTCACGCCCGCCATAGCGGCCACCCCAGCAGCAGCCCCAGTTCGGCCGGGCCCAGCCCCACAGCGCGCCGCGGCAATCGCGATCGCCGGCGCCGAACACGAGCCCCGCCACCAGCGCGCTCGGATAACCGTAGCCGGGCAGCGGCGCGTAATAGACCGGCGGCACGTCGGCATAAGGCCACGCGCCATAGACCTGCGAGGGATCGTAGCTCGGGACGTAGACGAGGTTCGGATCGGCCGGCGCGATGACGATGTTCTGCTGGCGCGGATCGGTCGCGCCGGGAGGCGGCGGCGGTGCCGGCTCGGTGCTCACGACCTGCTGCGGCGTCGTTTGCAGTGAGCCGGTCGTTTGCGCCCGCGCGCGCAGGCGCTGGACCGCGTCGAACACCTCGGATTCCTGGTTCTGCATGGCGTAGCCGAGCTGCTGGGTCCATTCGAGCTGCTGGTTGAGCATGTCCAGCACCTGCGGGAACGGGACCAGCGACTTCACCGCGGGGTCCCATGGCTGGCTTCGCAGCGCGTCCTCCAGCGCCTTGCCGGTGAGCGTCGCGGTTCGAGCCCTGCGCCAGCCAGCGGCTCGCCGCGACGATCTCCAACGGATTGGTCGTCGCCATCAGGAGCTGGGTGAGCAGCGTGTCGGGATAGAGCGCGATCGGCGCGAGCAGCGCCTCGAGCTGGGCGGTGCTGAACTGCTCGCCCTGCTGCGTCTGATCGGGGGCGGCGACCGGGGCCGGCGCCGGCTGGGCGGCGAGCGGCGCAGGCATCGTGGCGATCACGAGCGCCGTACTCGTCATCAAGGCGACGAACCGACGAAACATGCTGCCCTCCGGTTGAACTTTGAGGTTGCTTTAACAAAAGCCCGTTACCGTCATGCCCAGCGGCAATGCGCGTAGAGGCCGGCTCTATCAGCGAACGCCTGTCTCGCGCAAACGATCCCTGGGAGACGCAGCCGCACGATCCCTCCTCCCCCGACTGAGTTCCTGGAGCATCTGTGATGGACATGCCGAGACGGCTCGGTGCCGAATTTTTTGGAACATTCTGGTTGACCTTTGCCGGTTGCGGCAGCGCCGTGCTGGCGGCGGGATTTCCGACGCTGGGCATCGGGTTCCTCGGCGTGAGCTTCGCCTTCGGCCTGACGGTGCTGACCATGGCCTATGCGGTCGGCCATGTCTCCGGCGGCCATTTCAACTGCGCCGTCACCGTCGGGCTGTGGGCCGGCGGCCGCTTCAAGACGGCGGACGTCATCCCCTACATCATCGCGCAGGTGGCCGGCGCGATCGTGGCAGCGGCGGTGCTCTACCTCATCGCGTCCGGCAAGCCGGGCTGGGAGCCCGGCGGATTCGCGTCGAACGGATTCGGCGATCTGAGCCCCGGCAAATACGGCCTGCTGTCGTGCTTCCTCGCCGAGGTGCTGGCGACCTTCTTCTTCCTCTACGTGATCATCGGCACCACCTCGAAGGGCGCCGCAGTCGGCTTTGCCGGCATCCCGATCGGATTGTGCCTGACGCTGATCCACCTTTTCCTGATCCCGGTCACCAACGCTTCGGTCAATCCGGCGCGCAGCACCGGTCCGGCGCTGTTTGCCGGCGGTCCCTATATCGCGCAGCTCTGGCTGTTCTGGCTCGCGCCCATGCTCGGCGCAGCTCTCGCCGGCGTGGTCGCCCGCTGGCAGCACGAAGCCGACCACAAGTAATTCGAAAAGCGTCTCCGGCCTTATCGAAGACGGCGCGCCTGCGGAACCCGCGGCGCGCCGTCGCCGTTTGGCGGCACGGGCGCCTGTTGCATCGCGGCGCAGTTCCTTGGGACCTTGTTCGAAGTCCAACCTATTGCACTCGGCGCGCTTTCGGGCGCCCTCACGAACTGGTAGCGTGAACGAAGAGCTGCCAGCGGGCCGTGCCGCAGTCCTGCAAATCAAAGGCAGCGGGCGTATCTGCGGCGGATGCTCGCGATTTTCGTCGAGACCTTTGTTCTGATTTTCGAGACGTCCGGATCAACCGGCGCTTCTCGCCGCTCAATCGAGATGCGGCGCCAGGGAGAACAAAATGAACCGCATCACGTCAGCCACGACATTGGTATTCGCTTCGCTCGCCGTGCTCCTCGCGAGCGGCACCGCCTTCGCGCAATACACCGACGGCGTCGTCAAGATCGGCGTCCTCACCGACATGTCGAGCCTTTATGCCGATGATACCGGCGCCGGCTCGGTCGCGGCGGCGAAGCTCGCGGTCGAGGATTTCGGTGCGGCGGCGAAGGGCATGAAGGTCGAAGTCGTTTACGCCGATCATCAGAACAAGCCGGACATCGGCTCGAGCATCGCCAACTCGTGGTTCGATGTCGACAAAGTCGACGTCATCCTCGACGTGCCGAATTCCGCCGTCGCGCTCGCGGTGAGCGAAGTGGCGAAACAGAAGAACAAGCTGTTCATCGGCTCCGGCCCGGCGAGTTCGGACCTCACCGGTCCGAAATGCAATGCCAACACCATTCACTGGACCTACGACACCTGGAACCTCGCCCACGGCACCGGCACGGCGGTGGTGAAGACCGGCGGCGACACTTGGTTCTTCATCACCGCCGATTACGCGTTCGGCCATGCGCTCGAGCGCGACACCGCGGCGGTCGTCGAGGCGAACGGCGGCAAGGTGCTCGGCCGGGTGCGCGTCCCGCTCAACAACAACGACTTCTCCTCGTTCCTGCTGCAAGCCCAGAGCTCCAAGGCGAAGGTGATCGGCCTCGCCAATGCAGGCGGCGACACCATCAACTCGATCAAGCAGGCGGCCGAGTTCGGCATCGTCAAGGGCGGGCAGAGCCTCGCAGGCCTGCTGATCTTTGCGCCTGACATCGCGGCGCTCGGGCTGCCGCTCGCGCAGGGCCTCGTCTTCACCGAGACTTGGTACTGGGACCTGACTGACGCGAACCGCGCCTGGACCAAGCGCTGGCAGGCAGAGCGCCCCGGCAAGATTCCGAGCATGAACCATGCCGGCGTCTATTCCGGCGTGCTGCACTACCTCAAGGCGGTCGAGGCCTTGAAGGCCGACGGCGACGGCCGCGCGGTAACCGCGAAGATGAAGGAGATGCCGACCGACGATCCGCTGTTCGGCAAAGGCACCGTGCGCGCCGACGGCCGCAAGATCCACGACGCGTATCTTTTCGAGGTGAAGAAGCCCGAGGAGTCGAAGTACTTCGGCGATTTCTACAAGCTGCGCGCGACGATCCCCGCCGCAGAGGCGTGGCGCCCGCTCAAAGAGGGCGGCTGCCCGCTGGTGAGCGGGTGAACGGGGCCGGCTGACGCCGCCCCCTCGCCTTCCCGCACGGCGCTGTCTAATGTCACCCGATGACCGAGATGCCCCCTGCGGAATTGCGCGTGCCGGACCGCCCGTTCAACGGCCGGCGGATCGCGGGCATTGCCGCAGCACTCGGCCTGCTCGCGCTTGCCGTGTGGATGCTCTCGACATTCCTCCCGGCGCTGGCGTGGTCGGTCATGCTCGCCATTGCCGTGTGGCCGGTGTTCGTGCCGCTCCGGGCGCGGGTCGGGCGCGATTGGGCGGCGCTGATCATGACAGCGCTGATCGCGGTCGTGGTGTTAGGACCGCTCGGTTTTGCCGCCTTCGAGGCCGGCCGCGATTATCGCACCGCATTGCGCTGGCTCGACGAGCTGCGCAAACACGAACTCACGGTGCCGGCGTGGATCACGAGCCTACCGTTGATCGGGAGCACGCTGACCGAATGGCTCGATCCACGCCTCAGCGGCGAACGCAGCCTTTGGTCCGGCATCGACATCAGCGCGCTCACCGAATGGGGCCGGATCATCGGCGGGCAGGCGCTGCGGCGCAGCGTGACCTTCTTCTTCGTGCTGATCATCGTGTTCTTCGTATTCCGCGAGAGCGAGAGGCTGCTCCGCCAGATGCGTGCCGCGAGCCATCGTCTGCTCGGGCCGCCGGCGCGACGTTTCCTTGCGGTCGCCGCAGCGGCGATCCGTGGCACCGTCGACGGGCTGTTGCTGGTCGGGATCGGCGAGGCCGTGCTGCTCGGCATCGCCTACAAGCTCACCGGCGTGCCGCATCCGGCGCTGCTCGGGTTCGCGACCGGGCTCATGTCGGTGATCCCGTTCGCTTCGCCGCTGGTGTTCATCGGGGCCGGCCTGTGGCTTCTCACCCAGTCCGCGATCGTGCCGGCGATCATCCTCGTCGCGTTCGGCTTCGCGGTGGTGTTCGTCGCCGATCATTTCGTGCGGCCGGTGCTGATCGGCGGCACGGCGCGGCTGCCCTTCGTGTGGGTGCTGCTCGGCATTCTCGCCGGCGTCGAGAGCTTCGGCCTGCTCGGGCTCCTGCTCGGGCCGGCGTTGCTCGCGGTGCTGATCGCGCTGTGGCGCGAGATCGCGACGCCGGAAATCGTGCATGCGCCGGCCGAACAGCCGGCGCAGCCGGATTGACGGTCGCGCAGAAAAGCAGGTGCGTTGGGATTACACCGGCGTCATCGCCGGGCTTGGCCCGGCGACCCCGATAACATTGCACGAGCCGTGCCCCGATGATCGGGGTGCGCCGGGACAAGCCCGGCCATGACCATCGATGTGAGCGCTTACCCCTTCTTGAGACGATGGCCACCGGCACTGAACACGGCGCCGCAGGGCGCGCTCAAATTGGAGCGGTTGCGCCGCAGGCAGGTGACGATGCGATTGACGTCGGGGACGCTGTCGGCGCACAGCCGCATCACGTCGGGCGTGCAGGCCTGCTGCTGCTCCTGGGTGCCGCGATACTCGGCGCTCATCGCCGGGAGCGCGCCCGTGATCGACAGCAGCGCGCCAGCAAACAGCGCAGCGCCGTATGCGCGTTGAAAGCTCGTATTCGCGTTGAAGTGCATCTTGTTGAAGTGCATCCTGGCAAGGAAATGTGGCTGCGCCACGCACCGGTCCGCTCGTGCCATCTCAAGGCCCCCCTCTCACGAATTGCGCCAATAAAAATTGGCTCACAACAATTGCGCCCACCCCTGGACGCGGCTTTACCAAGGCGACGCGGGAAGCGATAAATTGCCGATCCCGTGAGCGCAACCCACAAATTGTTGCGACGGTGCGGCAATGCGGCGGCACCCCTCAGGCTTGTGCTCATCGCCGCTCCCTAGGTACATTTCCTCGCCACGCCTTTTTCGGTGTTTCACAATAACTCTTCGTTCGGCGCCGCAAACCGAACGGGCACAAGGGGAAACGTCATGCGTCAGCCTTCGAGGACATTGTCCCTCTTCGCCCTTGTGGCGTTGTGCTGCCTGCCCGCGCTTGCCGCGCAGGCGCAGGACTATCCGACCAAGCCGATCAAGTGGATAGTCGCGTACCCGCCGGGCGGAACGACCGACATCCTCGCCCGCATCATAGGCCAGGCGCTGTCCGAGCGCCTCGGGCAGCAGTTCGTGATCGATAACCGGCCGGGCGCCGGCAACAACATCGGGACCGAGCAGGTGGTGAATTCGCCGCCCGACGGCTACACGATCCTGCTGGTCAATCCCGCGAACGGCATCAATGCGACGCTCTATAAGAAGCTGCCGTTCAACTTCCTGCGCGACATCGCGCCGGTCGCCGGCATCACGCGCGTGCCGAACGTGATGGAGATCAATCCCAACTTCCCGGCGAAGACGGTCGCCGAGTTCATCGACTACGGCAAGAAGAATCCCGGCAAGATCAACATGGCCTCGTCCGGCAACGGCACCTCGGTGCATCTCTCCGGCGAGCTCTTCATGGCGATGACCGGGATCAAGATGACGCACGTGCCCTATCGCGGCGCCAATCCGGCGCTCACCGACCTCATCGCCGGCACCGTCGACGTGCTGTTCGACAACCTGCCGTCGTCGATCGAGTTCATCCGCGGCGGCAAGCTGCGCGCGCTCGCGGTCACCACCGACAAGCGCAACGCCGCGCTGCCCGACGTGCCGACGGTGGCCGACACCGTGCCGGGCTACGAGGCGAGCGCCTGGTTCGGCATCGGCGCGCCGAAGAACACGCCGCCCGAGATCATCGCCAAGCTCAACAAGGCGGTGAACGACGTGCTCGCCGATCCGAAGATGCAGGCGAAGCTCGCCGACCTCGGCGGCATTCCCATGCCCGGCACCCCCGCCGACTTCGGCAAGGTGATGGCCGACGAGACGGCGAAGTGGGAGAAGGTGGTGAAGTTCGCCGGGGCTTCGATCGACTAGCCTCATGCGCTTCTACGCAACTGTACACGCTTCGCATCGCCGGGCTTCGTACCCGGCGACCTCGATTTGCGTTGCCCGACACGTGCCCGATGATTCGGGATGGCCGGGTCAAGCCCGGCCATGACGAGTTACGAGCAACACTGACGCCTAACGAGAACCACATGACCACCAAACGTCCGGAAGAACTGCGCAGCCATCGCTGGTTCGGCGCGAGCGACCTGCGCTCGTTCGGCCATCGCTCGCGGCTGCGCCAGTTCGGCTACGATTCCGCCGATTGGCGCGGCAAGCCGGTCATCGGCATCATCAACACCTGGAGCGACATCAACGCCTGCCACGGCCACCTGCGGGACCGCGCGGAGGACGTCAAGCGCGGCGTGCTGCAGGCGGGCGGCCTGCCGATCGAGCTGCCGGCGATGTCGCTCGCCGAGCCGATGGTGAAGCCCTCCACCATGCTCTATCGCAACTTTCTGGCGATGGAGACCGAGGAGCTCTTGCGCAGCCATCCCGATCGACGGCGCGGTGCTGATGGGCGGCTGCGACAAGACCACGCCGGGCCTCGTGATGGGCGCGATCAGCATGGGGCTGCCGGCGATCTACGTGCCGGCGGGGCCGTCGCTGCGCGGCAACTGGCGCGGCGAGACGCTCGGCTCCGGCTCCGACGCCTGGAAGTACTGGGACGAGAAGCGCGCCGGCAACATCAGCGAGAAGGACTGGGAGGAGATCGAGGGCGGCATCTCGCGCTCCTTCGGCACCTGCATGGTGATGGGCACCGCCGCCACCATGATGGCGATCACCGAGGCGCTCGGCCTCGCGCTGCCCGGCGCCTCCTCGATCCCGGCGGTCGATGCGAGCCACATCCGCATGTGCGCCGCCGCCGGCCGCCGCATCGTCGACATGGTGTGGGAGGATCTGACGCCGGCGCGCATCCTCACGCCCGCCGGGTTCGACAACGCGATCCGCGTCCACATGGCGATGGGCGGCTCGACCAACGCCATCATCCATCTCGTCGCGATGGCGCGCCGCGCCGGCATCGCGCTCGACATGAAGCGGTTCGACGACATCTCGCGCGAGATCCCGGTGCTCGCCAATGTGCGGCCGTCGGGCAAATACCTCATGGAGGATTTCTACTACGCCGGCGGCATCCGCGCGCTGATGGCGGAGCTGCGCGAACGGCTCGACCTCTCCTGCCCGACCGTCACCGGCAAGCCGCTCGGCGACGGCATCGAGGGCGCGCGGGTCTATCACCGCGACGTCATCCACTCGCTCAACGATCCCGTCTCGACGGCGGGGGCGACCGCGGTGCTCACCGGCAATCTCGCGCCGCGCGGCTGCGTGATGAAGCCGTCCGCCGCCGATCCGCGGCTGCTGCGCCATCGCGGTCCCGCGCTCGCGTTCGAAAACTACAACCACATGGCGGCGGAGATCGACCGCGACGATCTCGACGTCACGCCGGACCACGTCATCGTGCTCAAGAACGGCGGCCCGAAGGGCGGGCCCGGCATGCCGGAATGGGGCATGCTGCCGATCCCGAAGAAGCTCCTCAAGGCGGGCGTGCGCGACATGCTCCGCCTTTCCGATGCGCGCATGAGCGGCACCAGCTATGGCGCCTGCATCCTCCACGTCGCGCCGGAAAGCTTCGTCGGCGGCCCCCTCGCCTTCGTGCGCACCGGCGACGAGATCGAGGTCGATGCCGAGGCGCGGCGCATCCACCTGCACGTGTCGGACGAGGAGCTCGCACGCCGCCGCGCCGCCTGGACGCCGCCCGCGCCGCACTATCCGCGCGGCTACGGCGCGATGTACGCCGCGCACATCGGCCAGGCCGACGAAGGCTGCGACTTCGACTTCCTGCTCGCCGGCGGCGCGATCCCCGAGCCGGAGATTCATTGAGTTTGTCCCTGAATTCCGGACCTCATCCTGAGGAGCGTCCGCAGGACGCGTCTCGAAGGATGGCCCCACACGCTGCGGCTTGTGGCCGTCCTTCGAGACGCCTGCTTTGCAGGCTCCTCAGGACGAGGTCATTGAGACTCGCATTGCCGCTCACGCGAGCCACGGCCTACGTCTTCGAGTTGTCAGACGTTGTCCTGTATGATGCATCCATGACCCAACACATCCGCTTCAATCGCACGCTCCCCTTCATCGTAGCCGCCGCGCTTTCGTGCGCGATCCCGACTGCCGCGCCGGCGCAACCCATCGCCGCCAACCCCGCCATCGATGCGCGCATCCAGGCGCTCATTCCCGATCTCGAGGCCTACACCCGCAACGCCATGCAGGCGTTCGGCGTGCCGGGGCTCGCGATCGGCATCGTGGCCGGCGACCGCCTCGTCTACGCCAAGGGCTTCGGCGTGCGCAGCAAGGCCGGTGGCGCGCCGGTCGATGCGCGCACGGTGTTCCAGGTCGGCTCGACCACCAAGGCGTTTCTCGCGGCGACCCAGGGCATCATGGTCGATCGCGGCAAATTCCACTGGGACGATCGCGTCGTCGATCTCTATCCCGAGTTCCAGCTCAAAGACCCTTGGGTCACCCGCGAATTCCGCGTGTTCGATCTCCTCGCGCAGCGCTCGGGGCTGCCGCCTTATGCGAACGATGCGCTCGGCTTCATCGGCCTCGATGAGGCGGCGATGGTCCGCTCGTTGCGCTATGTCGAGCCGGTGTCGAGCTTCCGCACCACCTTCGCCTACACCAACATCACCCATGTGCTCGCCGGCTTCATCGTTGCGAAAGCCGCGGGCGCGCCGGATTGGAATACGGTGCTGCGCCAGGAGCTGCTCGATCCGCTGGGGATGAAGGACTCGTCCTACACGGCGGCAGCGATTGCCGCGGCACCAAATCATGCCGAGGGCTACCGCTGGACGCCGAACGGCATGGTCGAGCTGCCGTTCACGCAGGTGTTTCCTTACGACTACGGCGGCGCCGGCGACATCAACTCAAATGTCGAGGACATGGCGCACTGGGTGCGGCTGCAGCTCGGCGACGGCAGCTTCGAGGGGCGGCGCATCGTCTCATGCGGCAAGCATGGCCGCGGCGCGCACGCCGAAGGTCGCCGCGAGCGACAAGGCGTTCTATGCGCTGGGCTGGATCGTCCAGCAGACGCCGAACGGCAACATCGTCTGGCACAACGGCGGCACCAGCGGGTTCGGCGCCTATGTCGGGCTGCTGCTCGACAAAGGTGTCGGCGTCGTCATTCTCGCCAATGCCGTCGGCTTTCCGGACGCGATTGCGGCCTGGACCATGGATCGGCTGCTCGGCAACCCGCAAGTCGATCATGCGGCGAACCTGCTCAAGACGGCGACCGCCAAATACGAGGCGGCCGTGAAGATGTTCGCCAAGCCCGAGCACCCGCGGCCGTTCCCACCGCTGGCGCCGCTCGCCGGCCGTTTCGCCAATCCGGCCATCGGCAAGGCTTCGGTGACGGTCGAAGGCGATGCCCTGATCCTGGAGATCACGGCGACCGGCGCCAAGCTCAAGCTCGAACCCTGGGACGGCGACGTCTTCACGGCGAGGATGATGCCGCTCGGCCGCTTTGCAGCGATTGCGGAAGATCTCGGCCCGCTGCCGATGGGCTTCGTCCAGTTCCAGATCGACAAGGAGGCAAAGCTCAACGTGCTTCGCCTTTCGCTTGACGACGGACAGGCCTACGAATTCGTCCGCGAATAGAAGCGTGGCGATGGAGCGTAGGGTGCAATAAGCGAAGCGCATTGCACTGTTCCGACTCCGCGGCGCAATGCGCTTTGCTTATTGCGCCCTACAGGTTATTCCCACCATCATGGCCGAAGACATCCCCTTCAATCGCAAGCTCGACCTCGCACCCGGCGTGATCGAGGAGGTCGCGCCCGGCGTACGGCGCATCCTCGTCGACAATCCGAGCCCGTTCACCTTCAAGGGAACGCTGAGCTACATCGTCGGCCGCGGCAAGGTCGCGATCATCGATCCCGGCCCGCTCGATGCAAAGCACATCGAGACGTTGCTCGCGGCGGTGCGCGGCGAGACGGTGACCCACATCGTCATCACGCATACCCATCGCGACCATTCGCCGGCCGCAGCGCCGGTCAAGGCGGCGACGGGCGCACCGACCTACGGCGAAGGGCCGCACCGTTCGGCGCGCCCGCTGCATATCGGCGAGACCAAGCGGCTCGATGCCGGCGGCGACACCGATTTCGTGCCCGACCGGAGGATCGCGCATGGCGACGTCATCGAGGGCGACGGCTGGGCGCTGGAGGCGATCGCGACGCCGGGCCACACCGCGAACCACATGGCCTATGCGCTGCGCGGCACCGACGTGCTGTTCTCCGGCGATCACGTGATGGGCTGGTCGACCTCGATCGTGGCGCCGCCCGACGGCGCCATGAGCGACTACATGGCCTCGCTCGATCGGCTCGCGGCGCGGCCGGAGACGACCTACCTCGCCGGCCACGGCGACGTGATCCGCGACGCGCCGGCTTTCGTCGCGCACTACATCCGCCACCGCCACGGCCGCGAGGCCTCGATCCTGCATCGTCTGGAGAAAGGCGAGGCCGACATTCCGACCCTGGTGCGTGCGATCTATATCGGGCTCGATCCGCGCCTCTCAGGCGCCGCCGGCCTGTCGACGCTCGCCCATCTCGAAGATCTCGTGGCGCGCGGCCGCGTCGCGACCGACGGCCCGCCGTCGATCCTCGGGCGCTACCGCCTCGCCACGCCGCCGCCGCGCTGAGGTTGCTGCGGTTTCTTCGGATCGGGTTTCGCGGGCGTCGCCGGCTTGGGCCGACGTTCGGGGATGCCCGCGAGGTCGTCGATCTCGTCGAGCAGCGCCTCGACCCGCGCGGCATTGGCGCCGAAGTCGGTGTAGCCGTAGCGCGAGGCCGAACGCGCATCGACGCGGGCGCCGTCGCGGGCCGGCCGGATGCGCACCACGACGTCGTCGCGGAAGCCCATGATCGGCGAGCGCGCGATCGCCTCGATATGGCCGTCGCGGCCGGGCTGCGGCGCGCGGGCGTCGACCACGCGCCATTTCTTCTTGGCGATGACCTTCATGGCGTCTTCATAGGCGACATTCGGCGTCACCTTGACGAGCAGCGGCTCGACGTCGGGATAGGCGTCCTTCTGCTGCGCTGCCGTCTCGATGGAATAGGTGCTGGTGTTGGGCGGGCGCAGTCGCGCCACCACCTCGAACTTCGGCGGGTCGATCGGATCGGTGGTGATGTCCTTGATCGCCGGCAATGTGTAGGCGAGGTAGCCGAGATAGACGGGATAGCCCAGCAGCAGCAGCGCGATGACCGCGGCGGTGACCGCCGCTCCGGCGCCCGGTCCGCCGTTGATCCACAGCATGACGAAGGCCGCGATGGCGATGACCATCGCCATGAATGCCAGCGCCAGCGACGAGCCGAACGTGACCAGCATGGGGATGGTCTCGAGCCCGCCCCATTGCTCGATGCCGATCGCGAGCGCCGCGACCACCACGGCGAATATGGCGAGCCGCCGCGCCCAGATCGCGAGCTGCGAGGGCGGCTCGTCGAACATCCGGCGGCGAGTCAGGGCCATCGACATTGCGGTCACCCCCAATTTCCGGTCACCCGTGTCAAATCGGGTTCATTCTACCCGAAAAGCCGCGACTTTTCACGAGATCATGCCCCCACCCATGCGGCCGGCGGCCGCCCGGTGTCAGCGCCGGACCGGCGCAAGCCCTTGTGATCTCCAATAAAGGCCCTCGTGGGACGAGGCAATCGCCCCCACACCAGCGTTCCGATACCCACGATTTATCGCCGACCCGCCATCGATTTTCATTGCCGTGACATGGTTCCCGTATAACGTGCAGAGGCGCGCGATACGCGCGCACTGCCGGCGGAGTTTTCCGCGATCGAGCATGCATTTTGCCGCCCTCTGTTCGTCGACGCCGGCGCCAGAACCAGGAGATCATCCCCATGAACAGATTGCTTGTGACTATGCGGTTGAGCGTGCTCGGGATTCCTTTGCGTCGGGCCGGCTTTCGCCCAGGAGCAATACCTCGGCGAAGTACGCCTGGTCGGCTTCAATTTCTGCCCCATCCAGTGGATCCCGGCGAACGGCCAGCTTCTCGACATCCTCAATACCGGCGCTGTTCGCCCTTTATGGAACGACGTATGGCGGCGATGGCGTACGGACCTTCGGCATACCGAACCTCCAGGGTCGCGCACCGGTCGGCGCCAGTGCGCAGGAGCCGATCGGCGCAGTGTTCGGCAATTCGACCGTGACCCTGACCATCGCGAACCTGCCGCCCCACCGGCCGCAACTCTTTGGCTCGTCGGCCGGCGGCGGCACCGGCAGTCCTGCCGGGGCCTTGCTCGGCCACCCTTCCCGGCAACGACTACGCCCCGGCGGGCTCGCCCGCGGACAAACCGATGTCGGCGTCTGCGATCGGGAGCATCGGCAACGCGCATTCCGGTCGCGACCCAGAGCCCGTCGCTGTCCATGACCTGGTGCGTCGCCGTCCAGGGAATCTTCCCGTCTCGGCCGTGAGCCGCCGGGCCCGCTATTGGGTAGCCGGCGTCAGGCCGACACCGCGGTCGGCAACCGGTAGTCTTTGAAGCGCTCCCGCAAGGTGGCCTTCTGGATCTTGCCGGTCGCGGTGTGGGGAATCTCCTCGACGAAGACGACGTCGTCGGGGAGCCACCAGGTCGCGATCTTGCCCTGCATGTAGCCGAGGATGTCCTCCTTGGCGGCGGCCTCGCCGTCCTTGAGGACGATGACGAGGAGCGGCCGCTCGTCCCATTTCGGGTGGCGCACGCCGATCACCGCGGCCTCGGCGACCTTGGGGTGGCCGATCGCGAGATTTTCCAATTCGATCGAGGAAATCCACTCGCCGCCGGATTTGATCACGTCCTTGGAGCGGTCGGTGATCTGCATGTAGCCGTACCGGTCCATGGTGGCGACGTCGCCGGTGTCGAAGTATCCGTTCTCGTCGAGAATCTCGTCGCCTTCGGCCTTGAAATAGGCCCGCGCCACCGCGGCGCCTCGGACCTTGAGGCGGCCGAACGACTTGCCGTCCCACGGCACCGGCTTCCCGGCATCGTCCTCGATGGTCATCTCGACGAGAAACGGCGGATGCCCCTGCTTCTGCTGGATGTCGAGCTTCGCCTCCCCGGTCAGCCCGGCATATTCGGGCTTGAGCGAGCAGACGCTGCCGAGCGGGCTCATCTCGGTCATGCCCCAGGCATGGACCACCGGCACCCCGTAGACGTCCTGGAATTTCTGGGTCATCGCCCGCGGACAGGCGGAGCCGCCGACGACGACACGCTTCAAATGCGGGAGCGTGCCGCCGGTCGCCTCGAGATGGGCGAGCAACCCCATCCACACGGTCGGGACCGCGGCGGTGCAGCTGACCTTGTAGGTGTCGAGCAGTTCGTAGAGCGAGGCGCCGTCGAGCTTCATTCCCGGCATGATGACGCTCGCGCCCGCCATCGGCGCGGAAAAGGCGAGCGACCAACCATTGGCGTGAAACAGCGGCACCACCGCCAGCGCGATGTCCGCCGAGGCGAGGCCGATGACGTCGCGCTGATTGGAGCCGAGCGCATGCAACACGTTCGAGCGATGGGAATAGACCACGCCCTTGGGATGGCCGGTGGTGCCCGAGGTGTAGCACATGCCGGCGGCGGTGTTCTCGTCGAACGACTTCCAGGCGAAGTCGCCGTCCACTGCGCCGATCCAGTCCTCGTAGGCGACCGCGTTGCGCAAGCTCGTCTGCGGCATATGGGCCGCGTCGGTGAGCACGATGTAGCGCTCGATGCTGGGAAGCCGGTCGGCGAGCTTTTCGAGCAGCGGCACGAAGGTGAAATCGGTGAACAGCAGCCGGTCCTCGGCATGATTGATGATCCAGACGATCTGGTCGGGAAACAGCCGCGGATTGACGGTGTGGTAGATGGCGCCGATGCCGAGGATGCCGTACCAGGTCTCGAGATGGCGCCAGGTATTCCAGGCGAGCGTCGCGACGCGGTCGCCGAAGCGGATGCCGTCGCGCTCGAGGCGCTGCGCCACTTTCAGCGCGCGGGCCCGGATCTCGGCGTAATTGGTGGTGTGGATCGGCCCTTCGACCGAGCGCGAAATCACCGGCCGTTCGCCGTGGTAGCGGCCCGCATGATCGATCACGCGGTGGCACAGCAGCGGCCAATCCTGCATCAACCCGAACATTTCTTCCCCTTCGACGGCCGGTCCATGGCCGGCTTGCCGTCTTTCGAGCGCCAGCTTAGCAACGCCGCGGGGGGTCGCAAACACCGGCCGCGGTCACAGCGGCGCGCCTGGCCGACGACCGATCGTCGCGATGGCCGGCGAGCCGGTCGAAGGGCGCGGGTTTTCATTTGTCTCCCGCAAAGCCTTATGCAATGAGGCGGGTCGCTGCCTTCCGACGCTCGGAGAAAATCAATGAAGCGAGAATCGTACGCCAAAGGATCGATCGTTTGCGCCCTCGCCCTTGCCGCCGTCATCGCAGGTCCCGCCCTCGCCGCCGACAAAATCCCGGACATCAAGGGCAAGTGGGTCGGCAAGACCCATACGATCGTGGCCGGCATGGGCCTTCACTGGCCCTCGAACGCGGGAACGTTCGAGAAGCCGGGCCTGTTCGAGAAGGACCTCGTGATCGACATTACCGGGCAGCAGGACAATCGCTTCTGGGGCAACCAGATCTTCACCGGCAACAACGAGAAGACCGAGGAGCCGATGATCGGCGAGCTCACCGGCCCCAACAACCGGACGGTCCTCCTCGTCGACACCGACGGCTACCTCAACGGCCAGCTCATCGGCAACGACACGATTTCGTTCTGCTACACGCAGGCCGGCGGCAAGAGCGGCGCGAGCGTCGTGAGCTGCACGCAGGTCAAGCGCCCGCGCTGAGCCGGCGCGCGATCAGCAGGCGTCGATCACATCTTGCCGTGCCCGCGCTTGATGGTCTGGCGGATGATCGGTGCCGTGACCTGATCGGAGATCTGGATGTTCCAGATTTCGCTTTCGCCCTGCGCGGCGAAGTCGGCGAACAGCTTCGGGATGACCGACACATCGCGTATCTCGTGGCCGCGCAGGCCGAAGCCGCGAGCGATGTTTTCGAACGCGGGCCGGCCGAACACGGCCAAGCCGTCGTCGACGCCGTCGGCGCGCAGCTTGTGGAATTCCGACCCGTATCCGCCGTCATTCATCGCACAGATCAGGATGCGGATATCCCTGACGCTTGATCGTCTCGAGCTCCTGGATATGGAACAGGAGCCCGCCGTCGCCTTCGAAGAGCACGATCTTGCCGTCGCGACCCTGCCGGCGCGCAGCGGCAACCCCGAGCGCATATGACAGGCCGTTGCCGACTGCTCCGAATTCACGGATCGTGGTGTAGCGCTCCGCCGGCCTGCCGCGCATCTGGACGTTGAAATAGGCCTGATGGCCGCTGCCGCCGACGATGTCCCAATCCTTTGGAATGACCGCGTCGATCGCCCGGATCACCTCGCGCGGATCGAGCAGCCCGGGCGCGATCTCGAACGGCATCGAGTCCGCCGGCTCGGTCGCGATGCGATGCGCGAGCTCTTTCGAGCGAATCTCCGCCGCCGTCGGTTTGCCGGCGCCCAGCTTCTTGTCGAGGCCGGCAAGGATCGCCTCGACGCCGACGCGCGCATCCGACCTGACGTAGATGTCGGCGGCCTTCTGCCCATCGCGCAAGCCGCGCGGAGCATCGTCCACCTGGATCTTGCAGGCGTTCGCAAAATAGTGCCCGCCACCCACGTAGTAGGAAAGGCTCGCGCCGACCGCGAGCACGACGTCTGCGGACTGGTACATCTCCCGGCCCAACGTCGTGAAGTAGCTGCCGGTGGTGCCGAGCCCGAACGGATGCGCGTCGAACAGACCGCGCACCGGCAACGTGTTGGACAGCAGCGCGCCGCAGCGGTCGGCGAGCTTCATCACCGCGTCCCGTGCGCCGGCACGCTGCACGCCCCGGCCGCCCAGGATGATCGGGCGCTTCGCTGCCGCCAGCCGCTCGACGGCTTCGGCGACGATCTCGGGATCGGGGTGCATGCGCCCGACCTTGGGCTGGTAGATCGCCGAGGTCTCGTAGGGCTGGTTCGCCATGTGCTCGACCTTCTGCAGGTCGTAGGGAATGCCGAGCACCACCGGGCGCCGCTCGTACTTGGCGACGTGGAAGGCCTCGCGCACGTAGTCCATCATGCGCGGCACGCTGTGCGCGGCGATGTAATGCGCTCCGGTCGCCGTCACGAGGGGCGCCTGGTCGATGTACTGGTTGTAGAACTTGGCGTTGATCGGCGACTCGCCGGCGAACACCACCATCGGCAGGCGGGCACGAACCGCGGCCGGCAGCGCCGTCATCAACTGGGTCAGGCCGGGGCCGCAGGTGACGGACGCGACGGCGACCTTGTCGGTCGCTGCGTTGTAGGCCGTCGCCGCCGCTACGGTGGCGTGCTCGTGCCTCACGTGAACGGTATGCACGCCCGGCAATTTGGCGAAGGCGGTGGACCAATGCATGTTGCCGTCGCCCATCAGGACGAACTGCGTGTCGACTCCCTCCGCAAGGAACGCTTCTGCGAGGGCTTCATAAAGTTTAGCCATGGGCGCTGCACCACTTTGATTATGAGGTGTTCTGGTACGCAACAAGCATGCCCGGCGACGCCCAGTCAATTCCCGGCGAGATCGGCCGATCCCGCACCCTCGTGCCAACCGGCGAAGCCAAAATTCAATAGAGAGCCCGAGGCAGCAATGTTTCCGGGCCGAACGCACTATCTGCAAAGCGATGTGGCCCGAACGAAAACCGCATCGAGGCGATGTCGGTTGCCTGCGACGCTTTGATGCGAGATCGGGTGGTCTCGAGGGCTGCATTCGCGCCGGCCACGAACTACCATCCGCCGCTGGAGCCGCACCCAGTTTACCCCCAGGATTCGAGGGACCGCCATGTTGAGATTGCGCAAGCTGATGGTCGCAGTCGCGTTGCTGTCTGCGGTGCCGGCCTTGGTCGTGCAGGCGGACGCGCAACCGGCGGATTACCCGAGCCGGCCGATCAAGATCATCGTGTGCCTGCCGGCCGGCGGCGGCGTCGATACCGTCACCCGCATCATTTCCGAGAAGCTGCAGCGCCGCCTCGGCCAGCCCATCGTGATCGAGAACAAGGGCGGTCAGTCCGGCAACATCGGCGCCGAAGCGGTGTGGAATGCCGATCCCGACGGCTACACCCTGCTCGCTTCGCAGCCCGCGCCGATCACGACGAACCCGCTGCTCTACCGGAACATGTCGTTCGATCCCGCCGGGTTCACGCCGGTCGCGGTCATGACCAGGATTCCGAATACGCTGACGGTTCGGTCGGACTTCCCGGCCAAGACGGCGCGCGAGTTCATCGCCTATGCGAAGGCCAATCCGGGAAAGATCAGCTATGCATCGCAAGGCAACGGAACGACCTCGCATCTCACCGGTGTGATGTTCGAGCAGGCGACCGGCACCAAGCTCCTCCATGTGCCGTATCGCGGCACCGCGCCCGCCATCAACGACCTGATGGGCGGTCACGTCGACGTGCTCTTCAACGAAGTCGCGACGTCGATGGAAATGAACAAATCCGGCCGAGCAAGAATTCTCGCGGTGACGACGCCGCAGCGCGTGCCTGATCTGCCGGACATTCCCACCATGCAGGAAGCCGGGCTCGCCGGCTTCGAGTCCGACACCTGGAACGCCATTTCCGCGCCCCCCAAGACGCCTTTGCCGATCGTCGCGAAGCTCAATACCGCGATCAACGAAGTGCTCGGCACCCCCGAGATGCAGGCGACGCTGAAAGCGCTGCACTTGCGGCCGGCCGGTGGCACGCCTGCGCAGATGTCGGAGATCGTCAAGTCGGACACGAAGCGCTGGGGCGATCTCATCCGCGCCGCCAACGTGACGATCGAGTAGATCGCGACCGGACGGCCTCGGGCCCAGCGCGGCAATAGGCCATGCAAGCTCGATCAAGGTAGCCGCCGCCACGAAGCGGTTGAGCGATCGAAAGCGCTGATGTCCCCAATCATCGGGGCGGCAGTTGCACTTCAACTGGCGGACGTTCTGCGGACAGGCGGGACGACCGGGCCAGGCTAGATCCAAGCTTCCGCAGCGCAGCAAACATGCCGGTGGCGGTTCCTTTGGAGCCACCGCCGGGATAGGCTTCCTGTCCAGCGTAAGGATCGCAATGCGGGTTCGTTGCACGGTTCGAGAGCATTGCTCGCGCTGACGTTCGGGCAAATGCATTCTGAGTATGTCATCACCGCTGGGGCGGCTCTGGATAGCCAACGCCTCGGCGGAACTACAGGCGGGTCCGCTCCGCGCAAGCCCGCAACACACCGTCCGGCAAAAGGGAGAAACTGCGATGTTCTTCTTTTCTGAAGGCTTCACTTTCCGCAATTTCCTGGCCGACGCGTTCGCCGTGTTTATCTTCGTCCTATGGTTCTGGCTGCTCGTCATCGTCATAGGCGATCTGTTTCGGCGTCACGACATATCCGGCTGGGGCAAGGCGATATGGGTGATTGCACTGATCGTGCTCCCCTATCTCGCAATATTCGCGTACCTGATCACTCAGTCGACGGGCATGGCGGAGCGAAGCGCCCAGCAGGCGCAACAAGCGCGTGAAGACCTGCGGCGGGTGGTCGGCTTCAGTGTTGCCGACGAGATCGAGAAGCTCGATCGACTCAAGAAGTCGGGAGCAATCACGGATCAAGAGTTTGCTCGCCTGCGCGCCAAGTTGGTTCAGTAAATCAAATTACGACAGCAGTTGGAGGCGCCCGAACCAGCGCGCGCCGTGAACGGCTCGCGGTCGGCCGGGCGTCATGGTGATGCCGAGCTTGCTGAGAAGGGCAGTATTTGCATGAGCGACGCGAACAGCTCAGGCGAAGTCGCGCCTTGGCACGCGATGTCGGTGCAGGAGGTCGTGCAGCGACTTCGTATCAACACCGGGAAGGGACTCGACGGGGCCGAGGCTTCGGACCGGCTGAAAAAGTACGGGCCGAACCGCTTGCCGGAAGGCAGGAAGCGAGGCCCATTGATGCGGTTCTTCGTCCAGTTCAACAACATCCTGGTCTACGTCCTTCTGGGCGCTGGCTTCGTCAAGCTGATGCTGAACCTGTGGGTCGACGCCGCGATCATCTTCGCCGTTGTCGTTCTCAACGCGCTGCTCGGGTTTATCCAGGAAGGCAGGGCTGAGAAGGCCTTGGATTCGATCCGCAACATGCTCTCCGCAGAGGCTCGCACCGTGCGCGTCGGTGAAACGCGCCTGATACCGGCGGAGCAGCTCGTGCCGGGAGACGTCGTCCTCCTCGAGTTCGGCGACAAGGTTCCGGCAGACCTGCGGCTCGTCGAAGCGAGGAATCTGCGAACAGAGGAGGCGGCTCTCACGGGCAAATCCGTACCGGCGGAGAAGACCACCGATCCGGTTTCTGCGAACGCAACGGTCGGCGATCGCGAATGCATGGCGTTCTCCGGCACGATGGTCGTGTCCGGGCGCGCGACCGGCGTCGTCGTTGCGACGGGCAACGAAACCGAGCTCGGCCGCATCAACCAGATGCTAGCCGGCGTCAGTCCGCTCGAAACCCCGCTCCTGCGCCAGATCAAGAAGTTCGGCTACACCATTACCGCGGTCATCGCCGTGATCAGCGTCCTGATCTTCGCCTACGGCAAATGGGTGAAGGGGATGGACTTCGTGGAGCTCTTTCAGGCGGTGGTCGGCATCGCCGTATCACTCATCCCTGAGGGCCTGCCCGCGCTCATCACCATAACGCTCGCCATCGGCGTGCAACGCATGGCCCAACGCAACGCCATCATCCGGCGGCTACCGGCGGTAGAGACTTCTGGGCTCGGTGTCGCGGATCTGTTCCGACAAAACGGGCACGTTGACGTTGATGGAAATGATGGTGGTGTCCGCCGTCACCGCGGAGTCGACATACCAGGTCACCGGAAGCGGCTACTCGCCGCAGGGCGAGGTGAAAAAGGACGGCAAGCCGGTGGGCGAGGCGCCGGTGGTGGCGCTCATGGCACGCGTCTCCACGCTCTGCAACGATGCCGAGCTGTTTCAAGAAGGGGATGCGTGGAAAGTAGAAGGCGACCCGACCGAGGGAGCGCTCTACCCGTTCGCATCGAAGCTCGGGCTGGAACGCCAAGCGGTGCAGGCGGCGTATCCGCGCATCGATGCCATCCCGTTCGAATCCGAGCATAAGTTCATGGCGACACTGCACCGGTCCGCGGATGGCAAGGAAGTGCTGCTCGTCAAGGGTGCGCCCGAGGTCATCGTCGAACACTGCGATCGCCAGCAGTCCGCCGCCGGCCACGCTGTGCCGCTGGACCGGGAGCATTTCACAAAGGCTTCCGACGCCCTTGCAGCCCAGGGCGAGCGCGTTCTGGCGTTGGCGTGGCTCGAGAATCCAGGTCTGAAAGCCGGTGGACTTGGTCCCGCCGACCTGCCGTCGACGCTTGTCCTGCTTGGCCTAATTGGCCTCCTGGACCCGCCGCGCAAGGAGGCCATCGCGGCCGTCGAGGAATGTCATGGCGGCGGCATTCGCGTCACGATGATCACGGGCGATCACAAGATCACCGCTGCGGCCATCGCCAAGATGCTCGGTATCGGCGACGGGAAGACCGCCATCGCCGGCACCGAGATCGAGGACATGGATACCGCCACGCTGCAGGAGCGCGTGCGCACCGTCGACGTATTCGCGCGCGCGAGCCCCGAACATAAATTGCGCCTGGTGAAAGCGATCCAGACCAACAATCAGATTGTTGCCATGACCGGCGATGGCGTCAACGATGCGCCCGCCCTAAGAAGGCGGACATCGGGGTCGCGATGGGCATCAAGGGCACCGAGGTGACCAAGGAAGCCGCCGGCATGATCCTGGCCGACGACAACTTCGCGTCCATTACGGCGGCGGTGAAGGAAGGTCGCACGGTCTACAACAATATAGAAAAGGCAATGCTGTTTATATTGCCGACAAACGTAGCGCAGGCGCTGGTCATCGCGGTGGCGATCTTCTTCGGATTCACCATGCCGATCACGGCCCCGCAGGTGCTTTGGGTCAACATGATAACCTCGGTCGCGCTCGGGCTGGTGGTCTCCTTCGAGCCGCATGAGGTCGACGTGATGCAACGGCCACCGCGCGCAATGGACCGACCGATCGTGACCCGCTTCGGCATATGGCGCATCATCTTTGTCGGCTTAGCGCTTCTCGCCTACACGCTGTTGGCATTCTTCTGGATGAAGTCCGGGGGCGCCTCGGACGAGCTCGCGCGGACAGTCGCGGTCAACGCGATCACGATTGGTCAGATTTTCCATCTGCTGAACAGCCGCTACCTCATCAACTCGTCGCTCTCCCTGAAGGCACACATGGGCAACAAGTATCTGCCGCTGGGCATCGGCGCGGTTCTGATCCTGCAGGTCATTTTCACCTACGCGCCTCCGCTTCAAGCGATGTTCGGCACCGAAGCCGTCCCGCTTCGGGTATGGCCTTGGCTCATCGCCGGTGGACTGATGTTTTTCCTCGTCGTGGAGGCGGAGAAGCTCATCATTCGCTCTTCGGAGCACTTGAGGCGCTCCATTACTGCCGTCGAAGCCGGTGCATGACCGCACACGAATTGACGCCGAAGGGTGAGCTGCGTGCCCAAGCGGCTACGAACGGAATGGACGGCGCCGACGACCGTGGCTTCACGAAAGGAAGGTTCGGCCATGTTGGAAAAACAGGTCCTCCGCCGCATCCAGAAATACGTCCTCCCCTACCGCATCGCAGCGGCAATGGATTCCGCCTCAAGGACTTCGACCCCGGCGACACCGGCGGCCTCAAGATGGGCAAGGGCGAGGCCGCCGAACTCCTCCAACGCGGCACCGAATGGCTCGCGGCAGAGCAAGACATGCTCTACGCCCAGGATCGCTGGTCGCTGCTGCTCCTCTTTCAGGCCATGGACGCTGCCGGAAAAGACGGCACGATCAAGCACGTCATGTCGGGGGTAAATCCGCAAGGCTGCCAAGTCTTCTCGTTCAAGCAGCCTTCGGCGGAGGAGCTCTCACACGATTTCATGTGGCGCTATGCCAAGAGCCTTCCCGAGCGGGGGCGGATCGCGATCTTCAACCGATCCTACTACGAGGAGGTCCTCGTTGTGCGGGTGCACAAGGAGATTCTGGAGCACCAGAAACTGCCTCCGCAGTTCGTCGGCAAGCGGATTTGGGATGAACGCCTCGCCGACATCGCCCACTTCGAGGACTACCTGACCCGCCAGGGTGTGGTTGTTCTCAAGTTCTTCCTGAACCTCTCTCGCGAAGAGCAGAAGAAGCGTTTCATGGGCGCCTCGACAAGCCCGACAAGCACTGGAAGTTTGCGCCCTCCGATGTTCACGAGCGAAAATTCTGGAACGATTACATGCACGCGTTCGAGCAGGCGATCCGCGCTACGTCATCAAAGCAGGCACCGTGGTACGTCGTGCCGGCCGACAACAAGTGGTTCACCCGGCTCATCGTTGCAGCCGCGATCGTGGAAGTGGTGGAACAGCTCGGCCTCGAATACCCGAAAGTCGACTCGGCGAAGAAGAAACAGCTGGCGGCGGCACGGGAAGCGCTCGCACACGAAAAATAGCGAGAGTGTCTTCGCACCCCTCATCCCCCCACCGACGCCCCAGATTGGGATCGGACTGGATCGAACAGGCTGATCGCTGACGCACCCGCGAGGAGCAAACCGAGCACATGTCGACCGCGATTTCTCGCCGCTTCCGACGACACAGGCTCGAACGCGCGACGTGAGCCGTCTCGATCGCCTGACGTCTGCATGCCTTCGGCTGCAGCGCCGTCGGTCGAGGCAGCTCTTGCACGTTTGGAAGAGTGCGCGAAAGCACTTACGAGTTGCAGCGGGTCCATCGCGCCGCCACGCTGGGGCGTGGCGAGTAGGAACGCTGACCGCGGTGAGGTATCGTTCGCGTCGATGCCATCCACGCCGCGGAGCCCTATCGCATCACGCTTTGCGCTCCGCGGCGCACCTTCTCGATCGCGTCGCACCACGCGTGCCAGCGACATAATCTGACAGTGCCGCCTATGCCTTGAGCTGCGTCGATGTGCTGTCCAGCCAGCTACGGCGCGACGATGGCCAGCGACACCGCCACCGCGATGGTTTCGGCGCGTGTCGAAGCCTTCAGCTTCTTCTTCGCCGTCTCGAAATGTTCATGAGCGGTCGATTGCGAGATGCCGAGCTTCTTGCCGATCATGCGGTCGGTGGCGCCGCGCGCGATTAAGCGCAGGCACTCGATCTCGCGTTTCGTCAAGCCGAGGGGAGGAATTGCGAACCCGTGCTTCGGCGCCAGGTTGCGCAGCCGTTCGTGAACGCAGAGCGACAGCATCGTCAACA
Organism: uncultured Alphaproteobacteria bacterium; assembly: GCA_963793985.1. Lineage (GTDB taxonomy): Bacteria > Pseudomonadota > Alphaproteobacteria > Rhizobiales > Xanthobacteraceae > JAJPKK01. The sequence continues at coordinate 47,677 of CAWCCG010000048.1, read as the reverse complement.
GCGACTTTTCAGTGGCGCTGAATGCTTTGCGCCGGCTGGTAAGGCCGATGAGACCGAACCGAAGATTTCCCCGCGGTATCGGCACCGCGAGCCCCTCGGTCCATCCATGGTCATAGAGGACTTGCAAAGCCTCGGTGCCGAGAACCGAGAGCTTTCGATCTCTACGCAATTCCGACCAGGTAAACGGCGTGTGCCGGTGCCGCAGGCCTTCGACGACGGGGTCACGATGCACCAGCCCGGCCTCGACATAGAATTTGCGAAAGCTGTCGGGCCAGCCGATGGCGTAGAAAACCGTCCTTTCCAACGCCGACAGGTCGACCTCGCCGACGGCGAAGGAATCGACGTCGAATTCCGCCAGCGCCTTGCGATAGACGCGCGAACAGGATTGGGGGTCGGGCGCGGCGAGTATTACGGAAACCGTATCGGCTAACGCGGCAATGGTGCGCGCCATGCGAAATACCTCAATTATTTCGGCGCCTGTGCACCGCCGTATCGGCACCCTCTATTTAGGGTTTTTGGCACCATTATGCAGTGTTAGTCAATTAATGCGGGTTCGGGGCAGGTTTTGCGATTCCGCCGTGCAGCGGCGTCGCGGCGACTTCGCCGGCCGTCTGCAACGCATGCAGCGTGTGATCGACATGACCTGGGGTCGTGCCCGGAGGCGGTTGCGCCCGTCCCTATCGCCGGACCGATCACCGGCGGATCGTGAGGAGGCAAATTTCACTGCCAACATTTATTGCGCCTATTCCGTGAACGCGATGCGGATATTGCCAATCCGGCAAGGCGGGTGTCTCGCGCTCGCCCTGATCGTGTCCTCATTCGTTCTCGCCGCGCACCGCAGCCTGCGCAAGCGCAATACATTCAGCAAGGACCAAAATTGATCGGAACGAATGGCTCGACCGATGCCTTACAAGGCTATTCGGTTGCGCTGTCCGCCGACGGAAACACCGCGCTGGTCGGGGGGCCTTACGACAACGGCCAAGCCGGCGCGGTGTGGGTCTACATCCGCAGCGGGGGCGCGTGGTCCCAGCAAGGGGCGAAGCTGACGGTAACCGATAACGTCAGCAATGCCCGTTTCGGCTGGGCGGTTGCACTTTCCGCCGACGGCAATACAGCGCTGATTGGCGGCCCAGCTGACAACACGATGTTCGGCGGCGCGGCGTGGGTCTTCACCCGCAGTGGCGGCGTGTGGTCAGAACAAGCGAAGCGGTCGTGTCCGATTTGGCGATCTTTTGGGGACATGGTGCTGCAAGGCACGTCGGTTGCGCTGTCTGCAGACAGCAACACCGCCGAGGTGGGCGCGCCTCAAGATGCAAGCCTCACTGGCCCAATGGCACCCCGGCGTGCGGTGGACTTCACCCGCAGTGGCAGCGCGTGGGGCGAGCATCAGCTGATAGCCGGAAGGTCAACGCGACGATTGCAGCCGCTGCACAAGGCACTTCGGTTGCGCTGTCCGCCGACGGCAACACCGCGGCGGTGGGAGCCCCTGGTTACAATAACGGCGACGCCTCCGACGGCGCGGTATTTATTATTACCCGCAGCAACGGGGTGTGGTCCCAACAAGGCGGCGCGCTGATCGGGACAGGCGCGACCAGCGGTGGCTCCCACCAAGGCCAAGCGGTTGCGCTATCAGCGGACGGCAATACGTTGCTGGAAGGCGGGCCCGCTGATAATGGCGGCGGCGCGCTCGGGTGCAGCGTGCCTTTGCCCGCAGCGGCAGCTCGTGGTCCCAACAAAGCGGGAAGCTCTTCTTGCCCGCGAGCAGCGCCACCTTGCAGGGTCAGTCGGTCGCGCTATCTGCCAACGGCAACGTCGGCATCGTGGGCGCGCCTGGCTCGGGGCCCGGCCAGGTACTCGTATACGCCCGTAGCGGCGGCACGTGGTCTCAGCAAGGTGGGAGCCTGCAGGGAACCGGTGGGGACGGTAACACTGCCCAAGGCACCGCGGTCGCACTTTCGGCCGATGGCAACACCATGCTGGAGGGCGGTGATGGTAACAACGGTGGCGCCGGCGCCGCGTGGGTCTTCCGTAGGTCCGTCAACACCCACGACTTCAACGACGACGGCTTTAGCGACATTCTCTGGCGCGACACCTCGGGCCATGTGCGATCTGGGAGATCAACGGCATCACGGTGACCAATCAGAACAGCTCGTTCGTCTCTACAACGTCCCCGGCCAATGGGCCATTGTCCGCCAGCGCGACTTCAACGGCGACGGCAAGGCCGACCTGCTCTGGCGGGATACCAGCGGCAACGTGGCCATTTGGGAGATGAACGGCACGACCATCTAAACCAGGCAGTTCGTTCGTCGCCAATGTGCCGACCCCGCAGTGAGCATCGTCGGCACTGGTGATTTCAACGGCGACACCAACGGTGACCTATTGTGGCTGGACAATTCGAGCAACGTGGCGATCTGGGAAATGAACGGCACCGCGGTTCTCAATCAGAACAGCTCGTTGTGCCAACGTGCCCGGCCAATGGTCGTTCAAGGGGACCGGCGACTTCAACGGCGACGGCAAGACCGACATCCTGTGGCAGGACTCCTCGGGCAACGTGGCGATCTGGGAGATGAACGGCACCACCATGTTACCAATCAGAACAGCGTTCGTCGGCACCGTGCCGAGCCAATGGACGATCAAGGGCACCGGCGACTTCAACGGCGACGGCATGAGCCGACATCCTGTGGCAGGACTTTTCGCGCAATGTCGCGATCTGCGAGATGAACGGCATCACCGTGTTGAACCAGAGCAGCTCGTTCGTCGCCAACGTCGCCGGCGGCCTATGGTCGATCCAGCTCACCGGCGACTACAACGGCGATGGCTTCAGCGACATCCTGTGGCAGGACTCCTCCGGCAATGTGGCGATCTGGGAGATGAAAGGCACCACGGTGGTGAACGCCAGCAGCTCGTTCGTCTCCAACGTGCCGGCCCCATGGTCCATCGCGCATCTCAACGCGGACTAACGAGCGGCCGGCCGATCGCAAAACCGCGAGATATCGTGGGCGGTCGCTCCGGTCGTCGCGAGATCGGCGATGATCTCGCCGATCACCGGGGCGAACTTGAAGCCGTGCCCGGAGCACGGCGAGGCCACGATCACGCGATCGTCGCCCGGCAGCCGGTCGATGATGAAATCGCCGTCGGGCGTCATGGTGTAGAGGCAGGTGGTGGCGGCGGCGAGCGGTCCGTTGGCGGCCGGGAGATGCGCGGCGAGGCATGAGCGGATCATCGCCTCGTCGGCCGCCGATACGACGCGGTCGCAATTCTCGGGATCGACGGTCTCGTCGGCGTGGTGGTGCTTTGCGACCTTGACCCACCCCGATCCGTCGTCGGGAAAGCCGTAGAACATCCCGTCCGCGTTCTGCAGCAGGAACACCGGAAATCGGTCCTTGGCGAACAGCGCCGGCTCGCGCGGCGCGAACCAGCCGAGCACCTGGCGCGTCACCCGGATCGCGACCGGAAGGTCCGGCAGCAGCGTCTTCACCCAGGGCCCCGCGGCGACGATCGCGCAGCCGGCGTCGATCACGCCGCGCGCCGTCACGACGCGCACGCCCGAGCCGCGCGGCTCGATCGCGCGCACGGCTTCCCCGGTGCGCAGCTCGGCGCCGCCCTTGCGGGCGCGCGCCAGCAGGGCGCGGATCGCGGGCTCCGCGCGCAGGAATCCGCCGTCGGGCTGAAACACCGCGACGTAGTGATCCGGCACCTGAAACAGGGGAAAGCGGCGCCGCAGCGCGTCGGCATCGAGCACGTCATGGGCGAGCCGATGCCTGCGGGAGGCGTCGAGCGTGCCTGCGACGAGCTCGCTGTCCGGCGCGCCGATCTCGACGATGCCGGTGACGTCGAGCAGCGGCTCGCCGGATTCCGCCGCGAGCTCGCGCCACAGCGGATAGGCCGCGCGCACCAGCGGCACGTAGGAGGGATGCTCGAAGTAGCCCTGCCTGATGATGCGGGTCGCGCCATGCGAGGAGCCGCGGTCATGGCCCGGCTCGAACCGCTCGATGCCGACGACCTTGCAGCCGCGCCGGGCAAGGCTCGCCACCGCGGCGCTCCCCATGGCGCCGAGCCCGATCACGACGACATCGCAGGTGGTCATTGGCACGCCCGAAAGGCCGGCCGGCCCCCTTTTGTACTCGCCGCCGGGGCCTCGTCAGGACACCGGCCTGGTCGGGAACGACTTGAAATCACCGCGATCTTCACGGATTGAGGGGTGGTGAAACTCGGACTGGCCATCATCGCGATCGGGATCGTTTGGGGCAATTGCGTGGCAGCGCAAGTGGCTGCACCGCCGTGGCCGTCTGTCAGCCCATCCGGGCCATACAACGCCCCCGCCGCGCCGGTCGACAAGCCCGAAACGCCACCGAGCGCATGCCAGCTTCGCCTCACGCCCGACCGCGCGGTGATCAGGTCGATGGGCGACATGCACGGCCCGCATGGCTGCGGCGGCCCCGATGTCGTGTCGCTCGAGCGCGTCATCGGCAAGAACCGCCAGGCGATCGAGATTTCGCCTCCCGCCGTGCTGCGCTGCGAGACCGCCGAGGCGATCGTGAACTGGGTGCGCGACGATCTCTCGGCCCGCGCCACCGTTCTCGGATCGAACCTCTCCGTGATCGAGAACTTCGATTCCTACGAGTGCCGCGGCCGCAACCGCATCCCCGGTGCCCAGATCTCCGAGCACGGCCACGCCAACGCGCTCGACATCCGCTCGTTCAAGCTCAAGAACGGCGTGTCCGTGCATCCGACCGACGCCGCCGTCGCCAAGGAATTCCGGCTCGCCATGAAGACGTCGGCCTGCGCCCGCTTCACCACGGTGCTCGGCCCCGGCTCCGACGGCTTCCACGAGGATCACATCCACGTCGACCTCGCCGAGCATCGCAACGGCTACCGCACCTGTCACTGGGAGCTCGACGGCGAGCCGGGCGTTGCCGGCGGTTCTCCGACCTACGCGCTGTCGTCGGTCGCATCGCGCCCTGCGCTCGTCGATGTCCCCCTGCCTCGGCCGCGGCCGTTCGGCGCCTCGGTCGACGCTTTCCACAGCGCCCGGCGCACCCTGCCGAAAGGCACCACTGATGAACGTGCTGAGCAACCGCGCCGCTCGCGACATCGAGACGCTCGTCCATCCCTACACCAATCTCGCGAAATTCCGTGACGACGGGCCGCTCGTCATCGAGCGCGCCAAGGGCGTCTACGTCTACGACAGCGACGGCAAGGCCTACATCGAGGGCATGGCGGGCCTGTGGTGCACGTCGCTCGGCTACGGCAATGAGGAGCTCGTCGAGGCGGCGGCGGCGCAGATGCGCAAGCTCTCCTTCGCCCACCTCTTCAACGGCCGCAGCCACGATCCCGCCGTCGAGCTTGCCGGAACGGCTCAAGGAGATCGCGCCGGTGCCGATCTCCAAGGTGTTCTTCTGCAATTCCGGCTCCGAGGCGAACGACACCCAGATGAAGCTCGTCTGGTACATGAACAACGGCTCGGCCGGCCGAAGAAGAAGAAGATCGTCAGCCGCCAGCGCGCCTATCACGGCGTCACCATCGCGGCGGCCTCGCTCACCGGCCTCGCCGGAAACCACACCGATTTCGACCTGCCGATCGCCGGCGTCGTTCACACCGGCTGCCCGCATCATTATCGCTACGCGAAGGACGGCGAGAGCGAGGAGGAATTCTCGAGCCGGCTCGCCGACGAGCTCGAAGAGCTGATCCTGCGCGAAGACCCCGACACGGTCGCGGCCTTCATCGCCGAGCCGGTGATGGGCGCGGGCGGCGTGATCGTGCCGCCCGAGGGATACTTCGAAAAGATCATGAAGGTCTGCGCGAAGTACGATCTCCTCATGATCTCCGACGAGGTGATCTGCGGCTTCGGACGCCTCGGCGAGATGTTCGGCAGCGACGCGGTCGGCTTCCGGCCCGACGCCATCTCGGTCGCCAAGGCGCTGTCGTCGGCCTATCTGCCGATCGCCGGCGTGATGGTGCCGGAGCGCATGTACCAGGCGCTGCTCGCCGAGAGCCGCAAGATCGGCACTCTTCGGGCACGGCTACACCTATTCGGGCCACCCGGTCGCGGCGGCCGTCGCGATCAAGACGCTCGAAATCTACGCGCGCGACCGCATCGTCGAGAAAGTCGCGGCGATCGCTCCGCAATTTCAGCGCCGCCTGAAGAAGCTCGGCGAGCATCCGCTGATCGGCGAAGCGCGCGGCCTCGGCCTCGTCGGCGGGCTCGAGATGAGCTGCGACAAGCGGAGCAAGAAGCCGTTCGACCCGAAGCTCGGCGTCGGCGCGCGCTGCGTCGCCTTCGCCGAAGCGGAGGGCCTGATCGTGCGTTCGCTGGCCGGCGACACCTTGTCGCTTTGTCCGCCGCTCGTCATAACCCCACATGAGATCGATGAGATGTTCGATCGCCTGACGCGGGCGCTCGACCGGACCCTGGATTGGGCGATGGCCCAGGGCTTGCTCGGGAGTTTGTCGACTGCGTGAAATCGCCCGTTCATACGTCTTCCCCTAAAAGGCAGTCATGAGCTCCTTCGATCCCGCACTCGGTGGTGACGGGCGCCGTAGCCTCGTCGCTCCGAAAGCGGCCGCCATCCTGCGACCCGGCATCAGCCGGCGCGGATTCATCCTGCGCGGGCTCGGAGCTGCGACCCTCGCCGGCGTGAGCACCGCGGTCTATGCGGGGGCCATCGAGCCGGAACGGCTCGTCACGACCTCATACCGGTTCACGCCGCCGGGCTGGACCGGCGGCCGCGTCTCGCTTGCGGCGATCGCCGACCTCCATGCCGGCGGGCCGAACATGGCGGTCGAGCACATCAACCGCGTCGTCGAGGAGACCAATGCGCTCCGCCCCGACGTCATCGTGCTGCTCGGCGACTACATCGCGACCCACCGTTTCATCACCGAACACGTGCCTCACGATGTCTGGGCGGGAGAGCTCGCACGGCTCAAGGCGCCGCTCGGGGTATGGGCCATTCTCGGCAACCACGACTGGTGGCACAATGTCCGCTCGATCCGCGGCGCGCTGGTGAAGGCCGGCATTCCCTGCCTCGAGAACCGCGCGGTGCTGCTCGGCGAGGGTGCGACGCGGTTCTGGATTGCCGGCCTCGGCGATCAGATCGCCCACTGGCTCGGGCCCGGCACCTTTCGCGGCGAGGACGATCTCGCCGGGACCCTCGCCCAGGTCACGACCGACGACCCGGTGATCCTGCTCGCCCACGAGCCGGACATCTTCGTGAATGTGCCGCCGCGCGTTTCGCTCACGCTCGCCGGCCACACCCATGGCGGCCAGGTCAGGATTCCGCTGCTGTGGCCGCAGCTCGTGCCGTCGCGTTACGGGGCGCGGTTCGCCTACGGGCACATCGTGGAGGGCAATCGGCACATGATCGTGTCGGGCGGGCTCGGCACGAGCTTCGCGCCGGTGCGGCTCGGCGTTCCGCCGGAAATCGTGCACGTCGAGATCGGCGGCGCCGCCACCGAGCCACCGCGCATCGTCTGATCCGCACACCGTCTGATCCGCCCAAAAACAAATTGGCCGGGCGCTGGCCCGGCCAATTCATCTCAAATCGGCGATAGCGTTCTCAGCGGGTGTTCGTATCGGGAAAGCTGACGACACCCGGATTGGACGCGAGGCGCGGGAGCACCGGCGAATCGCCCTGCCCCGGCGCCAGCACCACGACCGGCGTTCCCATCTTGACCCGCGCGTAGAGGTCGATGACGTCTTCGTTGGTCAGACGGATGCAACCGGACGAAATCGCCTGTCCGATGTATTCGGGCTGGTTGGTGCCATGGATGCGGAACAGCGTGTCCTTGCCATTGGCATAGAGATACATGGCGCGCGAGCCCATCGGGTTCGACGGGCCGCCCGGCACGTGAGCCGGCAGCGGACCGAGGCGCTGATGCTCGCTCGCGGTCGGCGTCCAGCCCGGCCACTCGGCCATGTTGCCGATCTTGGCGACGCCCGACCAGCCCTGGGCCTCCTCGCCGACGGTCACGCCGTAGCGGACCGCCTTCTGGTTCGCCTGGACGAGATAGAGGAAGCGCGCATCGGTATCGATGACGATGGTCCCAGGCGCTTCTTTGCGGTGATACTCAACGATGTGCCGCTGATAATCCTGAGGGATCATGTAATTGGTGTTGTACGGCGCGTTGGCGAGGTACTCGCGGTCGCGCGGCTTCATGCCTGCCGACGGCGGCTCGAGCGTCGCCTGCATACAGCCGCCAAGCAGCAATCCAATTCCCAGAAATGCAAATTTCCACGAGCCCATCTCGCGTCGCCCCCCGTCGTCCAAGACCCCAGATTCCATTCAACAGCCCATAGACCAATTGCTACGTCTGTTCCACCTCGAGGAGAGGGTTCCCCCGCCTCAATCCCCGGTGCTGTGGCTTCATTGCCTCACCCACCGCGAGCCCCTCGATGATACCGCATTCCGGCCTGATGCATCCACGCCGCTGATTGCCATGTTGATTTCCCCATCAGCACGGAATTTTGACCGCCGTTGTGGCGGTGTCATGGCGGGGCGACCGATTATCGCCCCTCATTGATTCTCGTTTTTGCCACAATCGGAAGGCGCCCCGTAGCGCTGGATGCCTCTACCTGCCTGCAGCGCTGGGGTGATTCGCCGAGCCGACGCCGCGCGTGGGCTTGCCGTCGCGATCGGTTACGGGCATGAGTGCGCCGAGGAGGCAATGCACAAGGGCGCAAACGCGGGGGGTTGCCTGATGCTCTCAGTCCATGTGCCACGCGGCACCACACTAGACCGCATCCAGATCGAGCCGGGCGGAGAAATCCCGGACCGCGCCGTATGGTTCGACCTCTACAGTCCCACCCAGGGCGAGGACAAGCTCGTCGAGCGCACCCTCGGGATCGCCGTCCCGACACGCGAGGAGATGCAGGAGATCGAGGTCACCAGCCGTCTCTATGTCGAGAACGGCGCCCGCTACATGACCGCGACCCTGATGTGCCACTCCGATACCGACGTGCCGCGCACGACGGCGGTGACCTTCATCCTGTCCGGGCACCGCCTGACCACCGTGCGCTACGAGGAGCCGAAGCCGTTCACCATCGTCGGCGCGAGGCTCGCCCGCCAGTGCCCGTCGACGCCGACGGGCGAAACCGTGATGATGGACCTCCTCGACGCCATCATCGATCGCGCCGCCGACATCCTCGAGCGGATCGGCAGCGAGGTCGACACCGCTTCCCACGACATTCTCGAGCCCGAAGGCGGCGCCGACCGCACCCGCAGCTTCAAGGAGATTCTCAAGACCATCGGCCGCAAGGGCGACCAGACCTCGAAAGTCCGCGAGAGCCTGGTGTCGATCGGCCGGCTGCTGGTCTACCTCGCCAACGAGGCCGACACGATGAAATGGGCGAAGGACCAGCGGGCGACCCTCAAGGGCATGCAGCGCGACGCCCACGCGCTGTCCGAGCACGCGACCTATCTCTCGGGCAAGATCAACTTCCTGCTCGACGCCATGCTCGGGGTGGTGAGCCTCGAGCAGAACAACATCATCAAGATCTTCTCGGTCGCCGCGGTGGTGTTCATGCCGCCGACCCTCGTCGCCTCGATCTACGGCATGAACTTCAAGCACATGCCCGAGCTCGATTACGATTTCGGTTATCCGTTCGCGCTCGTGCTGATGCTGCTCGCGGCGATCGTTCCGTACGTCTTCTTCAAATGGATGAAGTGGCTTTAGGCTAGCCTGCGCTTTCGCCCTAAGTCGCTTGGTTGTTTGCCACAGCGCGGCGATGAGCAGCACATTCATCATCGCGAGCGCATGCAATGATCGCAAATCGTGGAATTCGGCCCGCCGGACCGAAGTGCCAGGGCGCCGACGTAAGGCGCGATCGACATGGCGATCAACAGCGGCAGAGCGAGGCGGCCCATCAATACCGGGTAACGCGCGGCGCCGAACAAGGCGAGCGGCAGGGTGCCCCGCGCGATTGATCCAATGCCGTTGCCGGCGGCGTAGAGGATGATCGCGAGAGCCGCCGCCGGAAAATATCCGAGCAACAGCAGGGCGCCGGCCGCCGTGAGCGCGACCGAGGCGGACATGGTCCAGATCGGGTGATAGTAACGGCCGAAAGCCGTCTCGATCACGCGAGCGCCGACCGCCGATGGACCGATCAACATGCCGAGCGTGACGGCGGTGGAAAGCGTCATTCCCTTCGTCTGGAGCAGTTGCAGAAGAAGGGCTCCCATCATGGCGAGAATGGCGGACGCGATCGTTACGATCGCGGCCAGGATCGCGAAGGAGAACGTTTCATCGGGCGCCAAGACCGTAGCCGATGCGGGCGATCGATGGTCCTCAAGCGCCGCGGGAGCCTTTCGCGGCAAGAGCAGCAGGTAGATCGGAAGGCTAAGGCCGGCCTGAATGATCGGCGTAGGTAAAGCATGCGCCGCGCCAGCCGAAATGCTCGACGAGGAACGTGCTGAGGGGCCAGCATACCGTGCTGGCAAAGCCGCCAAAGAGAGTGATCCCTGAAATCGTGTTGCGGGACTCTTTGCCGTAGATCGACCCGACCGTGGAAAAGGCGGCGTCATAGAGGCCCGCGCCCATCCCGGCGCCGACGATGAGCCACGCCGCAAAGTACCAGAGAAGATTTTGCGCCAAGCCTATAAGCAACAAGCCGAGCGCGATGATCGCGGCGCCGGATGCAAGCACCGATCGTCCGCCGCGAGCCTTGATAGCGCGGCCGACCCGCGGCGATACGAGCCCGGCCACGACAAGACCGAGCGAAAGTCCGCCGATCACCCATTCGTATGACCAGCCGGTATCTTGGCCGATCGGCGCCGCGAGCACCGCCAACAGGTAAAAGGTCGATCCCCAGGCGAGGATCTGGGTAATACCGAGCGCAGGTACGATCAGGCGCCGGTCGGGTTCAGCCGCGTCGGGCGCGTAAGCCCATCGCGTCATTTCAGGAGGGACGGCCGCGGCATGCCGCTGTCGCGACGAGCTCTCGTTCCTCTTTCCGCGTGCCGGGGCAACTTTCAGCCGCGCTGGCCGGCGGCGGGCAGCAGCTTGCCGCTGCCGCAGCCGGGCTCGGGGCAATGCCGATCGAGCACACGCCCGTCTCGGGCAAGACGAGGCGTACGTCATCGGCAGCGGCGTAATCTCCGGCGATGAAGGCGGCGACGGAGCGCACCTGCTCATACCCCGTGGCCATCAGGAACGTGGGTGCACGCCCGTAGCTTTTCACTCCGACCGCGTAATAGCCGGTCTCCGCATGGGATAGTTCGCGGTGCCCGTGCGGCGGGACGGTGCCGCAGGAATGCACATTCGGGTCGATCATGGGGCCGAGCGCGCGTGGAGATTCGAGCCACGGGTCGAGGTCAAGACGCAGTTCGCGCGTCATCTCAAGGTTCGGGCGCTGGCCGGTGGCGACGATCACGCGGTCGACGGGTCCGATCGTCTGTGGTCCGCGCCGCGGTATTGCCGGTTATCGCAAGGCCGGTCGGAACTTCGTCAATGCGTTCTGTTGAAAACCCGAGCACGAGTTCGACGCGGCCGCTGTCGACGAGGTGCTTGAGATCGCTGCCGAGCTTGCCCCGCGCCGGAAGCTTGTCCGCCGCGGCGCCGCCGAACACGCGGGCGAGGCTGGTGCTGCGCACGGCCCAGATGATGCTGAGATCGCTGTCCTGTGCGGCGAGGCGGGCGAGATCGAGCAGAATATTCGCCGCGGAGTGGCCGCCGCCCGCCACCAGGACGCGGCGCCCGATGTAGGTCGAACGATCAGCGCCGAGCACGTCGGGAATGCCGTAGGCGATGCGGTCGCCAAAATGCTCTTCGCCGATCGCCGGGCAGACCGATCGGGTTGGCCAGCATCGCGTCGAGCAACTGATCGTCGGTGAGGGCGGGATTGTCGAGACCAAGCTCCTGATAGGGCGTCCCCTTGATGCGAATGACGTCGCGAACCGGAACGCCCATGCGCGCGATGAGGGATTTCAGCATCGTCCGGCTTGGCGGGGTTTTCAGATACTCGATCACATGCGGCTCAAGCCCGGCGTTGCGTATGAGACCGAGCGTGTTACGCGAGGTCCCGCATTCCGGGTTATGATAGATGATAATGTCGGTCATGCTTCGCGCTCCCTCCCGCCTTTGTTGATCCCGCAAGTTGATTCATCGTCCCGACGATTTGTGCTCTTCGATGCTGCGTTTGATAAACCCGACCATGAGAGTGCAAATTCCGCCGACGACGGCGCCGGTCACGGCCTGGATGATGGCTTGCTCGACCGCCGTCGGCTCGTTCATGCTGCCGCCCGCGGTGACGACAGTGCTGACATAAGTCTGAAAAAATATGCCGCTCACGCGCGCCGCCGAGGGCGCCAGCGATGGTATGGCCGAGCGCGCCGAAGCTGTGCTCTTTCGAGGCCGCGGCGGCCGCGTGTCCGCCCAGAATTCCGGTGATGATCTGAATCATCAGGTGTGTAAGCGTCCACGGCATTCACGTTGCCCGCTTCTGGGGCGGCGCGTCGAAGATCAGCGAAGCGACGACCGCGCCGATCGCGGCGCCGACCAGCTGCGCGACGATGAACGCGGGAACGTGAGACATGTCGATGCCGGCGAACGTCGTCGTGAACCCGCGCGCAAGGGTCACGGCCGGATTGGCGAAAGAGGTCGACGACGTGAACCAGTAAGCCGCGGTGATGACGAGCCCGACGAGCCACGGGATCGCCTGCGGGGCATACCGCACGCCGCCGAGGATGGTGAGGACGAGAGAGAATGTGGCGACGGCTTCCGCCAGCCATTGCGCGGGGCCGCTCCTGGCGGTCGTTCCGATCGCAACCGGCGCCAGCTGAAACATCAGATGGGCGAGGATGGTGCCGGCGATGCCGCCGAGGCACTGGACGACGATGTAAGGGATCACGTGGCCCCAGACGCGTTCGCGGAAGGCAAAGACAAGCGTGACGGCCGGGTTGAAATGGGCTCCCGAAACGGGCGCAAAGATCGTGATGAGCACGACGAGGATGGCGCCGGTCGGGATCGTATTGCCGAGAAGCGCGACCGCCTGATTACCGCCGGCCAGGCGTTCCGCCATGATGCCGGAGCCGACCACTGTCGCAACGAGGATCGCGGTCCCGAGCCCTTCGGCGAGAAGCCGTCGGTAAGGAGCGGACATTTGCTCCTTCATTCGGCGGCCGTTCCCGAGGTGTCGCGCACGTCTGTCGTCTTGCCGATCGCGTCCAGCTGCCTCTGCAGGGCGAGCTGATCCAGCGAGCGGATCGGAAGCGCGACAAAGATGTTGATGCGATTTGTCAGCATGCGCAGTGAGTCCGCGAACGCAAACCGCACCTCGGCTTCCGTGCCCGTGGCTTCGGCCGGATCGGGAATGCCCCAATGCGCCGTCATCGGCTGTCCCGGCCAGACCGGGCAGGCTTCCGCCGCGGCGTTGTCGCAGACGGTAAAGACAAAATCCAGCTTCGGCGCATCCGGTTTTGCGAACTCGGTCCAGTCCTTCGATCGCAGCGTGCTGACGTCGTAATGGAGCCTTTGCAAAAGCTCGAGAGCGTAAGGGTGGACTTGTCCCTTGGGATGGCTGCCCGCCGAGTAGGCGCGAAAACGGCCCTGGCCGGACCGGTTGAGAATGCATTCAGCCATGATGGAGCGCGCCGAGTTGCCGGTGCAAAGAAACAGGACGTTGAACACCCTTTTGCTCGTCGGCTTTCATTTTGGCTTCCTTCGTGTTCGCGCCTTGGGTGCCGGCTTGCAGCCGCAGTTAGCCGCGCGCAGGGCGTCCTGCACGTCGCAGAGCTCGGGATGCCCCTCGCAGCACTCGTTAACGAGGTAGGCGATCAGCGATTTCATCGCGTCGACATTCGCCCGGTAGATGATCGAGCGCCCGTCGCGGGTTCCCCACACGAGCCCCGAGCGCGCAAGAATGGCCAGATGAGACGACATGGTGTTGTGGGGACATTCGAGCGCTTCGGCGATTGATCCGGCCGGAAGGCCGTCGGGCTCGCTGCGCATCAACAGGCGAAAGATCTCAAGCCGCGTGGGCTGGCCGAGGCCGGCGAGGGCGGCGAGCGCATGGGGCGGCGAAAGGCTTTGACCGATCGGCGTGGGGCCGGCATGGCCGACGACCGCGAGCACACTCTTTGCCATCCGAACCTCGTGGTACCGGGAAACCCGCAAATAGACTGACACTTCGAGACTTCTCGACAGATTTCCCATACCGAAATAACAATTCTGTGACAATCGACAACTCCGCCTGTCTGCTTGCTGCTCGCAGAGCCGTTGTGCCACACCCGTTCGAATGGATGAGGTCGCTCTAAAGTGGCACATCAAGTTCCATGAAGTGATAAGTGAAGGGTCCGTCTCGCCTCGACGCGCCGGATCGACGTCATAAGACGCAGGGAGGAATGCCCATATGAGAATCTTGTTGCAGAACCGCGATGGCCGCAGTGGCCGTCGCCGCGCTTTCGTCGCCCCTCGCCGCCCAAGCACCGGCGACACCCGCGACGCCGCCGCGGCGGCTCCGGCCCCGACGCCACCGCCGCCGATCGTGAAGCCGGGCGAGCTGCGCAAGGTCTCGGACCACGTGCAGATCATTCCGGACGACAGCGTGCAGCTCGTCCCGAATGTCGGCTACGTGGTCGGCGACAAGGCGGTGCTCGTCATCGACACCGGCATGGGGCCGAAGAACGGCGCCGCCGTCTCCGAGGTCGCCCAGAAGCTCGCCGGCGGCACGCGCACCGTCTATCTGGTGCCGACCCATTTCCACCCCGAGCACGATCTCGGCGCCCAGGCCTTTCCGGCCTCGACCAAGCTGATCCGCTCGGAGGACCAGCAGAAGGACATCGCCGAATTCGGCCTGCAGCTCGCCAAGGTGTTCGCGGCGCGCGGGCCGGTCTATGCGGAGCTGCTCAAGGACGCCGACTACCGCAAGCCGGACATCACCTTCGCCAAGGACTACGATCTCGATCTCGGCGGCGTGCACGCCAAGCTGATCGCGATGGGGCCGAACCACACCCGCGGCGACATGGCGATCTTCGTCGAGCCGGACCGCGTGCTGTTCGCCGGCGACCTTGCGATGAAGGCGCAGCCCGCCTTCGCGAGCCCCTATTCGAGCGTGAAGCAGTGGCTCGGAAGCCTCGACAAGCTCGAGGCGCTCAAGCCGGCGCTGATCGTGCCGAGCCACGGCCCGAACGGCGACGTGAGCTTCATCTCCGGGTATCGCACCTACCTCACCGACATCCGTGACCGCACCGCGGCGGAGAAGCGCGCCGGAAAGACCGAGGACCAGGCGGTGCAGGCGGTGTCCGCCGCCCTGCCGAACTATCCGGACCGCGCGCGGCTCGCCGGCGCCATCAAGGCGGCCTACGGCGAAGCGCCCTGAGGCGTGAGCGGCTTGGCGGCGGCGGGCTCGCCGCCGCCGGACGCATTCGTCGGCGGGGCCGTGGCCGGCGCGGCGGCCGGCTTCACCGGTGATGCCGGTGCGCTGTCGACCGCGATCGGGTTTGCCGCGAGGCGGGTGAGGTCTTCGACGAGCTTTGCCGCCTCGCCCTGCGGGCTCGCGAACCAGTCGGCGGACCATGCCCGCAGCACGGTCCATCCCCTTGCCGAGAGCACCGCATCGCGCAGACGGTCGCGCTCACGCGCGCTCACGCGCGGCGAAGCTCGGGCCGTCCGACGCGATACTCGCAAGATAGAGGCCGGGATCGCGCGGATGCCGCACGGCGAGATCGACACCGAAAGCTCCGCGCCGCGAGATCGGCCGAGAAGCCGTGGGCTTCGAGCCGCGCCGCGATTTCACGCCGGCACGCGTCGGCGCGCTCCGCCGGCTCGGCGGCGACCTCCGCTTCGATCTCCGACCTGGGCTCCTATCTGGGCTTGGCGGCCCTCGACGTAGCGCAGATAGTCGGCGAGCGCCTGCGCGCCGCCGCCGCTGTCGGAGGCCACGACATCGTCGGCGCCCATCGAGGCGAACAGCACGATGCGGCGCCGCGCCCGGGTCGACAGGATGTTGACGCGCCTCGCCCCGTGCCGCGCCGAAATCGCACCGAAGCGCTGGGCGACCCGCGCCTGCCCCGCTTCACGGCCGCAGGTGAGCGAGATCATGATCACGTCGCGTGCATCGCCCGCGAGGTTCTCGATGTCCTTGACGAAGAACGGCTCCGCGGCGCGGGTCGCGGTCGCGAGGTTGCAGGCGGCGAGATAGCGTTCGACGGCAGGAAGGCGCGCCATGCGATTGAACTCGTCGCAGATCGCATCCCGCTGCTCGCGACCGAGCGTCGCGATCCCGAGCGTCGGCATTTCGTCCGGTGGAAGCTCCGCATTGCGGATCATGAAATCGATGGCCGCCGCGACCACCCGGACGATCTCCGCCGCGTTGCGGCCGGCCTTGTAGCTGCCATGGGCGCGCACCACGTCGATTGAAAAGGCATCCGGTCGGACGTTCGGCGGTACCGCGAGTTTCCCTCCATAGAACTCGCGGTTGGCGAAGGCGATCAGGCTCGCGCAGCGGCTTCGATAGTGCGAGGTGAGCCGGCGCGGCGCCGGAAACGCCCGAAGCGCCCAGTCGAGGAGGGATTCGCCGTCACCGGCATCGTCTTCGTCGCGCCTCGCCGCGCAACTCTTCCGGCGGCGTGATGCGCGAGAAGATATCCCTCGGCGGCAGCGCGTTGCGATCCCCGACGATGACGGCCTGGCGGGCGCGCAGCAGGCTGCCGAGCGCATCCTCCGGCCGCATTTGCGAGGCCTCGTCGATCACCACGAGATCGAAGTTCGTCGCCGACGGGGCGAGATAGGTCGCGAGCGAAAGGGGCGACGCCATCACGCACGGTGTCATCGCCAGGATCGCCCGCCGCGACCGCGACAACAGGGTGCGGACCGGCGCGTGCTTCTCGGTCCTGGCGAGCTGATCGCGGATGTAATGCAGCTCGGTCCAGTCCTTCTTTCGCCCGACGCAGCTGCCGCTCGGGATCGCGTGACCCAGAAGCTTGATGCGCACCGCCTCGCGCTGGCGCTCCTGGAAGGCGCGGTCGGTCTCGGCGAAACGTCCGCGCTCAGCCTCGATGTCGGCGCCCTTTCTCAGGGTGATCGCCGGGTGGTTCCGCCGCGTCAGCACCGCGCGATAGAAGACCTCGAGCGCGGCGAATGTGCCGGCGAGGCGGGACGGCGGAAGGCTCGCCTCCTCGAAGGCCGCGATCAGCGGCCCGAGCCCGATCGCACCGGTTTGCGCGCGGCGCCGCGCGACCTCGAACCACGGCGCGAGCGACGGCAACTCCGGCAGCAGCCCGGCGAGAAGGCCCGCCACATGCGTCCGGGGCGGCCGTGTCCGCGTCGAGGCGGACGCCGCCCACCGCGGCGAGGCGCGCGACATCGCGACGATGCCGATCGACGGCGTCCTCGATCGGCGCGATCGATTCGGCGAGCTCGCGCGAGAACAGCGGACCTTCGACGCCGGTGAGACGCGCGCGATAGCCCGGCGGCGGATGGACGTCGGCGATCGCCTGGGCGAGGCTACCTGCCTGGCGCAGCGCCTCGCAGCCCGCGGGCGAGCGCCACGCCGCGTCCCCGATCGTCGCGAGCACGAGGTCCCGCGCGACCTTCGTCTCGAGGTCGGCGAGATCGAGACGCCGCTTCGCGCTCTCGCGCAGCATGGCGAGGGAAACCGCGACCTCGTCGAGCTTGAGCTCGCGGACGCGGTCGGCGAGTTGCCCGAGCTTCGCGACGCGCTCCTCGACGTGCGAGCCGGCCTGCCGCAGCGGCACCGTGTCGAGCGGCTCCGGCCAGGCTTCGAGGTCGGATTGGAACTGGGCGACCCAGGGCCGATAGGAACGCAGCTTGGCGATGATCGCGGCGTTCGACGAGAACAGATGGGACTTCAGGGCCGTGCCGATCTCGCCGAGATCCGCGATGAGGGCGTCGAAGGCGGTGCGCACACCCGTCACGGTTTCGAGCTCGGCGAACGGCGTCGCCTCGCGGGACCAGAACGCGCCCGCCGCGGCGACGAGGCGCTTGTCGTTGCGCAATCGCTGATGCGCTTCGAGGTGGAAGATCAGCGCGGCGAGATCGGATTGCAGGTCGGGCGTGTCCGGCGCGACACCGAGCGTCTGCAACGCCTGGTTCGCTCGCTTGCGCCCGCCGGTGACGAAGGCCAACGGACCGAGGCCCGTCCCTGCGACGACGCTTGCGGCGATCTTCAGATCGTCGAGCGGCGGCCATTCCCCGCGTGCGTCGCGCCGGAATTTTTGAGCGAGCGTCCGTTCGGCGTCCTTGAGGAGGCGCACCCGCTGGGCGCCGTCGGCGAGGAGCTCTTCGTGGCCGATGCCGTCGAATCCGAGAAAGGCGTCGAGGTGGGGCGGGATCGCCGCGGCGAACTCCAGCGCCTGCGCCATCGCGCGCGACGCCCCGATGCTCGGGTCCGCCCCGGGCGCGAAAGCCGAGATCAGGGACGAGATGTTCGCAACCCCCTCGATGAGCGAGGGCTTGAGCTCGGCCATCGTGCCGGCCCGCGCGATGATCTCGGCCGGCAGCACATCGATGACACCGCAGGCTTCCGCCTGCGCCGTGAGATCGCGGATGGCGACCGGATCGGCCTCCGGTTCGACGTCGGCGCCGCTGCTCGCGAGGCCGAGATACGCGCCGGCGAGGTCGGCCGCGGCGATCACCTCCGCCGGCGCGAACGACGCGACGCGGGGAAGCAGCGTGTCGTCGGGGACGGGCGGCAGCCGGCGCGTCGCCTCGACCCATTGGGCGAGCTCGGAAGGCGTCCGCGGCAGCTCGATCCCGAGTTTTGCCGATCGCTCGGCCACGGTCTCGACGAGCCGGGTTGCCGCCTCATGGGCGTCCCGCAGCGATTGTGCGAGGAGATGCTCGTCGCAATCGGCCGCGGGGGCGAAGCCTGCACGCGACCATGGCGTGTCGGCGAACTTGCCGTGGCTCTGCTCGTGGCTCTCCACCGCCGTCCCGAACAATCTCAGGGCATCGGCGCCGGCGGCGATCTGTTCCGGCGGTGCGGCGAAGATTTCCGAGAGATCGACGCGGTGCACGGCGGCGAATTCGCGCCCATATTCGCGCCGCAGAGCAATCGCCGGCCAGAACAGCTCGAACGCAGTGCGCCCGCCGCCTTGGTCCGTCGGCGTGAAGCGCATCGAGATACTCGCGCACGCGGCCGCGCGCGGTGCGCAGCTTGCGCACGTCGATCGCCCAGGCGGGCTCATAGCCGCGATCGCGGCCCATGTCGTAACGGCGGGAGAGCCGATCGAGAATCGGCTTCGGCTGCGCCTTGTCGGAATGCAGATCGAGGCAGAAATCGCCGAGACCGGCGGCGTCCATCCGCCATTTCACCGCATCGAGCGCCGCGCGCTTGTTGGCGACGAGCGAGCACCGTCTTGCCGGCATAGAGCGCGTTCGCCACGATGTTGGCGATGGTCTGCGACTTGCCGGTTCCCGGCGCCCCGTCGATGACGATGTTCTTGCCCCGCATCACGTCGACGACGGCGCTCTGCTGCGCCGCATCGGCGTCGGCGATGAGGATCGGGGCGGCGTCCTCGATCTCGTCGTCGTCGACATCATAGTCGGCGGCGAACGTGACATCGCCCGCCGCGGTGTCGGAGCCCCGCAACAGACTCTCGACCAGCGGATGCGCGCCCGGCCGATCCGGCCAATTCTCCGGCGCAAGGTCGGTGTACATGGCGAGACGGCCGAAAGCGAAATGGCCGAGCGTCAGGTTGCGCTCGACCTGCCAGCGATCGAGACCGGCGATGGTTTGGGACGTGCGTTCGAAAAAGCTCTCGATGCTGTCGGTCTCGAGATCGAATTCGGGAAGCGCGGGAGCTCCGGCCTGCACGAACCACTCGCGCAGGCTCGGATTGAGCAGCGGGAATTCCGCGGCGGCGCGGACCGCGTAGACCGCCCGGGACTCCTCCATCCTGCGCGACAGCGTGACCGGCAACAGAAGGAGCGGCGCCAACCGCGCCGCCTCGCTCTCGGCCGACTCGTACCAGCGCACGAAGCCGAACGCCATGAACAGGGTCGACAGCCCGATCTCCTGTTCGGCAAGCGCGGCGTCGGCGGCGATCCGCGCGAGCCGCACGTCGAGCTCGTCGGCGACATAGAGCGTCTGCAGCGCGGTCGGCGGCGCCTCGCCCGGCGCGCGCGCAAGATCGTAGCTCGGCGCGATACCGTGCGCGCGGGCCCGCGCGGCGACGTCGTGGGCGGCGCGATCGGGATGGGGCGGCATGCCGATCTGGGTGCGCACATGGTCCCGCAGCCAGCGCTCGACCTCTGCATGCGCGGCATCGTTCTGCCAGCCGAGCGCATCGAGGGCGGCAAGGCGGCTCAGGTAATCGAAATCGGTCGCCCGGGCCCGCGCGAGCGCGCCGAGATAGCGGGGCGAGCGCTCGTCGTCGGGAACATCGTCTGCCTCCGGCAAGGGCCGCGAGCAGGAGCTCGCCCTGCTGCGAGTTCCGTGAAAACCTGTTCGAGATCGCAATCGACAATACGGACCTGCCGCCGCGATGCGACGCGGTGGCGATAGTTGAGCATCGGGTCGTCTTGCGAAAGGTCGAGCAGACTGGCGCGAAGCTGGTCGAAAGGCCGCCCGTGATGCTCGGCTTCGCGGTCCGTCTCAGACACGACCGTACTCCGACACAACCGTACTCCGACGAATCCGGTGAAATATTTTTTTCACAATCAGACGGCGCCTTCAAGGCGGCGGCGCCCGCAGGAACCCTGCCATCCCCCGATGACTTCGTAGCGCCCTATTGGCGGGCGAGGCCGTCGTGACGAAAGAAAACATCGACCTTCATGCCGACCGCGAGCGGCCCCGGCTCGGTGAGATCGACCATCACCTCGACCACCCGCACGTCGCTCAAGCCCCGCTGGTCGCGCGCATTGATGCGGCCGGCGTCGACCAGCGGCGCGATCGAAGACACCTTGCCGGCGAACTCGCGGCCGCGAAACGCGGAAGACCGCACCAGGACCTGCTGCCCGATCTTGATCTCCCCGAAGTCGCGCTCGTCGAGTTCCGCGCGAACGCGCAGCTGGGAAATGTCGCCGATCAGCATCAGCGGCTGGGGCGCGGCCGGGGTCGCGAGCTCGCCCGGCTTGGCGTTGACCTGCAACACGGTGCCCGCGAGCGGCGCGCGGATGGTCAGCTTCTCGATCCCCGACTGGGCGAGCAGCAGCTCGGCGCGCGCCACATTGAGGGCGCCCTCGACCTGGGTCGGCAGCGGCGTGTTCTTGTCGTCTTCGAGGCTGCGCAGTTCCGCGCGGCGCTGCTTGAGCCGGTCCTGCTCGCGTGCAAGCGCCGTCCGCGCCGCGGCGACATCGGCCTCGGAGGCTTTCGCCGCACGCCGCGCCGCCGCCGCCTGGTCGACCGCCGCCTGCGCCTCGAACACGCCGCGCTCGGCCTCGGAGACCCAATCCTCGGCACGGCGCCGTTCCGCGGCGCGGGCCGACGTCGACTGGTCGTTGCGGGCGCGCTTGCGCAGCGCGATCTGGGCCTCGGCGGTGGCGATCCTCGCCCGCGCCTCGTCGTCCTCGAGGCGCACCAGCGGCTCGCCGGCGAAGACCTTGTCGTTGACGCCGGCGAGAACCTCGCCGATCCGGCCGACCACCGGGGCGGCGATCCTGATCTCACCCGACCACGGCTCGACCCGGCCGGGCGCGACCGCCTGCCAGCTGCGCTCGTCCTGCGGATCGGCGGCGCGCGAGGTCGGCGCCCGCAGCGCGACCGCGGCGGCGACGGCGGCCACCGCACCGAGCACCCCTGCCCAGCGGGCGATCTTCGCCCTGTTCGATAGGCACGACATACGCTGCCTCGCTATTTTTTCTTCGCGGCGCCGCCCGGTTCCGTGCTGACGATGCGCCCGTCCTCGATATGGATGATGCGGTGGGCGAACGGAATGATACGCGGATCGTGCGCGACGACGAGCACGCCGCGCGTGGAACTTTTTGCAATCTCGGCCAGCACCGACATCACCGTCTGGCCGTTGGCGCCGTCGAGCGCCGCAGTCGGCTCGTCGGCGAGGAGGGCCGACGGATTGGCGACCAGCGCGCGGGCGATCGCGACCCGCTGCTGCTCGCCGCCGCTGAGCTCGCGGGGATAGGATTGCAGCTTGTGACCGAGCCCGACCACCGCCATCGCCTCCTTGGCTTTAGCGCGCGACGTCGCAGCGTTCTCCCCGCGCACGTCGAGCGCCAGCCGCACGTTGTCCAACGCCGAAAGCGTGGGAAACAGGTGATAGGACTGGAACACGAAGCCGACATGTTCGCGCCTGAGCTTGGCGAGGTCCTCCGGTGCGGCCCCGGCGGTGGATTGTCCGCCGATTAGCACGGTTCCGCTGGTCGGCGTCAACATGCATCCGAGGATCGAGAGCAGCGTCGTCTTTCCGCTGCCCGAAGGTCCCATCAGCAGCGCGAGCTCGCCGCCGGTGAGGGTCAAATTGACGCCCTTGAGCGCCTGCACCTGGCCGGCGCCGTGGCCGAGGAACTTCACCACGTCGGTCGCTTCGAGGATCGGCGCGCTCATCGCGTGAAGACCATCGCGGGATCGATCCGCATCACCTGGACGATGGCCGCGATCGCCGAGAGCACGCACATCGTGACCGTGAGCAGGAACAGGCTGACGAGCAGCATCGGCGTCATCACCACCGGCAGCGCCGTATTGGCGGTTGCCTGGACGATCACCCAGCCGATCCCTGCTGCGACGGCAAAACCGATCACCGCGCTCAGCACCGCCTGGAACAGGATCACCTTGTAGATGTAGCTGCTCGACGAGCCGATCGCGCGCAGCGTCGCGAACTCGTTGATGTGGTCCTTGGTGCTGGAATAGAGCGTCTGGGCGACGATCACGGTGCCGACGATGAGGCCGAGCAGCGCGCCGGCGAACAGCGCGGCCCCGGCCCCCGTTCCGAACAGCCAGAACGAGCGGCTGCGCGCGGCGAAGTCTTCGGGCGTGAGCACCTCGGAATCGGTGAGCGCCGCGTTCAGCCGGCGGCGCACGACGTCTACATTGGCGCCGGGCGTCAGGTGAACGAGCAGATAGGTCGCTTTGTTCGGCATCATGCCGACGTAGTCGCGCCCGCGGTTGAGCGTGGTGAAGACGTAGGGCGTCGTGGTGAACGAGCGGATGCCGCTGGTCACCGCGGTGACCTCGGCCTTCTGATCGCGAATCTCGGCGGTATCGCCGAGGCCCTTCGAGCCCAGCCGATTGAAATAGAAGCGATCGATCGCGACCCCGCCGGGGATCGACAGGTCGTCGAGGTTGCCGGCGACGAGATTCCACGGGTGCAACCCGTTGCCGCGCACGTCGGAGGCGACGATGAAGACCGGCGTGGTGTTGCCGGTGCGCATGCGCCATTGGGCAAAGCCGATCGCCACCGGGGTCGCTTCCCGCACGCCCTCGACCGAGAGCGCGCGAAACCGCTCGCGCTCGTCGAGCAGCGAGGGGTCCTCGAAACACTTGGTGCCGCGCGGCACGATCCACAGATCGGCGTCGGCATGGTCGATCATCGTCGTCACCGTGCGATCGAAGCTCAGGAACAGGCCCATCTGCACGGTGACGAGAACGATGGAGAAGACGACGCCGATGATGGTGGCGATGAAGCGGAGCCGGTCGTGAAACAGGTTCCTGCGGGCAAGCTTGAACACCAGAGACATGACGCGCTCGATCGCCGGGATTTCAAAGGTCACAGTTCAAAGGTCGGCACTCAATCGGCAACCCTCGTCGGCCGAGCCCTGCCCTCCCCGCCCGTGGTCGCCGCGGCCCCTCTTTGAACCGTGTCCCGCGCCAGCGCTACCGCTCGCGGTGTCGCGCCCCGCGGCGAGGCGCCGAGCGGCAGGCGGCGAACGAGGATCATCGTCCCCCAGCTCGCGATGACGGTTAACGGTGAACACGATCGAGGCCTTGGTGATGGCGGAGAGCGCCGCGTCCAGCAGCGCGTATTGCAGCCAGACGACGAAGACGTAGTGGATCAGGTACATGCCATAGGCGCTGTGAGAGAGACTGTCGAGCCAGGCGAAGCGCCAGCGGGCGAAGCGCACCGACACACCGGCGACGAAGAAACAGCCGCAGGCGCAGGCAAGGACAAAGCCGAAGTCGGATACGATCTGCAGGCTGATCGGGCCGTTGTTCCGGTCCGGCATCAGTGCGATCGGTCCCGCCCAGACGACGAAGGCGGCGAGGAACGCCGCGAGCCATGCCGCCCACCGCCGCGCCAGCGGGCCGGAGACGCCGAGCAGGCCGCGTTCGAGGCCGTGCGCACCGATGCCGACGCCGGCGAAGAAGTAGACGATATAGTGCAACGGCCGACTGAGCTGCAGCGAGAACACGCCGAAGGTCTTCCAGGCCCACGGCGTGAATGCGAGGGCGAGCGGCACGTAGGCGATGGCTGAGAGCGTGACCAGCACGGCGAAGTAGCGCAGCGGCCGCTCCGCGCGCGCTGTCCGATATCCGGCCGAGAAACTCGCCCCATGACGGGACGAAGCGAAACATCGCCGCCGCGAGGATGTTGAGGGCGAGAAGCTGCCACAGGAACCAGGCCGGTCCGCTCGGCCAGAACGGCAGCGCGAGCCAGTGCTCCCAGAACGCGGAAACGCTCGGATCGGTGGCGGTGACGAGGTAAGCCGGGTAGAGCGCAATCGGCGCCAGGATGAGCACCGCGCCGGCGAAGGGAATGCCGATTCGCAGGAAGCGGTCGGAGAGGAACACCGCGCTCCCCTTGCGCTTGAGGCTCGGCCACACGAACAGGCCCGACATGAAGAACATGAACGACATCAGGTAAACGTCTTGAAAGGCGCAAAAGATGTCGAACCCGAACCACCTCTGGCTGTCGACGATCGGAAATGCATTCCATCGAAAAGGCGCAATGTCGAAGGGGAATGGCGCGTCCGGCAGCGACCCGAGATAGGCCAGGAAGGAGTGGAAGGCGAGCACGATCAGGATGACGAAGGCGCGCAGATTGCTGAGTGCGAGGCTCGATCCAGACATTGTGCGCCCGATGCCGCGAAAGGGTTGGGAATCCCGGGGTGGAAGGAGATCGAACAGCCGTGTTGGGCCGGCCGGATGGGAGCCGCAACCAAGAGGGTTCTGGCACCAGGATCAAGTCAATTCTAGTGATTTTCCTTAAAGGAACCGATGTTGCGCGGGTGCATCCGGCGCCCCAATTGAACTCCTTGGTTAAATTGCTGTTTTTGCCCGATTGAGGCCCGATTTGTGATGTTGCGTGCGGCTGGACACGCCGCTGGGTGCGCGGGGTGGGACGAAAAAGCTGAAGCCGCCGTGGGCTACCTGTCCGCGGCAGTGAAGTGGGAAGCGAGCAACGAGCGCCTGCAAACGGGCGTCCTTGGCCAACAGAGAAGACTGGGGTGACTCCAATGCGGATTTTCGGAACGAAGCAGATCGCGATGGTTGCCGCGCTTGCGGCTGTCGCTGCCGTGGCGACCCCGCTGCGCGCGGCCGACCCGACCGTGGTGGGTTTGTGGCAAAAGATCGACGATAGCACCGGCAAGCCGATGGGCTGGTTCTTGTTCGTCGACAAGGGCGGCACCTTCGAAGGGATGATCGCCAGGGGCTTCGCGAAGCCGGGCGAGGATCTCCCCTCGCGGTGTACGGCCTGCACCGACGACCGCAGGAATGCGCCGATGCTCGGCCTCGCGTTCATCCGCGGCATGCAGCGCACCGGGTTGAAGTACGAGAACGGCAGCGTTCTCGATCCGCGGGACGGCAAGATCTACAACGCCATGATGTCGCTTTCGCCGGACGGTAAGACGCTGACGATGCGCGGCTATCTCGGCATTCCGCTGCTCGGGAAGGACGAGATCTGGCAGCGCCTGCCCGACAGCGCGATGAAGGACATCGACCCGGCCCTCGCCGCCAAGTACGCGAGCAAGGCCGCTGCTCCGGCGAAGCCGAAGACGACGGCCGCGGCGCAGTAACGCACCTCTTCGTCCGGAGCCTCCGATGCGGGGCTCCGGGCGCACAATCTTCAAGACGCGCTCAGCGCTTGGGACGAATCTCGCGCGACGAATTGACCACCGCGTGCAAGTTGCGCGCGTAGTCGACCGCGGCCGGGATGTCGAGCGTCAGCGCATGGCGCAGGTAATCCTTGACGCCTTCGGTCGCGATCGGGGGCGCCTGGAGAATCCTCTCACACAGCGTCTTGACCTCGGCTTCGAGCGCCGCGCGCGGCACCACGTCGCTGACGATGCCGTAGGACAGCGCGCGCTCCGCACTCACCGCCTTGGTCGAGTAGACGAGATAGGTCAGCGCCTTGCGCGTCGCCCGATCGGCGAGCGCCGACATCACCATGGTCGGCAGGATGTTGTGCAGCATTTCCGGCACCTGGAACGTCGCATCGTCGGCGGCGATGGTGATGTCGGCGACCGCCGCCACCGCGCAGCCGAAGCCGAGCGCGCGGCCCTGCACGACGCACACCACCGGGATCGGCGAATTGCGGATCGCCCCGTAGGCGTCGAACACGATGTCGGAGAAGCGCCGGCGCTCCATCGCCTCCGGCGCGACGGCCGGCGGTGGCGGCGACTGCCGCCCGACGCAGAAGTCCGGGCCGGCGCCGCGCAGCAGCACCATCCGCGAGGTCTGCGGCGCGGCAGCGATGATTCGGGTCAACTCCTGCGCCATGGCGTCGGTCATGGCGTTGCCCGCCTCGGGCCGGTTGATGGTGACCCGCAGAATGCCGCCATCCTGCGCGCTCAAGATCTCATCGCTCATCGACGCTTCCTCTCATTTCGCTTAGCCCACGCCAAGGCTGGGCGGGCCATCCTCTTCATTCCCGCCCGCGGCGCAACCGGGGTTCGCTTCGCCGTCGCCCGTGTTAAGCTGACAGGACGTAAAAAGAAGCGCGGCGGAGCGTTTTCACTCCCCCACTCGGCCCGCGCCGCATCCCGCCTCACGGTCCCACGAGAACACGCCATGTCTGACGCCGCGAAACCCGAAAGCCCCGAAGCCGAGTGGATGCGCCGCCTCGCCGCCGCACGCGGGCTCGGCCGCACCTTCGCGATGTATCCCGAGACCGTCACCGCGGCCTTCGCGCGCGCGAGCCAATGCATGAGCACGCTGCCGGCCACCATGTCGCCGGTGACCGAGCCGATGCCGCGCTTCGATCCCGCAGCCACCACGGTGCCGGAATGACCGACCTCGCCTACATGACGATCGCCGAGGCGTCCCGGTTGATCCGGGCGCGCAAACTATCACCCGTCGAGTTGACCGAGGCGCTGCTCGCGCGCATCGCGGCGCTCGACGGCATCTACCACGCCTACATCGCGGTCACCGCCGATGCGGCACGCGCCCAAGCGAAAGCCGCCGAGGCCGAGATCGCGGGCGGCACCTGGCGCGGCCCGATGCACGGCATCCCCTATGCGACGAAGGACATCTTCGACGTGGCGGGCACGGCGACGACGTGCCACTCCAAGCTGCGCATGGACCACCGCGCCGCGAGCGACGCCACGGTGATCGCACGGCTGCGCGAAGCCGGCGCGATCCTGCTCGGCAAGCTCGCGCTGCATGAGTTCGCCACCGGCGGTCCGACCCGGGACCTGCCGTGGCCCGCGGCGCTCAATCCGTGGAATCTCGACCTTCATCCCGGCGGCTCGTCGAGCGGCTCGGCCGTCGCGGTCGCAACCGGCCTCGCGCCGGGCACGCTCGGCACCGACACCGGTGGCTCGGTGCGCAACCCCGCGACCTGCTGCGGCGTCATCGGCATGAAGCCGACCTACGGCCTCGTGAGCCGCGCCGGCGTGTTTCCGCTGAGCTTCTCGCTTGATCACGTCGGGCCGCTCACCCGCACCGTCGAGGACAACGCGATCCTGCTCGGAGCCATCGCCGGGAACGATCCCGCCGATCCGGCGAGCGCCGATCGCGCGCCGCCCGATCTCCTCGACGGCCTGCGTGCCGGCGTGAAGGGCCTGCGCATCGGCATCGTCGGCTCATTTCTACACGGAGGACATGGTCGGCTCTCCCGAGCAGGTCGCCGCGATCGGCGACGCCGCCGACGTGCTGCGCCGGCTCGGCGCCGAGGTGCGGCCGGTGCGGCTCTCCTCCCTGCAGCGCTATGCCGACTGCGGACGCACTATCCATTTCGCCGAGTCCTATGCGGTCCACGAGCACGACCTGCAGCAGCACCCGGACAGCTACGCGCCGATCACCCGGAGCAAGCTCCTGCCCGGCGCCTTCATCCCCGCGAGCGACTACGTCAAGGCACAGCAATTCCGCGGCGTGCTGTGCCGGGAGTTCGCGGCGCTGATGAAGGACTACGATGCCATCATCACGCTCTCGAGCCTCGACCTGCCGTGCCGGATCGACGACCCCGAGACCATTTCGAAGACCTATGAGCGCCAGTGCCGCATCCCCTTCAACGTGACCGGCACGCCAGCGATTGCGGTGCCGACCGGCTTCACCGCGGCCGGCCTGCCGCTCGCCATGCAGATCGCCGGCGCCGCCTTCGCCGAGCCGATGGTCTATCGCATCGCCCACGCCTATTGCGAGGCGACCGGATTCGCCGACCGCCGCCCGGTCGTCGCGAGAGCCGCCGAAGCGGCGCTCGCCTGAGCTGGTTTCCGTAAGGTGAGCGATGGACGGCGGGGCTCGCAGTGTCGGGCTCCGCCAGATTGCGGACGTGCCGGGTTCCCGCTCTGCGCGGCAATGGCCCAGCAGCGGAACTCCGGCGTCTAAAGTTCCTTATTTTGCAGGTGCTTAGGTACCGGCTATTAATTTACACAAATTGATGCCATTTTGCGGTCGGGGGATTGCAGAGGGTGGTCGACATGACATTTGAAATTCGTGGATTGCGCCGGGCCGGCGCGCACGGCTTGCGTGCGCTCGCTCTGGCAGGTGGTTTGCTCGTTGCATTTTCGGCGAGCGACCGAGGCGCAATGGCGCAGTTGTTCAACCAGTTTCCCCTAAGCACCCCCAGCAGCGTGCCGCAAGGGATCACCCTGGGGCCGGACGGTGCCCTTTGGTTCACCGAGACACTCAACAACAAGATCGGTCGCATCACGACCGCCGGCGTGATCACTGAATATACGATCCCTGTCGCGTCGAGCAGTCCGCAAGGGATCACCAGCGGGCCCGATGGATCGCTGTGGTTCACAATGTTCGCCGCAAACGCAGATCGGAAGCATTACCACCGGCGGTACCTTTGGAACTTTCTATACTCCCCCCACGTCCAACAGCGGATTGGAGGGGATCACCACCGGGCCGGACGGTGCGCTGTGGTTCACCGAGAACAATGCCGACCAGATCGGAAGAATCACCACATCAGGCGGCATCACCGAATTCAGCATGGGCATAACGCCGGGCGCCGGCCCCATGGGAATCACGCTCGGCCCCGACGATAATCTCTGGTTCACGGAGCAGTTCGGCAGCGCCATCGGAAGCATCACGACCGCTGGCGCTGTGACGGAGTACCCGACCCTGACATCCATGCAGCCAGCCGCAAGCTATCGCCGCCGGGTCGGATGGCGCATTGTGGTTCAACGAGTTCAACACCGCACAGATCGGGCGCATCACCACCGCCGGCGTGATGACGGAGATACCGCTGCCGGGCTGTGGGTGCTTCACCGCTTCCGGTATCACCGCGGGTCCCAAGGGCTCCCTGTGGATCACGGAGCAGAATCCGTTCGACGGAACCGGCCAGATCGCCCGCCTCACAACGAGTGGGATATTCACCGACTACCCGATCCTGACCAACCCGACCTCGCCCGGCGCGATCACGCCGGGACCCAATTCGACGCTGTGGTTCACTGACGCCGCGGCGAACGCCATCGGCAGCTTCGAGAGCCTCGTCACCAACACCCACGACTTCAACGGTGACGGCAAGAGCGACATCGCTTGGCGCGACGCCGAGGGCAACATAGCGATGTGGATCATGGATAGCGCGTCGATCAAGTCGTCGACATGGTTGGGCTCTGAGCTCACCGCGTGGTCGATCGTCGGACAGCGCGACTTCAACGGTGACGGCAAGTATGACTGGCTGTGGACCGACGTCGAGGGAAACGTCGCGATATGGCTGCTTGACGGGCCGAAAGTGAAATCGTCGACCTGGATGGGAACCCTGCCGAGCGGGTGGTCGGTGGTCGGAACCGGCGACTTCAACGGCGACGGCTATGGCGACGTTCTCTTCCGCGACACCACCGGCAACACCGCGGCCTGGCTCTTGAACGGCACGCAAGTCATATCGACCCTGAGTTTCGGCACCGTGCCAACCGCGTGGTCGGTGGTCGGCACCGGGGACTTCAATGGTGACGGCATCAGCGACATCCTCTGGCGCAATGGAGTTGATGTGGCGATCTGGCTGATGAATGGGACCAACCTAGCTACATTTGTGTACGTGGGAAGCGTGCCTACGACGTGGACGATCGTAGGGACGGGAGACTTCAACGGCGATGCCACCAGCGACGTGCTCTGGCGTAATGACACGGGCGATGTGGCGATCTGGCTGATGAACAACGCGCAGTTTTCCTCAACTCAGGACTTCGGAATTGTACCCGCCGCTTGGTCGGTCGTCGGGACGGGCGACTTCAATGGCGACGGCATCAGCGACATTCTCTGGCGCGAGAACACGGGCCTTCTGGCGATATGGCTGATGATGACCACAAACCAGGCTGTGTTCCCGGGAACCGTCGCCAGCGTGTGGACCATTCAAAGCCTCAGCGCCGACTGACGAGGCACAGGGCGCGATAGAGCTATCGCGCCCTTGTATCAGCGCAACCGTTATTGTCGTCCCCTGAGAAACGGTCCGGCCGGGGTAGCCGCCCAGGCCGGACCGCCGATCGTCGGATCGTTTGCGCCCACGGCCGCAGAGTGCCGCATCCCCTTCAACGTGACCGGCACGCCGGCGATCGCGGTACCGACCGGCTTCACCGCGGCCGGCCTGCCGCTCGCCATGCAGATCGCCGGCGCCGCCTTTGCGGAGCCGATGGTCTATCGCATCGCCCACGCCTGTTGCGAGGCGACCGGATTCGCCGACCGCCGCCCGCTCGTCGCGAGAGCCGCCGAAGCGGCGCTCGCCTGAGCGGGTTTCCGTAAGTTAAACAACGGGCAGCGGAGCATCCATGTCAGCCCAGGCAGCAGCTATCCCCGATACCGGCCTTCGCGGCTAGTTTGCACCTGGCAAAGCCGATACAGGTGAGCCGTCTGCGCTTGCTTGCTTATTCGTAGTTGCGAGGCCTTGCATGGCCGATCCAATCGAGATGAACCGCCGGGCTTGGGATGAGCGCGCCGCCATCCATGCACGGGACGTCACCGGCTTCTACGTGATGGACCGCTTTCGTGCGGGCGAGAGAGCGTTCCAGGGAATCGAAGCGGTCGAGCTCGGCGATGTCCGCGGCAAGCGTGTCCTCCATCTGCAGTGCCATATCGGGCTGGACACGCTTCGTCTGGCGCAACTCGGCGCCGTCGCGACGGGACTCGATTTCTCCGGAGCAGCGGTGAACACGGCGCGCCGCCTTGCGGAGGAGACCGGACTGAAGGCTGACTTCGTTCAAGGAACCGTAGACGAGGCGCCGCGTCTGACGCCCGGCCCGTTCGATCTCGTCTTTACGACGTGGGGAGCGCTGTGTTGGCTACCCGACATGCGGCTCTGGGCGAGGGTCATCGCATCCGTGCTGGCGCCGGGCGGCGAGCTTTACTGCGCCGACGCGCATCCGGGCTTCTACGTGCTGGAGGAGTTCGACGGCAAGCTGCTCCCAACGTATGATTACTGGACGCCTCCTGACCGGCCGCTGGAGTTCAACAATGCGACGACCTATACAGGCGATCCAACCGTCATGACGCATCAGTCGACGCGTGAGTGGATACATCCGCTGTCCGCGATCCTCGGTGCACTTATCGACTCGGGGCTGATGATTATGATGTTTCGCGAGCACGAGGTGTTGCCGTGGCAAGGCGTGCCGATGCTGGTGCCGACACCCGATGGATGGTGGCGGCTTCCCGACGGCCATCCTCGTATCCCCCTGTCATTTTCGGTGCGAGCGAAAAAAGGGGCGTGAGACTGCTGCATTGCCAATGCTTTGAAAGGGTCCACGAGTGCTTGGGGTCAAAGGTCGTCCGTCCTTTCAGCGCTGGTGTGTCCGCTTCCGCCAGGTGCCGACTTGATCCAAGAAAGCAGTCCGTTGCTTCGCTGTTTTCGCCTAGCCTCTGCCGCGGAGGAACTTCAATGATGCTGCCGCGGGATCGCCTCGCCTACTCATCCCCGTTCACCCGCCCTCCCCTCAAGCTGCCCGGCAACGGCCGCATGATCGTTTGGACGGTGGTCAACGTCGAGGAGTGGGAGATCACGGGAGCCGCCATGCCCCAACTCACCAATAGATCGCGCGTCGTCTCCTCCTCACGGGCGAGCGCGAGCCAACTGGTGGCAATGCAAAGTAGAAGGCTGCGGTAGTCAGAGTGGCTTGTGCTGGCGGCCGACAGGCATTCAGCCGCGTTCAAGCGGTAGCGTCTCCGGTCATTCATGGCACCTCTCCTTGTCCCGATTTTTCGGGACGGGAGCCGCCTTGATTGTGGTGGCTTAAGCCTAAACGATGCTCCTCCGCGACGACGGAAGTCTGTGCAAAATTGCACACCCCCTGTTGTTGCGTGCAGCTAACGGCGTTCCGGTACCTCCTGCACACCAAAGCTGCGGGCGCAGCAACTTACCGTGTCTTCGATGCGCGCCACGGAACGTACCAACCGGGCCTGCGTTGGTGTGGGAGCGGCCAGCCGCGGGCTGGAGCACGCTTTCCCCCAAATGGAGGCTGACAAATGAACAACAATAAGTTGATGATTGCGGTTGCGACCGCCGCGCTAATAGCAGGAACAAGCGCCGGTTTCGCGCAGCAGCAAGGTGGCGCGCCTGGTAGCGCCCCAGCCGGCCAGACGGTTCCGAAATCTTCAGGCCAGACGACGGGCCAGCCGGCCGCGCCAGGTGCGGTGCAGAATGGCGCCGAGACCAAGGGTGGCAAGAACGCTGCCGAGGAACGCGGTGAGCAGAATAAGCCGAACCGCGCCTGGCGAGGTGCAGCCCAATCGAAATCGTGAAACGACCGGCCAGGCGCCCCAGAACGAGCGCAAGGAAACGCAGACCAATGAGCGCCGTGAGAACCGGACCGAGGGAAACAAGGCCACGAACGGAGCGACCGAAGAAAGGCGCCTCGAACAAAACCGGGCGACGGAGGAGCGCGGGCGCGACAATGACCGAAATCGTACTACCACCGGTCAGGGCGCAGCGCCGAACAAGGGCAATGTCTCGGTCAACATCACCCCCGAGAAGCGAACCCAAATCCATCAGGTCTTCATCAAGGAGCGGAGCGCGCCTCGGGTCGACCGTGTGGACTTTGATCTGTCGGTCGGCACCGCTGTGCCCCGCTCAGTCCGCTTTGTTGCGGTTCCAAGCACGATCATAGCAATCGAGCCGAGCTGGCGCGGGTATGATTACTTCATGGTCGGCGATCAGATCGTGATTGTGGACCCGAGGTCTATGGAGATCGTTGCAATTATCGACGCGTAATCTGGCAGCGGTTGTCTGCATGGGGCCGGGCTCTCCCGGCCCCAAAACCTCAAAATTGCGGCGTCGCGGGAACGGTTTCCCAGGCATTGAGAACTTTATCATCATCTCCACCCCACGTCTCGCGCGAACGTTGCGCGGCCCTCTTTCAACTCGCGCTCTTAGCGCTCCCGGGAGCGCTGCATGTAGCTGGACCTGATCTGCAAGTCCTTTCGGCGGGCGCGGGCCCAGCTTCAAGTGCGCGATGATGTCAATCCGGATCGGCCGGGGCTCGGTGGCGCGCGTTCTGCTCGGGATCACTACGGCCGCTTGCGCGAAGCGCAGGTTACATATCTGCCGCGCCTAAGGTGGCAACTAGAAATGCACCACCGCGCCTTCCGAATGGTCGCAGCTCGGGCATTCGAAGATGCGCATATCGTATCCCGTCGTATGGGGCTCAATGCTTGTAAGCACCATCATCGTTCCGCATTTGGAGCATGATGGCCAATTTGACACGTCCGTCACGCGAACAGTCGGCTGGGTATTGGTCATGGAGCCTTCCCTGATAGGCGGGAGCACTACCGAATTCTCAGCCACCGACGGTGTCGTCCTGGCCGATGACGCTTGTACGTAAGGACGAAAGCAGGAATAGCGAGTTCTTTCTTGCCTTCGAGATCGCATTGTCTGCCGAAGCCGCCGTGGGCTCACGATTTGGAGAGGAACAAAAGCAGCACCTCAGAGTTATAGCCATAACTCCCACAAATACCTGAGACTAAGGCCCTCAATATCAGAGCGCCTAGAAAGAACATTGTGTTGAAACATCACATCAATCGGCGTGTCATCCGAAATGCACTCATGGCGACCGCGCTGCTTGCAGTCACATCCGGTGCCAGCATCCGTCCTGTTTCCGCGCACGCGAACCACGGTCAGAACCGGTCCGAGGGAAAGCAGAGCCGTCACCACTCTGTGCTGACCAGCGAAAGGGGCATCCGGCGTCACAATCTGGACCGTGGCGTGCGTGAGAAACTGTTCGCCTCGGCGGGCCTATCTGAGCGACAAGTCAAATCGCCCGCGAGAGAGCAACGTCTCTGGCATTGCCTCGGTGTATAGCGACAAGGAAACGGCGAGCGGCGAACCAATGGACCCTGCGGCAATGACGGCTGCGCATCGCACGCTACCATTTGATACCGAAGTGACCGTCATCAATCACGACAACGGCCGCTCGGCGGTCGTGCGGATCAACGATAGAGGTCCATATATCCAGGGCCGAGTAATCGATCTTAGCCCAGCGGCTGCACTTGCGTTGGGCGTCGACGGATTGGCGTCCGTGTCCCTGATCGTAGGCGTGATGAAGACGCCCCGCAAAATGGACAGAGCATGCCGGCGCTGCATTTGCTGAGGGATTTACAAGGTGGTGTTACTCAGCAATAGCGGATCGTACGCATGCCTTGCGCCTTCAATTCGGGCCCCCAGGTGCCCTCGATCGACGTGATCCAATCCGCGACGGGCCGGAACGTAGGACGCCGAGAGCCGCCTCGAGACGATGCGCTCCAGGCCCATCTTGCAGGCCAGGAAGATCGTAGCGCCGTTCCCGCCGGGCCAAGTGGCTGGAACCACGGCCGTGACGCAAAATGACGCCATCTGAAGTGAGCAATTTTGCACAGATTGGCCGCTGCGATAATGCTACCATTCCACATGGCAAAAGTTGAAAATGACCAACGCCCGGGAGCGAAAACGGGCGCTCGGCGATTTGATCCCGCACTCTTTCTGGCGACCACTGCCAAGGGTCGGGCCGTTTCCACGCATCGAAAGGGAAAAATCCTTTTTGCGCAAGGCGACGCCGCTGATGCAATTTTCTACATCAAAAAGGGCAAGGTCAAAGTCACCGTAATGTCCAAGCAAGGAAAGGAGGCCGTCGTCGCGCTCCTGAGCACGGACGAGTTCTTTGGAGAAGGCTGCTTGATTGGACAGCCAAGGCGATTGGCAACCGCTACTGCGATGACTGAATGTGTAACGATGCGAGTGGAAATCCTGGAAATGCGTAGGGTTCTTCGCCGTGAGCCCGAATTCTCGCAGATGTTTGTATCCCATATTCTGTCAAGGAGCGCCCGTGTCGAAGAAGACCTGGTCGACCAGCTCTTCAATTCAACCGAGAAACGGCTTGCCCGTTTGCTCCTGTTATTGGCCAATTTTGGCAAGGAAGGCCGGCCAGAGCCTGTGATCGCAAAGATTTCTCAGGAGATGCTCGCCGAGATGATTGGCACCACCCGTTCCCGCGTGAGCCATTTCATGAACAAATTTCGACAAGCAGGGTTCATCGACTACAACGGCCATTTAGAAGTCCACAGTTCGCTGCTGAGTGTTGTGCTAGCGGACCCGACACGCAGTGTTGATCTACCCGTCGACGACCGCCAACCGCGTTAGTCCAATGTACCCCAAAAAGCCGGAGCAAAGAGCGGAGAACGATAAGTGCGCAGCTTGCCGTGGCACCGGTGTGATCGTGGTCTCTAATCGGGCGGCCCCAGAGATCAGACAGCCACCGGTTTGTCCTAGATGCGGGGGGCGGGGCACGCTCCCGCGGCCAGCACCAAGTGACCAGCAACAAACGACCGCGGCAGCCTCTCGCAGGCCGGCTGCGTCCCGCAATTGGACTCCGTTCGCGGGGGCGGAAAGGTCGCGGCTGTGAGAAAAGGGACACGCGACCGGGGTTGCCGCGAACGTCGCATTGGCTGAGCCCCGAAAGCCTTATGGCCCTCGCCCGCTTAGATCTTCCCGAGCAAAACTAGGATCAGTACGACAACTAAGACTAGGCCGAGTCCACCTCCGCCGTAGTATCCCGTCCCGTAAAAGCGGCCGCCTCCGAGACCACTAAAGCCCCCGAGCAGAGCGATAATTAGGATAATGAGCAGGATGGTTCCGAGTGACATGACAGCCTTCTTTTCGTCGGGGGTACGATGGATTCCACCGTCTATGTGTGGGCGGGTAACGCCATTGGGCTATCGCAGCCGAGTTGAATCGATACGGTATCCCAACCGCAGGCGGGCGCGGGGAGTGCTAGGCGGTGCAGGTCGGGAGGGTATTGAAAAGACTGCCGGCTTGACGCCGTCGACTTGGCGGAGCGGGCTTTGCTCCAAATCGCGAGAAGTTCGTCCATAGCTTCCTGCTGGCGTACCAGCGACAGCCAAGACGCGGCGATTGCGAGTGTGAGACTGCGATAAGCCGGTTCGCACCGTTCGGCTGCAGATAGGCACTCTGCCGCGTTTATGCGGTAGCGTTGCGCATCGTCCATGGCAACTCTCCGTTGCCCCCGACGCCCCCCTTAAAATGGCTATCAGGTCACCTTGCTCTCCGGGACGCTACGGGTCTGTCCAAAATTGATCACAACTGAGCACCAGCGAGGAGGCTCGCCGCATTTGACTTCCAAGTAGACCAGCGACCAGGGTTAGCGTCGCCGAGGCCGGTTTGGGGCGGGTCCGAGTTGGGTCAAAGGCTGACCACCCTTTCAGCACTCGCGTGTCTCCTTGCGCCAGTTGCGGACTTGATCTACGAAAGCGACCCGTTGCCTTCGCTGTTTTCGCCTAGCCTCCGCCGCGGAGAAGCCGCACATGACGCTGCCGCGGGATCGCCTCGCCTACTCATCCCCGTTCACCCGCCCTCCCCTCAAGCTGCCCGGCAACGGCCGCATGATCGTGTGGACGGTGGTCAACGTCGAGGAGTGGGAGATCACCCGGCCGATGGCGCGGCAGCTGTCGCAGCCGCCGATGGGGCAGACGCCGATCCCCGATCTGCCGAACTGGACCTGGTACGAATACGGAATGCGGGTCGGGTTCTGGCGGCTGATGCGCGCGCTCGCGCGGGCGGGCGTCGTGCCGACCATGTCGATCAACGCCAAGGTCTGCGAGACCTATCCGGAGGTCGCCGGCGCCGCCCGCGACGCCGGATGGGAATTCATGGCGCACAGCTATGTGCAGATGCCGATCCAGCAGATCGAGGACCAGCGCGCGGTGATCCGGCAGTCGATCGAGATCATCGAGCGCTTCACCGGCAAGCGCCCGACCGGATGGCTGGGCCCGGGGCGGATGCAGACCTTCCACACGCTCGATTACGTCACCGAGCACGGGCTCTCCTGGTTCGGCGACTGGGTGCTCGACGACCAGCCGCTATGGGTGAAGACGGCGCATGGTCCGATCCTGTCGGTGCCCTACAGCGCCGAGATCAACGACATCACCATGATGGTGTCGCACCATCACGAGTCCGACGTTCTGATGAAGCGCACGGCGGACGCCTTCGACCGCCTCTACGAGGAGTCCGCCGAGTCCGCTCGCATCTTGGCGATCGGGGTGCACCCCTACGTGACCGGCGCCGCCCACCGCATCAAATATTTCGAGGAGCTCTACGCCTACATCAACAAGCACGACGGAGTCGTGCATTGGACGGGGCAGGAAATCCACGACTGGTATTGTAAGGTCGTGCCGCCGCCGGCGTGACGTATTTTTCTTTCTCTTGTTAATATATCATTAACCTTAAATTTGCCTGAACGCATGCTAGACTGCTGGAAACCATTGACCTACGCTGCCCTTTAACGATTATTAACAATCGGTAAACGGGGTTGGGCGGGTGACGTTATGCTGCCGTATAGGGTTCTGACGGCCGGCGATACTGCGATCAGCATCGAGTTCGGCGATCACGTCGATCAGCAATTGAGCCTGTGGGTGCTGGCGCTGGCGCGGCGCTTGAACGAGGCCCGCATGGCGGGCGTTGCGGAGACGGTCGCGA
Organism: uncultured Alphaproteobacteria bacterium; assembly: GCA_963793985.1. Classification (GTDB taxonomy): domain Bacteria; phylum Pseudomonadota; class Alphaproteobacteria; order Rhizobiales; family Xanthobacteraceae; genus JAJPKK01. The sequence goes on along the minus strand of CAWCCG010000048.1, from coordinate 9,497 downwards.
CCTTCCGCTCCCTGATGGTCTATTACGATCCCCTCGTGGTTCCGACCGCCGCTTTGACCGCGCAAATCGCGGAGCTGATGAAATCCATCAATGCGGAGAATGGTCCAGCTCGACTGTGGCGGCTTCCGGTCTGCTACGATCCCGAGCTCGCCCTGGACCTCGCCGAGGTGGCCGATCGCACGGGGCTGACCCACGCCGGCGTCGTCGAACGACACGTCGCTGTCATTTACCATGTTTACATGCTCGGATTCCTGCCGGGATTCGCCTACCTCGGCGACGTCCCGAGCGAACTGGCGTTGTTGCGTCGCCCGGTGCCCCGTCCACGGGTGCCGGCCGGTGCGGTGGCGATTGCGATGTCGATGAGCTGCATCTTCCCCCGCGAGAGCCCGAGCGGCTGGCACGTGATCGGGCGTACGCCGATCCCGTTGTGGCACCAGCGCGAGGGCGGCGAATGCGGCCCTTTGCTCGCGCCGGGAGACAAGGTCGAGTTCGTGCCGATCTCGGCTCGCGAATATGAAGACATCCTGGTCGATGTCGCCGACGGGCGCCTCACGATCACGCCGATCGAGCACGCCAAGGACATCGCCGCGTGACCCCTGCCCTCGACATCATTCAGCCCGGGCTGCTGACGACCGTCCAGGATCTCGGTCGCGTCGGTTACCAGAATCAGGGCATCGGAGTCAGCGGCGCTCTCGACCCGATCGCGTTGCGCGCCGCGAATGCATTGGTCGGCAATGCCCCGAATGCTGGCGCACTGGAAGCGCTGTATGTCGGACCGACGATCGCCGTCCGAGGCCGACGACGTGCGGATCTCCTTCGCGGGAGCAAGAACCGCGGTCGAGATACTGTCTGATATCGCTGAAGCGCGCGGAACGCGCGTTGAGTCGATGCGCAGCATCAGATTGAGACGCGGACAAATCGTTCGCATCGGCGCGCTCTCGGAAGGTGCGGTCCTCTACATCGCGGTCGAAGGCGGGTTCGCCATCGAACCCATGCTTGGCAGCCTTTCGACCGATATTCGCAGTGGAATCGGCGGCTGGCACGGCCGCGCTCTCGTTGCAGGCGATCGCATCCCGCTGCGCTTCGCCCACGCGACCGACCGGGACGATCACGTCATCGAAGGACTTGATCTCAGGCCGCCATCGATGGTCCGTGCGATCCCGGGCCCGCAGAGCGATTATTTCTCGGACTCCGAGCTCGCTTGTTTTTTCGCCAGCGAATACGTCGTCGGCGCCTCGAACCGCATGGGCATGCGCCTCGAGGGCCGGACGATAGCGCATGCGCGCGGGTACAACATAACCTCGGATGCCATTGCACCCGGCTCCATTCAGGTGACCGGCAACGGGCAACCGATCATCCTGCTCGCCGACCGCCAGACCACCGGCGGGTACCCGAAGATCGCGACCGTGATCTCAGCCGACGTGCCGGCATTCGGGCGGTTGACGATGGGCGCGAAGATCCGGTTCGAGCCCGTCTCGATCGAAGAGGCGATCCGGATGCGGCGTCTCCTGCTCGACGAGATCGCGCGAATTCCGGAACGCATCGAGCCGGTCAGGACGGGGAATGGAAGCCGTCGAGCTCGCACCGAAGTTGTCGGATCACAATCTCATCAGCGGCGTCGTCGACGCCGGCGACTGGATCATGTAGAGCATGATCCCGAAAAGCCGCGGACCTTTCGGACGAGGATCATGCGCCAGATCGCTCGATGCGGGGTCGGCGCGCGGGGGGACCATGACGCAGTCCGATCCGGTCGAGGCCGCCGCCAAACCGACTGCCGAAGAAGAAGAGGAATTCGTGCCGGCGGCGGCCGCGCAACCCATCACCACGGTGGTGGCGCCGCCCAAGCAGAAGGACGACATCCCGCGCGGCATCGCCTTCATGATCGTCGCCACCGCGCTGTTCTCGGTGTCGAGCGCGTTCGCGAAATGGCAGGTCGCGCTCTATCCGGTCGGCGAGGTGATGTTCGTCCGCTCGTTCTCCTCGCTCGTGGTCTGCGCCGCCTTCATCCTGCCGTTCACCGGACTGTCGGTGTTCGCGACCATCCGGCCGCGCGACCACATCGCCCGTGGCCTGTCGCAGTCGATCTCGCAGACCTTCAGCGTGATCGCGTTCAGCATGATGCCGCTCGCCGGCGCAGTGGCGATCAACTTCTCGGCGCCGCTGTGGTCGGCGTTGGTCTCGGTCGTCTGGCTGAAGGAGCGCGCCGGTCCGGTCCGCTGGCTGGTGCTGCTCGTGGGATTTCTCGGCGTGCTCATCGTCACCAATCCCGGCGCCGATTCGCTCCAGCTCGGGGCGCTGTTTGCGCTCGGCAACGCGATCATGTACGGCAGCGTCACCGTCGCGGTTCGCGGCATGGCGGCGACCGAATCCGCCAACACGCTGCTGATGTGGCAGATGGTGACGGTCGCCTTCTTCCACGCGTTCCTGCTGGTGTTCGGGCTCAAGTGGCCGACGCCGCTCGACGCCGCGATGCTGGTGTGCAGCGGCGTCGCCAACGCCGTCGGGCAGTTCTTCTGGACGCGGGCGCTGCACCTCGCTCCGGCGACGGCGGTGTCGCCGTTCTTTTATCTCATGCTGGTGTGGGCGCTCGTCATCGGATACGTCGTGTGGGGCGACGTGCCGACGCCCGGACTGCTCGTCGGATCGGCCATCGTCGTGGCATCGGGCATGCTGCTGCTGTGGCACGAGACTGCACGCCGCCGCTCCGAACGCGCGATCACGGAACGCAGCGAAAGCGAAGACCGGAGGACAGTCTCCGCGCGGACCTGACGGTCACGCGGCAAGCGTCTTGCCCGGGACCCATCCCGCGAAAAATTCGGCGATGCCGTCCAAGGGCACCGGCGCGCTGAACAAGTAGCCCTGCACCTCGTCGCACCCCAAGGCGGCGAGAAATTCGTGCTGGGCCTCGGTTTCGACGCCTTCCGCCGTCGTCGTCATGCCGAGCGCGCGGGCGATGCTGACCACCGCCTGGACGATGACGATGTGCTCGTTGCGCTCCGACAGATCCGACACGAACGCACGGTCCACCTTGATCTTGTCGAACGGAAAGCTCCGCAGGTAGCTCAGCGAGGAATAGCCGGTGCCGAAATCGTCGAGCGCGATCCGCACGCCGAGGCCCTTGATCCGGCGCAGGGTGGCGAGCGTATTCTCGGTATTCTCCATGAAGATGCGTTCGGTGATTTCGAGCTCGAGGCGGTGCGGCGCGAGCCCGGTTTCGGCGAGCGTCTGCTCGATCACCTCGAACAGGTTCGGCGCGGTGAACTGCACCGGCGACAGATTGACCGCGATCTTCAAATCGTTCGGCCACGTCGCCGCATTGCGGCACGCTTCCATCAGCGCCCATTCGCCGAGCCGGACGATGAGGCCGCTGTCCTCGGCGATCGGAATGAACACCGCCGGCGGCACCATTCCTTTCACCGGATGCCGCCATCGCGCCAACGCCTCGAAGCCCGAGACGTCACTGTGGCGCACGTTGATGACCGGTTGGTAGTAAAGCTCGAGCTCATTGCGCTCGAGCGCCTCGCGCAGATCGACCTCGATCTGCCGCCGCTCGTTGATATCCTTGTTCATCGCGGCGTTGTAGAACTGGAAGGTGCCGCGGTTGGTGCCCTTGACCGCATAGAGGGCGAGATCGGCCGCCATCAGGAGATCGTCGGCATTCTCGCCGTTTTCCGGTCCGATCGCGATGCCGATGCTGACACTCGAGCGGATGTGATAGCCGCTGATATCGTAGGGATGGACGACAGCCTCGACGAGGCGATTTGCAAGCGCCTCGAGATCGCTTCGCAACTCGAAATCGCGGACCACGATCGCAAACTCGTCGCCGCCAAGTCTCGACAGCACTTCGTTCGCCCGCAGCACCGCCTTCAGGCGCGCAGCGACGTCACGGAGCAGCATGTCGCCGACCCGATGACCGAGGGTATCGTTGACGACCTTGAAGCGATCGAGATCGAGGAACATCACCGCGAACTTCGGCCTCGTCCCGTCGACCTCCTCCGGCAATTGGCTGATCTGATCGAGCGCAGCCCTGAAGACCCGACGGTTCGGCAGACCGGTCAGCGGGTCCTCCGAGGCGAGCCGCGCCACGTGCAACTCCGCCTCCACCCGTTTGGTGATGTCGGTGAAGGTCTGGACGAAACTGCCGTCGGGGAGATGGCCGCTGCGTACCTCGATCACCGTTCCATTGGGCATCGAGCGTTCGCACACCGCAAATTTTTCTTGCTCGCCGGGCAGCCGCTCCAGCGGACCGGCGCTCGCGCCGGCGCGCGACCTTCCGTTTCGCGTTTGATATTCGACGAGCTCGTCGAACCGAGGCGGATTCTTGATGAACTCTTCGGGCAGACCGAGCAACTCGCCGCATCGCCTGTTGATGATCGGAATCTGCAGGTCCTTGGTGACCAGCATGATGCCCTGGCTCATGTTCTCGAGCGTGAGCCGCAACTGGTTGGCCTTGAGCCTTGCGCCCTCCTCCGTCTGGAGAACGCGCTCCAGCGCGGCGAGCGCAATGAGGGTGAGCAGCACCCCGATCGCCGTGTTCATCGCCAGGTTCGAACGAGAGCTCTTGTAGATCTCGCTCAAGTCGGCGCTGACGCCGACCCAGAGCGGATGACCGGCGACCTTGCGTACCGTCTGAAGCCGCATCTCCCCGCTAGACGCATCGGCAGCTTCGAACGTGCTGTTGGTGCCCTTCTGCATTTCGGCGAACACCTTGGTGCCGCGCAGATCCTGCCCGAGCGCATAGCCATCGGCGCTGCCGCCACTCGACCGGACAATACCGTCGCCACCGATCAGGGCGATCGACGCCGACGATCCGAAGTCGATGCTGTCATAGAGGTTGGTGAAGTAGTCCGGCTTGAGGGACCCGACCACGACGCCACCGAAGCTGCCGTCGGGATTGAGGAAGCGTCGCGTGATCTGGATCGACCACCGGCCGCTCACGCGACCGATCACCGGCTTGCTGATGTAGAGCTGATCGTCGGTGCTGGTGAGGTGAAACCGGAAATGATCCCGGTCGCTCAAATCCATCCTGTCGGTCGGCTGCCGGCCGGCGTTCGATGCCTGCAATGTGCCGTCGGCATCGATGATGGCGACTTCGACGATGATGTCGCTGAGCACATCGGTCGTGTTGACGATGGTGCTGAAGGAGGCGTTCCTGCGCGTCTCGATGCTGTGGCGCAGATACAGCAATGCCTTATCGATTTCGCCGAGAGAACGCAGCACGTTCTCCTCGAATATCATGGCGAAGTTCCGGTTCGCGCGCTCGGCGGACCGCAGGTCGCTCTCGGCGTCTTCGAAGTATTTGAGGCCAATGACCACCCACAGCATGACGATGATCACCAAGCCCAAAATGACTGAGCTTCGGCGCTCGATGATCAGCCGCGGCAGTTTGGCCAGTTGTAATGCCATCGGAAGGAAGACGCCCGCTTGTTATTGGCAATTGGTGCTCCGATACGAGTTTCAACCGCCTTAACCCGCTTTCTCAAATAGAATTTTCTGACTAACAGGAAATAAACATATCTCCTGTGCGCGCAGCGAATACCTACAAAAAACATAGACTTAGCGGGACCTATGGGGAAAATTGCGAGGGAACTTTTCAGCTTTCCTCACCCACCGGCACCCGCAAGCGTCGTCCATCGTTCGACGTCGACCCGCGCTGCAAGCCGCTCCAGATCGGGGTCGGGAATTCCGTGCGAGCGAAGCGCTTCGCAGGTGCGAAAGAGATAGTCTGCAGCGCTTCCCAACGCGCCGGAGGCGGTGGACAGCCGCCGGATGATCTCGTCGAGCTCCAATTCGCCGATGTAGTGCTCCGCGCTCTGGTCGACCGTGAAAGCTATCGCCGTACCGAAACGCGTTCCCTCCTGCAACACGTCGAGCCAACGCGGCACGTAGGAGTTTGACAACATTTCTCGCCGCCACAGGAGCGACAGCTCGGCCTCCAGGATTTCGTCGGCAATCCTGAAAGCGACCCCCATGCACTCGCCGCCGACCTCCAAGCCGAGCACCAGTCCGGGATTGTCGCATGAACCACGGACAATCATCGAAGACAGGCAGAAAGACCGATGCCATCCTTTGATGTGCGCGGTTCGTCGCTCGACGAAGTGGAAGACTGGATTCCAAATGAGGGAGCCATAGCCGAACAGCCACACATCGCCCGGTGGTCGCGACGCGAGCGTCTCGCGCAACGATGCATCGCGCTCCACGTCCGTCAGGAGTCGCATGGCGTGCGCCGTTCCCGCAACCATCGCGTCGAACGCACCGTTCTGAATGAGCTCCCGCGTGAGCACGTGCGACTGTGCTTCTGTCTCGCTGTTGCAAACACGGATCTTGTCGGCCAGCTTTGAATGGCTCTGCGGTTGGCCAGCGCTGGGGCAACTCGGAATGGGGGACGATCAAGCCTTTGTCTTGGTGCTCAATCATCAACATCCCCGCCGAGTTAACCAATTGTTAGTAATGTTTAACCACCAAAAGTTCAATTGATCTTATAAGTTAAGGTTAATGATTAGGTTGAAGTTTGAGGGCGATGAGGGGGCAGCCTCGATCCTGCGAGCCACGCTCAGATCGCGGCCAGCCGAAGCAAATGAGCTGAAAAAAGAAGACCGCGCTCAGCCCCGCCGATAGACGTAGGGGATATCCTCGCGGATCGCGGCGAGTTCCTCCACCACGTGGTGATGCGGCGACAGATGGCAGACCGGGTCGGTCGCCTTGGCGTCGCCGGTCAAGGCGAAGGCCTGGCAGCGGCAGCCGCCGAAGTCGATGTCGCGCCGCGCGCAGCTCTGGCATGGCTCGGGCAGAAACGAAGTGCCCCGGAATGCATTGAACGCGGGCGAGGACTTCCCAGATTTCGCGCAACGACCGGTCGCGCACCGACCAGAACTCGAGGCCCGGGATCGACTCCGCGGCATGGCACGGCAGCACCCGCCCCGACGGGGTCACGTTGAGCGAGCGCGCCGGCCCCAGCCGCCGACGCAGGGCTTGGGGAACCGCGCGTGGTAGTCCGGCACGACGGCGTCGATCACGATGCGGCCATGATGGCGCTCGCGCAGCGCCTCGACCTGGCCGACCGCCCGCTCGACCTGCTCGCGGGTCGGCATCAGCGCCGCGCGGTTCTTCAGCGCCCAGCCGTAATACTGCACGTGGGCGATTTCGACCCGGGCGGCGCCCATCGTCCAGCGCCATGGCGACGAGTTCGTCGACCCGCTCGATGTTGGCGCGGTGGATCACGATGTTGGCCGTGAGCGGCACCTTGAGCGCCACGACCTCGGAAGCGAGCGCGCGCTTGCGCGCATAGGCGCCGTCATAGCCCGCGATGCGGTCGGCCGATGCCTCCTCGCTGTCCTGGATCGAGATCTGCACGTGGTCGAGGCCGGCATCCGCCAGCGCGCCGAGCAGCTTGGGGGTCACGCCGACGCCGGAGGTGATCAGGTTCGTGTAGAGCCCGGCATCACGCGCCGCCGCCATGATGTCGACGAGGTCGCGCCGCGCCGCCGGCTCTCCGCCGGAGAGGTGCACCTGGAGCACGCCGAGCGCGGCGGCCTCGCGAAAGACCCGCGCCCAGGTCGCGGTGTCGAGCTCGTCGGTCCGGCGGTCGAGCTCGAGCGGGTTGGAGCAATAGGGGCAGCCCAGCGGACAGCGATGGGTAAGCTCGGCGAGAAGGCCGAGCGGGCTGAAGAGCGCGGCGGCGGGCGCGGGCCGCGGATCGGCTTGCGTCTGCATCACAACTCCAGGAGTCTCTTGTCGGCGAGCCCGCGCAGCAGCGCGGCGGCGTCGGTGCGCACCCGCTCGGGCGGTGCGTTGAACGTCGTGGCGAGGTCCTGGACGATGGCGTCGAACGTCGCCTCGCCGGTGCAGCGCTTCACGATCTCCACGGCGATCTGGTCGGCCTTGAACACGCGCTCCGGGGCGAGCAGCACCCAGCCGCCCTGGGCTTCGTTGTGCACGAGGCGCACACCGCGAGGCAATCTGGGCCGCGCCTCCGGCGCGATCGTCGGTGTTTCGTTCACCTCGGCGTCTCCCTGATGACTTGGTGCCGGCGCGGCTTCGCAGCCTTTTTCTCGACGTCGGATCGCAGATACGGCGCAGGAGTCATGCTAGCATATGTGTGTTCCCGCGGCATTCCTGCCAGAGGTCCCCGCCAGACCGAAAAGGCGCTGGTGAACCCCTATCCGTCTGGGGTAAGGACGTTCGCCCCGATCGTCTGCGAGGTTCCCGAAAATGCGTCCCCTGCCCTCTTGCGTCCCCTGCACTGTGGTTGCACTGGCAGCAGCGCTTTGCGCCTCAGTCACGACGCCTGCGGCCGCCCAGAGCGGCCCTTCGTTCACCGCCGACCAGGTCGAACGCGGCCGCACCTCCTACAACCAGAACTGCCAGGAGTGCCACGGCTCCACCCTCGACAATGGCGAGTTCGGCGGCCCGCCCCTCAAGGGCATCTATTTCAACAACCACTGGGGCGCGGGGAGCGTCGCGGACCTCACCGGCTATGCCAAGGCGCTGATGCCGCCGGACCGGCCTGGCCGGCTCTCCGACCAGACCTACACCGATGTAATCGCCTATCTTCTCAGCAACAACGGGTTTGCGCCGGACGGTAAGGAACTGCCATCCGACCTCACCGCCCAGCAGAAGATGAGCCTCAAGAAGTAGCGTGCTGAACCATGTTCGGTTCCGGAACCGTCGTAGCCGGGCCGAGCCCGGCGATGACTGTGGGTAGGTTCACGCCATCCGAACATGCTCCAACACCGTCCGGAGCGGTGCGGTTTTGATCGACTACACCCTGCAGCAGTTCGTGCTGCGCCTGCTCGCGATGGTGTTCATCGCCGCCATCCATGGCATTGCCGTTGCCGGCGCAGCCGTCGCGCTCGGCGATCCCGGCCCACGCTACGACGGACGTCTCACCGCCAATCCGCTCGCCCATCTCGACGTGCTCGGGACGCTGGCGGGCGTGTTTTCCGCAGGCTGGATCCGGCCGATCGCCATCGACCCCGCTTTGTTGCGCTTCGGGAGAGCGGGCCTGGTGCTGGTGGTTCTCGCCGGCGCCGCGGCGACGCTCGCGAGCGTCGTCGTGCTTCGCCTCGCGCGGCCCCATCTCCTGCCCCTGTTGCCGGATACGACATCGGCGCTCGCCTTCGCGATCATCGAGACGATCGGCGAAGTCAGCCTGTGGTTCGCCCTCGTCAACATGCTGCCGCTGCCGCCGCTGACCGGCGCGCACCTCATCGTCGCGGCCGCGCCCGGCGTGCGTGACGCGCTCCGACGCGTGCAGCCCTATGCAGCGGCGGTGATCGCGATCCTCGCGGTCACGGGACTGGCGGCGCGTGCGCTCGCTCCAGCCTACGCGGTGCTGGCGCGAAATGTGCTGGGCGACAGGGCTCCAGTGAACCAACCGCTGTCGTTGCCCGGTTCGGACACTTCGAATGCGACTGTCGAGGCTTACGGGCCGAACTTGTAGCTTGTTTGGAACGTCATGCCGTAGCGCTCCGTCTTGTACTGAACGTTCTGCAGGG
>CAWCCG010000047.1:0-219228 GCA_963793985.1 uncultured Alphaproteobacteria bacterium | reverse complement strand
CTCATCCTCACCGGCGCGGCGCTGGAGGGGGCCAACACCGAGACCTCGTTCCTGCTGCTCGCCTACGCCCTCGGCGCGGCGACGTCACTCGCACCCGCTCTCCTTCTCGGCGGCCGCGTGTTCGAGGCGATGAAGCGCTCGCTCGGCGCCGGGGAGTGGGTACGCCGCGGATTGGGCGTTGCGGTGCTGGCCGGCGTCGCTGCGATCGCGCTCGGGTTAGACACCGGTTACCTCACCAGGCTCTCGATCGCCTCGACCTCGAATTACGAGCAGTCGCTGCTCGATCTCGCGCCCGCGAACGAGAAAACGCAGCCGTCCGTCCTCATGAACGGCGGCCCGGGCATGATGATGGGCGCGTCCAACGCGATGATGGGCGCGTCCAACGCCATGACCGGCGGCCCGGGCATGATGATGTCGAACAAGGCGGCGACGCAGAATTCCGATGCTTTGCCGATCGAGGGCGCCCTGCCCTCGATCTCGGGCGCGACGGCGTGGCTCAACTCGCCGCCGCTACGGCCGAGGGCCTGCGCGGCAAGGTCGTGCTGGTCGACTTCTGGACCTACTCCTGCATCAATTGCCTGCGCGCGCTGCCGTACGTGGAAGCCTGGGCCGAGAAGTACAAGGACAGCGGCCTCGTGGTGATCGGCGTCCACACGCCCGAGTTCGCGTTCGAGAAAGACGTCGAGCAACGTGCGCGCGGTGCCGCGACCTGAAGATCACCTATCCGGTCGCGATCGACAGCGACTACGCAATCTGGACGGCCTTCAACAATCAATACTGGCCGGCCCATCTACTTCATCGACGCGCGAGGGGCGCATCCGCCACCACCACTTCGGCGAAGGCGAGCTACGAGGAATCCGAGCGCGTGATCCGCGCAGCTGCTGGCGGAAACGGCAAGCGCGGGCTGCCGGCGAGGTACGTCGCACGTCAACGGCAGCGGCGCACAGGCGGCGCCCGATCTCACGACCGTGCAGTCGGCGGAGACCTACGTCGGCTACGAGCGAGCGAAGAACTTCGCCTCGCCGGCGGCGTGCGCAAGACCATGCGCCACGCCTACACGACGCCCGTTCGTCGCCGCGATCAATCAGTGGGGCTCGGCGGCCACTGGACCGTCGACGGCGAGAAGCGTGCTGGACGCAGCGCCGGACGAATCGTCTTCCGCTTCCACGCCCGCGACCTGCATCTCGTGCTCGGCCCGGCGCGCAGACGGAAGCCGGTGCGGTTCCGGGTGCGTCGACGGCGCGCCGCCCGGCGCCGACCACGGCGCCGACGTCGACGCGACGGCGACGGCGTCGTGACGAGCTAGCGGCTCTATCAGCTCGTTCGCCAGAACGGGCCGTCGACGCGACCGCACCTTCGAGATCGAATTCCTCGATCCCGGCGTGCAGGCGTTCGCCTTCACCTTCGGCTGAGGAGTGCCGAGCTTCTTGCGTTTTTGCCGGCGCGCCCTGGAGCACCGCCGCGACGCCTTCCGGATTGATGTTGAAGGTGATGAAGGTCAGCGGCTCGCTCCCGGGATTGCCCCACTGATGCACGAGATCGAACGGCTCGTAGATGAACGAGCCGGGTGCCCGTGTAATCACCTTGCCGTCGATCGTGTTGGCGCCGGTCCCCGACAGCACGTAATAGAGCGCCGCCCCTGACCGGTGATGCGGTGCATTGGACGGCATCCCGGCAGGAAACGTCACGCGCGTGAGGTTGAGGTCGTATCCGCCGGGCCGCAGGTCCGGGATCGGCGCGTCGGTGCGGTAGACCCGCTTCACGACGGCCGGAGCCGCCTCGGCCGGCTTGTCGACGTCGGCAGCCGGCACGAGAAAGAAGTGGAGGAACGCCGACGGCGCGCCGCCGCCGGCCTTGAGCTCCGCACTCTTGCCGGCGCCGATGTAGAGCCCCTCCCCGGCGTTGATTGTCTTGGTCTCGCCGGCGAGCGAGACTTCGGTCGATCCCGAGAGCTGGTAGATGACACCGTCGGCTTTCGCGACGCCGCTTTTCTGACCCGGCGCGAGCTCGACGCTTACGACGTCGAAATGACGCGGCGCATCGGTCACGGTCGGCAGCTTGGTGGCGGCGATGACGGTTCGTACGGTCGCCGCCGCGGGCGGAGTCTGCGCAATCGCCGCCTGGTTGCAGGCGATAGCGCCGAGCAATATCGATCCTGTGGTCCAAAACCGCATGGCTTCCTCCCGTTTTCGAGTTGGCGTTACATAACACGCCCCCGCTGTAGCGGAAAGAATATAGCGTTCTCGTGCGTCGGCAACGAACCAGCCCACTCGGGGCTGCGGAGCATGATCGCGCTCGGAACCTTCCGAATTTTTTGAGCATGACCTCGTGCGAAAAGTCTGCAACTTTTCAGGCCCCGGCATCCGCTCCATCCTGCCGCACCGACGCAACCGGTCGTGTTGTTTTAAGGGGTCGACATACAAATGGTCCGCGAGAACGAAATTCGCGCATCGGAGCAGGCGGTCGACATGCCGCTTGCGACCGATGCGGGCCTCGTGTTCATCGGTCGCATCACCACGCCATGGACCTCGCGATTGATCGCACCGCGGCAGGGTCGCCCCGATGGTCCGCTCTGCCGCATCGAAGTTTTCGACCCATGGGTACCGGCGCTGGACGGCCTCGAAGGCTATTCACGCATCGAGGTGCTGTACTGGTTGCATCTGTCGCGGCGCGACCTGATCCGCCAAAGCCCTGCCAACGACGCAGTGTCCAGAGGGACCTTTTCGCTGCGCACGCCGGTGAGGCCCAATCCCATCGGGACATCGATCGCATCGTTTGTCGCGATCGAGGGCGCGGTCGTGCTGGTCCGCGGGCTTGATTGTTTGGACGGCACGCCATTGCTCGACCTCAAGCCCGACCGCACGCTTTTCACGCCGATCGCGCCGGCGCAGCCCGGAGACTTTGAGGTTGGCGACGGGTGACGGCGCCGGGTGGGACGAGCCCCAACTCGACGAGCGCCAACTCGACATAAGCGCGCGGCGAATGGCGCATCATCCGCGGTCGCATTTGCGCGAGGCGCACGACCGGTGATAAATAGACCCGCCGCCATAGCGGAGACGACACAACGCCATTCTGCTTTGGCGCGAATGCGCCACTCCGCACGGCTTCCTTGCAAAAGTTCATGCCATGATCGATGCCGGACGCTCGGTGCGTCGGGCACCGATACAATAGGGAGAGACCATCCATGGGCATTCGCATTCTGACTTCGCTCGCGTTCGGCGCGGCCACGATCCTCGCTACCGCCGCATCGGCGCAGACACCCGCACCACCGCCGAGCTACGGCTCACCGGGCGTCACGATCGCTCAGGCCAGAAAGGCGGTGGAAGCCGCCGAGGCGGAAGCGGCCAAGAACGGCTGGAAGATGGCGATCGTCGTCGTGACGAACGAAGGCGACCTCATCCTTTTCAACCGTATGGACGACGCCCAGTTCGGCTCGAGCGACGTCGCCATCCGCAAGGCAAAGACGGCGGCCGCGTTCCGCCGGCCGACCAAGGTGTTCCAGGACGCGGTCACCGCGACCCCGCCGGCGCTGCCAATCCTGACGCTCGGCGCCATCGCCGTGGAGGGCGGATTGCCGCTCGTCGCAGGCGGAAAGATCATCGGCGCCATCGGCTGCAGCGGTGGCACCGCGGCCGAGGACGGACAGGCGTGTCGGGCGGGCGCCGCTACGATTCAGTGACGGCGGCCCGACGATCTTTGAAGATTTTATGCTGAGAGAGGCGGGGGCGAGAGCCCCCGCTTTTTTGCGAGCCGACAAGTCCGCGAAGAACAAGCCGCTCGCTCAATCCTGCGGCACGAAGGCGCCGGGCGAGATGTGCTTGGGCTCGACATAGGCGTGGTGCAGGGCGTCGAGCATCGCCCACAGCACGTCGCATTTGAATTCGAGCGCCGCCTGCACCTGGCCCTGCTGCTCCGGCGTCTTCGCATGACGCTTGACGTAGTCGAGGGCAAAATCGGAATCGCGGCGCGCCTGCGGCGGCCGCGCCGAGAAATAGGCGAGCGTCTCGGCGGTCACGAAGTCGTAGTTCTTGAGCATGCCTTCGAGCCGCTCGCCAATGATTGCCGGCGAGAACAGCTCGGTGAGCGAAGATGCGATCGCCTCGAGCAGGCTCTTCTCGGCGACGAAGTGCACATAGGCTTCGACCGCGAAGCGGGTGCCCGGCAGCAGGCCCTTGAGCGAGGTGACGTAGCCGCGATCGAGGCCGAGCCCGTCGGTGAGCGCGAGCCAGCGGGCGATGCCGCCCTCCCCCGGCGCGGTGCCGTCGTGGTCGACGAGGCGGCTCCGCCATTCGCGGCGGATGTCGCTGTCGAGGCAGCGCGCGATCAGGCTCGCGTCCTTCACCGGGATCATCGCCTGGTAGTAGTAGCGGTTGAGTGCCCAGGCCTGGACCTGCCCCTTGGTGCATTTCCCGTTGTGGAGCATGTGGTGGAACGGGTGCAGGCGATGATAGCGCCGCGCGCCGATGTCGCGCAGCTTCGCTTCGAGCTCGTCGGGTGTCAGCAGCACGGTCATAGCGCGATCCTCATTCCATCCTCGGCGACCTCGAAACCCGCGGCTTCGACGGCGCGGCGCTCGGGCGAACCCTCGATCAGGATCGGATTGGTATTGTTGATGTGTATCAAAATTCGCCGGCGCGCCAGCCCCGCCAGCGCTGCAAGGGTGCCGTCGGGACCGCCGACCGGCATGTGGCCCATACGCCGGCCGGTCTTGGTGCCGGCGCCGGCCGCGATCATCTCGTCGTCGGTGTAGAGCGTGCCGTCGAACAGCACGACGTCGGCGTCGCGTAACCGATCGGCAATCCCAGGCGTGAGTTTCGCGGCGCCGGGAATGAACACCAGGCGCTTGTCGCCGCAGGCGATCTCGAGGCCGACATTGGCCTCGGTCTCGGCGGCGAGCGCGGGAGCGGCGCCCTCGAGGTAGAGCGGCGCCTTGCCCGGCACCAGGAACAGTTCGGCCTCGAGGCCGCCGGGCAGCGCAAAGCGCTCGCCGGCGCGCACCGGCCGGCGCGCCACCACGTCGGGCGCGAGCACGCCGAAGATCGAATTGGCGGCGACGATGCCGAGCGTCGCCTCGGTCGCATAAAGGGTGAACGGTCCGCGTTCGCGCAGCGTCAGAAGGCCGGCGGTCTGGTCGACCTCGGCACCGGTGAGGACCACCGCCGCGATCGGGCTGTCGCGCAAGGCGCGCGGCTGCAGCGCGGGTGTGGCGAGAATCTGCTGGCGCAAGTCGGGCGAAGCATTGATGAGCACGAATGCGGCGTCTGGCGCATCCGGGTCATCCGCGGTGACCGCGAGGCTTGCCTGCGTGCGCGGCTTCACGCGGGGGTCGCCGGCCCAGGCGAGCCGGCACACCGGACACCCGCAATTCCATTGGGGGAAGCCGCCCCCCGCCGCAGCGCCTATTATAAACGCAGATAGACGCCTCATGGGGCGTCTATCCGGGCAAACATCAGACCTTTAAGTCCGAAGAAGCGTCTGATCAGAACTCGGCCGGCAGATAGCCGTTGATCTCGAGGCCGATGCAGATCTCGACGAGAGTCGGGGTGGTCCAAGCCATGGGATTCCTCCAGTTCAAGCCCACAAGAACGGGCAATTCGACGCTCATTATCTACGGGCGGCGGGACCTGCTTGTAAATAAGGCCACTGCCTATTCGTTTCATTGCAATAAGCGATGCCCCTCGATGCGCCTATGATCGCCATTGCAATATGCGATAGCGACCGTCATTCCGGGGCGCGCGTTTTCGCGCGAGCCCGGAATCCAGGCTTCGTTGCAACCATGGATCAAGTCCGAATCCGGGTTCGCCACCGCCACTACTGCGTGGCGGCGCCACGGAATGACCAAGCGTAGCGTTGCCATGCGCTACTTCTGCGCGACGTCCTGGCCGAACACCTCGCGGAAGAACCGCGTCATCGCGACCTTGTATTCGCGGTCGGCGCGCTCCTCCGAGGCGTTCTGCGGCTTGGTGAAGGCGTGCTGCGAGCCTGAGTAGACCTCGAGCTGCCAATCGACCTTCGCCGCACGCAGATGCGAGATCAGCGTGTTGACCTCCTCGAGCGGCGCGACCGGGTCCTCGGCGCCGTGGAGGATGAGCACGCGGCCCTTGATGTTCTTCGCTGCTTCCGGCGTGAAGTTCCGGAACGAGCCGTGCACCGAGATGAGGCCCACGATCGGCACGCCGGTTTCCGCGAGCTCGACCCCGACGGTGCCGCCGAAGCAATAGCCGATCACCGCGATCTTCGAGGCGTCCACCATCGGGTTCGCCTTGAGCACGTCGAAGCCGGCGGTGGCGCGCGCCCGCATCAGCGGGCGGTCCTTGTTGTAGATGACCGTCTGCTCCGTCATCTCCGGGACGGTCTTGGGCAGCACGTCCTTGCCGTAGATGTCGCCGACGAACACCACGTAGCCGAGCTTCGCGATCATCGCCGCATCGTTGAGCGCGACCTCGGACATGCCGGCGCGGTCGTGGGCGAGAAGGACGCCGGGCCGCTTGCCGGTGACGGCGTCGTCATAGGCGAGATAGCCGCGCAGCGGCGTGTTGCCCTCCTTGTACTCGACCCACTGCGTCTTGATTTCCGCGCGCGCGACGCCGGCCTGCAGCACGACGGCGAAGGCGGCACATGCAAGTCCGAAAAAACGCGAAGCGCTCATCTCTGTCCTCCCTGGTTGGTTGGCAAAAAGCTTTGCCCACCGACCCGGGAAAGTCCAGCGACGTAGCCGTCTGGCGCCCCCCGCGTCGACAGCCCGGACGAAGCGGCGCGGCGGAACCGGGCGAAACGCCGCTTCGGCGCCGGCGCCAGCACCAAAACCTCGCCGCGCGGCCCTTCGCATTCACCGGCCGGCGTTGTATCCTCCCGGCCCTAAAGTGTCTGGGAGGACCAACATGACAAGCATGAAATTCCTGACGGTCGTCGCCTGCACCGCGGTGCTGGCGTCATCCGCCTATGCACAGCAGACGCAGCGCGTGAAAGGGACCGTCGACAAGGTCGACGGCAATACGCTCTACTTGAAGGGGCCGGACGGCGCGCCGATCACGTTGAAGCTCATCGACAATGCGCTCGTGGTCGGCGTGGTGAAGGCAACGCTCGCCGACATCAAGGAAGGCGACTACATCGGCAGCGGGGCGTTGCCGCAGCCGGACGGCAGCCAGAAGGCGGTCGAAGTGCACATCTTCGCGGAGTCGATGCGCGGCACCGGCGACGGCCATCGCGCCAACTGGGATGGCGCACCGAACGGCACCATGACCAACGGCGCGGTCGGCAATGCCGTTGCCAGCGTCGACGGACGCGCCATCATGGTGAAATACAAGGACGGCGAGAAGAAGATCGTCGTCGGCCCGAGCGTGCCGATCGTGAAGTACGAGATCGGCAACAAGAGCGAGCTCAAGTCGGGCTCGGCGATCAATGTCGTCGCCGCGAAGAAGCTGCCCGACGGCACTTTCGAAACCGGCCGCATCAACGTCGGCCGCGACGGCATCGTTCCGTAAAGCGTCGAGAAAGCGTGGGCCGCGGATGACGCGGCCCACCGTCGGCTTCATCACGACTTTTTCGCATCGCGCTTGATCGTCAGTGGCCGGTGACCCGGCCCTTGGCGATCATTCCCAACATATGCTCCCGACGATCTCAGGAGACTTCCGATGACGCTATCGCTGCGACCGCCATCGCGTGCACGCAAGACCGCGCCGACCTTTTTGTCGGCAATCGCGGTGATGGCGTCAGGCGTCGCCGGCATCTCCGCTTTCGGTCCGACCGAAGCGCAGGCCCGGATCACCCGCATCGAAATCAAGCGCGTCGAGCAGCCGACCTTCCAGGGCCGCAGCTTTGGCACCGTCGGCGCTTACGAGAAGCTCGTCGGCCGCGCCTTCGGCGAGGTCGATCCGAACGACCCGCGCAATGCGCTCATCGTCGACATCGCCCATGCGCCGAAGAATGCGCGCGGCATGGTCGAGTACGACATGGATTTCATGGTCCTCAAGCCGGTCGACCTCGCCAAGGGCAATCACCGCCTGTGGTTCGAGGTCAACAACCGCGGCAATCTCGGCGCGTTCCAGCAATACAACGACGCCCACGCCGACGAGGGCAACAATCCGACCGCGGCGGACGATGCCGGCAACGGCTTCGTCCTGCGCCAGGGCTACACCATCGCCACCGCCGGCTGGGACATTTCCGCGCCGCCGGGCGACAGCCGGTTCACCATCCGCGTACCCGTCGCGGTCAATGCCGACGGCTCGCCGATCGTCGGTCCGGCGATGGAAGAGTTCGTCATCGACAACGACCGCACCTTCGCCGGCCGGCTCTCCTATGCCGCGGCGAGCCTCGACAAGTCGCAGGCGACGCTCACCGTGCGCACGCGCTACGAGGACGAGCCCGCTGTCGTGCCGGCCGACCAGTGGGAATTCGCCGACAAGGCCGGCAAAGCGATCCGCCTCGTGCCGGACAAGACCCCGTTCGCGCAGGGCACGCTCTACACCTTCACCTACCAGGCGAAGAATCCGCTGGTCGCCGGGCTCGGCTTCGCTGCGCTGCGCGATTTCAACTCGTTCCTGCGCTACGCCGAGCGCGACGACGCCGGCACCGCCAATCCGCTCGCGGGCGACGTCAAGCAGATCTACACCTCGTGCCGCTCGCAGCCGTGCCGCACGCTGCACGACTTCGTCTGGCTCGGCTTCAACGAGGACGAAGCCGGGCGGCCGGTGTTGTCCGGCATCGAGAACTGGATCGGCGGCTCGACCGGCATCTTCATGAATTATCGCTTCGCCCAGCCGGGGCGGACCCACCGCCAGCACATTGCCCGCTGGTATCCGGAATTCCAGGGCCCGTTCACCAACGAGGTCGTGCTCGATCCAATCACCGGCAAGACCGATGGGCGGTTCGCGCGCTGCACCGCCAGCAACACCTGTCCCAAAGTCTTCGAGGTCAACTCCGAGAACGAATACTGGTCGAAGAACATGGCCGTCGGCCTCGTCGACACCACCGGCAAGGACCGCACCACCGAGCCCGCCAATGTCCGCTCCTATCTGATCTCCAGCCTGCCCCATTCGGGCGCGGTCGGCCCGACAGGCCGCGGCATCTGCCAGCAGCCGCGCAATTCCCTTGTCTCCAATTCCGTATTGCGCGCGTTGCTCGTCGCCCTCGACGACTGGGTGAGCACCGGCAAGGAGCCGCCCGCGAGCCGGGTGCCCCGCGTCGCCGACGGCACGCTGGTGCCGCCGCTGCCGCAGGAGAAGGTCGGCTTCCCGGCGATCCGCGGCGTCACCTACAACGGCCGCATGCACACCGGCGACCTGTTCGACTTCGGCCCGCAATTCGCGCAAGGCATTCTCACCGTCCTGCCGCCGCGCCTCGTCGCCACGCCCTACCCGATGCTGGTGCCGAAGACCGACGCCGACGGCAACAACCTCGCCGGCGTCCGCATCCCCGACGTTGCGGTGCCGCTCGCGACTTATACCGGCTGGGCGCTGCGCGCCTTCCCCGCCGGAGCCGACGACGGCTGCGATGCCGCCGGCCAGCAAATCGCCTTCGCCAAGACCAAGGCGGAGCGTCTCGCGCGCGGTGATTCGCGGCCCTCGCTCGAGGAGCGCTATCCCACCCGCGACGACTACGTGAGCAAGGTCGCCGCCGCGGCGAACGGTCTCGCCCGCGACCGCCTGCTGATCGAGGAAGACGTCGCGGCCTATGTGAAGAAGGCGCAGGCCACGCCGCTGGAGTGATCACGGTGGCAGGGAACGGTTTGGCGCCATCCGGTGTTTGGCCGACGTGACAAGGAGGCCAACGCCATGATTGCGCTTGTGAGCGACGAACGTGTTCAACAACTGGCGAATGAGTGCATCGAGCTGAGCAAGCGCACCGACGACGCGGTCACTGCTACGGAATTGCTGAAACTGTCGAACCGCGTGCTGCAATTGGCTACGCCGACGCTGCCGGCATGGAGGGAGATTCCGGAAAACACCTGCTGGCGACCACTCGGGTTATGGTGACGGTCGACGGTACATGCGTTGCTGATTGAACTTCCGCTGCGCATTGCAGTTCGCGAAACTTCGAGGGGCAGCCAGCGTCGATGGTAGCCTCACACCGGCAGCTCGATGCAAGCGCCGCGCTATTTGCCCGCCTGCCGGATCGCTTCGTAGACGACCACGACGGTGTCCCGATCCAGTTGTTTCGCCCTGTCCGAGAGTTCGCTGTAGGGGCGGACCAATTCCTCGCCCCACACCGCCAAGCGGGATGTCACGCCCTCGGCACGTTTCTTGTTCACCCAATCGGCGTGAACAAGTTCGCTGACTTTCTCGATGTCCGGTAGCTGCGGTGTCACACACTGTTCCTTCACTTGTGCCGTAGCGCTTGCTGAGATCAACACGACGCCCGCAATCACCGCCAACACCCTCATGCGACATCCTCCTGTTCGCTGGTCAATCGACAGCGTACAAGAGCGTTGGCATCGTCCGCGTCAGCAAGCAACTTGGATCAGCGCTTCGACTTCCCGCAAGCATCGCGCCGCAAGCATCGAGCGCACCGATTGCGCCGCGTAGCCACCAAACGCGCCAGTGAGACGCTTCGTTCCAGTGTGGCGGAATTCGGCAGGCCTCGACACTTCCACGTTGCGCCGCCCAACACGCGATCCGGTTAACGAAAGCCCGCTGGAAAAATAACAGCGTCGCAGCTTGCACGCGCGCGCGACGCAAAGTCGACGCAATCGCGGCCTAGGTGATCGGCATGGAGGATTGGGGCTCCATGCCACATCATTTTCTTGTCCGTCACGTCCGTCCGCTTGCGTTCCGCAAGCGTGCGATGGTCCGGATTTGCCTGCTCGCGTCGACGCTGCTCATCGGTCTGAGCAACGCCGGCGACAGCGCCACGTTCCTGCGCAGGGTTGCCGTGCCGGCGGCACCACGGCCGGCGGTAACGGCGCGGCCGACGCCGAGTTTCGCGCGGCCGGCGACAACGCCGTCGCGGCCCGGCGCAGGCCCGGCGCAGCCGGGAACACCGTCCGCCGGCCCACCCGGAACGCCATCAGCGGGCACACCATCCGCAGGAGCACCATCCGGGCCGCCAGTGCACGGTCCCGGCGGCGCGCCGCCCGAGCACACCGGCCAACTGCCGCAGCGTGGCCCTCAGGAACACGGCCCACAGGGTCTCGAGCGTGGTCCGCAGGAGCACGCCGGTCGTCCCACCGAGCCAGGCCGCGCCAACGAGCCAGGCCGTCCCAACGAAGCAGGCCGAACCAACGAAGCGAATCGCCTCAACGAACCGGGGCGCGGCAACGAAGCCGGACAGCACCGCGAGATCCTCGCTCGGCCGGCCCGAGCTCGGGCGCGGCAACGCGCCCGTGAACGCATTCCGCAACGGCGGGTTCCCGGCAGGGCATGCCACGCAACGGCCTGCCGCGCCGCCCGTTCATCGGCGAAGCCGGCTTCACCGGGGTGCCGCCGCGCGGCGAAACCCGGTTCATCTCCAACGAAATGGTCTTCCACGTCCCGCCCAACGTGCCGCCGGCGACGGTCGACGCCGCGGCACGGCGGCTCGGCCTCGTCACCGTCGCCTCGCACAATCTTTCGCTGTCCGGCGGAACGCTGCTGCACTTCCGCATCGACAACGGCCGGCCGGTGTCCGACGTGGTGCGCGAGCTCGAAGGCCAGAACATCGGCGTCGCGCAGCCGAACTATGTCTACCGGCTGCAGCAGGATGCCCGCACACCTGCGCCGCTGTCATTGGCGCCGCTGTCGTTGGCGGCGTTGCCGCCGCTGCCGAACGGCGACCCCGCGCAATACGCGGTCGCGAAGCTCCACCTCACCGAGGCCCACAAGATCGCGACCGGCGCCGGCGTGCTGGTCGCCGTGATCAACTCCCAGATCGACACCAGCCATCCCGATCTCGGCGGCACCATCGCCGGTTCGTTCGACGCGGTCGGAAATCGCGAGAAGCCCGACGAGCACGGCACCGAGATGACCGGGGCGATCGTCGCCCATCGCAAGCTGCTCGGCGTCGCGCCCCGCGCCCGCATCCTCGCCATCCATGCCTTCAGCCCGGAGGCGCAGAGCTCCGCCCAGACCACCACCGCGCATATCCTCGCCGGCATCGACTGGGCGATCGCCAAGGGTGCGAGGGTCATCAACATGAGCTTCGCGGGCCCGTATGACCCGCTGCTGTCGCATGCGCTCAAGAAAGCGCACGACAAGGGCATCGTGCTGGTCGCCGCGGCGGGCAATGCCGGGCCGCAATCGCCGCCGCTCTACCCCGCCGCCGACGAGAACGTCATCGCGGTGACCGCCGTCGACGAGAACGACAAGCTGCTGCCCCAGGCGAACCAGGGCCCGCACGTCGCCCTCGCGGCGCCCGGCGTCAACGTGCTCGAGCCCGCGCCCGGCGGCACCTACGGCTACACCACCGGCACCTCGGTCGCGACCGCCCATGTCAGCGGTGTCGCCGCGCTGATCATCGAACGCGACCCGAACATCGACACCGCCACGCTCGAAGAGGTTCTCTATTCGTCGGCCCGCGACCTCGGGCCGAAGGGACGCGACAGCCAGTTCGGATACGGGCTTGTGGACCCGCTGCATGCGCTCGACACGCTCGAGGCGAAGGTGGCGATGAGCAAGGGGACGGCGCCGGTCACGGCCACGGCGACACCGATGCCGAAGCCGGTGCACGTCTCGGCGACCGCCGAGAAGATGACGGTGAGCCAACTCCCGCCGAACCAGGCGCAGTCAGAATCCGGCACCGGCGCCATCGAGTCCGACGGCTCAGCCGCCAGCCGCTCCGCCTGCCGCCCAGACCCGGTTCCCCACGCAGGCGCCGGCGCAACCGCCAGCATCAGCGCAAACCCAAGTCCCGACGCAAACCCAAGCCCCGGCGCAAACCCGAGCTCCGAGCCAGTTCCCGGCCAATGCCGCCGCGGCGCTCACGCCGACGCCGCCGGTCAAGCGAGCCCCCCGCCCAACTCTCTCACCCGGCCCCGGCTCAATCGCGCCCGCCGCAACCGATCCCTCGACCGACTTCGTTCCCGAGGCCGAGAAACGCCGGCTCGATGGATGCGTGCAGGATGGCATGACCAGGGGCCACCGCGGCCCCGACCTGCGGGACTTTGCCACGGTCTGCCTCGCCGAGGCGCGACTGACCTGCCTCAAGCAGGCGGTGGCGCAGAAGGTGCGCGGCACGGATCGCCGCGATTTCATGGGCCGCTGCCTGGGGCCGTAGCGCGACCTTCTCCCTCCCCGCCTTCGGGGAGGGCGGGGTGGGGTCTCTTCCCGTCATTGCAGATCGCGGCAACCTGTAGGGCGCAATACCTTCATTGCGCCGCTGAGCTTGTCGTCGGCGCAATAAGCTCGTATTGCGCCCTACAGTTGCACGCATCACATCAGCCGCCTGAGCCGCTGGCAATAACTTCGGGGCCGGAGCCGCGGGCGATGATCGGCCTTTCGTGGCGTCGTAATAATCCCAAGCCTTTTCGTGCACGAAATAAACGATGGGGGCGACCACGGCGCTGAAGGCCGTGAGTCCCGCGGCGGCCACGAGGTCGCGGACGAAGAAATAGTTGGCGCCGAATTCCGACACCGTGGTCACGACCTCGTAGGTGATCGTCTTGGCCAAAGCCCGGCTCACCTCGACGCTCGCGAAACGCGTTTGCCCATTCTCCTCGACCTTCGCCATACCCGGAATCGGCACATGCACCGTGGCCTCGCGCGGATTGGAATGTCGCGCCGAGAGAGGGCCGTAATAGTGCCAAGCCGCCTCATGAGCGAAATAGGCGATCGGGCCGGCCACCAGCGACAAGCTCGACAACCCCGCCGCGGTCGCCAGTTCGCCGATCACGAGATAATTGGCGCCGAAGTCGATGGTGGTGACCGCCGCGCGGTAGGTGAAGGTCTTGACGACCGCGCGCCACGTGTCGAAGGACGCGGGCTCGTCGGACGCCGGCGCATCCGCAGAATGCGCCGGCGGCGCCGAAGGCGTCTGCGCAGCGGAGGACGCGGTGCGCCGCAGTCGATCCCGCAAGCCGCTCAACATGTCACGGGGAAGCAGCCGCGGCGCCAACACCGCAGCGGCGCCGATCAACAACCCGGGAATAAGTGCCGCCTCGACGATCGCCGCGCCAGCCGCGACAACCCCAACGGTCGCAACACCGCCGATGATGCCCGACCCGAAAACCGAGCTGGGGTACCAATTCCTCGCGTGCACGGAAGACGTCGTCAAAGAGGTTTCTCCATCATCGGGTCGCCGTCTGGCGAAAGAAGCGGGCGCGACAGTGCCGCCGTCAAGTTACGGCGGAATGACCGCACTTGTCCGCCGAACCGCGTGGGGTTCGCCGAACCGCGTGGGGTTCGCCGAACCGCGTGATTGCTCACGGTCGTAGGGTGCAATCCCTTTATTGCGCCGCTGGCCGGCGCAATGCGCTTTCGCTTGTTGCGCCCTAGCAGGCTGCGGAAAAACTCAGAGAGATGTTGATGGTGCGCAACATTCGAATCCAAATCGGCGCTCGATTGAATCCTTCGTGCGCCATCGACCTCGGATTTGAATCAATGTTGCGTACCGACACCTCCTCAAAACCTTTTTCCGCAGCCTGCTAGGCGCTGCTGCATCCGCGCGGGCTTTACTGAACCGCTTTCGCTCATCGCGCTTTGCGCGCTAACTTAGACCCCACCTCCCTCCCCGAAGTCGGGGAGGAAATGATCGCTTCGGGAGGAACGCCATGAGCATTTATGGATATGCGGCAACCGCTGCGCTGTTCGCGGCGGTCGGATGGATCGCCGCCGGCGCCGCTACGGCAACCGGCAAGGACGCCGCGCTTCCCGCAGCTCACCATGGCCGACTTGAGCGACGCCCAGCGCCCGCTCGGCGAAGCGATCATGAAGATATCGCGGGTCGGCATCGCCGGTCCTTACAATCCGATGCTGCGCAGCCCGGTGTTCGGCCAGCGCATGTTCGACCTCCTCGCCTATCTGCGCTGGAACTCGTCGGTGCCGCTGCGGCTCAACGAGTTCACGATCCTGATCATCGGCCGGCAGTGGCGCTCGCAGGTCGAGTGGTTCGCTCACGAGCCCTTGGCGCTCAAGGCGGGGCTGTCGCCACAAATCATCGCCGAGCTCAAGGCCAACAAGCGGCCGTCCGGCATGGCGGCGGACGAAGCCATCGTCTACGATTTCGTCACCGAATTGACGACCAAGCACGCCGTTTCCGACGAGACCTTCGCCCGCGCCAAGGCGCTGCTCGGCGAGCAGCAGGTGGTCGATCTCACCGCGGTGGCCGGCACCTACATCACCGTCGCGATGCTGCTCGCCATGGCCGAGGAAAGCGTGCCGCCCGGCGAGGAGCCGCCGTTCAAGCCGGGCGAGCCGTAGCGTTCGGCAAGCCCGCGGCGTGTTCCGTGCGCGAAAAAGCGAAGGCCGCCCGCAATGCTGGGCGGCCTCCCCTGCCGACGTCTTCCAGGCGAATTGCCGAAAGCGATTCGGCGACTACTCGGTCGAGCGCAGCGAAGCCGTCGGCCTCGCCGGCTGCGGAGTTCCTAGCTCGCTCAGAGGCGCACCCAGACGCCCGGCGTCCAGTTCCAGCGGCCGCCTTCGAACACGTGATGGCCCTTGACCCACATATGATTGGGCGACGGCCGCACCGGCACCACCTCGACGACCGGCGCCGGCATCACCGGAACCACACCCTGGATGTGGTGCCCCTTGATCCAGAACCAGGCGCCGTTGCGCCAGGCCCAGTGTCCGGGCACCCAGTTGTAGCCGGGGCCGGGCGCGGCCGGCACGACCTCGACGATCGGCGCCGGCATGGCCCTTTCGACGATCACGGCCTGCGCGGAAGCCATGCCCGTGCCGATGCCGAGCAGAAGAACGACGGCGGCCGCGCGCGCCAGATGGCGTGATGATGTGATCATGGATGATTCTCCGTTGCGATTTGAAAGGGAGGAAAACTCGGTCGCCCCACGATTCGGACAATAACGCGGACAAGGCGAACGAGGCATGACTGAGGGATTTATCCGGCATTCAGCAGCCCGCCATATCGACGCCATAATGCCCCGCAGCCGCGATTCGGGCGGCGGGCTGCGAGCGGACCGCGTGATCACAGGACGCAGCGGCGCAAGGTTGTGGCGGCGCCTGCCGTCCCGGCTATCATGGGGGGTCATAACCGGTATTATGGGGCGTCATATCCGGGCCGCAGCCGGTCCGGCTAGGGCGCATGGTGGATCGTCGGAATGGATGGTTTTGGAATCTACTTGCGCGAGGAGCGCTTCGATCCGTTCACGGTCGTGCTGTTCAAGGCCCTGCAGGTCATCGCATTCCTGTTCTTCGTCGCGCTCCTCGCCATGCACCCCAAGGTGAGCGACGGCAAGATCGAGAAGAAGGCCGAGTTCCTGATCACCATGACCTGGCCGGACGAGCATCCGGACGACATCGATCTCTATGTCCAGGACCCCGCCGGCAAGCTCGTCTGGTACAATCAGAGAGAAGTCGGGTTGATGACGTTGGAGCGCGACGACCGCGGCGACACCAACGACTTCACCATGGTCGAGAAGAAGAAGATCCGGCTGCCGATCCGCGAGGAACTCGTCAGCCTGCGCGGAACTCTGCCCGGCGAATACACCGTCAACATCCACCTCTACCAGCACATCGCCAAGATGCCGGTGCCGGTGTCCATCAAGGTCGAAAAGCTCAACCCGTCGGTCCAGCTCGTCTACTACCAGACGATGATGCTCGACCACACCGACGAGGAGAAGACCGCGATCCGCTTCACGCTGTCCGACGACGGCACTGTGATTCGTACCAGCGACAACGAGAAATCGCTGATCGACACGATCATCTGGAAGAAGGCGTTCCGCAACCTGCGCCGGTGATTGCGCGGACACGTAGCGCGGATCAACCGCAGCAAACCGCGGAATCTGCACTCGGGGTGATGGCCTCGATGCCCCCTCCGGATTTCGTTTCGGCATGCGGCTCATTCGCCACCGATGTGGGCGCCTTTCTGGGCCACCGAGCGTTTCATCAGCAGCACCACGGGTACCAGCGCCAGCGTCACCACGGACAACATCAAAAAGACATCGAAATAAGCAAGTGCCGATGCTTGCTGCTGGCGCAGATTCTCGAGTGCCTGCACAGGCCAGCTGCTGCGCGGCAACCGGATCGCCGATCTGCTGCAGGAACACTCCCCGAGCCTGCTCCAGGAAGGAAACCACAGCCGGCGTTGAAAGCATCGAGGGACTCGCCAAGCCGCAGGGTGTGAAATTGGTCACGGCGCTCCTGCACCGTCTGCGCCAACGACGTCCCGACGCTGCCTCCCTCGTTGCGCAGCAGACTCAACAAGCCGACAGCCGCTCCGCGTAGCAGCGGTGGAGTATAGAGGTAGGCCGCCACATTCGCGGGGGCAAAGCATATCGAAAGTCCAAGGACCAGCACCACTCGAGGCCAGACGACTTGGCCCGGGCTGATCTCCAGGTTGAGCTGCGACATCCAATAGTTGCCGGCGGTCATGACGAGCAAGCCGGTGATGATCACCCACCGGGCGTCCGTCCCCCGGCCGAGCACCAAGCCCACGACAGGCATCGCGACGACGGCAAAGAACCCGCCCGGCGACATGACCAAACCCGCGCTGAGCGCATCGTACCCAAACAGGGATTGCAGCAACCCCGGCAACGACGTGCTGGCGGCATAAAGCACCATGTAGATGCAAAAGATGATCAGGCAGCACGCACTGAAGTTGCGCTCCCGCATTGGTCGGAAATTGACCACGGGGCTGGGGTGACGCAGCTCCCACAAGATCAGCGCGATCAGGCCCACGGCGAAAAAAGTCGCCAGCGTCTGCACACGCCAGAATGGATCGCTCAGCCAGTCCCACTCCTGTCCCTTGCTGAGCATCACCTCCCAGGAGACCATGACGATGACCAGGAGTGACAGGCCGACGGAGTCGAAGCGGAACGGCTGCTTCCTCAGCTCCTCACGCTCCTTCGTGAGATAATCCGGATCCCGGAGCAGAGCATAACACGCGGCAAATGCCACGAGACCGACCGGGACGTTGATGAAGAACACCCACCGCCACGAGTAGCTGTCCGTTATCCAGCCGCCGAGGGTCGGACCGACGATCGGCGCCAGCAGGGCTGCGAAGCCGAACAGCGTCATCGCGATGCCTTGCTTCTCCGGAGGGAAGGCGTCCAGCAGCACGCCCTGGCTGGAAGGCTGAAGACCGCCCCCCGCCAGGCCCTGCACCACGCGGAACACGATCAGCTGACCGAGACTGGTGGCCATTCCACACAGCGCCGAGGCAAGTGTGAACACGGCTATCGACAGCAGGAAGTAGTTGCGCCGACCGAGGTGGGCCGCCAACCAGCCGGTGATCGGCAGGATGATGGCGTTGGCGGCGAGATAGCTGGTGATGACCCATTCGCCGTCGTTGACCGTAGCCGACAGGCCGCCGGCGATGTATCGCAAGGCGACCAGCGTGATCGTCGTATCGAGCACCTCCATGAAGGTCGGCACCACGACGATAGCGGCCACCACCCAGGGACTTCCCCCCGCGCGGGATCTCGGAGGGTGAAAGGACCGCCTCCGTCATTTGTCGACGCCCGACGGGCTCGCGGCCGAACCGATGGCGGGCGATCGCTGCACGTAGCCTTGAAGAAACTTCCCGGCATCGGGTCCGGCGAGCGGCTTGTCGAGATAGACGTATGGAACAACCGAAGTGCCGAGGAACAGAGGCTTCCTGTCGGGGTCGTATCCTTCAAGCTCGATTCGCACCGGCAGCCGCTGGACGATCTTGACGAAGTTGCCGGTGGCATTCTGCGGCGGCAGCAACGCGAGTGTCGATCCCGTCCCCATGGTAAAGCCGGCGATCCGGCCATTGAACACCTGTCGGTCGCCGTACATGTCGACATACAGATCGACCGGCTTGGCCGATGCGCAGGTCGCGCAGCTGCGTCTCCTTGAAATTGGCATCGACCCAAATCTCGGTGAGCGAGCGGATCGCCATCAAGCTCTGCCCGACCTGAACATCATTGCCCGGATTGACATTTCGGCGCGTGACGACGCCGTCGATCTCCGCGACGATGTCGCAATATCGAAGGTCGAGCTCGGCCAGAGCAAGATCGCGGTTGGCAGCTTCGAGCTTGGCCTCGGCCTGCTTGACGGCCGGCGCCTCCGCGGCCAACCGAGCGAACGTGCGGTCGACGTTGCCTTGGCCTTTTCGAACTCCTCGAGCATCTGCTTCGGCGTCAGCCCGTACGAATGGACGACGCCGAGCTCAGCCGCACTCTGAATGAGGTCTGCCTGTGCCTGCAGGACCGAAGAGAAGGTCTGATCGAGATCCGGCGGCACTTCGGCGAGATCCCCACCCTTCTCGGGTTGCGCCGGCAACCCCAAAGAGACCCGGATTTGGTACACATCGGCGAGTGACTGGGTGACCTGTGCGCGAGCGATCGTCAAAGCGGCCTGCCGTCGGTCGTACTCCTGCTGGGTGGTCGTCGCCGACGTGATCAACTGCTTGGCCCGCTCGAACTCGAGCTCCGCAAGCTTGAGCGACGCCCTGCTCATTTCGAGCGCCGGCAACCCGGGCACGCAGCAGCGATATTTGATTCTCGACCTCCTCCATGGCGTGTTGCAGGTTCCAGCGCCGGCTCATGGCCTGTGCTTCGATGCCCCGCGCCATGGCCTTGGCCGCCTCCAAATCCGCCTGTGCGGTATCGACGGCCGCCTTCTTCACCGCGACGGCGTCCTGAAACGGCTCCTTGTCGAGTTGAACAAGGAGATCTCCTTTTTTCACACGGTTGTTGTCATCCACCAGAACGCGGGAAACCTGACCGTGGACGCGAGGCGCGACGAATGTCGCGTGACCGTTCACGAATGCATCATCCGTCGAAACCGTGCTGAGAGCGAACCGGATCCAGGGAATGCCGAACCAAAGCGCGATCGCCAGGGCCAAAACGCCGAGCGTCCCGGCGAGCAGCCTCGGTCGCCGCAAAAGACCTGAGCCCACCGACGGGGCGCCTCCCGCGGCATCGACGTGCGTTGATTTCGCGCCGTCGTCGACCGAAACGGCTCGCTGCTCTTCCGGAACCGATCCGGGCACGCCGGGCCGGGTTCCGAAGCGCTTGGAGAGGGAAGGGATTTTCTTCCAAACATCACGGCACTCCAACGTCGCAAACCAATGTGACAGTTTCTCGGGGCGGGGCCGGTACGCCGCAATCGCCCTTTGACGTTAGACCCTACCCCGAGCCGCGGGAAACACCCGTTATGCGTTGTTAGGTGTTGTTTGTTTGCAGAGGGAACTTGCAGCTCCCAGCGTTGGGACCTTCCATATCGCCAACGGGCCTCAATGCGGCTTCCGCGCTTGTACAAATCACAGCGCGACGCACCGTCCAAATGAATGCCCGATTCACGAGGCATTCACGTGTGCAAGAGGCATAATCACGTCATCGTATCTGCCACGGTTGCCAGATGCCGCGCATACGCACCTTCGCCGTTTTCACGATTCTCCTGCCCGTCGCGTTGGCGCCGGTTTGCTGGGGCGCCGGTGCGCTGACCGGGACGCTGAGCGCGTCCGATCTCGCACTGATCGACCGCGTCACCTGGGGCGTGAACACATCGACCGCCGTGCAGTACATGGCGATGGGGCGCGACCGCTGGCTCGATGCGCAGCTTCATCCCGCGCCGGGCGACCGGTTGCCGGCCGCCGCGCAGGCGATCGTCGCGGCGATGCCGATCGCGGCAAAGCCGGTGGCCGAGAGCGCGATCGCGCTCGCCGCGCAATCGAAGGCCGCCAACCAGGTCGAGGACATCGAGCAGAAGAAGGCGGCACAACAGGGCTACCAGCAGGCGATGAACGATGCGGCGCGCCAGGCCGCGACCCGCAGCCTGCTGCGCGACCTCTATTCGCCCGATCAGCTGCGCGAGAAGATGACGTGGTTCTGGTTCAACCACTTCAACGTGCTGCAGGCGAAGTCCGACATCCGCGCGACCATCGGCGACTACGAGGACCACGCGCTGCGCCCCTATGCGCTGGGCCGGTTCCGCGATCTCCTCGAGGCGACGGTGAAGCATCCGGCGATGCTGCGCTATCTCGACAACGCCGAGAACGCCAAGGGCCACCTCAACGAGAACTACGCCCGCGAGATCATGGAGCTGCACACCATGGGCGTCGGCTCCGGCTATACGCAGGAGGACGTGCAGGAGCTCGCGCGCATCCTCACCGGCGTCGGCGTCAACGTGCAACCTGATCCGCCGAAGCCGCCGGTGCCGCCCGGCTACATCCGCGCCGGCCTGTTCGAGTTCAATCCCGAACCGGCACGATTATTCGGTGAAGCACTTCCTCGGCCACACCATCGAAGGCTCAGGCTTTCCCGAGGTCCAGCAGGCGCTCGACATCCTCGCCCGCCATCCCGCGACCGCGAACCACGTCTGCCGGCAGATCGCGACCTATTTCGTCGCCGACAATCCGCCCGCGGCGCTGGTCGCAGCGCATGGCGCAGACCTTCCAGCGCACCGACGGCGACATCGCGAGCGTGCTCGGGCTGATGTTCCGCTCGCCCGAATTCAACGCGGCGCCCAAGGCCAAGTTCAAAGATCCGATGCAGTTCGTGCTGTCCGCGGTGCGGCTCGCCTATGACGACAAGGTCGTGCTCAACACCGGCCCGATCCAGGGCTGGCTCGCCCGGCTGGCGCAGGGCCTCTACGCGCACGAGACGCCGGACGGCTATCCGATGAATGCCGCGGCGTGGAGCGGGCCGGGCCAGATGGCGGTGCGCTTCGAGATCGCGCGGCAGATCGGCATCGAACTCCGCGGGCCTGTTCAAGCCGCCGGGACCGGACGCGGTCGACCGCCCGGCGTTTCCGCAGCTGCAGAACGCGCTCTACTTCACGAGCCTGCAGCAGACCCTGAGCGCCGCCGACCCGCGCCGCGCTCGACCAGGCGGTGTCGCCCCAGGACTGGAACACGCTGTTCCTGTCCTCCCCCGAATTCATGCGGTGAGGTGAACCATGCACCGGCGCGATCTCCTCAAGGCAATGGCCGCAACTCTCCCGCTGAGCGTTCCGATGACCGTCGCCGGACGGGTGTGGGCGGCGCCGAAGACCGACACGCGCCTGCTCGTGGTGTTCCTGCGCGGCGCCTATGACGCGGCGAATGTCGTCATCCCGGTCGCGAGCGATTTCTATTACCAGTCGCGGCCGACGCTCGCCATCGCCCGCCCGCATCCCGGCACGGCCGATGCCGCGCTCCCGCTCGACGCCGACTGGGGCCTGCATCCGGCGCTCAAGGATTCGCTCTATCCGCTGTGGCAGAAGAAGCAGCTCGCCTTCGTGCCGTTCGCCGGCACCGACGATCTCACCCGCAGCCATTTCGAGACCCAGGACACCATCGAGCTCGGCCAGCCGGTGCACGCGCACCCGCAACTACAATTCCGGATTCATGGCGCGGCTCGTCGGCGTGCTCACCAAGGCGCGGCCGATCGCCTACACCGAGCAGCTGCCGCTCGTCTTCCGCGGCGGCGAGTCGATCCCGAACATCGGCATCGCCTCGGTCGGCAAGCCCGGCGTCGACGACCGCCAGGCGAAGCTCATCGAGAGCATGTATGCCAAAGACCCGCTCGCCGGCGCGGTGTCGGAAGGCTTCAAGGTGCGCGACGACGTCTACCGCACGGTGTCCGAGGAAATGGTCGCCGCCGATCGCGGCGCCGTCTCGGCGCGCGGCTTCGAGCTGTCGGCGCGGCGCATCGGCCGGCTGATGCGCGACCAGTTCAATCTCGGCTTTGTCGATGTCGGCGGCTGGGACACCCATGTCGGCCAGGGCGGCGCCAACGGCTATCTCGCCGGCCGGCTCGGCGAGCTCGGCCGCGCGCTCGCCGGCTATGTGCAGGAGCTCGGACCCGAGGCGTGGAGCAACACCGCTCGTCGTCGTCATCTCCGAGTTCGGCCGGACCTTCCGCGAGAACGGCAACAAGGGCACCGACCACGGCCACGGCAGCGTCTACTGGGTGCTCGGCGGCGCCGTCAAAGGCGGACGGCTCGCCGGCGAGCAGGTCAAGGTCTCCCAGGCGAGCCTGTTCCAGAACCGCGACTACCCCGTGCTCACCGACTACCGGATGTTGCTCGGAGGACTATTCCAACGCGCCTACGGCCTCGACCGCGCGGCGCTCGAGAAGATCTTCCCGGGCGCCCCGCCGCGCGACCTCGCGCTGGTGTGAAGCGAAAACTTTTTCGCTCGCGCAAATACCGAGGAACAACCCCATGCAAAGTAGATTTCGGCCGCAGGCTGGGGTCTGCGCGGTAGGGTTTTACCGATTTTAGCCCATAGGATGCGGCTCGGCAGGTCGAGCGCCTGAAGCATGGGCGTCACTGCTGGCGTGGACGATCTAGCTCACACGAGGGATCGGCGAATGATCGCCTTCCCTCACCTCGATCTGCGCTTCCGCGTCGTCGTTGCCGCGATCGGCGCAGCCGCCGCTAACGGCGGCGGCTGGACGTAGACGCGGTAGAGTTCGGCAAAATCGAACGGCGTCTCGTAGCATATTGTCACGATCCGCTCCTCGTCTTCATAATACGTACCGGGGCGACCGCAGCTCTCCATCTTCAACGTGAACGGATGGGGCCACTTGTAGCGGGCAGCAGAATTCGCGGCCACGGTCTCCAGGAAACGGATCGAGCGAAACATGTTCGCGACGCCGTCGAACATTCCCTTGCCGTCGCCATAGACCACGTCGATTTTTGTTTCGGGATCGCCGGGTTCGCGAAGCCAGGGCTTGAGAACCGTTTGCCAGCCCTCCGACGTCTTGGCGAAGTCCCGTTTGCAGGTGCGCTGGCGCTCAGCCGGCATTTTCATCTGATCGGCAAGGCCTTTGAACTTGTCCGGATCGGAGCCGACCATCAGGCACAGAATCTGATAGGCGCGCTGCTGAGAAAGATTGTGCTCATCGTAGTAGAGCGGCTTTTCCCCGATCTCCTGATCGCGCCGGTCGTTCAAGAACCAGCCCTGCGCCGCTTGGGCGAGTTCTTGTTGGGAAAAGCTTGTCCCAATGGCGAGCAGCCGCAGCGCGGCATAGGTATCGGCTGCGTCTTCTTCGCGCCCGAGCAAAGGCAGGTGCATCTCGGCGATCAGCACATGTCCCAATTCGTGGGACAGCAGAACGAGCGTATTGCCCGCCACGAATTCCACACGTGCGATCCGCTGCTGTTCCGTGAGGCCTTGAAGACGCGGACTGTTCAGGGCCGCTTTTGCAGCGGCCTCGATCCGTTGCGACAGCGACGGCTGAGTCGGCTCGATCTGTTGAGCCGCGACGGGAGTCGCGCCGAAAACAAGGACGCCGAGCGCGGCGCGCCAGATTCCAAGACCCCAGATTCCAAGACTGAAGTCTCTCATCTTCACCGCCATTTAGGCGCCGCCCTGACGGCAACGCCGATCAGTGTTTAGTAGCGACCGCGTCCGCTTGCTGCGCAAACCAAAATGAGGACCCGCCGGCAGAAGAGGCGACCGGAATTCCCGACGGCCACTGCATGAAGCTGCTGAAGGCGCGCAACAGCCGAACGATTTCCGGCTTGTTCAATTCGTCGCCGCGGTAGCGGCACTCGCGCAACCCGCGCAGGTTCGGCGGCAACTCGATGGCCTCATCGAGCGAGAAGAACGAACTCGCGTCCATACAACGCCATCGCCGCCCCGATTTCGATGAGCACGTCACCGCTGAGCGGCTCCCGATCCGCACCGCCCGTTGCAGGGCCCCCGGTCACATGAATGATCGCCGTGTCGCAGCCGCGCATCTGATTGATCAGGTCGTACAGGAGCGGGGCGGCCGCCGCGCCGCGTTCCCGCGCGACGACTGGTTCGAACGGACCCGAGGCGACAAGCTCCTTCACGTTCTGGAGGACTTTCTCGCTGTCCGTCCGGGTGATGAAGACGCGGCGGGTTCGCCCCGCGCGAGGATGTCGGAGGGCGCTGTCGAACGCATCGGCGCTCGACAGCGCGGCCCGATCACCGATCAGCCGGCGGTAGCTCACTTTTCTTCGGACGTCGGAGGCCGGCACTTGCCGGTGCGAACGCTGATTTCCTGACCCTCGGGACAAGTCTTGGCGGCGGTCTTCTTCTTTTTTGTCGCGACATTGACGGCCGGATCGACCTGATGCCCGATGCGGGCGATGGCGGCGCCGTCTGCAGGCGTTGCCGACACCGGCGAAGCCAAGGTCAAAGAAACCGCTGATGCTGCGACAACGGCCAACAAAGTCATCTTCATTTGTTTCCTCCCGGTGATTTGCATGCATCCGAATTCCGGACGCGCCAAAATCGGCGCCGGCCCGCGATGCGAACCGGTACTGTCGAACTTGGCGCTACGGCGGACGCTGCGTTTTGACTGAAATCGGCACCGCTCTTATGGAGCGGCGCGCGCACGATGCTTGGAATTTACGTTTCAAGCCCTACCGAAAATTTTTAGGAGAGCAAGTATCCTTGTTGATTGTGGGCTTGGGCCGCGGCGTAGCGTGTTTATGCACGTTTAATATCGGCTTTCGGGATTTCGAAAACCGCGTCTCCTCGCGCTTCTTTCAGTTGCTCTTGCTGGAGCACCCAAGTTGCGCGGCAAGAGAAAATAACGACGTGTATCGCCGACATATCGACAGGAGTCTGCGTTTCGAGGGAATGCAAAAGGGCTGGCCTGCTATGCGCAGGAAGCGCCGCTCCGAAGATAACTTCAGTGGCTTCACGTGATCTCGCGTCAGCGTGCCGCACGAGGCGGGCGCCGCCGCAAGTCCGAACGTTAGAAGAAATGGTCACACCACCGCGACCGCAGTCGGTGAACGTGGGTCGATCGGCAGTCCGGCGGCTTGGCGGCGCTTGAGGATACGCAGCCAGCCGTGCAGCCCCTCGACGTCGAGCCCGTGCATCATCAGCCGGTAGCCGGCCTCCAAGGTCGAGAGCGGCACCAGCGGATGGCCGTTCTTCATGAAGGCGAGGTGATAGTCGGTGCCGAGGATCTTCGCGATGTAGATCGCGATCACCTCGTCGAGCTGAAGCGAATTGGCGGCGCGCACGAAATCTTCCCGCGGCAGGAACAGCGCATAGAGCGGCGTATAGGCTTCGACCGCGGTCTGCACATCGATCACGTTGAGCGGGCCATGCGGGAGCGGCGCGAGCGCGATCGGGGTGTCGGAGATCATGGAAAAATCCGGCCGGGCGACCGGCGCGAGATCGCGGCCTTCGGCGCGCAGGCTCTGATTGAGCTGGATGATGAAATTGTAGATGTTGAGATCATGCTGAAGGAAGACGTTGTCCCGCAGGTCCTCGAGGCGCGTCGGCCGCAGCGGCCAGCTGTCGATATGGACCGGCCCGGCGTTGGCCTTGATGAAGCCCAGGAGCTCGGTCGCGAGCGTGAAATGCCGCAGGATCAGCGTGTTGGCCTCGGGTGACGCAAACGTCTTCAGGCCCCAATAGATCAACTCGTGGAGCGGCCGATTCCAATTCGGCCAGCGCGGCGACATCGCGCGCAGAATCTTCACCACGATGAAGAACGCGAAGATCAACGGCCGCGCGATCGGAAACAGCCAGCGCCGCGACACCGACCGGTTGCCGTTCAGAAGCGCCAGCTTGGCGCCCTCGTCGATCGGCAGGCTCTGGTCGAGATAGAGCGCCAGCCAGGGATCGGGGTCCTTTGGGTCGAACCGGCCGGGATCGAACCGGTTGGGATCGAAGGCATTCGCGCTCACGCGGCGATCTCCTCGATCTGCAGCGCATAAAGGCGCGCCGTCACGCGCGCACAGGTCACGATCCGCACCGCGGTCGCGGCATCGGGCAGCACCATGCGCAACATGGCTTCGAATTCTTCCATGTGCTCGGCGTCGTTCTCCCCGTGATAGAGGAGGAAGCTCACCGCATTCTTGTCGAGGCCGAGGCGATCCTGCGCCAGACGGCCCCAGGCCGAGGCCTTGATCGAGCCGAGGCCCTCGATGATGAACATGGCGCCGAGCAGCCCGAACGGGTTCGGGCCGCGACGCTTCGTGGAACATCCAGGCCGACAGCGCTTCCGACCCGATGTTCTTCTCGGCGCCTTGGATGGCCGCAAGATCTCCGCCGCTCGCCACATAGTCGGCCTCGAGCATGCGGAAGTCGCGATGCTCGGTCACGGCATGGTGCATGAGGGTGGAGCGAAGCTCGAGATGGTCCTCTCCGATGTTCGAGGCCGCGCGCGACATCCACAGGGCGCCGTCCTTGACCTGCTGGCGCAGGTTGACGAGGAACGCCTGGTAGTCGGCAAGCTCGAACCGGCCGCGGGTGAGCTTGCGGATCAGCGGCGTCGCCTCGAGACGCCCCTCGAAGTCCGCCCACACCACCGCGAGCTTGCGCAGCACGTCCGCGACCGCCAAGTCCTGCCGTTGTCCTGCCAGTAGTGTCCTGGCCGGTTGTGTCCTGTCCGGGTGCCTTTTCGACGATGTTCATCAGACGACCTCGAGCATCATGAAGCCGACCATCGCCCGGCCGCTCTCCGGAACGATGCAAAGCACTCTGTCGCCGACTTTGGCAGAGCGCGTTTTCAGGAATGCGTCAAGCATCAGCCAGATCGACGCGGAGCCGACATTGCCCACGGTCGGCAGGGTCGTAAACCATTTCTCTTCCGGGATCATGGCCTGCGTCTTCTCCAGCAGACTGACGATCTCCTGACGCAGCGAACGTGCCGAGTAGTGGCACAGAAGCCAATCGACGCGCTGCGGATCGATGCGGCCGTTGTCGACCTTTTCCAGGTAGACGCCGATCCAGGCGCGGATGATGATCTTCAGGAGCGCGAAGTCCTGCAGCAGCGCAATCGCGCCTGCCGGCATGCGCGGCGCGTGGGCCGGCATGGCTCCACGCCGTCGTCATGTCGCTGCGCGTCGGCGCCGCCGCGCCCGCCCACATGCAGGGATCGAAACGGCCGGCCAGCGAGGTGAGATCGATCCATTCGATCCTCAGGTCCGGACCCTCGCGTCGCCGCTTCGGCTCGATGACGACGGCGCCGGCGCCGTCCGACAACGTCCAGCGCAGGAAATCCGCCTCGATGGCGAGCCGGCCCTTGGCGTCGACGAGGCTCGTGTCCTCGTAAAAGCCCGGGCGAAACCAGCGCGAGGAAAACTCGCCTGCCACCGCCGCTGCGCATTCGGCCTCGCCCGTCCGCACCGCCTGCCAAGCTGCCTTCGCCGCCATCAGGGAGGAGAGGCAGACCGATTGAAAGCTCGCGAGCTCCAGTGCGCCGCCACCCAATTCGCCGTGCACGGCGCTGCCGTGGCCCGGCACCAGGAGGTCGCCCTGGGTCGTCGCCGTCGCCAGGAACTGCAGCGATTCCCGTCCAAGTCCGGCATCCTCCAGCGCCGCCATGACGGCGGCCGCGCACATCGAGGCGTTGCTGTGGAGAGGCTCCCCGGCCGGCGTCAGCGCGTAGTGGCGCGTATCGATTCCGTTCCAGCGCAGCGCCCGCCTGCCGGCGGACGATTTGCGGCCGCCGACACGGCCGATGAAGTCCTCCATGCGATCATTCGCGACCGGCTCCCCGGGAAGGAAGGCGCCAGTCCCGGTAATGAAAGCATCGCGCAGTCCCGGCATGGCGCATGCTTATCCGCGCCCGCGGCGGAAGGAAAGCAAGCGGTTGCGCCGCGCTTACTTCTTCGCGCCGTGCAGCGGGTCCTTCACCGCCTCGATGGTGGCGAACTCGACGTTGTACATCTCGCCGTTCACCTTCTCGACCTTGCGGATGTACTCGTTGTGCACGACGTCGCGGGTCTCGGGATCGATCGACATCGGGCCGCGCGGGCTTTCCCACTTCATGCCCTTCATCGCCGTGATGAGCGCGTCGCCGTTGGTGTTGCCGTTGGTCTTCTTGAGCGCTTCCATAATGAGGTGCATGGCGTCGTAGCCACTCACCGAATGGAAGGTCGGCCGGCGGCCGCTATTCGCCTTTTCGTAGGCCGCGACGAACTCCTTGTTGAGCGGCGAATCGTGGAGCGCCGAGTAGTGGTGCGCGGTGACGACGCCGAGCATGGCATCGGTCATGTTGGGCAGGTCGTCGTCGGGGGTGAGATCGCCGGTGGCGACGAAACGGATGCCCGACTTGTCCATGCCGCGCTCGAGGAACTGCTTCACCAGCGGGCTCGCCTGATGGTTCGGCACGAAGGCGAACAGCGTGTCCGGATTGAGATCGCGGGCGCGCTGCAGGAACGGCGCGAAGTCGGCATTGTCGAGGGGAACGCGCAATGAGGCGAGGACCTGCGCGCCGGCCTTGGTGGCGACCTCCTTGAACGCGGTCTCTGCTTCCTGCCCCGGCGCGAAATCGGCGACCAGGGTCACGATCTTCTTGGCGCCGTTCTTCACCGCCCAGTCGGCGATCATCGCCGAGGACTGGCCAAGCGTGAAGCTCGTGCGCACCATGTAGGGCGAGCGTTCGACCACCACCGAGGTGCCGGAGATCGCCACCACCGTCGCGATCTTCGCCTCGGTGGAGAGCGAGGCGATCGACAATGCAGCCGGCGAGATGCCAGCTATCAGCACTCCGACCTTGTCGTTGACGATGAGCTCCTGGGCGAGCCGCTTGGCCACGTCCGGCTTGCTGGCGTCGTCCTTGACGATGATCTTGACCTGCTTGCCGGCCACCGTGTCGCCATGCTGCTGCAGGTAGAGCTGCGCGCCGGAGAGCACGTCGCGCCCGTTGGTGTTGAACGGCCCGGTCATCGACAGCACGGCACCGACCTTGATGTCCTCGGCGAGCGCCGCACCGGCCGCGGCGAGCGCGAGCACGCCCGCGGCGACGCCGATCATGATCTTCTTCACGCGCAGTTCCTCCCGAAAAAGGCCCGTCCGGGCCTTACCTTGTTTATTCGAGGCGGGCCCTCAACAGGGCCGATTGCCACAGCAAGGCATCAGGTCATTGCTTTGGCCGGAATTCCTGGTCCGGGAAACTCGAGTCCTTGGGGTCAACGATGACCACCGGAACCTGCAGCGCGGCCTGATGGCAGGCGTTGCAGGCCTCGGTCAAATGAGCGTAGGCAACGATATATTGGGCCATGTTCTGGTTCTTGATGGCGTTGTCGAGCTCGAACAGCGGGTCCCTGATCATGGTCTCGACCAATTCCACGATCGGCTGACGGCGCCACTGCGGCCACTGGACCGACAGGCGATCGAACGCGTCGCCCAATTGTTTGACTTCGTACGCCGCGAAGGCCCAGTTCTTTTCGCGGCCCGCGAAAGCGAGCTTGATGTGACGCGGCTGGACGGTGGTGCTCATGAGGTCCGCCAGGCTCGGGCGGTAAGGGGGCGGCGCTTCGTCGGATGGCGCCTGGGCGCCCACCGCCAATGGCAGAAGAGCGGCGGATGCCGCGAGCGCGGCCGCAACGAACCAAGGCCTTGTCATGCGAAGCTCCTTTCAGTGACGATGTCGAACGTTGCGTCGCCCGGACAGACGGCTTCGATGCTGCGCAAATCCGTGATGCCGTCGCGCGGATGGCTCGCGATCGGCAGGAGATCGGCGACAAGGCAGGTGAAGACTCGCATCATGGGGGCACCGTGGGCGACGCCGCGCGAGTTTATCGAAGTCTGGTCGCGGCGCAATCAGTGGCGACGCGACGCGGCGGGTCGCCGATCTATACGCGCAACCCTGAGGACCGGCGACCTGCGGTGCCTTCTCGTTTTGGAAAACCCCTATCGAAAAAACGAAATCGCTTCGGGCGCCGAAGCGCGATAAGCCCATAGGTGCGATGCGCCCCCTTTGGGGTGCTCTTCTGGTGTAACGACTTGAGCCCCGCCCTCCGCGGGGCTTTTTTCTTCGACGGAAGGATGGCAAGCCACCCCGGTTTGCACGGCACGGAGAAGCGCATAATCTCGACGCGGGACAACGCACGCGATCGGAGCGTTTCGTCATGGCCGACACGAGAATACAACGCCGCGACCTGCTCAAAGCGGCGGCCGGAACGGCAGCGGCGGCAACCGCCACCGCTCTCGGCGCTCCTGTCCGGGCCCAGGGCAATGTGCCGGCGGTATCCGCGACCCCGCTGGTTCGCCCCGCCGATGTCGTGCTCACCAACGGCAAGATCATCACCGTCGACCGCACGTTCTCGATCGCCAACTCCATCGCGATTGCCGGCGACCGCATCGCCGCGGTCGGTCCACGAGAGGCGATGGCGCCGGTCACGGCGCCTGCGACCCGCGTCATCGACCTCAAGGGCAAGGCCGTAGTGCCGGGCCTCGTCGACGGCCACGCCCACATGGACCGGGAAGGCCTCAAGTCGATCTTCCCGGCGCTCGGGCCGGTGCGCTCGATCCGCGACATCCAGGATCGCATCGCCGAGCTCGCGCGCTCGCGCGCGCCCGGCGAATGGATCGTCACCATGCCGATCGGCGATCCGCCGTTCTACTTCGACGTGCCGGGCACGCTTGCCGAAAAGCGCTGGCCGACGCGGCAGGAGCTCGACGCCGCCGCGCCGAACAACCCGGTGTTCATCCGCTCGATCTGGGGATTCTGGCGCTCGACCCCGCCGCTCGTCGCCTGCGCCAACACCGAGGCGCTGCGGCGCGCCGGCATCACCCGCGACACCGTCTCGCCGGTCGCGGCGCTCACGATCGAGAAGGATGCCAACGGCGATCCGACCGGCGTCTTCATCGAGGACGGCATGCAGCCGACCGCCGAGCTGATCTGGTTCCGCAAGGCGACCGAGTTCACCCGCGCCGACCGCGCCCGCGCGCTGCCGCTGTCCGCGCAGGCCTACCACGCGTTCGGCACCACGAGCGTGTTCGAGGAGCACGGCATCGCGAACGAGGTGATCCGCGCCTACAAGGACGCCTGGCGCGACGGCACGCTCACCATGCGCTCGGCGCTGGTGTTCAGCACCGAACTGGAAGGCGATCGGCGATGCGCCGCTCGGGCCGTTCATGGAGGCCTGGGCCGGCTGGATCGGCGAGCCGGGCCTCGGCGACGATTGGCTCAAGGTCACCGGGCTTCACGTCAACATCGGCCGGTCGTCCGCCGAGGACGTGCGCGCC
Source organism: uncultured Alphaproteobacteria bacterium (assembly GCA_963793985.1). Classification (GTDB taxonomy): domain Bacteria; phylum Pseudomonadota; class Alphaproteobacteria; order Rhizobiales; family Xanthobacteraceae; genus JAJPKK01. Next base: position 187,275 of record CAWCCG010000047.1, on the reverse strand, counting down.
ACGGCCTCGCCCTACACCGGCTGGGCCGGCTTCAACTACGACACCGGCCAGACGCGCGAGCGCGTCAAGGCGATCCTCCTCGAATGCGCGAAGAACGACATCCGTCCGGTGTCGAACACCAACGTGTCGCCGGGCCTGATCGATCTGCTCGAAGAGGTCGACCGCGAGGTGCCGCTCAAGGGTCGGCGCTGGGTGATCGGACACATCAACGTGCTCACGCCCCATGACATCGAGCGCATCGTGCGCATGGGCCTCGTCGTCACGCCGCACACCAACTCGAACCTCTACAAGGAAGGCCACACCTGGCAGGCGAAGCTGCCGCCGGAGAGGCAGGCGTGGAACACGCCGCTGCGCGATCTTCTCGACGCCGGCGTCAAGGTCGGCCTCGTCACCGACAACGTGCCGGTATCGCTGTTCTGGCCGATCTGGGAAACCGTGACCCGGCTCTCGCGGGTCACCAATACGCCGATCGCGCCGGCGCAGGCGCTCACCCGGCAGGAGGCGCTACGCTGTGCCACCGTCGACGGCGCCTACCTCACTTATGACGAGGACAAGAAGGGCTCGCTCGAGCCCGGCAAGCTCGCCGATCTCGCGGTGCTCACCGCCGATCCCCTCACCTGCCCCGAGCCCGAGATCCGCGACATCGCCGCGGACATGACCATGGTGGGCGGCAAGGTCGTCTATCGGTCAGCGGATTGGCGGGGTTGAGACGAAGGGGTGGGCAAAGGCGCGCTCTTCGCGCCGTGCCTACGCGGCCTCCGAACGAAAGCTGCACGCGGCCCCCTGAATAAGGTGGCGTGCCACCGCAGCAAACTCACTCGCGCTCGGGGACCGGGACGTTGAACCCGTTGAGGGTCGTGGACACAAGACAATACAGACCAACGAGATAAACCAGCTCGTTGGTGCCGTGTTGGCCAAACGTCTTGACGGCGAGGCGGTAGAGAGGCTCGGGCAACGTCCCGCCGCGAACCAAGGCATACGTAAAGTCGAATGCGATACTCTCTTTCGGATCAAGATCGTCGGGCTTCAGATTGGCTACCAGCGTCGCCAGCCTTTCCGCCTTCATCGCTTCCTTCTCGGCCACCGCAATGTGGGCGTAGATTTCGTAAGCCGCATCGAACCGCGCACCAACGACGAGAATGGCAATCTGACGCACATTGTCTGGTAGTGAAGCATTAGCGGTCATGGCCAGCGTCAGGTCCCAGATTGCCTTTCCAATACCAGGCTCGTGCAGCCACGGATTCCACGGCCCCATGAGCGCACCATCCTCGCGTTCGACCTTGAATGCGTTGAAGTTGCTCGCGATACCCTTGCGCATCTCGTCGTACAGCGCCTTCTGTTCGACCGTGAGCTGGCCTGGCGGAATAAGTGGCAGACGCATCTGAAATCTCCTTGCCCTCGCCTTCGCGAATTCTCTCGCAGCGACTATACGCGGCGGCTCCAAGTCGCGTCCAACACGCGAAGCCAGTTTCTGAAGCAGAGCTTTTCGATCAACGGCTCCCCGAATCCGCGGGCCCGCATCGCCTCGACTAAGGTCTGCAGCCCGGCGGCAGTTCCAATTTGAGATGGCATCCTGGCGCCGTCGAAATCGGATCCCAGGGCGACGCCGTCCTCTCCCACATGAGCGATCATGTATTCGAAGTGCTCAAGAACCAGTTCAAGTGATGCGTCGCCATTCGGCGCGCCGTCCGGGCGCAGAAAAGCCGTGGCAAGATTGACGCCCACGAGGCCGTTCGTATCGCGGATTGCCGCCAGCTGCCTGTCAGTCAGATTTCGGGAATGCGGGCTCAAGGCGTGGGCGTTCGAGTGCGTAGCCACCAAGGGCGAATCGGTGATGGCTGCCACGTCCCAAAATCCGCGTTCATTGATGTGGGACAGATCGATGAGGATACGAAGCCTGTTGCATCGGCGCACCAGCTCCTTCCCGAGGTCTGTCAAACCCGGGCCGGTGTCGGGCGACGATGGGCACAGGAACGGCACGCCCTCCCCGAACGCATTCGGCCGGCTCCAGACTGGGCCGAGGGAACGGAGGCCGGCGGCACTCAAGACGTCCAGCATTTCGAAATTCGAGTCGATGGCTTCCGCGCCTTCCATGTGAAGAACGACTGCGAGCACGCCATCTTTCATGCACTGCGCAATGTCACTCACCCGGTCGCAGATACGAACGCGACCGTCGGACTCTGCCTCGATCCGCAGCAGCAATGAAATCATTCCGAGCGCGACGCTCTGGGCGGACGCGAGGTCAACCGGAGCTGCCGTTCGACGGGTCGTTTCCGCATTGGGGCCAGTGGCATCGCTGACCGGCGCATCTGGCTGACGGGGCGACGGGACGAACACCGCGAACAGGCCGCCGGCAAACCTTCCCTCGGTCGCCTTTGGCAGATCCAAATGTCCCTTCGGTGCTCCCTCAAGGAACAATCGGGGCGCATCGGTTCCTCCACGTCGATGGAGGCGCAACAATACGTCGTTGTGGCCGTCAAAAATTGGAACGGGGATCGGTGGGGTCATCTGGGATGCTTCAGACGCGAACGGACTTCGGCGACCGTTGCCACTCGCGCAATTTGAGAATTAGCGGCCAGACCTTCAGCGCCCTAACACCGAAGCGTTGTTGCGATCGAACTGCTCCTCGTTCCGGGATATGGCTCGCAACCAATAGTCGTTGTACAGCAACCCTTGGCTCAATACGACAGCACCAGCTTGGCGCCGACCAGCGCCAGCACGACGGCGAGGATCGGACGCAGCACGCCCTCGGGAATGCGCGGGGCGCTGGCGCTGCCGGCGATGATGCCGGGGATCGAGCCGACGAGGAGCGAGGCGAGCATCGCCCAGTCGACCGCGCCGAGCGCCCAGTAGCCGGAGCCGGCGATGAGGGTGAGCGGCACCGCGTGGGCGATGTCGCTGCCGACGATCGTCTTCGCCGGGAGCTTGGGATAGAGGAAATAGAGCGCGGTGACGCCGATCGCGCCGGCGCCGACCGAGGAGATCGACACGAGTACGCCGATCACCGCGCCGGTGATCACCGTCAGCACGGCCTGCCGTGCCGGCGGTTGCGCCTCGGCGTTCTGCGTCAGCGCGATCAGGCGGCTGCGCAGCAGGATGCTCGCCGCGGTCGCGACGAGCGCGAAGCCGAGCACGAACGAGATCAGCGCCGAGGTTGCCTGCGTGCGCGGCCCGAGCGCATGCAGGACGAGGAGCGTCGCGGCGCTGGCGGGAACGCTGCCGAGCCGCGAGCAGGCCGACGATGCGCCAGCTCACCGCGCCGTTGCGGCCGTGGACCGCTGTGCCGACCGCCTTGGTCGCGCCGGCATAGAGAAGATCGGTGCCGACCGCGGTCGCGGGGTGAATGCCGAACAGCAGGACGAGGATCGGCGTCATCAGCGATCCGCCGCCGACCCCGGTCAATCCGACGATGAAGCCGACGACGAGGCCGGATGTGGCGTAGAGGGGATTGATCGAACCAAGTAAGTGCAAAGTGTTCTCCAGCAACGACGGACCGGATATTGAAGCTACTGCAGCGCAGTCCTGCAATAAGCAGGAACAAAAAAGATGTTGTCGCCGCCGCAGCCCGGAGAGACAGCGTTCTTATGCTATCTTTGTGGGCAATTCGGGGAAGGATCGGTCGCGACCCCGGCTTGTACGTGGGCGGAAATTGGGCGAGGGAACTGCGCCGAGTGAACCTCGCGCAGTGACAGACGGTCGCTGGTAAACAGGCTTTTCCGCGACCGGGTTCCAAAGCTAAATCTCAGGAGGAAGCGGCCCCGCATCGACAAGGCGGCCGCGCCGTCAAAAAAGACGAACCACGGGGAGAAGCGTGATGCGCAAATGGCTCGGGGCTTCCATGTTCGCGCTGCTGGCGATCGCCGGCCGGGTTTGACCCTGAGCGCTCCTCCCGCATCGGCGCAGCCGCGCACCATCAAGGTGCTCGTGCCGTTCCCGCCCGGCGGCAGCGCCGACATCCTCGCCCGCCTGCTCGGCGATCAGGTCGGCAAAGCGCAGGGGCTCACGATCCTGACCGAGAACCGCCCGGGCGCCGGCGCGACCATCGCCTACGAGGCCGCGGCGCGGTCGGCGCCCGACGGCAACACGGTCGTCATCAGCGCCAATTCGCTGGTGATCAACCCGATCCTGCGCAAGGTGAACTACGATCCGCTCACCAGCTTCGAGCCGGTCTGCTATCTCCTGTCGTCGCCGCAGGTGGTCGTCGTCAACAGCACCTCGCCCTACAAGACCCTCGGCGATCTCCTCACCGCCGCGCGCGCCAAGCCGGGCGAGCTCACCTTTGCGAGCGTCGGCCCGGCGACCACCCAGCACATCGGCATCGAGCTCATCAAGCACGCGGCGAACGTCAACCTCACCCACATCCCCTATACCGGCGGCGCGCCGGCGATCAACGCGCTGCTCGGCGGGCACGTGACGGCGGTGTTCGCGAACTATTCGGAGGTGGTCGAGCAGGTCAATGCCGGCAAGCTGCGCGCGCTCGTCGTCACCTCGAAGAAGCGGATCGATCCCCTCCCCGCGGTGCCGACCATGGAGGAGCTCGGCTACAAGGACTTCGAGGTCGAAGTCTGGTTCGGCATGCTGGCGCCGGCGAAGACGCCGAAGAGCGAGGTCGCGCAGCTCTCCGAGTGGTTCACCGCGGCGATGCAGGTGCCGGACGTCAAGGCGAAGCTCGTCGCCATCGGGCTCTACCCGGTCGGCATGTGCGGCGACGCCTACGCCGCGCACATCAAGAAGCAGTTCGAGGAGTATGCGCGCGTCATGAAGGAGGCGGGCATCAAGGGGGAGTGAGGAAGTCCGGTTTCCACTGCACGGTCATGGCCGGGCTTGTCCCGGCCACCCCGCTTAACAAGGCACGGCCGTGCCCCATTTATCGGGGTCGCCGGGACAAGCCCGGCGATGACGGTGGTGATGGGGACGAACGTTACGTCGTCCCCGCTTCGGCGAGGCGGCGGACGGGCTTCTCCTCGGCGGGCTCGAGCGCTCGCCGACCGCCTCCTCGACGCGCTCGAGCCAGACGAACTCGAGCGCGTCGCGCGCCTCCTCCGGAATGTCCTCGTAGTCCCTGCGGTTGCGCGCCGGCAGCATGACGCGCTTGATGCCGGCGCGGTGCGCGGCCACGACCTTCTCCTTGATGCCGCCGACCGGCAGCACGAGGCCGCGCAAGCTGATCTCGCCGGTCATCGCGGTGTCGCTGCGGATGGTGCGGTCGGTCAGCAGCGAGACGAGCGCCATGAACATGGCGACGCCGGCGCTCGGGCCGTCCTTCGGCGTCGCGCCGGCCGGCACGTGGATGTGGATGTCGGTCTTGTCGAAGCGCGCGGCATCGATGCCGAGCGAACCCGCGCGGTTCTTGACGATGCTCAGCGCGGCCTGCGCGCTCTCCCGCATCACCTCGCCGAGCTGGCCGGTGAGGATGAGCTTGCCGTGCCCGGGATTGGCGTTCGCCTCGATGAAGAGGATGTCGCCGCCGACCGGCGTCCAGGCGAGGCCGGTGGCGACGCCGGGGACGCTGGTGCGCATCGCGACCTCGTCCTCGAAGATCGGCGGCCCGAGGATCGCGGCGAGATCGCCGGCATCGATCCGGACCGGACCGCCCTGCCCTTCGGCGATGCGCACGGCGGCGTGGCGCAGGACCTTGCCGATCTCGCGCTCGAGATTGCGCACGCCGGCCTCGCGCGTGTAGCGCTGGATGATCTCGCGCAGCGCCGCGTCGGTGATCTCGACCTGCCCGGCCTTGAGGCCGTTCGCCTCGAACTGGCGGCGCACGAGATAGCGCCGCGCGATCTCGAGCTTCTCGCTCGCGGTGTAGCCGGCGAGGCTGATGATCTCCATGCGGTCGCGCAGCGGCCCGGGAATGGTGTCGAGCATGTTCGCGGTGGTGATGAACACCACGCGGCTCAGGTCGAACGGCACCGCGAGATAGTTGTCGCGGAACGTGTTGTTCTGCTCGGGGTCGAGCACCTCGAGCAGCGCCGCGCCGGGATCGCCCTGGATGCCGGCGCCGAGCTTGTCGATCTCGTCGAGCATCATCACGCAGTTGCGCGTGCCCGCCTTGCGGATCGCCTGGATGATGTTGCCGGGCAGCGCGCCGATATAGGTGCGGCGATGGCCGCGGATCTCCGCCTCGTCGTGCACGCCGCCGAGGCTCACGCGCACGAACTTGCGGTTCATGGCGCGCGCGATCGACTGGCCGAGCGAGGTCTTGCCGACGCCGGGCGGGCCGACGAAGCACAGGATCGGCGCCTTGCCGTTCGGCGCGAGCTTGCGCACGGCGAGATATTCGACGATCCGCCGCTTGATCTTGTCGAGGCCGAAATGGTCCTCGTCGAGGATGCGCCGCGCCTGCGCGATGTCGATCGGGGTCTCCTCGGGGAGCGCCCAGGGCAGCTCGATCAGCCAGTCGAGATAGGTGCGCACCATGCCGTATTCGCCGGCGGCCTCCGGCATGCGCTCCAGCCGGCGCAGCTCCTTGCGCGCCTGGTCCTCGACCTCCTTCGGCATCTTCGCCTTGGTGATGGCTGCGCTGAGCTCGGCGATCTCGGCGCCCTTGCCGTCGTCGCCTTCGCCGAGCTGGCGCTGGATCGCCGCCATCTGCTCGCGCAGCAGCACCTCGCGCTGGCGCGCGTCGAGCGCCGCCTTGGTCTGCGGCCGATCTCCGCGGACAGCCGCAGCACCTCGATGCGGTGGGCGAGCAGGCGCGACACCCTGTCCATGCGCGCCTTGATGTCGATCGTCTCGAGGATCTCCTGCTTCTCGTCGGGCGTCGCGTCCATGTAGGTCGCGACCATGTCGGCGAGCGCGGCCGGCGTCTCGACGCCCTGGATGGCGGCGAGCAGCTCGGGCGGCGCCTGCGGCAGAAGCTGCATCGCCTCGACCGCCTGTCCCTTGAGATGGACGAAGCGCGCCTCGATGTCGTCCGACATCGTGGTCGGCTCGGGGATGCGCAGCACGCGGGCGACGAAGAACGGCCAGCCGTTGAGGAATTCGACGATCTGGAAGCGCTGCTCGCCCTGGCAGATGAGATGGTTCGTGCCGTCCGGCGCGGTGATGTAGCGCACGATGTTGGCGACCGTTCCCATCCGATGCATGTCGATCGGCAGGGGATCGTCGGCCTGGGCGTCGCGCTGCATCAGGATGCCGACCGGGCGCTGCTCGCGCATCGCCTGCTGCGCCGCCGCGATCGAGCGCTGGCGGCCGACCGTGATCGGCAGCACCACGCCGGGAAACAGCACGGTGTTGCGCACCGGAACGATGATCAGCGCATCAGGCGGCAGCGGCGGCAGATGCACCGCGCCGCCCGGCGCAAACGTGCCGGCGGCCGGCGCGCCCTGGGGCGTCGGATTGAACGTGCCTTCGGCGGATTGGCCGGGCGGACCTTGAACTTGCGGGCCCTGGTTTGCAGGCCTTCTGATCGTCAGCCACGAGCGGCCCCCGCTTTCTGCAGAGTGATCACCAGGCAGCCGTTGCAGTTTGCACGCTGGACGGCGCTGTAGCGGCCGGCCGGCAGCCGGACCCGGCGCTCGAAGCGTCCCTGCGGAAGCTCGAGGCGGTGGATGATGGCGGACTGCATCTCCGGCGGCAGCACCCGGGTCCCGGAGAACACGAGGTCATTGCCGTCGATCGCAGCCTCGACGCGGTCGGAATCGACGCCGGGCAGCGCGACCAGCACGAGGACCGCGCGCTCGGTTTCCAGCATGTCGACCGGCGGCTCCCACGCCGGCGCGCTGACGCCCGATCCGCCCGGACGGAAGAACTCGCGATGCAGCCGCTCGGCCCGCGCCAGCATCTCGCAGGCCTCCGACCACATCCAGTGAGGAGGGAGATTGGAATTCATTGCAGCCCCATTTCGATGCACCAGATTTGAGCATCGCGGGCGGTAAATTCAATGCCTTGAGGTTCGCGGCGCCGCGCTTGGGCACGTTCCTTCCGAATAGCGTGAAAGGTGCGTTCACCACAAACGGTCATGGCCGGGCTTGTCCCGGCCACCCCGCTTAACATGGCACGGCCGTGCCAAATGATCGGGGTCGCCGGGACAGCCCGGCGATGACGCTCAAAGTGTAGGCTCGCTCGAGCATCCCCGAGGCGCGGGCCCAGAAAAAGGCCCCGCTTGCGCGGGGCCAAGGGTTACCATCAACATTGGAACTTCTAGCCTACGGGAACACCGGGGTGGTGACGGTGGAGGACACAGTTCCAAGAAAAGGGCGGCGATTCTGTGGCCGTCCACACTCCGATTCAGGCCGCGGTTTTCGCGTGCAGCACGCCGCGTGCGATCTGGTCGGCTTCGATCGACTTCGAACAGCGCCTTGAAGTTGCCCTCGCCGAAGCCTTCGTCGCCCTTGCGCTGGATGAACTCGAAGAAGATCGGCCCGATCACGGTCTTGGAGAACACCTGCAGCAGGATCTTGGTGGCGCCGCCTTCGACCACGCCCTCGCCGTCGATGAGGATGCCGTGGGACCGCATGCGCGCGACCGGCTCGGTGTGGCCGGCGACACGGGCGAAGCTCTGGCGGTAATAGGCCTCGGGCGGCCCCGGCATGAATTCGAGGCCGTTCGCGGCGAGCGCATCGGTCGCGTCATAGATCGCGTCGGTGCCGACCGCGATGTGCTGGATGCCCTCGCCCTTGTAGGCGCGCAGATATTCCTCGATCTGGGAGTGCGCGTCGGCGGACTCGTTGATCGGGATGCGGATGCGGCCGCAGGGGCTCGTCAGCGCGCGCGAGAACAGCCCGGTGTGCTTTCCCTCGATGTCGAAGAAGCGGATCTGCCGGAAGTTGAACAGGCGCGCGTAAAACCCGAACCACTTGTCCATGTTGCCGCGATTGACGTTGTGGGTGAGGTGGTCGAGATAATAGAAGCCGACGCCGCGCGGCCGCGGATCGACTTCGCCGAGCCAGTCGAACTCGTCGTGCATAGGGCGAGCCCTTGGCGCCGTAGCGGTCGACGAAATAGATGAGCGAGCCGCCGATCCCCTTGATCGCCGGCACCTGCAAGCGTGCGGTCGGCCGCCGTGTAGGGCTCGGCGCCGAGCGCCACCGCATGCGCGAAGGCGTGCTGCGCATCGACGACCCGCCAGGCCATCGACGGCGCGCAGGGGCCGTGCGCCGCGACGAAGCGCATGGCGAACGAGCCGGGCTCGGCATTGAGCACGTAGTTGATGTCGCCCTGCCGGTAGACCGTGATGTTCTTGGTCTTGTGCTTCGCCACCGGCCGGTAGCCCATGCGCGTGAAGAGGCGCGCAAGCTCCTCCGGCTGCGGGTGGGCGAATTCGACGAACTCGAAGCCGTCGGTCCCGACCGGATTGTCGGGGCTGATGGTGGCGGGCGGTGCGTCGTGCGGGAACGGACCCATGGCTGCCTCCGGGACAAATTTCGAGCATCGAGGCTAGCGCAGGGATGGCGCAAATTGTGTGAGTAATCGCTGAGATATGCTATGATTGCGCATGATATACGCATGAACAGATAGAAATCAGCGAGAATCATGCATGGACGGTTTCGATCTCAAGCTGCTGGCGGCGCTGCAGGACGACGGCCGCCTGACCAACAACGAGCTCGGCGAGAAGGTCGGCCTGTCGGCCTCGCAATGCTCGCGCCGCCGCGCGGCGCTCGAGCAGGAAGGCGTCATCGAGGGCTATCACGCGGCGCTCTCGCCCGCGGCGCTGGGCTTGGCGGTGCTGGCCTTTGTCCAGGTGCGGCTCGCGACCCACTCGCCCGACAATTCCAAACGCTTCCGCGACCTCGTCGACCGCACCGCGGAGGTGCAGGAGGCCTATGCGCTGACCGGCGAGGCGGACTACCTCGTCAAGATCGCAGTGCCCGATCTCAAGGCGCTGTCGCGCATCCTCAACGACGTCTTCCTCGCCCACGGCAGCGTCGCGCAAGTCCACTCGTCGGTGGTGCTCGACCGGCTGAAGCGGAGCGCGGGGTTGCCGCTCGGCCATCTGCGCGGCGAGGAGACGGAAAAGCCGGCGGGCCGCAGGCGGAATCCGTAGCCCGGATTGAACGCTAGTGAAATCCGGGGCCGGCCGCGCCACACGTCCGACCCGGGTTTCGCTCTCGCTCAACCCGGGCTACGAAACCGAGATTGGTGCACCTGTCACCGCGTCGGCGAGGCGCGCAGCGACGATGTCGGCGCCATCGAAGCGCCGCGGGACGGGCGGGGCGTTCTCTTCGGCCCACATGGTGCCGTTGGCGGCGGCGCGATAGGCGCCGGCGTGGAAGCTCACCGCCGTCCCACCGTTGTAGGCGGGAAGCAGCGTCACGCCGTACCGCTCATAGGGCATGGCCTCCGCTCCGGGCACGCGCCGTGCCAAACGCGGCGGGCTGAAGGGACCGTCGGTGTGGAACTGGCCGATACGGCTGGCGTGGTCGGGCGGCGTGCCGCCGCGCAGCGGGAAGCGCAGCGGATTTTCCGGATTCACCGGAATGGGGAAGTCGGCGCGCGCGATCCGGCGCCCGGCAAAGGGATCATTGGCCGCGCTCTTGGTCTTGGTCGCGGGCAGCGCGGTCTGGGTGTAACCCGCTCCGGCCGGGATGTAGCCGGCGTCGGTCATGTCGGGATCGGGCCGCAGCTTGATGCGCGCCGCGAGCTGCGGATGCGCCTTGATCTCGCAGGGCGTCGGCGGATGGATGTAGTCGTCGCGAAACAGGAGCCCGACGACGCGTGGGAATATCCCGTCATAGCGGTTGGCGAGCTCGACGAGCTCGTGATGCTTGCCGAGCCGCTGCAGCGTGAGCCCGTAGCCGTAGACGGTGCCCTCCTTCGGAAACCAGGCGACGGCGCGCGCAAACCATTGATGCGCGGTCTCGAACTGGCAGCGAGTTGTAGGCGTACCAGGCGAGGCCCTGCGCGCCCTCCCCCGACTGCGTCTTGAGAGTGACCTGCGCATAGCGGGCGAGCCGTTCCGGCTCGACGAACGGCGGCACCTGCTTGGTGAGGTCGGTCTCCAGGATGTCGATGAACAGGATCATGTTGTTGGAGAGCTGCTCGCGCCAAGTGTAGGCGACCTCCTCCGCATCGCGGCGGGAGCCGAGCTTGAGCATGGTCAGCGCCATGCCGTGCGCGGTCATGGCATCGCCTTGCCGGTCGAGCGACAGCTTGAACCAGTCGAGCGCCGTGTCGAGGCGGCCGAGCCGATAGGCATACCAGGCGAGCAGCCGCGGCTGTCCGGCATCGGAGGATTGGCGCGCGGCCGCTTCCACCCAGGCAAGGTCCGCCGCGTCGACGCTCTTCGCCGGGTCGTTGCGCAGGAACGCGGCGATGCGCGCGCGGGCGATGTCGACCCGGATGACGTCGAATTCGCTTTTGCCGTCGGGCCCGACCCGGCCCATGGCGATGAGCTTCTCGGCATCGGCCATCGCCAGCAGCGCCAGCGCCTTCTGGATGGTCGCCGTGCGCTCGCTGGCATCGGTCCGGTTCTTGAGGACAAATTCATAGAGAGCGGCGGCCTCGCTGGCGCGCTCGGTGCGCGCGAAGGCTTCGGCGACCACCCACAACAGCTCGATGTCCGACGTCCCGCCACCGAGGCCGTTGTCGTCGGCGAGCCGTCCGACGACGGCCCATTTGCCGGCGGCGGCGCCCGCGAAGATCGCGGCGCGCAGTTCGCTCGTCTTGATCTTGTCGAGGAGATCGTCCGACGGCTGCCAGTCGGGCTCGGCCGCCTGCCGCGCCGCGATCGCCTTGTGCAATCTCACGAGATCGCCGGACTCGAAGAGCTCCCACAGCGACGCCTCGTCGGGGCCGCTCGGCCGTGCCGTCCACAGATCGGCCGGCGGCTTCCAGTCGGGATGCACCTGCTGGAGCCGGCGCGTTTCTATTTCGACGCGATCGGCGCGCTTCTGCCGCGCGTATTCGCGCAACGCGCTCTCGTCGACCGGGCCCGCGACCGCCACGCTGGCGACCACGATGCTGGCGACCACGGTGCCGGCCACTACCGTGCCGACGATCGCCCTCACGGCGACCCACCGACCGGCATCAACTATCCTTGCAAACATGACGGGGCTCTCATCTTCACGGCGACGAGCGACAGCAACTGCAGCGTGGAGGAGTAGTAGTTCCCGCCCTCCTGCAGGGTTTTCAGCTTGGCCGGCCACGGCGTGCCCGAGGTGACGCAGGCGACGAGCGCCGGAATGGCGCCGTAGCCCGCCTCGTCGAGACGATTCACCGGGCGGCCGGTTTTCAGGTCGAGGGTCGCGAGGTCGCCCGCGCCCTGCTGCGCCCACGCCCGGAAGGGCGCGAAGTGGTCGCGGCCGCCGGCGCCGCTCCAGGCGAGATAGAGCGGAATGCGAATGGCGTTGTAGGCGAACTCGCCCGCGAAGCCCTCGGCGGGGTGAGGCTTGCCGCCGGTGAGCGACATCCACTCGACCGGCAGATTCTGTTCGCCGAAGCGGCTCGCCTCGATGAGGCGCAGCCCGCTGCGACCGAGGCCCGCCCAGTCGAACTCGGGGGCGACCAGCGGCAGCCGTGTGAACGCGGGAAAGACGTAATAGGACAGGTTGACGATCGGCCCGTCCGGCCGGTCCTCCACCGCAAATCCTGCCGCCGCCGGCAGGAGCACGGCGCCGTTGTCGGACTTCCACAGGACGAGCCGCCGGCCGACCTCGACGGCGATGCGGCGCGCTGCGACCCGATAAGCGTCCTCGGACCAGGCATCGGCGGCCTCCGCGAGCGCCCAGGCGATCAGGATGTCGCCGTCGGTCGCGTCGTTGAGATCGGCGACGGCCGGCCGGTGATCGGGCTCCCAGCGCCAGGCGAGAAGCTCGTCGTTGCGGACCGCGAGATTGGCGCGGGTCCAGCCCCAGATGCGCTCGAAGGTCGACCGGTCGTTGGCCGCGACCGCGAGCAGCAGGCCGTAGCCCTGCCCTTCGGTGTGGCTCACCATGCCGTTCGCGGTATCGACGATGCGCCCGTTCTCGGTCAGGAACTTCGCCTTGTAGGCGCGCCAGAGCTCGGCGTCGGTCAGCGTCCCGACCAGGGCCGGTGCCTTGGCGGCAGCCTCCATGGTCGGCACGGAGGGCAGCGCGGCAGGCGCTACGTCCTCGGCCAGTGCCGGGCACGGCCGGCACGACGCAGGCGCAAAGTCCGGCCATGCAGAGTGTTGCGAGGAAGCGCGTCATAGGTTCTTCCGTCCCACGTTGCGAACGAGGAAGTGCGTCGTCACCGCGAGCGGCACGGTGAGGAGAAAGGCGATGAGGATGAAGAAGCGCGGATTGAGCGACAGCCATCCCGCGAACATCAGCCGCTCGTTGTGCGCGGAGAATGCCTGCGTCGTGACGTAGTGCATGCTCTCGGCGGCGGTGACGCTCACCGCGCCGGTCGAGGCGTCGAGCAGCGAGACGCCGCCGGCGAGCCGCGACCACACGCTCGGCTCGACGAGGCAGGTGATGGAGTTGCCGAGCGTCGCGGCGTTCGGGCTCGACACGATGGTGATGACGGAATTGGCGTCGCCCGCGCGCACGCCCTGCGCGACGAGCAGCGATGCGCCGGAGAGGCGGTTCTTCGCCGCCGCCGCAGTTTCCGTGGAGCCGGCGTCCGCGCCGATCAGGCGGCGCGCCGCCTCGAACATCCGCGCGACATCGGCGCTGCCCAATCCGGTGCGCACCGAGCCGGTCACGTCGGCGAGGGCCATGTCGACCTGGTCCTGCGGGTCCTGGCGGGATCTGCCGATCGATGGCGCAGGTCTCCGGCCAGTCGCCTTCATAGGCGCGCCGCCGCAGCACCGAGCGCGACACCGGGGCGCGGCTCGGCGAAATCTCGGCCGCCGCCGACCAGGCGTCGCGGAGAATATCGGGATCGAGCCGCGCCTCGCGCATGTTCGCCGGATCGAGTGCCCGCGCCGGGGCGACGACGAGCACGTTGCCGGGCGCGCCGGCCGGCGCGTTCGCGGCATAGGTGAAGGGAATCTGCTCACCCGCCGCGAGGCCGAGCCGCGCCATGATGGTCAGCGCGGCGCCGAGCGTGTCGCGGTCGGGGGTCGGGACGACGAGAGTTCATCTTCCCTGCCGTGGCCGCAAACGGGAAGGCGCCGCTCGACGTCATGGCGAGATCGGGCACGCGGCCGACGCGCGCCACCGCGGGGAACGTCACCTTGCTCGTGCCGTTGAGCCACACCCGCGGGGTCGCGGCGGCGACCGCGGAATTGTCGCAGCCGACGCCCTTGCGGTTCGGCGCGTTGACCCGCAGCTCGACGCGGTTCTGGCCCGGCCGGAACGCGGCCAGCGGCACGAAATGCCGCTTGTGGCGGAAGCTGTCGCCACCGGTGGCGCTGAGCCGGACGCTGCCGGCGCTCTGCCCGTTCACCTCGACGATGATCTGCGCATCGGGACCGAGACCCGCCGCGTATCCGCCGGAAAAATCGAGCGCGACGCGATCGTAGTCGGCGGGCAGGAAATCGTTCGGCAGGGCCGCGTTGAAGCCGACCCGCAAGGTGCCGCCGATCAGCTCCTGGGTGTCGATACCGAGATCGCTGAAGGTCAGCGTCTGGCCGTAGGCGTCGATGTGATGGCCGCTCGCGCCCGCGAGCGTCTTGAGCCCGTCGGGAGTGCCGAGGGCGGACACCATGCCGATCTGCGCGATCGCGAGATCGAGATCGGCGTCGGACTGGCCGGTGATGACGATGGTCGGGCGGCGGCGCTCGGCACCGGGCACGAGCGCGATGGTCGGGCCGGTGATCTTCTCCATGGTCGCACGATCGATCCGCCCGGCGACCTCTCCGACCTTGCCGATGACGAGGTCGAGCCCCGCTTCGCCGGCGCTGTCGAACTCGACGATCGGCTGGGCGAACCGGCCGGCGAGCGCGATGCCCTGCACCGCCCGGCCGAGCCGCTCGACGTCGTCTCCTGTGAGCATGCGCTTGGCATCGAGCACGATGCCGATCGGAACCGCGCCGTCGGAACGCGGGCTGATCGCGGCGATGTCGGAAAGCTCTGCGATGCGCGCGGTACCGTCCGGAAACAGGAAGCCGGTCTCCGCCGGATCGACACGGGTCCACAGCTCCTCCGCCGCATCGACGGAGCAGTCGACCCGGTGCCGATGGTGGGCCGAGATGCCGACGGAATTCCATCCTTCCTTGAGGAGGCCCGCGGGAATGTCGAATTCAGTGAGCCGCAGGCCGTAGGCGGCGCCGAGCGGCACGTCGCGCAGCCTCGTCCCGTTCACGGCGACGGTGAGCGTCCCGCTCTCCGGCAGCACCGACACCGATGAAAGCGAGCCGATGCGGAAGCGGACATTCGCCTCCGCCTGGCGCCGCGTCACATAGACCGGCGCCGACACGCTCGCCTGCTCGCCCCACAGGCGCGAGCCGCGCGGCGACGGCGGCAGACGGCGCAGCAATGTCGGCGCAGCAGCGGCTTGCGGCGCCGGCGAAGCTCCGGTCCGCGGCGCCTCGGCGCTCTCTGCCGGCGATGCTCCGACGGCCCCCACCGCCAGCGCAAAAGCGATCAGCACTTGCTTCATGTACCCCTCCGGCGCATGCGCCGCCCCCGAACCCCAACCCCGAACCTTCAGAACACCACCCCAGCCCCTGCGATCCGACGAACGCCGGTCACCTCCCCGGAAACGGCGCCGGATCGACGAACTCGAAACCCAGCGACGGCTCGGCGCGCTTCTCGGCTGCCGCGCGACGCCCGCTACCATCCGGCACCACGGAGGGCGAAGCGATGCGTGCGACGCTCGCGACCCGCGCCGCGACCGGCTGTCCGCGCTCGGCGCCCGTCGCGGGCGATGGCGCTCGTCGCATCCCGTTCGGCCGGCTCGTCGTCGCCGGTCGTCTTCGGGCCGCGGCCGGTGAACAGGTAGTAGAAGGCCCGGAACGGCTCGGTGATGCTCCAGCGCAGGAACACCAGGGTGCCGCGCACGATCCCCTTGTGCTGGCGCCGCGCCGTGAGGAATTTCGCCAGCGCATCGGCGTCGCCGTACATGAGGTCGGCGAGCGCGAGATAGTCGGCGGCGGTGCGGATTTCGAACTTCAGGCCGACCGCGGCGGAATTGTCGTGGCTCTCCGCGCGCACGATGGTGGCTTCGAGGCTGCGGCATTCGCCCCGTCCGCCGACGCTGTCGATGGTGAGCCGGCCGCGGGATTTTCCTACCAGCAGGAGGCTGCCGAAGAAGGCGGCGCCGGGAACCCGGATGGCGCAGCCGCCGGCCGACACGTTCTCGATCGCGACCTCGGCGGTGTAGTCGTCGAAGCTCACCCTGCCCCGCCGCTGCACCGCGAGGCGCGGATACTTGCGCAGCTCGTGCCGCTCGGCGACGACGCCGAGCGCCGCCGCGGCGATGATGAGATTGAACAGCGCCCACAGCCCGACCACCAGCATGACGCCGTTGACGCCCGGCTCGAAGGCATAGCGCCACCCCGCCGTCACGACGCCGGCGAGCAGCACGACGAAGGCGATCAGGAACGGCCAGGCGAGCGGCGAGAGATGATCGGAGTTCGAGCGAGATGCCCTTGGCGGTGACGTTGAAGGTCGGCTTGCGCGGCGAGACGATGACCGAGGCGATCGCCTTGATGAGATAGACGCCCTGCACGTATTCATAGAGCTCGGACATCCACGGCCAGCGCACGTGGCCGTAGAGGTGATTGTGCATCATCGCGTTGACGACGATGTAGGTCGCCACATAGGCGACGGATTCCTCGACCGTCGAGACGAACAGCTTGACGTCGAAGAAGATGTGCAGCAGCGGCGCGATCATGAAGATCAGGCGCGGCAGCGGGAAGAACCAGTAGGTCATGCTCGAGAGGTAGGCGACCCGCTGGATCGGCTTGAGGCCGCGCTTGAACAGCGGGCTCTTCATCAGGAAGAGCTGGAACATGCCCTGGCACCAGCGCGAGCGCTGGCCGATGAAGGACTCGAAGGTCTCGGGCTGCAGGCCGGCGGTGAGCGGCTTGTCGACATAGACGCTGGTCCAGCCCGAGCGATGCAGCTCGAACGCCGTCTCGCAGTCCTCGGTGACGGTGAGGCCGGAGAATCCGCCGGTCTGCTGGAGCGCCGTGCGCCGCAGCACCGCGGCCGAGCCGCAGAAGAACGAGCCGTTCCACTTGTCGAGGCCGCGCTGGGTGACCGCGTAGAACATCTCGTTCTCCGACGGCATGCGGTCGAAGGTCCGCAGGTTGCGCTCGACCGGATCGCGGTTGAGGAAGACGTGCGGCGTCTGCACGAGAAAGAGCTTCGGATCGCGCGAGAAGTGCCCGATGGTCTCGCGCAGGAACGACTTGAACGGCACGTGGTCGGCGTCGAACACGACGACGATCGGCGCCTTCGAATGGGCGAGACCGTTGTTGAGGTTGCCCGCCTTGGCGTGCTCGTTGCGCGCCCGGGTCAGGTAGTTCGCGCCGAGATCGTCGCACAGCATGCGCAGCGCGGCGCGGCGCGACTTCGATTTCCGCGCCTTGACGGGATCGGGATCGGCGCATTTCTGGTCGGTGCCGCCGTCGTCGAGCAGCCACACCGTCAACTTGCCGGCCGGATAGTCCATCGACCGCGCCGCCGCGATGGTCATCGCCAGGATCTCGGTATCTTCGTCGTAGCTCGGGATGAAGACGTCGACCGCCGGCAGATCGTGATCCGGCACGGCGGGCGCATCGCTGCGCGTCACCGGATCGGCGTTGATGACGAGGCTCACCGCGAGCACGTAGGCGCAGTAGAGCTCGGCGAGCGCGAGCAACATGCCGAACGCGAAATTGACGGTGTCGTCGGTGTCCGGCAGCGTCTGGGTCGCGCGCCAGTAGAGATAGCGCAGCACGACGAAGGAGCCGAGCGCGAGGTACGTCCATCGCATGTAGGGACCGCGGACGAAGGTGCGCACCAGCATCATCGCGACGATGACCGACGTCGCGAAACCGAGCTGCGCGCCGACCCCGATCGGCTGCCACAGAAAGACGAGCGCGACGATGCCGCAGAACGACCAGGCCGCCCAGCGCAGGATGGAAGGAACGAGCGCGCTCTTCTCCTCCCAGCGCGGGAAGGCCTCGATCGGCTCGTAGGGGAGCGCTCCCGGATTGAAAAGGCTCATGGCACACCCCTGTTCTTAAAAGCCGGTACGCAGTTCGAGCGTGCCGTAGTAACCGTCCTTGTAGGCGCGATCCCACACGTAGCCGCCCGACACCCCGACCTGCAGGGCGCCGAGCTGCATCCCCGTGAGATGCGCGCCGACGCGGGTCTGGTTGTAGTAATCGTCACCGAGCACAGCGAACTCCGGCCCCAAATAGCCGAACCCGAACACCGAATAGCCGGCGCGCAAACGGGCGTAATAGGCGTCGTATGCAGTGGAATACGACCCGTAGGCCGACATCATCATCGCGGGCGTCGGCAGCAGATAGGTGTCGACCGCGGCCTTGAAGCCGACCCTGGTGCCGAGCGACGAGCCGGTGCCATCGGTCGACGGGACGGTGTTCTCGCGAACGTTGGCGCCGATGTAGGTGCCGAGCGAGCCCCAGTTCCAAACCTGCTGGTAACCGACGAGCGCGCCACCTTCGTATTGCTTGCCGGTGGTGGTCACGTTGGTCGGCGCCTGCTCGAAGCCGTAGGTGCCGCCGAGGCCTTCGAGCCGGAGCCGAAGTCCGCTCTGCTGCAGCGTGCCGCCGAGCGCGAAGGTCGTTGCACCATAGAGAAAGTCGGTATGGTTCGAGGTCGCCGTTCCCGACACGTCGATGGCGACGAGCCAATTAGTCGGCGGGACCACCGCGGACGGTGCTCACGTACCATTGCTGGGCGAGCGCGGCGCTGCTGCAGAGCGCGCTCACCAGAGAAGCCGCGGCGGCGGTCAGACCCCATCGGGTCGTCGCGGAGCCAGTTGAACGGCACGACGAGCGGGCATGAAAAGGCATCGCGGCATTCCATCTTTCACTTTGGCTCGGTCTCTCGGGCGCAAGAGACCGAGCGCACGCGTCAGGTAGCGCCCGGTTTCTGAAGCGTCGCTTAAGGAAGGTGGTAAACGGGCCTTGAAGTCGTGGCGAAGTCGTGGAGATGATGCGGCCGAGCAACAGCGCGCAAACGGATTTCCGTCGATGATTTAGTGATGCATTGTTCGGACTGCGGCAAAATACTTTTCGAATTGCAAACGCCGGCGACGCGTTTTCTTGTTCCCTATTAAGTTTTTGCAGTGCGAATGCGCGGGCGTGCGAACACGCTGGGACGACGGCGTCGCGCGGTTAACTATAACTTCGACGAAACGGCGGCTGTGAGTGCGAAACCTGCAGCGAAATTGTGGTCGCGAGGCCCCTACACCGGCTTCCCGCGCGGCCTCAGCGCAGGGCGCAACAGTCGTCGCACAAGAGCCGCCGCCGCGATCAGAAGACCAAGCACCAGAATTTCCCACGCCGGCGGCACGCCGAGGTCGAGCGTGAGATCATTGCGCAGCGTGAACATCGGGTCGTAGCCGTGGATCGCCCACACCCATAGCGGCTCGAACACCGCGGTGAACAGCGCGGCGACGACCACCAGCGCCGCGAGCGCCCGCGGGTCGGTGCCGAGCCCGCGCCGATCGAGCGCGCGCCACGCGATCAGCCAGACGAACATGCCGCTGAGCAGGAACTGCTCGGGGTAAGTGTCGGGCGACAGGAGATAGTGAACGAGCGCGAGCGCCGCGATCAGGTAGATCGTGTTGTGCAGCCGCTTCCATCCCTTCGCGCCCATGCGCGCGATCGCGGCATCGAGCGAGGTCGCGCCGAGCGCGATCAGCCCGATGGTGGCGACGCTCGCGATGATCAGGCTTATCCGCGTCGCCATCTCGTGGGCGATGTTGGCGAAGTTCCAGAACCGCAGCGCGAAGTAGATGACGATATGTGCGAGCGCGTAGGCGAGCGCAGTCACCCCGATCATCCGCCGCACGATGATGAGCTGCCGCCAGCCGAAGATCTTCTGCGCCGGCGTGACGGCGAGCGCGAGCAGCAGCAGCGCCGTCGCCCACAGTCCCGACCAGTAGGTCATGCCGCCGAGCGGAACAGGTCCGAACTCGCCGGTCGCGACCTGCCGGACGAGCCAGATCGCCGGGGCGAACATGAGCGCGAGCGTACCGGCCTTGAGCCAGGAGAAGGAGCGATCTCTGTCTTGCCAGGGAAAAATCACATGCATCCCGCCCGGCCCGTGCGACGGCCGTTGTCGGGCAGGTTAGAGCATGGCCGCGCAGCGAGCCAGATCGATGACGCGGATCACACCAGCACGCGGCGCAGGCGTGCGCTCGCGAGATCGATCACCATCACCGTGAGCACGACGACGATCACCTGGGCCGCGGTCTCGCCGTAATGGAAGCTGCGGATGCTCTCATAGAGCGTCTGCCCGATGCCGCCGGCGCCGACGATGCCGAGCGTGGTCGCCGAGCGCACGTTGGTCTCCAGGCGATAGAGGGTGAGCGAGCTCCACAGCGGCAGCACCTGGGGGATGACGCCGAAGATCACCTCCTGGATGCGCCGCGCCCCGGTCGCCCGGATGCCTTCCACCGGCCGCGGGTCGATCGCCTCGACCGCTTCGGAGAACAGCTTGGCGAACACCCCGAGATTGTGGACCGCGAGCGCCATCACGCCGGCGAACGGCCCGAGACCGACCGCGACCACGAACATCAGCGCGAACACGATCTCGTTGATGGCGCGGCAGGCGTCCATCAGCCGGCGCACCGGCTGCACCACCCATTGCGGCGCGATGTTGGCGGAGGCGAGGATCGCGAACGGGATGCCGGCGACGACCGCCAACGCGGTGCCCCAGATCGCGATCTGCACCGTCACCACCATGTCGGCGAGATAGCTGTCCCAGTCGTGGAAGTTCGGCTGCAGGAAGGCGCGGCCGAACTCCGCCATGTTGCGCCAGTCGCGGACGAGGTCGCCGGCCCGGTACATCTCAGCCGGCGCCCACGCCCAGGCGAGCAGGGCGAACAGCACGACCCACAGCGCGTAGCCCCACAGCCGCCGCGACAGCGGGTGCCGCGGGACGACGACGTTCGGGGTCGTGTCGGCGATGGTCACGGGGTCAGTTCGTGCGCGCCGAAGTCGCGGCGAATTCGGCGATCATCTTCCGGAGCTCGTCCTGGCGCCCCGCCTTCTCGGCCTCCAGGAAGGCGGCGACGCGCGCCTGGAAGCCGTCGGCCGCAGCCTTCTTCTCGAGCTCGTCGAGCTTGGCGAGCTGCGCGATCAGCGCCGCCACCTGCTTCGCCTTCTCCTCCTCCGAAAGCTTGGCGTCGCCGCGCACCTTGAGCAGGTCCTTGTTCGCCTCGAGCTTGCGGGTGGTCAGGAGCTGGTTGTCGGACGATGGATGAAACGGCGACCACACGAGGTTCGCGAGGATCTCCCGTGCCGCCTTGACCTCCTCCTCGGTGCCGACATGACCGTAGCTCATGAGAAACGTGTAGAGCCTGGTCTTCACGGCGGGATCGAGGTCCTTGCGCCACACCAGCGGATCGAGCGGGATCAGCGGCGAGGTCCAGATGATCCTGATCTGCTCGCGCGCCGCCGGTGCGGTCGTGGCTGCGCGCTGCAGATCCTCGCTGTTGTTGGTGGCGGCGGCGACCTGCTTGTTGGCGACCGCCATCGCGTTCGCCTGGTGGCTGCCGTTGCGGACGGTCTTGAAGCAGGATTTCGGATCGATGTTGTTCGCGGCAAAGATGTAGGAGGTCGGCACCAGGAAGCCCGACGTCGAGTTCGGATCGCCGATGCCGAAGTCGATCGACTTGTCGCAGCGCAGGATGTCCTCGAGCTTGGCGTACGGGCTGTCGCGGTGGACGATGATGTGGGAGTAGTAACCGATGCTGCCGTCGCGCGAGACAACCTGGGCGAACACCTCGCCGCTGGCGCGATCGACCGCTTCCATCCCCGACTTGTTGCCGAACCACGCGAGATGGACCTTGTTGAAGCGCATCGCCTCGATGACGCCGGCATAATCGGTCGCGTAGAAGCCGTTGACCTTGTAGCCGGTCCCCTTGGCGATCGCCTGGAGGAACGGCTCCCAGTTCTTCTTCTGATTGGCCGACGCCTCGGTGGAGAGGACGCCGAAGTTGAGCTCCACCGGCGCTTGCGCGGAGGCGACGATTGCCGTCGCCGCGAGCGTCGCAGCCGCCGCAATGCCGGTCAGAATGGTCCGCAACATGTATCTGCTCCTTTCGGATGGAACGTTCGGTTCTTCAAGGTTGCGCCCTGCCGAACCGGCGGAGCGCACGCGACGCTGAAACGAGAGCTATGCCCGCCGGCGTTGCGGCTCGGCGTCCACGACGCGGCCATCCATGGCGGGACCATCCACGGCGGGACCATCCACCGCGTGGATGTCGCCGTATCGCGCACCGGCGGTGATCGTGACCGGCACCTCCCGGCCCGGAATCGGGAACCCCTCGATCAGAAGCTCGTCGCAATCGGCGCCGTAGATCGCGCTCAGCATGGCCGGCGTCAGCTCGCGCGTCGGACCGTCGAACACGACCTCCCCCGCCTTGAGCGCGATGACACGAGGGCAATAGCGCATCGCGAACTCGACCTGGTGAAGCGACACCAGGACGGTGATGCGATCGCGCCGGTTCATGTCGGCGAGGATGTCCATGACGCGGCGGGCGGAGCTCGGGTCGAGCGAGGCGATCGGCTCGTCGGCGATCACGAGCTCGGCCCCCTGGACCAGGGTGCGCGCGATCGCCGCGCGCTGCTGCTGGCCGCCGGAGAGCTCGCATCCCCGCTTGAGGGCGTGGGCGGCGATGCCGACCCGGTCGAGCGCCTGCATGGCGCGGCACTTGTCGGCCTCGCTGAAGCGGCCGATCGTGCCCTGGAAGAACGGAACGCGTCCGAGCAGGCCGAGGCACACATTGGTGAGCACCGAGAGCCGCGGCACCAGGTTGAACTGCTGGAAGATGACGCCGACGCGCGCCCGCAGCTCCTTCGCGGTGCCGCTGATACGGCCGTCGCGCTGCATCGGCTGCCCGAACACGATGATTTCGCTCGCGTCATCCGGCGCACCGGCCGAGGCACCATTCGACGCACCGGCTGGCCGGCGATCGGTCCTGTCGATGGGAACCTCCTGTCGATGGGAACGAGGCCGGCGATCGCCCTGATCAGGGTCGACTTGCCGCTGCCGGACGCTCCGATCAGCGCCACCATCTCGCCGCGCGCCAGGACGAACGAGACGTCCTTCAGGATCACGTTCCGGCGGTCGAAGGCTTTCGAGACGCGACGAACCTCCAGAACGGGCTGCACAGCGCGCGCCTCCTCGCCAACAGTCCCCGCTAGCAGCGCCAGATGACACGGCAGATGAAATAGGACGCCGTTCGCCTATTCCGTCCACCCAATCTTGTTCAGTCCACCCAAACTTGCGTTAAGTACGATCCCGAAAAGTCGCCGCCGCGCCGGAACGGGATGGCGCGAAAAAAGCTCCGCCCACACGACCAAATCCGGGCGCGGCCGATCGTCGAGTTTTGTGCAAAATCGAGCTGCATGAGCGCACGTGCGATCACGAGGGAAGACACTTCCCTCGTGAGGCGCTCGCAACCGATGTCTCCCGCGGCGACGGCGCCCCGGCTTCGGCGTCAGTGAAAGGCGGCAAGCTTTCCGAACTTCTCGGCAAGGAAATAGTAGAAGGCGACTCGCGATTTGTCCCGATCTGCCTTCATTTTCTGGCACACGTCCATGATCGCGGCGTCGAGCTCGGCGTCGCTCGCGGTGAGCGCGAGCTTCTTCTTGAGGAAGCTGTCGCGGACGCGATCGCGCTCGGCCTTATCCTGGCAGGCGACGAACGAAGCGTCCTTGCTGTGAAGCGCGATGCCGCAATGCTTGACGATTCCGCTGATCGCGGCGTCGTCCGCTTCAGGCACATATTTTTTAACGTCGTGGCTCCAATCGTGGCTCATGGCTATACCTCCGTATAGGGCTTTCCCACCTTGGGTTATTTGACATCATACCTTCACGTCGGAACAATAAGCCTCCTGACGTTCGATGCCGCGGGGATGGATTGGCGCGGCAAATCCTAATTACTCGCAGCGAACCCGTGCCCGCCCCGCGGACCAATCTGTCCAGCTATTTTAACTGGAGCTTGTCAGATTGTCCGCGAGAATAACTTTGTTTTTCTCACGCTAAGTCTTCTCTGGAATCTCGCCTAGCTCATGCAGGGTGTAATGGAAACTCTCCTCGTCAAGGTCTTCGCCACCGCCCTCGCTCTGAGCCAGGTCACGACAACACCGAACAACGTCAAGACCGAGTTCAACCGGCAACGTGACCAGCAGCAAGTCGCGCAGATACTCAATGCCGGCTGCAACCACATGATCAAGGCCTTCGCGATCGACGACATCAACATCGACGACCTGATCGTGACCGCGATGGACGATCCGGAGGCGATCGGCGGAGCGAAGGTGCTGCGCGGCATCGATCTCAACGACCTCCTCACCGCCTACAAGCAATTTTGCAAGGGCGAGAAGGTCGCTCGTTCCGCCGTCGATCTCGGCGAGGTGATCGAGTTCTACAACGAGGCGGTGGCGAACCTGCCCGACCACACCAAGCTCAAGAACCACCAGCTTCCCGGCTCGAGCGTCGTGCTCGACCGTAAGAACAAGGCGTTCGCCGAGGTGTTCGAGGAGAACCAGCGTCGTGTCTGGGTCCCGCTCGCGCAAATTCCGCAACACGTGCGCAACGCCTTCATCGCCGCCGAGGACAAGCGCTTCTACGAGCACAAGGGCATCGACGAGCACGGGCTCATTCGCGCCTTCGTCAGCAATTTGGCGCACTCGCGCCGGCCGGCGGGCGGTTCGACCATCACCCAGCAGGTGGTCAAGAACCTGCTGGTCGGCGAAGACGTCACCTACGACCGCAAGATTCGCGAGATGATCGTCGCGGCGCGGCTCGAGTCCTCCCTCTCCAAGGATGACATCCTCGAGCTCTATCTCAACTGCGTCTTTCTCGGCCGCGGCGCATGGGGCATCGAGGTCGCCGCCAACAGCTATTTCGGCAAGCCGGCCAAAGCGCTGACCGTCACCGAGGGCGCGCTGCTCGCGGCCGTGACCAAGGGGCCGACCTATTTCAGCCCCGACCGCGCGCCCGCGCGCGCCCAAGAGCGGCTCGGCTACGTCCTGACACGGATGCGGGAAGACGGCATGCTTCCCGCCGACTTCAAGATCCAGGATCCCGACCACTTGCCGACGCTGCCGACCATGATCGCGAGTGCGCGGCCGCGCCGCGACATCGGCTTCCATTACGTCGATCAGGTGGTGCGCGAAGCGAAAACGGCAGCCGGCCTGGAGCGCGTGACCGACACCTCCTACACCATCCATTCGACCATCGATCCGGCTTTGCAGCGGGCGGCCGAGGAGTCGTTGCAGGAGGGCCTGTCGCGCTATGAGCGCAACTCCGGCCGCGTCCAGTTCAACCGCGCCGAGGCGAACCTGACCGCCGCCATTCAGAAGCTCCAGGCGGACACCACGCGCACCGACAAGCGGCCGTATTGGCAGCAGGCGCTCGCCAATGCCCGCCTGCCGCTTTACGACGTGCACTGGACGCCGGCCGTGGTGGTGAGCAAGCCCGGCGGCGGGCGCCGCATGGACGGCTGGCGTGTCGGCCTCGTGGACGGTCGCGTGGTGCCGCTCTCGTTCGACGCCGACCAACGCCCAGAACAAGCTCGTGCTCGACGACGTGGTGCTCGTTCACCTGATCGACGGCAAGAGCAAAACCGCTGCCCGGGCCGAGCTGCGGGTCCGCCCGCAAGTGCAGGGAATGGTGGTCGCGCTCGAGAACAAGACCGGCCGCATCCTCGCGATGACCGGCGGCTTCTCCTATCCGCTGAGCCAGCTCAATCGCGCGACACAGGCCGTGCGGCAGCCGGGCTCGACCATCAAGCCGTTGAGCTATCTCGCCGCGCTGGCCACCGGCCTGCAGCCCAATACGCTTATCAACGACAGCTCGATCACCCTGCCGCCGATCAATGGCGGGCGCTCCCAGAACGACTACTGGACGCCCAAGAATTACGACGGTGGCGGCGGCGGCGTGATGACGCTGCGCAGCGCGCTCGAGAACTCGAAGAACCTCGCCACCGTGCATCTGCTCCAGGGCGGCATCGACGCCAAACCGGATCAGAGTCTCGACCGGCTGTGCGAACTCGCGCTCGAAGCGCAGATCTACAAGGAGTGCATCCGCTTCTATCCCTTCGTGCTGGGCGCGGAGCCGGTGCGGCCGATCGATCTCGCCGCCTTCTATGCGGCGATCGCCAACGAAGGCCTGCGGCCGACGCCGCACGTGATCGATTCGATCGAGCGCGACGGGCGCGTCGTCTATCGCTACGACACGAATGCCGGGATGACCCGGATCAAGTCGGTCGACCAGGTCGCCTTCTACCAGCTCAAGACGATGATGCAGGGCGTGCTGGCCCGCGGTACGGCACGCGCGATCGCCGACTTCTCGCCGTCGGTCGCCGGCAAGACCGGAACGTCCGACGACGAGAACGACGCCTGGTTCGTCGGCTTCTCCAACGAGGTGACCGTCGCGGTGTGGATCGGCTACGACAACGCCGGAAACAAGCGCCGCACGCTGGGCGGCGGCGCGACCGGCGGCGGCGTCGCGGTACCGATCTTCGAGCCGGTGATGCGCGCGGTGTGGAACGACGTCACGCCGCGCACCGCGCTCGCCCCACCCTCGCCCGAAGCCAAACGTCACCTCAGCTGCGCGACGATCGACAAGTCGACCTCCGAATGCCTGCGCACCGACAACAAGGGCAAAGTGATCGACACGACGACCGCGCTGGAGTCCGGCTCCGAGCGGTACGCGAAGCGCGGTGACGGGCGCCGCGGCGGCGAAGAGGATACCGGCAAGCGTAAGGTCGCCCACGAACGCGAACGTCCGCGTCGCGAGCGCGCGACAACAGTCGCCCGGCAGACGACGACCCAGCAATTGGGCTGGGGCGGCGGCAACGGCTGGTTCGGCGCCGCCGCGCCGAGCAGCAGCACCACCGGCTGGTCCTACCGCTGGTAGCTCTTTCGCCGGTCGACCGAGAGATCGACCGGCCTCCAATCAATCGGCGTAGAGTCAATCAGTCGACAAGCCAATCAGTCGGCGCAGTGTCCATGCGGCGGCTTGCCGTCATCCCGCCGTTCGCCGCCGCGGGCCGGTGTCGCCCGCGGCGCCGCAACGGGCGTCAGATCCCGCGATTCCAATAGTCGCAATAGCGCTCGATGTTGCCGGCGAGGTTCTGGGCGTAACCCGCCAGATTCTCGTATTTCGGCAGCTTGATCTCGGCGATGGCGCCGGCGTAGCACTTGCCCTCCTCGGTCGCCTTCTTCACTGCGGCCGAGAGATCGAGCATGTAGTCGAGGTCGGTCTTGACGTCCTCCTTGTTGCCGATCTGGCGTCCGCCGAGGCCGGGATGGCCGGGAATCAGGCGATCCCAGTCCATCGTCAGGATCTTCTTCATGGTGTCTTCCTGGTCCGGCAGGTAGGTGTCCGCCATGATGCGGAACTGGGTGCCGGACAGCGGCAGGAAGTCGACGACGAAGATGATCTTCTCCTTCGGCAGCCGCATCACGAGCGAGTTGTCGCCGTGGTTCTTGCCGAGATAGAGGAGCTCGAGCGTGGTGCCGCCGAGCTCGAGCTTGCCGCCGCTGTCGGTGACGACGAGATCGGGGCTGACGATGTCCGGCGCCTTGCGCTCGTCGAGCAGCATCTTGGTGCGCCAATGCGAGACGAAGGTCGCACCCACATCCTTGAACGGCTTGCCGCCGGCGATGTGGTCGAAGTGGCTGTGGCTGTAAACGACGTATTTGATCGGCGCCTGCGTGATCTTGCGAATTTCAGCGATGTAAGCCGCCGCGGCCGGCCGCCGTTCACCGATCGGGTCGGTCGCGATCACCCCCTCCGGGGTGACGATGAACATCGCCTGATGGCCCTGATAGCGGAAGATGTAGACGCCATCGGTGCCCTCGACCTTGGTGGTCGAGAAGGTCGGCGGTGCCGGCGCGGGCGCCGGAGCTTGCGCTAAGGCCGGAAGGCTTGCGGCGGTGAGAACGCCCGCGAGAACTGTGCTGGCCAGACGTGACATGGATTTCTCCCTGCTGCTCATTTGAAGTGTTTTCGACAAGGCGTCGCCAGCAGAGGCTTTCTGCAAATGTTGGCCGGCGTCGCCCCGCCGACACCCTCTACCACGCCGCCGTGTGGCGCGCTTGAGAATCGCGGCATGCGCGGGGCGTCAACGCGGTGCGAAATTTCGATCACCGCGTCGAATCGCAAGGAGAGTTGCCGCCGCGAACCGCGGCGATTGCCGCGTCGGAAGTTCAGCCAGCCTCCCCCGCCTCCGCCCGCTTGCGCCCGGTGATCATCGCGCGCACCAGGTTTTCGCGATGAGCGAAGCTTGCGAGACCGACGCCGAGAACATGCAGCACCACGAGCGCGATCGTGATGTTGGCCACGGTCTCGTGGACCTGCTTCATCAGCAGCGGCGGGCGGCGCTGCCCCGGCACGCGCGGCGGCCGCTCGACCTTGGCGATGACGCTTGCAAGGGGTCCCTCGCCGCGGTCCGCCGCGAGGTTCGCCATGCCGGTTCCGGCGGTCGCGGCGATCATGATCAGCAGGGCGACGATCATCGCCCCTCCAGCCGGGCTGTGCCCGAGGTATCGCTTCGAGGAGAAGCGGACGAGCCCGGCGAGATAGTCGAAAACCAATTGCGGGCCGCGCACGAAGCTTACGAAGCGGGCGTGCTCGGAGCCGACGAAGCCCCACACGATCCGCAGGACGACGAGAGCGAGGGCGAGGTAGCCCAGCCACGTATGCATCCACAGCGGCTCGTCGGTGAACCAATCGACGATCACCGCGGCCGCGAGCACCCAGTGCACCGCCCTGACCACAGGATCCCAGACCCGGACTTCCATCACCTGCATTACGCTAGCTCCCACGTCGGCGCCCGCCCGGCCGTGACCGAACTTACCCACCGTGCTTGTGCCGCGGCTTTGACCTAGATCAGCACGCGTCGGCGCCGATCGCGGCATCGCGCAACACGACGAAGCGGGCATCCGGACGATCCTGACGCAGCAAGGCGATGCTGTCGATTTGGATCGCGGGGCAAGACAATGCCGAAAAGCTCTCGCGAAGATGGGAGAGCACGGTCGCCTGCCGCTTCCGCCGACAGCCGGCCGGTCAAGGTCAGGTGCAGCCGGAAATCTTCGAACACGTAAGGATAACCCCAGCGCTCGAGATTTTGCGCCTGCCGATCGCTCAAAGCCGCCGCCAGCCGGCGCGCGCGGTCGTGCGCATTCAGCGGCGCACGAAATCGATCGAAGGCGGTCACGCAGGCGGCGGCGAGGCGATCGACTGCGGGCTCGTTCCCGGACGGCACGATCGCGATGAAGCCTTCGACGACGGCGACGACCGGCGTGAAGACCGCCGCCATCGCCTTCGACCGGCAGAACGCATGAAAGGCTTCGACCAGCTCGGCTTCGTCGGCGCCGTCCGCCAAACGAAACGGCGCCTTGAGGGTGGCGTGAAATCCGTAGCGGCGCGGCTCCTGCGTCAGCTCGCGCCACGCCGGTTCGGGAACCGGCAACGCCCGCGGAAAGCCGATCTCCGTTCCGGAATAGCAGTCATAGCCGAGGAGCGCCGCGCCGAATCGATAGAGCGCGCTCTGCGCCGCCGGCACGTAGTAGACCGCGTATCTCGGCGTCACCCGCGCGCTCCGGATACGCGCATCTAGGACAGGCGCGACGCGTCGGCGAGGTGAACGATGCGTCCGGCGACAATCACCGCCACGACTCGAGGTCGCGCCGCCGACGCATCGACCAGTACGACATCGGCGCGGCGTCCGGGCGCGATGACGCCGCGGTCCCGCAAGCCCGCGGCGTGCGCCGGCCGCTCGGAGATCAGCGACCACGCCTTGGCGAGCGGAACGACCTCGTCGGCGGCGAGCCGGAAGGCCGCGAGCATCTGCGCCGGGTAATAATAATCGGACGCCAGGACCGAGCACAGGCCGCGCCCGATCATGTCGGCCGCATTGATCCACCCGATGTGGCTGCCGCCGCGCACCACATTGGGCGCACCGAGCACGATTTCGTCGCCTCCTGTGGCCGCCTCCTGCGCCGTCTCGATGGTGATCGGGAATTCGGCGACCCGGCATCCGAGCGCACGGAACCGGCGCCGCTCCTCCGGGGTCGCATCGTCATGCGACAGCATTGGAACGGCGTGGGCGCGCCCGCGCGCGGCGAGACGCTGGATCGAGTCCGGCACCTCGTCGGCCCGCCCGGTCACCCGCCGCACCAGCGCGGTGAACCGGTCGAGCGACAGGCCGCATCGTTCCGCCATCTGGCTGATCTTGGTCGGCCGCGATGAATCGAGGTCCGGCACGTGGTTGTTGAACGCCAGCATGCCGACGCGGCCGGCGTCGACCCACTCCACGACCTCGGCTTCGGCATCGAGATTGTAGGTTTCGTGGCGCAAATGGAATCGCGTGTCGGCCGCGAGCTGCGGTCGCAGCGCCTCGATCGCGGCGACGAGCGCGCGCGCGTTCTCCGGACCGCGCAGGCCGGGCTCCCACGACCACGTGACGCCGTGAAACACCGTGGTGATGCCGTTCGCGATCACCTGGCGATCGGTATCGAGCAACGCGACGTCGAGCGGGAAATGCACGCCGGGGCGAGGCATCATCTGCCGCTCGAAGGCATCGCCGTGAATGTCGATGATTCCCGGAAGCACCATGAGCCCGTCGGCATCGAGCGTACGCCGTGCGCCGCCGTCGCGGCCGACGTCGCGGATTAGTCCGTCGTCGAGGTCGACGTTCGTCGTCTCGAACCGGTCGCCGACGAGGACGCGCCCGCCGTCGATGCGCAGGCGCGATGCCGCCGCGCACGACATGGAACGGGATTTCGCATCGATCATCGACATTACTTCAATTCTCCACCACCAGCTCGACACGGTCGGCGACGAACCGCGAGCGCTTGGTCGACAACGGCTCGCCCGACGGCACGACGTCGGTGCTCTCGATGACGAGCACCGGGCGGCCTGGGGCGATTCGCAGGCGCTGCGCATCCACCGCGTCGGCCATCGTCGCCGAGATGTGCGTGCTGGCGCGACGATAGTCGCAAATCCCGTAATGGGCGAACAGCGCGGTGAGCCCGCGCTTCGAGCGGAACACCTTGGCGGCATCGGCCATCTTGTGTTCGACCAGCCATGAGGTGGTGAGGCAGATCGGCACCCGGTCGGCGCTGCGCAGGATTTCAAGCCGCACCACCGGCTCGCCGAGCGCGAGGCCGAGCCGCTCGGCGACCATACGCGACGCCGGTTCCACCGTATCGGCGATCAGCCGGCCGCCGACCTCGCGGCCGGCGGTGCCGACGATCTCGGAAAAGCGCGTGCGCAGGCCGACCGGATAAGTGAGCCGGCCCGGCGCCACAAAGGTACCGCTGCCGCGCTCGGCGCGCACCAGCCCGCGCTGCGCGAGATCGGCGAGCGCGCGCCGCACGGTGTGGCGATTGACGTCGAAACGGCCGGCGATTTCGAGCTCTCCGGGAAGGCGGTCGCCGGTCGCATACATGCCGGCGACGATCTCCTGCTCGATCTCGTCGGCGATCCGCCGCCACAGCGTCACGCCCTGCAGGCCATCATCGCTCATTGCGTGCATCGTCGGACCGATCGTCATCATCACCTGCTGGTCTTCATCACTTGCACGTCGTCAAGACTGGCACGTCATCACGCCGTCATTGACGGCGCGCTATGAGTTGTCTATTACAATAGACAACTTTGCAAGAGGTTTTTGCCAAGCTCGTGACCGCAGCAGCAGCGACCACCGAACCGCAAGCTACTCGACCGCAAGACACCGCCGGCCGCCGCGCCGCCATGGCGACGCTTGCCGATGCGCGCACCGATGAGATTGCCGCGCTCGTCGCCGCACTCGGCCCGCCCGATTACGTCGAACTGCGGCCGGTCGAGACCGGGCTCGTGATGCTGCAGGGCCGGATCGGCGGCGACGGCGCGCCGTTCAATTTCGGCGAGGCGACGGTGACCCGCGCCGCGGTGCGTATCGCGTCCGGCGAGATCGGCTTCTCCTACGTGCTGGGCCGCGATCGCGACAAGGCCCGTCTCGCGGCGCTGTGCGACGCATTGTGGCAGAACGCGACCACACGCGAAGCGCTCGAACGCGAGGTGCTGACGCCGATCCGCACGCGCGTCGCAGCCGAACGCGCCCGCCGCCGCGAAGAGATCGCCGCGAGCCGGGTCGATTTCTTCACGCTCGTGCGCGGGGAGGATTGAGCGATGCTGGCGCCCGGCTTTTCCGATCCAGTTCTTGCGAGCCAGGCGGTGTTTCGCGCCGTCATGGAAGCGATGGCGCGGCCCGGAACCATCGCGGAGCTCGACGTTGCGATCACGTCGCCGGCGCCGCTCGGCGTCGCGGCCGCCGCGCTTGCGCTCACGCTGCTCGATTTCGAGACATTGTTCTGGCTCGATCCGATGCTCGCCGCCGCACCCGATGTCGACGGCTGGCTCAAGTTTCACACCGGCGCACCGCGCGCCGCCAATCCGGCATCGGCGGCCTTCGCCTTCGTCGCGAAGTCCGCGACGGTGCCCGGCTTCGATGCATTCGACCTCGGCAGCATCGAATATCCGGACCGCTCGACGACCCTCATTCTCGAAGTCGAAACGCTCAACGATGGCGACGCCTTCCATCTGTCGGGTCCCGGCATCAAGGAATCGCGCAGCATCGCCGCAGCCCCGTTGCCGGCGGACTTCGCCGATCGCATGGCGGTGAACCGCGCGCTGTTTCCCCGCGGGGTCGACATCGTGCTGACCTGCGGGCGGCGGCTCGCCGCGCTGCCGCGGTCGGTTCAATTCACGCGGTCCGATCGCCGCGCCGGGGAGGCTGCCTGATGTACGTCGCAGTCAAGGGCGGAGAACGCGCCATCGAGAATGCGCACGCACTGCTCGCCGCAGCGCGCCGCGGCGATCCCGCCGTGCCGGAGCTCGGCCTCGAGCAGATTTCCGAGCAGCTCGCGCTCGCAGTCGACCGGGTGATGAGCGAGGGCTCGCTCTATGACCGCGAGCTTGCCGCGCTCGCCATCAAGCAGGCGCGCGGCGACATGATCGAGGCGATCTTCCTCATCCGCGCCTACCGCACCACGCTCGCCCGTTTCGGCACCGCGCAGCCGGTCGATACCGCCTCGATGGACGTCGAACGCCGCATCTCGGCGACCTTCAAGGACCTGCCGGGCGGACAGGTGCTCGGCCCGACCTTCGATTACACCCACCGGCTGCTCGACCACACGCTGGCTGCGCCCGCCGATCTTGCCCCGCTTGCGACTGCCCCGGCGGAGACGGCATTCCAGCGGGTCACCGAGATTCTCGGCGCCGACGGCCTCGTCGAGCCGGCGCCGCCCGACACCGGTGCGCCTGCAGGCGATCTCACCCGCGATCCCCTGTCGTTTCCGGCGGAGCGCGACCTGCGGCTGCAGAATCTCGCCCGCGGCGACGAGGGATTCCTGCTTGCGCTGGCCTACTCGACCCAGCGCGGCTATGGCCGCACCCATCCGTTCGCCGGCGAGATCAGGTTCGGCGAGGTCGAGGTCGAACTCGTCGCCGACGAGGTCGGCTTCGCGGTCCCGCTCGGCCGCATCGCCGTGACGGAGTGCCAGATCGATCAACCAGTTCAAGGGCACGGCGAGCGAGCCGCCGCGGTTCACCCGCGGCTACGGCCTCGCCTTCGGCCACAGCGAGCGCAAGGCGATCGCCATGGCGCTGGTCGACCGCGCGCTGCGGGCGCGCGAGCTCGGCGAGGAGGTCAAGGCGCCGGCGCAGGACGAGGAGTTCGTGCTGTCGCATTCCGACAATCTGCAATCGACCGGCTTTGTCGAGCACCTGAAGCTGCCGCACTACGTGGACTTCCAGGCCGAGCTCGGCCTGGTGCGGCGCCTGCGCGCCGATTTCGTCGCGGCCCCGCAGGACGAGATCCGATATCGCGGAGGCCGCGGAATGAACGCGCCCGCCTACAACTTCGCCTATCTCGACGAGCAGACGAAGCGGATGATCCGCCGCGCCATCCTCAAGGCGATCGCGATACCCGGCTACCAGGTGCCGTTCGCGAGCCGCGAGATGCCGATGCCGCAGGGCTGGGGCACCGGCGGCGTGCAGGTCACCGCCGCGATCCTCGGGCCGGACGACGTCCTCAAGGTGATCGACCAGGGCTCCGACGACACCACCAATGCGGTGTCGATCCGCAAGTTCTTCGTCAAGACCGCGGGCGTGAAGATCACGACCTCGACCGCGGACGCGACCATCGTGCAGACGCGCCACCGCATCCCCGAGACTGCCGCTCACCGAGAATCAGGTGCTGGTGTTCCAGGTGCCGATCCCCGAGCCGCTGCGCTTCCTCGAGCCGCGCGAGACCGAGACGCGGCGCATGCATGCGCTCGAGGAATACGGGCTCATGCACGTGAAGCTCTACGAGGACATCAGCCGGCACGGCCAGATTTCGACGAGCTACGCCTATCCGGTCAAGGTCGACGACCGCTACGTGATGGACCCCTCGCCGACGCCGAAGTTCGACAATCCGAAGATGAACGACTGCGCGGCGCTGCAGCTGTTCGGCGCCGGCCGCGAAAAGCGCATCTACGCGATCCCGCCCTACACGCAGGTGGTGTCGCTCGATTTCGAGGACCACCCGTTCGAGCCGCGCTGGGCACCCGGCACCTGCGCGCTGTGCGGCGCGACCGACAGCTTCCTCGACGAGATCATCACCGACGACAAGGGCGGCCGCATGTTCGTGTGCTCCGACACCGACCACTGCGAGACGCGGCGCGCGGACGGGCCACACACTGATGTCATTCCGGGGCGGTGCGAAGCACCGAACCCGGAATCCAGCCCGCGCTTGGAGAAGATGGATTCCGGGTTCCGGCCTGCGGCCGGCCCCGGAATGACGGAGTGAAGCATGTCCGACGCGTTCGACGACATCGCGGACGACACGCCGCTGCTGCGGGCCGAGGGGCTCTCCAAGTGGTACGGCCGCCAGCTCGGCTGCCGCGACGTGTCGTTCGATCTCTTCCCGGGCGAGGTGATGGCGGTGGTCGGCGAGTCCGGCTCCGGCAAGACCACGCTGCTGCAACTGCTGTCGGCGCAGCTCGCGCCGTCCGCCGGACGAGTGTCTGCTACCGCATGCGCGACGGCATCGCCCGCGACCTCGCGGCGCTCGGCGAGGCCGAGCGGCGCTTCCTCAACCGCACCGACTGGGGCTACGTGCACCAGGATCCCGCGCTCGGCCTGCGCATGGCGGTGTCCGCCGGCGCCAATGTCGGCGAGCGGCTGATGGCGGTCGGCTGGCGGCACTACGGCCGCATCCGCGGCGCCGCCGAGGAATGGCTCGACCGCGTCGAGATCGCCGCGCACGCGCATCGACGATCCGCCCGCGACCTATTCCGGCGGCATGCGGCAGCGGCTGCAGATCGCCCGCAATCTCGTCACCCATCCGCGCCTCGTCTTCATGGACGAGCCGACCGGCGGCCTCGACGTCTCGGTGCAGGCGCGGCTGCTCGACCTCATCCGCGGCCTCGTCGCCGAGCTCGGCCTCGCCGCGGTGATCGTCACCCACGACCTCGCTGTCGCGCGGCTGTTGTCGCATCGCATCATGGTGATGAAGGGCGGCGAGGTGATCGAGACCGGCCTCACCGACCAGGTGCTCGACGATCCCCACGAGCCCTACACGCAACTGCTCGTCTCCTCGATCCTGCCCGCATGAGGCGCTGATGTCCGCCAAGACCATGTCCGCCGTCATCGATCTCGTCGACGTGAAGAAGACCTTCACCATGCATCTGCAGGGCGGCGTGCGCCTCCCCGTCGTTTCCGGCGTGACGTTTTCGGCGCGCGCCGGCGAATGCGTCGCGCTCGCCGGGCCGTCGGGCATCGGCAAGTCGTCGATCCTCAAGATGATCTTCGGCAACTACCGCTGCGACGCGCGGGCGCATCCTGGTCGTCCCGGGGCGACGAGGTGACCGACATCGCCACCGCCGCGCCGCGCGCGATCCTCGCGCTGCGCCGGCACGCCATCGGCTATGTCAGCCAGTTCCTGCGCGCGGTGCCGCGGGTCGCGGCGCTCGACATCGTCGCCGAGCCGCTGGTCGTCGCCGGCGTCGCGCGCGAGGAGGCGCGCCGCCGCGCCGCCGCGATGCTGCTCGCGGCTCAACATCCCCGAGCGGCTGTGGCCTTGCCGCCGGCGACCTTCTCCGGCGGCGAGCAGCAGCGCGTCAACATCGCGCGCGGCTTCCTGCCCGACATGCCGCTCCTGCTGCTCGACGAGCCGACCGCCTCGCTCGACGCCGACAACCGCGCCGTGGTCGTCGAGCTGATCGCCGAGAAAAAGCGCCGCGGCGCCGCGATCGTCGCGATCGTGCACGACGAGGACGTGCGCGACGCGCGTCGCCGACCGCCGTCATCGACGTCACCCGGTTCGCGCGCCGCGGACTGACCATGACGCAGCACTTCGTCCTTGCCAATGCGCGACTGGTGCTCGCCGACGAGGTGATCGAGCGCGGCTGGCTGCGTCGCCGAGAACGGCGCGATCGCCGAGCTCGGCCGCGGCGCGCCGCCGGACGGGCGCCGAGGACGTCGCCGGCGACCTGCGTCATGCCCGGCCTCGTCGAGCTGCACACCGACCACATCGAAGCCCACTACATGCCGCGGCCGAAGGTGCACTGGGACCCGGTCGCGGCGGTGGTCTCCTACGACGCGCAGCTCGCGACCTGCGGCATCACCACGGTGCTCGATTCGCTCCGCGTCTGGCGCGAGGAAGGCGCCGAGGATGTCAGCGGCGAGGCGGAGTTGCTCGCCGAGGCGATCACCGCGGCGCGCGGCGCCAGACATGCTGCGGATCAACCACTACCTCCACCTGCGCTGCGAGGTGCCGATGCCGCAGCGTCGTCGAGGAGGCGACCGGCGCTGATCGACCGCGACGACGTGCGGCTGGTCTCGCTGATGGACCACACGCCCGGCCAGCGCCAGTTCCGCGACGAGCAGAAGCTGCGCGACTACTACCGCGGCAAGTCCGGCGGCCTCACCGACGCCGAGCTCGACGTCATGTTCGAGAAGCGCCGCGAGCAGGCGAACCGCCACGCCGCGCCGAACTACCGCGCGCTGGTCGGCGCTCGCCCGCGCGCGCGGCATTCCGCTCGCGAGCCACGACGACACCACCGCCGAGCACGTCGCCGCAGTCGATCGAGGAC
Source organism: uncultured Alphaproteobacteria bacterium (assembly GCA_963793985.1). Lineage (GTDB taxonomy): Bacteria > Pseudomonadota > Alphaproteobacteria > Rhizobiales > Xanthobacteraceae > JAJPKK01. Next base: position 150,162 of record CAWCCG010000047.1, on the reverse strand, counting down.
CGCGTCGCGATCGCCGAATTTCCGACCACCGTCGAAGCGGCGCAGGCGCTGCACGCCGGCGGCGTGCGGGTGCTGATGGGCGCGCCCAACCTCGTGCGCGGCGGCTCCCATTCCGGCAACGTCGCGACCGCCGAGCTCGCCCGCGCCGGCGTGCTCGACGTGCTGTCGTCCGATTACGTGCCGGCGAGCCTGCTGATGGCGGCGCTGCGCCTGCCCGACGCCGTGCCGGGCATCTCGCTGCCGAGGGCGGTGCGCACGGTCACCAAGACCGCGGCCGAGGCGGTCGGCCTCGACGACCGCGGCGAGATCGCGGTCGGCAAGCGCGCCGACCTCATCCGCGTCGAAGTCGTGAACACGATCCCGGTGGTGCGCACCGTGTGGCGCGCCGGGCGGCGGGTGGCGTGAGCTGGCTGATGCGAGCGGCGAGATGGCGGGCGACGACACCGGTCCGATCGGTCCGGGGCGGCTCGTCGTCGTGGTCGGGCCGAGCGGCGCCGGCAAGGACACGCTCATCGCGCGGCCCGCGCCCGGCTCGCCCGCGACCCGGCCTGCGTGTTTCCCCTGCGCCTCGTGACCCGTGCGGCGATCGGCCGCCGAGGACCATCTCACGATCTCGGAAGGCGACTTCGCGCGCGCCGTCAGCCGCGGCGACTTCGCCTTCTGGTGGGAGGCGCACGGCCTGAAATACGCCCTCCCCGCTTCAATCGACGACGACATCCGCGCCGGCAGTACGGTCGTCTGCAACGTCTCGCGCGGCATCGTCTCCGCCCTGCGGCTGCGCTATGCGCGGCTCGTCGTCGTGCTGGTGACCGCGCCGGCGGACGTCCTCGCCGACCGCCTCGCGGCCCGCAGCCGCGCGAGCGACGGCGACCTCGCGCAGCGCCTCGGTCGCGGGGCGCCGCCACCGGCCGAATTCGCGCCCGACCACGTCATCGAGAATGTCGGCGACATCGCGGATGGTGTGGCGCGCCTCGTCGCGGCCATCACCGGGGCGCGTCCGGCTCCGATACCCCAGGTTGCGGCCGATTCGCTCTGACGCGATCTTCGCTTGTAATTTGGGCCCGGCTGGGCCATATACGCCGCATCGGACGACCGACTGAGTCGGTCCCTTATGGCCGCGTGCGTGATTCCCGCTGACGGTTTCGGCCATTTCCGCATCATCCACGGCAGCCCTGACACACGCGGGATGTCCTAATCACCGCGATGCTGTCCCCGGTCGGAACCGCGGCAGCACGTTCGCCAATGAGAAAGTTACACATTGACCACTTTTGATGGATTCGGCCTCGCCGAACCGATTTCTCGTGCTCTTGCCGAAGAAAACTACGTCACCCCCACCCCCATCCAAGCCCACACCATTCCGCTCGTCCTCGAAGGACGCGATGTCGTCGGCATCGCCCAGACCGGAACCGGCAAAACCGCCGCCTTCGCCCTGCCGATCCTGCATCGGCTCTCCGCCAACCGAACCCCGCCCGAGCGAAAGTCCTGCCGCGTGCTCGTCCTGAGCCCGACGCGAGAACTCTCGGGCCAGATTCTCGAGAGCTTCAACGCCTATGGCCGCCACCTCGGCCTGCACACCGCGCTCGCCATCGGCGGCGTGTCGATGGGCAAGCAGGTGCGCGACCTCATGAACGGCGTCGACGTGCTGGTCGCGACGCCCGGCCGCCTGCTCGACCTCGTCCAGAGCAATGCGCTGCGGCTCAACCGGGTCGAAGTCCTCGTGCTGGACGAGGCCGACCGCATGCTCGACATGGGATTCATCGACGACATCCGCCGGATCGTCGCGAAACTGCCGGCGCAACGCCAGACCTTGCTGTTCTCCGCGACCATGCCCAAGGCGATCGCCGATCTCGCGGAGCACATGCTGCGCAATCCGGCCAAGGTCGCGGTGGCGCCCGTCGCCTCCACCGTCGAACGGGTGACCCAGCGCGTCATTCACATCGAACGTGCCGGCAAGCCCACTGTGCTGACCGAGATCCTGCGGGAGCAGGCGATGGAACGCGCCATCGTCTTCACCCGCACCAAACGCGGCGCCGACAAGCTGGTGCGCACGCTCGCCAAGGCGCGGATCGCCGCGCAGGCGCTCCACGGCAACAAGTCGCAGCCGCAGCGCGAGCGCGTGCTCGCCGGATTCCGTGACGGCGAAACGCGCGTCCTCGTCGCCACCGACATCGCCGCCCGCGGCATCGACGTCGACGGCATTTCCCACGTGGTGAACTACGACGTGCCCAACGAGCCGGAGAGCTACGTTCACCGGATCGGCCGCACCGCCCGCGCCGGCGCTGCGGGAACTGCCATCTCGCTCTGCGATCATGATGAAGTCCCCTATGTGCGCGCGATCGAGAAGCTCATCCGCATGAGCCTGCCGGCGATCGACCGCCGGTCTTCCCCGGGACGCAGCCTCGATCCTGCGCCGGAGCGCCAGGAAGGCTCGCGGCGCCCTCACCGCGGCCGCCGGGGTGCACCGCAACATCAGCGGAGCGCGGCGCCGCGTCCGCAGGAGCCTCGATCGCACGAACCTCGATCGCAGGAACCTCGATCGCAGGAGCCTCGATCGCAGGAGCCGCGATCACAGGAACCGCGATCGCACGGGCCGCGGCCGAATGGCGCGAGGCCCGTCGAGACGAACGGGCACCGAGGACATGCAAATCGGGGACACGAAAATCGTCAATCGGGACCTGCAAATCGGGGACCTGCAAATCGGGGGCCTGCAAATCGGGGGGCTGCAGATCGTGGACCCGCAAATCGTGGACCTGCCCATCAGGGGCCTGCAAATTCGCAGCCGTCTCATGTACAACGGGGGCCAGAGGATCTGAGCGGCGTCGGCTTCCTGCACCGCGCCCGGGAGCCGCGCCGCGCACCGCAATCACGTCCGCAGCGCTGACGGAGCACGATGCATGACGAAAGAGGAACTGATCGAATTCGAGGGTCTCGTCACCGAGATCCTGCCCGACACCCGCTATCGGGTGAAGCTCGACACCGGCCACGAGATCATCGCCTACACGGCCGGCAAGATGAAGAAGAACCGCATCAAAACGCTGGCCGGCGACCGGGTGATCGTGGAGATGTCGCCCTACGATCTGGAAAAGGGCCGCATCATCTTCCGTCACAAGGACGAACGAGCGTCGTCCTCGCCGCGCCCGCCGATGCGCCAGCAGTTCCGCCGCCGCTGAGCGGCCCCAGAGCGGACGGTCATTAGGCGCTCGCCGTGCGCATGCTGATTCGGGATCGCCGGGTCAAGCCCGGCGATGACGGCGGGCAAATCCATCATCCAAACATGCCTGAGATCAGCGCTGTGCGGCCTGGTCCGCTGCACCGTGCTGGCGGACGCGATCGAGCATGCGCATGAAGCTCGCCGTGAGCGTTTCCTCGATCTCGGGGCGGCGCTCCAGTCGGGCCAGCAGCATCGCGGTCGCCTCGATGGTCGAAAGTCCGTCGCGCCGCGGTTCGCGCCGGAGCCGGCCATAGCGCGACGGCTGTCGCGGGCCGAGCACGACACGCCGGCATTTGAGCATCCACGCATTGCGCCACCACAGCGCCTTCGCCTGGCTCCAGGTGCCGTCCAGCACCACGATCCCCTCGATGTCGCGCATCAGGCCATCCTGGTTGCGCTCGAGGTCCCCTTTGCGGGTGACGAAGACGAGCTCGCGATCGGGCGCGAGGCTCGCCGCCTTGACCGAGCCGAGATAGAGCACTGCCCAGCGTTGCGGATCGACATTGCGGCCGAGAATCTTGCTCAAGCTCGGCCACGACAGCCCGATCTTGAGCGTAGCGTTGCGCAGGCTGAGTGCGGTGAGCCGTGCGGTGCCGAGCGTCCGGTCCTGCTCCTGCGGATGCTGGAGGATGAGGACCGACACCTTGTTGTCGAGCGGCACGATGCCGTCGCAGACGCACAGCGCCGGCGGCTTGTGGCACTGCGGGCACGCCTCCGCGGGCGCCGTCGCTGCGCTATCTGCGGATGATTTGAGATCTTCGCCGGGATGGGGCGCAGTCATCTGACCTCGACGAGTTCGATCGCTTCCCGGCTCGGCCCCTCGATCATGGCGGCGCGGGTGTCGCCGAGCTTGTAGGGCGCCTCGAGCACGGTGACGCCCTCGCCCCGGAGCTTTGCGACCCAGGCATCGAGATCGGACACGCTGAGCGCGATGTGGTCGTAGAGCTGTCCGCGGCTCGACGCGAGCGGCGTATCGCCGGGGTTCGCGTACCAGGTGAGGGCGACGTCACCGAAGGTGACCGCCGCAGTGGGCACCCGGAACATGCCCTCCTGCTGCAGCGCCGGCCAGGTGCGGTCGGGGCTGCGCTCGACCTTGCAGTTCGCGTCCGTGCGCACCGGGCCGGGCGCGCGGCTCGCGACCGCCGTGCCGCCGAGATGTTTCTGGTACCAGAGCTGCGCGCAGAACGGGTCCTCCTGATAGAGGTGGACGTGGTTGAAGCGCTCGGCCGGCATGTTGCCCTGATATTCGACGATGGCGTTGTCCGGGCCCTGCATGTAGGCGAAGCCGGCGCCGCCCGCCGGCTTGACGCCCTCGGCCTTGGCCGCGGCGATCTGCGCCTTGGTGAGGCCGAGCACGCCGCCGGTGCCGGGCCAGGTGTCGCTCGATACGAAGACGAAGCCGCCCTCATCCGTAGTGTAGAGCGGCAGCAGCTTGACCTCGGGCCGGCTCTGATAGGTCGCGAGGCTCTTGCGCACGTCGGGGACGTGCCATCCGAAATGCCAGTAGGCCGACTGCGGGACGATGGTCGGCGGCGCCGCAACCTTGGTGAACAGCACCATCACGTCGTTGGGCGACTTCAGCGCCGGAAATCCGGCCCAGCTCGCCTTCGACGTGGTCGAGAACTGCGCGGTGTAGAACGCGAGCGCGGCGTCGGGATCGACCGAGTTGAGATGGAGATGGTGAAAGAGCGGTGGCCGCATGTTTGCCGTCTGTCCGTTCGCCGCGCCGAGAGACCCCAGGGCCATCGCGAACAGCGACCGCAACCACCCACACCTGCTTCTTTTGCCTCATAGCACCCTCCCGTGGAGCTGTGAATCGTTCGCCGTCGCGCATTTTTGGCCGCATCCTGGGAGGGCTTGTGAACGCATGCAACGACCTCGGTCTCGTAGATTCACATGCTCCGATGCTTGCGTCTCGAAGGATGGAGTTTTCCGGCGCAGTCGACGGGCGCGCACTCTGCCACATCACGCCGGATTACCCCATGGAAGTATGCGCACGGGCCCTGCACCGGCGCGCGCGAAATTCTGCCGCCGGGACCCGCAAAGTGGGCCGGCGCCCCCTTGGCACCGATCACGCAAAGGTGATAAACGTCCCGAACCCCCGGGCAGCGGACTTGCAGCGGTCCGTCAAGCAAAAATCTCAAGAGCTGTACAGGGAGAGGCGGCATCGATTATGGCACGTGGGTCACGTCGTTTGCCGCGACGCGCACTTGAAGGAGGGACCCGCGATCCCTCATCATCTCGAAACCACATCAGACCGCCCCTGCGCGACACGGACCGCGCATGCGGGAGGCCGCACGCCCGGCTGTCAGCGTTATCGTACTTGGTGAGGGGAACTACATGCATCTGATCCCGCAGTCCTGGTCGCATCTGCACATTCTCATCAGCGTATTCCCCTCGTGTGGACTGATGTTCGTGCTCGGCTTCTTCATCGCCGGCATCGTCACCAACAACGACGCGCTCAAGCGCGCCTGTCTCGCGCTGTTCGGTGTCCTCGCGGTGCTGGCGATCCCGACCTACCTCAGCGGCATCGGCTCGATGAAGGCGCTCGCCAACGAGGGGCGTGTCGCCAAAGACGCGCTCGACACCCATTATTACGCGGGCCTCGTTGCGCTCGCCGCGCTGGTGATCACCGGCGCCGCCGCGGTCTACGAGCTGTGGCGATCCCGCTACGACAAGCAGTGGACGAGCACCACGCTCAACGTCGTTCTCGGCCTCGCGCTCGGCACCGTCGCGCTGATGGTCTTCGCCGACGAAATCGGCTGGGAAGTCAATCACTTCGAGCTGCACCTGCCGCCGAAGGAAGGGCCCTATATGGCGCCCGGGACGACGCCGGAGACGTGGTCGCACGTCCATATGGTCCTCAACCACTTCCCGACGGTCGGCTACGTCTTCGCCCTCACCTTCTTCCTGATCGCACTCGCGGTGAAGAACGACGGCATGACGCGGGCGAGCCTCGTCGTGTTCGTCATCTGCGCCGTGCTCGGCGTGCCGACCTACGTTACCGGCGCCGCGTCGATGTGGGCGCTGACCGATCCGCCGATGTCGGAGATCAGCAAGGCCCTGATCAACGAGCATCGCGACATGGCGTTGCTCACCCTGTTCGGCCTCGGCTTCACCGGCAGCGCCGCATGGATCGAGCTGTGGCGCTACCGGCATCTCGGGCGGTTCTCCAAGACGTCGCTCTACCTCGTGCTGCTGTTCGCCTTGATCACGCTGCTGATCATGGCCGAGACCGGGCATCGCGGCGGTCAGATCAACCATCCGGAGATCCGGTTGCCGACCGATGTCATCCCGACGGACGACAAGGCCGGCTGGACTCCCGCGATCGAGCTCCTGATCAACAACGTGATCTGGTTCGTGCCCTGGCAGACCGTGCACTTCTTCGGCTTCTCGATGATCTTCGCCACGGTCCTGTTCGTGGTGCTGCGCGTGCTCGGGGTCGGCAAGTCGATCCCGTTCTCCGCGGTGCACCGGGTCATGCCGATCGGATGGCTCGGGGTGGTGATGAACGTTTTCAGCGGCATGCTGATGCTGCTCGCCGATTCGTTCCGCTACCTGAACGAAACGACCTTCGCGCCGAAGATCGCGTTCATCGCGATCGGCGGCATCGCGGTGCTGTATTTCTCGCTCTCCGACCGGGTGTGGGCCGTCAAGGCAGGAGAGGATGCGCCGGCGAGCGCCAAGGCGGTCGCAATCCTCGTCCTCGTGGCGTGGTGTGGCGTCATCATCGGCGGCCGCCTGCTGCCCTATGTGTGATGCGGAAGGGTTGAACCCATGTCTCTAGATAATCTGATGATCCTCGGCGTGGTGGTCGCACTCATGGCGGTCGTCCTCGGCCTCGGGGCTGCCGGGATATACTGCTTGAACAAGGCCGTGGACCAGAATGGCCGCTGAGGCGGGCAGGTCGAGGGGCGGACAGGAGTGAGGGAGGGTTGCCAGTGCTCGAGTGGCTGACGAATACGCCTTATGCCGACTGGGTCCGGGAATCGTGGGGTTGGCCGCTCGCGCTGACGATCCACGCGTTCGGGACGGCGACCGTCGTGGGCTTCATCATGATCATCGGCCTGCGCCTGTTCGGCTTGTTCAGGACGATCCCCTTCACGGCGCTCAACAGCCTGTTCCCCTTCATCTGGTTCGCCATCGTCCTGCAGGCCCTGAGCGGCTTCACGTTGTGGATGACGAAGCCCGCGCAGTATCTCGGCGCCGGCATGTTCCTGTTCAAGATCAGCTTCGTCATCATCGGCATCATCACAACCGCGTATTTCCAGGCGACCATCAAGCGCGAGGCGCCTGCGTGGGAGAAGACCGGCACCGTGTCGTCCCGCGGCGTCAAGTTCGTGACCGCAGCGGTGCTGATCTGGATGGCCGTGAACATCGCCGGGCGCTTGACGGCGTACCTGACATCGCTCTACGTCGCGTGACAGTCGCTTCTTCGTCGTTTGCCGGGAGCCGTACGTGACGGAGCGCCCGTGATGGCACATGGAGGTTTCTCGAGCCGGCGAGCGGGCTTTGCGTTGCTCGCCGGTATTGCATTGTGTCGGCTCAGCCGGCTCGAGCGCCGTTTCCGCTCAGGACCAGGCCGCGCCGCCGCCGAAAGACACGATCTTCGCTCGAAAGATCATCATGGATTCGATCGGGTCCAACATGGACGAGATCGAGACGATGACGAGCTCGCCGGAGAAGATTTCGATGTCGGAAGCCCACGAACATGCCGACATGATCTCGGTCATGCTGCAGGCGTTCCCGCATCTGTTTCCGTCAGCGACCAACCAGTGGAAGCCGAACGTCGAGCGCGATGCGGCGACCGACACGTTCGCGTCGCCCAACGTGTGGAGCAATTACACGGACTTCTACCGCCGGGCGAACGACGCCTCGCAGATCGCGCTCGATGCGAGCCGCGCGGGGACCGAAGCCGAATTCCGTACGCTCGCAGGGAAGCTGCGCATGGCGTGCGACGCCTGCCACGCGTCCTATCAGAAACCGGACTGACCGCGCGGCACAACGGCCGCGGTGAAGGAGGCCCATGCGCAACGGAGGTGAAATCACCGACCTCGTCGAGCCGGGCCGCGTTCACCGCAGGGTCTACACCGACCCGGACGTCTTCGAGCTCGAGATGGAGCGCATCTTCGGCCGGGCCTGGCTGTTCGTCGGCCACGCGAGCCAGGTCCCCAATCCCGGCGACTATTTCACCACCGAGCTCGGGCGCCAGCCGGTGGTGATGACGCGCCACCGCGACGGCAACATTCACGTCCTCTTCAACCGCTGCACCCATCGCGGCGCCAAGGTCGTCAACGAACGCTGCGGCCACGCACCGCGGATGACGTGCCTCTATCACGGCTGGAGCTACGACACCGACGGCACGCTCGCCGGCGTTCCGATCCCGGAAGGCTGCGCCGCCGATTTCAGGAAGGAAGACTTCGGCCTCGCCCACGCGCCGCGCACCGGCGAATACCGCGGCTTCGTGTTCGCGAGCCTCGCCGCCCACGGGCCGAGCTTCGAGGACCATATCGGGCCGATCAAGTCGAACATCGACGATCTCGTCGACCGGGCGCCGGAAGGCACGCTCGCCTTCGACCTCGGCATGCACCGCTACGTCTTCGACGGCAACTGGAAGCTCCAGGTCGAGAACGTGCTCGATTCCTACCACGTGCCGTTCGGCCACGCCTCGACGGTCAACAAGGAGGGCGTGCAGTTCGCGCGGCGCGAGGGCGACAAATCCGGCGCCAAGGTCGTCGAGGCCGACCAGCAGAAGACCTCGCAGTCCTGGAAAGGCCGGCGCAGCTACATCGTCGGCAATGGACACGGCTGGACCAGCAACACCGCGCTCGACGACGGCAAGCGGTCGAGCCCGGCCTTCGACGCCTACCGCGCAAGCGCTGGTCGACAAGGTCGGCGCAGAACGCGCGACGCACATTCTCACGCCGCGACTGCACAACACGCTCATCTATCCCAACGTGTCGATCATGGGATTGAACATCCACGTCCGCGTGATCAAGCCGATCGCGGTCGACCGCACCGAGATCAACGTCTATCCGGTGCGCCTCGTCGGCGCGCCCGATGCGATGAACTTCGGCAACCTGCGCCTCCTCAACGTCACCCACTCCGCGGCCTCGTTCGTGCAGACCGACGACATCGAGGCCTTCGTGCGGAGCCAGAAGGGCCTGCGCTGCGCGGCGCCCGAATGGGTCGACATCTCGCGCGGCCTCGGCGCCGAGGAGCCCGACCGCGAGCTCAACGCGACCCGCGGCTCGGCGATGCACGAGATGGTGGTGCGGGCCCAGTACAAGGCGTGGGCCGGCTACATGCGCGAGGCCTCGTGATGGACGCCGCCGCCGCGCGGACGCAGCCGGCACCGGCCGCGGACCGCGCCGCGTTCGAGGCGTTCCTCTACACCGAGGCGCGCCTCCTCGATGCGCGGCGCTTCCGCGACTGGATGGCGCTGTTCGCCGAGGACGGCACCTACTGGGTGCCCGCCACGCCCGACCAGAAGAGCCCGCTCGATCACGTCTCGCTGTTCTACGACGACCGCGATCTCATGAAGACGCGGATCGACCGGCTGGAGCACCCGCGCATCCACATCCAGACGCCACCGTCACGCACCGTGCATCTCGTCGGCAACGTGATGGTCGAGGACGCGGACGAGGCGAAGGGCCACTACGTCGTGAGCTCGACCGTCATCATGGTGGAATATCGCGAGGACAAACAGCGCATCTTCGCCGGCCGCCAGACGCACACGCTCCGCCGCGCCGGCGAGAGCTTCCTGATCGCGCAGAAGCGGGTCGACCTCGTCAATTGCGACGCGGCATTCGAAGCGATGGCGGTGCCGATTTGAGTCTATCTTTCAGGTAGTCAGGCAATCGCTTTAATCCCTGTCCCAGGCCAAGACGATAAGCGAAAACTCTGCGCCGTGGCATTGTCGAATGGTCAGTTAAACATACGCATAAAGCATATTCCTTATTGACACTACGATGTAAAAGAATAAGATATATCTTATTCATGATCCGCAGCATACGAGACAACTCGACAAACGCTTCGCCAAGCTCGAACACCTCTCGCCAATGAGGCGGTTCGACCCTCCCGTGGATGGATACGCGCCATCCGCGAAGCACTGGGGATGACCACCGGTCAGCTGGCGAAACGGCTTGGAGTGCGCCAGCCCCGGGTCATCGAGCTTGAACGCGGCGAAGCCACCGGAAACATCACCGTCAAAAGCCTTGAGCGCGCGGCCGAAGCACTAGGTTGCCGTCTGGTATACGCCCTCGTACCCGATGGAGCCCCTGGCCGACACGATCCGCAAGAAGGCATCAGTCCTCGCGGAACAGCAACTTGCCGCGGTCGAGCAGACAATGCGGCTGGAGGCACAGGAAGTAAGCGACAACTCCGTACGCGAGGAGGCCCGCAAGCAACTCGTCGAAAAGCTTCTCCACCGGCCGGCTCGGCTGTGGGATGAATAATGACCGGCCTCGTTCGACGAGTCTGAAGGGTGCTACCACCACTCACGCACGAGGAACGCGAAGGCCTCATCCCGTCCCACGTTACGCTGCACAGCGAGTTGAACGAGTTGGAGCAGCAAAACATCCTCTGAAGCTGATGGATGGGTGTTCTTGCGTAAGCGGAACCCCATCGGTGAGCCTTTCGGGCGCAACCTTCATCGCCGGATGTTCACGCGATGTCTGGCGCTGGCCGGAACTTACCGCACGTCCGACAAGAATATTGGCGACGTCCAATGGCAATTGATTCAGCCGCGCCTGTACGAGGTATTCGACCAAACGCGCTATTGGATCGAGAATGAAACATTCTCCGCCGATGAGATCGCCGTACGGTTTCACCACGCGCTTGTCACGTTCATACACCCGCTTCCGCCGAAACGGACAAGATGTGGGCCGACGTGCGTCGCGTCCATCTGCACCTGGGTGACGTCCTTGCCGCTGAAATTGGGACAGAGCGCGCTCTCATTTCATGATCCGTGGTCAGCCGCACGCTGAGAGCGGCCGGCGAAATCACGCGACGCCTATATCGCGACACTCAAGGCAGCGGACTCGACCACGATTTTGCGCAATTGCTCCGCCTTATTGCTGCGTTCCGTTGGTGCACCACCGCTGCCGAGGCGGCTACTAGCTCACCCCCGCCGCAGGCGTTCGATCTGCATGCGGGCGAGGAACGGCACCAGCGGATGCGCGCCCATGGCGACGATCTTCTCGAGGTCGAGAGCGCAGAGCGCCTGCTCCTGCTCGGCGGAGAGCTTGTAGCCCTTCGCGTAGGCCGCGGCGTCGGCGATGAAGCGCGCGCGCTTGTCCGGCTCGTGGGCGAGGCCGTGCAATGCCGCGGTCAGCTCGACGAGCTCCGGCTTGATCGCGGGATAATGCGCGTCGTGCCGGCCGGGGTCGGCGCCGGTCCAGCCGAGCGACGCGTAGTTGTGGTGCCAGCTCGGGTCCATCGACACGACGTCGGGCTTGCGTTCACCGAGCGCACCGGCCGCGCAGGCCCAGCAGCGCAGCTCGATGTTGCCGGTGTCGTCGAGCTCGGCCTCGTCGAAGCCGATCAGCGATTTGAGCTTGCCGGCGGCGAGCTTTTCGAGGAGCCGGTTGTCCCAGTCGAGCTCCGGATTGCTGTAGCGGTTGGTGCCGGGAAAATGCGACATGCCGCCGCTCGCGAGAATCACGGTCTTGAGGCCGAGCGCGCTGACGCTGCGCGCCACCGCCTGGCCGAACGCGTAGCAGCGCTCTGGCGTAGGCTGCGGCGGCAGGTAGGCGTTGACGAAGATCGGCAGCACCGGATCGGTGAGGCCGAGATGGGTCAACGGAATGCCGATGGCGTAGTCGATCTTGGCGGTGCTGGTGAAGGCCGGGATCGAAATTCTGCCGGTAGAGCTCGCGCACCAGCTCGAAGCCGATCTCGCTCGGGACCTTCCAGTGGAACTTGCGGCCGGCGAACTCGCCGGTCGCCTCGCCGCCGACATGGATGGTGAACGGCGGCGCCACGTTGTGGAAGAACTGCTCGGCGTGATCGTTGGAGAAGATGATCCACAGATCGGGCTTCATCGCCCGAAGCTTGTCGCCGATCTCGCGCGCGACCGCCCGCACCCGCTCGACATTCGCCTTGTCCTCGGTCTCCGGCATGGTGAAGAACTGCGGCGCATGGGGCAGCATCGCACCGCCGATCACCGTGGAAATCATCGCTCTCGCTCCTCGATCGGCATCACGCCGGCTGGCGACGTCGGCCTGACGCATCACTTTCAGACCTCGTCCTGAGGAGCCCGCGAAGCCGGCGTCTCGAAGGACGGCCACAGGCCGCAGTGTGTGGGGCCATCCTTCGAGACGCCGTGCTGTGCACGGCTCCTCAGGATGAGGTCATTAGAGAGATACTGCACTGGCTCCGCGGTTCAATTCTCCCGCATCGGGCGGCGCCATGCAACGGCGTCACACCCGCGAGATTTCGTAGACCGACGGGGCGAACAGCTCGCCGATCGCGAGCTTGCGGTCGACCAGCCCCTGCTCATGGAGGTAGGTCGTCAGCGCCTCGATCTCCTTGGCGTTCTCGTGCACGCCGTAGCGCCAGAAGTCGTTGCCCATCACCGCCATGGTTTCGCGGGTCTCGGCTTCGAGAAACGGCAGCGTCACCATCAGCGCGTTGACGTCGCAGAGGTCCGTCATCGCGAGCGCCTTCGCCTCGCAGAACGCCTTGTAGACGCTGGTCGCCAGCCACGGATATTTCTCGAGCAGCGTGTTGCGGATGCCGATGAGATGCATGACGGGGAACAACCCCGTCTTCTTGTAATAGGCGAGCTCCGCCGCGCGGGTGTCGGGAAACAGCCGCGTGATGTGCGGCTCGCCGGCGAGGAACGACGACGGCGCCCGCGCAGTGAACAGCGCGTCGAGCTCGCCGTCACGCAGCATGCCGACCAGCGTCTGATCAGGGCGCGATCGGCTGGAGGTCGAGGCCGGGGATCGGCGCGAGCGGGGTGCGCTCGTCGCGGCCCGGCTCCTCCTGGCCGCCGCTGCGCCAGTGGATTTCGGTCGGCTTCACGCCGTATTCGTGCTGCATCAGGCCGCGCATCCACACCACCGCGGTGATCTGGTATTCCGGCAGGCCGATGCGCTTGCCGCGCAGGTCGGCCGGCTCGCGAATGCCGGCGTCGCGGCGGACGTAGATGCCGGAGTGACGGAAGATGCGCGAGACGAAGGCGGGAACGCCGGTGTAGGCGCAGGTGCCGTTCGCCACCGTGCGGATGTAGCTCGAGAGCGAGAGCTCGCAGACGTCGAACTCGTGATAGCGGAAGGCGCGGAAGAAGATTTCTTCGGGGTAGAGCGGCAGGCAGGTGACCGCGCAGCCCTCGATCCTCACCCGTCCGTCCATGATCGGCCGCGTCCGGTCGTAATTGCCGCAGGCGAGCGTAATCGGAACCTCGACCATTCATCCTCCGTCCGGCTGGGTGCGAGAATCGGCTGCGGCGTCGACGCGCGTCGATCTCGTCATGGTGGGACGCCGGTTATAGCCGAGGTTCGGCGCGAGGACCACGACACAACGGCGCGGATTAGATATGCTCGCCGCAAAGCTCGGGCTTCTCGCAACGCAAGTGGGCGACACGAGTGGAAGGTGAGGCGATGGCAAGGATTCTGAAGGCTACGCTCGCAGCGGTGTTCGGTGCGGCGCTGATGACCGGCGCGGCCCGGGCGGCGGAGGTCACCATCGTCAGCTCGACGGCGATGACGGAGTTTCTCGAGGCGGCGATACCGCTGTTCGAGCAGAAGACCGGCAACAAGGTCAAAGCGACCTTCCTGTCGAGCGCGATCCTTCCCGGCAAGGTCAAGGAGGGCGTGCAGGCCGACCTCGTGGTGACGACGCCGCCGATCTATGATGACCTCGTGAAGGCGGGCAAGCTCGTCGCCGGCAGCCGCGCCGACTTCATCAAGTCGAGCGCCGGCGTCGCGGTGCGCGCGGGCGCGGCGAAGCCCGACATCAGCACGCCGGAGGCCTTCAAGGCGGCGCTGCTCGCCGCAAAGTCGGTCGGCATCAGCAAGGGACCGAGCGGCCAATACATGGTGACCCTGCTCGACCGCCTCGGCATCGCCGATGCGATCAAGCCGAAGGCGGTGTTCACCGAGGCCGGTCAGCGGGTCGGCACCGTCATCGCGAACGGCCAGGCGGAGATCGGCGTGCAGCAGATCACCGAGCTGCTGGCCTCGCCCGGGATCGACTACATCGGCCCCCTGCCCCCGGCGCTGCAGACGTCGATCGTCTACACGAGCGCAGCCTCCACCAACGCGAAGGAGAAGGAGGCCGCGGCGGCGTTCGCCAAGTTCCTCAACTCCGAGGCGGTGGTGCCGATCGCCAAGAAGATGGGCCTCGATCCGGCGTGATGGCCCAGCCCCTCATCGAACTGGACGGCGTGTCCAAGTCCTTCGACGGCGGGCAAAACTTCGCGCTGCGCGACGTCTCGCTCGCGGTCGAGGCGAAGAGCTTCATCGCCCTGGTCGGCGCCTCCGGCTCCGGCAAGACCACGGCGATGAAGCTCATCAACCGGCTGATCGAGCCTGACCGGGGCGAGGTTCGCATCGACGGCGTCGCGGTAAAGACCCTCGACGCTCCGCTGCTGCGCCGACGCATCGGCTATGTGTTCCAGGGCGTCGGCCTGTTTCCGCACATGACGATCGGCGAGAACATCGGCATCACGCCGCAGCTCCTCGGATGGCCGCGCGCCGAGATCGATGCCCGCGTCGCCGAACTGCTCGATCTCGTCGAGCTGCCGCAGAGCTACGCCACCCGCCTGCCCCATGCGCTGTCGGGCGGCCAGCGCCAGCGCGCCGGCGTCGCCCGCGCCATCGCCGCACGGCCCCACGTGGTGCTGATGGACGAGCCGTTCGGCGCGCTCGATCCCGGTCACTCGCGATTCGCTCGGCACCGCGTACCGCGCGATCCACGACCGGCTCGGCGTCACCACCATCATGGTGACCCACGACGTGCAGGAGGCCGTGCTGCTCGCCGACCGCATCGTGGTGATGGGCGGCGGCCGCATTCTCGCCGACGACGCGCCCGGCCCGCTGCTCGCGGCCGACTCGGTCCCTGAGGTCGCCGCCCTGATGGCGATGCCGCGCCGCCAGGCCGAGCGCATCAACGCGCTGACCGCCGCGACCGCGCATGGATGAGCGCTGGGCCGGCGCACTCGCTCTGCTGCCGGGCTATGCCGCGCAGCACATGCTGCTCAGCATGGCGGCGCTGGCGCTCGGCATCGCGATCAGCCTGCCGGTCGCGATTTTGGCGGCGCGGCGCCCGCGCCTGCGCTTTGCTGCGCTCGCGGCCGCGAGCCTCGCCCAGACCATCCCCGGCCTCGCGTTGCTCGCGCTGTTCTATCCGCTGCTCCTCGCACTTTCGGCGCTGACCACGCGCGTATTCGGCTTCGCGGTGCCGGCGCTCGGCTTCCTGCCGTCGCTGCTCGCGCTCACGATCTATTCGATGCTGCCGATCCTGCGCAACGCCGTCACCGGCCTCGACGGTGTCGACCACGACTACATCGAGGCGGCCGACGGCGTCGGCATGACGCCGGGCCAGCGCCTCACCCGTGTCGAGCTGCCGCTGGCCGCGCCGGTGATCATGGCCGGCATCCGCACCGCCGCGGTATGGACCATCGGCATTGCGACGCTCAGCACCGCTGTCGGGCAGACGAGCCTCGGCAACTACATCTTTTCCGGCCTGCAGACCGAGAACTGGGTCTACGTGCTCACTGGCTGCATCGCGGTGGTGGCGCTTGCGATGTTCGTCGACCAGGTGCTGGCCCTGATCGAGGTCGGCGTCGCCCGGCGCGACCGCCGTCGCATCGTCGCCGGCGTCCTCGCGCTCGTCGTTGCGACCGCCGCCGCGGCCGCCCCGCTGGTGACCGGCCGCGGTGCGGACTACGTCCTCGGCGCGAAGAATTTCTCCGAGCAATACATTCTCGCCTCCCTGATGGCCTCGCGCATCGAAGCCGGGGGCCAACGCGTCCGGCTCAAGGAAGGGCTCGGCTCCGCAGTGATCTTCCGCGCGCTCGCCGGCGACGAGATCGACGCCTATGTCGATTATTCCGGCACGCTGTGGGCCAACGTGATGGAGCGCAAGGACGTGCCGCCGCGCGCCGTCATGCTCGAGGAGCTCACCCGCTTCATGCGCGAGCGCTACGGCGTCACGGTGCTCGGCTCGCTCGGCTTCGAGAATGCCTATGGGCTCGCGATGCGCACCGACCGCGCCGCCGCGCTCGGCGTGCGCACCATCTCCGAGCTGGCGCCGCAGGCGCCCCGTCTCGCGCTGGGCAGCGACCTCGAATTCCTGAGCCGGCCCGAATGGACGGCGCTGCGCGACACCTATCACCTGGCGTTCCGCGAGGAGCGCTCGTTCAATCCGACCTTCATGTACCGCGCGATCGAGGACCGCCTCGTCGACGTGATCTCGGCGTTCACCAGCGACGGCCGGCTCGCCGGCGACAAGCTCGTCCTGCTCGACGACGACAAGCATGCGATCCCCTCCTACGATGCCGTGATCCTGCTCGCGCCGAAGCGCGCCAACGACGAGATCTTGCGCCGCGCGCTCACCCCGCTCGTCGGCGCCATCTCGGTCGAGACGATGCGGCAGGCGAACTTCATGCTCGACCGCGACACCGACAAGGCCTCGCTCGCGGACGCCGTGCGGTTCCTGGCCGCGCACCTTGCCCGCCCTCAAGGAGGGACAGAACTGACGTCCGCTTTACAAACAGGCGTGACGCGATCACCTGATCGTCAGGGGATTTTGCCGACACCGTCCTGCATGATGAAGTCGTTGCACGCATTCAGCCCACGAGCCGGAGGCGGACCATGGCTTCCCATTACGACGCGGCGATCATCGGGACCGGACAGGCCGGTCCGTCCCTGGCCAACCGGCTCACCCAGGCCGGCATGAAGGTTGCGGTGCTGGAGCAGGACCGCTTCGGCGGCACCTGCGTCAACAACGGCTGCATCCCGACCAAGACCCTCGTTGCGAGCGCCTATGCCGCGCACATGGTCGCGCGCGCCGCCGAGTATGGCGTGACGATCGAAGGCCGTGTCGCCATGGACATGAAGAAGGTCAAGGCGCGCAAGGACATGGTCTCCGGCACCTCGATGAAGGGCGTCGAGACGTGGCTGCGCGGAATGCCGAACTGCACGGTGCTGCGCGGCCACGGCCGCCTCGTCTCCGCGACCGAGATCGAGGTCGGGCCGGAGCGGCTCAGCGCCGACAAGATCTTTCTCAACGTCGGCGGCCGCGCGGTGGTGCCGAAGATACCGGGGATCGAGACGGTCGAGTATCTCACCAACGATTCGATCATGAACATCGACTACGCCCCGCGGCATCTCATCATCCTCGGCGGCAGCTATATCGGCCTCGAATTCGCGCAGATCTATCGCCGGTTCGGCAGCGCGGTGACGGTGATCGAGGCGGCGCCGCGCCTCGTGCCGCGCGAGGACGAGGATATCTCCGCGAGCCATCAAGGACATCCTCGCGGGTGAGGGCATCGTGCATTCACCTCGAGCACAAGTGCACCGGGCTTTCGAAGCGGGGCGATACCATCGTCGCCCGCATCGAGGGCCCGGGCGGCACCTCCGAGGTCGAAGGCAGCGACCTCCTGCTCGCCATCGGCCGCATTCCCAACACCGACGATCTCGGCCTCGACAAGGCCGGCGTCCACGTCGATCCGCGCGGCTACATCGTGACCGACGAATTCCTGCGCACCAGCGTGCCGAACATCTGGGCGCTCGGCGACTGCAACGGCCGCGGCGCCTTCACCCACACCTCCTACAACGATTACGAGATCGTCGCGGCGAATCTCCTGGACGGCGCCACGCGCCGGGTCACCGACCGCATCCCGACTTATGGCCTGTTCATCGATCCGCCGCTCGGGCGCGTCGGCATGACCGAGCACGAAGCGCGCACCGCCGGGCGCCCCCTCCTCATCGGGCGACGGCCGATGACGCGGGTCGGCCGCGCGGTCGAAAAGGGCGAGACGCTGGGATTCATGAAAATCGTGGTCGACGCCGAGACGAGGAAGATTCTCGGCGCCGCCATTCTCGGCACCGGCGGCGACGAGGCGGTGCACTGCCTCACCGACACGATGTATGCCGGCGCGCCCTACACGACGCTCGCGCACGCGGTGCACATTCATCCGACGGTGTCGGAGCTGATCCCGACGGTGCTCGGAGAGCTGGCGCCGGGGTGAGCAGCAAATCCCGTCATTCCGGGGCGGTGCGAAGCACCGAACCCGGAATCCAGGCTACTTCGCAAAAGAACTGGATTCCGGGTTCCGGCCTGCGGCCGGCCCCGGAATGACGAAAGAGCACCGCCCTCACCGCCGCGTAATGGCGATGCGGATGATGTCGTTATCGGGAATTGCACGTCCTTGCCCGCGGTCCACGTCGGCGCCGCGGCGTATTCCGCGGGCGGCATGTCGAGCGAGGCGATCTGGCGGCCGAGGATCGCGACCACCTCGATCGGCACCGCGACCGGGCGGCCGAACCAGCCGAACCATTTGCTGTAGCCGACGATGAGCCTGATCTTGCCCTCGGGCGTGCGCACCACGCGCTCGACATGGCCGAGCGTCACGTCGTTGTCGTCGAGCATCGGCAGCCCGATGAGGTCGCCGACCCGCACCTTCTGCGGAAAGCGCCGGCTCATGATCGCTTCCGGCGAATTGTCGACGGCAGCCGTTTGCAGGGTTTTGCGGCGCGGCTTCGGCCGGTGCCCCAGACTGCGAGCCTTGTGAGACGACGGGGTCTCGTGCCGCTGCTTCGGCGCCGAGCCGGGCCAACCGTCCAAACCGACGAACATTGCGACCATGAACGGTCGAAACCAATTCGACCAATCATTTTTCAAACTCGCGTGCAAGGAGATGCAAAAACCATCCTGACACGGCACGATGGGTTTTCACATCGCTACACGGGAATTTGAGGCCGACGTGTATTCCAGCCACGACAAGTTTACAGCGGGAGCAATTGCCTCCTGCACCAAGCCGCCCGTAACGTCGAAGCGAAATTTCCTCGGGCCCGTTCGTTCACAGCAAACAGCGCCATCTGCGCTCCGGAGCATCCCGACATGTCGGCCATCACTGTCGTTACGCCCGCAGCACCGCGCGCACAAACTGCATCCGCTGCCCCTCCGCATCATGCACTGGACCAATGCGGCGGCGATGATCGTCATGATCGGCAGCGGGTGGAAAATCTACAACGACGAGGTCTTGTTCGGCTGGCTGCATTTTCCCGATGCACTCACGATCGGCCATTGGGCCCAGCACGGCCTGCAGTGGCATTTCTTCGGTATGTGGGTGCTGGCGATCAACGGGATCGCCTATCTCACCTACGGCCTTGCCACCGGGCGTTTCCGCCGCATGCTGCTGCCGATCCGCTGGAGCGAGCTCGTCGCCACCATCAAAGACGCGCTGCGGCTGCGGCTCGCCCACGACGATCCGACCAAATACAACACCGTGCAGAAGCTCCTCTACATCGGGGTGCTCACGGCCGGCGTGATGATCGTGATCTCCGGCCTCGCGATCTGGAAACCGGTCCAGTTCTCCGAGCTGCTGGCCCTGTTCGGCAGCTTCCAGAACGCGCGGCTCGTGCATTTCCTGTGCATGACCGCGATCGTGCTGTTCCTGGTCGTCCACGTGACGCTGGCGCTGCTGGTGCCGCACACGCTGGTCGCCATGATCACCGGCGGTCCCGAGGTTCGACCGATCCCGCCGCGCCGGCGCGGCCGCAGCCCGAGATGAGGACCACGCCATGACGCTGCGCACCCCGTCGCGATCGATCTTCCGGCCGCGGCACGGCATCGACCAGAGCGTGCTGCGCGAGAACCGGCGGCTCGTCGAGGGGATCGACCGCCGCAACGTCCTGCGCGGCACGCTGAGCCTCGGCGCGCTGACGCTGCTGTCCGGCTGCAACGTCAGCGAAGCCGACCAGGTGCAGGGGTTCCTGCGCGCGGTGTCGAGCTGGAACGACCGCGCGCAGGCGCTTCATCTTTCGGCCTAATCATCTCGCACCGACCTTCGCCGAGTCGCAGGTGGTGAAGCCGCCGCGCTTCAATGCGCATTACGACATCGAGGAGGTCATGCCGGTCGACGCCGCCGGCTGGAAGCTCGAGCTCGGCGGATTGGTCTCCGACAAGCGGCCGTGGACCGTCGAGGACATCTACCGCCTGCCGGAGCAGGAGCTGATCATCCGCCACATCTGCGTCGAGGGCTGGGACTACATCGGCCAATGGTCCGGGCCGAACCTCCGCATGTTCCTGGAACGCATCGGCGCCGATCTCTCGGCAAAATACGTCGCGTTCCGTTGCGCCGACGGCTACACCGAAAGCATCGACATGCCGACCGCGCTGCATCCGCAGACCATTCTCGCCACGAAATACGCGAAAGAACCGATCACTGATCCCTTTGGATTTCCGCTGCGGCTGCGCACCTCGACCAAGCTCGGCTTCAAGAACCCGAAATGGATCACCGCGATGGAAGTGACCAATACCTTTTCGGACACCTATTACGGCAAGGAAGGCTTCAACTGGTTCAGCGGGATTTGAGGGGGCGGCGCGCCTCATTTCATTGAAATATAAGTGGTCATGGCCGGGCTTGTCCCGGCCACCCCGCTCAGCGAGGCACCGCCGTGCCACATGATCGGGTCGCCGGGCACCCGGCGATGACGACGGGCTGGTCACCGCTCCCCTCCCCACATCACCCGGTAAATCCGCCATGCGCCCGGCTTCTCCTCGACGAGCCGATAGCGCGGGTCGTGCGGCGAAGGGATCGCTCGCCCAGGCGCCGTCCGCGGAGGTCACCACCACCAACCGGCAATCGTACTTCGTGGCGAGGTCGTCGACGTCGCCCGGCTCGGCCTTGCCGCGCAAACACCCGAATAAACTGCGCGTCGATGTCGTCGAGACGCGGGCGCGGCAGCGAGGTATAGACGAGCGCGAGCTCGCGCCCGGCGTAGCAGGAGCGGCGGTCCGCCAGCAGCGCCCAGGAGATGTCGACCGGCCACAGCGTCATGTCGGCGAGAAACAGCGGATTGTTGGCGATCCGCTCATCGGGTCCGGCGTGGCGCCGCACCGCCGACCACATCTCGGGCGTCTGCGCGAACAGCTTGGCGTTCGCCTCATGCCGCCCCGATACGTCGCTGCGGATCAGCTCGACCGCGCCGGGCAGGCCGATGAGGATCGCGGCCGCGGTCACGGCGATCGCAGTCGAGGTCCGCGCCGCGATCCATCGCGCGAGCCCCGCGGCGGAGAATACCGTGAGCGCCATCGCTGCGGGCAGCACCGCCCGCCAGCCGAGATCGTTGTTGTCGGCGAGCGTGCTCGCCAGGAGCCAGGAGATCGTGAGGCTTGCAACAACCAGGGCCGCAAGGGCAAGCACCACGCGCCGCCGATCCGGATCGAGGTCGCGGCCGGTGAGGAATGCCACCAGCGCCATCACGCCCGGGAATGTAGATTGCCGTGAGCTCGACGGGCAGAAACACCAGCCAGAAACCGGGCAGATCGAGGAAGCGGCGCAGCCAGGCGGGGGTGCCTTCGCCGAATACCTCGTGCGGCATCACTACGATCGGCGAACCGCTGCTGCGCGCGGCCACCGCGCCAACCTGGTCGCGTAGAAACGGCGCGACGACCGCCGCCGCGATGATCGCAGCGACGAGGAGCGCGCCGAGGAACCGCCAGCGCTCGTTTCGCTCGGTTGCCGACAACAGCAGCGGCGCCGCGACGAGCGCGCTCGCCGCAAACGCGAAGCCACCGATCCAGGTCGAGCTCTCGAAGCCCGCGGCCACCACCAGCCCCAGGATCACGACCGTCAACGCGTTGCGATGATGCGCAAGTTGCGCGATCAGGTAGATCGCCACCATGACCATCGCTGCCGAGATGATGTGCTGCGGCACCCAGGCCGACTGAAACAGGAAGCCCGCGAAGCCGGCGGGCCGCGACAGCACGGCATCCACCCTCTCCGCACCGAACAGATCCCACAACAGGTAGCGCGCAGATGCGCGTCGCCGCGAACAGCACCGCGAGCGGCGCCGCCGACGCGCGGCGGCTGAGCCACACCGCAAGGCCCATCATGGCGGCGAGCGCCGCGAAGGCGGCGAACCACGTGAGACCCGCATCGGCTGCCCAGCCGCTGACGCCGAGGAGCCGGGCGACTTCCGCCGCACCAAAATGCCAGAGGTAGTAGTAGGCGAACGGCCCGCCGTCGGCAAAGAACGGATTGCCCGGCGGCAGGCCGAGCCGCGCCATGTCGTCGATCAGCGCGACCTTGGCGTGATCGAAAACGGGATCGGCGAGAAAGCACCGCATCGCCGGAAAGCTTCGGCAGCACCGCTGCCGCCGGCACCATCGCCACCAGCGCTGCGAGGCCATAGCTCCAACCGGGGAACCACACCGCGCGGCTTCTCCGCGGGCGGCGGCACGGTGCGGGAGGACGCAACGACGGCAGCCACGAGGACGAGCATAGCTACCGCCGCAATCGCGGCAGGGGTGAACGGCACGAAGAAGAACACCGGCAGCGCGAGTGCGCTGTGCACGGCAAAGCCGACTGCAGGCGCGAACGGCAAGGCGAGCCGCGCCGGAACGAGGCGCCGCGTCAGCGCGAAGCCGAGGCGGTCCAGAACAGTGTCGCGACC
The DNA here is from genome assembly GCA_963793985.1 of uncultured Alphaproteobacteria bacterium. Classification (GTDB taxonomy): domain Bacteria; phylum Pseudomonadota; class Alphaproteobacteria; order Rhizobiales; family Xanthobacteraceae; genus JAJPKK01. The sequence goes on along the minus strand of CAWCCG010000047.1, from coordinate 127,317 downwards.
GCGGCAGAGAGAACGGCGCCGGAGATCGTTGCCATCGCGGAAAGCTCTGCTGTCGCCCGAACAGGATCGAGTGTCGAGACTACCGCGTCTCGACCGAAGTCCGCGCCTCCCTCGGCGGTCCGCACCGACCAAGCCTGCGCCAGCGCCGTGACGAGGGCGAGCGAGGTCGAGGCGCCGTTGCCCTCGCCTTTCTCGAAATCGCCCTCGACGCAGCCGAGCTGGTTCGAGACATGGGCGAGGCAGATCACCGGCCGGCGGCACGCCGCGGCGAACGCATAGAGCGCCGCCGCTTCCATTTCGACGGCGAGGATGCCGGCGGCACGGCGCAGCGCGATGGTCGCCGCCGTCTCGCGGAACGGCGCGTCGGTCGTCCAGGTCGCGCCGACATGGGGCGCGTGGCCGGCACGCGCGAGCGCGTCGCGAGCGAAGGCGACGAGGTCCGGATCGGCGGCCGCATAGGTCGAAGGCGGAAGATAGTGATAGCTCGTGCCCTCGTCGCGCATCGCCCGCTCGACCAGGATGTAATAGGGCGGCGGCCCGGCTTCGCGTGATCTGGCCGGCCGAGGCGACGTTGACCAGGAGCCGGCAGCCCGAGGCGAACAGCTGCTCCGCCACCAGCACCGAGAACGAGCCGCCGACCACACGGCCGATGATGCCGCAGCGAACGCCGTCCGCCGTCCACTCCCACATGCGCGTGTGATAGCACGCCCAATGCCGGCACCGCGTCGCGGCGAATCTCTGCCGGACGTGATCGACGATGTCGCCGTCGGGATCGATCACACAGACCTCCGGCACGTGGCCCCAGGCAAGCTCCTTCTGGCGGCGCGCTTCGCGCAGCATGTTTTCCACGCGGAACACCGAAGGGGCGGCATGATCGCTGCGGGCGAGGAGCGGCGCGCTCCGCTCGGACCCGAACGCGTGGCCGGCGCCGAAATCGTTCATGAACTCTCCCGCATGGCGAGCGCGCGCGGGGTCTGCGGCTGGGTCGAGACGCGGATGAAGGTCGCGACGATGCGGAGCCGCCGCCTTGACGCTGCCGCGGAGATTTCCCGCGACCTTGGAGGCGCCGCCGCTGCGGCAGCGATAGGGGACCGGAATTTCGAGAATGCGCAGGCCGGCGCGGGCGGCGCGCATCTGCATCTCGATGTTCCAGCCATAGGTCATCTCGCACATGCCGAGCGCGAGCAGCGCATCGCGGCGGATCGCCCGGAACGCGCACATGTCGGTGTAGCGCACGCCGTAGAGCATCCGCATGCCGAGCCCGGCGAGACAGGCCCGCCGCCAGCTGGTGCCACGCCATGCTGCCGGGCTCGCGCACGCCCGCGCAGCCGCGAGCCGATGACGAAGTCGCAAGTGCCGGCGCGGATCGGCGCGACGAGCGCGGCGATGCTCGCGGGATCGTCGGCGCCGTCGCCGTCCATGAAGACGAGAATGTCGGCGTCTTGCGCCGCCACTGCGGCAGCATGGCAGGCGCGGCCATAACCGCGGCCGACCTCGATCACCTCGGCGCCCGCGTCCCGCGCCGCGCGCGACGGTCGCGTCGCTGCTGCCGCTGTCGGCGACGATGATGCGCGAGACGAGGTCGCGCGGGATCGCGCTCACCACCGCCGCCGATCGAGGCTTCCTCGTTGAGCGTCGGGATGACGACGGCGCATCATGCTCACAGGCTCCAGCGCAGTCCGCAGCTCGCGCAAGCGGAGGGCGGCCGGTCGGACAGCAGCCCTTCGCGGAACGACCGGTAGGCCGGGCCGTTCCAGATCTCGCGCAGCGATTCCTGCGTGGCGTCGCCGAGCGTGTAGTTCTCGTAGCCGCGCTGGGAGAACGGCGCGATGCAGCACGGCAGCGCGCGGCCGTTGGCGGTGAAATACATCACCGTCCATGGCCGCCGGCACATCGACCACGGCGTGCCGTCGTCGCGGCGCTTGAGGCTCATGCCGGGCTCCGACACCGCGCCGGAGGCGCTGAACACCAGGCCGAGCGAGGCCGCGAGCGTCGTCGCCTCGTCGAGATAGCGCGGCCTCCTCGCGGTTCATCCGTTCGTAGAGCGCCTGGTCCGGCCGGGCGTGGCCGACCGCGCCCTCCTCGAAGAACACCAGCCGCTGCAGATAGACCTCCTTGACCCCGATCTCCGCCGCGACCTTCACGAAGGCGGGCAGCTCGGCGATCGTCTCCTTGAGCCCGGTGAGCCACGCCGAGACGCGCGGGCGGTCGTGGCCTTCGCGCTCCTGAAGCGCGCGGAAGGCGCGCACGTTCTTGAGGATGCGGCCGAAGTAATCCTTGCCGCGGACGGCGCGATAGGATTTCGCGGTCGAGGCATCGAGCGACACCCGCAGCTCGTCGAGACCGGCATCGATCAGCGCGCGGCCGTTCTTCTCGTTGAGCACGGTGCCGTTGGTGTTGAACAGCACGTAGGTGCCGCGGTCCTTGAGGTAGCGCACCATCCGCGGAAGATGCTTCACCAGCATCGGCTCGCCGACGCCGTGCAGCACCGCGCGCTCGATGTTCGGCAGCTGGTCGACGATGCGCCGTGAACAGCTCCCAGCTCATGTCGGCGGGCGGCTCGAGCTCCTCATAGGTGCGCGGACACGTCGTGCACAGGAGGTTGCAGCGGTTCGTCGTCTCGAGATAGAGGCAGACCGGCGGCGCGTGCGCCGTCGCCGCCGTGGCGCTCGCGGCTTTCGAAGTAGCGACGCGGATCCGGCGTGGTGGCCGGCGACGGTTGGTGATTCCCCGGACGAGACGGGCGAAGCGGCGTCCTCCGACTGCGTCATTCCGCGGCCCTTTGGCGCGAACGCCCTCGGCGAGACGCCACGCGAGGTCGGTCTCGTCGAGCAGCCGGCCGAACAGGCGCGCCGAATGCGGAGCGGCGTGGCGTTCATGGGTCGCCGAGAACGACAAGCCGTCGAACAGCTCGGCGCGCAGCAGCTTGAGCGCGTCGCAATCGTCGACGTCGTACCACGGCGGCAGAACATGCACGTCGATGCCGAGCTCTTCGGCGCGCTGCAGCGTCTGCCGCATGACGTGCTCGGTGCTCCAGGTGATGCGTTCGAAGAGACCGCGATGCCGTTTCTTGAGGCCGAGCAGGTAGTATCCGCCGTCGGTCGACGGCCCGATCACCGCGCGATCGCCCGGCTGCGCCAGCACGCGCGCCGTTTCGACCAGCAGGGCGGTCGGCAAGGTCGGGCTGTCGGAATTGAGCACGACAGCGGAGTCGTGGGCAGCGAGCAGACGATCGATCGCGGTGAACAGGCAATCGCCGAAGTCGGGCAGCCAGACTTCGATGAGGCCGATGTCCGCGCCGAGATTCTCGCTGGAAGAAATTCTCCGAGCCGGGCGGCCCGAACGCCATGTAGCCCGCGATCGCGGCGTGTCGCGCGGCGGCGCCGATGTTGGCGGCGACGTCCTGCAGGAACGCGGTGTTGAAGGCGGCGGCTTCGTCGTAGGTGAGCGGCGGAACGAGGCGCGTCTTGGTGAGGCCCGGCACCGAGGATTTGGCCATCACGGCGATGCCGCACGATGCCGACCCGCCGGAATACACCTGAGATGGCTGCTCGATCATTGCCCCGACAACCTCGTGCGCCGACCTGCGTTCCACAGGTTCATTCTTCGATTATGCGGAGCGAGAGAAGAAACACCACGCACAATGGAACGCGCAGCGTTCACATCTTCTCCGGAACAAGTGCCGCGCAAATAACGCGGGCGTGAAGGCGCTGTGATCACGGAGACCGATGGCGGGCATCGCGAGGCGTTGACGTTTTTTTGGGCCGACGGCGCACACTCGGAAGGCGGACGTGCCGCCCCTCCGCACGACGAAGGACTTCGCTTCTCCCCTCGTCGCTGTGAGCCCCCCATGTGCGGCCACGTGCGGAGAGTCGGATTGCGTCCGAGATCCGGATGAGCGGTCGCGGCCCCGAGCCTCGGCGTCCGAGAACACCGTCCCGCGCCCCCGCGCACAAGGGACCCGCCAGCGCTCCAGTGTCGCTGCCGGGAGCCCCTGTCAGGCCGGCGCGGCTATGCTATTGTTCCCCTGCTTCGGTGGGACCGCGTGGGGTGCGTCCCACGGACGGACGATACGGAAACGACGCGCCGGGCCAACCGGACGACTTCGGGAGAGAACAATGCAGCCGCGCAGAATCGGATTTGTCGCAGGATCTGTCGCAGTCCTGCGCTACTCGCGCCACTCGGCGCCGCGCAGGCGTTCGACGAAACGAAATACCCCGATCTCAAGGGCCAGTGGAACAGGACCACCGCGCCGCGCTGGGAGCTTGCCAAGACCGCGCCGCTGACCCCGGAATACCGGGCGATCTTACGAGGCGAACGTGAAGGACCAGGAGGACGGCGGCCAGGGCGAGACGCCGACCTTCACCTGCCTGTCGCCCGGCATGCCGCGGGTCATGAATGCCTACGAGCCGTTCGAGATCGTGGTGACGCCGCAGTCGACCCACTTCCTGATGGACCACATCCACGATTCCCGGCGCATCCTCACCGACGGCCGCGACTGGCCGGCCGATCCCGACCCGAGCTTCGCCGGCTACTCGATCGGCCGCTGGGTCGACGAGGACGGCGACGGCCGCTTCGACACGCTGGTGGTCGAGACCCGCGCACTGCGCGGACCGCGGTCCTATGACAGCACCGGAATCCCCTTCCACCGGGACAACCAGACCATCATCAAGGAGCGCATCTATCTCGATCCCGCCAACAAGGACACGCTCTACGACGAGATCACGGTGATCGACCACGCGCTGACCCGGCCGTGGACGAACGATCAAGAAATACGTCCGCGGCACCCGCAATCCGGTCTGGCAGGAATCGGTCTGCGCCGAGGGCAACCAGCACGTCGTGATCGAGGACGAGCCCTACATGCTGAGCTCCGACGGCTACCTCATGCCGCTCGAAGAAGGGCCAGCGGCCGCCGGACCTCACCTACTTCAATCTTCCGAAGAAATAGGCCGGGGTAGCCGGCAGCCGGCACCGGACCAACGGAGAGCTTGCCGGAGCAGGATGTCGCGCGCATCCCGTCCGGCCCACAAAAGAACCTACCGGGAGGACCTTCATGTTTTGTCGCAAGACCATCGGCGTTGCCGCGCTGACCGGCGGCCCTGCTCGCGACGTCGGCGTCGCGCAGGCATTCGATGAGTCCAAATATCCCGACTGGAACGGCCAGTGGCGAAGACCGCCCGGCGTCAACAATCAATGGGACCCGAGTAAGCCGCGCTACAAGGAAGGCGCGCCGCTGACCGCCGAATACCAGGCGATCTACGAAGCCAACATCAAGGATCAGGAAGAAGGCGGACAGGGCACCGACCCGACCTATACCTGCATCCCCGACGGCATGCCGCGGGCGATGAACGTGATCTTCCCCATGGAGATCATCATCAAGCCCGACACCACCTACATCATGATCGAATATCTCTCGATGCTGCGCCGGATCTTTACCGATGGGCGCCAGTTTCCGAAGGACTTCCCGCCCGCCTTCATGGGCTACTCGATCGGCCATTGGGTCGACACCGACGGCGACGGCCGCTACGACCAGCTCGAGGTGGAAACCCGCAACCTGAAGAACCCGCGCTCGTTCGATTCCAGCGGCCTGCCGCTCCACGCGGATGCCGAAACCGTCGTCCACGAGAAGTTCTATACCGACAAGGCCAATCCGGACGTGCTCCACGACGAGGTGACCACCATCGACAACGCGCTGACGCGGCCGTGGACGGTGGTGAAGAACTACAATCGCGTGCGCAATCCGATCTGGGTCGAGTTCGATCTGCTCGGAGAACAACGACCACCTCAAGATCGGCGACGCGATCTACATGCGCAGTGCCGACGGCTACCTGATGCCGGCCAAAGAAGGGCCAGCCGGCGCCGAGCCTCAAGTTCTTCGGGAAGCCTTGAAAGGCCGCCTCGCGCCCTGCCGTCGCCCGGCTGGCTGCAACGACCGGCTCCGGCTGCCCGTCATGCGGGCAGCCGGGTGAAGATTTCCTCGCGAGTCCGGCCGCAAGCCTATGGATCGGCGCGGGAAAATAGCGCACACTCGTCGCGATTGAATCTCCGCGTCCCCTTTACCGACGCGCAACGACAAGGGCGCCCGACCGGGTCGCCACGAAAATCGGGTTTCACGACCATCACGGGAGAAATCGAAATGCGTAAGGAACACCTGTTGCTTTCGACGGCGGTGGGTCTTGCCGTCGCGCTGTTGCGGCCGGCGCCGTCCGCGCCGAAGGCCTGTCCGGACAGGTCGCCTCGCCGCAGGGCGCGCTGGACGGCATCCTCGTCACCGCCAAGAAGGCCGGCTCGACCATCGCCTACACCGTCGCGACCGACGACAAGGGCCGCTACAGCTTCCCGTCCGCCAAGATCGAGCCGGGCGACTACAAGCTGACCATCCGCGCCGCCGGCTACGACCTCGACGGCCCCGGCAAGGCGACCGTCGCGCCCGGCAAGGACACGACCGCCGATCTCAAGCTCAAGACGACCAAGAACCTCCCGTCCCAGCTCACCAATGCCGAGTGGATGTCGAGCATGCCGGGGACCGAGGACCAGAAGGCCTTCCTGCTCAACTGCGTCGGCTGCCACACGCTGGAGCGCGTGGTGCGCTCGACCCACGACGTCAACGAGTGGATGCAGGTCATCAACCGGATGGCGAACTACGCGCAGGTGAGCCAGCCGATCAAGCCGCAGAAGCGGATGGACCCGGAATGGGCGCCGAAGCCGGAGACGTTCCGCAAGTCGGCCGAATTCCTCGCCTCGATCAATCTGAGCGACTCCTCGAAGTGGGAGTATCCGCTCAAGACCTTCGATCGTCCGACCGGCAAGATGCTGATCACCGAATACGACCTGCCGCGCCCGACCATCGAGCCGCATGACGTCATTCTCGATGGCAAGGGGCAGGTCTGGTACACGAACTTCGGCGAGCTGTACCTCGGCAAGCTCGACCAGAAGACCGGCGCGACCTCGGAAATTCCGCTCAAGGAGTTCAAGCCCGGCTTCCCGGTCGGCACCCTCGACATCGGCATCGACAAGGGCGGCGACTTCTGGATCGGCATGATGTTCCAGGGCGCGATCGCCAAGTTCGATCCGAAGACCGAGCAGTTCACCTACTATCCGATGCCGAAGGAGCAGAACAACAACGTCACCCAGCTCAACATGCTGGGCCTCGAGCATCAGGTCGACGGCAAGATCTGGACGAACAACGCCGGCAACCAGGAGATCTACCGGATCGATCTCGCCTCCGGCAAATACGAGACCTGGGCGCCGATGAAGCAGATCGCGACGCCCGGCAATCACACGATCTACGGCATCGCCTCCGACTCCAAGAACAACCTGTGGTTCATGGAATTCCAGGACAACTACATCGGCCGCATCGACGCCAAGACCGGCGCGCTCAGCCTGTTCCGCGCGCCGACCGAGCGCTCGCGCAACCGCCGCGGCATCATGGACGAGCAGGATCGCCTGTGGTTCGCGGAATATCGCGGCAACAAGATCGGCATGTTCGACACCAACGAGCAGACCTTCAAGGAATGGTCGCTGCCGACGCCGTGGACCGGCCCCTACTATCCGGTGGTCGACCGCAACGGCGAGATCTGGACCGGCGGCATGACCACCGACCGCGTGGTCCGGCTCGACCCCAAGACCAACAAGACGGTCGAATACATGCTGCCGAAGGACACCAACATCCGCCGCGTGTTCGTCGACAACACGACGACCCCGGTGACGTTCTGGACCGGCAGCAACCACGGCGCCTCGATCGTGAAGCTCGAACCGCTGGATTGATCCGGCGGGTGCATCGTAAAGGGCCGGCCGCAGCGATGCGGCCGGCTTTTCGTTTGCACAGTTTCTCGTTTGAACGAACGAAGGATTGAGCCGCGGCCCGAGGCGGTGTAGCCAATGAGGGCCGGCACCCCAGAGCGCCTATTGCCCGAGACCGTCGCAGAGATTCTCGCCGCCTATCGCAGCGGCACGGCCGAGCCGGCGGACATCGTCGCGCGCAGCTATGCGCGGCTTGCCGCGCTCGCCGACCCCGCGATCTTCATCTCGCTGTGCGACGAGGAGGTCGCGCTCGCCGAAGCGCGCCGGCTCGCCGCCGAGGGCCAGCACCGATCTGCCGCTCTACGGCATCCCGGTCGCGGTCAAGGACAACATCGACGCCGTCGGCTTAGCCACCACCGCCGCCTGCCCGGCTTTCTCCTACCGTCCGGGCCGCGACGCGACCATCGTAGCGCGGCTGCGCCAGGCCGGCGCCATCATCATCGGCAAGACCAATCTCGACCAGTTCGCGACCGGCCTCGTCGGGGTGCGCTCGCCTTACGGCGTGCCGCGCAATGCGCTCGATCCCGCGCTGATTCCGGGCGGGTCGAGCTCGGGCTCCGGGGTCGCCGTCGCGACCGGCATCGTGCCGGTGGCGCTCGGCACCGACACCGCCGGGTCCGGCCGCGTGCCGGCGATGCTCAACAACATCGTCGGCCTCAAGCCGAGCCTCGGCCTCGTCTCCACCGCCGGCCTGGTGCCGGCCTGCCGGACGCTCGACTGCGCCTCGGTGTTCGCGCTCACCACCGATGACGCCTCGGCGGTGCTCGCGGTGATCGCCGGCTACGATCCGAGGGACCCCTATGCGCGGCACCGGCCGCTGTCGAAGCCGGGCGCGCTGCCGGCGCGGGTGCGGGTCGGAGTGCCGCCGCCGGCCAGCGCGTGTTCTTCGGCGACAAGCGCTCCGCGGCCGATTACGCCGCCGCGATCGACCGGCTGGCGCGCCTCGGCGTCCGACATCGTCGAGATCGACATCGAGCCGTTCTACGAAGCGGCGCGCCTGCTCTACGAAGGGCCGTGGGTCGCCGAGCGCTACGCGGTGACGCGCGCGATGATCGCCTCGGCGCCGGAGGCGATGCATCCGGTCACCCGCGAGATCATCCTCGGCGGCTCGCGCACGCTCGCCGTCGACGCCTTCGCCGCGTTCTACCAGCTCGAGGAATTGCGGCACGTCGGCGCGCCGGACCTTCGCAGAGATCGACGTGCTCGCGCTGCCGACGGCGCCGACGCTCTACACCGTCGCGCAGGTGCTGGCCGATCCGATCCAGCTCAACAGCCGGCTCGGCACCTACACCAACTTCGTCAACCTGCTCGACCTCTGCGGGCTCGCGGTGCCCGCCGCGCTTCACGACGGCAAGACGCCGTTCGGCATCACCCTGCTCGCGCCCGGCGGACGCGACGGGCTCATCGCCGCGCTGGGCCGGCGCTTCCACGCCGACACCGGTCTGCCGCTCGGCGCGCTCGGGGTGCCGCAGCCGCCGCTGGCGCCGCTCACCGAGGCGCTCGGCGACGACGTCGCGATCGCCGTGGTCGGCGCGCATCTCTCCGGCATGCCGCTCAACCACGAGCTCATCGCCCATGAGGCGCGTTTTGTCGAAGCGATCGCGACGGCGCCGGACTATCGGCTCTATGCGCTCGCCGGCACCAATCCGCCGAAGCCCGGCCTGCTGCGAACGGCGGCTGGAGGGGGCGCGCCGATCGAGGTCGAGGTCTGGGCGATGCCGGCCGAGCCGTTCGGCCGCTTCGTCGCCGCCGTGCCGCCGCCGCTGTCGATCGGCTCGATCCGGCTCGCCGACGGCCGGCTGGTGAAGGGCTTCCTGGTCGAGGCGGAAGCCGTGGCGGGCGCGCGCGACATTTCGGAATTCGGCGGCTGGCGGAAATTCGTCGCGTCGAAGTGAGCGCGGCACGGACTTCAACCTCGTCCCCGCGCGCGGGGAGAAGGAGCGCGCGGTCTTCCCGATTCCGGTGACCGCCGAATGATCAGAAGATCGCTCGCTCACACCGCGTTGCCCGCCTGCATCGACCAGATGAACCTTCCGGCGCGGACGATGGCGCGGCGACCGGCAGCGAGCTGCTGGTTGAACAGCGGGAAGGCGTGGATCATGTCGGGCCACACTTCGAGCGTCACCACCACGTCGGCGGCGCCGAGCGCGCCGCACAGTCGGACGGAATCGTCGAGCAGCGTTTCGGCCGAGCCGACCTGGATCAGGATCGGCGGCAGGCCCTTCAAATCGGCGAACAGCGGCGAGGCGAGCGGCGTGCGCGGCGAGCGTGCCGCCGAGATAGGCCTTCGCCAGCTCCTCGAGATAGGGCTTCTGGATCAGCGGATCGACCGCCGCCTTGGTCTCCATGGTGGCGCCGTCGTTCTCGAGATCGACCCACGGCGAAATGCACCAGCCGCATGACGGCAGCGGCAGCCCGCGCTCGCGCGCCGCGACCATCAGCGCAATGGTGAGCCCGCCGCCGGCGCTGTCACCGGCGACCGCGATGTGATGCGGCGCGATCCCCTGCTCCAGCAGGAAGCGATAGCCGGAGACGGTATCCTCCAACGCCGCGGGAAACGGATGCTCGGGCGCCCGGCGATAGCCGAGCGCGAGCGTGCGCGCGCCGGCCTCGCGCCCGATCTCGGTCGCGAGCGGCCGGTGGCTCTCGATCGAGCCCGAAATGTAGCCGCCGCCGTGCAGGAACAGGATCGCGCGGGCAGGGTCGGCGGTCGGCGATGTCGACCATTCCGCCGGCACGCCGTTGGCGGTCACTGGCTCGAGCCGGATGTCCGCGGGCGTCGGATAATTTCTGCCGAGCCCGTCGAGACGATCGCGCCGCTCCGCGAGGCCCGACGGACGCGGCCGCGAGGTGAGGACCGCTACGGATCGCGTCGATCTCAGGGTCGGACATGTTCTTCCCTCCGCGGCCGTTACGACCCAAGTCTAGGACGCGCGGAGACGACCCGATCATCCTCCGGGATGACGCTGACATGGGCGGCGACGACGAACCAGCCGTCGGGAAAGCGCACCCAGGTCTGCATCTGCCGGCCGACCTTGCCCGACATGGTCGTGCGGTGAAACAGGGTCGAGGCGATGCCGACATCGCGGCCATAGGTGGTGATGACGGTCTTCGAGAGCGAGCGTGCGAGACCGACCGGCGAGCGCGCGGCGCGGAACGCCTTGATCTCGCCGTAGCCGAACAGATTCTCGGTGCCGCCGAAGCGGATGGTGCGGGGATCGTCGCGAAACAGCGCATCGAGCGTGTCGACGTCGTTCGACACCAGCGCGCGCTCGTAGCGGTCGAAGGCGGCGCGCACCTCGGCGACGACGTCGGGCAGATCGATTTCCATGAACTCCTCCGGCTTCGGTGCGCGTTGATAGCTTGTAGCCCGCATGGGAGCAAAGCGGACATGCGGGGCCGGCGCCCCCGGATTTCGCCGAGGGCTCAATCCGGGCTACGGGCGTGCTTCGAGTGCCGGGCGCGGCGCCGCGACGACACCGGCGGCTTCGAGCGCGTGGGCGATGCGCAGCGCGACGTCCTCGCGCCACGGCGCGGCGACGATCTGCACGCCGATCGGCAGCGGCCGCAGCGGCACCGGCACCGCGACCACCGGCAGCCCGATGAAGGACATCGGCTGGGTGTAGAGGCCGAGATTGGCGCGCACCGGCTGCAACGTCCCGTTGACGACGAAGGTCCCCTGCCCGATCAGCGGCGCCGTGCACGGCGTCGCCGGCGCGAGGATCGCGTCGACCTCGCCGAACAGCGCCAGCGCGCGCTCGCGATACCAGCGGCGGAATTTCTGGGCCGAGGTCACCATCGCCGCGGGAATCATCGCGCCGGCGATCAGCCGGTCGCGCACCGCGGGGTCGTAGTCGGCGGCGCGCGTGCGCAGCCGGTCGAGATGAAGCGCGGCGCCCTCGGCCGCGGTGATGACGTAGGCGGCGGCCCGCGCCCGCGCCACTTCCGGCACCTCGACCTCGCGCGATACTCCGAGCGCCGCCGCGACCTTGGTCACCGCAGCCGCCGCCTCCGCCGGCACCCCGTCGCGGAAATAGCCGCCGGCGATGGCGATGCGCAGGCCGTCGGCGCCGCTCACGAGAAGCGGCAGCGTCGGTTCCACCGGCCGCTGCGCGCAGACGGGATCGTCGGCATCCGGCCCCTGCATGGCGTCGTAGCTCGCCGCGAGGTCGGCGACGGTGCGCGCGAAGGGCCCGAGATGATCGAAGCTCGACACGAAGGGAAAGCTCGCGGCGCGCGACAGCCGGCCATAGGTGGGCTTCAACCCGAATATGCCGCACAGCGACGACGGCACCCGGATCGAGCCGTTGGTGTCGGAGCCGAGCGCGAGCGGCACCAGCCGTCCCGCCACCGCGCCGCCCGAGCCGCCCGACGAGCCGCCGGTCATCCGCGCGGTGTCGTGGGGATTGCGCGAGGGCCCGTCGTGGACGTTCTCGCCGGTGAAGTCGTAGGCGTATTCGCCCATGTTGAGCGCGCCGACGAGCACCGCGCCGGCCGCCTCGAGCCGCGCGATCAGCGGCGAATCGCGCTCCGCCGGCGGCAATTCGCGGTTGATCTTCGAGCCGGCACGGGTCGGCAGGCCGGCGACGTCGAACAGGTTCTTCACCGCGAACGGCACGCCGGCGAGCGGCCCGAGCGGACCGCCTTTGTCGTGCTCCGCATCGAGCGCCGCCGCGCGCTTGCGCGCCCGCGCCGCGGTGACGTCGGTGAAGGCATTGAGCAGCGGGTTGAGCTTTTCGATGCGCGCCAGCGCCGCCTCGACGACCGCGGCCGCAGATGTCTCGCCCCCACCGACCGCGCGCGCAATCTCGAGCGCCGAGCTTTCAGAATTGATCATCGCGCGATCAGTGCCCTACGCTCGAACTCATACATGTCATCGCCCAGCTCACGAGTGGTACAGCGGTTACCGGATGCCAAGCCTGGGCATGCCACCAAGTTTGAACGAACTCATGTTCGGATGGGAATACACTCGTCGTCATCGCTGGGCTTGACCCGGCGATCCCGATGATGTGGCACGGCTGTGCCTCACTAAACGGGATGGCCGGGTCAAGCCCGGCCATGACGATACCGTGAAAACCGAACATGTTGCTAGGCGCGGAACACCGGGGCCGGCTCCGCATCGTCCGGCAGGGCAAATTCGGCGACGAAGCCGGCGAGCTTCCAGGTGACATCGAGGTTGGTGCGCACCGCCGGGTACCACGCGGGATCGACGGCAAGCGCGAGCGAGCGCGCCGATGCGGTGATGAAATCGTCCCATTCGCGTTCCGACATCATCACTCTCTCCATCACCCTTCCCTGCCGTTCAGAGCGGCGGTTCCGGGATCGCCGCCAGAAGCTCGCGCGTGTACTCGGTCTTGGGCGAGCCGAGCACCTCGCCCGACGTTCCCTGCTCCACGATCTGGCCCGCGCGCATGACGATGACCCGGTCGCACAACAGCCGCACGACGTTGAGGTCGTGGGAGACGAAGAGATAGCTCATGCCGAGCTCCGCCTTCAAGTCGGCAAGAAGGTTGAGCACCACCGCCTGCACCGACACGTCGAGGGCGGCGGTCGGCTCGTCGAGAATGATCAGCTCCGGCTTCAAGGCGATCGCGCGGGCGATGCCGACCCTCGCCTTCTGTCCGCCGGAGAGCTGATGGGGAAAGCGGTCGAGCAACTCGACCGGCAGGCCGACCTGGCGCGCGAGGTCCTCGCACTTCGCCCGCAATGCGTCGCCGCCGTGGAGGTGGCCTAGCCGCATCAGCGGATCGGCGATGGCGCGCACCGCGGTGAAGCGCGGGTTGAGGCTGTCGGTCGGGTCCTGGAACACCATCTGGATGCGCTTGCGCGCCGGCAGCACCGCGAATTCCTTGGCCGGGATCGCGCCGATGTCCTCGCCGCCGAACGTGATGCTGCCGCTCGTCTTGTCGATCAGCCGCATCACCATCATCGAGGTCGTCGACTTGCCGCAACCGGATTCGCCGACGAGGCCGACGCTCTCGCCGCGCTTGCACCTCGAAGCTGATGCCGCCGACGGCGCGGAACGGCTTTGCCGCCTCCTCGTCCTTGCGGCCGAACAGCTTCATGAGCGAGGTCGGCACCGCGTTGCGCTTGTATTCCTTGACGAGGTCCTTGACGACGAGGAGCGGCGTGCCGGCGCCGACCGCCGCCGTCTGCGGCGATCGGCGTGTGGTCGGCGTCCGCCGGCAGGAGATCGCGCAGCCCGATGCCGAGGCGCGGCGTCGCCCGCATCAGCTTCTTGGTGTAGGCATGCTCGGGCGCGGCGAAAATCTGGCGCGACGGCGCGGTCTCCACCACCTTGCCCTTCTCCATCACGACGACGCGGTCGCAATAGGCGGCGGCGAGGCCGAGGTCGTGGGTGATGAGAATGGTCGACATGCCGCGCTCGCGCGTGAGCTCGACCACGAGGTCCATCACCGCCTTCTGGGTCGTCACGTCGAGGCCGGTGGTCGGCTCGTCGGCGATCAGCAGTTCCGGCTGGCAGGCGAGCGCGAGCGCGATGACGACGCGCTGGCACATGCCGCCCGACAGCTCGAAGGGATAGGCGTGATAGCGCTCCTCGGGATTGGCGATGCGCACGCGGCGCAGCGCGTCGATCGCCTTCTCCTTGACGTCGGCCGGCACCGCCTGCACGTGCTCGAGCAGGATATCCTCGATTTGCTTGCCGACCTTGCGGATCGGATTGAGGGCGGAGCGCGGGTTCTGGAAGATCATCGAGATCTCGCGGCCGCGCAGATTGCGAACTTCCGATTCCGGCGCATTGCGCACGTCGACGCCGCCGAACGTGATCGAGCCTTCGGCGATCTTCCCGGCGCGGTCGAGAATCCGCATCACCGCATAGGAGGTGACGGATTTGCCGGAGCCCGATTCGCCGACGATGCCGACGGTCTCACCCTTCGCCACCCGCACGGTGACGTGCTGGACGGCGCGCACCGTGCCGCGCCGGGTCGCGAACTCGACGGTGAGGTCCTCGACGGCGAGGAGCGGCGGCCGGTCGGTGGTGGCGTTTCGGTCGTCATGCCGATCTCGCTCACGTGCGGCGCTGCGGATCGACGATGTCGCGCATGCCGTCGCCGAGCAGGTTGAAGCAGAACACCGCGATCATCAGCGCGGCGCCGGGGAAGAAGGCGATCCACCATTCGCCCGACACCATGAAGGCGGCGCCCTCGGCGACCATGATGCCCCACTCCGCCATCGGCGGGCGCACGCCGAGGCCGATGAAGGAGAGGCCGGCGGCATTGAGGATCGCGTAGCCCATGGTGAGCGACATCTGCACCACCATGATCGGCATCACGTTCGGCAGCACCTGCGTGAGCACGATGCGCATCTCGCTGTTGCCGCACAGCCGCGCCGCCTGGACGAAGCCGGCATCGCGCCGCACGTTCGCCTCGGAACGGGCGACGCGGACGTAGAGCGGATAATTGATGATGGCGGTGGCGATGATGATGTTGGTCACGGTGTTGCCGAGCGCGGCGACGATGCCCATGGCGAGTACGAACAACGGAAACGCCATGATGGTGTCGGCGAGGCGGCCGACGATGCGGTCGGTCCAGCCGCCGAAGAAGCCGGCGGCGACGCCGGAGAGGCCGCCGAGCAAAAACACCAGCGCGACCGAGAACACCGCGATGGCGAGATCGAGCCGCGTCGCGGCGATCACGCGACTGAGGATGTCGCGGCCGAGTTGATCGGTGCCGAACCAGTGCGCCCAGGACGGCGGCTTCAGTGCTGCCACGGTGTCGCTCGCCAGCGGATCATAGGGCGTGAACAGCGGGCCGAAGATCGCGCACAGCACGATGAGGACGAACAGGCCGAACGACAGTCCGGTGACCGGGTTGTCGCCGATCACGTAGATCGCGTGCTCGAGCACCGAGGCCTGCTTGCGTGGCGCCGGCGCGGGTGCCGGTGCAGGCGATGTCGGCGCAGCGCCGATCGGGGAGTTGGTGATCGCGACCTCCGCCAGCGCGGTCGGGCTCATCGCAGGAACGCCGGTCGCGGGGGCGCCGATCGCAGGGTCTGTGGCGGGAACGCGGGCGGCCTCGTTCATCCCTCGACCCTCACGCGGGGATCGATGACGCCGTAGAGCATGTCGATCCCGAGATTGAGCAAGACGTAGAGCACGGCCATGGTGAGCACGAAGCCCTGCACCGGTGCGAAATCCGAGGTGATCAGCGCCTCGACCGCATAGGACCCGATGCCCGGCCAGGCGAACACCTTCTCCACCAGCACGTTGGCGCCGAGCAGGAACGAGAACACCATGCCGAGCGTGGTGACCACCGGCAGCATCGCGTTACGAAACGCGTAGGTGAGGATGACGGTCCGCGACGACAGGCCGCCCGCCCGCGCGGTGCGCACGAAATCGGACGCGAGCACCGAGAGCATCGAGGCGCGCGTCATGCGCGCGATCGGGGCGAGCGAAAAGATCGCGAGCGTCGCCGTCGGCAGGATGAGCTGCGCGAGCGCGGCGCGGAACGTTTCGAACTCGCCGGCGAGCAGGCTGTCGATCAGGTAGAAGCCGGTGATGGTCGGCGGCGCCGAATAGAACACGTCGAGCCGCCCGAGCGGCGCCGGCGCCCAGCCGAGCTTGAAGTAGAAGAGGTAGATCAGCAGCAGGCCGGTGAAGAATACCGGGAGGGATACGCCCGCGGTCGCGATGATCCGGCAGGCATGATCGATGAGCGAGCCCTGCTTCACCGCGGCGAGAATGCCGAGCGGCACCGCGATCAGCATCGCGACGATGAGGCCCATCAGGGTCAGCTCCGCCGAGGCGGGCAGCCGCGAGGCGATGTCCTCGAGCACCGGCTGGCCGGTGGTCAGCGACTTGCCGAAATCGCCGTGGGCGAGGTCGACGACATAGCGCACGAACTGCTCCGGCAGCGGCTTGTCGAGGCCGAGCTGCTTGCGGATTTCCTCGATCGCCTGCGCGCTCGCTGCCGGCCCGGCGAAATAGGACGCGGTGTCGCCGGGCAGCACGCGGGTGAGCAGGAAGGTGACGATGACGACCCCGATCAGGCTCGGGATCACCGTCAACAGCCGTTTTCCGATCTGCATCATGGTCGCGGCCTCCGCAGCCGAAGGGTCAACCCTTGACGAGGGCGCGGTAGTCGAGCCGGCGGTGGAACCAGTACTGGTAGCCGGTGACGTTCTTCTGCATGGCGACGTTGACGTAGGGCTGGAAGATCGGGATGCGCGGAATATCCGCGTAGGCGAGGTCGACGAAGCCCTTCACGTCCTTGTCGTAGGTCGCCTTGTCGCCGACCGCGGCGGCGTCGCGCGCACCCTCGATGAACGCGTCCATCTCCTTCGACTGGTAGCTCATGGTGTTGAACACCGAATTCTGGCCGTGATAGCACCAGATGAAGAAGTACTCGGGGTAATCGAGCCAGCCCGAGAACACGTTGGTGTAGAGCGGCAGCACCTTCTTGTTGAGCTCGGTGCGCCAGTTCGCGCCGGGGATCTTGTTGATCGTGGTCTTGATCCCGATCTGGGCGAGGGCTTCCTGGGTCAGCACGCAGAGCGGCTCGTTGACGCCGGCAAAACCGAGATCGAACGACAGCGTGGTCTCGAAGCCGTTGGGGTAGCCGGCCTCGGCGAGAAGCTGCTTCGCCTTGGCGATGTCGGTGTAATACTTGTCGGGCTGCGGCCACGCGACCTGGGTCGCTGAATCCGGCGGCGCTCCGTAGGTGGGCTTCGCCAGCCCGAACAGCACGGCATCCATGATCTTCTGGTAGGGGATGGCGTAGGCGACCGCCTGGCGCACTTTCAGATTGTCGAAGGGCGGCGTCTTCACGTTCATGCCGATGTACTGGATGCCGTTGCTGTACGGCGTCGAGATGATCGAGAGCTTGCCGACGTTCTTGAGCTCGGCGAAATCCTTGTTCGGCAGATCGTAGGAGATGTCGGCGTCGCCGCGCTCGAGCAGCGCGCGCCGGTTGCCGGCGGACGGCACCATGCGCCAGATGACGCGCCGCACCTTGGGCAGCGGGCCGCCCACCCACTTCTCGTTGCGCTCGTAGATCACCTCGGTGCCGGGCTTCCAGCTCGCGACCTTGTAGGCGCCGCTGCCGGCGGTGTTCTGCTTGGTGTATTCGAGGCCCCACGGGTCCTTCTCGGTGGCGTTCTTCTTGACGAGCTCCGAGTTGACGACGCAGGGCACGATGACCGCGAGGTCGGGCACCGTGAGCCGGTCCTTGCGCAGGAAATCGACGCGCACCGTGTGGTCGTCGACGACGACGAACTGCTCGGGCTTTTCGAGCGATCCCGCCTTCATCTGGAAGGTCGGGAAGCCGCCGACCGTCACCGCGCGGTCGAGCGACCACTTCACGTCCTTCGCCGTCACCGGCGTGCCGTCGTGGAAGGTCGCGTTCTTCTTGAGCTTGAAAGTGACCGACATGTCGCCGATGTTCATGTCCTCGGCGAGCTCGGGCTTGAACTTGTCGCGGTCGTAATAGGGCGCGCCGTTCTCGCCGGTCTTCATCTCGTGGCTGATCAGGCGGTCGTAGCAATTCCACGAGGTCTCGTAGCCCGGGACGTTGGTGCCGACGCCGTGGATGTCGATGTTGTTCGGCCCGCTCTCGGAGACGATGAGGAGCGTCTCCTGGCGCGCCTGCGCCTTGGCGGGAGACCACACCGCCGGCGCCGCCGGGAGCACACTGCCCGCGGCCGCTGCCGTCACCGATTTGAGAAAGTCGCGACGCTTCATCGGAGTCTCCCGGACTTGAGGCTTTGTCGTTGGCCCGGGTTCCGCAAGGGTCGTGCCAGCGCCGGCGCGGCGTGACGGCACAGGGCGTAAGAGATTGGAGAAACGTTGGAATCGCCGGGTGACGCGGCGGTCTGGCGGAGCGGGCCGAAGGGGCTTGCCTCCAATCCGGCGGGCCCTGCGCAAGATTTGGGCACGTGTCGTCAGCGAGGGCTTGCGACGGGTGCCGGCGAGCCTCGGAAGGTCTGTCGCGCGCGTTCATCCCTGCAGCGCTGACATGGGCCCCCGCCAGCTCCGACATAGGAGTGCAAAGAAACGAGCCCGACCTGCGCCCCGCTCCCCGCGTTTGGTGGGACGGCCGGATGGGCAGCATCCTCGATCGTCTTTGCCTGCCCACCGGTTGCGCCGCCCTTCCCTGCGGTGCACGCTGCGCGCAGCGTTCGCGCGGCCACGCGCGACACCGCAGGGAGGAACGTCATGACAACAGCCATCCGGCACTCGCTTGCCGCAACGGCGATCGCGGCGCTCTTCGCCGTCGCGCTCACCGCGCCCGGCCTCGCCCAGCAGAAATTCAAGGCCCTTTCGGTGAAGACGCCCGACGGGCTCACCATCGCGGCGCAGGAATGGGGCAACCCGAACGGCCCGGAGATCCTGTTCATCCACGGCTTCTCGCAGAGCGGCATGTCGTGGGCGAAGCAGGTCAACAGCGACCTCGCCAGCGAATTCCACATGGTGACCTACGATCTGCGCGGCCACGGCAATTCCGACAAGCCGTTCGAGCCGGAGCGCTATCGCAACGGCAAGGCCTGGGCCGACGAGGTGCAGGCGGTGATGGACGCCGCGGGCTTCAAGCGCGCGGTGCTGGTCGGCTGGTCCTATGGCGGCCGCGTCATGGCCGACTACCTGACCAACTACGGCACCGGCAAGCTCGCCGGGCTGAACTACGTCGACGCCGGCCAGAAGGGCGATCCCGCCTTCGTCGGGCCGAACCTGAAGAACCTGCCGCTGATGGCGTCGGAAGACCTCGCCACCAACATCGCGGCGACGCGCGAATTCCTGCACGGCTGCTTCAACGTGCAGCCGACCCAGGACGAGTACGAGACCATGCTTTCCTTCAACATGATGGTGCCACCCAAGGTGCGCGCCGGCCTGAGCGGCCGCCCGCTCGAGGTCGACGAGCTCCTGAAGAGCATCAAGATTCCGGTGCTGGTGACCCACGGCGCGCTCGACCGCAACTCGAACCTCATCGCCGCCGAATACACCGCGAAGATGATCCCGGGCGCCAAGCTCTCGGTCTATCAGGGGGTCGGCCACTCGCCCTTCTTCGAGGACGCGCCGCGCTTCAACGCCGAGCTCGCCGCCTTCGTGCGCAACGCGCAGAAGGTGAATTGACGGCCGTCATTCCGGGGCGCCGCGTCAGCGCGAACCCGGAATCCTGAGGGCCATACGCACTGCCGGCGATCCGGTCGCGTCTGATGCGCAATTCTCTGGACTCGCGGCGTTCAGTCGCTGCGCATCGCCGCGGATTGACGGGGTCGATTGTCATCGACCGGAATGACTTGGCGATTTCGAGCTACGTTCGGCGAACGACAAGTTCGCGGGCTGGCGTATAGAGGCGCACGAGCCCACACCGCGGACCGCAAATGACCCCCGAACAATCCATCGAATCCTTCGTCGACAAGAATTTCGACCGCGAGACGGCGTTCCTCGCCGAGCTCGTCAAGGTCCCGACCGACAATCCGCCGGGCGATTGCGCGGCCCATGCCGCGCGCGCCAAGGAGCTGCTGACCGGCCTCGGCTTCGAGGTCGAGGTGCATCCGGTGCCGGCGCCGCTCGTCGCCGCCGCCGGGATGAAGAGCGTGACCAATCTCATCGTCCGCCACCGCTTTGGCGACGGCCCGGTGATCGCGCTCAACGCCCATGGCGACGTGGTGCCGCCGGGGCTCGGCTGGGACCACGACCCCTATGGCGCTGCGGTCGAGGACAGCAAGCACGGCAAGGTGATGTACGGCCGCGGCGTCGCGGTCTCGAAGTCCGATTTCGCGACCTACGCCTTCGCCCTTCTCGCGCTGCGCGACCTCGCGGCGCGCGAGCCGCTGCGCGGCACGGTCGAGCTGCACCTCACCTATGACGAGGAGGTCAGCGGCAATCTCGGGCCGCGCTGGATTCTCGAGAACAACCTGAGCAAGCCGGACTACGCCCTCGCCGCCGGCTTCTCCTACAACGTGGTCAATGCGCACAACGGCTGCCTGCATCTCGAGACCGTCGTCACCGGCAAGCAGGCCCATGCCGCGCAGCCGGACTCCGGGCGCGACGCGCTCGAAGCGGCGGCCGCGATCCTCGCCGCGCTCTACAAGTTCCGGCCCCGCCTCGCGCGGCGGAAGTCGAAGAGCACCGGCATCACCGCGCCGACCCTCAACGTCGGCACCATCGCCGGCGGCTTCGCCACCAACGTGGTGCCCGACCGGGTGACCTTGCGCATCGACCGCCGCGTCATCCCCGAGGAGAAGCGCGCCGAGGCGGAGGGCGAGCTGCGCAAGCTGATCGCCGCGGCGGCAAAGCCGTTCCGCGGCATCAAGGTCGAGACCAAGACGGTGCTCTACGCCGAGCCGCTCGCGCCACAGCCCGGCTGGGAGCGCCTCGCCGACGCGCTGCGCCGCCACGCCAGCCGGATTCTCAAGACCAAGATCGCGGTGAAGGGCGTGCCGCTCTACACCGACGCCCGCCACTACGCCGCGCGCAAGATTCCGGTCGTGCTCTACGGCGCCGGCCCCCGCACCATCCTCGAAGCGAACGCCCACAACGCCAACGAGAATTTGCGGCTCAAGGATTTGAAGGCGGCGACCAAGATCGTCGCGCTCGCCGTGCGTGATGTGCTGATGACGGGGTGAGCGCCCGAAGGAAGATTCACCGCGGCAATTTGCGCTCCGCCGGCGGCGGCAAGAATGCGCGGTCGAACACGCGTGACGGCGCGGGCGGCTTCGCGAGCTCGTACGACTCCGCGATGACCGCGATGGCGCGGCCGAGGCGGGCGTCGTCGACATCGCCGATGCCGAGCCGCGCGGCCTCCGGCGTCGCCATCAGCGTGTCGTAGACATAGGTGAGCCGGCGCTTCTCGATGTCCGTGTTGATCAGCGGCTCGGCCTTGGTGAGCACGGCGATCGCCGCGTCCGGGCTCGCCACGCACTCCTTGAGCGCGCGGTTGATCGCGCGGACGAGCCCCTTCACCGCGTCGGGCTTCTCGCGGGCGAATTTCGGCGACACCATCACGCCCATTCGAATAGAGGTCGAGGCCGGCATCGGCGTAGCTGATCCAGCGGAAATCCTTGTCGGGATCGAGCTTGAGCGCGACGATGTTCATGTAGCTCGTCGCCGTGAAGATGCGCGGAGACGTCGACCTGGCCGCGGATCAGCATCTGCTCCTGCAGGTTCGGCGCCATGTTGGTGAACTCGACCTTGCCGGGATCGAGGCCGTTCTGCTTGGCGAGCGCCGGAATGAGCTTCAACGCCGCGCTGCCCGCCGGCC
Organism: uncultured Alphaproteobacteria bacterium; assembly: GCA_963793985.1. GTDB lineage: Bacteria > Pseudomonadota > Alphaproteobacteria > Rhizobiales > Xanthobacteraceae > JAJPKK01. Next base: position 105,292 of record CAWCCG010000047.1, on the reverse strand, counting down.
CGCCGATCTTCTTGCCGGCGAGGTCCTTGACCGTGCGGATCGGGCTCTGCGCCTTTACCAGCAGCGCGAACGGCGCCTTGCTGTAGATCATGTAGACGGTGACCGGCGCGTCGTCCGGCCGCTCCGCCGCGGCCTGGATCGCCGCGTTGATGTCGCCGAACCCGGCGTCATAGGCGCCCGACATGATGCGCGTGACGGTGGCCGCCGCGCCCTCGCCCTGGTCGATGACGACATCGAGGCCTTCGGCGGCGAAATAGCCCTTGTCCTTCGCCCAGTGGTACCAGGCATGGATGCCCTGGAGCTTCCAGTCGAGGGTGAAGCGGACCTTGGTCGCCTCCGCCGCCGCGCCGGCGATCGAGGCGAAGCAGCGCGGCCGCCGCGACAACGCTCACGGAAAACCTGTGCAGGATCGGCATGGAAATCTCCCTGTCTCTGCGGCTCACGCCGCCGTCAGCTCCTTGCGCCGTGCCCAGCCGGTGACGCGCATCTCGATGAGCGAAAAGATGACGTAGAGGCCGACGCCCATCGCGGCGAGGATCACGAGCCCCGCGAACACCAGCGGCACGTCGAAATTCGAGCTCGCGATCAGCATGAAGTTGCCGATGCCGAGATTGCCCGCGACCGTCTCGGCGAGCACCGCGCCGACGAAGGCCTGCGTGATCGCGATCTTGAGCGAGGCGAAGAAATACGGCATGGCGCGCGGCAGCCCGACATTGGTGAGGATGTCGAGCTTCGTTGCGCGCAACGAGCGCATGACGTCCTCGAGCTCGGGCTCGGTGGTGGCGAGGCCGGTCGCGACGTTCACCACCACCGGGAAGATGCACAGGATCATCGCGGTGAGCACCGCCGGCACCGTGCCGGCGCCGAACCACAGCACGAAGATCGGCACCACCGCGATCTTCGGGATGCTGGAGAAGCCGATCAGCAGCGGATAGGCGACGTCATAGGCGAGCTTCGAGGAGCCGACCACGACGCCGATGACGACCCCGATGGCGACGCCGAGCCCGAAGCCGACCAGCGTCTCGTAGAGCGTCTGCGCCGCATGCGGCCAGATCGCCGGCATCCGCGCGACGAGCGTCGTGAGGATTTCGCTCGGCTTCGGCAACACGATGCTGCTGATATCGAAGACCGTGCAGATCACCTCCCAGGCGACGAAGAAGCCGATGATCAGCGCCGCCGAGGCGAGGCGATGCTTGGTCTCGCGCGACATCAGGCGGCTTCCTTGGCGCCGGTCGAAAAGATCGCGTCGCGCAGGTGATGGGTCAGCGCCACGAACTCGGGCTGATAGGTCATGTCGACGGTGCGCGGCCGCGCGAACGGCACCGCGTGGTCCTCGATGATGCGGCCCGGCCGCGACCGCATCACGCAGATGCGGTTCGCGAGATAGGCGGACTCCTTGAGGTCGTGGGTGACGAGGATCACCGTCGGCTTCCGCGTCATCCACAGGTTCTGCATGATCGACCACAGCTCCTCGCGGGTGAACTGGTCGAGCGCGCCGAACGGCTCGTCGAGCATCAGGAGCTGCGGATCGTGGATCAGCGCGCGGCACAGCGAGGCCCGCTGCATCATGCCGCCCGACAGTTGCCAGGGCTGCTTGTCGCCGAAGCCGGCGAGGCCGACCTGCGCGAGCAGCGCGTCGGCGCGGTCGCGGAACTCGCCCTTGCGCTTGGCACGGTATTCCCTGCGGAACGGCGGCACGATCTTGAGCGGCAGCATCACGTTTTCGCGGATCGTCATCCACGGCAGCAAGGTCGGATTCTGGAACGCCATGCCGACCCGCACCGGCGTCGCGCCGATCTCGCGGCCGGCGACGTAGACGTAGCCGGTCGACGCGCGGATGAGCCCGCTCACCAGCTTGAGGATGGTCGACTTGCCGCAACCCGACGGCCCGACCAGCGCGACGAAGTCGCCCGCGCCCATGCGCAGGCTCGTCTCGGCAAGCGCGTGGACGGCACGGTCGCCGCCGCCATAAGTGACGGTGACCCCTTCGAGCTCGACGAAAGCATCGTCATAGGACGAGTCCGTTTCGGACGTCCCTGCCCGCGACGACTCGGCGGCCGGCACGCTCATGCGGCGCTCTCCCGCCGCGGCGGCACGATCGCAGCCATGGTCTCGTCGGCATGGCGCACCGCGGGCGGCGGCATGCGCTGGATCGTGTGCACCGAGCGGCCCCAGCCGCGCGCATCCGGCATCAGCTTGCGGTCGCGCATGACGAAGCGGCCGCGCACCAGCGTGTGGAGCGGCAGCCCCTTCACTCCCCGGCCGTGCCACGGCGAGATCTTCGCCCGCGACTGGATTTTCGCATCGTCGATCGTCCAGGCGCGGCCGAGATCGACGACGGTTATGTCCGCATCGGCGCCGGGCGCGATCACGCCCTTCCGCGGATAGAGCCCCCATACCTTGGCGGGATTGGCGGCACTCCAGCGCACATAGTCCGAAATCGAATAACGGCCGTTCGCCACCTCGGTGAGCATCAGCGGCATCTGCGTCTCGACGCCGGGGAAGCCGCAATCGACCGACCAGATGTCGTTGCGCGTCTTCTCCTCCGGCGAATGCGGCGCATGGTCGGTAGCGATCATGTCGACGGTGCCGTCGGCGAGCGCGCGCCACAGCGGCTCCTGGTTGCGCGCCTCGCGCACCGGCGGGTTGACGCGGATGACGCCGGCGAAGCGCCCATAGTCGTCGCTCGACAGCATCAGGTAATGCGGGCAGGTCTCGCCGGTGATGTCGACGCCGCGCGCCTTCGCTTCGGCGAGCGGGCGAAGCTCCTCGGCGGACGAGATGTGGAGAATGTGGATGCGGGCGCCGGTCCATTCGGCAAGGATCGCGGCGCGGCTCACCGCTTCGACCGCGACCACCGCCGGCCGCGCCGCGAGATGGGCGAGCGGATCGCGCCGCCCGGCCGCCGCCATCCGCGCCTCGCGCCGCGCCATGATCGTCGCGGTCTCGGCATGGAGCGAGATGCGCTTGCCGGTCGCGGCGACCACCTCGAAGGCTTCGAGCATCGCCCCCGTCGAGGGCGAGGGGATGTTGCCGAAGGTATTGCCCATGTAGAGCTTGAAGCCGATCACCCCGCCGGCGACGAGGTCGGGCACGTGGGCGATGGTGTCTTCGCCGAGCAGGCCGTAGAGGCCGAAATCGACATGCGCCGCCGCGGCGGCGGTGGCGTGCTTTTCGGCGAGGATTTTCCCGGTGCCGGTCGGCGGCACCGTGTTGGGCATGTCGAACACGGTGGTGACGCCGCCGAACGCCGCGCCCGCGGTGCCGGTGCCGAAATCCTCCTTGTGGGGATAGCCGGGATCGCGGAAATGGACGTGCACGTCGATCGCGCCGGGCAGCACGTGGAGGCCCGTCGCATCGAGCGTCTCCTTCGCCGCCGGCATCGCCTCGGCGGCGCCGACGGCGAGCACGGCGCCGTCCTTGATGGCGACGCTCGCGGGGATCGCGGCATCGGGCGACACCACGGTGCCGTTGCGGATCACGAGATCGGCGGTGACGCTCATGTCAGGCCCTCACAGGCTGGCCCAGCCGCCGTCGACCGGAAGGTCGACGCCGGTGATCTGGCGCGAGACGTCGCTCGCGAGGAACAGGCAGGCATTGGCGACATCCTCATCGGTCGAGACGCGCTTGAGCGCATAGTCGGCGGCATGGCGCGCGGCCGCCTCCTCCACGGTGATGCCGAGGCGCTTCGCCATGTCGGCGCAGACCTTGTCGCGGAAGCGCGGGCCGTCGACCATGCCCGGCGCGACGTAGTTGACGTTGATGTTGTAGGGCCCGGCCTCGAGCGCGAAGCTCTTGGTGATGCCGCGCAGCCCCCATTTGGAGGCGGAATAGCCGAGCCGCCCGGCCCGGCCGCGCATGCCGAAGGTGCCGCCGACATTGACGATCTTGCCGTAGCGCTGCGCCATCATCGAGGGCAGCGCGGCGCGGATGGTGTTGAAGCAGCCGGTCATGTTGAGGTCGACGATATCGTCGAACTCGTCCGGTGTCGTCTCCGCCCCGGTCTTGCCGATCGGCCCGGAGCCGCCGGCGACGTTGACCAGGATGTCGAGCCGGCCAAAGGCCGCGATCGCCGCCTTGACCGCGGCTTCGCATTGCGCGGCATCGGTGACGTCGCAGGCGACGACCAGCGCCTTGCCGCCGCCGGCGCGGATCTCCGCGGCGACCGGCTCGATCGCGGCAGTGTCGCGGCCGGCGAGCGCCAGCAGGCAGCCCTCCGCGGCGAAGGCCTTGTGACACCGCCGCCCCCATCCCCTTGGCCGGCCCGGTGATCAGCGCGACCCGGCCACGCAGCGACAAATCCATCGCCGGTCAGAACAGCGTCTTCGGCAGATCGGCCGCCGGCGGCAGGAAAGCGGGCGTGAAGATCTCGTCGACCTTGGGCGTGCGCGGCAGCGCGCTCGCCTCGACCAGAATGTCGATCGAGCGCTTGAGGCGCGCCTCGTCGACGTTGCCAAGGCCGATCTTGGCGATCTCGGGGTGGTTCATCTCGTCCTTCAGCGTCGCATCCATGCGCTCGAGCTCGACGTCGAACTTGATCAGCGGCTCGCGCTTGAGCACGGCGTTGACCGCCATCTTCGGGTCCTTGAGCGAATTCGATCACCGCCTTGTTGAGCGCCCGCACGAAGCCGCGCACCACCTCGGGCTTCTCCTTCACGAGCTTCTTCGAGACGATGATGCCGTTGGAATAGAGGTCCATGCCGTAGTCGCCGTAGTTGATGAAGCGGAGCTGCTTGTCGGGGTCGATCCCGATCAGCTTGGCGCTGAAGCGGATGGTGTTGACGTAGCCGAACACGCCGTCGACCTGGCCCTGCATGAGCATCTGCTCGCGCAGGTTCGGCTGCATGTTGGTGATCTTGACCTTGCCGCAGTCGATCTTCGCGCTCTTGCACAGCGCCGGGAACAGCTTGAGCGCGCCGTCGTTCGCCGCGCCGCCGATCGTGCTGCCCTCGAAGTCCTTCGGCGTCTTGATCGGGCTGTCGGCCTTCACGGCGACCGTGAAGGGCGGCCGGTTGAACATCACATAGACCGCGATCGGCGCCTCCTCCGGGCGCTTCGCGGCGAAGTCGATCAGCGCGTTGATGTCGCCGAAGCCGACGTCGTAGGTGCCGCTCGCGACCTTGGGGATCGGCGTCGCCGAGCCGTCGCCCTGGTCGATCGCGACGTCGAGGCCTTCGGCCTTGAAGTACCCCTTGTCCTCGGCGACGAAGAAGAAGCCCTGCGGCCCCTGGTACTTCCAGTTGAGCACCATCTTGAGCTTGGTCTGCGCGCTCGCGGCGCCGGAGAAGCCGGCGACGAGCGCGGCGGCGCCGACGGCAAGCGCAATGCGGCGGGTGGCAGTCCAAGCGGGGAAGCGGGGCATGACGTTCTCCCTGGGGTGGTGGGGCAAGCTTGCGACGAATGCGGGGGAATGCAAGTCGCGCCGATTGCCGCGCTGTTGATGAGCGCACGTGATGACGCAAGCTGTTGCAATCCTTGTGCCCCCAGGAAATCGCCGCCCTGCGCCTCGCGCCATGGCACCGTTCGATGCGGGCCGTCCAGCGACTGCACAAAATTTGTGCACAATCCTGCCATCCCGGCACGGTATTCCCTGCCCCTCCCCCGGGCCCGTGACTTGCATGGGCCTGCCCACTGGGCCTTATGGCCGCGACGCCGACCCGGCACCGGTGACCCCAAGGCATTCAATGTCGTTCCTCGTCGGCCTCCATCACGTCACCAGCTACCGTTACGACCAGCCGGTGAGCCTCAGCCCGCAGATCATCCGCCTGCGCCCGGCGCCGCACAGCCGCACCCCGATCAAGAGCTATTCGCTCAAAGTCCTGCCGACCAACCATTTCGTGAACTGGCAGCAGGACCCGCACGGCAACTGGCTCGCCCGCTACGTCTTCCCCGAGCGCACCACGGAATTCCAGTTCGCGGTCGACTTCATCGCCGACATGCAGGTGATCAATCCGTTCGACTTTTTCGTCGAACCCTATGCCGAGACGTTCCCGTTCGAATACCCGGAGGCGCTGCGCGAGGACCTCTCGGCGTTCGTCGCGCCGGAGCCGGCGGGGCCGCTGCTCCAGCAATTCCTCGGCACGCTGTCGCGCGGGCCGATGAACACGGTGAATTATCTCGTCGCGCTCAACCAGCAGCTCCAGCAGCGGGTGCGCTACGTCACCCGCATGGAGCACGGCGTGCAGACGCCGGACGAGACCCTGCAGATCGGATCGGGCTCGTGCCGCGACAGCGCCTGGCTGCTCGTCCAGATCCTGCGCAACCTCGGCATGCCGGCGCGGTTCGTGTCGGGCTATCTCATTCAGCTCAAGCCGGACCTCAAGTCGCTCGACGGTCCCGCCGGCGCGTCGGCGGACTTCACCGACCTCCATGCCTGGACCGAGGTCTACATTCCCGGCGCCGGCTGGATCGGCTTCGATCCGACCTCCGGCCTGCTGTGCGCCGAGGGCCACCTGCCCGTCGCCGCGACGCCGCATTACCACTCGGCCGCGCCGCTCACCGGCTTCGCCGACGGTGCGGCCGAGGATTTTTCGTTCGAGATGCAGGTGACCCGCATCGCCGAGCGGCCGCGCGTCACCTTCCCGTTCTCCGACGACGCCTGGGCGGCGCTCGATGCGCTCGGCCAGAAGGTCGATGAAGACCTCATCGCGCAGGACGTGCGCCTCACCATGGGCGGCGAGCCGACCTTCGTCTCGATCGACGATTACCAGTCGGCCGAGTGGAACACCGACGCGCTCGGACCGACCAAGCGCATCCGCGCCGACGAGTTGATCCGGCGGCTGCGGCACCGCTTCGCGCCGGGCGGCTTCCTGCAGTACAGCCAGGGCAAATGGTATCCCGGCGAACCACTGCCGCGCTGGGCCTTCGCGCTGTATTGGCGCAAGGACGGCGCTGCCGCTGTGGCAGGACGACAATCTGATCGCACGCGAAGGACAGGACCTCGGGCCCGGCCCCGATCTCGCGAAGCAGTTCGGTGAGGGCGTCGCAGCGCGGCTCGGCATCGAGCCCGATCACCTCATGCCGGGGTTCGAAGACCCGGTCCAGCGGATGATCGACGAGGGCGCGTGGCCGGTGAACCTCGACCCCGCCGATCCCAAGATCGACGATCCCGCCGAGCGTGCACGGCTCATGCGCGAGTTCGAGCGGCGGGTCACCGCACCGACCGGCTACGTGCTGCCGATCCAGCCCGCGAACGCGCCGGCGCACGCGGGCTGGCTGAGCGAAGTCTGGGAGCTGCGGCGCGGGCGGCTGTTCCTCATCCCCGGCGACTCCCCGGTCGGCTTCCGCCTGCCGCTGGATTCGCTGCCCTATCTCGCGCCGGTGGACCGACCACATACCGGCCCGGTCGATCCCTTCGTGCCGCGGGGCGAACTGCCCCATCCCGAGGTCCTGTTTCAGCGCGCGCACGAGCGGCTCGCCAGCGCCACCGCACCGACGGGGGACACATCAGAGGCGGCGCCGGCGCCGCGCAAGACCCGCAACGGCGGCGCGCCCGTTCGCACCGCGCTCACCGTCGAGCCCCGCGACGGCCACTTGTGCGTGTTCGTTCCGCCGCTGGAGCGGCTCGAGGACTATCTCGAGCTCATCGCGGCGATCGAAGCGACGGCAACCGACCTCAAGATGCCGATCCAGATCGAAGGCTACGGGCCGCCCTACGATCCGCGCGTCAACGTCATCAAGGTGACCCCCGATCCCGGCGTCATCGAGGTCAACATCCATCCCGCCTCGCGGTGGCGGGAGGCGGTCGACGTCACGCGCGAGCTCTACGAAGAGGCGCGTCTCACGCGGCTCGGCACCGACAAGTTCATGATCGACGGGCGCCACACCGGCACCGGCGGCGGCAACCATGTGGTGCTCGGCGGCGCGACCGCCGCCGACAGCCCGTTCCTGCGGCGGCCCGATCTGCTCAAGAGCATCGTGCTCTACTGGCAGCGCCGGCCGTCGCTGTCCTATCTGTTCTCCGGCCTGTTCATCGGTCCGACCAGCCAGGCGCCGCGCATCGACGAGGCGCGCCAGGACATCCTCTACGAGTGCGACATCGCGCTCGCCAACGTGCCGAAGCCGGGGATCGCGGCGCCGCTGCCGTGGCTCGTCGACCGGCTGTTCCGCAACCTCCTGGTCGACGTCACCGGCAACACCCACCGCGCCGAAATCTGCATCGACAAGCTCTACTCGCCGGACGGGCCGACCGGCCGGCTCGGCCTCGTCGAATTCCGCTCGTTCGAGATGCCGCCCGATGCCCGCATGAGCCTCGCCCAGCAGCTCCTGCTGCGCGCGCTCATCGCCCGGTTCTGGCGCGCGCCGCTCGACGGCCAGATGGTGCGCTGGGGCACCGCGCTGCACGACCGCTTCATGCTGGAGCACTTCGTCTGGCAGGACTTCCTCGAAGTGCTCGACGAGCTCGGCCGCGAAGGCTACCGCTTCGATCCGCAGTGGTTCGACGCCCAGCGCCAGTTCCGCTTTCCGCTCTACGGCGAGGTCAATCACGGCGGGGTGCGGCTCGAGCTGCGCCATGCGCTCGAGCCGTGGTACGTGCTCGGCGAGGAGAGCGCGACCGGCGGCACCGTGCGCTTCGTCGACTCCTCGGTCGAACGGCTTCAGGTCAAGGTCGAAGGCTTCAACCCGACCCGCCACGTGGTGTCGTGCAACGGCCGGCGCGCTGCCGCTCACCGCCACCGGCACGCCCGGCGAATTCGTCGCCGGCGTCCGCTTCAAGGCATGGGCGCTGCCGTCGTCGCTGCATCCGACCATCGCCGCCCACGCGCCGCTGACGTTCGACATCATCGATCGCTGGAGCCACCGCTCGCTCGGCGGCTGCGTCTATCACGTCGCCCACCCTGGCGGCCGCAACTACGAGACCTTCCCGGTCAACTCCTACGAAGCCGAGGCGCGGCGCCGCGCCCGTTTCGAAGAGCACGGCCACACGCCGGGCTTCGTCGCCGACATCCCGGTGCCGGAATACTCGCAGGAGTACCCGACCACCCTCGACCTGCGGCGGAAGCCGGCGTTCCGATGAGGCGCGATTCGCAAAACGGCGCCTTCGCCGACCGCAATCCGTCCACAGGGCGCATCCCCGGCATTCGCCGCATGGCCGCGCCTGACCGAACCGAATAGTCTTTCGTCATGTCCGCCCGATTCGACCAGAGAAGCGAACACAGCGATCTGATCGCGGAATTGCTGGCGGGTTATCGGCCGCTTCCCGGCGTCTACGACGAGATGATGGCCGAGGACGGGACGGTGCGCGGGCACTGGCTCGAGCTCCTCGCCGGGCTCGCCGGGCTCGGACGCGAGGAGCTGGCACGCCGGTTCGCGGCGAGCGACCGTTATCTGCGCGAATCCGGCGTCTTCTATCGCGTCTACGAGGACAAGGAGAGCGCCAACCGCGCCTGGCCGCTCGCCCATGTGCCGCTGATGATCGAAGCGGGCGAGTGGGAAGCGCTCCAGGCCGGGCTGATCGAGCGCGCGAGCCTCGTCGAGGCGGTGCTCGACGATATCTACGGGCCGACCGCGCTGATCCGCGACGGCGCGGCTGCCGGCGGCCTTCGTCGCCGGCAGTCCGGATTTCGTGCGACCCGCTCGCCAACGTGCCGCCGCCCGGCGGCGCCCATCTGCGATTCTATGCGGTCGACGTCGCGCGCGGGCCCGAAGGCCGGTGGTGGGTGCTGCACGACCGCACCCAGGCGCCGTCGGGCGCGGGCTATGCGTTGGAAAACCGCCTCGCGCTCTCCCACGGCATCCCCGAGATCTACCGCGATCTGCGGGTGCGCCGGCATGCGCCGTTCTTCCAGGCGCTGCAGACCGAGCTCATGCGGCTCAACCGCCAGGACGACTCCCGGGTCTGCGTGCTCACCCCGGGACCGATGAACGAGACCTATTTCGAGCACGCCTATCTCGCCCGCTATCTCGGCTTCCTCCTCGTCGAAGGCGCGGACCTCACTGCGCGCGACAACGGCGTCTTCATCCGCACCGTCTCCGGCCTCAAGCGCACCGAGGTGCTGCTGCGCCGGCTCGACGCCGATTTCTGCGATCCGCTGGAGCTCAACTCCCGATCCCGGCTCGGCGTGCCGGGCCTCGTGCAGGCGGTGCGCGAGGGCAAGGTCGTGCTCGCCAACGGCCTCGGAGCGGGCGTCGCGGAAGCGCGCGGCATGCTCGCCTTCCTGCCCGCCCTTTCCGGCGCGCTCAACGGCCATGACCTCGCGATACCCGAACACCGCGACCTGGTGGCTCGGCGATCCCAATCTGCGCGCCGACATGCGCGAGCGCCTCGACGATCTCGTCGTCGCGTCGGCCTTCGGCGGCGACCTGCCGAGCGAGAGCCTCGGCGATGGCGTGCGCGGCCGCGATCTCGAACCGAAGCTGCGGACGCGGATCGAGCAGTCGATCGAGCATCGCGGCGTCGACATCGTGCTGCAGGAGGCGGTGCGGCTCTCGACCATGCCGGTGTGGCGCGACGGCCGGCTGATCCCGCGGCCGTTCGTGCTGCGGGTGTTCCTGACGCGGCAAGGCGACGGCTGGACAGTGATGCCCGGCGGCTTCGTGCGCATCGGCGCGCACGAGGACGCCTATGCGATCAGCCTGCAGCGCGGCGCGCTGACCGCCGACGCATGGATTTCGTCCGCCGGGCCGACGCTCGAGACGACGCTGCTGCCGAGCCCGGACCGCGTCACCATCAAGCGCGCGACCGGCATTCTGCCGAGCCGCGCCGCCGACAACCTGTTCTGGCTCGGCCGCTACATCGAGCGGACCGAAGAGACGGCGCGCCTCGTGCGCGCGCTGCTCAACCGGATGACGGAAAACGATCCGTCGGGCGACATCATCCATTCGATCGCCTCGCTCGTCGTCGCATGGGACGCGGCGCCCGAAGACCTCCCAGCGACGCGGCCGCTTCTGATCGCGCGGGCGGCGCTGGCGAACAGCGAAGCCTTCGGCTCGCTGCCCTCGCTCGCGAGCTCGACGCGCGGCACCGGATCGGTGATCCGCGACCGCCTCTCTCCCGATGCCTGGCTTACCCTCACCCGCCTCGCCGCGACCTGCGAGGCGCCGCTGCCCGACGGCGCATCCGAAACCACGATGGCCGAACGCGTCGAGGCGATCCTGCGCATCCTCTCCTCGTTCTCCGGCCTCGAGCAGGAGAACATGACGAGGCTCGGCGGCTGGCGCTTCCTCGAGCTCGGCCGCCGGATGGAGCGCGCGGTCGCGATCTGCCGGTTCATTCGCCAGTTCGGCACCAAGATCGACCGCGGGCTCGATACCCTGCTCGAGCTGTGCGACAGCCGCATCACCTACCGCCAGCGCTACGTCATGGTGGCGGCGCGGGCGCCGGTGATCGACCTCACGCTGCTCGATCCGTCCAATCCGCGCTCGGTCGGCTTTCAGCTCGACCAGATCGAGGCGCACCTTGAGGTGCTGCCGCATCGGCGCGCCGACGGGAGGCTGTCGCCGCCGCGCCAGCTCGCGATGGCGGTCGGCACCGCGCTGCGCACGGCGGACGCCGCCGCCGATCTGACCAATCTCATTATCGAGACCGAGGCGGCGCTGATGAAGCTCTCGGAGACGATCTCGGAAGCGTATTTCCGACAGGCCGAGCTCGGCGAAACGCAGGGAGATGCGGCGGAATGATCTACGACGTGCGTCAGACCACGACCTATGCCTATGCGTCGCCCGCGGCCTATGCCCAGCACATCCTTCGCCTCGTCCCGATCGCGCGCGAGCGCCAGCGGGTCACGGCGGCGGCGCTCGACATCGATCCCGCGCCGGTGCGCCGCCGCGAGGGGCGCGACTTCTTCGAGAACCGCACCACAACAATAGAGATCGACGCGCCCCACAACACGCTGGTGGTGAAGCTCGCCGCCCGCATCACCGTCGAGCCCGTAGGCGCCACCGATTTCGACGCGACGCCGCCGTGGGAGAGCGTGCGCGACATGACGATCGCGAGCCACGATCTCGGGCCGCAGTCGCCGGTCCACTTCATCTATCCGAGCCGGCTCATCTCGCTCGATCCGGAGATCCGCGACTACGTCGGCGAGAGCTTTCCAGCGGGGCGGCCGATCCTCGCCGCCGCCGTCGAGGTGATGAACCGGATCAAGGCCGACTTCACCTACGAGCTCGGCGCCACCACGGTGACGACGGCGCCGTCGATGTCGTTCGCGCTGCGGCGCGGCGTCTGCCAGGATTTCGCGCACATCATGATCTCCGGGCTGCGCGGCCTCGGTCTCCCGGCCGCCTATGTGAGCGGATACCTGCGCACGGTGCCGCGCTCCGGCGCGGCGCGGCTCGAAGGCGCCGACGCCATGCATGCCTGGGTGATGGTGTGGTGCGGCGACGCCGGCTGGTGGGGCCTCGACCCCACCAACGCGCTCATCGCCAGCGACGACCATGTCGTGCTCGCGATCGGCCGCGACTATGCCGACGCGGCCCCGATCGGCGGCGTCATGCTGGGCTCCGGCCAGCAGCGGTTGAACACCGCGGTCGACGTGATCCCGGTGGCGTCGTAAGCGCCGGGCGCCTGCTGGGCGCGCATCGCGGCACTGCTACATCTCGCCGCCCGACCGAAGCAGCGCCAAATATCGACTAGGGTGTGCACTCGATTGCGCCTAGACTGGCCGTTAACCTGAAAAGTCGAGGCTTTTCGAGCGCATAATCGATTGCAGTATCCGGCGCTGACGGGGTCCGCGGCGGAAGCGCTCAACAAACAACGGCCGGCATATGCAAGAAGAAGCTTCGAAGCTCGCACCGGATCACGGCCTGGCTGACCACGCCCGCCGCATTCTCGGCGAACTCGATGCTGTTCCGCGGACTTGGTCCCGAGGAGAAGAAGGCGCTGTTTGCCCGCGTCAGCGTCAATAGGTTTGCGGCCGGCCGCACGATCTTCCTGCAAGGCTCGCCCGGCGACAGCATCATGGCGGTGCTGGCCGGCAGCGTCCGGATCAGCGTCTCCACGACCGACGGACATCCGCTGGTGCTGGCGCTGATGACTGCCGGCGACATCTTCGGCGAGATCGCCGTGCTCGACGGCAAGGAGCGCACCACCGACGCCATCGCGATCACCGAGTGCAGCCTCGCGACGCTGGCGCGCAGCGATATCCTGTCGTTCCTGCACACCCATCCGGCCGCGTGGAACAACATCGTCGGCATCCTGTGCGAGCGCCTGCGCAAATTGAACGATCACGTCGCCGACCTCGGCTTGCCGCAGCTTTTCCTGGTGCTCGATCCGGCCGAGATCGAGCGCGTGCGCCGGTTCGCCGAACTGCGCCACTACGCCCCGGGCGAGGCGCTGTTCCGGATCGGGGAAGCCGGACATGGCCTGTTCGTCGTCCTGTCCGGCAAGGTCGATCTCGTCCGCCAGGACGAGTTGGGAAACAGCAAGTCGTTTCTCAGCTTCGGGCCAGGCGGGGTGATCGGAGAGATGGCTCAACTCTCCGGCAGGCCGGTGATGGTGGACGGCTATGCCCACGGCCCGGTCGAGGTCTTGGACATCCCGCCGGATCGACTTCGCGCACTCCTGATCGCCGAGGCCGAGCTCGGTGAGCGGATCATGGATGCGCTCATCCTGCGCCGCGTCGGCATGATCGAGAAGGGCACCGGCGGGCCGGTGATCGTCGGCAGCGCCGAGAGCGGCGACGTGCTGCGCCTCAAGGGCTTCCTGACCCGCAACGGTCATCCCTACGAATGGCTGAACGCGAAAACCGACGCGAAGGCCAAGGTGCTGATGGAGCGCTATGCGATCGATCTCGCCGAGTTGCCGATCGTCCTGTGCCCGGGCGGAGAGCTTCTGCGCAATCCGAGCGAAGGAGAGCTCGCGCGCTCCATCGGGCTCGTCGGACCGATCGATCCCAATCGCCTGTTCGATGTCGCCGTCGTCGGTGCCGGACCCGCGGGGCTCGCCACCACCGTCTACGGCGGGTCGGAGGGGCTTTCGGTGATCATGCTCGACTGCCGCGCTTTCGGCGGCCAGGCCGGCGCTTCCGCCCGGATCGAGAACTATCTCGGTTTTCCGACCGGGATCACCGGCATGGCGCTGATGGCGCGGGCATTCGGACAGGCCCACAAATTCGGCGTGGAAACCGCCATTCCCGCCGAAGTGACCGCGCTCGATCCCGTGGAGAACGAGGGCGGGAATCACATTCTCCGGCTCGGTGACGGCCAGCGCATCCAGGCGCGGTCGGTGGTGATCGCGAGCGGCGCCCGATACCGCCGACTGGCGGTCAAGAACCTCAGTGAGTTCGAAGCCGCCAGCGTCCATTATTGGGCGTCGCCGCTCGAAGCCAATCTGTGCGCCGGGCAGGAGCTCGTCCTGGTGGGTGGCGGCAATTCCGCCGGCCAGGCGGTGGTCTTCCTCGCCCGCAAAGCTGCCAAGATCTGGCACCTCGTGCGCGGGCCGAGCCTCTCCGCCACCATGTCGAGCTATCTCGTGGAACGCATCTCGGGGCTCGCCAATGTGGAGGTGCTGACCGGCACCGAGGTCAGCGGCCTCGAAGGCTCGAACGGCCTCCTGGAGGCGGTGCGCTGGCGCCGTGTCGGGTCGGACGAAGAGGTGCGCCGGCCGGTCCGGCATCTCTTCCTGTTCATCGGTGCCGATCCGAACACCCACTGGCTGGACGGCTCGGGTGTGATGCTCGATCCGAGGGGCTTCGTTCTTGCCGGCGCCGACGTCGGCGCCGACCGGCGGCCGCTCGAAACGAGCCGCCTCGGCGTGTTCGCCATCGGCGACGCACGCTCGGGCTCGATCAAGCGGGTCGCAGCGGCCGTTGGGGAAGGCGCACAAGTGGTCTCGGCGCTCCATGCCTTCCTGGCGGCGCGGCCCGACCCGCGCGACGAAGCGGCTTCCCGGGACGTCGCGCGGCAGACGAGCCCGGGTCAAGTCCAGCCCTCGCCATGAGCGCCTGCGCGCGAACGACGCCAGCGGACACGGAGAGGCGCACGGCGCGCGTGTCGCGTGGCGATGCTGCGGTCGTGCCGGCGCGCCGCGTCGATGAACAGGACCGGCGATCGTGATCCGACGGCTGAGGCTCACGTCGGGTCTCGTCATGCTCGGCTACGTGGCGACCCATCTGCTCAACCAAAGTCTCGGCCTGTTCTCGGTCGAGCTCATGGACCGGGTCCTCGAGGTCATCTTTCGCACCTGGTCGTCTCCGATCGGCGGGGTCATCCTCTATTCCGCATTCATCGTGCATTATTGTTTGGCGCTGTGGGCATTGTGGCTGCGCCGGTCGCTGAAAATGCCATTCTCCGAAGCGGCGCAGCTCGTGCTCGGATTCTCGATCCCGTTCTTCCTCATTGACCACGTCCTCAATACCCGTGTCGCCGACACCTTCTACGGGGCCAATTACGGTTACTACCAGAGCCTGCTGTACCACTATTTCGTCACCGCTCCCGGGCGCGGCGTTCTCCAGTTCGTCGTGCTGTTGATCGCCTGGACCCACGCCATGATCGGGATGTGGTTCTGGCTCCGACTCAAGCCGTGGTACCCGCGCTGGCAGCCGCTGCTCTACGCCGCGGCGCTGCTCGTACCGACGTTGGCGATCCTCGGCACGTTCGAGGGCGGCCGCGAGGTGATCGCGCGGTCGGCGGACCCGGCGTGGGTCGAAGCGATGATGCGGGCTACACCCGCCACCGGCCGCGGCGGACCACGCGATCATCGAACGCATGATCGCTGGGGCTGCGCCGCTTCTTCGTGATCGCGCTCGTCGCGGTGCTCATCGCCCGCGTCTTGCGCTCGTACTGGGAGCGCCGGCACGGCGTGATCCGGCTGAGCTACCCGAGCGGCCGCGTCTTCTCGATCGTGCACGGCGTCTCGGTGCTGGAGGCGAGCCGGATGGCGGGGATTCCGCATGCGTCGGTGTGCGGGGGACGCGGACGCTGCTCGACCTGCCGCATCAAGGTCGAAGGGCCGCGGGATGCGGTGCCGCCGCCCTCGGCCGAAGAGACGAAGGTCCTGCACCGCGTGGGCGCCGGCCCGGACGTGCGGCTCGCCTGCCAGCTGCGCCCGCTCGGTGACCTGCGCGTCACCCCGCTGCTGCCGGCCACCGCCCAGGCGCCCGACGGCTTTCGCCGGCCCGGCTACCTCCACGGCGCCGAGCGCGAGATCGCGATCCTGTTCGGCGACATCAGGGCCTTCACCCAGCTTTCCGAGCACAAGCTGCCCTATGACCTCGTCTTCCTGCTCAACCGGTATTTCGCCGAGATGGGCCACGCGGTGGAGGCGGCGGGAGGGCACATCGACAAGTTCATCGGCGACGGCGTGATGGCGCTGTTCGGCCTCGACAGCGGCGTCGAGGCCGGTTGCCGCGAGGCGCTCGCCGCCGCGAAGGGCATGTCCGAGCGCATGGAAGCCCTCAACCACGCCCTCGCCCACGACATCCCGGAACCGCTGCGGATCGGCATCGGCATCCACACCGGCCCGGCGATCGTCGGCGAAATGGGGTACGGCAACGCCGTCACCGTCACCGCGGTCGGCGATTGCGTCAACACCGCGAGCCGGATGGAAGCGCTCACCAAGACCTATGGCTGCGAGCTCGTCATCTCCGAAGACGTCGCCACGCGATCCGGCATCGCGTTCGGCCCGCTCACGCACCACGACATCGAGATCAGGGGCCGGGTCGGACGGCTCGTGGTGCACACCTTCCGCAGCGCGCGTGATCTTCCCGCGCTCGATGGCGCGGTGGAGAAGAGCCGGCGGGCCCGGCAAGGAGTGGCGTGACAGCGATCTCGGACTTTTCCCTCCCCGACGATCGGGGAGGGATCTCATCCGTCGAGTCAGGCCAGGTCGGACTGCCCTTACTTCAGCTGGTCCGCGACCTTGGCGATGCCGGCCTTGCCGCATGCCTCTTCCTGCGGGCCGCCGTTGGCGGCGCCGCTCAGGCCGACGCCGCCGATGGTCTCCTCGCCGATCTTGATCGGGACGCCGCCCTGCAGCGGGATGACCTCGCCGAGCTGCCGCTGGCCCTGGAGCTGGTTCTCGGTGCGCTGCATCCATTCGACGGTTGGGCGCCCGAACGTCCGCGCGGTGTAGGCCTTGCGGCGGGCGAGCTCGAGGTTGTGCGGCGCGGCGCCGTCGCCCTGCACGAACACCCGCAGCCGGCCGGCGCGATCGACCACGGCGATCGACACGCGCGAGCCGCACTCGGCCATCGCCGTTTCCACGATCGCCAGCGCCATCTTCGCCGAAACATTGGGCTCCATCAGGACCTGGGCGCCTGCGGCACCAGGAAGCGCAATCAGCGCCGCGACCGCCGCGGCCAACCGGATCGACATCGGACATTCCTCCCTTGTCATCGAACTCATTTCGTATCGCGCGCCGTGACCGAGCGCCGGCTCCGGCGATGCGGCGCGCATGTTATCAGCACGCGGCGGGGATGCCAGCTCGCGCCGGCGAGCCGGGCGCCCAGGCCGGGTGGCATGGCCACCGTCGCCGCGGTGCTTCAATCCCGGCGGCGGCTGGGCTATGAGCCAATGGAGTTTTCACGGGAATCGCAAATGGTGCGCGCGGTCGGAAGGTCAGTGCTGGGATTGTGTGCCGCCGCGGCGCTCGCCGGCTGTCTGACCGACCAGGCCCGCGAGGGCGGCGAAGCGCGCGGGACCGTGCTTCCGGAAAACTACAAGGCGGAGATCATCGCCTTCATGCGGACGTACCTCAACGATCCCGCCAATGTGCGCGACGCCTTCATCACCGAGCCGGCGATCAAGCCATTCGGCGGACGCAGCCAGTACGCCGTGTGCGTGCGCTACAATGCCAAGAACACCGACGGCAAGTATGCCGGCAGCAGGGACAGTCTCGCGCTGTTCGAGCGCGGCCGCTTCGATCGGATGATCGACCAATTCCCGAAGGGCACCCCCCATCCCTGCGTCGACGCCGACTACAAGCACTTTCCGGAGCTCGAAGCGCTCAAGCGGTGACGTGCGCGCGATCGGACGCGGCTACGCGGCGCGGGGCGGGGCAGCATGCGCCTGCCGGGCCTCTGCGACCGGCGGTCGGACGCTCGGTGATCGCGAGCTCGAGAGGATAGGGAACCATGACGACGGCCTGAGGACGGCCGTTTTCCGACATCGCGAACTTCAGCGCGGCGGTGCGGTCGACGAAAACGCCGCCCCACCTTCCGTCCTGGTCCTGAACCATCCATTGACCGGCGTGGTTGCGGCCGAGCAGAAAGGGCGCGCGGGCTTCGGGCGGGGCGAGGCAGATGGGCCGTCGGGCATCGGACTTTCTCCTGGCGAGCCTTGAGGGTCGCGGCTCGCGAACGACGTGCCCGAATGTGCACTCGCCGCATAGGGAAACGAGGGGCCGATACGACCTTTCTCATAGGGCCGACATAGAATCTCATGCGCCCGGCATAGGAAGGACGGGAAGTTTCTCGCGACGGTGCCTCGGTACCATTATCAGGCGCGCCTTTATGAGATTCTTATAAGAAATGCGGACACTCGCCCTCGAATTCCTACGCGGGCGAAGACCACCTAGGTGCAGGGCACAAAAACCGATGAACCGGCATTCGACGGTTTATCCTGGATCAGTGTCGATGATCGGCCGCGGTATCGACGTTCGCCCAAATCTCAGAGGCAACATCTTTCAGAGGATAGTTCCATGCTGGACGTTCTGATGGTCGCGCTCGCGCTCGGCTTCTTCGCGCTGTCCGTGGGCTATGCCTACGCCTGCGATCGGCTGTGAGGAGGTCTCCCATGCTGTTCGACTATTCGCTCGCCGCCGCCGTGACCGCCGGCCTGCTCGTCTACCTCACCTACGCGCTGCTGCGGCCCGAACGCTTCTGACGACGCGAGCGACCGACACCGACTCTTACAGGGTTCGAACCATGACCTTCATCGGCTGGATCCAAATCGCATTGTTCTGTGCCGTCGTCGTCGCGCTGGTGCGGCCGCTCGGCGGCTACATGACGCGCGTGTTCAACGGCGAGCGGACCTTCCTGTCGCCGGTGCTGCGCCCGGTCGAGGCCGCGCTCTATTGGGCGGCCGGCGTCGACCCGCGGCGCGAGCAGCATTGGGTCACCTACACGGTCGCGATGCTGTTCTTCCACATCGGCGGATTTGCGATCCTCTATGCGCTGCTCCGCCTGCAGGCCGTGCTGCCGTTCAACCCGGCCGACCAGTCTGCGCTGGGCGAGGACCTCTCGTTCAACACCGCGGTGAGCTTCATCACCAACACCAACTGGCAGAACTACGGCGGCGAGAGCACGATGTCGTACCTCTCGCAGATGCTCGGCCTCACCCACCAGAACTTCCTCTCGGCGGCGACCGGCATCGTGCTGGCGATCGCGCTGATCCGCGGCTTTGCGCGGGCCTCGGTGAAGACCGTCGGCAATTTCTGGGTCGACGTCACCCGCTGCACCCTCTACGTCCTGCTGCCGCTGTGCATCCCCTACGCGCTGTTCCTGGTGTGGCAGGGCATCCCGCAGACGCTCGGACCTTATGTCGAGGCGTCGACCATCGAGGGCGGAAAGCAGCTGATCGCGGTCGGCCCGGTCGCCTCGCAGATCGCCATCAAGATGCTCGGCACCAATGGCGGCGGCTTCTTCAACGCCAACGCCGCCCATCCGTTCGAGAATCCCACGGCGCTTTCCAACTTCGTGCAGATGGTCTCGATCTTCGCGATCGGCGCGGCGCTGACCAACGTGTTCGGCCGCATGGTCGGCAACGAGCGTCAGGGCTGGGCGGTGTTCGCCGCCATGGGCGTGCTGTTCCTCGCCGGCATCCTCGTGACCTATTGGGCGGAAGCGGCGGGGACCACCGGCCTCAACGCGCTCGGCCTCACCGGCGGCAACATGGAGGGCAAGGAGGTGCGCTTCGGCATCGTCGCCTCCTCGCTGTTCGCGGTGGTGACGACGGCCGCCTCGTGCGGCGCGGTCAATGCCATGCACGATTCCTTCACCGCGCTCGGCGGCATGATTCCGCTGATCAACATGCAGCTCGGCGAGATCATCGTCGGCGGCGTCGGCGCGGGGCTCTACGGCATGCTGCTGTTCGTGATCCTCGCGATCTTCGTGGCCGGGCTGATGGTCGGCCGCACGCCGGAATATGTCGGCAAGAAGATCGAGGCCAAGGAGGTGAAGATGGCGATGCTCGCGATCCTCATCCTGCCGCTGATGTATCTCGGCTGGACGGCGGTCGCCGTGGTGCTGCCCTCCGCGGTGGCCTCGATGAACAACCCGGGACCGCACGGCTTCACCGAGGTGCTCTACGCCTACACGTCGGCGACCGGCAACAACGGCTCGGCGTTCGCCGGCCTCAACGGCGCGACCTTCTTCTACAACCTGACGCTCGCCTCGGCGATGCTGGTCGGCCGGTTCTGGATGATCGTTCCGGCGATGGCGATCGCGGGATCGCTGGCCGCGAAGAAATCGATTCCCGTCTCGTCCGGCACCTTCCCGACGACGGGCGGCCTGTTCGTCGGCCTCGTCGTCGGCGTCATCCTCATCGTTGGCGGCCTCACCTTCTTCCCGGCGCTCGCGCTCGGCCCGGTGGTCGAGCAGCTCGCCATGACTGCCCACACACTGTTCTGAAAGCTTCGGAGTACGTCCGATGGATACCGCAAATCCTCGCAAGCCGACCGCCACCCTGCTGGACCCGAAGATTCTCGGGCCGGCGGCGCTCTCCGTCTTCACCAAGCTCGACCCCAGGCACATGGTGAAGAACCCGGTGATGTTCGTCGTCGAGGTGGTGGCGGCGCTCACCACCGTGATCTTCCTGCGCGACCTCGTCGTCGGGGGCGAGAACCAACTGTTCACCCTGCAGATCATCATCTGGCTGTGGTTCACCGTGCTGTTCGCGAACTTCGCCGAAGCCGTGGCGGAAGGCCGCGGCAAGGCGCAGGCCGACTCGCTGCGGCGCACCCGCACCGAGACCCAGGCGAAGCTCCTCGGCGAAGGCGATTCCCGCGCCTATCGCATGGTGCCGGGCACCAGTCTCAAGGTCGGCGACATCGTGCTGGTCGAAGCCGGCGACATCGATCCCCTCCGACGGCGAGGTGATCGAGGGCATCGCCTCGGTCAACGAGGCCGCGATCACCGGCGAGTCGGCGCCCGTCATCCGCGAGTCCGGCGGCGACCGCTCCGCCGTCACCGGCGGCACCCAGGTGCTCTCGGACTGGATCCGCGTGCGCATCACCGCGGCGGCGGGCTCGACCTTCATCGACCGCATGATCAAGCTCGTCGAAGGCGCCGAGCGGCAGAAGACGCCGAACGAGATCGCGCTCAACATCCTCCTCGTCGGCCTCACCATCATCTTCGTGTTCGCCACCGCGACCATCCCGAGCTACGCGGCTTACGCCGGCGGCACCGTCCCGATCGTGGTGCTGGTGGCGCTGTTCGTCACGCTGATTCCGACCACCATCGGCGCCCTGCTCTCGGCGATCGGCATCGCCGGGATGGATCGGCTCGTCCGCTTCAACGTGCTCGCGATGTCCGGCCGCGCCGTCGAGGCGGCGGGCGACGTCGACACGCTCCTTCTCGACAAGACCGGCACCATCACGCTCGGCAACCGGCAGGCCACCGCCTTCCGGCCGCTGTCCGGCGTGACCGAGCAGGAGCTGGCGGACGCCGCCCAGCTCGCCTCGCTCGCCGACGAGACCCCGGAGGGCCGCTCGATCGTCGTGCTCGCCAAGGAGAAGTACGGCATCCGTGGCCGCGACCTCGCCGAGATGCAGGCGACCTTCTTTCCGTTCACCGCGCAGACGCGGATGAGCGGGGTCCAGGTCGGCAATTCCTGGGTGCGCAAGGGCGCGGTCGACGCGATCCTCGCCTATGTCACCGCGCCGTCGACGACGGCCATCACGCCGGCGGCGCAGTCCGGATGATTGCGCCGACGTTCAGCGCCGAGGCCGGGCGCGAGCTGCAGGCGATCTCCGACGAGATCGCCAAGTCCGGCGGCACGCCGCTCGCGGTCGCCAAGGACGGCCGCATGCTCGGCGTCATCCAGCTCAAGGACATCGTCAAGGGCGGCATCCGCGAGCGCTTCGCCGAGCTGCGCCGCATGGGCATCCGCACCGTGATGATCACCGGCGACAACCCGATGACGGCGGCGGCGATCGCCGCCGAGGCCGGGGTCGACGACTTCCTCGCCCAGGCGACGCCGGAGGAGAAGCTGCGCCTGATCCGCGAGGAGCAGGCCAAGGGCAAGCTCGTCGCGATGTGCGGCGACGGCACCAACGATGCGCCGGCGCTCGCTCAGGCCGACGTCGGGGTCGCGATGAACACCGGGACCGTGGCGGCACGCGAGGCCGGCAACATGGTCGACCTCGATTCCAATCCGACCAAGCTCATCGAGATCGTCGAGATCGGCAAGCAGCTGCTGATGACCCGGGGCGCGCTCACCACCTTCTCGATCGCGAACGACGTGGCGAAGTATTTCGCCATCATCCCCGCGATCTTCCTCGCGTTCTATCCGCAGCTCGGAGCACTCAACGTGATGGGGCTCGCGACACCTCAGAGCGCGATCCTGTCCGCCATCATCTTCAACGCGCTGATCATCATCGCGCTCATTCCGCTCGCGCTGAAAGGTGTCGCCTATCGCCCGATCGGCGCCGGCCCGCTGCTGCAGCGCAACCTCCTGATCTACGGGTTGGGTGGCATCATCATTCCGTTCGTCGGGATCAAGGCGATCGACCTCGTCGTCAACGCCCTGCATCTCGCCTGAGCGCCTTTTAGGAGAACTGCCATGTGGCGCGAAATCCGCCCTGCCATCGTCGTCCTCGTCGTCCTGACCGCGATCACCGGCCTCGCCTATCCGCTGGCCATCACCGGCATCGCCGGCCTCGTGTTCCCGCACCAGGCGCAGGGCAGCCTGATCGTGCGCAACAACGAAGTCGTCGGCTCTGCCCTGATCGGCCAGGACTTCACCAGCGACCGCTATTTCCACGGCCGGCCGTCGGCGACCACCGCGCCGGATCCCCAGGATTCGACCAAGACGGTGCCGAAGCCCTACAATGCCGCCGGCTCCGGCGGTTCGAATCTCGGGCCGACCAACAAGGCGCTGATCGACCGGGTCAGCGCCGACGTGGAAAAGCTGAAGAAGGAGAATCCCGCGGCGACGGTCCCGATCGATCTCGTCACCACCACGGGCAGCGGCCTCGACCCCGACATCTCGCCGGACGCGGCGTTCTTCCAGGTTCCGCGCGTCGCCGGCGCGAGAAAGCTGCCGGAAGACCGGGTGAGGCAGCTGGTCAGCGAGCACGTCGACCGTCCGTTGGGAGGCGTGCTCGGCGAATCGCGCGTCAACGTTCTGACGCTTAACCTCGCGCTGGATCAGCTTGCGCCGAAGTGAGCACCTTGTCCCTCCCCGACTTCGGGGGAGCCGCGGGGTGGAGCGCAACAAGGGAGTTTGCTTTTGGAGGGCTGCACCCTACCTTCCCCGAGGACGGGAAGGAGAACGGTGTCGCGATTTGCCGGATGACGGAGCCGCCCTCCCCAAAGACGGGAAGAAGAAAGGCGAAGCTGATCCCCCATGGCGGACCAGCGGCATGATCCCGAGCAACGTCCCTCGCCCGAGGCGCTTTTGGAAGCGGCCCGGCGCGAGCAGACCGGCGTCGGCAGGCTGCGCATTTTCGTCGGCGCCGCGCCCGGCGTCGGCAAGACCTATGAGATGCTTCTGCAGGCCCGCGCCAAGCGCAAGGACGGCGCCGATGTCGTGATCGGCGTCGTCGAGACCCACGGGCGCAAGGAAACCGAAGCGCTGCTCGAGGGCCTGCCGGTCATCCCCCGCAAATCGGTCGGCTATCGCGGCCACGCCATCGAGGAGATGGACCTCGACGCGGTGATCGCGCGGCATCCGAAGATCGTCCTTGTCGACGAGCTCGCCCACACCAACGCGCCCGGCAGCCGGCATCCCAAGCGCTACCTCGATGTCGAGGAAATCCTCGCCAACGGCATCGACGTCTACACGACGGTCAACATCCAGCACATCGAGAGCCTGAACGACGTCATCGCCCAGATCACCGGGATCAGGGTGCGCGAGACCGTGCCGGATTCGGTGTTCGACCGTGCCGACGCCATCGAGCTCGTCGATATCACCCCGGACGACCTCATCCAGCGCCTGCGCGAAGGCAAGGTCTACGTGCCGCACCAGGCGGAGCGCGCCCTGCAGCACTTCTTCTCGCCGGAAAACCTCACCGCGCTGCGCGAGCTTGCATTGCGCCGCACCGCCGAGCGGGTCGACGAGCAGCTCCTGAGCCAGATGCAGGCGCGCGCGATCCCCGGGCCATGGGCTGCCGGTGAGCGCATCCTCGTCTGCATCAACGAAGACCCCCGCTGCGCCGGGCTCGTGCGCTACGCCAAGCGTTTGTCCGACCGCCTGCACGCCCCGTTCGTCGCGCTCGCGGTCGAGACCGCGCGCAGCGTGCGGCTCTCGGAGGTCGAGCGCGACCGCATCGCCGATACGCTGCGGCTTGCCCAGGCGCTGGGCGGCGAGGCCGCCACCATCCCCGGCGGCGACCGGCGTATCGCCGACGACATCATCAGCTACGCCCAGGCGAACAACGTCACCCAGATCATCCTCGGCAAGTCCGACGCGGCCGCGCTGGTTCGAAATGCTGCACGGCTCGGTGGTCCACGACCTCGTGCGCAGCGCCGGCAACATCAGCGTCAACGTCATCGCCGGGGAGTTGCTCCCCGGCGATCCGATTCCGAAGAAGACGGTGAAGGCGGCCGAGCGCCGCGAGCCGCTCCAGGTGCATCCTTACCTCGTCGCGATCGCGGCGGTCGGCCTCGCGCTCCTCGTGAGCGAAGTGATCCAGCCGTATCTCGGCGTCGAAAACGTCGACCTCGTGTTTCTCACCGCGATCGTCGCCGTCGCCGTGCGCTTCGGTCTCTATCCGTCGCTGTTCGCGAGCATTGTCGCCTCGCTCTGCTACAACTTCTTTTTCCTGCCGCCGATCTACACCTTCACCATTACCGACCCGACCAATATCGCGGCCTTCGTGTTCTTCATCATCATGGCGACGCTCGTCTCGAACGTCGCCGCGCGGGTGCGGGTTCAGGCGATGACGGCGATGGCGCGGGCGCGCACCACCGATGCGCTCTACACCTTCAGCCGCAAGCTCGCCGGCATCGGCACGCTCGACGACGTGCTGTGGGCGACCACCTATCAGATCGCCCTGATGCTCAAGGTGCGGGTGGTGATCCTGCTTCCCGAGGGCGGCACCATCGTCGTCAAGGCCGGATATCCGCCGGAGGACATGCTCGGCGAGGCCGACGTCGCCGCCGCCAAATGGGCCTGGGAGCACGACCGCAATGCCGGCCGCGGCTCCGACACGCTGCCCGGCGCCAAGCGGCTGTTCCTGCCGATGCGGACCGGCCGCGGTCCGATCGGCATCATCGGGATCGACAGCGACAAGCCGGGGCCCCTGCTCACGCCCGACGAGCGGCGGCTGCTCGATGCGCTGATCGACCAGAGCGCGCTCGCCATCGAGCGCGTCCATCTCGTCGAGGACATGGACCGGGCGAAGCGCACCATCGAGACCGACCGGCTGCGCACCGCGCTGCTCACCTCGATCTCCCACGACCTCAAGACGCCGCTCGCCGCGATCCTCGGCGCCGCCGGCACGCTGCGCGACCTCGCCGGCGCGCTGAGCGACGAGCAGAAAGTCGAGCTCGTCGGCACCATGATCGAGGAGTCCGAGCGCCTCAACCGTTTCATCGCGAACCTCCTGGACATGACGCGGCTCGAGTCCGGCGCGCTCGTGTTGAACACCGCGCTCTACGATCTCGACGAGATCGTCGGCAGCGCGTTGCGGCGCGCCGGCAAGATTCTCGCGCATCACCGGGTCCAGCTCGACGCCGAGCCCGACTTGCCGATGCTCGACGTCGATCCGGTGCTGCTCGAGCAGGCATTATTCAACATCCTCGACAATGCCGCGAAGTTCGCCCCTGAAGGCACGACGGTGCGCATCCAGGGGCGTCGCGACCGCGGCTTCGTCGAGCTGCGGATATTCGACGAGGGCGAAGGCATCCCGCCTGCCGATCTCACGCGCATCTTCGACAAGTTCCATCGTGCCACCAAAGGCGATCGGGTGCGGCCGGGCACCGGGCTCGGGCTCGCGATCGCCCGCGGCTTCGTCGAGGCGTTGCACGGCACCGTCGACGCCGCCAACCGCACGGACCGCAGCGGCGCGGTGTTCACCATCCGCCTGCCGGTGCCGGCGGCACAAAAACTGGAGAGCGCCGCGTGAGCGCAAGCCCGCTGAAGGTGCTGATCATCGACGACGAGCCGCCGATCCGCAAACTGCTGCGGGTGGGGCTCTCGACGCAGGGCTACGAGATTCTCGACGCGACCAACGGCAAGACCGCGCTCGCCCTTCTCGATGAGAATCCGGACCTGATCATCCTCGATCTCGGCCTGCCCGACATCCAGGGCCTCGACCTCCTCGCCGCGATCCGCGCGCGCAACGAAAGCGTGCCTATCGTCGTGCTGTCGAGCCGCGGCGATGAAAGCGTGAAAGTCCGCGCCCTCGACCTCGGCGCCGACGACTATCTCACCAAGCCGTTCGGCATGGAGGAGCTCCTGGCGCGCATGCGCGCAGCGTTGCGCCACCAGCTCGCAATCCAGGGCGAACGCCCCGCCTTCAAGGTCGGCGACCTCACCGTCGATCTCGTCCGCCGCATCGTCAAGGTGGGCGAGCGCGAGGTGAAACTGTCGCCCAAGGAATACGAGCTGCTTGCGCGTCCTCGTGCAGCACGCCGGCAAGGTGCTCACCCACAAGTTCCTGCTCGGCGAATTGTGGAGCGACTTCACCGACACCCAGTATCTGCGAGTCTACGTCCGCCAGCTCCGTCACAAGATCGAGCCCGATCCGGAGCAGCCGCAGTACATCATCACCGAGACCGGTGTGGGGTATCGGCTGCGCGCGCCGGATTAGAGTGGGGATCTGTAGCCCGCATGAGCGAAAGCGACATGCGGGGTCGAGCGCCTGCGCCAGTCTCGACGCTGCTCCCGGATATCGCTTCGCTCATCCGGGCTACGGGCCGTACTTGCCGACCGCCGAAGTCACCTAAATTTGAGGCCCTTGGGAACCCTCCTCACGCGAGATTGTCATCCTGACCGCGCTACAACGGGCTAGAGGAGGCAACATGATCGCAATTTGTCGAAACTTGACCGGTTGTCTCGTTGCCGCATGTCTCGGCGCTTCGATGTCCGTATGTCTCGGCGCAGGAACGCCCGGCGATGCCGGCCATGCAGTCGCACGCTCATCCCGGTTCCGAAGTGCCAGCCACCCCTTCGAGCGAAGCCCAGTTCCTCGCCGCAAATGAAGAGGCGATGGGCAAGATGATGGCCGACATGGCGGCCGCGCCGACCGGCGACATCGACCGCGATTT
Organism: uncultured Alphaproteobacteria bacterium; assembly: GCA_963793985.1. Taxonomy (GTDB): domain Bacteria; phylum Pseudomonadota; class Alphaproteobacteria; order Rhizobiales; family Xanthobacteraceae; genus JAJPKK01. The sequence continues at coordinate 77,981 of CAWCCG010000047.1, read as the reverse complement.
CGTGGCGATGATGGTGCCGCATCACCAGGGCGCCATCGACATGGCGCAGATCATCCTGCGCTACGGCAAGAACGAGCAGCTCAAGCGGCTCGCCCAGGAAATCATCGTCACTCAGCAGCAGGAGATCGCGGCGATGAAGCTTGCCGTAGGCGATCCGCTGCCGCCTTCGATCGCCTCGCCCACCCAGCCTGCTTCCGGCGCCGCTGCGCCGGCTGCGTCGAGCAACGATATGCACATGCACCCCGCCCGGTTAGGAGAACCACTCCGATGAACCGTATCCGCCTCGCGAGCCTGATCGCCACCGCGCTCTGCGCGATCACGCCGGCCTCCGCCGGACAGGCCCCCGGTGCCGCAACCGATCCGGACATCGCGGTCAGCCATCGCGACAGGGTCTACGCCGCCGAGCAATTCTCCAACACCGTTTCGGTGACCGACCCGATAGACAACAAGCTCCTCGGCGTGATCCGCCTCGGCGACCCGCAGCCCGGCAATTTCAGCCCGCTCTACAAGGGCCAGGTTCTCGTCCACGGCATGGGTTTCTCGCCCGACCACAAGACCATCGCGGTCGTCTCGATCGGCAGCAACTCGGTCACCTTCATCGACACCGCGACCAACGCCGTGAAGCACACGACCTATGTCGGCCGCTCGCCGCACGAAGCCTTCTTCACGCCGGACGGCAAGGAGGTCTGGGTGACGGTGCGCGGCGAGGACTACGTCGCGGTGCTCGACGGAACGAGCTTCGAGGAGAAGACGCGGATCAAGGTCCCCGCCGGCCCCGGCATGCAGATCTTCTCGCCGGACGGCAAGTACGGCTACGTCTGCTCGTCGTTCAATCCGGAGACCGTCGTCATCACGGTCGCCGACCATGCGATCGTCGGCCGGGTGCCGCAGGCGAGCCCGTTCTGTCCCAACATCGCCGCCACACCGGACGGCAGCCAGGTGTGGTTCACGCTCAAGGACACCGGCAAGACCCAGGTGTTCGACGCACGCCCGCCGTTCGCGCTGCTCAAGACCATGGACACCGGCCCCATCACCAATCACGTCAACTTCGTGCGCAATGCCAACGGCACGTTCGCCTATGTCACCGTCGGCGGCCGTGACGAGGTCAAGGTCTTCCGCACCGACCGATTTCTCCGAAGTGGCGACGATCCCGGTCGGCAAGCTCCCCCACGGCGTCTGGCCGTCGGGCGACGGCAGCCGCGTCTATGTCGGCCTGGAGAACGCCGACGCGCTCGCCGCGATCGACACCGCTGACCAACAAGGTGATCGCCACCGTACCGATCGGCCAGGCGCCGCAGGCCATCACCTACGTGCCCAATGCGGTCCCCGAGGGCGACGGCACCCAAGGACTGCAGCCGCTCGGCGTCGCCGGCCAGACGACCCACCTCGCGCTCGCGCCGCTCGTCGGCGGCAAGCCGTCCGACGATGCGGCCAAAGCGCCGACCAGCGTCACGCTGTTCGACCAGGGTCTGGTGCAGGTGGTGCAGGCCGCGGTCACCGGCCTCGAGCCCGGGCAACCCTATGTCCTCGCGCTCGCCGAAGACCCGGCCGGCAAAGGCGCGCTCGAACCGCTCGCGGCGTTCATGACCAATCCGGCCGGTGCGGCGATCGTCAACTCCGTCGGCCCGATCCGGCAGATCGTGCAGGCCGAGGCGAACACGCCGCGACGCTACCTCGTGCTCCTGAAGGGTACGCCGGCGAGCCTCGGCGCGCCGGTCCAGGTCCAGGTGCAGTCGCGGCAGTAACCGCTGCGACGGGTCGACCAGTCTCGTATCAGCGGGATCGACGCTGACGCCAGTGGCTGGGTGATCGTGCGCGAGCGCGCGTCGACACTGCCTGCGCCGACAAGAGGCATCCGCGAACCGTAGCCCGCATGAGCGCAGCGACATGCGGGATTGGGCCCCTGCGCCAATCTCGGCGCTGGCCCCGGATGTCGCTTCGCTCATCCGGGCTACGGGCTGCGGCGCGCCGTATCGGAGAACCGTTGGGCGCCCGCCCCCTGCGACATCATCGCGCTTTTCCTTGTGGCAAGGCGGGACGCCTGCGGCTAGTCTCGACCCGACAGGAAATGCTTGCGGTTGCAGCAAGGCGCGCCGGAACAGGCGCCCTGTGGAGGAAACCGATGGCGTCAGTGGCGATACGTGGCGTCAAGAAGGCGTTCGGCCCGCACTACGTGATCCACGGCGTCAATGTCGAGATCGCCGACGGCGAGTTCGTCGTCCTGGTCGGCCCCTCCGGCTGCGGCAAGTCGACCCTGCTGCGGATGATCGCCGGCCTCGAGAACATCAGCGGCGGCGAGATCAGGATCGGCGACCGCGTCGTCAACGACGCTGCCGCCCAAGGAGCGCGACATCGCCATGGTGTTCCAGAACTACGCGCTCTATCCGCACATGACGGTCGCCGACAACATGGCGCTTCTCGCTGCAGGCTGCGCGGCGCGCCGAAGAAGCGAGATCGAAGCGCGGGTGCGCCGCGCCGCCGAGATCCTCAGCCTCAGCCGCTTCCTCGAGCGCTATCCCGCGCCAGCTCTCCGGCGGCCAGCGCCAGCGCGTCGCGATGGGCCGCGCCATCGTGCGCGACCCGCAAGGTGTTCCTGTTCGACGAGCCGCTGTCCAATCTCGACGCCAAGCTGCGGGTGCAGATGCGCACCGAGATCAAGGCGCTGCATCAGCGGCTCAAGACCACGACGATCTACGTCACCCACGACCAGATCGAGGCGATGACCATGGCCGACAAGATCGTCGTGATGCATGACGGCCGCGTCGAGCAGATCGGCGCGCCGCTCGAGCTCTACGACCGGCCCGCCAACCTGTTCGTCGCCGGCTTCATCGGCTCGCCGGCGATGAACTTCTTCAAGGGCACGGTTCGCCGCAACGGCGCGGTGGAATTCCGCGGCGCCGACGGGCTCACTTTGCCGCTCGCCGCACCGCCCGCGGCCGACGGCCGGCCGGTCGTCTATGGCGTGCGGCCGGAGCATTTCACTCTCGCCGAGGACGGCGCCGCGGCGGAAATCGAGGTCGTCGAGCCGACCGGCTCGGAGACGCAGTTCGTCGCCAAGCTCGGCGGCCAGAGCGTGCTTGCGGTGTTCCGCGAGCGCCATCCGTTCAAGCCCGGCGACACGATCCGCTTGAAGCCCGACGCGCGCCTCGTCCATCTGTTCGACGAGACGACCGGCGAGCGGCTGCGGCAATGAGCAACCTGAAAACAACCAACCCGGAAGAAGCAAGCAGGAGGAAACCATGACCAACTTCACGCGGCGCACCCTCGTTGGGGGCGGGACCGCCCTCGCCGCCTCCGGCGCGCTGACCGGGCCGGCCCTGCTCGACTGGGCGAAGGCGTGGGCGCAGGCCGCCCCCTGGAAGCCGGAACCCGGCGCACAGCTCTCGATGCTGCGCTGGAAGTACTTCGTGCAGGCGGAGGACGACGAGTTCGTCAAGCTGATGGAGGCCTTCGCCAAGGCGACCGGCGTCAAGGTGACGATCTCGCGGGAGTCCTACGAGGACGTGCAGCCCAAGGCCTCCGTCGCCGCCAACACCGGCGCCGGCCCCGACCTGTTCTGGGGCCTCTATTCGCTGCCGCATCTCTTCCCGCAGAAGTGCCTCGACGTCACCGACGTCGCCGACTATCTCGGCAAGAAATACGGCGGCTGGGTGCCGAGCGCGATCGCCTACGGCAAGGGCACCGGCACCAAGTGGATCGACATCCCGATCTGCTACACCGGCTCGCTCATCAACTACCGCATCTCGTCGCTCAAGAAGGCCGGGTTCTCCAAGTTCCCGACCACCACCGCCGAGCTCCTCGAATGCGCCAAGGCGACCAAGAAGAACGGCACGCCGGGCGGCTTTGCCCTCGGCCACGCCTCAGGCGACGGCAACACCTGGGCCTACTGGTGCCTGTGGGCCCATGGCGGCAACATCGTCGACAAGAACGACAAGGTCGTCATCAACTCGCCGGAGACCGAGAAGGCGCTGGAGTTTGCAAAGCAGCTCTACGACAACATGATCCCCGGCACCGCCGCCTGGAACGACGCGTCGAACAACAAGGCGTTCCTCGCCGGCGAACTGCACTGGACCAACAACGGCATCTCGATCTACGTCGCCGCGACCAAGGACCCGACCAAGAAAGACATCGCGGAGGACATGGACCACGCCTACTTCCCGGTCGGTCCGGTCGGCCATCCCACCGAGCTGCACCTGATGTTCCCGATGCTGGCGATGGGCTACACCAAGTATCCGCAGGCCTGCAAAGCGCTGATCGCCTACATGCTGGAGGCGAACGAGTTCAATCCATGGATCGAGGCGGCGCAAGGCTACCTGACCCATTGCCTCAACGCCTATGACGCGAACCCGGTGTGGACCTCGGACCCCAAGCGCACGGTCTATCGCGACGTCGCCAAGCGCTCGCTGACCGCGGGCGGGCTCGGCTCGGTCGGCGAGAAGGCGGCGAGCGCGATCTCCGACTTCGTGCTGCTCGACATGTTCGCGAGCTACTGCACCGGCCGCGAGGACGCCAAGGGCTCGATCCGCATCGCCGAGCGCCAGTTCCAGCGCATCTACCGGTAACAGGAGCGAGGGGCCGGAGATCGGCAATCAGATCATCTGGCCCCTGCGCCCGAGTGTTGCGGTTCCGATCAATGATGACCAACCACTGACGGACTGCCATGACCGATGCCGTCGTCGACCAGGCCCTCATCCTCGAACGCGGCGCCACCGCGTGGACCCGGCTGAAGACGCATCGCGACTGGCTCGGCCTCTGGTTCATCCTGCCCGCCGCCGGCTTCCTCCTGCTGTTCCTCGCCTATCCGCTCGGGCTCGGCATCTGGATTTCCTTCACCGACGCGCGCATCGGGCGGCTCGGCGAGTTCATCGGGCTCGAGAACTACGAGTGGCTGTGGGACGATTCGGTATTCTGGCTCTCGGTGTTCAACACGCTGCTCTACACGACGGTCGCGAGCATCGTGAAGTTCGCCGTCGGCCTCTATCTCGCGCTGCTGCTCAACGAGAACCTGCCGTTCAAGGCGACGCTGCGCGCGGTCGTGCTGATCCCCTTCATCGTGCCGACCGTGCTCTCGGCGATCGCGTTCTGGTGGATCTACGATCCGCAGTTCTCGATCGTCTCGTGGTCGCTGCGCCACCTCGGGCTGATCTCCGGCAACATCGATTTTCTCGGCGATCCCTGGAACGCACGCTGGTCGGTGATCTTCGCCAACATCTGGCGCGGCATTCCATTCGTCGCGATCACGCTGCTCGCCGGGCTGCAGACGGTGTCGCCCTCGCTCTACGAGGCCGCGATCATCGACGGCGCCAGCCGCTGGCAGGTGTTCCGCCACATCACCTATCCGATGCTCACCCCGATCATCGCGGTGGTGATGACGTTCTCGGTGCTGTTCACCTTCACCGACTTCCAGCTGATCTGGGTGCTGACCCGCGGCGGCCCGGTCAACGCCACCCAGCTGATGGCGACGCTGTCCTACCAGCGCGCGATCCTCGGCGGCCATCTCGGCGAGGGCGCCGCGATCTCGAGCGCGATGATTCCGTTCCTGCTCGCCGCGATCCTGATCTCGTGGTTCGGCCTGCAGCGGCGCAAATGGCAGCAGGGCGAGAGCAATGACTGAGATCGTCGCCGGCCGCCGCAGCGCCGACGCTCCCGCCGACGCAGCCGTGCTGCCCGGCACATCCGCGAGCGTCGACGGGCGACCACAGCGAGGGGATGAGCTACCTGCAGACGCTCCCCAAGCGGCTCGTCACCATCTATCTGCCGCTCGCGATCATCCTCATCGTGCTGCTGTTCCCGTTCTACTGGATGACGCTCACCGCGATCAAACCGGACGAGCAGCTGCTCGATCTCGACCGCTACAGTCCGTTCTGGACCTGGAACCCGACCTTCAAGCACATCTACAAGCTCCTGTTCGAGACGCAGTATCCGCGCTGGCTGTGGAACACGATGTTGGTCGCGGTCGGCGCCACCGTGCTCTCGATCGCCTCGAGCGTGCTCGCGGCCTACGCGATCGTGCGGCTGCGCTTCCGCGGCGCCTCCTTTGTCGGCGGCGCGATCTTCCTCGCGTACCTGGTGCCGCCGTCGATCCTGTTCATCCCGCTCTCGGCGGTCGTGTTCCAATACGGCCTGTTCGACACGCCGTTCGCGCTGATCCTGACCTATCCGACCTTCCTGATCCCGTTCTCGACCTGGCTGCTGATGGGCTACTTCAAGACCATCCCCTACGAGCTCGAGGAGTGCGCGCTGATCGACGGCGCGAGCCGCTGGCAGATCTTGACCCGCATCGTGGTGCCGCTGGCGGTGCCTGGCCTGATCTCGGCGTTCATCTTCTGCTTCACGCTGTGCTGGAACGAGTTCATCTACGCGCTGACCTTCCTGTCCTCGACCCAGAACAAGACGGTGCCGGTCGCGATCGTCAACGAGTTCGTCGATGGCGACATCTATCGCTGGGGCTCGCTGATGGCGGGCGCGCTGGTCGGCTCGCTGCCGCTCGTCATCCTCTACGCGTTCTTCGTCGAGCACTACGTGTCGGCGATGACCGGCGCGGTGAAGGAGTAACAGCCGTAGGGTGGGCAAAGGCGCGAAGTGCCGTGCCCATGCGGATGATGCGAGCCACAGTGCGATGGCGCGAGGAAGTAAGAACGCGTGGGCACGCTTCGCTTTGCCCACCCTACGCGCTATCGTGTCGCCGATAACTGCAGCCAAGAAATAACGGGAGAGACGTCACATGCGAAGTTTGGTTGTCATTGCCGCGGCCGTCGCCGCCACGCCGGTGCTCGCCGCCGACGTCACGTCGGAGCGCCTGCGCCATCCGGAGCCGCAGAACTGGCTCATGGTGCACCACGACTACGACAACAGCCGGCACGCCGCGCTCTCCGCGATCAACCGCGACACCGTGAAGAACCTGCAGCTCAAGTTCATGTTCTCGATCGGCGGCCGCTCGACCGGCGGCACGCTGCGCGGCAAGGAGGAGTCGACGCCGCTCGTCGACGACGGCTTCATGTACGTCACCGACACCTGGTCGCGGGTGATGAAGTTCGACGTGCGCAACGGCACCAATGCCGTGCCGCTGTGGCGCTACGATCCCAAGATCACGCGCTCCCGCACCACGCGCGGGCTCGCCATGTACGGCAACAAGGTCATTCCTCTCGACCTACGACGCGCGCCTCATCGCGCTCGACCGCGACAATGGCGAGGTCGCCTGGGAAGTCCAGGCCGCCGCGCCGATGGACCCGAAGACCGGTCACCCCGTCGAAGACCCAGGCCTTCTCGGGCGCGCCGCTCACCATCAAATCGGCGGGCGGGAAGGACCTCGTCATCCAGGGCGAAAGCACCGGCGGCTCGCAGGGCACGCGCAGCTGGGTCGGCGCCTTCGAGGCCGACACCGGCAAGCTCGTGTGGCGCACCTTCACCATCCCGCGCCGGGCGAGCCGGGCTCCGAGACCTGGAAGGACAACCACAACGCCTATCGGATCGGCGGCGCCAGCGTGTGGCAGACCGGCGTCCTACGATCCGGCGACGAACCTTCTCTATTTCGGCACCGGCGACGCCTTCCCGACCTTCGATCCGGAATACCGCCCCGGCGACAATCTCTTCACCGCGAGCACGATCGCGCTCGACGCCGATACCGGCCGGATGGTGTGGTACTTCCAGGAGACGCCGAACGAGCACTGGGACTTCGACACGCCGAGCCCGAAGATGCTCTACGACGTCAACGTCAACGGCGAGCCGCGCAAGGTCGTCGCCAACTTCTCGCGCAACGGCTTCTTCTACACGCTCGACCGCACGAACGGCCAGTTCCTGCGCGCCGACCAGTACCAGGAGAAAGTGACCTGGACCAAGGGCATCGACCCCAAGACCGGCAAGCCCGCCGACTATGATCCGAGCCTCGACGTGCAGCGCTATGCCGGCATCGGCCAGCGGCGCGGCAAGCCCGGGCACGAAGCCTGTCCGTGGTACAACGGCGCGCCGACGTTCTTCCCGCCGACCTTCGATGCCAAGCGCATGATCGCCTACGTCTCCGGCGCCGAAGGCTGCTCCGGCGGCACCATCGTCAAGACGCCGATGGACGAGAACAAGGACTGGGTGGGCATACGCATGTGCTGCCAGGAGCAGGGCCGCGGCAACGCCCACGGCGCGCTGTGGGCGCTCGACGTGCGCACCGGCAAGGTGCTCGGCAAGGCGCAGTACGCGATCCCGAACGAGTCCGGCATGCTCGGCACCGACGGCGACCTCGTCTTCACCGGCCATTCGACCGGGCGCCTCGTCGCCTATGACGCCGACACGCTCCAGGAAGCCTGGAGCTTCAGCCTCGGCACGCCGATCACCGCGCCGCCGATGAGCTATTCGGTCGGCGGCAAGCAGTACGTCGCGGTGGTCGCCGGCGGCGAGATCAACCAGCGCGGCGCGGTGCTCTACCAGCCCTCGGCCTTCGTCGCGGTGTTCGGGCTGCCGTAGCGGTCCCGCGCCACAGGCACCTCCTGCCCTTTTGTGTTAGCAACACGGCGGCGCACCGGCGCCGCCGTTGACGGCGGCTGCCCATCGATGAGCAGGAGACCTCGCGTGTTCACATCCACCTTCCCCATCAGCTCCGAAGGCGGCGACACCAGCTTCCAGAACAACGTTCCCGATCCCGTGACCTCGGGGAAGGAGCTGCCGACCTTCAAGTTCGAGCTCGAGAAGTCCGAAGGGAAGGTGATGGGCGGCAGCTACGGCAAGGAAGCGACCGTGGCCCAATTGCCCATCTCCAAGGCGATCGCCGGCGTCTCCATGCGCATGGAGCCGGGCGTGATGCGCGAACTGCACTGGCACGCCACGGCCGCGGAATGGGCCTTCGTCACCGAGGGCCGGGTGCGCACCACCGTCATCGACCCGCAGGGCTGCTCGGAGACCAACGACTTCGAGCCGGGCGACATCTGGTACTTCCCGCGCGGCCACGGTCACGTGATCGAGACGCTCGGCGACAAGCCCTGCCATTTCGTGCTCGTGTTCGACAACGGCTACTTCTCCGAGTTCGGCACCTTCAGCATTTCCGACTGGATCGGGCACGCGCCGAAGGCGCTGCTCGCCAAGAACTTCGGCGTGCCCGCCGCGACCTTCGACAACTTTCCGAAGAAGGAGGTCTACTTCGCCAAGGGCAAGATCCCGCCCGAGGTCGCGCGCGCCGCCGCTGCAGGGATGGAAGAAGCCGCCGCTCACCCACAAATACAGCATGCTCTCGCAGAAGCCGTTCGCGACGTTCGACGGCGGGCTCGAGTGGCGCGTCGACGGCTCGATGTTCCCGATCTCGACGACCATGACCGGCGTCGTGCTCGAGATGGAGCCGGGCGCGCTGCGCGAGCTGCATTGGCACCCCAACGCCGTCGAATGGCAGTACGTCCTGAGCGGCCGGTTCAACGTCACCCTGTTCGGCTCGGGCGGACGCTGGCGCGAGGAGACGCTCGGCCAGGGCGACGTCGGCTACATCCCGCAGGGCTTCGGCCACTCGATCGAGAACGTCGGCGGCGAGAAGGCGCGCATCCTCATCGTCTTCAACAGCGGCCACTACCAGACGATCGATCTCTCCCAGTGGATCGCCGGCAATCCGACCGACATCCTCGCGACCAACTTCTCGGTGGATGCCTCGGTGTTCGAGAAGTTTCCGCGCCGGGATGTCTTCCTGACCAAGTAGGCCGCCGCCCGGTACATGCCGGCTTGAACTTGCCCGGGTCGCTGCCCGCGGCGGCTCGGCAACCGGAATTGCGACATGGAACCGTTCGACTCGCGCCGTGCCGCCACGCATGCGCGCCACGGCATGGTGGCCTCGAGCCAGCCCTTGGCGGCCCAGGTCGGGCTGCAGGTGCTCAAGGACGGCGGCAACGCTGTCGACGCCGCCATCGCCGTTGCGGCGATGGTGAACGTGACCGAGCCGATGATGAACGGCCTCGGCGGCGACGCCTTCATTCTCGTCCACTGGCAGGGAAAGCTTCATGGCCTCAACGCCAGTGGACGATGCCCGGAAGGAATGACGCGCGAGGCCTTCGTCGACGCCGGATGGACCCGGATGCCACAGGCGGGTTGGGGCTCGGTCTGCGTGCCCGGTGCTCCCGACGGTTACTTCAGGCTGCACGACCGCTTCGGCTCGAAGAGATTCGCCGATCTCGTCGAGCCGGCAGCGGCCTATGCCGAGGAAGGCTTCCCGGTCGGGCAGAAAATCGCCCACGCCTGGGAATGGGGCGCCTCCAAGCTGCGCTTGAGCGATCAATCGGTCGCGCAATACCTGCTGCAAGGCAAGCCGCCGCAGCCTGGCCAGGTTTTCCGCCAGCCCAATCTGGCGCGGACCTGGCGTGAACTCGGCAAGCACGGGCGCGACTACTTCTACGCGGGTGACCTCGCCGGCAAGATCGTCGCCGCATCGGACGCTGGCGGCGGGTATCTGAAAATGCCCGATCTCGCCGCGCAGCGCTCGGAGTGGATGGACCCCATTTCGGCGACCTACCGCGGCCATCGCGTGGTGGAGATGCCGCCCAACGGCCAGGGCCTGATCGTGCTGATGGCCTTGCGCATCCTGGAAGGCTACGACCTCGCCTCCCTGTTTCGCAGCGACCTTGCCACCGCGGAGCACCTGATCCTCGAGGCGCTCAAACTCTCCTTCGCCGATGCCGAGCGCTACATCGGCGATCCGCGATTCGGCACGGTCGACGTGGAGCAGCTGCTGTCCGATGCCTTCATCGCCTCGCGGCGCAGTCTGATCCGCATGGACCGCGCGATGCCGACCCCGACCGCCGGTACCCTCGCCGGCAACACGACCTACTTCACCGTGGTCGACAAGGACCGCAATGCGGTGTCGTTCATCACCAGCATCTCGGACGTCTTCGGATCGGGCATGGTGGCGGGCGACACCGGCATCATCCTGCACAACCGGGCGGCCGAGTTCTCGCTCGAGCCCGGTCATCCGAACGAAATCGCCCCGGGCAAGCGGCCGCGCCACAGCATCCTTCCAGCCATGGTCTTTCGGGGCGACGACCTGCACATGACGTTCGGCTGCATGGGCGCGAACATGCAGCCGCAGGGCCAAGTGCAGATTCTCGTCAACCTGATCGACCGGGCCATGAATCCGCAACAGGCGATCGATGCCTCGCGCGTCCGCGTGCTGGGGGCCAACCGCATTTCGGTCGAATCGACGTTTCCACCGGACGTGATCGCGCGACTGGCGTCGTTCGGTCACGAGATCATTCCCGGCGAAGCACCGCCAGCCGACTGGCTGCAGCCGCACGACTTCCTGCACAGCTTCATGGGAAGCGCGCAGGCGATCGTCATCGATCGCGCGTTCGGCACACTGTGCGGCGGATCTGATCCCCGGCTCGACGGCGTCGCGATCGGCTATTAGGGACTTGCGCCCTGCCGAAGCCTCACGATCGCGAACGTCCCGCCCAGTTCGTCCTCGATGTGGGCGCGGATGATGTCGTCGAAGCTCTTTTCCGCGACGAAGCCGAGCTCGGCGGCGCGGCGCGCGTGAAAATTCTGCGGCCAGCCGGCGACGATGCGCTCGACGAGGGCGTCGGGCTCGCGGCGGATGCGGGCGGCGACCTTCGGCCCGGCGATGCGGGCGAGCGCCGCGATCTGCTCGCCGACGGTGCAGGAGAACCCGGGCATGGTCACGTTGATGTGCGGCCCGAGCCGCTCGCGCTCGAGCCCGGCGGCATGGACGAGGAACGCCACCGCAGCGCGCGGGCTCGCGAACCAGTGCCGCACGCTCTCCGCGACCGGCAGCACCGCCTCCTGGCCGGCGAGCGGCTCGCGGATGATCGAGGAGAAGAAGCTCGACGCCGCCTTGTTGGGCTTGCCCGGCCGCACCGCGATGGTGGGCAGCCGGATGCCGACGCCGTCGAGGAATCCGCGCCGCGAATAATCGGCGAGCATCAGCTCGCAGATCGCCTTCTGCGTCGCCATAGGAGGTCAGCGGCGCGCGGATGAAGTCGTCCGGGATCGCGTCCGGAAACGGCGCGCCGTAGACGGCGATCGAGGAGGCGAACACGAGCTTCGGCCGGTAATCGCCGACCTGGCGGATCGCTTCGAGAAGCCCGCGAGTCGCGGCGCAGTTGGCGGCATAGCCCTTTTCGAAGTCGGCTTCCGCCTCGCCGGACACGACTGCGGCGAGATGGAAGATCACGTCGGGCGCATCCGCGATCGCCCGCGCCCCCGCGCCGAGCATCGAGAGGTCGACGCGCGGCGGTGACGACGTTGTCCCCGGCGCCGGCAGGGACGTCCGGCGCCTCGATGTCGAGGAGCGTCAGCCGCGAGATCGGGCGCCCGCCGAGCGCGCCTTCCTTGAGAAGGCGCGCAACGAGTTTGCGGCCGATCATGCCGCCAGCGCCGGTGCAGAGAACGTGCATGGTCGGTCCCGCTACAGCGCCATTCCGCCGTCGACGAGATGCGCCTGGCCGGTGATGTAGCTCGCCTCGTCGGAGGCGAGGAACACCGCGAGCGCCGCCACCTCCTGCGCGGTGCCGAGCCGTCCCATCGGTTGACGGTCGATGAAATCCTGCCGCACCGCATCGAGCGACCGATGGGTCGCCTTCGAGAGGTCGGCGACGCGGCCGTCGAGCGACGGCGTCTCGATGGTGCCCGGAGCGATCGCGTTCGCCCGGATGCCCTGCTTGATGAAGTCGGCGGCCACGGCCTTGGTCAGCCCGATGATCGCCGCCTTGGTCGCCCCGTAGACGTAGCGATTGGGCACGCCGCGAATCGAGGAAACCGCCGAGGAGATGTTGACGATGGAGCCGCGCCGCCGTTCCACCATCCCCGGAAGGAACGCACGCAGCATGCGATGGATCGATGTCACGTTGAGATCGAAGGAGAACGCCCAGTCGGCTTCGCTGCAGTCGAGTACCGAACCGTGATGCACGAAACCGGCGCAGTTGACAAGGATGTCGGGCGGACCGAACGCGCGAACCACGTCGTCGGCGAATCGCATTGATCGCCGGGGTCGAGAGCACGTCGAGCTTGGCGCACGCGCGCCGCCGCGAGCCCCTCGAGCTTTCCGGGATCGAGGTCGGTCGCGATCACCGTTGCGCCCTCGGCGATGAAGGCTTCGCTGATGGCACGGCCGATCCCCTGCCCCGCGGCGGTGACGAGCGCGACTTTGCGATGGAGACGATCGGTCATGCTTTACTCGAACTTTAAGCGACGAAAGCGCGGGCGGACGACAAATCGACTAGCGCGATCCGTCCGGCGAGGGAAGCTTCTCCGTGCAACCTCGGCCTTGAAAAGCTCCCGATTTTTCCGGGAATGGCCGTAAAAACCGATACAATATGAACGTTCCTACCAGTCTCGAGGTTCCCATGCCCAACGCCATCGATCTCAAAGGACGCGTCGCCGTCGTCACCGGCGGCGCGCAAGGCATCGGCCGCGCCATCGCGGAGCGCTTCCTGCGTTGCGGCGCCGTAGTCTGGTTATGGGATCGTGACGTCGCGGTCGGCCAAAAAGGCGATCGACGAGCTCGGCCCGCTCGGTCCGGTGTTCGCGGAAATCATCGACGTGGTCGATCCCGCCGCCGTCGCGGCCGCGGCGAAGCGAACCGCCGAGCGCGGGCGCATCGACATCCTCGTCAACAACGCCGGGCATCGCCGGCGCCAACCTGCCGACCTGGGAGTACCCGGCCGAGGAGTGGGCGCGCGTCCTCGCCATCAATCTCACCGGCCCGTTCAACTGCTGCAAGGCGGTGGTGCCGACGATGATCGCCCAGAACTACGGCCGCATCGTCAACATCGCCTCGATCGCCGGCAAGGAGGGCAATCCCAACGCCTGCGCCTATTCGGCCTCCAAGGCCGGCGTGATCGCGCTCACGAAGTCGCTCGGCAAGGAACTCGCCGGCCGCGACATCTCCGTCAACTGCGTCACCCCGGCCGCCGCCAAGACCGCGATCTTCGACCAGATGACGAGCGAGCACATCGACTACATGCTCTCGAAGATCCCGCGCGGACGATTCGTCCTGGTCGAGGAGATCGCCGATCTCGTCGCGTTCTGCGCCTCGCAGGAATGCTCCTTCACCACCGGCGCGGTGTTCGACATTTCCGGCGGCCGCGCGACGTATTGAGTCGAGCTCGGCAGCGGACCTGGTCGCGCTTGCGACGCTCCTCCACTCCGTCATTCCGGGGCGGCCGAAGGCCGAACCCGGAATCCAGACTCCTGCGCACCCGCGCTGGATTCCGGGTTCGCGCTGCGCGCGCCCCGGAATGACGCGAGAGGGAACGGCACGTCGTGCCAGGACGTCAGCCAGCTGGCTGCAGCGTGCGCCTGCAATTCGCGCCGTACCACGGCGCGGTCGATCTTGCCGGCGCCGTTCTGCGGCAGCGACGGCACCAGTCACGATGTGGCGGGGATGCGAATAGAGCGGGCCGCGCTCGATGCAGAAGGCCTTGAGCGCGGCCGGCGTCGCCGTTGCGCCGGCGCGCAAGGTCACCATCGCCGCCGGCACGAAGCCCTTCACCGCATGCGGCACCGGCGCGACCACCGCGTCGGCCACATCCGGATGGGTGAACAGCAAATTCTCGACTTCCTTCGGATAGATGTTCTCGCCGCCGCAGCTGAACATGTCGTCGACGCGGCTGCGGAAGTAATAGAAGCCGTCGCTGTCGCGGAAGAACACATCGCCGGTGCGCAGCCAGCCGTCGACGAGCTTCTGGCGGGTGATCTCGGGCTCGTTGTGATAGCCGAGGCAGACATATGGGCTGCGGATCATAAGTTCGCCGAGCTCGGGCTGTGCGTTGCCCGCGGCATCGACGAGCTTCACCTCGATGCCGGGCGCCGCGACGCCGACGCTGCCGCGCGGCACCGGCCGGCCGTCGAGCGGGGCGCGGAACGGGCTGCCGCCTTCGGTGAGGCCGTAGCTTTCCGACGTCTTCACGCCCGGCAGCGCGCGCTCGACCGCATCGAGCAATTCCGGCGTCACCACCGCCGATCCGATCGACAGGCTGCGCAGCGCACTGAGATCGAGCGTTGCGAAGAACTCGCGATGCTGCAGCACCATGGTGAAGACGGCGGCGACGCCGCGCGAATAGGTGCAGCGATACTTCGCGAGCGCCTCGAGATAGGCCTTGGGCTCGTAGGCCGGCATCAGCACGAAGCTGCCGCCGGCATAGAGCATCGGCTTCACCGTGCCGCGCAGCGCGTTCTTGTGAAACAGCGGCAGCGCGATCAGCCCGCGGTCGTCGGCCGACGCCGGCCAGTGCTGCTGGTTGTGCGCGACATACCACAGCATCCCGCGGTGGGTCATGATCGCGCCCTTCGGGCGGCCGGTCGAGCCTGAGGTGTAGGGCTGGAAGGCCTGGGTGTCGTCGCCGATCTCCGGCGGCGGCACGGCGGGCGCCGGCCGCGCCATCTCATCTTCGAAGGAGAGAAAGCCGGGATGGGCTTCGTCGAGCACGAGCCGGTGGCGCAGCGGCACGCCCATGGCGACGCACAGCGCATCGCGGTTGCAGCCGGGATCGACCAGCGCCAGCGTGCAGCCGGCATCGGTGAAGATGTGGCGCAGCGTATCGGCGGCGAGCCGCGTGTTGAGCGGCACGGGAATCGCGCCGGCGCGCATCGCCCCGAAGAAGAACTCGATGAACTCGACGCGGTTGCCGACCAGCATGCCGACCCGCTCGCCCGGCGCGACGCCGAGCCGCGCCAACAGGCGCGCGACCGCGTCCATGCGCGCATCGAGCATGCGGTAGGTGCTGTGGCGCTCGCGGCCGCCGTGAAGATCGATGATCGCGACCTTGTCCGGCGTGCGCGCCAGCGCGTCGTCGAAGAAGAAGCCGAGATTGCGCCGCCGGTTCTCGGCGTCGCGGGCTGCCTGTTCCATTCCGGCCTCGAGTCACTTGAAGGGTCGCGGCGAAACCTACACCAAGCGCGGCCGGAATGTCGGCTGCAGCGCCCGCCGACACGCTGGCACGGGGCCGAAGTCTCGACTACCATCGCCGCGATCACTGGCCAAACCGCCGACGATGCGAGCTCCCATGCGAACCTCCCTCCCCGTCTTTCGCCGCCTGTGCACCCTGCTCGGCGCAGCGATGGCCGTTCTCCTCGTGAATGCGGAGGCCGCGCGCTGGGGCGCCGCTCGCTCAGGCCGACGTCGCCGCCTTCCTCGCCGGCGAAAGCCGCAACTGTCCGGGCTGCAGCCTCGCCGGCGCCAACCTGAAGCGGCGCGACCTTTCCGGCGCGAACCTTTCCGGCGCCAACCTGCGCGGCGCGAGCCTCCATCGCGCCAACCTGCGCGGCGCGAACCTCTCGGGCGCCGACCTCACCGAGGCCAATCTCAACAAGACCGACCTCATCCAGGCGAACTTCAGCCGATGCCAAGCTCGCCAAGGCGATGCTGTTCGAAGCCGACGCCAGCCGGGCCGATTTCTCCCGCTCCAATCTCACCGAAGCGCTGATGGGCAGCATCCGCCTGCTCGGCGGCAAGCTCGAGCGCGCGATCCTCACCGAGGCCGATCTCGAGGCGGCGTTCCTCAACGAGGCGAGCTTCGCCAACGCGACGCTCAACGGCGCGAACCTCCATCAGGGCCGTCTGCTGCGCGTCAACCTCGCCGGCGCCGCCGCCGACAGCACCGAATTCACCCAGGCCAACCTGCGCGACGCCAATCTCGCCAACGCGATGCTGCGGGAATCGGTGTTCTATCTCGCCGACCTGAGCGGCGCCGATCTCAGCGGCGCGAACCTCAGCCACTCCGTGCTGCGCTCGGCCAATCTCGGCAACACCAACCAGACCGGCACGGTGTTGACCGGCGCGATGATGCCGGACAACACGATTCATCCGTAGCGCTCGCCGCATCGGTGCGATATGCCGCCCACAAACGACTGTCATTGCCCGGCTTGACCGGGCAATCCAGTAACCCCTGCGCGATCGATGTGGCTGAGACGTTGCCCGACGGAGAGTCCGGTGGTTACTGGATCGCCCGGTCAAGCCGGGCGATGACAGTCGAGGGCGAAAATCCCATTGAACGAGAGCTACCTCACCTACTTCGGCGTCGTCGCAGAACGAGCTTGCCTGGTCGCCGTAGTAGAAGGCGCATTCCTCCGGCGTCACCGCGCGCTTGCCGACGACGCGGTCGCGCAGGTAGGTGACGACGTCGGCGATCTGCGCCGCGTTCAAGCGTCACGCCGGTCGGATAGAGGTCGTCCGGCGGCGGCCCGGCCGGCTGGCCGTAGCAGCCGCGCTCCTTGTAGGCGTCGGCGCCGAAGCTCGGCATGCCGGCGCCGGGCCGGCCGCAGCGGATGGTCTCGGCGATGGTCGCGTCGTCGAGCCGGGTGCGCCGAATATTGGCGCCGGTCGGCGCCTCGTCGCGCTCCTTCTCGCCGTCGGCGAAGGCGCCGTGGCATTCCGAGCAGCCGGACGAACGCCAGATCGCCAGTCCGGCCTTCACCTTCGCCTCGTCCGCCTTCTGCTGGGCGTAGCACCGGCGTGAAGAACGCGAGCGTTGCGGCCAAGCCTGCGCCGCACCACCCAGGCGAGTCGCTTTGGCTGCGCGGCTTCGACGTCTTCTGCATGCAGGGACCTTTCATTTCGGGGAGGCTGGCGCCGCGCCTGCGCGGCAGCCCCGGGCCGATAGACCTCGAGGCGGGCGGAGCTCTCGAACAGATTCTCGGTGAGCCGGTTGTCGTTGGGATCGACGGCGAACTGGCCGGGCTTGTAGTAGCGCCGCGCCTCGACGCGCGTGACCAGGCCGTCCGTCTTGTTCTCGCAGTCCTCCTTCACGAAGAGATCGTCGATCGGCCGCTCGCCCTCGGCCGGCGGCAGGTCGTTGCATTCGAGCCCGGTCCACGCCATGCCCTTGAAGAGATCGGCGAGGCCGAAGGCGGCGATGCGGGTCTGGGCGTCGACGCGCGGATCGTTGACGACGCGGTAGCCCTGCACGAGGCCGCCATCGTCGATCAGGAGCGAGGTGATGATCGGCTGGCCGGCGAGCGAGTTCGCCTGGATATTGCCGCACCATGATGTCGGAGCGGCGGGCGCGCGCGACGTATTCCATCTCGTCGTCGTAGCGGAACCAGACCTCGTGCAGCCCGGTCGTGCGCTCGACCGGGCACTGCGCGAATTCGTAGAAGCTCTTGAGCACGCGCGCCGGCGGCCCGCCATTGGTGCCGCAGGCGGTGTCGACGAAATCGGCAGCGGCAGGTCCTTGATCGGGCTGCCGAGCTTGATGTCCCAGATCTTCGGCGCCTGGGCCTGGCGCCTGCGCGGGGCCAGCTGCCATCGCGGCCGCCAGCGGCGACGCCGATCGCAGGCAGGAAACTGTCGCATGGCGCGCTCTCCCGGATGCGTCAGGACTGAAAAAAGGGGGAGCAGCCGCTCCCCCTTCGTCGTTTCGCTCACATCGGCCTCAGAGGCCGAACACCGCGACGATGGCGGTCGGCTGCTAGAGGCCGCCCTGCCGCACGCCGACCGCGCCGCCGGCGACCACCGCGACGTATTGCTTGCCGTCGACCGCTGTAGGTCATCGGCGGCGCGGTGATCGGCGTGCCGACGTTGAAGCTCCACAACTCCTGCAAGCGTGTCGGCATCATAGGCGGCGAGCTTGCCGTTCATGTGGCCGGTGAACAGCACGTCGCCGTCGGTCGAGAGCATGCCGGACTCGGTCGGCGGCTGGAACGTCGCCTTGCCGATGATCTTGCCGGTCTTGAGGTCCATCGCCCACAGCGCGCCGTGGGCGGTGACGCGGCCCTGCTCGGTGCAGCACGGCGGCAGGCCGACATAGTCCTTCTTCTCGTCCATCGGCGACTTGACGGCGGTCGAGGAAATGCAGCCC
Source organism: uncultured Alphaproteobacteria bacterium (assembly GCA_963793985.1). GTDB lineage: Bacteria > Pseudomonadota > Alphaproteobacteria > Rhizobiales > Xanthobacteraceae > JAJPKK01. Next base: position 59,208 of record CAWCCG010000047.1, on the reverse strand, counting down.
TCGCCGCCGGCCACGTAGGCGACCTTCCGCTTGGCGTCGAGCGTCGGCGGGAAGAAGGTCGGCGCGCCGTTCCACCACGGGCAGGACTTCCTGCCCCGGCTTCTCGCGCATCACGCCGACGCCGGCATAGACCTGGACGTCCTTGGTCGGATCGTAGTCGACCGGCTTGCCGGTCTTGGGGTCGATGCCCTTCGTCCAGGTGATCTTCTCCTGGTACTGGTCGGCGCGCAGGAACTGACCGTTGGTGCGGTCGAGCGTGTAGTAGTAGCCGTTGCGCGAGAAGTTCGCGACGACCTTGCGCTGCTCGCCGTTGACGTTGACGTCGTAGAGCATCTTCGGGCTCGGCGTGTCGAAGTCCCAATGCTCGTTCGGCGTCTCCTGGAAGTACCAGCACGATCTTGCCGGTGTCGGCGTCGAGCGCGATGGTGCTGGCGGTGAAGAGATTGTCGCCGGGCCGGAACTGCGGATCGAAGCTCGGGAAGGCGTCGCCGGTGCCGAAGTAGAGGAGGTTGGTGGCGGGATCGTAGGACGCCGTCTGCCACACGCCGCCGCCGCCGATGCGCCAGGCGTTGTGGTTGTCCTTCCAGGTCTCCGAGCCGGGCTCGCCGGGCGCCGGAATGGTGAAGGTGCGCCATGCGAGCTTGCCGGTGCCGATGTCGAAGGCGCCGACCCAGCTGCGGGTGCCGAGCTGGCCGCCGGTGCTCTCGCCCTGGATCACCAGCTCCTTGCCGCCGGCGGTCTTGATCGCGAGCGGAGCGCCGGTGAAGCCCTGCGTCTTCGGCGACGGCGTGCCGGTCGCCGGATCGGTCGGCGCCGCCGGCCTTGATTTCCCAGACGACCTCGCCGGAGTCCTTCTTGAGCGCGATGATGCGCATGTCGTTGGTCGACGACGAGCACCTTGTCGCCATACATGGCGATGCCGCGATTGGTGCGCGACTGCGTGATCTTGGGGTCGTAGCGCCACAGCGGAATCGCCGCGGTGCCGCTGCGCACGTCGAACTTCATCACCCGCGTCCCAGGTGTCGGACACGTACATGAAGCCGTCCTCGACCAGCGGGGTCGATTCTTCCTTGCCGCGCAGCGTGCCGCCGGTCGAGCGACCGCCGATCGAGAAGATGAACTTCGGCTTGAGGTCCTTGACGTTGTTCGCGGTTGACCTGGTTGAGCGTCGGAGTGCCGCGAATTGTTGTAGTCGTGGTGGACCATGAGCCAGTTGCCGGGCTCCTTGTCCGGGTTGAGCAGCCGGTCCGCCGTGGTATCGGCCGCGTGCACGGGCATCGCGACGGCGGCAAGGCCGAACGAGCCTGCAATCAATCCCCTCATCGACATGTTCGTTACCTCCCAATCATCTTGGTCTTGGAGCGCTTCCGGCGCCGAGACGCCGCAAAGCTCTGGACGGAGCGACCGCGCTCCGGCCCGCCTCAGATCCACCCCGCTGAGGCCTACCGGAATGTTACTGGAGCGCAAGGCGTCACGCCAGCGCATTGCCGGGCAGAATGCCCGGCATGAAAGCATGGACATCCGGCCGCCGCACCCCTACCTCAGCGGCACGGCTCGACGCATAATCCCGGTTCCGGCAGAAGGACTTCGGCAATGGCCCATGATCACGCCCATACCGCACCCCGAGGCGATCGACTGGAAGACGCATGGCGTGAAGGTCATCCCCGGCGACGCGCTCGATCCCAACACCGCCCAGACCCCCGGCATGTCGCGGGCGACCGCGATCAACCACGCCCGCGCCGGCGCCGAGAAGATTTGGGCGGGCACCGTGGTCATCCACCCCAATGCCAAGACCGGCGCCCATCACCACGGCGACCTCGAAAGCGTGATCTTCGTCGTCAAGGGCCGCGCCCGCATGCGGTGGGGCGAGCATCTCGAATTCGTCGCCGAGGCCGGCCCCGGCGACTTCATCTACGTGCCGCCCTACGTGCCGCACCAGGAGATCAATGCGAGCCGCGACGAGCCGCTCGAATGCGTGCTGGTGCGCTCCGGCCAGGACCCCGTGGTGGTGAACCTCGACATCGCCCCGGTCGAGCCGCCGGAGCAGGTCCTGTGGAAGGACCCGATCCACAAGTGACCTGACCGGCCTCCGCCCGGAATGTGACACGCGGTTCAAGCCGGAATCGCTTGCGCTTCCTCGCCCGTCGATGGCCAGCGCCACCGCCTCGGCGACCTGGATGCCGTCGACCGCCGGCGGACAGGATGCCGCCGGCATAGCCGGCGCCTTCGCCGGCCGGATAGAGGCCGCGCGTGTTGAGGCTCTGCAGGCTCGCGTCGCGGCCGATGCGCAGCGGCGACGAGGTGCGCGTCTCGACGCCGGTCAGCACCGCGTCGGCCATGGCGAAGCCCGTGATCTGGCGGTCGAAGGCCGGCAGCGCCTCGCGGATCGCCGCGATCGCGTAGTCCGGCAGGCAGTCGGCGAGATCGGTCAGGCTGCACGCCGGGCTTGTAGGACGGGCACGACGCTCGCCGAGCGCGGTCGAGGCGCTGCTCGCGCGAGGAAGTCGCCGACGCAGCTGCGCCGGCGCCGCGTAGGTGCCGCCGCCGGCCGCGAAGGCGCGCGACTCCCAGTGGCGCTGGAAGGCGATGCCGGCGAGCGGATCGCCGGGATAGTCGCGCCGGGCGTGATGCCGACCACGATGCCGGCATTGGCGTTGCGCTCGTTGCGCGAATACTGGCTCATGCCGTTGGTGACGACGCGGCCCGGCTTCGGAGGTCGCCGCCACCACGGTGCCGCCCGGGCACATGCAGAAGCTGTAGACCGAGCGGCCGTTGCTCGCGTGATGCACCAGCTTGTAGTCGGCGGCGCCGAGCATCGGGTGGCCGGCGCTCGGCCGAAGCGGCAGCGGTCGATCAGCGACTGCGGATGCTCGATGCGAAAGCCGATCGAGAACGGCTTGGCCTCCATGGCGACGCCGCGCTCGTGCAGCATCTCGAAGGTGTCGCGCGCGCTGTGGCCGATCGCGAGCACGACGTGATCGGTCGCGATGTGCGTGCCGTCGGCGAGCACGACGCCGCGCACGTGGCGCAGCGCCGTCCGCGGCCGACCTCGATGTCGAGGTCCTCGACCCGGCTCTCGAAGCGGATACTCGCCGCCGAGCGCTTCGATCTCGCGCGCGCATGCTTCTCGACCATGGTCACCAGCCGGAAGGTGCCGATGTGCGGCTTGCCGACGTAGAGGATTTCGTCGGGCGCGCCGGCCTTGACGAACTCGGTCAGCACCTTGCGCGCCGTGGTGGCGCGGGTCCCTGATCTGGCTCTACAGCTTGCCGTCGGAGAACGTGCCGGCGCCGCCCTCGCCGAACTGCACGTTCGATTCCGGATCGAGCACGACCGGCGCCACAGGCCCCAGGTGTCCTTGGTGCGCTCGCGCACCACCTTGCCGCGCTCGAGGATGATCGGGCGGAAGCCCATCTGCGCCAGGATCAGCGCGGCGAACAGGCCGCACGGGCCGGCGCCGATCACCACCGGCCGCGTCGCGCCTGTGCGCCGGCGCGCGGGCGACGAAGCGGTAGCTCGTGTCCGGCGCGCGGCGTGACGTTGCGGTCGCCGGCGAGGCGCTTGAGCAGGCGCGCCTCGTCGGCGACCTCGACGTCGAGCGTGTAGATGAGCACGATCGCCGGCTTCTTGCGCGCATCGGTCGAGCGGCGGAACACCGAGAAGCCGACGAGATCGCGCTCCGGGATGCGCAGCCGCTTGAGGAGCGCCGCCCGGATCGCGCCGTCGCCGTGGTCGAGCGGCAGCTTGAGTTCGGTCAGGCGCAGCATCGGGCTCCTCGCGGCGCAGTCGCCGGCATCCTATGTGTCTTAGCCGAGGATGTGGATATAGGGACGGAAGCCATGAAAATCGCAGTCATCGGAGCCGGAAACGTAGGCAGCGCGCTCGGCACCGCCTGGGCCAAGGCCGGCCATGCCATCATCTTCGGCGTGCGGGATGTCAACAAGCCCGAACTCAAAAGCTTGTGCGCGCAAATCGGCGCCACCGCCGCACCGTCGGCGGAAGCGGCGCGACAGGGCGACGTCGTGGTCCTGGCATTGCCATGGAACACGGCCGAAGGGGCGGTCGAAATCGCTCGGCGATCTCACGGGCAAGATCGTCATCGACACCATGAACCCGCTTGCGATGACGGACGGCGCGCTGGGGCTCGACCGCGGATTCACGACGTCGGCCGGCGAAACCGTCGCGTCATGGCTTCCCGGCGCCAAGGTGGTGAAGACCTTCAACCAGGTCGGCGCGAACATGATGACGCAAGGCCACCGGTTCGAGACGCGGCCGGTCATGTTCCTCGCCGGCGACGACGATGCGGCGAAGTCGACCGTCAGTCGGCTCGTCGGCGAAATCGGCTTCGAGCCGCTCGACGCGGGCGGGCTCGAGCTGGCTCGCATCCTCGAGCCGTTGGCGATGGTGTGGATCAACCAGACGCTGGCCCGCGGCTTCGGGCGCGACTGGGCCTTCGGGGTGCTCCGCCCGAAGGGGTGATGCATCCGAAGGTGGACGCGACCTCTCCCCGCGCACGCAGGAGACGCAAGCCCCTCGACGACCGCCTACCGTCGCCCGGACAGCGGCGCATCCGCGAGCACGGCTCGATAGGGCAGGAGTCGCCTGCCGCGTCCGAAGCGCGATCACTTCTGCGATTGCTTGAAATAGCGCAGGTCGGGGGGCGCCTGGTCCTTCTTCGCGGGCATCAGCATCCCCTCGCCGCTGAGGAAATAGTTCTCCTCGCCGATGACGATCTGGTTGTTGCCCTCGGCGCAGGTCGACTGGGTCCAGTCCGGCCGCGGGTTTGGATTGCGTCGCAGCGTCTTGTCGACGCTCCACGGCCGCGTCAGCGCGTGGTCGTAGACGGTGATCTCGTCGTGCAGGATGTTCGGATCGTTCTTGTCGAGATGGAACCGTTCCTTGAAGACCGACTGGTTGTCGAATGCGAGCGGCAGCCCGGTCGCGTCGTAGGCGCGCGGCCCCTTGAAGGGACCGCGTGTCTCGACCTCGAGCACGTCGTAGCGGCCGTCGCCGTCCTCGTCGATCCACTTGCCGATCGCATAGCCCTCATAGGACGGATCGCCTTCGGTCGGCCAGTTGCGGCCGTCGGTGAAGATACGCCGCACTTCCGGCGACGCGCCGAGCAGGACGTAGGTGGTGTCCGGCGTGATGACGTATTCGTGCAGCGGCAGCTCCATCATTCGCGGCATGCCGCTCGGGAGACATTTGGCGGTGGGATAATTGCCGAGCCCGCCCTTGGCCTGGTCGGCCATGCTGTCCTCGTGGACTTTCTGGTACTCCGGCGTCAGCGGCGCCTGCTGGGCGCGTCCCCACGCCTTGGTCGGATCGAACCGGATGTTCTGGCCGCCGACATTGCGGGCGAGGATGAGCTGCCACTGGCCCTTCCAGTTCGGATATTTTTGTGGGTCGGCCGGCTGCGCAGCCGCCGCGGTCGAGGCACAGGCAAGCGCGAAAGCTGCGACGAAGCCATATCGAGACATGGTGAACCCTCCCTGCATTGTTTTTGTTGGTGCGCGTATTCTGCGCGTCATCGTCACAATATACGCGGGAAACGGGACGGCAAACTGTCGCCCGCTCGCAACAAGACTTAGAGCATGATTCGGATCGAGGCGCTCTCCGCTGTCATCGCCGGGCTTGACCCGGCGATCCCGATAGTAAGGCAGAGCTGCGCCATCCTGAGCCGGATGGCCGGGTGCCCGGCCCTGACGGCGTGGAGACTACCTCTGGCCGGCCGCTTCCAGAATCAGCCCCGCAATCGCGTCCGGCTGCGAGATGAGCGCGAGATGGCTCGCCTTCACCTCGATCGTCTTCGCACCCATCCGCTTCGCCATGAAGCGCTCCAGATCGGGATTGATGGTCCGATCTTCCGTCGACACCGCATAGAAGCTGGGCTTCGAGCGCCATGCCGCATGCGTCGTCTTGCCGGTGAGCAGAGCCTTGTGGAACGGCTCCTGCACCGCATAGAGCACTTTGGCTTTCGCTTCCGGCAGGTCGCCGGCGAAATCGCGCAGGAACGCCTCCTCGGTCAACCGACCCTCGTCGCCATCGAAGACGATGCCGGCCGAAGCGGGCGGCGTCGGAAATTTCTGCGCCAGCGCACTGTAATCCTCGCCGGCATCCGGCGCCCGCGCGGCGACGTACACCACGGCGGAGACCTTGGGATCGACGCCCGCTTCGGTGACGATCATGCCCGAGAACGAGTGGCCGACGAGCACCGTCGGCCCATCCTGACGGGCGAGCACCCGCTGCGCGGAGGCCACGGCCTCTTCGAGCGTCGTCAGCGGGTTCTGCACGGAGGTGACGTTGAGACCTGCCGCCTGCAGCCGCGGTATCACCTCCGACCAGCACGATCCGTCGGCAAACAGGCCGTGAACCAGAACCACGTTTCGCGCCTTGGGCACGCCCTGCGCAAACGCTGAGCGCTGCAGAACCGCGCCCGCCGCGCTGACCGCCACCGTCCTCAAGAAGGTCCGCCGATCCATTGGAACTCTCCTGCTCATTCCGTTGCCTCCGGCAGACGCCGATATAGGTATGAGTCGCGACCGATCACACCTCGACCGCCTTATCGACCCTCCCGTCTCCGCCGAACACCCGCAGATAGCGGGCGATTTCCGCCCGCGTTCCCGTGGCCTTGCGCGGGTTGTCGGAGAGCTTCACGGCCGGGCGGCCGTTCGCCTCGGTCACCTTGCAGACGAGCGAGATGGCGGTGAGGCCGTCATTGGGCTCGGGCGCGCAGCCCTTGAAATCGTTGGTGAGATTGGTGCCCCAGCCGAAGCTCATCCGCACCCGTCCGGAAAAGTGGCGATAGGTCTGCTCGATGGTGTCGATGTCGAGAGCGTCGGAAAACACGAGCAGCTTCTCGCGGGGATCGCGCCCCATCGATTTCCACCACGCGACGATCTCCTCGCCACCGGGAATCGGCGGCGCCGAATCCGGCCGGAACCCGGTCCAGTCGGCGACCCAGCTCGGGCGCATCGCGCAGGAACGACGTGGTGCCGAAGGAGTCCGGCAGCACGACCAACAGATTGCCGCCGTAATAGCGCTGCCAGTCGCGCAGCACCTGATAGGGCGCATTCCGCAGCGCCTCGTCGCCGTCGGCCAGCGCCGCGATCACCATCGGCAGCTCGTGGGCATTGGTGCCGATCGCTTCGAGATCGCTGTCCATGGCGAGCAGCACGTTGCTGGTGCCGATCAGCTTGTCGCCGAGCCCCTCCTTGAGCGCCTCGACGCACCAGCGCTGCCACAGGAAGCCGTGGCGACGCCGCGTGCCGAAATCGGAGATGCGCAGATCCGGCAACTGGCGCAGCCGTTCGACCTTCGACCACAGCTTGGCCTTCGCCCGTGCATAGACGACGTCGAGGGTGAAGCGGCCGTAGTGACGCAGCGCGGCGCGCGAGCGCAGCTCGTTGATGATGGCGAGCGCCGGGATTTCCCACATCGTGGTGTGGGTCCAGGGGCCGGCGAACTGAAGGACGTACTGGCCGTTCTCCTTGTGCAGCTCGTATTCGGGGAGCGAAAAGTCGGCGAGCCAATCGAGGAATTTCGGATCGAAGATGTGGCCGCGGCCATAGAAATTGTTGCCGCCGAGCCAGATCATCTCCTTCTTGGTGAAGCGCAGCGTGCGCGCATAGTCGAGCTGGGTGCGCAGCTCGCCTTCGTCGATCTCGTCGGCGATGCGCACCCGGGTGGTGCGGTTGAGCAGCGAAAACGTCACGTTGACGTCGCGGTAGAGGCCCCAGATCATCTGGAGCATCATCAGCTTGTAGAAATCGGTGTCGAGCAGGCTGCGAATGATCGGGTCGAGCTTGAAGGTGTGGTCGTAGACCCGCTTGGCTATGTCGGTCGAGATGGCCATCGCCGTATTCCGCGGATGTCCTGCTGATGTCTCGACCCTACTTCAACGCCGCGACGCCGGCGCGCGCGATCTGCTCGTCCTCGAAGGACTGAACGCCCGATACGCCGATCGCACCGACGCACTCGTTGTCGTAGATGATGGGAACTGCGCCCTGCACCAGCAAGCCGGCCGGAAACATCAGGAACGCCGGGCGTTCCTTGACGCGTTCCTCGAAGTCCTTGCTGGGCCGGCGCGTCAGCGCCGAGGTCCGCGCCTTGCCGGTCGAGACTTCCGCCGTCGTCACCGCGGCACCGTCCATGCGGTCGAGGTGCAGCAGAAAGCCGCCGTCGTCGACGATGGCGATCGCGACCTTCCAGTTGTTCCGCTCGGCCTCGGCGAGGCAGGCAGCCATCATCTTCTTCACGTCGGCCGAGGTCAGGCACGGCTTGGTCCGCATGGTATCTCCCGTTCCGCGGGACCTCAGGCGGCCTCGCGCGTGCTATGGTAGTCGCGCAGTCAGGGCCCTGTCGATAAGGCGTAATCGTATGTTCTTCGTAAAATGCCGTGCACTCCGCTCGTCGCTGCTCGCGGCCGCGCTGGTATCGCTTGTGGCGGCCGGTGCGGCGCAGGCCGATCCGCGGGAGGACTTTCTCGCCGGCCGCACCAAGGCGTGCGCGGGCTGCGACCTCACCGGCGCCAATTTCAAGCGCCGCGACCTCACCGGCGCCGACCTCACCGGCGCCAAGCTCAAGGACGCGAACTTCCACGACGCCAAGCTCACCGGCGCACGCCTTTCCGGCGCCGACCTCTCGGGCGCGAACCTCAACAAGGCGAACCTGAGCCGGGCGCAGCTCAACGGCGCCATGATGCAGGAGGCGATGCTCTACGGCGCCGTGCTCGATGCCGCGACGCTCGACGGCGCCGATCTCACCGATGCGATGATGGGGACCGCGCGCCTGCTGCGCAGCCGCCTCGACAAGACGATCCTGCGCAATGTCGACATGCGCAAGACGCCGCCTCACCGACGCCGTGCTCACCGGCGCCGACCTCACCGACGCCGCGCTCGACGAGGCGTTCGCCCGCGGCGCCAAGCTCGACGGCGCGACGCTCGCCGGCACCCGGCTGATGGGCGCCGAGCTCGTCGAGGCGAGCCTCGTCGGCGCCGACCTCAAGGAGGCGAACGCGCTCAAGGCCAACCTGCGCGGCGCCGATCTCTCCCGCGCCAACCTCACCGAGGCCAACCTGCGGCTCGCCAACCTCTACGAAGCGAAGCTCGACGACGCGGTCCTGCGCGCGACCATCATGCCCGACGGCACCAAGGAGCCGTGAGGTTTTCAGCCTGCACTTCTCGCCATCGATCAGCCCAACTCGTCTGTCATCGCCCGGCTTGACCGGGCGATCCAGTAACCACCGGACTCCGGGTGGGGCGAAGTCTTGGAAACACCGATGGCTCACGTGGTCTACTGGATTGCCCGGTCAAGCCGGGCAATGACCAGTGCGGGAGCGGAAGGTAGCAAGTCGAACGCCGTCTCACGGCTTGTCGAGCGCATACACCTCGAGCCGCGCCGAGCTCTCGAACTGGCCCTGCGTCAGCTGCGTCGGTAGTTGCGGATTGACGCCGCTCTGGCCCGGCTTGCGGTAGAGGTTCACCCGCACCACGTAGCGGCGGCCGGCGGCGGGGTCGCTGCGCTCGCAGACCCGTTTGACGAACAGCGAGCCGACGGAGCCCTCGCCTTCGGCGAGCGGCAGCGATTTGCAGTCGCGATCGGCTTCGAGGTTGAACCGCGACGCCATGACGCCGCCGAGCTGGTAGGACTCCTCGCGCTTCTTGCGATCGGCCTCGGTGATGTCGTTCTTGTGATCGGGGCGCGGATCGGTCACGAGGCGGATGCCCTTGAGGATGCCGGCGTCGTCGAACAGCGCGCTGGTGATCACCGGAAAGGTGACCTCGTGGGTGCCGGCCCAGCGCGAGATTTCGCGCTCGTTGTCGTGGGCACGGGCGATGTATTCGATCTCGTCGTCGTACTCGAAATAGACCTCGTGCAGGCCGTCGGCATCGGCCGGGCAGCGCTTGAAGTCGGCCCAGCCGGTGAGCGGCGCGCGCGGCGCGCCGCCATTCGAGCCACAGGCGAAGCCCTTGAATTCCTGCGACGACGGCTGCGCCGCGATCGGCGCGCCGAGCACGAGGTCCCAGATCGTGGCGCGGCGCAGCGCCTGTTCCGCGGCGGCCGCCGGGACGCACAACATCGCGAAACCGAGAATAGCCGCAGCCCGCATGGTGCCTCCTTGCGGGCTCATCGTAGCGTGCATGGCTGGCGGCGCCAATCTTGGCGTTGATCGCGTGACATCAAGACGCTAGAGGTTCGTTTCGACCGGGGCGATAAGCCCCGGCATGGCGGGCAGGAAAGCGGAGCGGCACGTGCGTCAATCATCACATCGGGGGCCGGAAGCGTCACGCGGAGCGCGGCGCGCAGCGCGCCCTCGCGGCATCGCGGCGGGCATGGTCGTGCTCTCGAGCCTGCCGCTCGCCGCGCAGGACGCGAGCGACATCGCCGAGGGCGCGCGGATTTTCCGCCAGAAGGGCAATTGCCAGTCCTGTCACGGCTGGGCCGGCGACGGCCGCAAGATGGACAGCCAGATGCCGGACGGCGCCAATCTGCGCGAGACCCGTCTCGACCGCGCCGCGCTCATCATGACGATCAAATGCGGCCTACCCGGCACCGGGATGCCGCCGTTCGACAAGTTCGCCTACAGCGACGGCCGCTGCTACGGCCTCAAGCAGGCCGACCTCGCCAAGGCCGGGCAACGCATGAGCGATCCGCCGTCGACCTTGCAGAACCGGGAAATCGAGTTCCTCGCCGACTTCATGTTCGCCAAGATGATCGGCAAGGGCCCGATGAACCATGCGAAGTGCATCGAGTTCTGGGGCGAAGAGACCGAGACCTGCGGCGAGTTCCCGAAGTAAGCTGTTCCGCGCCGGCAGCGCGGCATCGCGTCATTCCGGGGCGGTGCGCAGCGCCGGAACCCGGAATGCTGAGGTTTCATTGCAGTCCAAGGACCTGGCACTGCCGGGTTCCGGCCTTCCGGCCGGCCAGCCGGAGAGGGAGCAGGCATCTAATTCAGCGCGAAGACGAACAGATAGCTCGAGTGCTCGAGGTTGTCGTACTTCACCGGATGCAGGTGGCGTCCGCTCGACTGCACCGCGAGATATTCCTTCGGCCCGATCGCGAAGACCACCGGCGCGCCCTTGAGCGGCGTGCCGACGTTGAAGCGCCACAGCTCGTGCAGGTTCTCGTCGTCGTAGGCGACGACCCAGCCGTCCTGCAGGGCGGAGAACAGCACCCCGCCGGCGGTGACGGTCGCACCGGAACGGACTTCGATATCCGTCACGGCCTTCGCCAGCACCTTCTGGTTGACGACGTCGTAGGCCGTGATCGAGCCGTAGTAGAGATCGCTGGTGTAGGTCCGCTTCCCGAACTTCGCCCGGTCGAGTCCGCCGTCCGGCCCTTTGAAGGCGGCCGTCGAGCCGTTCCAGCTCGAGCAGCCCTCGGCACCGACTCCATAGGCGATCTGCTTCACCGGATTGTAGGCGGTCGGCTGATGGGCGACGCCGCCATGCCAGGTCGGGCACGAGCGCTTCGTCGGGTCGCCGGGCATCGGGCGGGCCGCCGCCACGTAGGTCTGCACGTCGAGCTTCGGATCGTATTCGATCGGCTTGCCGGTCTTGGGATCGAGGCCCTTGGTCCAGTTCAGGTCGTTGACGTACTGGGCGCCCTTGACGAAGCTGCCGTTGTTGCGATCGAGCGAGTAGAAGAAGCCGTTGCGCGCGAAGTGGCTCACCAACTTGCGCTGCTCGCCGCCGATGTTGACGTCGAGCAGCATGTGGATGCCGATCTCGTCGTAGTCCCACGAGTTGTTCGGCAGGTACTGGAAATACCACTGAAGCTTGCCGGTGTTGACGTCGACCGCGACCACCGAGTTGGTATAGAGGTTGTCGCCCGGGCGCGATGTCGGGTCGTATTGCGGGACCGGGTTGCCGGTGCCCCAGATGGTGAGCTTGGTCGCAGGATCGTAAGAACCCGTCTGCCACAGGCCGCCGCCGCCGGTCTTCCAGGCGTTGTTCTTGTCTTTCCAGGTCTCGCTGCCGGGCTCGCCCGGCTTCGGGATCGCGTACCAGCGCCACAGCTCGTTGCCGGTCCTGGCATCGAGGCCGGCGAGCCAACCGCGGGTGCCGCCGTCGCCGGCGCCGTTGGCCACGATGACCTTGCCGTCCGCCACCAGCGGCGCCGAGTTCATCCGCTCCTTGGTGCCGAACTCGTTGGCCTTGGCGACCTGCTTGTCCCACACGATCTCGCCGCTGTCGCGGTTGATCGCGATCACGCGGCCGTCGGGGAGATTGTTGATGACGAGGTCTTCCCACAGCGCGATGCCGCGGGTGCGCGGAATGTTTCCTTCATGCTTCACGCCGGGATCGGCGATCCACACGAACTCGCCGTGATCGCCCGAGCGCGCATCGATCTTGTAGACCGTGCCCCAGCCGTCGCTCGTATACATGAATCCGTTGTCGATCAGCGGATTGACTTCGTTCTCCGGCCCGTTCTGCCCGATGTCCTGCATGCCGCGCAGCGCCATCGCCCACACCATGTGCAGGTTCTTGACGTTGTCGCGATTGATCTGGGAGAGCTTCGAGTAACGGGTCGAGCCGTAGTCGCCGTTCATCATCAGCCAGTTCTGCGGCTCACGATCGGCGTGGATGAGGCGGTCCTGGTTGACCGTCATCTTGTACTCGACGGCACCGGCCGGGGCCGTCAACGCGGCGAGCGAAACGCCGAACAGCGCCGCCTTGCCGATGGCGACATGTGTGGAACGCCTGACGCAGTCACGCATAGTAGTCCTCCCTCGTGTTGTTGTTTGTTGCAGCCCCCTATTATCGTCATTCCGGGGCGGTGCAACAGCACGCGAACCCGGAATCCAGATAACTCTGACGCTCCCTTCTAGGCCTACTCCCTCTCCCGCTTGCGGGGAGGGTTGGGGAGGGGGCGTTGAGTCTCCCAGGCACCGCGCCTGCCGAACTCCGCGGCCCCCTCCCCGACCCTCCCCGCGCGGGAGGGACGAAGAGCTCAGTTCAGCGCGAAGACGAACAGATAGCTCGAGTGCTCGAGGTTGTCGTACTTCACCGGATGCAGGTGGCGGCCGCTCGCCTGCACCGCGAGATACTCCTTCGGACCGATCGCGTAGACCACCGGCGCGCCCTTGAGCGGCGTGCCGACGTTGAAGCGCCACAGCTCCTGCAGCTTCTCGTCGTCATAGGCGACGATCCAGCCGTCCTGCAGGGCCGAGAACACGACCCCGCCCGCGGTCACGGTCGCGCCCGAGCGGATCTCGATGTCGGTCACGGTCTTCGCCAGCACCTTGTGGTTGATGACGTCGTAGGCGGTGATCGCACCGTAGTAGAGATCGCTCGTGTAGTTGCGCTTCTCGCTCCCCTTGGCATCGAGGCCGCCGTTCGGGCCCTTGAACTTGAACTCGGCGCCGTTCTGGCTGAAGCACCCTTCGGTGCCGACGCCGTAGGCGATCTGCTTCACCGGGTTGTACGCGGTCGGCTGATGGGCGACGCCGCCGTGCCAGGTCGGGCACGCGCGCTTCATCGGATCGCCGCGCAGGGCACGCGCTTCCGGCACGTAGGTCTGCACGTCGAGCTTCGGATCGTACTCGATCGGCTTGCCGGTCTTGGGATCGAGGCCCTTGGTCCAGTTGAGATCGTTCACGTACTGGCCGCCCTTGACGAAGCTGCCGTTGCTGCGGTCGAGCGTGTAGTAGAATCCGTTGCGGCCGAAATGGCCGAGCACCTTGCGGGCCTCACCGCCGATGTTGACGTCGTAGAGCATGTGGATGCCGATCTCGTCGTAGTCCCACGAGTTGTTCGGCAGGTACTGGTAGTACCATTGCAGCTTGCCGGTGTTGACGTCGAGCGCCACCACCGAGTCGGTGAAGAGGTTGTCGCCCGGGCGCGACTGCGGGTCGTACATCGGCACCGGGTTGCCGGTGCCCCAGATGGTGAGCTTGGTGGAGGGATCGTACGACCCCGTCTGCCACAGGCCGCCGCCGCCGGTCTTCCAGGCGTTGTTCTTGTCCTTCCAGGTCTCGCTGCCGGGCTCGCCCGGCTTCGGGATCGCGTACCAGCGCCACAGCTCGTTGCCGGTCTTGGCATCGAGCCCGGCGAGCCAGCCGCGGGTGCCGGCGTCGCCGGAGCCGTTGGCGACGATGACCTTGCCTTCGGCGACGATCGGCGAGGAGCGGAAGCGCTCCTTGCTGCCGAACTCGTCGGGCTTGGCGACCTGCTTGTCCCACACGATCTCGCCGCTGTCGCGATTGATCGCGATCACGCGGCCGTCGGGAAGATTGTTGATGACGAGGTCTTCCCACAGCGCGATGCCGCGGGTCTGCGGGATATTGCCCTCGTGCTTGACGCCGGGGTCGGCGATCCACACGAACTCGCCGTGGTCGCCCGAGCGCACGTCGATCTTGTAGACCGTGCCCCAGCCGTCGGTCGTATACATGAAGCCGTTGTCGATCAGCGGATTGACTTCGTTCTCGGGACCGTTCTGGCCGACGTCCTGCATGCCGCGCAGCGCCATCGCCCACACCATGCGCAGGTTCTTGACGTTGTCGCGGTTGATCTGGGCGAGCTTCGAGTAGCGGGTCGAGCCGTAGTCGCCGTTCATCATCAGCCAGTTCTGCGGCTCACGGTCGGCGTGGATCAGGCGGTCCTGGTTGACCGTCATCTTGTACTCGGCCGCGAACGCCGGCGCGCTCAAGGCGATGAACGACACGCCCAACAAGGCAGCGCGCGAACGGGTGGCGACACTTGTGCCAAGACGCATGAAATTCCTCCCTAAGGTGTTCTCCAACAGCTCTCCGGCGCCGTTGATCTGGCTGCACACGCTCGGAGAGCCCCGCCGCAGACTACACGGCCGGGATATTTGAGCAAAGCGCGGATTAGCGCAGGGCAGCTACACCCGGATGCCTAGCTCCTTGGCGAGACGGGCGTATTTTGCCGAGTCCTCGCGCACCACCGCGGCGAACTGCTCCGGCGTGCCGCCGACCGGCTCGGTCGCGGTCTGCAGCAGGCTGTCGCGGGTGGCCGGGTCGGCGGCCGCCTTGTTGATCTCCGCATTGAGGCGCGCGATGACGGCCTCCGGCGTGCCGGACGGCACGAACGCGCCGTACCAGGCGTCCAGCACCATGCCCTTGAAGCCGGCCTCCTCGAAGGTCGGCACGTCGGGCAGGCTTTCCGCCCGCTTACTCGAGGACTGGGCGAGGCAGCGCAGCGTTCCGGTCTTGAAATGCGGGATCAGCGCGGTCGGCCCGAGCACGCCGATGAGGATGTGCCCGGCGATGAAGTCGTTCACCGCCTGGCCGGCGCCGCGATAGGGCACGTGATCGAGCTTGATGCCGGCTTCCTTGGCGAACCACTCGCCGAGAATGTGCTGGTTCGAGCCGACGCCCGAGGTCGCAAAGCCCATTCCGGGCTTCGCCTTCGCCGCCGTCGATCAGCTCCGCGACCGTTTTCACCTTGAAGGACGAATGCACCGCGAGCACCAGCGTCTGCTGCGAGAGCTGGGTCACCGGGACGAGGTCCTTGACGTAGTCGGTGTTGACCCGCAGCACGTGCGGCGCGCTCGCCACGTTGTCGTTGGTGACGAGGACGGAATAGCCGTCGGGCGGGCTCCTCGCCGCGGTCTCGATGCCGATCATGCCGCCGGCGCCGAGCTTGTTCTCGATGTAGACCTGCTGGCCGATGTTGCGCGACAGGTATTCGCCGAACAGCCGGGCGACGAAGTCGAGCCCGCCGCCGGGCGCGAGCGGCACGATGAAGCGGATCGGCCGCGTCGGATAGGCTTGCGCCCGCGCGGCAGGAGACAACACCGGCAGCGCGGCGGCAGCGACCGCGCCTTGCACGAAACGGCGACGGACAACGTCCATGGGCTTCCTCGAATGCTTCTTGTTGGGGCGCGCGCGACCCCGGTTGTTAGGCGACCCTAGCCGATGCCCGTCGCAGTGTCATTGGCACGGGTCGGTGGCGCCTGCGTCGGTGGCGCCCTGCGCACCGCCTGCGGCAAGTGCGCCCTCATTCGCCGCGGATGTTCGCCGCCTTGATGATCGGCCACCACTTCTCGATCTCGGCCTTCTGCAGGTCGCCGAGCGCCTGCGGGGTGCGCCCGGCGGGCTCGGGGATCTCCTGGCCGAGATCGGCGAGGCGCTGGCGCACGCCGGGATCGGACAGCGCCTCGTTCACCGCGGCGCTGAGCTTCGCGATGATCTCCTTCGGCGTCCCCTTGGGCGCGAACAGGCCGTACCATCCCATCATCTCGAGGCTCGGCAGCCCGGCCTCCCCCACCGTCGCGATGTCGGAGGCCACCGCGAGCCGCGTGTTGCCGGTCGAGGCGAACGCCTTGATGGCGCCGGTGCGCACCTGCGGCAGCGCGACCGCGGGCTGCACGATGAGCAGATCGATCTGGCCGGAGACGAGGTCCTGCATCGCCGGGCCGGCGCCGCGATAGGGCACGAAGGTGAAATGGGTGCCGGTCTCCTTCTGGAAATAGGCGCCGGCGACATGGCCGCCCGCGGTCGGGTTGCCCTGGGTCGCCTTCTCCGGATTGGCCTTGAGCCACGCGATCAGGCCGGGGAGATCGGCGGGCGGCAGCGACTTGCGGCCGACGATCATCAGCGGGTTCCGCGACAGCAGCGCGATCGGCTCGAAATCTTTGACGAGGTCGTATTGGACAGCGGATAGATCGCGCCGTTCACCACATGCGTGTCCCACTGGCCGATGTCGATCGTGTAGCCGTCGGCCGGAGCGCGGGCGACGCGGCCGACCCCGACGCTGCCCTGGGCGGCGCCGACGTTCTCGATGACGATCGGCTGCCCGAGCGTCGCACGCATCCGCTCCGCGGTGATCCGCGCGATCACGTCGGTCGAACCGCCCGGCGGAAACGGAACGACGAGCGTGATCGGCCGCGACGGATAGGTCTGCGCTTGCGCGGCGGCGATGCCGGCGAGAGCGAGGGCCAGGGCAAGCGACAGGCACTTCATTTCAGGCGTCTCCTCGGGCTGCGTCTTGAGGGGATGTCTTTTGAGGGAATCTTTCTTGAAGATGCGTCGTCCCGGCGGCGCGCGTCAATCGACGGAGACGCCGCTCGCCTTGAGCGGCGCCGCCCATTTCTTGATCTCCGCCGGGATGAAGCGCGCGAAATACTCAGGCGTGCGCCGCTCCGGCGCCACCACGGAGATGCCGAAGTTTTCGTAGCGCTCGCGAAGTGACGGCGTCTCCACCGCTTCGTTCGCAACTTCGGCAAGCCGGTCGACGATCGCCTTCGGCGTACCCTTCGGGAAGGCGAGACCGATCCACACGCCGCAATCGAGGTCGACGCCCTGCTCCTGCGCGGTCGGAACGTCGGCCAGCATCGGCTGCCGGCTCGCGGCGAGCGTCGCGATCGCGTTGATCTGGCCGCCCTTGATCAAGGGATAGGCGGTCGAAATCTGCTCGCAGTTGAAGTCGATCCGGCCGGCGAGCAGATCCTGCATGGCGGGCCCGGTGCCGCGATAGGGAACATGCGCGATGTGCGTGCCGATCAGCTGGTCGAGCAGGATGGCGCAAACATGCGATCCGGAGCCGACGCCCGCCGAGCCGTATTGCATCCGATCCTGGTTCGCTCTTGCATAGGCGATGAACTCCGGCAGCGTGGTGGCGGGGAGGTCTTTGCGCGTGATCAGGATGCGCGCGGTATCCGCGATCAGGGCGACCGGCTCGAAATCGGTCACGGGATTGTAGGGCGTCTTCTTGTAGAGGGTCGGTATCTGGCCGAAGATGGCGAGGCCGGCGAGCAGCAGCGTGTAGCCGTCGGGCGCGGCCTTTGCGACCCGGTTCGCGCCGGTCATGCCGCCGGCGCCGCCGACATTCTCGATGATGATCTGCTGATGCAGCAGCTCGCTCAAGCGCGCCGCAAGGATTCGTGCCTGCGCGTCGTTCGGCCCGCCTGCGGCGTAGGGAACCACGAAGGTCACCGGCCGCACCGGCCAGTCCTCGGCATGACCGCGGTCAGGGGCGATGGCCGCCGCGGCGGCGAGCGCGAAGGCAAGCGCGAATGTTCTCATCCGAGGATCGCTCCCTTCCCTCCCCGCTTTGCACGCGGGGTTTGCGGCGCTTTCGCCATGCCGCTTGCGGCGAGCATACAGGGTGCGTGAGTGGGCCGGAAGGCCGGCGCGCTGCGTCACGTCAGCCGCCCGCGCGGTTGACAACTGCGGCCGGCTGCCGATGATCCGCGCATCCCCGCATCACCATAGAGACTGCGCATGAGCATCAGGACGGTCGCGGTACTCGGCGCCGGACACGGCGGCTGTGCGGCGGCGGCCGATCTCGGCCGTCGCGGCTTTCGCGGTGCGGCTGCACACGCGCAATGCCGAGCGTCTCGGGGAATTGCGCCGGCGGGGCG
This sequence comes from uncultured Alphaproteobacteria bacterium, assembly GCA_963793985.1. Classification (GTDB taxonomy): domain Bacteria; phylum Pseudomonadota; class Alphaproteobacteria; order Rhizobiales; family Xanthobacteraceae; genus JAJPKK01. The sequence continues at coordinate 40,878 of CAWCCG010000047.1, read as the reverse complement.
GCATCGAGGCGCGCGGCATCCACGACGGGCTCGTGCCGATCGCCGTCATGACCACCGATCTCGCCGAGGCGGTCGATGGGGCCGATCTCATCATGCTGGTGGTGCCTTCGGTCGCCCACGAGCCCTACGCCCGCGCGCTGGCGCCGCTCATCGACGGCAGCCGGCCGATCTTCCTCAATCCCGGGCACACCGGCGGCGGGCTGCATTTCCTCGCGCGCGCTGCGCCGCGCCGGCTACCGCGGGCCGCTGCGCAGCTGCGAGACGGTGACGCTCACCTACATCACCCGCCTCGAGGGGCCGGCGACCGTCAACATCTACAGCTATACGAACCGCCTGCGGTTCGCCGCCCTGCCCGGCCGGCACGCCGAGGAATTGTTCGCGCTGATCAAGCCGCTCTATCCGAACATTCTCGCCGCTTCGAGCGTGCTCGAGACCGGGCTCGGCAACATCAACGCGATCTTCCATCCGCCCGGCATGCTGATGAATGCCGGATGGCTGGAGCGCACCGGCGGCGACTTCCTGTTCTACCGCGACGGCTTCACACCAGCGGTCGGCCGCGTCACCGCCGCCATCGATGCCGAGCGGATGGCGGTGGCGCGCGCGCTGGGTGTCCCTGCGGTGCCGTTCCTCGACATTTTCTACGAGGCGGGCCTCACCACGAAGGCGGCGCGCGACAGCGGCGACATCGCGCGCGCCTGCGAAGAGAGCGCGCCCAACAAGACGATCAAGGCGCCGCCCGCGCCTCGATCACCGCTACATCCACGAAGACATTGGTTATGGACTCGTGCCGATGGCGGCGCTCGGCGCTGCCGCCGGCGTCGCAACGCCCACCATGGACGCGCTGGTGCAACTCGCCTCGCTCGCGCTCGGCATCGATTACGCACGCGACGGCCTCACGCTCGAGCGGCTCGGCCTCGCCGGCAAATCGCCCGCCGAGATCGTCCGTTTCGCGATCGAGGGGGACGGGTAGACGCGACCGCGCTCGACGAGGTCTCCCGCGACCTCATCCTGAGGAGGCGCGAAGCGCCGTCTCGAAGGATGGCCACCGCGGCGGGCATCCTTCGAGACGCCCGCTTCGCGGCTCCTCAGGATGAGGTCAGGGTAGAGTTCGCGCGCCGCTAATGCAGGAGGTCGTTGTACTCGGGGTTCTTGCCCATGAAGGCCGACACGAAGGGGCACTGCGGAACGACCTTGAGCCCCTGCGCCCGCACCATCTCGAGCGCGCCGCGGATGAGCTTCGTTCCGATCCCGCGGCCCGACAGTGCCTGCGGCACTTCGGTGTGAACGAACGTGATCACACCCGGTGCCATCCGATAGTAGGCGACCGCCTGATGCCCGTCGACGTCGAGCTCGAAGCGGTTCTGCGCGGTATTGTTGCGGACGTCGGACATCGGCCTGCCTCCCGGCGACTGCACGAGGCGTGCATATGGGGTGCGTCCTGCGCCCGGCTCAATCCTTTCCCCCGATGCTTTGCCCGGAGGCTACGCGCGACCCGCGGCATCGTGGTAGAAGCGCGACGGCGACCTTCGCCCGCCGTACGCCGAAAAACAAGCAGGAGGAACCATCCGATGAACACGACCCGTTTTGCCGCCTTGGCATCGGCAGCGCTACTGTCGATGACGCTGTGTCTCGGTGCGCACGCTCAACAAGCGGGCACAACCTTCTTCGTCACCAGTGTAGGCGGCGGCAAGGGCGCTGATCTTGGCGGGCCTCGCCGGAGCGGACCGCCACTGCCAGCAACTCGCACAAGCGGCCGGCGCCGGCGCCAAGACGTGGCATGCCTACCTCAGCACGCAGGCGGCGAACGGACAGGCCGCCGTCAATGCACGCGATCGTATCGGCGCCGGTCCGTGGCAGAATGCCAAGGGCGTGGTGGTCGCAAAAAGCGTCGATGAGCTTCACGGCGCGAACAATCTGACCAAGCAGACCGCCCTCAGCGAGAAGGGCGATCCGATCAAGGGCCGCGGCGACAATCCCAACGAGCACGACGCGCTCACCGGCTCGACCATGGACGGCCGCGCCTTCCCGCCCGGCGAGGATCGCACCTGCAAGAACTGGACAAGCAGTACGCAGGGCTCGGCGATGCTCGGCCACATCGACCGCCAGGGACTGAGCGACGACGCCCAAGCGAAGTCCTGGAACGGCTCGCACCCGTCCCGCGGATCGGACGGCGGCTGCAGCCAGGCCGACTTGAAGAGCACCGGCGGCGCGGGTCTCTTCTACTGCTTCGCCATCAACTGACACGCAATCTCGGCGCGATCGCCGCAGCGATCGCGCCGAAACCACATCGACGGTTGATCCGGCGCCCCGCGCGCCGGCAAGGAGAGCCCCATGCCGATCGCAAGACGCACCCTGTTGACCGCCGCCGCGGCCGCCGCCGGCCTGCCCCTCGTCGCCCGGCCGATCGCGGCACAACCGCGGCCGGCAGGCCGGATCCTGATCAAGGGCGGCTACGTCGCAACGCTCGACAAATCGATCGGCGAACTCGACGTCACCGACGTGTTGATCGACAACGGCGCGATCGTCGCCGTCGGCCGCGACCTTGCGGCGACCGACGCCGACGTCATCGATGCCCGCAACAAGCTCGTGGTGCCCGGCCTGATCGACACCCACCGCCACACCTGGGAGACGCTGACGCGATCCCTGATCTCCGAGGGCGATCTCGCGGTCTACATCAAGCTGATGTTCGGCACCCTCGGCCTCCATTACCGACCGCAGGACGTCTACATCGGCAACCTGCTCGGCGCGCTCGGCGCGCTCAATTCGGGCATCACCACGATGCTCGATTGGTCGCACATCATGAACTCGCCGGCACACGCCGACGCGGCGATCAAGGGGCTTGCCGATTCCGGCATGCGCGCCGTTTTTGCCTACGGCTCCTCGGCGCTGCCAGGCGCCGATGCCCCGGACGCGGTCGAGCGCCGTGCCGCCGACATCAGGCGCGTGCGAGAGCAGTATTTCGCCTCGACCGACCAGCTGCTCACGCTCGCCATCGCCGCCCGCACCCCGCCGAACGACATCGCGGCGACCATCGCCGACATCCGCCTCGCCCGCGAGCTCGGCGTGCGCACCACCGTGCACGTGACCAAAGCCGGCGTGATCGCCGCCCTCGCCAAAGCGCAGATGCTCGGTCCCGACATCACCTGCGTGCATGCCGTCGCCGGCGAGGCGACCGACGACGAGCTCAAGATGCTCGGCGAGCACGGCGGCACGCTCTCGACGTCGTCGGCGACCGAGATGATGTCCGGCCACGGTTTCCCGAGCGTGCAACGCTGGCTGCGCTACGGCCTGCGGCCGTCGCTGAGCGTCGACAACGAGACCCGCATGCCGGCGGACCTGTTCGCGCAGATGCGCGCGCTGGTGATTTCGGACCATCAGCTCGAAGCCGACCGGGCCCGCCGCGAGGGCGGCCGCCCCGTCCTCATTCCGGTGCGGGACGTGCTCGAATTCGCCACCATCGAGGGAGCACGCACGGTCGGGCTCGATCACAAGGTCGGCACGCTGTCGGTCGGCAAGCGCGCCGACATCATTCTCGTCGATCTCGACGACCTCTCCCTCATTCCCGCGACCGATCCGATCGCGACATTGGTGCTGCGCGCACAGCCGGCGAACGTGAGCTGGGTGCTGGTGGACGGCAAGGTCCGCAAGCGCGACGGCAAGCTCGTCGATATCGACCTCGCGCGGATACGCGAGCTCGTCGGCGAGTTGCACCGCTACATCATGGGCCTCATCGAGGCCGCCGGGTTCGACATCCACCACGGTTGAACGTGGCGGGCGTCCCCGGCGGCGCGAGCCGCCCGGCTATTTGGCGGCGGTCTTCTGCGTGACGCCGTCGAGCCAGCCGAGGACCACGTCGGCGACCGCGAGGTTGTTCTTGTCGAGCATCATCATGTGGCTGTTGCCCTTGATGCCGTGCTCCGGCAGCAGATAGAAGGTGCCGCGCCCGCCGGCGGCGTTGGCCGCGGCGATCGTGTCCTTGCAGGCGTTGCGGCGGCCGTCGCCGTTGATGCCGACCGCGCCGACGCTGTTGTCGCCCCACACCGATATCATCGGCACTTTGGCGAGCGCGGACGTGACCACGTCGGACGCGATCGGCGCGCAGCCGCCCTCCACCGACACGAAAGCGCGCACGAGCTGCGGCCGCCGGTGCACCACCTCCAATCCGTAGAGGCCGGACTGCGAGTGGACCAGGACCGCCGCCGGCCCGACCTTGTCGACGAGAGCGGTGAGCGCGTCGATGGTGGCGGCGCCGCTCGGACCATCGGGAAGCTCCTCCGCGTTCGGAACGAGCTGCGAGAAATACTGGTCCTGCGCTTCGATCGGGGAACTGCGCGCCCGGGAAGGTCTCGGGATAGCGCGGGCCGATGCGGAAATTGACCCAGGCGCCTTCGCGCCCATAGAGCGGCGCCGCGTGCACCAGCTTCGCATCGGACTTCGCCACCGCGTCATTGAGCGGCGTCGGATTGAATCCCGACCGGCCGCGGCCGACGTGATCGACGACATAGACCGGATGGCCGTGGCGCACGAAGTAGGTCGCCCAGCCCTCGCGGCCGTCCGGCGTCGTCTCGTAGGTCATGCCGGTGTGGTTCGAGCCGTGCACCAGGATCATCGGGATGCCGGTGGCGTTCGCCGGAATGCGGTAGTGCACGTACATCTGCCCGACGGTCGTCTGCCCGGGGCCGGACAGTCCGGTCGTGCCGTAGTAGGGCGAGGGTATCGTCACGCTGCGTCCGTTGATGAAGAAGCTGCCCTCGTCCTGCAGGGCGAGTGGACCGCCGAGCGATCCGGCGGCGGCCTGCCCCACTCCGGTGAGCGCGAGGCAGCACGACGAGCCGGGCAACGCCGGCGAAGCTTCGATTGGACCTCATGAACCTTCTCTCCCTCTTTTGCAGATATCGTTGAAAACCAATCGGCGCTTCCCTGCGAAAGTTCCCGAAACTTCGGCCCCGGCAGCGCGCGCTACTCCGCCGCCGTCGCGACCGCCGCCTGCTCTTCGCGATGGATGCGCTCGAGGATGCGGCGCGCCTGGATGAGGCCGTTGTCGGCATTGATGTCGACCTGCGGCGCGTTCGGCATCAGCGTCATGTTGCGCTGCTGGGCCTCGAACACGGCGACGTCCTCGAGGAACGCGGTCCGTATCTGCCCGATCAGCATGTCGGTGGTCGCCGGATTGTGGATGTCCCAGTCGTGGGCCTGCCCCCAGAAATAGTGGCTCGTCGTCTCGGTCTCCGGGGTCACGGCATTGAGGTTGCGCATGTTGATCCCGCCGACGCGGCGGCCTTGCGGCGCGCCGGTGCCGGTCGGCGTGCAGCCGACATCGAGACGCAGGAACGCCGGCGGAACGAAGTCGATGATCTGCCAGCGGTCGACATTCGCGGTGAAGCCGCCGGCCTTGACGAAGGTCGGCGGCGCCGGCGCGTCGATGATCCAGCGCGTCACCACCACATTGTTCGGCGCGCGCTCGACCTTGACCTTCGCGTTGTCGACCAGCGCCGAATTGCCGATGGTGGTTTCGTGCACGAAGGCGAGATGGGTGAGATCGAGGAGGTTGTCGACGATGAGCTGCCAGTTCGCCGCGACATGGAGATATTGCGTCTTGGCGCCCCAGGCCGGATCGTCGAGCCAGTGGAAGTCCGGTATCGCGGCAGGGTCGGCCTGCGCCGGATCGCCCATCCAGATCCACAGCCAGCGATAGCGCTCGACCACCGGATAGGCCTTGACGCGGGCGCCCGGCGGAACGGTGTCCTGCCCCGGCACCTGCAATGCAGGCTCCCGTCGCGTCATAGCGCAGCCCGTGATAGTGGCATTGCAGGATGTCGCCGACGAGCCTGCCCATGGACAAGGGGAGATGGCGATGGACGCAGCGGTCCTCCAGCGCCACCGGCGTGCCGTCCTCCTTGCGAAACAGCACCACCGGCTCCCCGAGAATCATCCGCCGCATCGGCTTGCGGGAGACCTCGTGATCGGAGGCGGCGACGTACCAGAAGTTTTTCAGGAACATGGGGCTGCTCGTTCGCTGGTCCGTCTTGCGCGATCCTATCACGTGGCGGACCGGGTCATGAGGCACGATCCACGTGGGCAGCGTTGCGCGCCCTACCCCGCGCTACTTCTCGAACATCGGATCGATCGGGACGCGATAGCCGTTCGCCAGCCGGTTGGTCTCGTTCGCCATGCCGACCACCGCCATCAGCTCGCCGAACATCTCCTCGGTCATGCCGGCCTTGCGCGCGGATGCCGTGTGGCTCGCGATGCAATAGCCGCAGCCGTTGGTGACGCTCACTGCGACATAGAGCATCTCCTTGACGAGCGGGGAGAGCGCGCCCGCCGCCATCACCTGTTTGATGCTCTCCCAGGTGCGCTCGAGGCCCGCGGGATCGTGCGCGAGATATTTCCAGAAATTGTTGACGTCCTCGACATTGCGGGTGCGCTTGATGTCGTCGAACACGGCGCGCACCCGCGGCGAGGCGTCGGCATACTCGATCGGTCCCGGCCGGCTCATGAAATTGCCTCCTCTCGGTTCAGACGCTATTTACACCTTCCGCGCGCCCGCCATCCTCCCGCGATGGCACCCGGGCGCAGCAAACCATCCGATGAGGATCGGCCATGACTGCAGTCGCCGGCGACGACATCCCCGTTTGCGCCCGTCCCGACCCCGCAGCCGCGGGCGCCGCGCTTCGAGCTGCCGCCGCTCGCCTGCGACTGCCATGCCCATATCTGCGGACCGCAGGCGATCTACAAGTATATTCCCGAGCGCATCTACACGCCGCCCGACGCGCTGCTCGACGATTACAAGAAGCTCCTGGCGGCGCTCGGCTGCGAGCGCGCGGTGCTGGTGCAGCCGAGCTTCTACGGCACCGACAATTCCGCGATGCTCGCGGCGATGAAGGCGGCCGGGCCGTCGTTTCGCGGCGTCGCGGTGATCGGCGACGACGCCACCCCGCGCGACCTCGAAGCGATGCATGCCGCGGGTATCCGCGGCGCCCGCCTCAACATCGTCGATCTGCGCGAAGGCAAGGGACGGCTGCCGGTCGAACGCATCCAGCGGCTCGCCCAGCGCATCGCGCCGTTCGGCTGGCACATCGAATTCCTGATGCATGTCGACGAGTTTCCCGATCTCGATCGCATGCTCGACGGCCTGCCGGTCGACGTCGTGTTCGGCCATCTCGGATATGTCCGTGCCGACAAGGGCACCGGCGTGGCGGGATTCCAGGCGCTGCTGCGGCTGCTGCGCGGCGGCCGCGCCTGGGTGAAGTTCACCGGCCCCTACCGCATATCGTCGCAGCTCCTGCCCCACGCCGACACCGTCGCGTTCGCCCATGCGCTGCTCGCGACGGCGCCCGATCGCATCGTCTGGGGCTCCGACTGGCCGCACGTCATGACGCGGTGGACCATCCCGATGCCGAATGACGGTGCGCTCGCCGACCTGTTGCTCGACTGGATTCCCGACGCGCGCCAGCGCGACGCGCGTGCTCGCCGACAATCCGGCGGCGCTCTACGGCTGGACGTAGACGGCCAGGCAGCAGACGACCGCGTCAGCGCGCAGCGGCGCTCGCGCTCACCCCATTCCCGAGATGGAGGCCGGCTCGATCTCGGCGAGCAGACGCACTTCGCCGGGCTGGCCGTAGGGATACTTGTCCTGCCCGAGATACTTCTTGGCCAGGAGAATTGATATGGGCGTCGGCGCCTTCCTCGGTGACGCTGCGAACCTTGCCGCGCACCTGGACGTAGCGATAGGGATTGTCCGGATCCATGATGGCGAGCGCCACCGGCGCACCCGGCTTGAGGTTGCGTGCCTTGGCCCTGCCCTTGGCGGTGTTCACGCGGACGATCCCGTTCGTGTAGTCGAACCACACCGGCGTCACCTGCGGTGAGCCGTCGGGCATCAGCGTCGCGATGTGGGCGAAGGCCTTCTTCTGCTCGAGAAGATCGAGATACTTGTCGGTGGTCACTGCCATGGGGAACTCCGTCGTGGCTGCTGAGGAACTCGCGATTGCCGATATGTAACATAGGTGCGACAGAGCGCCGCGCCACCACTTTTTTGCGCGACGTCCGGAACAGAGCACGGTATTGGAATGGTCCCAAATGTCAGGATTATGAACACGCAAACGATGCGACGGGTTCAACCGCTAGGTTAATTTTCTGCACGTATCCTGTTTATGCCGTGGTAACTTATTGCAGTTTGCTGCAAAACGCGAAAACAAAAAAATAGCACGCACAGCGTGCATGGCTGCGGTGCTCAAAAGCATTGGTGACAGTGGGGAGAAACACGCCGCCAGCTTTCGGCGGCGTCTGCTATCGTCTTTGACAGCATCTCTTTGAGAGTCATTGGCGGCAAGTCGACGGATTGCCGTCAATATACCGTCATTTCTTGGCGACGCGCTTCTTGCGGGCCTTCTTCGGCGCGCCCTTGACGCTGCCGGAAATGGCGAAATCCTCGAGCTTCTTTCCCGACTTGATCGCGGCGGCGAGCCACCGGGGTTTCAGTCCACGGCCGGCCCAGGTTTCCTCCGGGATTTTCGGGATTGCGGTACTTCGGCGCGACCTTTCCTCGCGCCCCGCGACCGCCGACCTTGGCGCGCGCGCCGCCCGAGTCGTAACGTGTCAGCTTGGCGAGCTCGGATTCGAGCGCCCGGCGCTCATCCGAGACCTTCGACGCGAGCACCGCATCGATCCGGCTTCTCAGCCCGACGAGCGCGTCGATCGTCATAGACTTCAAATTCATTTTTTCTTCGCTCCGTTCACAGGAAAGCCCGCATTATATCGAACGGATGACAAATGCAAGCTTAGGATTGCGTCTTACGCATGTGTACCACAACTGCTTTTACACGACGTTTACAGCCGTCTATTCCATTGATGGTAAACATCGGTTTTGGCGGCGGAGATGCGGCAAAGCCGACACTTTCCCGGGTGAATCAGCGAAACAAATTCGACCACAACCATGGCGTTTCCGCCAGGAATGAATTCGCCGATAATTCCCGCACTGCATACCCGAGGAGGTACCGCAAGCGCGCTGCGCGTGCGTGCTGCGCCAGCCGCGAGCAACCGGCCTCCATCTGCCCGGCTCGCCTGACGTTCGCGCCACAAGGATATGCCAGCTTTGGCCTATGATCGAAAGCCGAGACCGAAATGCGCCGCCGCAACGCCGCCGGCAAACTACTGCACTGATTTCGTGTGCGCCTGCCGCTCCGCGCAATTCATCTTTTCGGCCCGTCCGCAAATCCCGATATCGTTTGGTTTCGCGCTGACGACTCGCTCCGCCAGTGGATTTCGCGCGCCGCCCCAGCTGCGGATTTCCGCGGCAGTTCGCTCGCCCGTCGCCGATACGTCGAAACGTCGCATCGGCGATCGCGCCGGCTGCGGCCAACAAAGCGAGCACAATTGCCGGCGCTTTTCCTTGCGCCTCGCCGGACGGATCTACGCACGAGGCGCGTCGTCCGTGCGTCGTGAAAACCTCTTGTAATTTGCGTCGATGGCGCTAATTCGACGCTTCGCGAGGCGGGGTTGATCGTCCGTTGCCAAAAACGGCACACCGTCCGCGATCCGTCCGGTGGAAATGCCAGGAGCAGAACAGATGGCGCTCGTCGAAGCACGGGATATCGTCAAACGGTTCGGGTCCTTGACCGCGGTGGACGGCATTTCGTTCGCCGTCGATCGGGCCGAGGTCGTCGGCTTCCTCGGCCCCAACGGGGCCGGCAAGTCGACCGCGATGAAGATCATCAGCGGATTCCTGGAGCCGACCTCGGGACAGGCGTTCATCGAGGGCTACGACAGCCATACCCAGCCGATCGAGGCGCGCCGCCGTCTCGGCTATCTGCCGGAGGGTGCGCCCGCCTATGCCGACATGAGCGTCGGCGACTTTCTCGGCTTCATCGCCGGGATGCACGGCCTCTCCAAGCGGCAGGCCAACGACCGGCTGGCCGAGCTCGTCGAGCGCATCGATCTCGCGGACGTCTGGAACCAGCGCATCGAATCGCTCTCCAAGGGCTTCAAGCGGCGCGTCGGCATCGCCCAGGCGCTGGTGCACGATCCCGACGTGCTCATCCTCGACGAGCCCACCGACGGTCTCGATCCGAACCAGAAGCACGAGATGCGCGAGCTGATCCGCGCCATCGCCCCGCAAAAGGCGATCGTCATCTCGACCCATATCCTGGAAGAGGTGGAAGCGGTGTGCACCCGCGCCATCATCATCGCCAAGGGGCGCATGCTGGCGGATGCGACGCCGGCCGAGCTGCTGGCGCGGCCGCACGAGACCGAGGCGCTGGCGATGACCATCGCCACCGCCGATCCGCGCAAGGCGATCGAGATTCTCTCGACCCAGCCCGGCGTCTCCAAGGTCTATGTCGCCGAGCGCGTCGACGGCGCCACCCGCCTGCTCGTCCATGCGCCGCAGAAGCGGCCGACGGCGGCGGAGCTCGCCGGCATTCTCGGCCGCTCGAACATCGTGGTCTCCGAGATGTTCCTCAAGCGCGCGAGCCTCGAGGACGTGTTCCGCGAGATCACCAACGGATCGAGGAACTGACATGCGCGGTTCGACTTGCGCCCCGTTGATTTGCGCCCCACCTGGCTCGTCTTCAAGCGGGAGTTCGCCGCCTATTTCGCGACCCCGGTCGCGGCGGTGTTCCTGATCGTGTTCCTGGCGCTCGCCGCCGGCCTCACCTTCTTCATGACCGGGTTCTTCGACCGCGGCCAGGCCGATCTCTCCGGCTTCTTCTTCTGGCATCCCTGGCTGTTCCTCGTGCTGATGCCGGCGATCGCCATGCGCCTGTGGGCGGAGGAGCGGCGCAGCGGCACCATCGAAATCCTGATGACGCTGCCGGTCTCGCCGTGGCAGATCGTGCTCGGCAAATGGCTCGCCGCCTGGGCCTTCGCCGCACTCGCGCTCGCGCTGACGACGCCGATCTGGATCACCGTCAACATCCTCGGCTCGCCGGACAACGGCGTGATCTTCACCTCCTATATCGGCTCGTGGCTGATGGCGGGCGCGTTCCTCGCGCTCGCCGCGGCGATCTCGGCGCTGACCAAGAGCCAGGTGCTCGCCTTCATCGGCGCCACCGCGGTGAGCTTCCTGTTCGTGATGGCGGGCTTCGATCTCGTCATCGCCGCGGTGCGGTCGTGGGCGCCGCCGGTGATCGTCGACGCGGTGCGGTCGATGTCGTTTCTCGGCCAGTTCCAGCGCATCGCCGAGGGCGTGCTGGAGCTGCCGTCCATCATCTTCTTCGTTTCGTTGATCGTGTTCTGCCTGTGGCTCAACGTGCTCGCGATCGACGTCAAGAAAGCGGCGTGAGGGTGAAATGTCCGAATCTGTGAATTCCGCCGCCGGGCGCCCCGAGCCGTCCGGCGAGCGACCGGGGCGCGGACGGCTGACCGCCGGCCGCATCGCGGCGATCGCGGCGGTGCTCGGCGCCGTGATCTTCGTCTGCGTCAACATCATGAGCTCGCAACTCCTGCGCTCGAGCCGCATCGACCTGACGCAGCAGCATCTCTATTCGCTGAGCCAGGGCACGCGCACGCTGGTCGGCGAGCTCAACGAGCCGCTGCGCTTCCGCCTGTTCCTGTCGAGCGGGCTGACCAAGCAGGCGCCGCAACTCGCGGCCTTCGCGGGGCGCGTGCGCGCCATGCTCGATGCCTATGTCGCCGCATCGAACGGCCACATCGTCCTCGAGGTGATCGACCCGCGGCCGTTCTCCGAGGACGAGGACCGCGCCGTCGCCTACGGCATCCAGTCGTTCCAGGGCGCCGGCGGCGAGCAGCTGTTCTTCGGCCTCGCCGCGACCAACTCGACCACCGGCCGCTCCACCATCAACGTGTTCGCGCCGGACCGCGAGACGTTCCTCGAATACGACCTCACCCGGCTCGTCGCCCAGCTCGGCAACCGCGGCAAGCCGGTCGTCGCGCTGATCGACGGCATCGGCCTCGCCGGCAGCCCGATGACGCGCATCCCCGAGCAGCAGACGCTCGCCCAGATGCGCCAGTTCTTCGACGTGAAGAACGTGCCGCAATCCGGCGGCAAGATTCCGGACGACGCCAAGGTGCTGATGGTCGTCCACCCGCAGCATCTCGACGACGCGACGCGTTACGAGATCGACCAGTGGGTGCTCGCCGGCAAGCCGACCATCGTCTTCGTCGATCCGTTCGCCGAGAACCAGATGGGCCCCGGCGGCCAGCCGGTGCCGGACGCGAGCTCGACGCTCGAGCCGCTGTTCAAGGCCTGGGGCGTGACCTTCGACCCCACCAAGGTGATCGGCGACTCGACCTACTCGCTGCAGACCCAGCGCAACGTCGGCGGCCGCGCGGTGGTGACGCAGAACCTGCCCTGGCTCGCGCTGCGCGGCAACGCGCTGGCCAAGGACGAGGCGATCCTGGCGCAGCTCTCCGCGATCGTGATGACCGATGCGGGTTCTTCGGCACCGCCAAGGACGGCATCGCGCTGCGGCCGCTGATGTCGGCGACCGACAACGCCGTGCTGATCGAGGCCGCCGTCGCCGCCGATCGCACCGGCGATCCGCGGCGCTTCCTCTCGGGGCTCAAGCGCGTCGACAAGCCGCCGGTGCTGGCGGCGCGGCTCTCCGGCACCCTCGACAGCGCCTATCCCGACGGTCCGCCGGCCGACAAGGACAAGCGCCGCGGACGCCGCGCCCACAGGACCCGGCGCCCAAGGGCGACACGCTCAAGCGCTCGACGAAGCCGATCAACGTCATCCTGGTGGGCGATGCCGACCTGCTGATGGACCGCAACTGGATCCAGCAGCAGTCCGCTGCTCGGCCAGCAGATCGCCCAGGCCTTCGCGAACAACGGCGACTTCGTCATCAACGCCGTCGAGCAGATGGCGGGCGGCGCGGCATTGTCCGACCTGCGCGGCCGCGGCATCTCGTGGCGGCCGTTCGAGCTCATCCAGCGGATGGAGGCGGACGCCGACCAGCGGTTCCGCGCCAAGGAGCAGCAGCTCACCCAGGAGCTCAAGGACACCGAGCAGAAGCTCGCCCAGCTCCCGCGTGCGCCGGAAGGCTCGGTCGACGTGCTCACGCCGGAGCAGGTCAAGGCGATCGAAGGCTTCCGCGCCCAGTTGCTCACGATCCGCTCCGAGCTGCGCGACGTGCAGTTCGCGCTGCGCCGCAACGTCGACGACCTCAAGAACTGGATCACCGCGGTGAACGTCGGCGTGGTGCCGCTCGTCGTCGCGATCATCGCATTGTTGTTCGCAATGCGCCGGCCGCGGCGGCCGGTGCCGGTGAAGGAAGGACCGCATCGATGAACGCGAGGCAACTCACCGTTCTTGGCGGGATCGCCGCCGTCTGCGTCGCCGCCACCGCGGCGGTGGTGCACTCCACCGCGACCGCGGTGCCCTCGGATCACCGCGGCGAGGCGGTCGTGCCGGCATTGCGCAGCCGGGCCGGCGAGCTCACCGGCATCACCATCCGCGACGGTGCCGACACCTTCACCATCGAGCGGCGCGGCTGCGAATTCGTCGCCGCCGATTCCGGCTTTCCGGTCCGCCTCGACGCCCTGCGCGAGGTGGTGACGCAGAGCGCCGGGCTCACCTTCAACGATGCGCGGACCGCCGACCCCGAGCCGCTATTCCGAGCTCGGCCTCGCCGATACCGGCGACGGCAGCGGCAAGGAGATCGTGTTCCGCGCCGCCAACGGCGACATCGCGGACATCGTCGTCGGCAACAACGACAACGCCGCGGGCAGCGCCGGCGGCGGACAGTTCGTCCGCATCAAGGGCCAGCCGCAGACCTGGCTCGCGCGCGGAACCGTGCGCGTGCCGGCCGAACCGCACCGGCTGGTACGCCAACGTCGATTTCGACACCAAGCGCAGCGAGATCAAGAAGGTCACGCTGTCGGGCGGCGCCGGCGAGACGATCACCATCGCGGCGGACGACAAGAAGCCCGGCGAGTTCGATCTTCAGAACGTGCCGGACAACCGCGAGCCCGACGCCTTCAAGGTGTCGCGCCTCGCCACGCTGTTCGACGCCTTCAGCTTCCAGGACGTGCGCAAGCGCACCGCCCCGGCGGCCGCGGACGCCCGGCGCGTCGTCGCCGACGCCGACGGCGTGCGGGTGACGCTCACCAATGTCGGCAATCCCGCCGACGGCTGGGTCCAGGTGACCGCGGAGCCGACGGCGACGGACGGCAAGCCCGACAAGGCGAAGGCGATCAACGACCAAGGCCGCCGATTTCGAATTCCGCCTGCCGAGCCAGCAGGCCGAGATTCTCGGCTGGAACTTGAAGGACGTGACGACGGACAAGCCGGAAGAGCAACCGAGGCCTGCCGGGCTTCCTCCCGGCATGCCGGGCATGAGCCCCATGCGCATTCCCGGGATCTTCCCGGCGCCAGCCCAATTCCCGGCATGCCGCCCATTCCCGGCGTCGCACCGAAGCCGGAAGCGCCGAACGCCGACGCCGCCAAACCGGAAGCGGCAACGCGAAGCCGGACGCACCCGGCCGAGGCCGCGCCCGCTGCCGCTCCGGCCCAAGAGGAACCGAAGGACGACGCGGCGAAGCCGAGCGAGAGCCCGGCGCCGCCGGCCGAGACGAAGCCGTGATGCTCGTTACTCTGAAAACATGATGGTCATGGCCGGGCTTGTCCCGGCCACCCCGACTCAGCGACGGCACGGCCGTGCCCCGATGATCGGGGTCGCCGGGACAAGCCCGGCGATGACGGCAGAGTGATGCGCGCGCAGCCTTCGCGATCACGACTTCGCCGGCGCGGGGCGCTGGCGCAAAACCTCGCCGGCGTGCGCGGGCAGGCGGCGAAACTCCGCGACCCCGATCAGGCCGACGAAGCCGACGGCGAAGAACGCGAAGTGGAAATCGCCGACCGTCGAGCCCGCGACATCGCCATGCGCGAGCGCCGCGAGCCGCAGCGCGATGGCGCCGAACGCCACGCCGAGCGCGTTTCCCATCTGCTGCATCATGCTGAACAGCGTGTTGGCGCCGCTCATCCGTTCCTGTGAAAGCTCGGAGAAGCTCAGCGCGTTGATGGTGGTGAACTCCATCGAGCGCGACAGTCCGCTGAGAAACAGCACCGCGACGATCAGCGCCTTCGGCGTCTCCGGCGTCATCAGCCCGCAGGCCATGATGGTCGCGATCACCAGGCAGCCGTTGACGAGCAGGGTGCGGCGGAAGCCGAAGGTCTGCAGCACCCGGTTGGTCGCGGGCTTCATGCCGAGGTTTCCCGCGAACACGCCGAGCAGCAGCAATCCGGAGGTGAGCGGGTCGAGCCCGAACGCGAGCTGGAACATCAGCGGCAGCAGGAACGGCGCGGCGCTGATCGCGGCGCGGACGAGAAGTCCGCCGCCGACCGTGATCGCGAAGGTCGGGAGAGCGAACGGCGTGAGATCGAGCAGCGGATGCGCGACGCGGCGCGCGTGGCGGATGCCGTAGACCGCGGCGACGACGCTCGCCACGAGCAGCGGCACGGTGATGCGCCAGTCGATGCGATTGCGCGCGATCGATTCGAGGCTGTACATCAGGCCGAAGCTCGCGAGCCCGGTGACCACGAAGCCCTTCCAGTCGAACCGCCCGGTGGCGGCGCCCCGCGCATTCGGGATGAGCACGAGCGCAAGCGCGAGGCCGACGAGCCCGATCGGAATGTTGAGCAGGAAAATCCAGCGCCAGGTGGCGTAGGTCGTGATCAGCCCGCCGAGCGGCGGCCCGAGCACCGGCGCGGTGAGCGCCGGCCAGGTGAGGAACGCGATGGCGCGGATCAGGTCCTGCTTCTCGGTGTTGCGCAGCACGATGAGGCGGCCGACCGGGACCATCATCGCGCCGCCGACGCCCTGCAGAATGCGCGCCGCGGTGAACGTCGTGAGCGTGCTGCTCACGGCACAGGCGATCGAAGCGACCAGAAAGGTCGCGATCGCCGAGGCGAACACCGCGCGCGCGCCGAACCGGTCGGTGACCCAGCCGCTCGCCGGAATGAACACCGCGACGGTGAGCATGTAGGCCGAGATGCCGATGTTGAGGTCGACCGGGGCGACGCCGAATGTCTCCGCCATCTGCGGCAGCGCCGTCGCGATGACCGTGCCGTCGAGCTGCTCCATGAACAGCGCGCCGGCGACCAGCAGCGCGATGGTCGAGCTTTGCCGAGCAGTAAGGGCCATGAACGAAAGAGGCTCCGCACGGAGGCCGCCGGCGGCCGCCTTTTGAGGGAGCAGCAGGACTAACAGATCGATCGATTTCACATCAAAAGCTCATCCCTTGGGCAGTGACCTGCACTCGCAAGGGCAAACACGAGCAGCGGCGGCAGGCGATGCCCGGCGCGGCGGGCGCATGGCGCCGCGACCTAGATCGCACCGAGCCGTAGCCGCGTGATCGCGTAGACGTTCTGCAAATCGTTGGCGAACTCGGCCTGCGTCTCGTTCGCAAGGCGGCGATTGAACTCGAAGAAGATGCCCTCCTTGGTATGCATTCTCACCGCGATGATGAAGGGAAATCCGAACTTCTGCTTGTAGGCGGCATTGAGGTCCGAGATCTGCGCCATCTCGGCCTTGGAGAGCGCGTTGAGGCCGGCGCTCGCCTGCTCCGACACCGACGACGCCGTCATGGCGCCGGCCTGGGCTTCCTTGCCGGCGAGATCGGGATGGCTCTGCAGCAACGCGAGCTGGTTCGGAACCGGGGAATGCTTCACGATGTTCACCATCGCCGCATGGAGATCGTCGACGCTGGCGAACGGCCGCTTCTCCCACGCCTTCTCGGCGACCCACGGCGACTTCTCGAAAATCCCGCCGAACTTCTGGACGAACGCCGCGCGGTCCATGGCGTTGACGGCGTTCATGTCCGGCTCGGCGGCGGCAACGGCCGCGTATCCGCAGAGCATCGTTCCGGCGACCAAGGCTAGCGCCGCATTCCCTAAGCGAAACTGCATGTGATCTCTCCCGTCGATCAAATGGGTTCCTGCACAGCTGCGGATCAACTGCCGCGATAGGTCGTGAAGCTCCACGGCGATGCCAACAGCGGCACGTGATAGTGCGAGGTCGCGTCGGCCATGCCGAACTGGATGACCGCCTTCTCCAGGAACGGCGGATTGGGCAGGATGGTGCCGAGCTTGGTGAAATAGGCCGCGAGGTGAAACACGAGCTGATACTGGCCGACCTTCATGTTCTCTTCGGTCAGCAGCGGCTCGGCATTGCGGCCGTCGACGTTGGTGTGGACCGTCTTGATGAAGCGATAGACTTCGCCGTCGAGCACCGAGAAGTCGATCTTGACGCCTTCGGCCGGCTTCCCGCTCGCGGTATCGAGCATGTGGGTCGTCAGGCCCGGCGAGCCCGCCGCACGCGCCACACGCTGGGCCAATGCGGTGAACGCGAACAGGGTCGATCCCGCACCCAACAGCCGTCTGCGATCCATCTCGAATCATGGCACGCTCCTCACGCTTGACTCGCACGATGGCCCGGCCGCCTTGCTCGGCCGGGCGCAATGCCGCCGCTCGTCAGCGCAGGCACCGCCTTCAATCGCGAACAGGCTGGAGACGTCCCTGACGGCGCCGTCGGCACCTCGGCGGCCTCCGTCCGGACTCATCTGTCGACATTGCCAGCCCGGACTTCGAATTTCAGCAATAAGCGTGCCAGTTACGGCGCGGCCGGCGCTTACTCGACGCGATCCCGTTCGTCCGCGCCACGACTTCGAGCGGCTTCCGCCCGCCCTCTCCCCGCGTGCCTTCGAGAAACAGCGTCACCTCCCAATAGGCCATGATGAGGAGCGCGATAACGAAGGGAATCATGAAATAGAGGACGCGGTAGATGATCAGCGCGGCGACCAGCTCCTCCTTGCTCATGTCGGGCAGCGCGACCAGCATCGCGGCATCGAACACGCCGAGCGAGCCCGGGGCATGGCTCGCAAATCCGAGCAGCGTCGCCGACACGGTGGCGATCGACACGGTGATGAAGTCGTCGTTCGGAACCGACGGCACCAGGCTGTACATGGCGAGCGAGGCGAAGGTGAGGTCGGCGATGCCGATGCCGACCTGGATCAGGGTCGAGTAGCCGCCCGGCAGCGTCACCCGCCAGCCTTTGCGGCCGAACGAGCGGCGGGCGCGCCCGACCCAGATGATGTAGGCGGACAGCACGATCAGCGCCGGTGATCCCGATCGCGCGAATGACGCCCGGCGAAATCTGCAGGATGAGGCTCGACACCTCGGGCCGGTAAGCCATTCCGGTGCCGAGCACCACGAGATTGCCGATCCAGAAGGTGAGCCCGGTGAGAAAGCAGATTTTCGCGACGTCGATCACCCCGAGGCGGAAATACGAATAGATGCGCAGACGCACCGCGCCGCCGGAGAACGCCGTGGCACCGATGTTGTGGCCGATGGCATAGCTCGTGAAGCTCGCCAGCGCCGCGATCCGGTAAGGCACGTGCTTGGCGCCGATCACGCGCAGCGCGAAGAAATCGTAGAACGACAGGGTGAAGTAAGCGCCGCCGATGGCGAGGATGGCAGCGACGATATGGCTCGGCGGGGTCGCCTTCGCCGCTGCGAGCACGCCCGACCACTCGATGTCTTGCAGAAGATGGCTGAGGACGTAGAGCGAGATGGCGACGATGGTGAGGCCGATCGCATAGCCGACCCAGTTCCACCCGAAGCGAGCTCCGAACGCAGCCACCAGGCTCCGTAACCGACTGAGCAAATCGCCCTCTCCTTGCGACAGGCGCCGAGGCGCCGTCGACGGGACGGCATCCACAGTAATTTCCGCGCTCGAACGGCGCGCCGCGACTCGATCGGTCATCTTGCCCCCCCGGAAGCGACAACATTGCGACAATGGCGTCATGGAGTTGACGCAAGAATCGGACAAGGTGCCTGCCGAGCTAGAATTTTTGACTGTCAGCGATGGTCACGACGTGCAGCAGACCCCGCCCGCCCCGTATCGCACCGTGTTCATATCAGACGTGCATTTGGGGGCCAAGACGTGTCAGGCGGACCGGCTTCTCGCGTTTCTGCGCGACCTCGAGGCCGACGTCATCTACCTCGTCGGCGACATCGTCGACGGCTGGCAATTGAAGACCGGCTGGTACTGGCCGCAGCCCCACAACGACGTGGTGCAGAAGCTGCTGCGCAAGGCGCGCAAGGGCACGCGCCTCATCTACGTGCCGGGCAACCACGACGAGTTCCTGCGCAACTACTTCGGCACCCATTTCGGCGGCATCGAGGTGGTGGCCGACGCGGTCCATGTCGCCGCCGACGGCCGGCGCTATCTCGTGACCCATGGCGACCGTTTCGACCTCGTGGTAAAGCACGCTCGCTGGCTGTCATTGTTCGGCGATCAGGCAAACGTGCTCGCCATGACGATCAACAAGGTCACCAACTGGTTTCGGCGCCGGTTCGGCCTCGGCTACTGGTCGCTGTCGGGCTGGGCCAAGCTCAAGCTCAAGAAGGCCGTCAACTACATCGGCGATTTCGAGCAGGCGCTCGCGGCGGAGGCGCGCCGCCATCGCTGCGACGGCGTGATCTGCGGACACATCCATCACCCGGCGAGCCGTGACATCGGCGGGGTGCACTACGTCAACTGCGGCGACTGGATCGAGAGCTGCACGGTGGTGGTGGAAACGGCGAAAGGCGGGCTCGAAATCCTGTGGACCCCGCCCCAGGAGCTCGCGCCCGTCGCCCAGAGGGCGAGAGCGGCCTGATGCGGATCCTCATCGCCACCGACGCATGGCGACCTCAGGTCAATGGAGTGGTGCAGACGCTGGAGGCGAATGCGCAGGCGGCGAAGGCGCTCGGCGCCGAGGTGGTATTCCTCAACCCGGAAGGTTTCCCGAGCATCGGCCTGCCGAGCTATCCCGGCATCCGGCTCGCGCTGCCGCGCCGGCGTGAAATCTTCAGCCGCATCGCCGCCATCCGTCCGGACGCGATCCACATCGCCACCGAAGGTACGATCGGGCATCTCGCGCGCTGGTACTGCCTCACCGAACGGCTGCCGTTCACCACGAGCTTCCACACCCGTTTCGCCGACTATGCGTCGGCGCGCTTCCCGGTCCCGCAGGGCTGGACCTGGGCGTGGCTGCGCTGGTTCCACAATGCCGGCCGCGGCACCATGGTCTCGACGCCCTCGCTCGCAGCGGAGCTGCGCCAGCAGGGCTTCCACACCGTGCTGCGCTGGCCGCGCGGGGTCGACTCCCGCCTGTTCAATCCCGATCGCGCCGTCGATCTCGGACTGCCGCGCCCGGTGTTCCTCGCGGTCGGACGTCTTGCGGTCGAGAAGAACGTCGAAGCCTTCCTGTCGCTCGATCTGCCCGGCAGCAAGGTCGTGGTGGGCGACGGACCGGCGCGCGAAAGCCTGACGCAGCGCTTTCCCGACGCCACCTTCCTCGGCACCAAGCGCGGCGCCGAGCTCGCCGCGATCTATGCTGCCGCCGACGTCTTCGTGTTTCCGAGCCGCACCGACACCTTCGGCCTCGTGCTGCTCGAAGCGCTGGCGAGCGGCCTGCCGATCGCCGGCTTCCCGGTCGCGGCGACGCGCGACGTCGTCGGCAGCGCGCCGGTCGCGGCGCTCGACGAGGATTTACGTTCGGCCTGCCTCCAGGCGCTTACCATCCCGCGCGCTGCCTGCCGGCGCTATGCGGAGACGCTCACCTGGGAGGAGAGCGCACGCTGCTTCCTCGGCAACGTCGTGCGCATCCCCGAGGCCGCCGAGACGCCCACCGCGCATCCGCCCCGCGCGTGCTCGAGCCGGCGGGGGAGTAGGCGTGCCGTAGGGTGGGCTGAGCGAAGCGTGCCCACGCAGGCTTCGATATTCTTCGTTTGGCGGATGCGCGCGGCCCATCGTCGGCCTGCCCGCGCCCATGACTTCACTGGGCACGCTTCGCTTTGCCCGCCCTACGGGACTGGGCTTGGCGCGTAGCCCGGATGCGAAGCGACTCGGACGTTGTGCGTCGAGAAAGCCCGCGCCCGATGTCCTGTGCATGCGGGCTACAGGCCGCTGGCGATCGATCACCCGAATTTCGGATCGAGCTTCGTCGACCACAGGGCGTGGTCGTCGGTGTCCTTGAGTGTCACCGTCATCACTTCGGTCGCGCCGTCGATCGCGACCACGCCGAAGAACTGCAGCCCGAGCGCCGGCGACAGGTTCTGCCCCTGCTCCTTGGTCGGCGCCTTGATGTAGACGAGCTGCGGCCCGAAGGTGTTGTCGAGCGTATTGGGGCCGAAGGTGCCGGCGTGGATCGGCCCCGACACGAATTCCCAGAACGGCTCGAAGTCCTGGAACACCGCCTTGTTCGGATCGTAGTAGTGCGCGGCGGTGTAATGCACGTCGGCGGTCAGCCACACTGTGTTGCGGACATTGGCGCGCTTGATGAACGAGAGGAGATCGGCGATCTCGAGCTCGCGACCGCGCGGCGGTCCGTCGCCCTGCGCGATCGCCTCGACGCCCCAGTTGCGGTCGACGTCGTAGACCACGATGAGACCGATCGGCATGTCGGCCGCGATCACCTTCCAGGTCGCACGTGACGCGAGGAGCTCGCGCTTGAGCCAGGCGATCTGCGCCGGCCCGAGGAAGTAGGCGTCGGGGCCGTATTTGTCCTGAAGCCCTTCGCTGTTCGGGCCGCGATAGCTGCGCATGTCGAGCATGAAGACGTCGAGCATCGGCCCGTAGGAAATCTTCCGGTAGACCCGGCCGGCCTCGGCCTGGGTCTGGCGCATCGGCATGTATTCGTGGAACGCGCGGCTCGCGCGCGCCGCCATCGCGAGCACGTTCTTGTCGACGTACTTCTTGCGAAGGTGCTCGGCCCGCGTCAGCGGCTCGCCGGGCCACCAGTTGTTGGTGACCTCGTGGTCGTCCCACTGGGAGAAGATCGGAATCTCGCGATTGAACGCGAGCGCGTTCTTGTCCATCAAGTTGTATTTGTAGGCGCCGCGGAACTCGGCGAGCGTTTCCGCCGGCTTCGACTTTTCCTCGGTGACGATGTTCTTCCACATCTCGCCGTTCGGCAGCTTGAGCTCGGCGGGGATCGGCCCGTCGGCATAGATGTTGTCGCCGCTATGGATGAAGAAGTCCGGGCGGTTGCGCAGCATGGTCGAGTAGAGCCGCATGCCGCCGCGGGATTCATCGATGCCCCAGCCCTGGCCGGCGGTATCTCCCGACCAGGCGAAGGTGACCGAGCGCCGGTCCGCCGGCGCGGTGCGGAAGCGCCCGACGACCGGTTCCCCGGTGATCGTCGGCGAGTTGAGTTCCTCGAGCTGCACGCGGTAGAAGATGTCCTGCGCCGCCGGCAGGCCTTCGAGCAGCACATTGGCGGTGAAGTCGCTTTCGGGGAGCACGTCGAGATAGGCGGCGCGGTGGCTGTCCTTGAAGCTCTCGGTGGTCGCCCAGTCGACGAGGAGACGCGACGGGCGATCCGCCCGCACCCACACCACGCCGGAATCGAGCGAAACGTCGCCGGACTGGACGCCGTGGCTCACCGTGGGGCGATCGGCCGCACGGCTGAGATAAGGCCGCGAGACGCCCGCGGCCGCGAGGGTCGCTGCGGAGGTGGTGAGAAAGCGGCGTCGGGACAAAGGGGTACGGATGCGAATGGTCATTGGGCGCCTCCGAAATAATGTCGTCATTCTTCCCTCTAGACAACCACGCCGGAGTGACGTTTCGATGATCCTGCGAGCGGGCATCCCCAGCCATCCGGCGGGGGCGCCCGCGCAGAACGGCCACGAACCCGTCATCAAACTTACATCCGCGCTGGTGCCTAATCCGCTGTCGATTCGACCGTTTACGTGGAGCTCGGCTTGAAGTCCGCATCCAAAGTCGCGGCCAGCCATCGCCTGAACCAGGCGGTGCGCCGCAATCGCGCCTTTTCGCGCGAAGGCCTGCTCGAAATCATGTTCACCTGGGCATTCAAGGGGCTGGTTTACCCCCAGATCTGGGAGGACCCCGAGGTCGACATGGAGGCGCTGGCGCTCACCCCGGATTGCCACGTGGTGGCGATCGCGTCGGGAGGGTGCAACGTCCTCTCCTATCTGATCGCCGATCCCGGGCGCATCACCGCGGTCGATCTCAGCCGCGCCCATATCGCGCTCAACCGGCTGAAGCTCGCAGCGGTGCGCTATCTGCCGTCGTGGCAGTCGTTCTACCGCTTCTTCGGCGAGGCCGACGAAGAGGCGAACGTCGCCGCCTACTGGCGCTTTCTCAAGGACCGGCTGGACGATGAAAGCCGCGCCTATTGGGAAGGCCGTGCGCTCTCCGGTTTCGGCCGCCGCCGCATTTCGATGTTCTCGAAGAACATCTATCGCTATGGCCTGCTCGGCTATTCGATCGGCCTTGGGCATCTCGTCGCGCGTGTCCACGGCGTCGACCTCAGCAAGGTGCTCGCCGCCCGTTCGCTCGAAGAGCAGCGGGCGTTCTTCGATGCCTCGGTGGCGCCGCTGTTCGACAGTCCGATCATCCGCTGGGCGAGCCGCCGCCAGTTGGCGCTTTACGGTCTCGGCATTCCGCCCGCGCAATACGCCGCGCTCGGCGAGGGCGCGCCGAACATGGTGACGGTGCTGCGCGAGCGCGTCGAGAAGCTCGCCTGCGAGTTCAGCATCGCGGAGAACTACTTCGCCTGGCAGGCGTTCGGCCGCTCCTATTCCGACGGCGGCTCCGGCCCGGTTCCGCCGTATCTCGAGCGGGAGCATTTCGCCGCCATCCGCGACCGCGCCGACCGCGTCGAGGTGCTCAACCGCTCGTTCACCGAATACCTCAAGAGCCGCCCGCCGCAGTCGCTCGACCGCTACGTCCTGCTCGATGCCCAGGACTGGATGTCGGACGTGCAGCTCAACGAGCTGTGGCGCGAAATCACCCGCACCGCGAAGCCCGGCGCGCGCGTGATCTTCCGCACCGCCGCGGAGCCGACGCTGCTGCCCGGGCGGGTCGACGACGACGTGCTGGAGCAGTGGAGCTACGAAGCCGACCAATCGCGCGAACTCACGCGCCGCGACCGCTCCGCGATCTATGGCGGCTTCCATCTCTACGTGCTGCGGGGGTGACATGACGTTGGTCTCGTCGGCCGAGCTGATGAACCGGACCTACCGGCATCAGCGCCACATCTACGATCTCACCCGCAAATACTTCCTGCTCGGACGCGACCGGCTGATCGACGACCTCGCACCGCGCGACGGCGACGCGATCCTCGAGATCGGCTGCGGCACCGGCCGCAACCTCGCCGTCGCCGCGGCTCGCTACCCGGCCGCCCGCCTCTTCGGGATCGACGTCTCGACGGAAATGCTCGCCTCGGCCGCCGCGACCATCTCCCGCGCCGGCCTCGCGTCGCAAGTGCGGCTCGCCCAGGCCGACGCCACCTCCTTCGATCCGCAGCCGCTGTTCGGGATCGCGCGGTTCGACCGCGTGTTCGTCTCCTACAGCCTGTCGATGATCCCGCAATGGGAGGCGGTGATCGATCACGCGCTCGTCGCTCCTCGGTCCCGGCGGCGAGCTGCACATCGTCGACTTCGGCGGCCAGACGCCGCCTGCCCGGACGTGTTCCGCACGCTGCTGCGCCGCTGGCTCGCGGCGTTCCACGTCACTCCCCGTGACGACGCTCGAACCGACGCTCAGGGCCCGCGCCCATGCACACGATGCATTCCTGATCTTCGCGCGGCCCTATCGCGACTACGCGCAATATGCGGTGCTGCGAGTAGCGGTATGAAGGTAACGCGCGCACTGCGTTCGCGGATACTGTCACAAACTCGATCAAAACGTTGTATTTAATAGATTATAGCGCCTCGCCGGCCCGCTGAATCTCGCGCTCGAGCGCGCCGCATTGATGTCTTTCGAGTATTAACGGGAAGAAGTCCTTCGAATCCAAGATATTTCGAATTAATTTGCAATAATCCACCAAAGACCTAGACTCATTTTGCGCTGCGGTGCGAGACCGACCGCCACGCCAACAACTCCGGGAACGATTCAAGGATGCAACCGCTGCGCCGGTGCCGATGGGCCCTGGCGTCGGCAGACATTCGTGCGCCCGCTGTCAGGAGCAGCGGCGAAAACAGAGGCTAAGGATCGACGTATGAGAGGGGTAAACTTGTCATCGACTGCGCTCGTGACGGCACTTGCCGTTGCGACGTGGACATCGCAGACGCTGGCAGCATCGAGGGGGTCGGCGGCAACGGGCCGCGACGCCATCGTCCAAAGATGCATGACGGAAGCGAAACGCCATTACGGCGGCATGTACTATAACTGGGGCGAGGTGCGTGAATCTGCCTATCGAGCATTGCATGACCGACGCCGGTCTTCCTCCATAAGGGCGCGGAGGCGATCGACGATCGTACGGCCGGCGCAATCGTGCCGGCCGGGGCTCGCTCAATAAAGATCAAAGGCAGAGCCTCGACACGCGTCTGCGATCCCGCGGGCGACGCCCATCGACTTTGCAGAACTTGCACGCGAACATCCTTCTTCGATACGCTCCCGGCACGATGATGCGCCGGTTGTGAGCGCACCGAGGGAGGACAGGGATGATCAGGATTTCGTTTGCCGCCGGCGTCGGCATTTCGACGGTGGGCGGTCTGCTGCTTTCGTCGCTCGTGCAGGCGGCGGAGATCAAGGTCCTCGCCTCGGTGGCGCTGACCGCCGCGCTCAACGAGCTTGCGCCGCAGTACGAGCGGACCACCGGCAACAAGCTGTCGCTCGGTTACAGCCTCGTCGCCGACATCAGAAAGCGCGTCCTCGAGGGTGAGACCGCCGACGTGATCATTCTGTCGCGCCCGGTGATGGACGAGTTGCAGAAGCAGGACAAGCTCACGCCGGGTTCGATCGCGGACGTCGCCGGAATTGCGGTGGCCGTCACCACGCGGGCGGGCGCGCCGAAGCCCGACATCAGCACGGTGGATGCGCTCAAGCGTTCGCTGCTCGCCGCGAAGTCGGTCGTCTATGCGGACCCGGCGAAGGGCGGCTTGAGCGGCGTCTATTTCGCGCGCGTGCTCGACCGCCTCGGCATCGCCGACCAGATGAAGCCGAAGACCGTGCTGGTGCCCGGCGACCAGTCGGCCGAGGTCGTCGCCAAGGGCGAAGCCGAGATCGGTGTCGCGCAGACCTCCGAAATCATTCCCGTGTCGGGAGCCCAGTTGGTCGGCCCGTTGCCGGGAGACCTCAACCTCGTGACCGTGTTCTCGGCGGGACTCGGCGCCGGCACCAAGGCACCGGACGCCGCGACGTCGTACGTCAAATTCGTCACCGGCCCCGCGGCAGCCGCCGTCCTGAAGGCGAGAGGAATGGATCCGAAGTAGCGGCCGCCCGGCGCGAGCGCCCGCGGGATTTGCCGCTGCTGAGAGCGCCGGTTATTGCGGCTCCGACTATTTCGGCTCCGGCACGCCGGCCTTGGCGTCGCCCGCCGTCCTCGGGATCACGGCCTCGAGAACGCGGACGAGCGCGCGGGCATTTTCTTCCAGAGCCCCGCGGTCGATATTCGCCGTCGTATCGCACGCCTTGTGATAGCAGGGATCGTAGGGCTTGCCGGCCGCGCCGCCGAACAGGTCGGCCTGGGCCTGCGATTTCGGCGCTCCCGACCCGGTGTGGAGCCCGACGGTCGGAATGCCCTTTTGAAAGAACGCGGCATCGTCGGTGCCGGTGCGCCCGCCGCCACGCTCCTCCACCGGCACGCTGCGGTCTTTGAATTCGCCGAGGAGCTTTTGCCGGACGCTGGTGGCGAGCTCGCTGTCCGCCTCGGGCGAGCGCTGGACGAACCGCGACCGAAGTTCGGCGAGCCGACCATGTCGAGGTTGATGTAGACGCCGATCTTGCGGCGCTCTTCCTCCGACAGCGCTCCGACATGGTGGCGCGAGCCGACGAGCCCGCGCTCTTCCGCGCCCCAGAAGGCAAACTGCACGTTGGCCGGGCGTGCGCTGGAACGTGTCGGCGAGCACGAGGGCAGCCTCGAGCACCGCGGCCGAGCCGCTGCCATTGTCGTTGATGCCGGGACCTTCCGGCACGCTGTCGAGATGGGCGCCGACCACGATCAACGGCCCACGCGACATCGGGCTCGGTGAGCACGTTCCGGCTCGACCGCTTGCCGGCGATCGCGTCGACGGCGAGGCGTGCGGTGACGCTACCGGCCTGAAGGAGCCGTTCCAGCGCCCGGCCGCGATCATAGGAAATGCCGACGACCGGAACATCGACCGACTTGTTCAGCAAACCGGAGAAGCCGTCGGTGCGGCCGGCGGTTCCCTCGTTCATGATGACGACGCCGACAGCGCCGGCGGCCACCGCGTTCTCGGCTTTCACCTGAAACGTACAGGTGCCGCGCCGGACCAGCGCGATCGCGCCGCGCGTGAAGCCGTCGAAATCATGTGCTTCGCAGCCGCTGGTCGATGCTCCGGGCGTGTCCGTCAGCTCGAGATTCACGGCACGCAGCGCCGCCGTGACATCGGCCGAACCCGAGTTCGTCAAAGTGCGTACCCGGCCGGCTGCAGGTTCCGGCGCGTCGGCTATCGTGAGGATCGGCGGCGTGCGGTCTTCGAAATAGGGAAACTCGAACTCTTCGAAGCGAACGACATATCCGGCGCTCTTGAGCTTCTCGGCCACGTAGTCCGCCGATCGATCGTATCCCGGCGTCCCGGAGGCGCGGGTGCCGCCATTCGCCGCGGCGATCTCCTGGAAAGCCTCGAGGTGGCGAAACGCACCCGCCTTCGCATCGGAGGGAGCGACGGGCGTGGGCGGCAGTGCCTCCGCCGCTTCGCCGCGGACGACGGGCGAAAGCGCGACGCCGAGCGCGATCGCTCCCACACGAAATATGTCTAACGGGTGCATGATGCTGCAATCCTTGGGCGCGGAGGGCCGCGCGCTTCGAAACGGCTCCAATCCCATCTTACACGCCTGGTACACGACGTCGCCGCGGGCAACGATGTGGTCGTTCGTCACGATCCGACAACCTGGCCAAACGCGCAGGTCCGTTCCGACCCGGTGCGACGGCCGCCACGCGACTCTAACCTTTGCGCAGAAAGATCTTCATGTTCTCGAAATCGAAGGTAATTGCGTAAGGCTTGAAGAAATCGTGGCCGACCATGCCCGCGAGCTCGAAGCCGAAGCTGGTTTGCCAGGGAAACGGTCCGTCATAGAGCCCGGCGACGTTGGTCTTCCTGCACCTCCCCGAACGACAGGCGATGCACGACATACGGCACGATCTTCAGCGTTCCGCCGCCGCCTGCGCCGGTGGAGGCCTTGTCTTCCTCGAGCCTGATGCCGGCTTGTTTGATCACCGACTCCGCGAGCTTGACGCCGGCGCCGGCGAGCCCGGTGTCGACGAAGAGGAGCGAAGGCGCAAGCGCCTCCACCCGGCCCCAGCCCACCATGAAATGATCGCCCGCGATCCAGAACGGGACCGCGACGCTGTTGCCCGCGGATGCCATGAACTGCGCGAGGCTCGTCGCGTCCTTTCGGCGCAGCACGAGCTCGCCGTTCGGAAAATCGAGGGTCGCGAGGAAATGGTAGAAGAGCGTCGTCCCGAGAAGCCGTCGATCCGCTTTGCGCCGAGCCCTTGCGAAAGCTGGCGCAGCGGCAGGATCGCGACGGGCAGGTTGCGCACCGTCCAGTCGCCGAGCGTGAGGGACTGTCGATCCGCCCTTGATGAACCTCCGCGTGCTGGCCGCCGGAAAAGGTGCCCTGCACCGCCCCGAATTGCGGCACGCCGAGCTCGCGCGCAAACTCGGTGTCGAGCGCGACCTCCGAGCCTCCGGTGTCGATGAAGAACGTGACCTCGTCGGCCGCCGTTCACGCGCACGCTGACGAGCGGCAGCGGATCGGTCCGCAGGAATTTCACGCGCGTGCTTTGCCCGTCGCCGCGCACCTCGTAGGGCATCTGGCCCTTGAAGCTCTGCAGCTTCGCGACATTGAGCGTCGGATACTGCGAGACGATCAGCGAATTCGCGCCGACGTCGATGCCGCTCAACGCCGCCGCCGCCTTCTCGAAATCGTCGCGGCGGTAGTAGACCTCGGCGAGCATGACCTTGGGATCGGTATCGCCGGGTCGCAGCGCGCTCGCCTTCTTCAGCCAGTTCTCGGCATCGACGAGGCGATTGGAAAGCAGCGCGACCCGGCCGAGCCCGAGCATGGCCGGATAGTCGTCGGGATGCTCGGCGACGATACGGGCGTACTGCTCGCGCGGCCTCGGCGAACTCGCCGGCCTGGAAGAGCCGGTCGGCAGATGCCATCGGCGATGGTCTCGGTTCGGCCGGCTGGGCCGATGCGGCGCAGGACGCGACCAAGACGAGCAAGAAGGCAGATTGCAGATTTCATCGATCGGACTCTGGAGTGGAACGGCGCGAGAGGCAAAAGCCTAGCACGTGGACACGACCGTGGATCGCCAGTCGTCTTTCCCTAGCGGTTCGCGGACCACCCTGCGCCGGACCCAGCCTTGCGCAGGGGCTTTTCGTTTTGGAATAGCAGCGATCCAATAATGGAAAGCGACAGTCCGGAGGTCCAACCGCTAGTCTTTGGGTGCGAGATCCTTCGGGCCAACCGAGGGCGTTTCGCTCCCAGCCCCGCCCGACACAGGCGGGGCTTTTTCTTATATCGGTGCTTCGCCGATTCGAAACTTCAATGGAGAAGAACGGGAATGGCCCCGCTTAAATCTATGTCGGTTGCGAACCTCACGGACCTCAAGGGCAAGGTCGAAGC
This sequence comes from uncultured Alphaproteobacteria bacterium, assembly GCA_963793985.1. Lineage (GTDB taxonomy): Bacteria > Pseudomonadota > Alphaproteobacteria > Rhizobiales > Xanthobacteraceae > JAJPKK01. The sequence continues at coordinate 11,305 of CAWCCG010000047.1, read as the reverse complement.
TGCAATTGCCGAGAAGATAACGGCACGCCGGAAAGAACTCGAGATGGAGCTTTCCGAGTTGGAGCGTCACGACCCAAGCGGAAAGCGCGCGAAGGCACGCAGCCGTGGCAAGGGGGGATCGATTGCGCCGAAGTACCGCAATCCGAAGGAGCCTTCGCAGACCTGGGCAGGCCGCGGTCTACAGCCGCTTTGGTTGCGTGACGCGATCAAATCCGGAAAGAAGCTCGACAGCTTCCTCATAAAGTGAATGCGGCAAAGAGCGAGCGCCCCTTGTTCGGGCGCTCTACAGCTGCGATCGCGAAAGCCCCCAAGGGAAGCGGGTTCATCGGGGGTGGCCACATCGGCTACAACCGACAATTCGGCGCCTGGATCGCGGGCTTTGCGACCAAGCCAAGGCGTCGCGGGCTCTGGCAGTCGCGAGATTCTTCTCGTCAAATGGGGTAAGTTGGAGCGTGCGTTTCTTGACGAGGAGAAACCCATGCGCTCCCGAATATTCTTGCTGGCACTCGTGTCCGCCGCGCTCATGGAGGTGACCGTCCCCGCAGCGGCGCAATCGCCATACTCCTACCCTTGGTGCTCGGTGCAAACCGCGGCGAAAGGCGACACGACGACGTGCTATTTCACGAGCTATGCGCAGTGCATGACGACGATTTCGGGCATCGGCGGCTGGTGCTACCAAAACCCCGGTTACAATGGGGCCTATCGCGCGCCAACGTCCCGCCGCCGGCGTTATTGATCGACAGCGCAAGCGCTGTGCCCGCTGGCACCTTCCGCGTTGATGATTCCGCGTTGACTGCGGCGCGGTCAGGCCGCACATTGCGCGGGAACTGCGATTTATCCCAGTGCCCGGACCGAAGACGCTGTGCTACCGGATCATCGGTCCTGGGGGCGATACTGAATGATTTTTGTACTGGCCGTCATTAGAACAACGCTTCGACCAATCAACGCAGAATTACAGGTGACATGTCTTTGGGCTGCAGCCGGTCTGGCGGTGTTCGGGGTCATGGTCAGTCTCGGCTTTGGCGTCGACTTTGGTCAGTGCCTTGCTCTCGAATAGCGCGGCGCCACCTCACTTCCGCTCTCGATTGAAATACTTCAAATCAGGCGGCGCTTGTCCCTTCGTCGAGGGCATCAGGTACCCGTCCGAGCTCTGGTAGTAGGCATCCTTTCCGATAAAGACCCAGGCGTTGTATTCGGCGCAAACGGATTCCGGCCATTCCGCCCGAGGGTCGGCATTGCGCAGGTATCGCTTATCCACGGTCCAAGGCCGCGTCAGAGCGTGGTCGATGACGGTGATCTCGTCATGCAAGATGTTCGCGTTCGCCTTGTCGAGGAAAATGCGCTCCTTGAAGACCGACTGATTGTCCCGGTGCAACGGTACACCAACGACATCGTAAAAACGGGGTCCCTTGAAGCCACGCGTCTCGACCTCGAGCACGTCGTAGCGGCCATCGCCATCCTCGTCGATCCAGCGTCCGATCGAATAGCCCTGGAATGTAGGCTCGATTGTTTCAGGCCAGTCGCGTCCGTCGGTGAAGATGCGGCGCAGCGGGTCGAAATCGGCGATCAAAATGTAGGTTGTCTGCGGCGAGATGACGAACTCCAGCGGGCGGAATGCAACCATCATCCAAGGCATCCCCGCGGCACTGCAACGCGCATGGTCGCCGGTATCCCCCAGCCCGCCACTCGCCTGATCCGCAACGCCTGCCTCCAGGAGCGCTTTGTACTCGGCCGTCAGCGGCGCCTCCTGTGCCAATCCTCCCGACTTGGTCTGATCGAACGAGGGCTGACCTGGAACGCCGCGAACGACGAACCGATTCCACTGGCCCTTCAGATTGGGATATTTCTCGTAGTCCAATATCTCGGCGCCGGCGGTCGACTGCGCCAACATTGCCAACGCAAGTGCCGCAAACAAGCCATGGTGATGCATCACGTTTCCCTCGTCGCGTTGCCGCACATGGCAACTGGAGCTTCGCCAAGTCTTTCACCAGATCGGGTCTCTCACCAGATTAAGCAGCGTGCATATCGTGTGGGCGCAGATCGCCGCCTCGAGGAGAGACTACCTCGGATGGGTGTGGCGAGATATGGAAACTCGGGCTTTGTGCGCCGGGATGTGTTGAACCTGTCGCATTGTGGCGATAGCCTGGGATAGTTGGAGCGGGGCGCCGTCATCTCTCTTGCCGTCATTTGTCTTGATGGGTGAGAGCCGTCATATTGGAGGCCCCCGTGGAATACACCGTCACCGCCGCCTTTCTTCTCGCCGTCGTCGCCGGCAGCTTCACCGTGGTCATCTTTGGTGGGTACGAGCTCGTACAGCTGATCTCTTCCGTTCTCTGAAGCCGACGTCACAGTCGCGAGCAGGCTCAGCGCCAGCGTCGTGTAGACCACCTCCGCCCCATCGGGTCGGGCTAGCTCGACGTTTGGCACCGGCGCGCTAGGGCGGATTTGTCCCGATAGCTGTCTCGAGACGAGCGCCGATCATCGGCGTCGCGTTCTGCGGGATTGTCGCCCGACCGGATGCCCAGCCAGAGCTTCAGCTCGACACCGAGAGTTGACACACCCTCGATCGGCTGGCCCACGGCCACACGCTCGAACATCCGGGCGAAGCCTGAAGGGTGAGCGGCGCACGCTGACGAAGGCGAAGTGTGAGGCCGCGCTCTTGCGTGACGGGCCCGTCACATTTGACGCGGTAGGATGGTCTGCGTTGCCCACATCTCCCGGACGACGCGAACCCTACCTACTCGCAGGCGGTTCCTACGCCGGCTTCTTTGTCAAAAATGGAGCAACACACATGTCATTCAAAGTCGGAGATACCGTGCGCCTAAAATCGGGTAGCCCCGTAATGACCGTTATCAAAGTGCAGCCTGATGACACGAGCGAGTCAAATGTCGCGTGTGCGTGGTTCAGCGGCGACGAGGAGGCCCACAATGGGGAGTTTCCCGGCGCGGCACTAGAGATGGAGGAGGATGAGACGGAGGAGGCGGAAGAAGAAGAGGAAGAAGCGGGAGAGGAAGACGAGGACGAGGACGAGGAAGAAGACGACGACGAGAAAGAGGAAAAGAAGGGCAAGGGGAAGAAGGACAAGTAGTTCAGCGGGCGGCATCGAGTGGAGGTGGACCGCCAATTGTAGCGTTACGGCCGAGTACCTCTATGCCGAACCCGGCAACCCGGTGGTCAACTCAAATGCCCTGCAGTCGATCGTTCTGCCGGCTGACACGGTTTTCGGCAGCTCGACTGCGCAGACCACGTCGCGCGTCCACGAGAACCGCGTCGGCGTCAACTACTGCTCCTGGTAAGGCGATCTGATCCTCGGATCGGGGTGAAGTTCGGGGCTGCCGGATCTTCCGGCGGCCCCAAGCCCGCGGTCAACCGATGGAATTCGGCGACCGGCGGCCGGTGGCGACTTGCTGCGGTCGCCGACCATCCGCGTCGTCTACGCACCGCCGATCGTCACCCGCCGGCCTCGGTCGCACGGGCATGCAGCAACCGTGAGTTCGATCGTTCGGGGGTGCTCCTGCCGCGGCCCATCCGGGCCGCCGCTCGCATGCGTCAGCGGGTTTCGCACCGCATATCTGGCCGCGCGAGCAATCAGAGCATCAAACAGCGTGGTCGGAGTGGCAGGATTTGAACCTGCGACCCCCTCGTCCCGAACGAGGCCGTATGCGTCACTATCTATGAAATATCAGCGATTTTTCGGACGTTTGAGAACGTTTGTTCTCGTTCCGTTGACGGCAAGGGGTGGCGAGGGTGGCGGCGGTGCTGCCCGAAGGCGTTCTTCGCGCGCTCGAGGTGAGCGGGGTGGTGATGCCCGTAACGCTGAGACAGCATCTCGACCGTCATCCCAAGGAAGCCAGCGGCCTCCCATATGTCGATTCCCGCCTGCATCAACCAAGTGGCAGCGGTGTGCCTGAGGACATGAGGAGTCACCTCTCGGCCGAGGCCCGCGTCGGCCACCAGCGTTCGCGAAGGCTCTTCCGACGTCCCGGACGCACTCGCGATTCCACTCGACTGCAAACCGCTGCCCCCGCCTTTTCCAGCGCCGCAGATGCGCCAAAAGACCGGGCGGCAGCGGAACAGGCGGCTGCCGCTTTTTTGTCTCCAGGACGCCCCGGAGCGCGGCGGTAGAACACCCCACGATCGAGATCGACCCAGCCTCGCCCCACCGTAGGCTCCAGCGAGGCTCCGCAGACCGCACTTGCCCTGGTTCCGGTGTACAGCGCGACCAGAATGAACTTCGCAATGTGCTGCCGCGATCGGCGGTCGGTCGGCCTGCCCTTCTGCACCTCGCGATATCGCCACGCCGCCCACACCAAGCGGGCGGCCTCCGAGCGGCGTGAGCCACCGTTCGCGCGCCGGCCGCTCCGGCGGTAGACACAACCTCCACGACCTGCGAGCACATTCCTTCGCGGCGATGGTGATTGATCGCCGCCCTCAAGTCCTCAAGCTCGCGACGCGCAGCGGCATCGGTCGATCGCTGGGCAGCATAGCGCCGGCACTCGTCGCCGTTCACCTGGGCAAGCGTCATTGTCGTCCGAAAAACGAAAGCAGCGCCCGCGCCCGCTGAGCGGCTTCCTGAGGCCGGGCTCGTCTTGACCGCTACGTCTCTCAGGTAACGGCTGATTACGTCTGCGACGGGGATTTGAGCGGGATCACGGGCGCTGCGCGGCGTCGCCCCGAGCCGCTTTTGGGCGATGTATTCGGCGAGGATTTGCTCAGCCCGTTCACGATCGTCAGCGCGGCATCCAGTGCTTTGGCGGTGTCGGCCGTCGTCCTTGATGATCCAGACGGCAGGGTGAGTGACTGCTCCCGTGGCATCGCGCCGGGATCGCCGGAAATGCAGGCGCGGTCCCTTGGCGGCTTGCGGCATAGCTCCCTCATGCGCTCGATCGCGGCGAGCGTAGTGTAATCCTTGCCCGCCGTGCGCTCGATGACAAGGCGGCCTCTCGCCGCTTCGCGCCGTAATCCACTGGCCGTCATCGACCCGTCCGGGTAAGCCAGTGCCGCCGCCACAGCGAGGCGGAGCGGCGTATCATCGCCGACCTCGCTTCGCGCCGGCATGTGGCGAGGATTTCTCACGTTCGTCCGCCCCTTTTGCTCATTTCATTGAGGGCGAACATTTCGACCGGGCATTCAAGGCCCGCCGGTGTCACATCAGTTTTCTTGAAGATAGAAGGAAGGCGCATCGGAATCATCCAATTTAATGCAACACTGCATTTTTGGCAGATTCCGCAGTTTTGTTGGTACAGACTCGCCTGAATTTATGGGATCAATCCGTACCTGATCGGAGGTCCACATTTTGGAGCACGGAGTCGCAGGCGCGTTTCAAATCGGCGTCCGGTTGGCCGGAAACAGCCTCATATAGCAGACCCGTGACTACCCGAAATGCTGAATCCTTCGTCCCCGTGATTTTCCGGTCCGACAGTTCCCGCATCAGACCGAGAGCATTCCAAGCACACAGGTGCTTGGCATGATCATAATTCGGATGAGACGCAAACCCGGGATCGACGGCGCGAGCGCAGACTTCGCGCAACCGTTTCAGTTCGGCGAAGAAGGAGTCCGCACGTGCGCGATATGCGAGTTCGATATTCTCAATCGACTGCATGACCTGCACCAACTCGCCATCCTCCGTAAGCGTCAGCGGCGGTAGGGGGTGAAACAAAAGCCACGCCAGCGTGCCCGGAGCTGATGCCAGTAGCGTCTCGACCTCGCTGAGCGCACGGTCGAGCTTCTTGGCATGCGCCCGACTCCGCGCCCGATCAAAAAGCTTCGCCTGCAGAGGAGCGAGCTTGAGGAGCACGCCAGCTCATGATTCACGGCAGCCGTGATCGCAGCAACGGACTTGCGACTTTTCCACGGCCGCAGATGATCCACGATCTCCTCGACGATCTCATCCGCCCCGCGCCTGGAGGCCGTATCTTGTTTTCTGGACATAACTATCCTCGCAACCAAAGTGGGCCTCGCCGCCGCGAAGGCGCGCGGACCATTTATAATACAATTTTTAGTTGTCGTTGAAATCTTCCCGGCTTAAGGTTGTTTATCGAATCAGGTCACCTTGCAAAAGACCGCGACCGCGTCCTCCCGCCGGCGGCGTCTTTGGTCAGCGAAGCTTCTCTCGTTTCCGCCGCGGACATCGATCCGGGATAGGGTCGCGCTACGCCGACACATCTCGGCCTATTCGGTCAGCGCTTTGCGGCCAGCTCCAGTGATTCGAAGACGAAAGACTGCACGCCAACTCCGCTTGCGTCTAACCCGCCCACGTTCGACAGTCGCAAGACCCTTGGCCGAGCCTGGCCCGCCACGCGACTTGGGCAGAAGGGCTGCGGCCGATCTCGAGACGCGGCGGGATGTTATCGCAAGGCTCGGAATCAAGCCGGAATAGCGCCCTCGACCTTTTGGGTGAGCAGGCCCATAAAAACATTTCCCAAGAGCTTGAGATAGCCCGATGTCCCCATTTCGAACAATACTGCGGACCCTTGCGGCCCTGGGTGGCCTGATGACGGCGGTCGCGGCGGGCGCAGCCGACTACCCGAGCCGCACCATCAAGGTGGTGGTGCCGTTCGCGGCCGCCGGCGTCACCGACATCGTCGCGCGCGTGGTGTTCGACAAGGTCGCCAACGCCATCGGCCAGTCCGTCGTCATCGACAACCGCCCCGGCGCCGGCGGCACCATCGCGGTCGAGCAGGTGGCGAATGCCCCGGCGGATGGCTACACGCTCGTCATGGCCGATCCGTCGGGATCGCTGCCGGCCAACGTCACGCTCTATCCCGCCCTCAAATATCATCCGATCCGCGACCTCACGCCGATCGCGATTTTCGGCAACACCGGCGCCGTGCTGCTGGCGAGCAACGAATTGCCGGTGAAGACCGCGCAGGAGCTCGTGGCGCTCGCCAAGAGCAAGCCGGGCGAGTTGACGTTCGCCTCGACCGGAGTCGGCACGCCCGGTCATCTCAACGGCGAGCTGTTCAGCCGGCTCGCCGGCATCAAGGCCGTGCATGTGCCCTATCGCGTGGTCGGGCAGGCGGTGACCGATCTCATCGCCGGCCGCATCTCGTTCTGGATCGCACCGATCCCGACCATGTTGCAGAATGTGCGGCAGGGCCAGCTGCGGCCGCTCGCGGTCGCCGGCGAGGAGCGCTCGAGCGACCTGCCCGGTACGCCGACGGTGAAGGAAACCGGCATCGGCGACTTTGATGCGTCCACGACCTACGCGTCTGTTCGCGCCGGCCGGCACGCCGAAGGAGATCGTCGACCGGCTCCACGCCGAGATCAGAGCACGCGCTCGACGACGCCGGCGTGCAGGACAAGCTTCGCGCTGCCGGCGTCCGCCAAAGATCGGAGCGCCGAAGGACATCACCAAAATGCTCGAGCGGCGCATCCCGCAATGGGCCGACGTCATCAAGAGCGCCGGCATCAAGATCAACTGAAAAGGAACCTCTCCGTGGCCTACGTCATCGCCATCGATATCGGCGGCACCTTCACCGATCTTGTCGCCTGCGATGTCGAAACCGGCGCGGTCGCCTACACCAAAAGCCCGACGACCTACGGTCAGCTGGGCGACGCGATCTTCGACTGCATCCGCAAGGCCCGCTCGATGCGCGCGAGGCGAGCTTCGTCAAGCACGGCACCACGCTCGTCATCAACGCCCTGCTGCAGCGCTCCGGCGCCAAGACCGCGCTGCTGACCACCAGGGGATTTCGCGATGTCCTGGAGATCGGCCGCGGCAACCGCACGCAGCCGTTCAACCTGCGCTTTCATCGCGAGCCGCCGCTGGTGCCGCGCGAATTGCGGTTCGAAGTCGACGGAGCGCGTCGACGGTGCCGGGCGCGTCCGCACACCGCTCGCCGTCGACGAGTTCGACGCGCTGGCCGAGACGCTGCGCGCGCTCAGGTCGAGGCGCTGGCGATCAGCTTCCTCAATTCGTATCTCGACGCCCGACCACGAGCAGGCCGCGGCGGCGGAGCTGCGCCGCCTTCTGCCGGACGTGTTCGTCACCACCGGCACCGAGCTGACGCGCGAATGGCACGAGTTCGAGCGCACCGCGACCGCGGCGGCCAATGCCTATGTCGGGCCGCAGGTCAGCAAATACATCGCGAAGTTCGATCGCGGCCTGCGCGCCGGCGGCTTTGCGGGCTCGCTGCTGCTGATGGGCTCGCACGGCGGCGTGATTTCGGCCGAGCGCGGCTGCCGCGAGCCGATCACGCTCGTCGAGTCCGGGCCGGTCGGCGGCTGCATCGGCGCCGCCCCTACGGGCAGCTGCTCGGTCTCGACAATCTCGTCGCCTTCGACATGGGCGGCACGACGGCGAAATGCGCGATGATCGAGCGCGGCCGCTATGCCGTCGAATTGATCTACCACATCGGCGGGCCCGACGCCGGCTTTCCGATCCGCGGCAACGTCATCGACATCCTCGAAGTCGGCGTCGGCGGCGGCTCGATCGCCTGGCTCGACGAGCAGCAGCGCCTCAACGTCGGGCCGCGCAGCGCCGGCTCGATGCCGGGCCCGGCCTGCTACGGCCGCGGCGGCGACGAGCCGACCGTGACCGATGCCAACCTCATGCTCGGCCGCCTCGACCCGGGCAATTTCCTCGGCGGCGAAATGTCGCTCGTCGCCGGAGCGCGCCCGCGAGGCGGTCGGTGCGCGGATCGCCGAGCCGCTCGGCTATGACGGCGAGGACGCGGTGACCCGCGCCGCCAAGGGCATCCTGACCATCGCCAACCTGATGATGTCGTCGATCATCAAGAAGGTCTCGATCGCGCGCGGCTACGATCCGCGCGACTTCGCGCTGTTCTGCTACGGCGGCGGCGGGCCGCTGCACGGCATCGAGCTCGCGCGCGCGCTGAATATTCCGCGCGTCATCGTGCCGCCGGAGCCCGGCAACTTCTCGGCGATCGGCATGCTGCTGGCCGATCCGCGGCTCGACACCTCGCAGCACCGTCGTGGTGCGCCTCAACCCGGAGAACCTCGCCAAGGTGAACGCCGTCTATGCGGAGCTCGAAGCCGAGGGCCGCGCGGCGCTGCGGCGCGAATTCGGCGACGGCGACGATCACGATCGAGCGCGAAGCCGAGATGCGCTACAAGGGCCAGCACCATTCGATCAAGATCCCGATCGAGCCGAGTCGACGACGCGGCCACGCTGCGCGCGCGGTTCGATCAGGAATATCTGCGGCGCTATGGTCACGCCAACGCTGCGGCGGAAGTCGAGATCGTCGTGCTGCACTCGCTCGCGACGTTGCAGATGAAGCGGCCGGACATCGGCGCGCCTCGCGACGGCCGCGAGCTGTGCGATGTGCCGCGAACGGTCGAGGTGCGGCCGATCTTCTTCCTCGAGGAGGATCGATTCCTGCCGACGCAGATCTATGACCGCTACGCGCTCGAGCCGGGCTAGCGGGCCGGGGTCCGGCGCTCATCGTGGAATACGGGTCGAGCACGTTGATCGGTCCGCGACGATACGTTCACCATCGGCAAGCTCGGGGAGATCGACATTGACTGCCCATGACGCGCCGGACCGCTGGCCGCGCGGCCATCGATCCGGTCACCGTCGAGGTGATCCGGCGCCGGCTCGTCGCCATCGCCGACGAGGTCGACGTCAACATCACGCGGACGGCGTTCAGCCCCTACATCTACGAATACAAGGACTACGCCGTCGGCATCGTCGACGCGAACGGCGATCTGATCTGCCAATGCACGGCCGGCATGCCGGTCTTCGTCGCCGACGTGATGCGGGCCGCGGTCCAGGACGGGCTGCAGCTCTATGGCGCCGACGCGCTGCTCGGAGGGCGACATCGTCGTCACCAACTACGCCGGCACCATCGGCCAGCATCTCAACAACGTCACCATGTATACGCCGATCTATGCGCCGCAGCGGCCGCGAGCTCGTCGGCTTCATGGTGGTGGTGATGCACTGGATCGATGTCGGCGGCCGCGACGTCGGCTCGCTCTCGAAGTTCGCGACCGACATCTTTCAGGAGGGCATCCAGTTCCGCACCGTGAAGCTGCGGTCGCGCGGCGAGCCGGTGCGCGAAATCTACCGGATGATCGAGCACAACACGCGCTTTCCGGTCGAGATGATGGGTGACATCAACTCGCAGATCGGCGGATGCCTGATGGGCCGCGACAGTGTCGCCGAGCTGGTCGGCCGCTATGGCATCGAGACGTTTCGCGCGGCGCTCGACACCATCTGGAATCAAGTCCGAGGCCGAGGCGCGCGCAGCGATCCGCGCCATTCCCGACGGCACCTACACGGCCGAGGCGACCCTCGACAACGACGGGCTCAACCCCGGCCCGCTGCCGTGCAAGGTGACGGTGATCGTCGCCGGCGACGAGATGACGATCGACCTGTCGGAGCTGCCAAAGGAGGTCAACGCGCCGATGAACGCCGGCCGCAGCGGCGGCGGCGAGACGGTGGCGCGCCTTGCGTTCCGCTATCTGCTGCTGCCGGAGGGCGACGCCAACGAGGGCACGTTCCGTCCGCTCAAGCTCATCCTGCCCGAGGGCACGATCGTCAGCGCCGAGCCGACCGCGGCCGATGGGCGCCTACAATGCGGCGCTGCCGATGCTCATCGATCTCGTCATTCGCGCGCTCGGCTCGGCGATGCCCGACAGGGTCGCGGCAGGTCACTACGGCACGTTCTCGACGCTGTCCTACGCCGGTCGCCACCCCGATACGGGCGTGCTCTGGCAGTGCTACGACAGCGGCTTCGGCGGCTGGGGCGCGCTCGGCGACATGGACGGCCCCGGCCCGTTCCGCACCATGTGCCACGGCGACACGCGGCTCATTCCGATCGAGACTCACGAGGCGAGCTATCCGTTCATGGTCGAGAGCTTCAGCCTGCGTGCCGATTCGGGCGGTCCCGGAACATTTCGCGGCGGACTCGGACTCGAGCGCCGCTACCTCATGCTGGCACCGTGCCGCATCTCGACTCGCTTCGAGCGCACCGTCTCGCCGGCCTGGGGAATGCACGGCGGCGGCGATGGCCGTCCGGGCGATGTGCTGATCGAGCGCGCCGACGGCACCACCCAGGTGGCGCTCAAGGAAACGCTGATGCTCGCGGCCGGCGACCGCGTGCGCATCCGCACCGGCGGGGGCGGCGGCTACGGCGATCCGCGACAGCGCGACCGCGACCGCGTGCGCAGCCGACGTCATGCGCGGCTATGTATCGGAGCAAGCCGCGTCTGAGGTTTACAAATTCGATGCAGGCTCATCGTGACAGGCGATACGGCTTCAAACAGCGCCTGCATCACCTCTTCTCCCGAGCTGGGGGAGAGGGGCTGGGTGCGGGGACGGCCCCGATGCCCGAGCCTTCGA
>CAWCCG010000046.1:0-115268 GCA_963793985.1 uncultured Alphaproteobacteria bacterium | reverse complement strand
CGGGGCGTGGCTGCGCGGCGATCTGCGGGCCTGGGCGGACGACCTGCTGTCGCCCGCCCGCCTCGCCGGAGACGGCATCTTCGACGCGGCGCGAAGTGCGGCTGCTGTGGGACCAGCACCAATCGGGCGCCGCCAACCGGGAGCACGTGTTGTGGAACGTGCTGATGCTCCAGGCCTGGAAGCAGCACTACCGGGTGTAGGCGATGCGCATGGCCCTTCGTCGTCATTGCCGGGCGCGCGCGTTTGGGCGCCGGTATTTTTCGAGGCGGACAATTACCGAGGGACAACCCCATGCAAAGTACTTTTCGGGGTCATCTGGCGCGCGTGCGCGCGGTAGTATCGTACCCGAAACTCAGCATGAGCGGAGCGATGTGCGGCGCGCTCCACAATGACGGTGTGACAACTGCGATGGAACGGGAGACGAGCGTCGCGATGACTTCGAAAGAGCCCGCCTTTCCGCGCATCGCCTCCTCGCAATCGACGCGGCTCTCCCCCTGGGTGACGCTGGTCGAAAACCGCGTGGTCGCCGCGCCCGATGACGACGGCGCCGTCTATCACTCCATCGACACCATGGACTACGTCTCGGTGCTCGCGGTGACCGCGGACGGGCGCATTCCCGTCGTGCGCCAATTCCGCCCGGCGGTGCGGCGTTTCACGCTGGAATTCCCCGGCGGCCTGCGCGACGGCGAGGAAGCGCCGGAGACGTGCGCGATGCGCGAGCTCTCCGAAGAGGTCGGACTTGCGGTTTCACGCGTGCAGCCTCTCGTAACGATGCTGCCGGACTCCGGCCGCCTCGGAAACCGCATGTGGACCTATTTTGCCCGGGACGCGGCGCCAATGCCGGACTGGCGTCCGGAAACGGGCGTCGAGCACAGAATGGTCACCATCGCCGAGCTCCACGCGCTTACCCTCGACGGGGCCTTCGACCACGCGCCGCATGTCGCGATGCTGGGCATGGCCGTGATGCGGGGATGGCTTGCGCCGCCGTAGCGGCTGCGTCGCACGCGAACGAAGCTTCGCGTCAGTCCCGGTGCCAGAAATCGGCCTGCAGCGCGGCCGCTTCCTCCTCGAGGAGCGGGCCGATCACTTCCGTCGCCCGCTGCCCGGCGGCGAACACGATGCGGCACGGCAAGTCGAGGGTCGGATTCTCGGCGTGATCACCGGTCATCGCCTTGAGGGCCTTTTCGCTCTGGCCGATACACCACCCGGCCGATGCCGGCCCAGTAGATCGCGCCGGAGCACATGGCGCAGGGCTCGGCGGACGTGTAGAGCGTGCAGCGCGCGAGAAATGCCGGCTCGTGGCTGCGCGAGGCCCAGGTCGCGAGCAGCCGCTCGGCATGCGCCGTCATGTCTCCGCCTTCGGCCGAATAGCCGTTGCACTGCTCGCGCAGCACCTCGCCGTCGGGTCCCGCCAGCAGCGCGCCGAAAGGGTGATCTCCGTTCGCGCGCGAGCGGCGCGCAACGTCGAAGGCACGGCGCAGCAGCGTCTCGTCATCGGGTGGCACTGTCATGTCTCCTTTAGTGCTATCGTTTCGGGTTGAATCGATAGCACTGTGAGCATGTCTGCACCCGGGTGGAAGCGGACATCGTGGCTTTGAGAAAGTGGACCGGTTTTGACCCACAGCAGACTCTGACGACATTCGCTACTATGCGGTGGATCGTGACGTGCCTCTAATGCCCGCTGACTACGCGCTCGGGTGAGCTCTTCGGCCTCTATCTTGCTGTATCTGGCCGAAATCGAAAGCAAGCGCTTTCCCCAGAGACGGCCGCCTATCGTTTAGTCGACTGACGACTACCATCGCCGTGAGTCGCGATCCAGATGACGTGGCGCGCACCGCCACGCGTTCCGTTGGCGCGAACCCAAACCTCATTCACAATAAATCCGGTCTTGCGTAGTCGTTGAACAAAATTCGGGTTCGGTCCCGATGACCATACGGCCAGCACGCCACCACGACGCAGCATCGAGCGGGCGGCGCTCAGGCCCTCTAGATCATATAGCCTATCATTGGGTTTTCGAGTTAGTCCTTGCGGGCCATTATCGACATCGAGCAAGATTGCATCGAAAGGCGACCGACCAGTCCGGATGAGATGGCCAACGTCCGCTTCGCGGACGCTCACCCGCGGATCAGTCAGGCTGTTGCCGAAGACCTCGACCATCGAGGTCCGGGCCCATACCAAGACTGCCGGCACTAGTTCGGCGACGACGATCCGGGCCTCGGCTCCGAGTGCGGCAAGGGCGGCACGGAGCGTGAAGCCCATACCCAATCCGCCGATCAGGATCCGCGGCCGCTCGCGGGCACGAATTCTCTCGCACGCAAGTACTGCAAGCGCCTCCTCGGATCCACCGAGGCGGCTATTCATCAGTTCGTTGTGACCGAACATGATCGAGAATTCGCTGCCACGCCGCATAAGGCGGAGCTCGCCCCCTCCGTCGGGCACTTGCGCTGTATCGAGCAAAGTCCAAGGAATCATGGAACGTTATTACGCACTGTCGAGTGTCTACCGCCCAGGTTTCTTCGCAATGGGGCTGGTCGCGGGTTTTCCCGTACGGCAATGGATCGTCGTCCACCGGGCCCTCGCCACCTCTTATTGCGCAAAGCAGTAGAACAGCCCATTGCCGCCGGTCGCGACCAAGTAAGGTTTAGAGTCCTCTCCGGATCATAGGATTTGCCGAACATCTGCTGGACAGTTTGTTCCGAGGGCAATGGGATCGCGACGGCGGAGGTGTAGGTCGTGGGATACGCCATGGTTCTCTCCGGTGTTTGAAGCGCGCACCGCACTCTATGATCTCAAATTTCAGCATCGAGCAGAGCGAGGTCAAGTCGATCCGGCCGCACAATTGCATGATCGCGGCTGATCCGGTGCGTTGGGCTGACGGCAGCTCGTGGCCCATTGCTGCCCAGGAGGCTGGCCGCGGCGTGTCCGCAACTGGCCAAAGCAGACGCCGCGCCCCAGCCCATCGGTTGGCCAACCTGCCGAAACTTGCTTAGCTCTTTGTGGCCGCGATCCGCTGGCTGGATCGGGAGGCAGAAGCGTTGCGGGCGAAACCTCCGAAGAATGCGCTCCCGCGGAGCTGGTGCGGGTCTCGATCCGGCGTGTCGATGCGGCGTTGATCACCCCTGCTTCCTTTGCCAGAATGAAACCCTTCGCGACTCGACCTTAAGTCATCTCGGGAGGCGCGGATGATCCTGGGCGGCGGTGAGACGAGCAGGCGTGTCAGAGCTTGACGTTGTCGTGGCGGAAATCGTCGACGAGATGCAGCGGCGGCCCGACCGCGGCGAGGTCGCGACCTATATTCCCGAGCTCGCAGGGGCCGATCCGAAACAATTCGGACTTGCGGTCGTCGCTGCCGACGGCCACGTCTCCGCGGGAGGCGACAGCGACACACCGTTCTCGATCCAAAGCATCTCGAAAGTCTTCACGCTGACACTGGCCCTGGGCAAGGTCGGCGACCGGCTGTGGCGTCGGGTCGGCCGCGAGCCGTCCGGCAGCCCGTTTAATTCGGTCGTCCAGCTCGAATACGAGCACGGCATTCCGCGAAACCCGTTCATCAACGCCGGCGCGATCGCGGTCACCGACGTCATCCTGTCCGGACATCAGCCGCGCGAGGCGCTGGGTGAGATTCTTCGCTTCGTCCGGTTCGCCGCCGATGACGCCGCGATCGTGATCGACGAGGCAGTGGCCGCTTCGGAGAAACGGACCGGCTTCCGCAACGCCGCCCTCGCGAATTACATGAAGTCCTTCGGCGTGCTCGACAACCCCGTGGAATACACGCTCGGCGTCTACTTTCATCACTGCGCCATCGCGATGTCCTGCCGGCAGCTGGCGATGGCCGGGCGGTTTCTCGCCCATGCCGGCCGCAATCCCAGCACCGGCTACGCGGTCGTCCACCCTGAACGCGCGCGGCGCATCAATGCAGTGATGCTGACCTGCGGCCACTATGACGGCTCCGGCGAATTTGCCTACCGGGTCGGCCTTCCCGGAAAGAGCGGCGTCGGCGGCGGCATCCTGGCCATCGCACCCGGCAAGGCCTCGATTGCCGTGTGGTCGCCGGGCCTCGACGCGTTGGGCAATTCGCATCTCGGACGCATCGCGCTGGAACGGCTCACCAGGCGGCTCGGGTGGTCGATCTTCGGCGACCTGACGTGCAAGAACCTTCCGCTCGGCATTTCACGGCCGACACAAAATCCTGCGCCGGTCAGCGCTCGCTCGTGCAGCGCGCGAGAAATGCCGGCTGCTGAGTGCGCGAGGCCCAGGTCGCGAGCAGCCGACAGTCCAATTGTT
Source organism: uncultured Alphaproteobacteria bacterium (assembly GCA_963793985.1). Classification (GTDB taxonomy): domain Bacteria; phylum Pseudomonadota; class Alphaproteobacteria; order Rhizobiales; family Xanthobacteraceae; genus JAJPKK01. Next base: position 110,984 of record CAWCCG010000046.1, on the reverse strand, counting down.
TTGCGCTGCGAAATCTCTATTCGATGACCTCGTCGGCGCGCAGAAGGATCGACTGCGGCACCGCCAGGCCGAGCGCCTTCGCGGTCTTGAGGTTCACGGTCATCTCGAATTTTGTGCGAAAATCAACGGGTAGTTCTACCGGCTTCGCGCCGCGACAAGGCCGCCTCCCGGCTCGCGCCCAAGGGCGCTGATGGCCGTTTCGATCTCTGCGTCCGACGCCCACGCCAGCCTGCTGAAGCTGCCACACCCTCAAATTATTTTTTTGAGTCGCGACCCAGGCGCCGGGTTTGCGCCCTCTTGTCCGGGTGAATGCGCCATAGCGGCGCGTCACGAACCGGAGCACAGAACCATGTGGTATAGGAAGAACGTTGGGGGGTGGGAGCGCGCGGCCAGGCTGATCGGCGGGGGCTTGATGCTCATCTGCGGCGTGGTTGCGCTGCACGCTTCGCCGCTCGGGCTACTGCTCAGCGGCGCAGGTGTCGTGACGCTGGTCACCGGCGTGTTCGGCTATTGCCCTGCCTGCGCCATCGCCGGGCGCGACCCACTGAAGGGGTGACTGCCTTGGCGCGCGTATCAGACGATCTCTTGCTCGCGGCACAGTCGGGTGACCGGCACGCGCTGACACAGCTATTGGTGGCGCTGCAGCCGGACATTCGACGCTACGCCCGGCGCCTTTGCCACCGCGCCTCGGTCATCGAAGATGTGGTGCAAGAAGCACTCATCGTCGTGTACCGGCGCGTGGGCACGATCCGCAGTCCAGCCGCACTCGCCGGCTGGCTGCTGACCGTCATCGCGCGCCTTTGCATGCTGCCGGCGCTGATGCTGATGCGCGGAGTTCGAGGAGCTCGCCAGCCTGGAAGAGTCACGCGAGCTCGCAAAGGTCCCGCCGGACGAGTTGCGCATAGACTTGGTCAATGCGATCGAGTCGCTTTCGCCGTCCCATCGCGAAGTGCTGCTGCTGCGAGATCTCGAAGATCTCGACGATTTGGGAAATCGCCGGGCGGCTCGGCGTGACGCGCGAAGCGGCCAAAAGCCGCCTGCGCCGCGCCCGCGCACTGGTGCGCGAATACCTGCTCGGCACAAAGGACAGCGGACGAGAGAGCACATGAATTACCTTCGTCGAGTTCGGCATGTTCGGGAGCGCCTTTCTGGGCGCACACCTGATGCGCGGCGCAGCCGCGGCGGCGCTACTCGCTTGGGCCATCGTCCACCAGACCGCGCACCCTTGGCTATCCTTGGGCGCGGGCATTGCCGCCCTCATCGCGCTACGCGGATGCCCGATGTGCTGGACAGTGGGCCTGGCCGAGACGCTTTCGCAAGGCCGTCGCGATTTAACGATCAGATAGTTGTTGGCGTGCGTGAGCCGGCGCCTCGATGTGGGGGCTGCGCCCGCGCCGCCAGCGGCCACGCCGCCGCGCTTCCCAGCCCCGCGATGAACTCTCGCCGTCGCATCCGTGACTCCCGCGCTGATCGGGGGAGCCTATCGTGGCAAAGGTTGTGGGGGAACCGGGTTCGCGTTGAAGCCGAGCCCACCGCACTGCATTAGTCCGGAAGTGGCCCATTGCTGCCCAGGAGGCTGGGCGCGGCGTGTCCGCAAATGGCCAAAGCAGACGCCGCGCCCCAGCCCATCGGTTGGCCAACCTGCCGAAACGCTCAGCTAGCCCATCTTATTCACGGCGGCGGGCGCCGAGGCTGGCGAGCGTAGCGCAAGGGGCTGATGCGGAATAAGCTGTCGTACGCGAGTTTCGTTCGATCGGGCCTTTCGTCCCCAATCGCGAAATCGCCGAGATCGCTTTTTTTTGCGTCGCAGGCGCTGCCAGAGGAAACAACGCGCGCGTATCGCCGAGGCGCTCGCCGGCGCGCCGGTCTCCGCCTATTGGTGAGCCGCGAGCGCGCGACTTAGGGATCGAAATCGTAGAGCGCCGTCACCGCGCCGCTCTGGAACCAAACCATACGGCCCGCCTGTGAAAACCCGATCGTATCGTTCAGGCCCAAACGCCACGGAATCGTCTGAACAATCCTGCCGTCTTGCATCGACACCAAGCCGATGCCTTGGGTATAATTCGGCGGCACCAAACCGATGAGCGCATATCGCCCGTCGGGACTGATTGCCGGAACGGGGTAATATTGAGCATCCTCGACGGTTGCACGGATGTTCCAAATAGCAGCGCCGGTGCCAAGATCATGCAGTGACGCTAAAACGCCCTCTACAGGCGTTCCTTTCGTGCATCCACCTATCCGCAGGCATACAATACCGGCCGGCTGAAGACTATCGGTGACCAACGCCGAAGAACCGTCGGGCGCAAGAGCGATGTGTGTTTTAAAGGGATTATAATAGGGTTCAAACATGCCCTTATCTAGATTGGGAATCAATTCCGGCTTTTGGCCTTGCGTCCAGATCAACCACTTCGTCCCGTCATTGAGCAGCGCCTTGATGCGCCCGTCCTTCAGCGTCGTCGCCCAGACGGACGCTGGGAGGCCAGGCATGCGAAAACTTTCGCGAATGCCGCCTTTGAAGACATCCACGATAGCGAGAGTGGGCGCCGGATCTTTGTGTTCCGGCTTGTAATAGTTCCCCTTGGTCCCGAAGCGCGCCAGCGCCAAACCATCCGAGTTCGCCAAAAGCAATTCGTCCAAGGGGCCGGCTTGATGCTCTAACTTTGGCAAGGGCTGGACTTCGCCGCTATCGACGAAAATTCGTTCGAGCGTCAGCGGCGACGTCCTGAAGGAGCTTGGAGAGTCGATGTCGTAGGAACCGGTCAAGATCGAACGCGAATCCGCCGCCCAGCCAAAAATAAAGTCCTGTTTGTGCTGGAGGCGCGGCGCCTCCCCCGGCGGTTGCTTTAAGGGGAAACTAGTTAAATTGAGTTTCGTCGGCTCCAACCTTCCAACGACAACGCGCTCGGCCGAACCGCCCCGATAGGCGATAGATTTTCCGTCTGGCGAAAACAGGCCTGGTGGGAGAGCAGCCGTGCAGCGATATACCCTCGCCACCCTCAAAGGACCGAACCCGATGGGATCAAGGTTCAAATCCTTCCCATGAGACACCTCGCAATTCACCTCTGTCTCCGCTCGAGAGTGCGTAATCGTCGCGAGTAATAGCCCGCAGCAAAACAATACGACCAATGGAATATATCGTAGAATCACTCTCAATTTGAACGCACCTTTCGTCGCATGGAGATCGTCGGTTCGACTTGCAACGAGCGCCGTTCGGCGCCCCTTCTCCGCCAAACCTTTCCGCCGCAACCGCCAGCCACGCCCGCCATGATCGACGATACGACCGCCGCCTTCTCCTTTCCAGCCGTCGCCGGCAAAAAAGTCACAGCCGCTTTCGACGGCGGCAGGATCACTTCGGACGGCGGCGTCATGCTGCTGTCGCTGGCCGAGCGACGCCTCGGGATCGCCGAACGGCTGGCGCAATTCATTCCCGACGCGCGCGATCCGTCGCGCGTCACGCACAGCTTCGCCGACATGACCTGCGCCCGCATCTTCGCGATCTGCTGCGGCTACGAGGACGCCGACGATCTCGACTTTCTGCGCGCCGATCCGGCCTTCAAGCTCGCCTGCGGACGCCTGCCCGACACGGGACGCGACCTTTGTTCGCAGCCGACGCTGTCGCGGTTCGAAAATACGCCACGTCTTCGCGACGTGATCCGCCTCACCTATGCGCTCGCCGACCAATGGATGGCGTCCTACGCGAAGCCGCCGTCGTCCGTCACGCTGGACATCGACGACACTTGCGACGTGGCGCATGGCCATCAGCAATTATCGCTCTTCAACGCACATTACGACGAGCGCTGCTTTCTGCCACGGCCTCCGTAGCCTCGCACGAAGAGACCAAGCCCTGATGAATAGGAGAGGCTAGACTAGAGCCGGCTCCGCTGACTTTTCGGGATCAAGCTCTAGCTCTTCGCCCGCTCCTTCGCCGGCTTCGCCTTCGCGCCATCGATCGCGGCACCGCCGGAGCGTTCGACGATCTTCGTCGTCGAATGGCCGGGCACGAGATCGACCAGGATGACCTCGCCGCCGTCGGCCTCGACGAGCTCGTGGCCGACCACCGTTTCCTTGCGATAGTCGCCGCCCTTGACGAGCACGCTCGGCCGCAGGCGCTGGATCAGGTCGATCGGCGTGTCGTCCTCGAAGATCGCGACGAGATCGACCGCTTCGAGCGCCGCCAGCACGCCGGCGCGGGCATGGACGTCCTGGATCGGCCGGTCCGGCCCCTTGAGGCGCTTCACCGACGCATCGCTGTTGAGGCCGACGACGAGCCGGTCGCAGGCGGCGCGGGCCTGGGTGAGCACATGGACGTGGCCGGGATGGAGGATGTCGAAGCAGCCATTGGTGAAGCCGATGCGCAGGCCGGCGGCGCGCCATTCGCGCACCCGCTCGACGGCGACCGCCGGATCGAACGCGATCTTCTCCTCCGCGACGAGCGCCGCCGCCGGCAGGATGCGCGAGCGCAGCTCCGCGACCGTCACCGTCGCGGTGCCGCGCTTGCCGACGACGACGGACGCCGCGGCATTGGCCGCGCGGGTCGCGGCCTCGAAATCCGCGCCGGTGGCGAGCAGGCCCGCGAGCGCGGCGGCCACGGTGTCGCCCGCGCCCGAGACGTCGCGCACCCGCACCGGATAGGCGGGCACATGCACCGGCTCGGCGCCGGCGGCATCGAGCAGCACGCCCTCCTCGCTCAACGTCACCAGCACCGCCTGCGCGCCGACGGTGTTGCGGATCGCCGCCGCCGCGGCGGCGATCTCGCCCTCCGTGCCGACCGGCATGCGGCTCGATTCCGCGAGCTCCTTGCGGTTCGGCGTGATCACGGTCGCGCCGCGGTAGATCGAAAAATCGGCCCCCTTGGGATCGACCACCACCGGCTTGCCGAGCCGCACCGCCTCGTCGATGACGGCCCGGATCAGCGGCGGCGTGAGCACGCCCTTGGCATAGTCGGAGAGCACGACCGCATCGGCCTGCGGGATGAGCGCCATGACCTCGCGGATCAGCCGCGCCTCGATCGCCTCCGGGACCGGCTTTGCCAGCTCCCAGTCGGCGCGCAGGAGATGCGAGGAATAGTGCTCGGAGACGAAGCGCACCTTGCGGCTGGTCGGACGGCTCGTATCGACGACGAGATAGGGCTCGATCCGGTCGAACGCGGCGAGCGCCTTGACGATGAGGTCGCCCGCCTCGTCCGCCCCGATCACGCCGACGAACAGGCAGCGGGCGCCGAGGCCGGCGAGGTTGCGCGCGACGTTGCCGGCGCCGCCCACCACCTTCTCCTCGCGCCGCACCGCGATCACCGGCACCGGCGCCTCCGGCGACACCCGCGACACCTCGCCATAGACGAAGTCGTCGAGCATGAGATCGCCGACGCACAGCACGGTGCAGTGCGCGAGCTGTTCCAACGCGGTTTGGTAATCGAACATCAGCGGTACCGGTCCGGGGCGTCGAGATAGCGGGTCACGTAGGTCTTCACCGCCGCCGCGATCGGCGTGAACGGCGCGGAATAGCCGGCCTGGCGCAAATGGTCGGTGCTGGCCTTGGTGAAGTACTGGTAGCTGTTGCGGATCGCCGGGGGCATGTCGATGTATTCGATGTTCGGGCCGCGGCCGAGCGCCGCGAACAGGGCCGTGATCATCTCCTTGAAGCTCGACGCGACGCCGGTGCCGACGTTGAAGATGCCGCTCGACGCGCGGGTGGTCGAGGAACCATCGCATCACCGCGAGGGTGTCGTCCACATAGATGAAATCGCGCCGCTGCTCGCCGTCAGCGATGCCGTCGCGGTGCGACTTGAAGAGCCGCACCGGAATGCCGGCCTTGGCGTCGGCGAAGCGCTTGGCGACGAGGCTCATCATCTCGCCCTTGTGATACTCGTTGGGCCCGAACACGTTGAAGAACTTGCAGCCCACCCATTGCGGCGGCAGGCGGCCGCCGTTGCGCGCGCGCTCGATCACCGCGAGGTCGAACAGGTGCTTGCTCCAGCCGTAGAGATTCATCGGCTTGAGCCGCGTCAACGCTTCGAAGCGAATTGTCGTCGGCAAAGCCGGCCTCACCGTCGCCATAGGTCGCGGCCGAGGAGGCGTAGATCAGCGGCACGCGCGCCTCGGCGCACCAGTCGAGCAGCATCAGCGAGAGGCGGAAATTGGTGTCGATGACGAGGTCGCCGTCGGTCGCGGTGGTCTCCGAGATCGCGCCGAGGTGAAACACGGCATCGAGCTTGCGGCCCGCGAGCCAGCGCGCGAGATCGGACGGCGCGACGAAATCGGACAGGCGGCGCTTCTGCAAGTTCCGCCACTTGCCGTCGGAGCCGAGGAAGTCGCAGACGGCGACATCGCCATGCCCGGCCTCGTTCAACGACGCCACCAGGTTCGATCCGATGAAGCCGGCTCCGCCGGTAACCAGGAACATGCCCAACGCGCCCCAAAGCCGCCCCAAGACCGCCCGAGCGGCCGCCCTCTCCTTTGCCCTAGTCGGCCCGGCGCCGCAACACCGGGCGCCGGTGTCGACGGGGGTGGCGTGCGCAGGTCTATAAGGACCGTAGGCGCAATCCTCAGCCGGCGGCCCAAGGCATTGAAAGAAAACGTCAATCGACCTGGCGGCGAGCTCCCGATCCTGATCGTGCCCTACATCTGGATCGGCGACTTCGTGCGCTGCCACACGGTGGTGCGGCTCCTCAAGGAGCGCTTCCCGCACCGGCCGGTCGACGTGCTGACCAGCGCCATGGTCGCGCCGCTCCTCGACTACATGCCGGGCGTCCGCAAGGGGATCGTGTTCGACCTGCCGCGCAAGCGCCTCGCCTGGTCGCTCCATCGCGAGCTCGCCGACGTCCTGCGCGGCGAGGGCTATGGCGACGCCCTGATCATGCCGCGGACCTGGAAGTCGGCGCTCGCCCCGGCGCTCGCCCGCATTCCCGTGCGCACCGGCTTTCTCGGCGAAATGCGGGTCGGCCTCGTGAACGACCTCCGCCCGGGGGAGAAGGCGCTGCCCGCGCATGGTCGACCGCTGCGCGGCGCTGGCGCTCCCCAAGGGCGCCGCCCTCCCCGCCGACTGGCCGCTGCCGCAGCTCGTGGTGCCGGCGGAAGAGGTGCGGCGGTGGCGCGAGCGGATGGGGCTCGCCGACACCGGGCCGGTGGCGGTGGTGGCGCCAGGCGCCGTCGGCCCCTCGAAGCGATGGGGCGGATTACCCTGAGCTCGTGCGTGATCTCGGCGCGCGTGGCTACTCGGTCTGGGTGATCGGCGGCCCGATGGAGAAGGAGCTCGCCGCGGAGATCGTCGCCGCCGCGCCGGCGCGGTGCCGCGATCTCACCGGTGCCGACCTGCGCAATGCGATCCTGGCGACGGCCGCGGCCGACGTCGTGGTCTCCAACGATTCCGGCCTGCTCCACGTCGCCGCCGCCATCGGGACGCCGTCGATCGGCATTTTCGGCCCGACCAGCCCCTGGCACTGGGCGCCGCTCAATCCGATCGCCGCGGTGATCGAGCCCAAAACCGAGGTGCCGTGCCGGCCCTGCCACAAGCCGACCTGCCGCTTCGGCCACCACCACTGCATGCGGGACATCCCGGCGGGGCAGGTATTGGAGGCGGTGGTGGCCGCTGCTGAACAGCCAGCCGCCTGAATTGCTTCAACCGGGGCGAGACGCTACGACAGACCATGCTCAAGCCTACCGATACGGTCGCCGCGACCCACTTCCGCCGTTCGCTCGAAGCGCTTGAGCGCGCCGCGGGCGACGTCGAATTCATGGGCCAGGTGCTCGCCATCGCCGCGGCGTGCGAACGGGCGCTGCGCGACGGCGGCAAGCTTCTGCTCGCCGGCAACGGCGGGAGCGCGGCCGATGCGCAGCATATCGCCGGCGAATTCCTGTCGCGGCTGCGGTTCGACCGCAATCCGCTGCCCGCCATCGCCTTGACCACGGACTCCTCGGTGCTGACCGCGATCGGCAACGACTACGGCTATGACAAGGTGTTCGAACGTCAGGTCCGCGGGCTCGGCCGGCCGGGCGACGTGTTCATCGCCATCTCCACCTCGGGCAAATCGCCCAACGTCATCGCGGCGCTCACCGCCGCACCGCGTGATGGGTGTCGTCACGGTCGGCTTCACCGGTGCGACGCCGGGCGCCGCGACGATGCGCCCGCTATGCGATCACCTGCTCGTTGCACCGAGCGACGATACGCCAGTGATCCAGCAGCTCCACATCACCGCGGCGCATGCGATCTGCGAGATCGTCGAGCGGAATCTTTTCAACGCGAAATCCACGTAAGCGTGCCGCGGAAGATTTCCCTCGTTCGCAAACTGAGCGAGTTCAACGCAAGGCGCCGTAGCCCGGATTGAGCGCACGCGAAATCCGGGACCGCCGTCCCGCATTTCCACTGGGCTCCAATGCGGGCTACGTGACCCCAAAGAAAAACCCGCCCGGAGCAAACCGGGCGGGATCGAGATCGTTCGAAAGAGGCGCGATCAGCTCAGTGCGCGAGCGGATCGGGGCGGAGCTGGAAGTGCACCGCCATCGGCTTCATGCCCTTGCCGCCTTCCTGCAGCCACGGCACGCGATCGCCGCTCGAGGTCCACAGGCCACGGCCTTTCCAGCCGGCGTTGGGATCGTCGATGCGGCCGTCGAGACCCTTGGCGTAGAAGCCGGTCGGGTACGGGACCTTCAGCGTGATCATCTTGCCGTCCTTGAGGGCGACAAGGCCGTCATTGAGGTTCGCGGTCGACACCGGCACGTCCTCGCCGAGGCCGAAGGTGTTGTGCTGATCGACCCACGAGTAGTAGCTCGAACTCCGCGCTGTTCTCGCCGATGCCCGCGAAGCCCGGGCCCGGATACTGGTAGAACGACCAGCCTTCGGGGCAGTGGTTACCGGTCGCGGTCGGGCCGTTGAGCGGGCCCTTGCACTTGCGGCGATCGAAGCTGCCGATGTGGCCGCTCGCGAGCGACACCCAGACCACGCCCTTGCTGTCGATGTCCGCGCCGCGCGGGCCGAAGCCCGGCATCGGGATGTTGTAGATTTCGGCGAGCGCGGTATGGACCGGATCGGGACCCGGGTCGAGGCGCACGATCGAGCCGGGGCTCGCGCGCAGCGTTCCCCAGACCGTACCGTCAGCCGGGCTCACCATCACCGCGTAGAACACCTGGGCGATCCGCTTGTCCTTGGTCGGATCGACCGGCGCGTTGGGCTCGACGTAACCCTCGTCGCGCTTGCCGTTGCCGTTGGTGTCGAGGATCAGCGGGGTCCAGCCCTGCGCCTTCTGGGCATCGCCGGTCTCGTCGAACAGCTTGGTGTTGAGCCACCCGACCGCCCCACTGCCGCCACCGCTCGATGCCCACAGCGTGTCGTTGGCATCCTTGGCGAAGTTCAGGTGATGGGTGGTGAAGCAAGTGTCGACGAAGGTGTACTTCATCGTCTTAGGATCGAGCATGCCGATCTGACGATGGCTGTCGGCCAGCGGGAACATCTTCGCCGCCGGATGGTCGGAGCCCTTCTGACAGAAGGCCGGGTTGTGGATGTCGCGCACCGAGGCCGCAAGCCACATCCGACCCTTCCCGTCGATCATCAAGTCGTGGTTGTTGATGCGGGTGTCCCAGAATCTGCTCGTCACCCCAATAGGCCGAGGGCTGCAGGGGCTTGAGCATCGCGGCGTGGCCCGGTCCGAGCATCATCGGCATGCTGGCGTCGCGGACCGGTGCAGGGAAGATATCGACCTTGTTCGAAACCGGATTGAGGATCGGGATGCGGTCGGTCGAATATTCCGGCTGGCCGAACACCGGGCCGTAGCCGTTGACTGTCGGGTTGCGCTTGTCCGAGACCGCGAGGTCATGGAGATAGTGCTTCTCGTCGGACCAGTCCCAGGTGGTCACGACGACGTTGCGCTCGACGCCGGCCGGACGCGTCGGCTTGGCGGACGGCAATTCGCCCTTGGCGACGCGATCGGTCCACTCGCCGAAATACTTGTAGGGCGCGCCGCCGAGCTGACCGGCGAGGATGTTGACCATGAGCTCGCCCGCCTGCCCCGACTGGGTGCGGCGGATCCAGGCGTCTTCGCCCGTCTTGAAGTCGCCGAACGCCTTCGGAATGGTGCGCGTCGAAGCCTGGCCGAGCTGATGGCAGCCGACGCAGCCGTTGTTCTTCATCAGGTTGAGCCAGTCGAACTGTTTCACGTTCGCCGGGATGTCGCTCTTGCCGCCGAACTGGTCCGCGGCCGGAATCTTGAGCATCGAATACCAGTAGATCGCCGGATAGTACTCGGCCGCCGCCCGTTCGTTCGGCGCGGGCACGGCGGTGAGGTTGAGCTGCTTGCCGGGCTCGGAGTCGACCTTCGCGGAGTCGACGAGGCCATAGCCGCGGACCCACACCTTGTACTTGCCCTTCGGCAGGTCGGGCACGACGTAGCGGCCCTGGTCGTCGGTGACCACGCTGCGGGCGAACCGCGTCGGCAGATCGTTGGTCTCGGCGATGACCCACACGCCGGCCTCGGGGCCGTTCGGTCCGGTCACCACGCCGCCGATGTCGTCGTTGTCGATCGCGACCGTGGTCTGGGCGCTCGCCTGCACCGGCGCGAGCCATGCGGCAAGGCCGATGGCTGCTGCCGTGCTCAAAAAGAAATGTTTCCTCTGCATATCGGGCTCCTTTGTTTCTCCCGTTGCTCCCCGACCCACGGCATGGGTCGCGAAGCGCTGGCGGGACATTGCCACGCAATCCACCCGTAATCCATCGGCATTGCACCCCTTTACGCCGGTATCGCGACGGTTCGCCGCGGAACTCAAGGGGCTCCGCCGAGCGACCTGAACAGCACCGCGATCCCGCCGCGGTCGTCGTTGCGCACCCGCGTCAACCCGTGGGCGCGGATGAGACCCTCGACGTCGCGCCCGCCGGACGCACCGCTCGCGACCAGCATCTCGGCGCGGAAATCGTCGTAGGAGAACGGCTTTCCGGCGATCCGGCACACCACCTTGAAATCGCAGGCGACCGGCCCCGGGATCGCGGCAATCCGCGCCGCATCGCGCCGCACCGCTTCGGCGTTCGCGTAGTACTGCGCGCGGTAGGAAGGATCGAACAGCACCAGCGCCGGCTCGATGCGCAGCGTGGCGAGGAGCCGCGCCACCAGCACCAGCGTGATGACCGCGCGGGCCGGTGTCTCGCCATAGCGCTTGCCGAAGGCCGTCGCGGCGGCACGATCGAAGGCGAGGCCTACGCCGATCGCGGTTGCGATCACGAGGTCGAACTGGGCGTTGTCGAGAATCGCCTCGCCGCTCCACTGCAGCAAGAAGGCGACGAACGACACGCCGATGTGGATCATGGTGAAGCGCGCGGCGCGATTCTTCGGCTCGGCGACGACCCAGATCGCCCACAGCACCAGGGCGGGGAGGATCCATTGCAGCCGCCCGAGGCCATAGATCGCCCGGGTAAGGCTCGAAGGTCGCGCAGTGATGAGATTGCCGAGGAATACGTCGCCGTAAACCGCGACGCAGATGGCGAGCCCAACGGCCGCCGCCGCACCCCCGGCAATCGCCGGCCACACCGCCCGTCGCCAGTCCTGGACGAGGAGCCACAGGAACGCGGTCACCGGCACCGCGATGATGTTGTGCTTGTAGAAGCCGATTGCCGCCATGGCGAGAAACGGAAGCACCGCCGATTGCTTGCGCGTGTCGCGGGCGAGAAACCACGCCAGCGCCGCGACCATCATCGCATGGCCGACGAGCTGCGGATCGTTCATGCCGACGAAGCGGGTGAACGAGCGCGCCATCACCGCGACGTACCAGATGCCGCCGAGCGCGGCCCCGGCACGTCCGCCGCCGAGTTGCGAGATCACCAATGCGATCAGGCCACCCAGCGCGACGACGGCGACGAGCGACATCGCCCGTCCGACGTAAAGCGCGTCGATCCCCGTCAGCTTCGCGATGATGCCGACCACGTAGAACGACAGCGGCGGATAGTTGTTGACGATGAGCGTGTCGGTCGCCGGATAGAGCGGCGCGGCACCCATCGCCGCATCGGCGTGATAGGCGTTCCAGCCCTCGTTCTGCGCGATCTCGATCGGAAAGCCGGCGCGCCACACCGGCCACACCATGAAGTAGACGGCGAGCAGCGCGAGGAGCGCGATCTGCGCCCTGACATCGAAACGGCGGAGCAACGCGATCACCGCGCCTCCTCGATCACGCGGTCGACCGCGCGGAGCACTTCGGCCGCATCGGGGATCACGCCTTTGCCGCCGACGACCGCGATCGGACCCGAGCCGAGCGGCCCGGTGAGGCCGGGCTCGCTGCCGACGAAGATGCCGACCAGCGGCACGCCGAGCGCCGCTGCGACGTGAAGCAATCCGGTGTCGACCCCGATGACCACCGACGCGCCGGCGATCAGCGCCGCCACCTGATCGAGCGGCCGCCGCTCCGGCACCTCGCCCGCTCCGAGCGCCGCCGCGAGCTCGTCGCTGCGGTCGCGCTCCGCGTCTGACCCCCACGGCAGCACCACGGCGAGACCACGGGCGAGCAGCGCCTGCGCCGCCGAGAACCAATAGCCTTGCGGCCATTCCTTCTCGGGCCGCGCGGTGGCGTGGATCAGGACGGCATAGGGCTCGCGCGGCGTGCCGGCGATCCGGCTGCGGTCGAGGCCGAAATCGATCTCCGACGCCGGCTCGTAGCCGAGCGCACGCCCGGTCAGCATGCGGTTGCGCGGGATGGCATGGCAGCGCCATTCTACCTGGTGCCGCACGTCATAGAAGAACGAGGCGAGAGGCTCGCGGATGCTTGCGGTGTCGTAGCCGTGGCGAACCCCGCGGGCACCCCTGGCGATCAGCGCCGTGCGCATCAGGCCCTGGGTGTCGACGACCGCATCGTAGTGGTGCGCGCGTAGCGCCTTGCGGAAGCGGCCGATCTCGGCCCAGGTTTCGGGGCGGTGCAGGCGGGAGCGCCAGCGCCGCGAAGCGACCGGGATCACTGCATCGATGCCGGGGTGGAGGCGCGCGAGCGGCGCATAGGGCTCCTCGACGACCCAGGTGAAGCCGCGCGTCGGGAAGATGCCGCCGGGCATCGGTGACCGCCGGCATGTGATGGACGACGTCGCCGAGCGAAGAGGTCTTGATGAACAATATTTCGCTCATGATCGACTGCGACGGCCCCCTAACCCATTGTAATCATGGACGACTTGTTTACATCTTGACGATGCGCGGTGCGCCCGGCCGAACCATCCGCGCGGCGCAGCACTTCGTCTCCGGGCCATAACACAACGTGCCGCTAACTTGAAATTTACCCGCCGCGCGATATCTGCGGCGAAGCCGAGCCAGCATCATGACGGTCCTCGTTACCGGCGGCGCCGGATACATCGGAAGCCACATGGTCTATGCCCTCGTTGACGCGGGGGAGCGGGTTGTGGTGCTGGACAATTTGTCCACCGGCTTCGACTGGGCGGTCGCCAAGGGCGTGCCGCTCGTCATCGGCGACACCGGCGACCAGCCGCTGGTCTCCCGTCTCATCGCCGAGCACGACGTCAGCGAGATCATCCACTTTGCGGCATCGATCGTGGTTCCGGACTCGGTCGCCGACCCCCTCGGCTACTACCGCAACAACACCTCCAATTCGCGAAGCCTCATCGAATGCGCGGTGAAGGGCGGCGTGAAGCGGTTCATCTTCTCCTCGACCGCCGCAGTCTACGGCGATCCCGCGACCATCCCGATCGGCGAGGACGGCCCGACCTGTCCGATGTCGCCCTACGGGTCCTCCAAGCTGATGACCGAGATCATGCTGCGGGACGCCGGCAGCGCCCACGGCCTCGACGCCGTGATCCTGCGCTACTTCAACGTCGCCGGCGCCGACCCGGCGCTGCGCACCGGCCAGTCGACCGCGGGCGCGACCCATCTCATCAAGGTCGCCGTCGAATGCGCGCTCGGCAAGCGCAGCAAGATCGACGTGTTCGGCACCGATTACCCGACGCCCGACGGCACATGTCTGCGCGACTACATCCACGTCAGCGATCTCGCCCGCGCCCATGCCGACGCGCTCGCCTATCTGCGGGCGGGCGGGCGGCCGGTCACGCTCAATTGCGGCTACGGCCACGGCTTCTCGGTGCTCGAGGTGGTCGAGACGGTCAAGCGGGTGTCGGGCGTCGATTTCCGCGTCGACTATGCGGCGCGGCGCCCCGGCGATCCGGCGCGGATCGTCGCGAAATCCGAGCTGATCCGCGAGACGCTGGGCTGGCGGCCGCAGTTCGACGACCTCGCCACCATCGTCGGCCACGCGCTCGCCTGGGAGCGCACCCTGCCGCGTGGCAAAGGCCGTGCCGCGCCGAGGAAGCGCGCCACAGTCATGCATTGACGGGAGCACCCCTTCCGTTTAATCGGCAGGCCGTGGCGGCGATCCCCAATCGCCCCCGGGCGTGCCGGCCCGCTCCTTTTCCACTCCAATAAAGAAGATCCCTCATGAGCGCAGACGCCTCCCGTTACGTCATTTCGCCGCCGCCCCAGGCGGCCCTCGCCATTGCCGGCAGCGACAAGCTGTTCCCGGTGCGCCGGATCTGGTGCGTCGGCCGCAACTACCTAGAGCACATCAAGGAGATGGGGCAGGACGAGCGCGAGCCGCCGTTCTTCTTTGCCAAGCCCGCCGACGCCATCGCGCGGACGGCTCGACCGTCCCCTACCCGCCGCTCACCAAGGACCTCCATCACGAGGTCGAGCTCGTGGTCGCGCTCAAGGGCGGCGGCCGCAACCTCAAGGCGGCGACCGCCAACGATCTGATCTGGGGCTACGGCGTCGGCATCGACCTCACCCGCCGCGACCTCCAGATCGCCTCGCGCGACATCAAGCGCCCGTGGGAGATCGGCAAGGCGTTCGACGGCTCGGCACCCTGCGGCCCGCTGCGGCCGGCCTCCGAGATCGGCCATCCCAGCAAGGGGCGCATCACCCTCAAGTGCAACGGCAAGGTCCGCCAGGACGGCGACCTCACGCAGATGATCTGGAACGTGCCGGAGGTCATCGAGAAACTCTCCGAGATGGTCGCGCTCGCACCGGGCGACATCATCATGACCGGCACGCCGTCGGGCGTCGCCGCGACCGTCCCCGGCGATAAGCTCGAATGCGAGGTCGAGGGCGTCGGCAAGCTCACCATCACGATGGGGCCGATGTTGAAGTGACGCGGGGTTCCCCGCGTCCACTCCCTTCAGGATTTCGTCAGCACCGTAGGGTGGGCAAAGCGAAGCGTGCCCATGTCTGCGCATAACAGCCCCGCCCGACCGCGTGGGCACGGCGCTGCGCGCCTTTGCCCACCCTACGGTCTAGTAGCGGACCGGGCGCCCCAAATCGTCAATGCACCGTATCGGCCATGTGCCTGAGCTTGTCGGGATTGCGCACGACATAGACGGCGACGACGCGGCCATCCGCGATCTCGAGCGCGGTGGTCTGGAGAATGTCGCCCCGCTCGATGGTGACGAATCCCGGCAGGCCGTTGATGAAGCCGTAGCGCACGAGGCGAGACCGGCTCTCGGCAAACATCGACGCGAACGTCGCGAACAGCTGCATGACGTCATCGAGCCCGGCGACCGGCGCCGTGTGAGCCGACACCTTGCCGCCGCCGTCGGCGTAGACGGTGACGTCTGCCGCGAGCAGCGCACGCAGGCGCGCCATGTCGCCATCGCGGGAGGCGGCGAAGAAGGCTTCCGCGATCTCGAAGCCCCGCTCCTGCCGCACCGGATAGCGCGGGCGGTCGGCACGGACATGAGCCCGGGCGCGGCTTGCGAGCTGTCGGCACGCGGCCGGCTCCCGCCCGATCGTGGCCGCGACCTCCTCGAAGTCGAGGTCGAACACGTCATGGAGCAGGAAGGCGGCGCGCTCCAACGGCGACAGGCGCTCCAGTGCCATCAGCAGCGGCAAGGTCACGTCGTCGAGCTCTTCCTCGCCCAATTCCACGACCGGCTCCGGCAGCCAGGAGCCGACATAGGTCTCGCGCTCGCGCCGGACCGACTTGAGCCGGTCCAGGCACAGGCGCGTGACGACGCGGCGCAGAAAGGCTGCCGGCTCGCGCACGGCGTCGCGGTCGACATCGAGCCAGCGCAGGAAGGCGTCCTGGACGACGTCCTCCGCGTCCGCGACCGAGCCCAGCATCCGATAGGCGACGCGGATGAGGCTCGGGCGCAGCGGATCGAACGCGGCAGCCGCGTCCTCGCGCGATGCGGGTGCCATCAGGCCGCCTTCCCTGGAGATCGCTTTCGAGCGTCCACCAGGCGAGCCCTTTCGGCGAGGTTGGTGCTGGAGCTCGCGAGCAACGCTTCAGCCGTGCCATCGGCCGGCGGATAGATGACTTGCGTGTTGATCAGCCGCTTCACCGCCTTGCCCTCGTCGCCGGTTTTCTCGACCCGCCGCTCCCAGCCTTGGGTGATGACCGCGCCGGAGCGGCCGAGGTCGAGGCAGGTCACGTAACGCAGTTGCGTGTAGGGCACAGGCGGCAGACCAAGCAGGTCGCGCGCCGCGTTCTCGCCGGCGACGCGGCCGAGCTGTCCCGCGTGCTGGCAGGACTGCAGCGTCCGATGGCCATCGCCGGTATCGGCCGCCGCGGCGTCACCGGCAACGAAGATCTCGGGCGCGGCGGGCGCTCTGAGCGCCGTGTCGACGACGACCCGGCCGAGCTCATCCCGCGCGCCGGGAACCTGCGCCGCGAAAGGCGCGGCGGCCATGCCGGTCGCCAGCACCACGGCATCGGCAGCGAGAACGCTGCCGTCAGCGAAGCTGACGCGGTCCGCCGCCAGGGCTTGCACCGCGGCACCGAGGTGAAGCTCGACACCGGCGGCAGCCAGCGCCGTCTCGATCTCCGAGCCGCGGCCCGGGTCCGAGCTCGGCCCGATGGTCTCGGCCCGGTCGATCAGCACGATGCGCGCGCGCTCGGCCGCGGCACTGGCGCCGTGCGCCAGCAGCCGGTCGCGCAGCTCGAGCGCGAGCTCGATGCCGGTGAAGCCGGCGCCGACGACGGCGATGGTCGGCGCCGCGACGTCGCGGGCGATCTCGCGAAGGCGCCGGTCGAAGACGATCGCCTCCGCCTGGGTGTCGACCGAAAATGCCGCCTCGGCGCCCAAGGAAGGGCAGAAAATTCCGATGGAAGCTCAGGACAGCGCTGCGGCGGATCGAACCGCTTGGCGGTCCGCGCATCGTCGTCAGTACAACATCGCGCTTTTGATCTCGGCCCCGGTTTCAGCAGCATTGCTGTTCGCCGTGTGGGTGGTTTTCGAAGATCGTGCCCCTGCCTGGAGATCACCGGTCTCCTCGCTTGAATTCGGAACGCTTCTCTTCGCTATTGGCCTTGGCTGGCAAATATCTGTTACTTTCTTGGTCCTCTGAGCGAGAGGCTCAACGTCCACATAACGTGATCGCGTTTCGACGTTGGGTGTATGGCGCTGGTCTGATTTTTCACTTTTGCTGATTTTCTGGCCGCCAATTGCGAATTCTGGGTGCCGCGATCCAGCGCCTGCCGTGCATCGACATGTTTGGTAATCGACTTAGCAGTGCTCCGGGATCTCGCGGCGCTCAATACGGACTATTTACTTCCCCCCAAAAAACTCCTTCACCGCCTTCGTGAATTCCGCCGGCCGGTCGAGGTTCGAGATGTGCCCAGCCCCATCGAGCTCGACGTAGCGTGAGCCCGGCAGCCGCGAGCTGCATGTCCTTCATCGCCGCCGGGGTGACGCCGTCCTTGCTGCCGGCGATGAACAGCACCGGGCGCTTCGCGGTGGCGATCTTCGTGTTGTAGTCGTGGTCGGCGAGCGCGGCCGCGCAGCCGATGAAGCCGTTGACCGGCGTCGACAGGATCATCGCCCGCACGTTTTCGACATGCGCCGGCTTCGCTGCCAAAGTCTCGGGCGGAAACCACCGCGCCAGGGTCGAATCGGCAAGCGCCGCGACGCCGCCCTTCTCGGCCATGGTGATGCGTTCCGCCCATTGCTGGGAGCTCGCCGGGGTCGACATGCAGGGCGAGTCGCAGACGACGACGCGGTCGACACGATCGGGGTGAAGCTCGGCGAGCGCAGCCGCGGTCGCCCCGCCCATCGACAGACCGATGAAGTGGGTGCGCTCGATCTTGAGGGCATCGAGCAGCGCCAGCGCGTCGGCGACGAGCTGCGGATAGGTGTAGCGGCCGGCCGGCGCTTCGGTCCCGCCATGGCCGCGCTGATCGTAACGCAGGATGCGATAGGCGTCCTTTAAGTCGGTGGCCTGCGGATCCCACATGGTGAGATCGGTGGCGAGCGAATTCGAAAACATGATCCAGGGCGCGCCGTCCGGCCCCTCGACCTCGTAGTTGAAGGTGATGCCGTTCGCCTTTGTCCGCATGGTCCGACGCTTTCGAGTTGACGGTTGATGGTGAGCGCAGAGCGCCGCATCAATGGCGCGGCAGTGGCGCTGCGGTCAACCCGCGACGCGCGACATCGCGGCCTTCGCCGCGGCAGGTCCGGCCTCGCGCGAGAACCTCATCGCGTAGAACTGCGCATAGCGTCCCCCGCGCGCGATGAGATCGGCGTGGCTCCCGGACTCCACGATCGTCCCCTTCTCGATGACGTGGATGACGCTCGCCTGGGTGATGGTGTGCAGGCGATGCGCGATCACGAGGGTGGTGCGCCCCTTGATGAGCTTGTCCATGGCTTCCTGGACGTAGCGCTCGGATTCGGAATCGAGCGCCGCGGTCGGCTCGTCGAGGAGAATGATCGGCGCGTTGCGGATCAGCGCGCGGGCGATGGCGATGCGCTGGCGCTGGCCGCCGGAGAGCTGCGCGCCATGCTCGCCGACCGGCGTGTCGTATCCGAGCGGAAACTGCGACACGAACTCGTCGGCATGGGCGGCGCGCGCGGCGGCGACGATGTCGGCCTCGCTCGCATCGAGGCGGCCCAGCGCGATGTTCTGGCGGATGGTGCCGCGGAACAGGAACACGTCCTGCCCGACATAGGCGATGTTGCGCCGGATCGATTCCACCGACACCGCATCGTAATTCTGGCCGTCGAGACGGATCGCGCCGCGCTCCGGTAGATAGAGCGCGAGCACCAGGTTGAAGATCGTCGATTTGCCGCCGCCCGAAGGACCGACAAAGGCGGTGACCTCGCCGGGCTCGGCGAGGAACGACACGCCGCGCAGCACCGGCTGGCCCGGGCGGTAGGAGAACGTCACGTCGGCGAATTCGATGGCGCCGCGCGTGACCTCGACGTCGGGCTTCGGCCGCGCCGGAGCGCTGTCGGGAAGGTCGAGAATGTCGAACAAGCACCTGCACGCCGGCGAGACTGTTGTGCAGGTCGATATTGAGCCGCGCGATCCGCTTTGCCGGCTCGTAGGCGAGCAGGAACGCAGCGATGAACGTGACGAACACGCCGGGCGCAGCCTTGAGCACCAGCACGCTGTAACCGGCATAGAGGAACACGATGCCGACCGCGATGCCGCCCAGCGCCTCCATCAACGGGGTCGCGCGGTTCGACACCCGGGCGAGCTTGTTCGAGGCAGCCTCGACACGATCGACGCTCGCGTCGACCCGCGCCCGCATGACCGTCTCGAGGTTGAATGCCTTGATGATGCGGAAGCCCTGGATGGTCTCCTGCATGGCCTCGAGGATTTCGGCGCCGCCGCCATACTGCGTCAGCGCGATCGACCGCACGCGCTTGATGAGCTTGCGTACGCCGAACACCGCCGGCGGCATCACCACGATGCCGATCAGCGACAGAAACGGTGCCTGAAAGACCATCACCGCGACGAGGCCGATGAGGGAGAGAAGATCGCGCCCGAGCGCATTGATCAGGAGGTTGAGCACCTGCGCCGCCGATCCCGCGCCGAACGTGATCCGCGCCGCGAATTCGGAGGAGTGGCGGTCCGCATAGAATGCGATGTTCTGCGCCAGGAGCTTGTCGAACAGCTTCTTCTGGTTCTCGGCGACGATGTGGTTGGCGATGCGCGCCAGCGTCACCGCCTGGCCGTAGCTCGCCAGCCCCTTGACGGCGAAGATGACGATCATCGCCACCGCGACGACGGCGACTCCGTGGAAGCTTTTTTCAACATAGGCCTGGTCGATGCCGCGGCCGAACAGGAACGCCGGAAGGGCGGTGCAGGCCGCGCCGACCATCATGAAAAAGAGCGCCAGACAATAGCGCCGCCAATAGGCCCGTCCGTTCTCCAGCAGCAGCCGGCGGATCAACGCCGCCGCGCCCTTCGGATCGGCAAACAGACGGCGGCTCAGGTCTTCGAACATCCGGGACCGACGCGTGAGGAGGCGCCCCCGCGCCCATGCTCAACGGCTCTACCGGACCACGGCCACGTTGTCCACGCGCGCCGCCTCGCGCCGGACTGGCACGTCATCGATCGGTCGACGCCATCGAGCCGCTGAACCGGCGCAGCAGTCCGCTGAACGGCAGCAGAAGCCGCTGGCCGGCGGCGAACTGCTCCACGCGCAGCAAGCCGCCCAGCGCCTTGGTTGCCATCGCGACCTTCTCGTCGATCTCCAGCGGCTGGCCGCGCCAGATCAGAAAAGTGCCGAACCCTATTGTTGCGGCGATGGCGGCATAAAGGGCGATCAGCGCCAGCGGGAAATTGACCGCCATCACCATGGCCGCGAAGCCTCCAAGCCGCAGGCCCGCGACCCCCGCAATCACGGCGATGAGCGACATGTTCCGGCTCTGTCGCGTGGTGCGCGGAAATCCGAGCACCGCGAAGGCGATCACCCCGAACGCCAGCGGATAGAGCGGAGCGATCAGCCGCTCGTGCAACTCGACACGGAACTGACCCGGCGAGGACTTGAGCGCATTGTCGTCCGCCTTGGGAAACAACAATTCCCAGAGATATTTCTCGCGCAGGCCGATCACCATCTGCGGCGCCGGCGCAAGGCGCGTGAGATCGAAGGCGTAGCGGTCGAACACCACGATCGTCGGGTCGCGCTCCTTCGCCCGACGGCGCTCGACATTGCCGTCCCGCATCACCAGGAACGTGCCTTCCGCCCGTTGGACGATCTGGCCGTATTCCGCGACGATGGTGGTGCGCTCCTCGCGATTGCGGGAATCGTCGATGAAGATGCCGCGGAACTGGGTCTCGCCGACGCGGTCGCGGATGTGGAAGATGAGGCCGCGCTCGACCGAGGTGAATGCACCGGGCCGCACGATGGTGGCGACGACGTCGGTCCTCACCTTCGCCACCGCCGCATTCATCTCGCGCTGAAGCAGCGGCGCCAAATAGGCGCTGATGAACCCGACGAACGCCGCAACCACGAGGCAGGCGACCATCACCGGCCGATAGACCCGCCGCGGCGCGATGCCGGCCGCATTCATCACCACGAGCTCGGAGTCGCCATTGAGCTTGGTGAGCGCGTAGCACACCGCAATCATGATCGCGATCGGCGCGATCACCAGCATCAGGATCGGCACCAGAAGGCCGGTGATGCGCAGGAAGACCAGGATGGTCTGGCCCTGATTGGTGATGATGTCGATCTGCTTCAGGATCTGGGTGATCCAGATCACCGCGGTGAGGTTGAGCAGAACGAGAACGAAGGCACCGAAGATGGTGCGGAAGATGTAACGGTCGATCGAGCCCATTATCATGCTTCGCGCTGCACGCCCCAACCCGCCCGATCCGTGCATCGGCCGCATCCGCCGGTGAATGGCGGATGCACCCTTCCCCCCGCCGTAGACGGAAGGAATCACCCCCTCAGGCCGCAAGTCTTATACATCCCCTCACCCACCCCTGTCATTGCCCAAACGGCATGGCCGAACATCTCACCGTCATGGCGCGACAACGTGAAGTCTTTGGTTTTTCGGTATTATTTTGCCTCAATCCCCACAACTACCAGCAATTCTCTGCAAAAATCGACTTTGGCCGAGGCGCGCATGCAACAGCATTGTCGGGCGATAACGCAGCCCTGACCGTGAAAGTCGTCCGGCAAGTGCCCGAAGCGCCCCCGGAATACTCTCAATGGTTGCATTTCGATCGGCGCTAGCGGCCCTGTCCTGTTGCCGCAGCGGCAACCTGAACTTCGGTCGATGAGCCTGGGATGATCGGGCTGCCAATGGACCTTGCCGAGGTTTCGGCAAGACCGCGAGCCGTCGGCGAGGTCGCGGCCAAGGCGGTCCTTACCAATGACCGCGCGCATATCATCGCAATGGTGCTGACGAACGGGTCGATGGCTCAGACCAGCGACGTCAACGGCGACGGCAACAACGACATCGCGTCGACCAAAAAACGGCGACACGGTTTTCCCTGATCATGACCTCCGCTGGGGCGTTCACCTGCACGCACGCTTTGTGCTTGACAGGTCAGCTGTAAACCGGTTGCGGTCGGGTGAATTCGAGGGGGTCTCATGTGAGGGAGAAGCCCGTTTTGGGACGCTTTGCAAAGCTGCCGGATTCGAGGGCGAGGTCGCATCGGTGAAGAAGGTCGCGTTGATCACGGGGGTGACGGGGCAGGATGGCGCCTACCTCGCGGACATGCTTCTCAACAAGGGCTATATCGTCCACGGCATCAAGCGACGCTCGTCTACCTTCAACACCGGTCGGGTCGATCACCTTTACCGTGATCTTCATGAACCGGACGTGCGCTTCAAGCTGCATTACGGCGATCTCACCGACGGCACCAACCTCATTCGGATCATTCAGGAGGTTCAGCCGACGGAGCTCTACAATCTCGCGGCCCAGAGTCACGTGCAGGTGAGCTTCGAGGCCGCCGAATACACGGCAAATGCCGACGCGATCGGCACGCTGCGTCTCCTCGAAGCGATCCGCATCCTCGGGCTCGAAAAGAAGGTGCGATTCTATCAGGCCTCGACGTCGGAGATGTTCGGCAAGGTCCGCGAGGTGCCGCAATCGGAAACGACGCCGTTCTATCCGCGCTCGCCTTACGGCGCCGCCAAGGTCTATGCCTACTGGATCACGGTGAACTACCGCGAGGCCTACGGCATGCATGCCTCGAACGGCATCCTGTTCAACCATGAGAGCCCCATCCGCGGCGAGACTTTCGTGACCCGCAAGATCACACGCGGCGTCGCCGCGATCGCCCATGGCCTGCAGAGCCAGACTGTTCCTCGGCAACCTCGACGCGACGCGCGACTGGGGCCACGCGCGCGACTACGTCGAGGGGATGTGGCTCATGCTGCAGCAGGACGAGCCCGACGACTACGTGCTCGCGACCGGCGAGGCTCATTCGGTGCGGGAGTTCGTCGA
The DNA here is from genome assembly GCA_963793985.1 of uncultured Alphaproteobacteria bacterium. Taxonomy (GTDB): domain Bacteria; phylum Pseudomonadota; class Alphaproteobacteria; order Rhizobiales; family Xanthobacteraceae; genus JAJPKK01. The sequence continues at coordinate 87,848 of CAWCCG010000046.1, read as the reverse complement.
GATCGCCTTCGCCCACATCGGACGACACATCGAGTGGCGCGGTGAGGGTGTCGAAGAGATCGGCATGGACAAGAAATCGAACGAGCCGCTGATCGTAATCGATCCGCGGTACTTCCGGCCCACCGAAGTCGACCAGTTGCTCGGTAACCCGGCCAAGGCAAAGCGCAAACTCGGCTGGTCCCACCGCGTCGGATTCAAGGAACTTGTCGCGGAAATGATGGAATCCGACCTGCAACGGATGCCGCGGGCGAGGCAGCGCTATGGCCCCGAGTGAGGTGCCATTCCGCATCGCGGGGCGGCGCATCTGGGTGGCCGGCCATCGTGGCATGGTGGGCTCGGCGCTGATGCGCCGGCTTGCGCGCGAGGATTGCGAGCTTCTCACCGTCGACCGGAACGAGGTCGATCTCCGACGCCAGGCCGACGTTCAGAAGTGGATGCACAGCAAGAGGCCGGACGTCGTGATCCTCGCCGCGGCGCGAGTCGGCGGCATTCACGCCAACGCCAGCCGCCCGGCGGATTTCCTCACCGATAACCTGACATTGCAGACGAACGTCATCCACACGTCCGCCGAGATCGGGGTGCGCAAGCTCTTGTATCTCGGCTCTTCCTGCATCTACCCGCGGCTTGCGCCGCAGCCGATGCCGGAATCGGCGTTGCTCACCGGGCCGCTCGAACCCACCAACCAGTGGTACGCGATCGCGAAGATCGCCGGGCTGATGCAGTGCCAAGCCTATCGCGAGCAGCACGGCTGCGATTTCATCTCGGCGATGCCGACGAACCTCTACGGACCCGGCGACAACTTCGATCTCGAAGGTGCGCATGTGCTTCCGGCGCTGCTGCGCCGGTTTCGTGCCGCGACACTCGCCGGCGATGACGAGGTCACGATCTGGGGGACCGGCAAGCCGCGCCGCGAGTTCTTGCATGTCGACGACTGTGCCGACGCATTGGTGTTTCTGCTGCACCACTATTCGGAGCCGGACCCGATCAATGTCGGCGTCGGGCGCGACGTCACCATTGCCGAGCTTGCGCATATCGTGGCCGGCGTCACCGGGTTCTCGGGCGAGATCGTATTCGATACCTCGCGTCCCGACGGTACGCCGCGCAAGCTTCTCGATCTCGGCCGCCTCACCGCACTCGGCTGGCAGGCGCGCATCGGGCTCAAGGAGGGGATCGCCGCAACCTACCAGTGGCTCGAGCGCCAGCTTACTGAAGACGCCGCACCGCGCGGCTTTGCAAAGGCCGCGGTGCATATGGCTTAGATCCGGTGCTCCCGTTCGCCGATCATGCCGGGAATATTGGCAATGCAAGCGAGGCGCGGGCGACGTTTGAATCGGTCTAAATCCGCTATCGGATTGGAAGCCTTCTAAATGCTCGCGCGTGACGCCTGTGCTGTATTCCCGCCGGGCACCCAACGAATAGAGCAGTGAGCGCGGATGGCGACGGTCGGCCTGGCCCTTTTGGCGTGTTCTGTGATCGGCATGTCATGCGACACCCCGACGCCTGATGTCGCTGTCATCCAGTCGGCTTACGAGCAGGAGTTGTCGAGCGGGAGCAAGCTCCACGACAAGGGCTTGCGTGTACTCGAAGCGAGCTGCGAGCACGGCAAGGCATCGGACAATTTCCTCTGCCAGGTCACCTTTCTCTCGAAAGACGATCCGCGACAACGACTCTATTTCGACGTCGTCGCCGTCGCGCGAACCGAAAACGGGTGGGCGCTCCAGAGCGGGCTCTGCAAACGCTGAGCGAAGCGCAGCGCAAGTGAAGCGGCGGCGAGGCTTGGCGACGCCGTGCGGTTTGATCTATTGCCCGAAGCGCTCATGCCCGAAGCGCTCGTGAATGTGCCGAGCTGGCAAGGCGGTTCCAATTCGTTTGAGGAACGTAGACTTGCTACATCAGCCAAGTCGCTAGGGCGATAAGCGCCGAACCAACGAGCATCACGAACCACTCGTAGCCATCAAGACCGAGAAAGCGATTGACCACCGTTTGTTTTTCCATGGTCATTAGCTATGGCCCGTTGCATCGCAGCGCAAAGGGTCCGTGCATCATCGCAGCCCCGAGTACATTGCATGACCGAACGAAGCGCCCAATGCGACGTTCGCTCCGATTGCAGCTGCGCTTCAGATCGAAGCTGCGCTATGGACGGCTACATGCGGCCCGGAGCGTCGCGTCAAAGCCGTCGCGTCAGAGCCAAAAGAGGTTTGTGCTCGTTAGTCTCCGATGGCCGCGGCGCGGCGCTCCACCGGCGGCCCGATTAAGCGCAACAGTGAGCCAACGGCGCCAATATCGGGCAAGCACCTGTCGGTTGGGCAGTTACTCTTAGGATGCTCTTAGCGCCATTAGAGCATGGTCCCGGCCAATCCCCCGTGCCCCACACGCAAGGCCGGGACCATTCTTCCCGGGCTCGTTATCCCGTTCGCGGCCGCTTGCCGAGCTCGGCCGCCAACTGCAGCCACGCATCCGCCATTCGCAGCAACGATGACCGTGCGGCGTGATCGACAGAGTCGTTCCACATTTCGAGGCAACGATTTGCGCAATGATGGCAGTCCTGCATGCTCGGCAGGTCCTGCACGCTCGGCAGATCCTGCACGCTCGGCAAGCGCTCGCGCAGTGGTTCGGTCCCGCCGAGGTGCGGGGGCCACAGGTGTGTGTCGAGGCGGTGCTCCATCGGGGGCACTTGAACAACTTTCGGCAGTAGGCATAGCCTAAAAACGCTACATCCCTATAGGTGGCGGCTAAGGCGACCTCGCCAGCATCCCGCTTACTTGGTGCCGCTTGCCACCGGCCGGCCCGGCTGCGGTCGTTCCCATCAACTTTACCCTCGATGAAAAAGCCCCGACGAAAAGCCGGGGCTGTTCAATATAGCTCAGATCAATATGCGCTAGGCGTCCGCAACGGACGGTTGTGAAAGTACCGCGCGCTCGGGATAGGCATAGCCTAAAAAAACCTACATCCCTATAGGTGACGGCTAAGGCGACCCTTGCCGGCATCCGGCTTGCCTGTACCGCTTGCCACCGGCCGACCCGGCTGCGGTCGGGATGGCGGCAAGCCGCTGAAATCAGCTGCAATTACGGGCTCATCGGACGCCGTCGTTCCGTGCCGGCACAGATGTGCTAAGTAACCCCCGGCCGCCCGATCGGCCCGTCAGCGTGCCGACGAGCCCAGGAGGCCGACGTTTGGAACAATTCGTCCCGGACGGAAAAGCCGGCGGATCGCACCCCGGGCCGCCGGTACGGCGGCTGCATCCGTTGGCCTACGGGATCGAGCGCATCGGGCTGATCGCGCTGCGCGCCCCGCTCGTCGGCGCGATCATCTTCGCTCTGCTAATCGTTGGCGCAGTGTTCGGTCTCGACCGGCTCAAGGTCGACGACTCGCTGAGCCAGCTGTTCCGGTCCGACACGCCCGAATTCAAGCAGTATCAAGACGTCACCGCCCGGTTTCCGTCGAGCGAGTTCGATGTGCTCGTCGTCATCGAGGGGAAGAACCTGCTCCACCGCGACGAGCTGGCGAAGCTCCGCGATGCCGTCACCGATCTCCAGCTCATCGACGGCACCCGCGGCCTGATCTCGCTGTTCTCGGCACGCCAGCCGCCGGAGAACGGACAGCTGCCGGAAGCGCTGTTTCCGGAGCCGCTGCCGACCGGCGCGGCCTATGACGCACTGATCGCGAAGGTGATGTCGAACGAGATCATCCGCGGCAAGCTTCTGTCCGACGACGGCGAGCTTGCGCTGATCGTGCTCGCGCTCGACCCCTCGGTCGCGGAAGGCAGCAAGTTGGCGCCGGTGATCGGCGAGATCCGCAAGACGCTCGCCGAGGATTTCGCGGGGGCCAACCTCTCGGTCGAACTCTCCGGCGTGCCGGTGATGCAGCTCGAAATCCGCAACGCGGTCGAGCGCGACCGGCTCGTCTACAACACCATCGGCTTCCTCGCCGGCTGCCTCATCGCCATCATCTTCTTCCGCCGGGTGTCGTTCATGATCGTCGCGGCGGGGCCGCCGCTGACCGCGATCGTGCTGACACTTGGCGCGCTCGGCTGGCTCGATTTCCGGCTCAACATGTTCCTCAACGTGATGACGCCGCTCATCATGGTGATCAGCTTCTCCGACAGCATGCAGCTCACCTTCGCGGCGCGTGACCGCCTGATCGCCGGCGAGAGCAAGGCGGAGGCGCTTCGTAACGCCATCCTCGTGGTCGGGCCGGCCTGCGTGCTCACCCATGCGACCGCCGGCCTCTCCTTCGTCGCGCTGCTGTTCTCGAACTCCGACCTGATCCGCACCTTTGCCGAGGCCGGCATCATCGCGACCGTGATCGCCCTCGTCACGGTGCTGATGCTGCTGCCGATCCTCGGCATGCTGCTGATCCGCCGCGAGACCGCATTCGCCGCCAAGATCAGGCAAACGGACGCCGCGGTCCACGCGCTGCGCCGGTTCTGCGCCTGGATCGCACGGAAGATGGTGACCCGCGCCGGGCTCTACAGCCTCGTCGCTGTGCTCGTCGTCGGCGTGCTCGGTTACAACTACGCCAACCTGCAGCCGCGTTACCGGCTCGCCGATCAGGTGCCCGACAAGGAGCACGCGGTCGAGGCGAACCAGCGGCTCGATAGCAAGCTCACCGGCGCCAATCCGATCGACGTGCTGGTCGAATTTCCACCCGGCGCCTCGCTCTATTCGCCGCAGACGCTCGCGACCATCGCCGACGTGCATGCCGCGGTGGAACAGCAGGCCGGCGTCGGTAATGTGTGGTCGCTCGAGACGCTGCGGCGATGGCTGCGCGAGAAGGCCGGCATCAGCGACATCGAGACGCTGAAGGATTACGTCAATCTCCTTCCCGTCCGGCTGGTGCGCCGTTTCATCTCGGCCGACCAGGGCGCGGTGGTGGTGTCGGGCCGGATTCCCGATGTCGACTCGAGCACCCTGCTTCCGGTGGTCAATCGTCTCGACAAGAGCCTCGACGCGGTCCGCGCGATGCATCCCGGCTACCAGATCGCGGTCACCGGCCTCGCCGTGATCGCGGCGCGCAACAGCGCCGGCATGATCGAGAAGCTCAACCGCGGGCTGACGGTGGAGATCGTGTTCGTCTCCGCCTTCATCGGGCTCGCCTTCCGCTCGCTCGTCGTGATGCTGGCGGCGATCCTGCCCGGCATCTTTCCCGTGCTCGTCTCCGGCAACGTGCTGTGGGCGCTCGGCAACGGCTTGCAGTTCGCGAGCATGGTCGCCCTCACCGTGTCGTTCGGCCTGGGGCTGAGCGCCACCATCCACTTCCTCAACCGCATGCGCCTCGAGGAAAAACCGGGCGAAGACCCCGCGATCGGCGTCGAGCGCGCGACGGTGCTGGTCGGCCCGGCGCTGATCCTCACCTCCGCGGTGCTCGCCTGCGGCCTTGCGGTGACGGTGCTCTCCAACCTGCCGTCGCTGCGGCTGTTCGGATGGGTGAGCGCGCTCGCGATCATCGCGGCGCTGGTCGCCGATCTCCTGATCCTGCGGCCGACGATCGTTTTCCTGCGCCAGGTCGCGGCGCGCCTCGCCGGACCCGCGCCGAAAGTCGGCCCGGCGGAGTGAGCCGGATCGGTCCCTACGCCAGCAGACGGCGCTGCGTCAGGATTTGTTGAGCGATATCGCCGCTTCGGTCACCTCGGTGCCCTGGATGCGGATCGACACCTGTTGCTTGGAGCCGTGGGTCGTCAGCGTCAGGTTCGCCGAGAACAGCCCAGCCGATGCGACAGCCTGGATCGAGGAGCCCGAGAGCCGGCCGCTGATCGAACCCGTGATGTTGCGGGTAAACTCGATCCACTGGCCGGAGACCGCGTCGCCCTGACGGGTCATATTCCCGTTGAGATCGAAATTGTAACTGTCGCTCGCGCAGCGCAGGCGAAGCGCCAAGCTCTGGCCGCCATCGGGCGCTTGATAGACGGCGCGACATCGCAGGCGCTCGTGTGCTCCGCTGGAGGAGAAGCTGACCGTGCCGGTGCCGGACCATTGGCCGGCAAGTGGCGCAAACGGGCCCGAGCCCTGGGCGGCGCCCAGCTCGACGCCGACGGGCACAGTCAAGATGGCCCCGAGCACGAGTGCCGCCAGCGAAGCGGCCGAGAGAAAAGGGCCTCGCCGACCAGCCCCGGAGGCTTCGGGAAGCGTGCGGCCAAAACGGCAGGTGGCATCGATCATCGAGGTTAGCTTCCCGCTGGTGATGAAGGATTTGCATTCCGCACACGTATCGTGTGTCGGCCCCGATCGACGAAATCGCGATACCCTGTAGGGTCGAAAGGCGGTAAATCCTCGCCACAGCATTACAGCAATACTGAGGCCACCCCGCGCTCAATCCGATTCGGCCTCAACCGTAGACTGGGCTGTCGAGACGACCCGCCGCCGGAAACCGTGCTCAGACGGCAACAACAAATGCCGTAGAACCTTCCGTCCGTCGCGATAACGCCCTCATGTCTCAGTCGCTTGCGGGCGTGGCAGGCCGGTCACACGAATGCCGGAGCCCTGCGACTTGTAGTGGCGGTTCATGAAGATCATCACCGAGGTCAGCGCCTCGGCGGCCGCAGAATTGGCGATCGGCCCGGCGTGCCAGGCGGTGAGCCCGATGTCCGCCGCGAGCCCAACGACCGTGCCGCGCGCGGCGGGGTCGTCGCCGCACACGAGCACCTCACAGTCGATATCGTGATCGAGATCGTCGAGATGGCTCGCCGAGATGTTCTGAAACGCCGAGACCACCCGCACCGCATCGCCGAGCAGCGCCTGGATGGCCGCTGTGGCCGATCCTCCCTCCGGCAACTGCACCCGCGCCACCTTGGGCGGCACCAGCGGCGCGGTGGCGTCGATCAGGATCTTGCCCGCGAGGCCTTCGCGCACCTCCTCGACGGTGGCGCGTTGAGCCGCGTAGGGCACCGTGAGCAGCACCAATTCGGCGACCTGCGCGGCGGCCTTGTTGCCGGCACCCGACACCCGCGCGACACCGAGCCTCGCGTTCATCTCGGCGGCCCGTTCCGCCGCGCGGTCGGGACTGCGGGAGCCGAGAAGGACGCGATGCCCCGCCTTAGCGAGGCGCAAGGCGAGGCCGCCGCCCTCCTGCCCGGTGCCGCCGAGCACTGCGATGGTGAGAGGCTTCGCGGTCTCCGAGATCACGGCTGCAGCACCTTTGTCGAAGCCGCCCGGAATGCGCCGGCATTCGCGACGCGGCGCGCAGGAGTTCTGAACCACGGGCGCGAGGGGAGCGGCGGCGCGCGCCGTGCGCCGGCGTTCCGGCGTGGCGTCGGCGTACAGCGTGGTCCGCTGCGCCACCTGGCGCCCCAGCGATGCGATCAGCGCTTCCATGGCAACGGGGTCGAGCTCCTGGCCGTGCGACGCGCCGGCGGCGCGCGAGATGCTCTCGTTCATCAGCGTGCCGCCGAGATCGTCGGCACCGGATTGCAGGCAGGCGCGGGCGCCGTCGAGGCCCATTTTCACCCACGACACCTGGATATGCTTGATGAGCGGATGCAGCGCGAGCCGCGCCACCGCATGCATCAACACGGCCTCACGGAACGTCGGCCCGCGGCGCGCCGCGCCCTTGTAATAGATCGGCGCCTCCATGTGCACGAAGGGCAGCGGCACGAATTCGGTGAAGCCGCCGGTGCGCGCCTGGAGCTCCCGCACTGCCGTGAGATGCCGCGCCCAATGCGCCGGGCCTTCCACATGGCCGAACATGATGGTCGCCGTGGTGGCAAGGCCGACGCGGTGCGCCGTTTCGATGACATCCAGCCATTCATCCGTGCGGAGCTTGTCCGGACAGATCACGGCGCGGACCTCGTCGTCGAGGATTTCCGCCGCCGTCCCCGGCAGACTGCCGAGCCCGGCATCGCGCAGGCGTTCCAGGAACTGGCGCACCGGGATGCCGAGAGTCGCCGCACCGTGATGCACCTCGAGCGGCGAGAATGCATGGACGTGCATCGCCGGCACTGCCGCCTTCACCGTGCGCAGGATCGCGAGATAGGTGTCGCCGGTGTAGTCGGGATGGATGCCGCCTTGCAGGCAGACCTCGGTCGCACCACGCGCCCAGGCCTCCGTCACCCGTCGCGCGATCTCGTCGTGATCGAGATCATAGGCCGGCCCGCGCAAATGGTCGGCCGACTTGCCCTTGGAGAAGGCGCAGAAGGCGCAACGGTACGAGCACACATTGGTGTAGTTGATGTTGCGGGTGACGACATAGGTAACGGTGTCGCCCACGGCACGGGCACGGAGGCGATCAGCCGTGGCGCAGACATGGTCGTAGTCGGCGCCGCGCGCCGTGAACAGCATCTCGATCTCGTGCGGAGAAAGTGCCGAAGCGCTCTCGGCCTTGGCGAGAATGCGATCGAATGACGGACCGGCCGAGCCGATCGCGGGCTTCGGCAACGCGGCCGGCGGAACGTCAGCCTGCCCCGGCGACCACGCGTCGGCGCGCGCCAATCCTTGCGCATCGCTCGCGCGCACCACGGCCGTGTGCAAGGCGCGGTCGAGCCATCGCGCCTTGTCGGCGACATACTCCGGATAGAGCGGGAGACGCGGCACCAGCACGCGGCCGTGCCGGGCAAGCTCGTCGGCCAACGCCGCGAGATGCGGCCACGGCGCTTCCGGATTGACGAAATCCGGCGTCACCGGCGAGATTCCGCCCCAGTCGTCGATCCCGGCCTTGATCGCGTCGCCGATGAGCCGCGGCGCGAGATTGGGCGGCGTCTGAATGCTCATCTTCGCCGCCGAACACCAGGCGCGCGACCGCGAGCGTCCACAGGAGATCGTCGTCGCCGGCATCCGGGCTCTGGGCCATGCGCGTTCCGGGCTTGGCGCGGAACGGCTGGATGATGATCTCCTGGATGTGGCCGGTGTCGCGGGCGCGCAGCGCCAGCATCGCCTCGATGCGCTCGCGACGGGTCTCGCCGATGCCGATCAGCAGCCCCGTCGTGAAGGGGATGTCGAGCGCGCCGGCTGCCTCGATCACCGCGAGGCGAACGGCCGGGTCCTTGTCCGGCGAGCCGAAATGAACGCCGCCGCGCTCCGACAGGCGCGGTGACGCGGTCTCCAGCATCAGTCCCATCGAGGCGGCGACCGGGCGCAGCTTCGCCATGTCCTCGCGGGTCATCACGCCGGGATTGAGATGCGGGAGCAGCCCGGTCTCATCGATCACCAATTTCGCTACCGCGTGGAGATAGTCGAGTGTCGTCGCATGACCCAGCGCGGCAAGTGCTGCGCGCGCCGCCGGATAGCGCAGCTCCGGCTTGTCGCCGAGCGTGAACAGCGCCTCCGTGCAGCCGGCCGCGGCGCCGGCGCGCGCCACCGCCAACACTTCCTCGGGCGACATGTATGCTGGCTCGCCGCGGCGTGGCGGCGTCGCAAAGGTGCAGTAGTGGCAGGAGTCGCGGCACAGGTGGGTCAGCGGGATGAACACCTTGCGCGAATAGGTCATGCGCGCGCCGAAGGCCGCGTCACGTATCGCCGCCGCCTCCGCCATCAGCTCAGCGGTGTCGCACCGCCAGGCGAGCGCGAGTGCAGCGTCATCCGTCAGCGGCACGGGCGGGATCGGGTGTTCGGCCGGAGGCGTGGGGAGCTGGACGTTCATTGCTACGTTCTATGATCGCGACCGTCGGGCTGCAACGGCCGTTATCGGGAACCGCCGGCAGCTTCCCGCATCTAACGCGAGACCCCGCGGCCACGAGTTCAATTTCTCGGCATTGCCTGCGCAACGCGGTGGCTGCGCGCCTGTTCCATCGGCTATAGGATGGTGCCCGCCTCCCCTCTGGGAGTTGCGCTCGGCACTACGACGGGGCCTGATCGCATGCGGCGAATCCTGTCCGGCTGGTTGGCCTGTGGTTTATTCGCGGCGCTTGTCGCGGCACCTGTCATCGTCGCGTCATCCTTGGCCTGCGCGCAGGAACGCGCGATCACCGTCGCCTCCACGACCTCGACGGAACAGTCCGGGCTTTTCAGCTACCTCCTGCCGCTGTTCGCGGCGCGCACCGGCATCCGCGTCAATGTCGTCGCTGTCGGCACCGGCCAGGCGCTGGACATCGGCCGGCGCGGCGACGCCGATGTGGTGTTCGTCCATGACCGGCCGGCGGAAGAGAAATTCATGGCGGAGGGCTTCGGCGTGAAGCGCTTCGACGTCATGTACAACGACTTCGTCATCGTCGGCCCCGCCTCCGATCCGGCCCACATCCGCGGCGAAAAAGACGTCACCGCGGCGTTCCGCAAGATCGCGGCAGCGCGCGCCCCCTTCATCTCACGGGGCGACCGTTCCGGCACCCACGAGGCGGAGCTTCGCTTCTGGAAGGACGCCGGCATCGACATCGCCTCGGCCAAGGGGCCGTGGTACCGCGACATCGGCCAGGGCATGGGCCCGGCCCTCAACATGGCGGCGAGCGCGGACGCCTACGTCCTCTCCGACCGCGGCACCTGGCTGTCCTTCAAGAATTGCGGGCCGCTGGAAATCCTGGTCGAGGGAGACCGTCGGCTGTTCAACCAATACGGGGTGATGCTGGTCAATCCGCAGAAGCACCCCAACGTGAAGGTCGCGGACGGACAGGCCTTTGTCGACTGGCTGATCTCTCCCGACGGCCAGAAGGCGATCGCCGGCTACAAGATCGGCGGCGAGCAGCTGTTCTTCCCCGACGCTTCGCCTCCGGGGCAATAGCCCCTACTTCCGCTCGGTTTCGCCCGCGAGCAGGAACGCCGCGGTGCTCACACCGATGCTGAGCGCGATCAGGATCATCCCGAGGCCGAGCGCGAGGGGAAGATCACCCTTGCTGGTCTCGAGAGCGATGGCGGTGGTCATGGTGCGGGTGAGCCCGCGGATGTTGCCGCCGACGATGATGATGGCGCCCACTTCGGCGATGGCGCGGCCAAACGCGGCAAGGAACGCGGTCAGTAAGCGCGCCGCGGCCGATCAAGAGCAACTCGCCGGCGATGCGCGGCTTGGAGGCACCGTCGATGCGGAAGAGATCGCCGTACTCCGCCCACAGCCCCGCCGTGGCGCGATGAACGAGCGCGATCACGATCGGGATCGTGAGCATCACCTGGGCGATGATCATCGCCGCCGGCGTGAACAACAGCCCGGCGAATCCGAGCGGCCCCGACCGCGACAGCAGCAGATAGCCGGCGAGCCCGACGACCACCGGTGGCAGTCCGAGAAGCGCATTGACGAGCACGATGAGCACATGGCGGCCGGCAAAGCGGCTCACGGCCAGCAGCGCCCCGAGCGGCGCCGCGAGAACTATCGCGATCACGGTCGCGGAGAGGCTGACGCGCAGCGACAATAAGACGATGCCGATGAGGTCGGGGTCGAGATCGCGCAGAAGCGCGAATGCGGCGGCAAAAGCTTGGGCAAGATCCGACACTGTCGTTCAGTCTGGTATGAAAATGCGGCATGTGAACCCTGCGGCAGCCGCCGCCTTCCTCGCGCTCAGGAATAGGACCGCGTGCGTCATAAAGTGGCATAATGGACCAATCTGCAACGCGAATGGTTGATGGGAGTTGGTTTTTCAGACGCGCTCGCACGGCCGGCGTTTGGCCGGACGAGCTTCGCGGACAGCAATACCAATCGCCGCACCACCAATCGCCACACCACCAATCGCCGCACCCTATCGGAAGAACCCGTCATGACCGACCAAGAAAACGCCAAACCCCGCCTGCGCTCGCGGCTGTGGTTCGACAATCCCGACAACCCCGGGATGACGGCTCTCTACCTCGAACGCTACCTCAATTACGGGCTGACCAAGGAAGAGCTCACGTCGGGCAAGCCGATCATCGCCATTGCCCAGACCGGTTCCGACCTTTCGCCCTGTAACCGGCATCACCTCGAGCTGGCGAAGCGCGTGCGCGAGGGCATTCGCGAGGCTGGGCGGCATTGCGTTCGAATTTCCGGTGCATCCGATCCAGGAAACCGGCAAGCGGCCGACGGCGGCGCTCGACCGCAACCTCGCCTATCTCGGGCTCGTCGAGCTGCTGTTCGGCTATCCGATCGACGGCGTCGTGCTCACCACCGGCTGCGACAAGACCACCCCCGCCTGCCTGATGGCGGCGGCGACGGTGAACATTCCGGCGATCGTGCTCTCCGGCGGCCCGATGCTCAACGGCTGGCGCAATGGTGAGCGCGTCGGCTCCGGCACCATCGTGTGGAAGGCGCGCGAGGAACAGGCGGCGGGGCGCATCGACTATCGAGGAGTTCATCGACATCGTCGCCGCCTCGGCGCCGTCGGTCGGCCATTGCAACACCATGGGCACGGCCTCGACCATGAATGCGCTCGCCGAGGCGCTCGGCATGTCGCTGCCGGGCTGCGCCGCGATCCCGGCGCCCTACCGGGAGCGCGCCCAGATCGCCTACGAGACCGGCCGCCGCGCCGTCGAGATCGTGCACGAGGACTTGAAGCCCTCGGACATCCTGACCCGCAAGGCCTTCGAGAACGCGATCGTCGCCTGTTCGGCGATCGGCGGCTCGACCAACGCGCCGATCCACATCAATGCGATCGCGCGGCACGTCGGCGTCGGCCTGACCATCGCGGACTGGGAGGAGATCGGCTATCGCGTTCCCCTCCTCGTCAACATGCAGCCGGCCGGCAAATATCTCGGCGAAGAGTATTACCGCGCCGGCGGCTTGCCGGCGGTGATGCACGAGCTCGCCCGCGCCGGCCGCATCCACGCCGATGCGCTCACCATCAACGGCAAGACCATGGGCGACAACATTGCTGGCGCCGGCGCGTTGGACAGCGACGTGATCCTGCCCTACGGCAATCCGATGAAGGAGACCGCGGGCTTCAAGGTGCTGCGCGGCAACCTGTTCGATTCCGCGATCATGAAGACGAGCGTGATCTCGGAGGAGTTCCGCCGCCGCTATCTCGCCAATCCCGCCGACCCCGAAGCGTTCGAAGGCCCGGCCGTGGTGTTCGAAGGCCCCGAGGACTACCACCACCGCATCGACGATCCCGCCCTCGGCATCGACGAGAACACCATCCTGGTGATCCGCGGCGTCGGCCCGATCGGCTATCCCGGCTCGGCGGAAGTGGTGAACATGCAGCCGCCGGCGGCGCTGATCAAACGCGGCGTCACCTCGCTTCCCTGCATCGGCGACGGCCGGCAGTCCGGCACCTCGGGCTCGCCGTCGATCCTCAACGCGTCGCCCGAGGCGGCGGCGGGCGGCGGGCTCGCGCTGCTGCGCACCGGCGACCGCATCCGCATCGACCTGCGCGCCGGCACCGCCGACATCCTGATCTCCGAAGGCGAGCTTGCGCAGCGCCGCGCCGCCCTCGAAAAGGCCGGGGGCTTCAAGTACCCGCCGAGCCAGACGCCGTGGCAGGAAATCCAGCGCGGCATGGTCGAGCAGCTCGCCGACGGCATGGTGCTCGAGCCTGCGGTGAAATATCAGCGCGTGGCGCAGAAATTCGTCCCGCGCGACAACCATTGACGCGACAATCATTGAGCGGAACGAGCGGGCGAACCCGCTCGTTCCCGCTCATGGAAGCAGCACCGCGGCGGCGATCGCCAGCACCAGCGCCGGCGGCATCACCAGCACGCCGAGCTTGAGGAACGGGCCGGCGCCGATCGCCTGGCCTTCGCGCCGCAGCGCGGTGAGCCACAGGATCGTGGCGAGCGAGCCGGTCACCGAAAGATTGGGGCCGAGGTCGACCCCGATCAGAATCGCACGCGTGACCTGATCGGAGACATCGGCGCCCTGCACGGCACTTCCGGCGATCAGGCCGACCGGCAGGTTGTTCATGAGATTGCTGGCGAGCGCGACAGCCGCGCCGGCGGCTCCAGCGAGCCAGGCGACCGACCTGCCGTCGCCCAGAAGCCCGGCGATCATGTCGATGACGCCGGTCTTGGCGAGCGCCTCCACCAGCACGAACAGCCCGGCGACGAGCGGCAACACGCCCCACGACATGTCCCGCAGCACCTGCCACGGCGCTTTTCGTTCGCGGATCAATACGATGAGTGCCGTCACCGCGCCGGCGATCGCGGTTGGAAGTCCGAGCTGCATATCGGCGGCGGAGGACGCCAGCAGCACACAGGCGGTGGCGGCGATCCCGACCGCCGCCGTTTTGCCCGCGGCCGTGAGCGGCGGGACCGGCACCTCGATTGCGAGCGGCTGATCGAGCGCACGGCGCTGGGTCCACCGCAGCACCACGTAGGTCGCCGCGATCGCCAGCACCGAGGGCAACAGGTAGGCCGGCAGCCATTGCTGGAGCGGCGGCATGTGATTGCCGTAGATCACGAGGTTGGCCGGGTTGGAAATCGGCAGCACGAACGACGCCGCATTGGCGATGAAGGCGCAGATCAAGAGGTAGGGCAGCGGCTTCTCGGCCTTGGCGGCCTTGACCGCGGCAGCGACGGCCGGCGTGAGCACCACGGCCGTGGCATCGTTCGACAGGAATACGGTGACGACGATGCCCACACCATAAGTGAGCGCAAAGAGGCGGCGCGCCGAACCGCGGGCCCGGCTGGTCGCAACGGCCGCAAGCCAGTCGAACAGCCCCTCGGCGCGCGCGATTTCCGCGAGCAGCATCATCCCGATGAGAAACAGATAGACGTCGGTGCCCTTCGCGACCCCGGCCAGAACGTCCTGCGGGGAGATGAGCTGGAGCGCAACGAGCAGCGCCGCGCCCGACACCGCCCAGATCGCCTCCGGCCAATTGAAAGGACGCAGGATCACCCCGATCGTGGCAACGGCCGCGATGATCCAGATCGCTTCTTGCGGGGTCATGCCGGCAATTCGTTCCGCATCGGTGGATCAAGCCGTTGAACGGCGGTTGGTTTCTTGCGTTCTCGACCGCGCGAACTCAAAGCACCTTCGTGCGGACCTTTGGGAACCATCGCGCGACTTGCGAGTTCGGGGCGACCGGAAAGCCGAACCCTGCCTCGGCACGGCAGTCGGAGCAAGAATGCGCAACAGAAAGGGGCGGCAGGGGCAGGAACCTCATATGGGCTTGTCGTGCAACGAGACCGGGCTGCTTGATCAGGTTCCAAGTTTTGTCGCCACGATCTCTATCGCCTAACTGTTATTTTTCACAGTAGTGATGCTGGAAACCCACTGTGTTGGGAAGACCACCGGGAACCGGCCATCACCGCCGCATAAACTCGGACGCGGCGCTCATAAATTTCATATAAACTCTCCTATGTGCCCGAGACATATTCGAAATTTAACTTGTCGGTGTCGAACGCTCGGGTAGTTTCAGCGGCGGGAGCGAGCCGATTAAATTGAATTTGGAGCCGGGCCAATTGCCCGAGTGGCCGCTGTCCACCTTTCCGACCGTTTTTGAAAGAGCCCGCGAACCCGATGCGGAGCATCTACGCGTCGTGAATTGTGAGGAAGCGACCGCTTCGCGACATTCGGCACTTTTGAAGTGTGATCACGGCCTTTGGCCGGTCCGCATGCGGAGCTTGAATGTGAAAGGCGTCGCCGCAGGTCGATCGATTGCCGTTGCGGACAGCCGTACCGCAAACGCCGTTCGCGGTGCCGATAATAACAAGGGGTTGCCGATTTCCGTTGCTGCGGTCGGCACAGGGGGGTGGTTGTCATGAATATCTCGGAGCCGTTCATCCGCCGGCCGGTGGCGACGTCGCTTCTGATGGCGGCGATCGGATTCGTCGGGCTGGTCGCGGTGCCGTTCCTTCCCGTGGCGCCGCTGCCGCAGGTCGATTTCCCGACCATATCGGTGAACGCGACCCTTCAAGGCGCCAGCGCCGAGACGATGGCCGCGTCGGTCGCGGCGCCGCTCGAGCGGCAATTCGGGCAAATTCCCGGCGTCACCCAGCTCACCTCGACGAGCGCGCTCAACGCCACCTCGATCACCATCCAGTTCGAGCTCGGCCGCAACATCGATTCCGCAGGCCAGGACGTCCAGGCGGCGATCACCGTCGCCGGCAAGACGCTGCCCCAGCAGATGACGACGCCGCCGAGCTACAAGAAGATCAACCCCGCGGACTCGCCGATCCTGATCCTCGCCGCGCAGTCCGACACCTTGCCGCTCATCACGCGTGAACGACTACGCCGACAATTTCATCGCCCAGCAGATCTCGCAGGTCCACGGGGTCGCCCAGGTCGTCATCGGCGGCGAGCAGCATCCGGCGATCCGCATCCAGTTGGATCCCGCCAAGCTCGCCTCGGCCGGCCTGACGCTGGAAGAAGTTCGCGCCATGCTCATCAACGCGACGACCATCGCGGCGAAGGGCACCATCAACACCGAGAACGTCACATTCACGATCGCGGCCAACGATCAGATCATCGATCCGGAGCCGTTCAACGACGTCATCATCGCCTACCGCAACGGCGGTCCGATCCGCATCCGCGATGTCGGCCAGGCGATCGCCGGGCCCTCCGACCGCACCGTGGCAGCCTACCAGAACGGCAAGCCCGGCATCCTGCTCATCGTCTACAAGCAACCCGGGGCCAACGTCATCGAGACCGTCGACCAGATCAAGGAAACGCTGCCGCGCCTGGTCCAGAACATTCCCCCCTCGATCGACGTCACGATCCTGCAGGACCGCACCACCACGATCCGCGCCTCGGTCGAGGACGTCGAGTTCACGCTGATGCTGACCATCGTCCTGGTGGTGCTGGTCATCCTGCTGTTCCTGCGCAACTTCTGGGCGACCGTGATTCCGGGCGTCACCGTGCCGCTGGCGCTGCTCGGCTCGTTCGCGGTGATGTACCTTCTGGGATTCAGCCTCGACAACCTTTCGCTGATGGCGCTGACCATCGCGGTCGGCTTCGTCGTCGACGACGCCATCGTCGTCGTCGAGAACATCCACCGTCACGTCGAGGACGGCGAAGCTCCGATGGAGGCCGCGCTCAAGGGATCGAGCGAGATCGGCTTCACCGTCCTGTCGATCAGCTTCTCGCTGATCGCCGTGTTCATCCCGCTCCTGCTGATGGGCGGCATCATCGGCCGCCTGTTCCGCGAATTCGCGCTGACCGTCACCGCGTCGATCGCCGTTTCGGCGCTCGTCTCGCTCACGCTTGCGCCGATGCTCGCCTCGCGTTTCATGCGACCCGAATCGCATGACCACGGTGCCCTCTATCGCGCCATCGAGGCGATGTTCGACGGCATGCTGTCATTCTACCGGCACACCCTCGACATCGTGCTCCGTCACCAGGCGATCACGCTCGCGGTGTTCTTCATCACCATGGGGATCACCGGGGTGATGATGGTGTACATCCCCAAAGGCTTCTTCCCGATCCAGGACATCGGCCTGATCAACGGCATCGCCGAGGGCTCGCAGGACATCTCGCCGGAGGAGATGATGCGCCTTCAGCGCGAGATCGACGAGGTGCTGCTCGCCGACCCGGCAATCACTGGCGTGGCCTCGCAGATCGGCTCCACCTTCGGGGCTCAGACGACGAACACCGCGCGCTTCAGCGTCGTTCTCAAGCCGCGTGACGAGCGCGACCTCGACGCCTCGCAGGTCATCGACCGCCTGCGGCCGAAGCTCGCCAAAGTCACCGGCGTGACGGCCTATCTTCAGCCGGCGCAGGACATCACGGTCGGCGGCCGCATCGCCCGCGCCGCGTTCCAGTATACCCTGCAGGATCCCAATATCGCCGAGCTCAACGAGTGGGCCGGCAAGATGCTCGCCAAGATGAGGACGCTGCCGGAGGTCGTCGACGTCGGCACCGATCTCCTGTCCAGCGCGCCGCAGCTCAAGGTCACCATCAACCGCGATCAGGCCTCCCGGTTCGGCATATCGGCGCAGACGATCGACGACACCCTCAATGACGCCTACGGGCAACGGCAGATCACCCAGTACTTCACCCAGCTCAATACCTACTGGATCATCGAGGAGATCCTGCCGCATCTGCAGAAGAGCCTCGAATCGCTCGATCGCATCTACGTGAAGTCGCCGCTCACCGGTGCCGCGGTGCCGCTGTCCGCGCTGGTCGACGTCGACTCCTACAAGGTCGGGCCGCTGTCGATCAATCACCAGGGCCAGTTCCCGGCCGCGACCTTGACCTTCAACCTGCCCGCCGGCGTCGCACTCGGCCAGGCGGTCGACGCGATCGCCAAGGCGGCGGCCGAGATCGGCATGCCCAATTCCGTGATCGGCACTTTCCAGGGCAACGCCCAGGCGTTCCAATCGTCGCTGTCGAGCGAGCCGGCGCTGATCGCGGCGGCGCTCGTCGTCGTCTACATCATTCTCGGGATGCTCTACGAGAGCTTCATCCACCCGTTGACCATCCTGTCGACGCTGCCGTCCGCCGGCATCGGCGCGCTGCTCGCGCTCAGCCTGGGCGGCATGGACCTGTCGGTCATCGGCATCATCGGCATCATTCTGCTGATCGGCATCGTCAAGAAGAACGGCATCATGATGGTCGACTTCGCCATCGTGGCCGAGCGCGACCGCAACATGCCGCCGCACGCGGCGATCCGCGAAGCCTGCCTGCTGCGGTTCCGGCCGATCCTGATGACGACCGCCGCCGCACTGCTCGCCGGCCTGCCGATGATGTTCGGCCACGGCACCGGCTCGGAGCTGCGCCGGCCGCTCGGCTATTCGATGGTCGGCGGCCTCGCGCTGAGCCAGCTGCTCACGCTCTACACCACGCCGGTGGTCTACCTCTATCTCGCCCGGCTGCAAGCCTGGCTCACTGCGAGCCCGAGCAAGACGTCGGTGGTGGAACTGGAAAGGCCCGAGACCGTTGCGGCGGAGTGACCGCGCCGGCCAACGGCCTTTCCTACGTGCTTGATCGTCACGGGTAATGCCGATGGCAACGCAAGAACCGCTGAGGACCGAGGAGCGAGGCCTCGTGCTGCCGTTCCGGCCACGCGCCGTGCGGTCGCGGAGCGAGAAGCTGCTGCGCGAGCAGGCACGCTCGCCGGTGCCGGACCTGAGCCGGTTTCACCGGCAGCCCGATGACGAGGACTACGGGCACCGGATGCTGATGAATGTACTCGCCTTCGCGGTGCTCTCGGTCATGATTTTCTTCGGCGTGTGGATCGCCGACAACATGACGCCACGGGCCACGGGCCAGGACTGCGTATTGCTCGGTCGCACCAATTGCGCGCCGATTCCCGTTCCGCCGAGGTAGCGCTTCGCCACGCGAAGCAAGAGCCCCACCCTGCCCTCCCCGAAGACGGGGAGAGAGCATCCGCGTCATCGCGGCCGCAGCGCTCGCGCAAACGAGAGCTGGCGCAGGCCGGCGATCATCGCGAGCAGGCTGCCTTCGGGAGCGGCGGCATGGCCGGCCTGGGCGCGGATGCTGTCGTGGACGAAGGACAGCTTGGCGATCGCCGGCGGGCTGAGCACGAAGGGATAGAGATCGTGCAGGCCCATGCTGCGGTTGATCGAGTTGACCGCGAACGTCAGCGGCAGCCACCCTTCGATCAGGCGCTTCATGTCGCTGGTGTGGGGATCGAAGTCGATCTTGGTGGCGATCCGGTGTGACGCCTTCGCTTTGACGGCGATGCCGAATGCCCCGGCGGTCTCGAGGGTGTCCACCATGTGGAAGTAATGCGCCCAGGTTTCGGCCCAGTCCTCCCAGGGATGAGAGCCGGCGTAGGCCGAGACGAAGCGCTCCGGCCAGTCAGCGGGAGCGCCGTTCGCATAATACGTCTGGAGCGCTTCGCCGTAGTCGCGCCGTTCGTCGCCGAACAGCTCGCGAAATTGCTCGATGCTCGGCGAATTGGCGACCAGCAGGTTCCAGTAATAATGCGCGATCTCGTGGCGGAAATGGCCGAGCAGCGTGCGGTAGGGCTCTCCCATCTGATGGCGGCGCCGCTCGCGCTCGGCGTCGTCGGCCTCGGCGAGATTGATGGTGATGAGCCCGTTGTCGTGGCCGGTGAGCACCGGCTGTGCGCCGTCGACGAGAAAATCGAAGGCGAGGCCGCCCGCCGGATCCTCGAGCCGTGTCACCAGCGGCAGGCGCAGCTTGAGCAGCGTGTAGAACAGCCGGTGCTTCGCGCCCTCCAGCATGCGCCAGTGGGCGAGGTTCTCCGGCACCGTCAGGTCCGGGATGGTGCGGTTGTGGCGGCAGGCCGCACAGAATGGATCGGGATTGTCGGCCCGCACCAGCCAGTTGCAGGCGCCGTGGGCGTAGTTGGCGCAATAGCGATAGCGCCGGCCCGACACCGCGAGCGCCTTCCACCGCGGCGGCGCGTTCGGGTTCGAAACGGATTTCGTATCGGGTCGCAGCGCCGTGATCGTTTCGCGCGCGGCAAGATAGCCGAGCGCAAGCCCGCAGCTTTCGCACAGGGTGTTCTCGAAATAGAGCGGCTGGCCGCAATTCTGGCACTGAAAGAGCTTCATGGGCGTTCCGTCGCGCGGGCCCAACGATGAAGGCCGCAAAAGGTTTCGCAACCGTGAACCAGAGGAATTTGCCCCGCAAAGATGGCAACCGCCCGCTCGCGAATCAACCACGGCAGACGCGGCGGTCGCAAGGGACCCTGCGCAGGCTCGCGAGCAAGGCTGCTCGCTGCGCCGCGGCATATGCCTCGCCTGCCCCTCGCTTTCGCGCTAAGCTTTGCTGCCAAGGCACAACAAGCCTGCCGTCTTGAAAACGTCACCCGGAGGATTCCCATGGTTGCAGTCACGCGTTGGGCGCTCACCGCCTTCGCGGTCATGGCGCTCGCTCAAGCTCCTTTCGCCGGCCCCGTCGCCGCGCAGACCGCCCAGACCCGCGAAGTGCCGATGTTCGAGCCCGATCCCTCGTGGCCGAAGCTTCCGAGCAAATATGTGTGGGGCCAGGTGTCGAGCGTCTCGATCGACAACCAGGGCCACGCCTGGGTCCTGCAGCGCCCGAGCACGGTGCGCGCCGACCAGAAATCGATGGCCGCGCCGCCGGTGCTGGAATTCGACGAGGCCGGAAACTTTCTGCAGGGCTGGGGCGGTCCCGGCGCAGGCTACGACTGGCCGGAGACCGAGCACGGCATCTATGCCGATCCCAAGGGGTTCATCTGGCTCGGCGGCAACGGCAAGACCGACCACCACCTCGTCAAGTTCACGCGAGACGGCAAGTTCGTCATGCAGATCGGCAAGAAGGGCCAGAGCAAGGGCAACACCGACACGGCGAACGTGAACCAGGCGGCGGACACCTTCTACTATGCGCCGACCAACGAGCTCATCGTCGCCGACGGCTATGGCAACCGCCGCATCATCGTGTTCGATGCCGACACCGGCGCGTTCAAGCGGATGTGGGGCGCGTTCGGCAATCCGCCGCTCGACAACGTCGCGGCGAAGCCGAAGGTGCCGGAGGATCAGCGCATTCCCGCCAAGGAAGAGACCGGCCCCGGCCCGCTGCAGTTCGAGCAGCCGGTGCATGCGGCGCGCGTGTCGAACGACGGCCTCGTCTACGTGTCCGACCGCGGCGGCAAGCGGGTGCAGGTGTTCACCCTCGACGGCAAGTTCGTCATGCAGCGCTTCATCGACCGCTACTGCGAGGCGCCCCATTGCGGCAACGGCCAGACGGTGGCGAGCACCGCGTTCTCGCCCGACCCCGAGCAGAAATTCCTCTACGTCGCGAGCCGCAGCCCGGCGCGCCTCTGGATCCTCGACCGCAAGACGCTCACGCCGCTCGACTCGTTCGGCCGCAACGGCATCGCGCCCGGCGAGTTCTACGTGATGCACCACATGAACGTGGACACCAAGGGCAACCTCTACGTCACCGAGGTCCAGGACGGAAAGCGCATCCAGAAATTCGTGTTCAAGGGGATGAAGAACGTCCCGGTGAATTGAGACCTGCCCCTCCCCGAAGCCGGGGAGGGAAGAGGGCCCGACCCCACCTTGGGATAGAGCCCCACCCTGCCCTCCCCGAAGCCGGGGAGGAAAAGGGCCATCACCCCGCCAACGCAAGGCACTCGATCTCACAGCCGTTGCCGAACCGCAGCTGCATCGACCACGCGGTGCGGGCGGGTGGGTCGACCGGGAAAAACTCGCGGTAGACGCGGTCCATCTCCGCCATGTCGGCGATGTCGGCGAGCACGACGTGCACGCGCACGACCCGCTCCAAGGACGACCCTGAGGATTCCAGCATGTGCCGCACATTGGCGAGCGTGGTGCGCACCTGGTCCGCGATCGGACCGTGATTGCGCTCCCCGGTTTCCGGATCGATCGGCCCCATGCCGGAGAGGAAGATGTAGTCGCCGACGCGGATGCCCGGGACGTGCGGCAGGTTGGCGTTGCGCGACACGTTGAGCCGCGGATTGTTCGGCTGGATCACCGAGCGCGGCATCGGCGTTTCGCTCATCGACGTCACGCCAGCGCCGTGCATTCGATGATGACCTTGACGCCGTCGGGCAGCCGGGCGCCGCAGACCGTCCGCGCCGGTGGCGGATCGGAAAAGAACCGGGCATAGACCTCGTTCATGTTCTGCGCCTCCAGCATGCTGGCAAGCAGCACGTTGACCTTCACGACCTTGTCGAGGGACGAGCCGGCCGCCTCGAGCAGCGTCTTGAGGTTGCCGAGGATCACCCGCGTCTCGCTCGCCGTGGTGCCGGGGAGCTGCTTTGCCGGTCTGCGGGTCGACCGCCGTGAGACCGGAGACAAAGAGGAATGCTCCACCGCGTACGACCGTCGAAGCGGGGCGTCCCTGATGCGCGACCTCGAGCGCAGCGACCGGTGGAGCAACGACTTCGCGCTTGGCGCCCATCTCCTCCCCCGTCAGGCCGCGGCGACCGCGTCGATTGCGATCTTGAAGCCGGCTTCGATCTGCGCGGTCCAGACGGTGCGCGCCGGCGGGCCGCCCGCCACGTATTGGCGATAGACGCGGTTGAGCACGTCGTACTCGATGCTGTCGTAGATCAACGCATGGACCTGCACGAGACGCCCGAGCGAGGAGCCGGCGGATCGCAGCAGCAGATCGAGATTGCCGAAGATGACATGGGCCTCGCTGGTGAGCGTGCCGTGACGCCGCTCGCCGGTCTCCGGATCGATCGGCAGCATGCCCGAGCAGAAGATGAGGCCGCCGGCGCGGATCGCCGGCGACTGGTGGTGGCCGTAATGCAGTCGAAAATCCAGACCGGGCCGCGGTGCAACGATCGCTTCGCGCATGCTCTGGCTCAGGACTGCGCCACCCGCTCGGCGGCCGACTTCGGCCTCCAGCGCAGCACGCGGGTTTCGATGGCGTTGGTGATCGCGGTGAGCACCAGCATCATCACCATCATGAGGAACACGATCGCCATGGCGCCGGTGATGTTGTAGCTCGTCGAATAGGCGTTGAGGCGAAAGCCCAGCCCCTGCGACGACACCAGGAACTCGCCGAGGATGACGCCGACCAGTGCGAACGGCAGGCTGATTTTGATGCTGGTGAGGATCCAGCTCGACGCGCTCGGCAGCATCACCTTCGTGAACACCTGCCATTCGGTCGCTTTCATCACCCGGGTGATGTCGCACAGTGCCTTGTCGACGCTGCGAATGCCGGAGATCGTGTTGAAGAAGGTGATGAAGAACACGAGCGTTGCGCCGAGGAAAATCTTCGACGAATACCCGATGCCGAACCACACGATCAGCATCGGCGCGAGCGCCACGCGCGGGATGCTGTAGAGCGCGAGCAGGAAGGGGTCGAGCATCTTCGCCACATAGTCCCAACGGGCCAGCAGCACGCCGAGACCGATCCCGCCGCCGGCGCCGATGACGAAGCCCATGCCCATCTCGAACGCGGTGACGCCGAGGTCCCGGTAGAATCCGGGATCGATCACCTCCTGCGCCACCTTCGCGAAGATGCGCGATGGCGTGCTGAAGAAGAACGAGTCGAACCAGCGGTCCGCGCCGTATTCCCACAGGCCGAGGCACACCGCCGCGAACAGCAGGCGGCTGACCTGCATCGACACGACGTTGTCGGGCGAAAACCACGGCAACGGTGCGCGCGGCCGCGGCGCCTCGGCGCGCGCCGCCGGTGCCGCCGCGGGCTCAGTGGGCGTGTCGACGGTGGTCATCGAGCTGCGCCGCGAGTTCGTGCCAGAGGGCGTCGTAGAGCCGCCGGAACTCCGGCAGGTCGTGCATGTGGAAAATGTCGCGCGGCCGCGGGATGCCGACCCGGTCGATCCGCACGATGCGGCCGGGCCGCGCGCTCATCAGCACGACGCGGTCGGCGAGCGCGATCGCCTCGGTGAGGTCGTGGGTGACGAACAGCACCGTCGAGCGCTGGCTTTCCCAGATCGACAGCAGCAGCGCCTGCAGGCTCAGCCGGGTCTGGGCATCGAGCGGACCGAACGGCTCGTCCATCAGGATGACCGGCGGCTCGTAGATGAGGGTGCGGATGATGTTGGCGCGCTGACGCATGCCGCCGGACAGCTGGTATGGGTAGGCGTTCTCGAATCCTTCGAGGCCGACGCGCTTGATCCAGCGCGCGGCTTCCCGCCGGCGCTCCGCCCGGCCGACGCCGGCGAGCTCGAGGGAGAGCGCGACGTTGTCGGAGAGCGTGCGCCACGGGAACAGATTGTCCTGCTGGGTGACGAAGCCGACCTCACGGTCGGTTCCGGCGATCTCACGGCCGCCGATCCGGATGCGCCCGGCCGACGGCGCCGCGAGGCCCGAGATCAGCGTCAAGAGGCTCGACTTGCCGCAACCGCTCGGGCCGACCAGCGTCACGAACTCGCCGCGCTCGATCTCGAGATCGATCGAGGCGAGCGCGACCACCGGCACCGTGCCGCCGAACTCCTTGCGAATGCCTTCGATGCGCAGCACGTCTCTCACCGCTTCGGCAGGAAGCCGTTCGCCGCGACCTGATCGAAGGTCGCCGCCGTCTTGACGGCACCGCTCTCGACCATGAAGGAGCCCGCCTTCTGCACCGAGCCGGGCGTGACCACGCCGTCGCGCGAGAAGATCGACTTCGTGTTCTCGAAGCTCTCCAGGATCACGTCGTCGCCTGCGCCACCGAACAGCGCCTTGAGCGCGGGCATGTGCGTTGCGGACGGCGTATCGAGAATCTCGTTCACCGAAGCGAGGAAGGCGCGCAGGAAACGGCGCACCGTTTCGCCGTCGCTCTGGAGGAAATCCGGCCGCGCATAGACGAGCTCGAACAGGAAATCGTCGAAGGCGGGATCGCCGCCGCCCATATTGTTGGTGAAGCGGATCGACTTGCCGCGCGACGACGCCAGCTCGACGAACGGGCTGCCGGTGCAGCCGACCGCGATCTGGTTGTTTTCGAGCGCCGGCAGCATGGAGTTCATGCCGCCGACCCCGATCAGCTGGAAGTCCTTCTGCGGCACGAGGCCGACGCGCTTGCCGTAGATTTCCAGCAGCACGTAGGTGAACGCCCCCGGCCGCGTGCCGGCGACGGTGAGGCCCTTCATCGCCTTGAGGCGCGTATCGAGCGGCGTCTGCGGCGTGATGCCGAGGCGATCGGCCACCTGCTTGTTCATGGCGCATTCGATCGACATGCGCTTCGCGAGCATCATCACCGCCTTGAGCGGCTTTCCCTGCTCGAACGCGGTGAACAGGCGATTGGGCGTCGACACCGTGAACTGGACGCTGCCGGAGATCAGCGCGTCCACGTCGGGCCCGTCGCCATTGGTGACGATGACCTCGACGTCCATGCCTTCCTTCGGAAAGAGGCCCTTGGTCTGCCCGTAATAGAGCGGGTAGAACATCATCGACAGGACCGGGACCGTCACCCTGATCTTCTGGCGCGCCTGGGCCTGTGCGTCGTGTCCGGCCGACCCGTGCGCCACACCGCGGCGAGGAGACAGGTCACCAGCCCAAGGTTTCTCCAGCCCATCGGTTTCTCCTCGTGCACCGCGATCTCTCTCTGTGCGCGCACAGAGAAGCAAATGCTATGCCCAAACGAGGGGATGCAACAAGCGCAAACCGATCGCAGCGCGTCCGTCGTCCGGAGGCCGCGTGCATCCGCAACAGGCTCTATTGGCGCTTAGGGTACGTTCGGTTCTTACAGAGTCGTCATGGCCGGGCTTGACCCGGCCATCGCGCTCAGGGAGGCACGGCCGTGCCAAATGATCGGGATCGCCGGGTCAAGCCCGGCGATGACGGTGGATGGTCATCCGAACATGCTTCAAGTGATCTTGATCGGGATGGCGCCGAGGAAATCCTGCTTGCCGACGTCGACGCCGCTGTGGCGCAGGATGTCGTAGGCGGTCGCGGAGTGAAAATAGAAGTTCGGCAGCATGAAGTGGGTGAGGTAATCGTCGCCCTTCATGTGCCCCTTTTTCTCGGGGCCGAGCGGGAACGTGATCTCGCGGTCGGTCGCGCCGTCGATCGCCTTTTTGTCGAGCGTCTTGACGTAGGCGAGCGTCTTGGCGATCCGCGCCTTGAGATCGTCGATGGTCGCCTCGTTGTCCTCGTAGCGCGGGGCGTCGACGCCGGCGAGGCGGGACAGGCCGTTCTTGGCCTGGTCGCACGCGATCTGCACCTGCCGGGTGAGCGCGAACATGTCCGGCGCCAGGCGGGTCTGCGCCA
Organism: uncultured Alphaproteobacteria bacterium; assembly: GCA_963793985.1. Taxonomy (GTDB): domain Bacteria; phylum Pseudomonadota; class Alphaproteobacteria; order Rhizobiales; family Xanthobacteraceae; genus JAJPKK01. The sequence goes on along the minus strand of CAWCCG010000046.1, from coordinate 61,506 downwards.
GCACCTTGGGGTCGATCTTCTTGGCGGCGGCGAAGGACGCGCCCTTGTCGAGGACGGCGGACAGCGCGGTGAGGCCGATCTCGAAGACGGGTACGGCAGCCTGCGACAATGAATACGGCATCGGTTTCCTCTCCTGTATCGAAAACGCGGGCGACCATATGCACGCAACCGGCCGCCGGTTCAAATTCCCTCGGCGCGGGGCTGCCTCGCTTGCCCTGCGAGCCCAGGCCTTGACGGCCGGCACCGCCGGACATGTGGCCGCGACTCGGCGGTTTGACAGCTTGCTTCGCCGCCAGTCATGCGTAACAAAGATAGGGCCGGCCTCGCAGGGGAGTCCGCAGAGGGAGCCCGCCATGAAACTGACCGGAATGACGCGCCTCGCCGGCGCGGCGGCCATCAGCCTTGTGCTCGGTAGCCTTTTCCTTACCGGTAGCTTTTTCCTCACCGGAGCCGCACTCGCCCAAAGCACCGTGAAGGTCGGCGCGCTCTATCCGCTGAGCGGCGTCGCCGCCTCGGCCGGCGCCTATGCCAAGGCCGCCGTCGAAGTGGCGATCGACATCATCAACAACGACCATCCGGAGCTCGGCGACCTCACCCTCGCCAAGGGCGCCGGCCTGCCGAATCTCGGCGGCGCCAAGGTCGAGCCGGTCTTTGCCGACAACCAGGGCACCCCTGCCGCCGGTCAGAACCAGACCATCCGTCTCATCACCGAGGAGAAGGTCGTCGCCATCAACGGCGCCTACCAGTCCGGCATCACGCTCACCGCGAGCGCTGCCGCCGAGCGCTACGGCATTCCCTTCCTCACCAGCGAGTCGGTCGCCGCCAACCTGACCGAGCGCGGCTTCAAATGGTTCTTCCGCACCACGCCGATCGCCGGCGACTTCGCCCGCATCTACATGGAGTTTCTCAAGGACATGAAGGCGAAGGGGGCGAAGGTCGACACGGTCGCCATCGTCCACGAGAACACCGAGTTCGGCAACTCGATCGCGAGCGTCGTGTCCGCGACCTTCAAGGCCAACGGGCTCAACGTCAGCCAGGACATCCCCTATTCCGCGAGCACCACGGACGTGCAGAGCCAGGTGCTCCAGCTCAAGGACAAGAAGCCGGACGTGGTGCTGTTCGTGAGCTACACGTCGGATGCGATCCTCTATGCGAAGACGATGAAGTCGCTCGACTACAGGCCGCAGATCCTGATGGCCGACAATGCCGGCTTCAATGATCCCGCCTTCATCGCGGCGGTCGGCGACATCGTGCAGGGCGTGTTCAACCGGGCGTCCTGGGTCATGGGCCCGCCCGGCTCGACCACCTATCTCGTCAACGAGATGTTCAAGAAGCGGTCCGGCGCCGATCTCGACGACACCTCGGCGCGCGTGCTGCAGGGTTACCTCGTGCTGGTCGACGCCATCAATCGCGCGGGATCGACCGAGCCCGCCAAGATCCAGGCGGCGCTGCGCGCAACCGATCTCAAGCCGAATGAGCTCCTGCTCGGCTTCAGGGGCGTGAAGTTCGACGAGAAGGGCCAGAACAGCCTCGCCTCGGCGCTCGTGATGCAGCTGCAGAACGGCAAGAACTACGTGCCGGTGTGGCCCAAGGATCGTGCCACCGCGGAGCCTGCGCTCCCCTACAAGGGCTGGTGACCCGGCTGTGCCGTAGCGCGGCCGCCCAGGGTCCGGCGCGATGTCCCTCACTCTTGTCCAGGTGATCGTCGGCGGGCTGCTGCTCGGCGCAGTCTACGCGCTGTTCTCCTCGGGCCTCACGCTGATCTGGGGCATGATGAACGTCATCAACTTCGCCCATGGCGATTTCGTCATGCTCGGCATGTATGTGGCGTTCGTCGTGTGGTCCGTGTTCGGCGTCGGTCCCGCCGCTGCCGTGCCGACGGCGGCGCTGCTGCTCGCGACGCTCGGCGTCGTGTGCTACTTCGGCCTCATCCGGCACGTCATGCGCGGGCCGATGCTGGCGCAGATTCTCGGCACCTTCGGCTTGGCGCTGCTGCTGCGCTATGCGGCGCTGTGGTACTTCGGCGCGAATTTCCACTCGCTGCCGGAAAATCTCGTCGGCGGCACCCTGGAATTCGGCGCGATCCGCATCGAGTTCGTCGCGGCTGCTCGCAGGCGTCGTCGCGCTCCTCGTCACCGCGGGGCTGCATCTCATGCTCACGCGCACGGCGCTCGGCAGCCGCATGCTCGCGGTCGCGGAAGACGCTTCCGCCGCCGAGCTGATGGGCATTCGTCCGCAGCGCATGCAGGCGATCGCCTGGGCGCTCGCCGCGGCGGCGACCGGCATCGCCGGAGCGCTGATCGCGAACTTCTTCTACGTAGCGCCGACCGTCGGCGAGACGCTCGGCCTCGTCGCCTTCGTCACCGTCTCGCTCGGGGGATTCGGCAGCGTGCCGGGCGCACTGATCGCGGGGCTCTTGATCGGAGTGATCGAGTTGGTGTCGGCCTATGAGATCGGCGCCGTCTACAAGGACATCGTCGTCTACGCCCTCTTCGTCCTGGTGCTGTGGCTGCGGCCGCAGGGATTGCTGGGCAAAGCGTCATGAAACGCGCGGCGCTCGACCTTCGTCGCTCCGACAATCGCGCTCATCGTCGCCCTCGCCTATCCGCTCGTACTGACGACGCCGTTCCAGCAGCGGCTCGGCGCGCTGGTGCTGCTCTATGCGATCGGCGCATCGGCGTGGAACATCGTCGGCGGCTATGCCGGGCAGATCTCGGTCGGGCATGCCGTGTTCTTCGGCTGCGGCGCCTACGGCGCGCTCGCCTCCTACCAGCATCTCGGATGGCCGCCGATCGCCGGGCTGCCGATCGGCGTCGCCGTCGCCGTGCTGATCGCCGCCGTCATCGGCGTGCCGACGCTGCGCCTCTCCGGCCACTACTTCAGCATGGCGACCATTGCGGTCGCGGAGCTGGTGCGCCTCGTCGTGACCAACACCGAGTGGCTCGGCGGCGCCCAGGGACTGTCCGGGCCGCCGGTGCCGCGCACTTTGCTCGACCTCTCCTTCATCTCGTCCGTGCCGTACTACTACCTGTTCCTCGCCGTCCTCGTCGGCGTGCTCGCGGTGACTTGGGCGATGGAGAGGAGCCGCATCGGCTATTATCTGCGCGCCATCCGCGACAGCGAGCGCGCCGCGCGCGCGCTCGGCGTCGCCGCGCCACGCTACAAGCTCGCGGCCTTCATGCTCAGCGCCGCCTTCACCGCGGTCGCCGGCGCGCTCTATGCGGTGATGATCGGCTTCGTCGATCCGGACTCCGGGCTCGGCATCCTCATCTCGGTGAAGATGCTGATCATGGCGGCGCTCGGCGGCGCCGGGCTCCTGTTCGGCCCGCTGGTCGGCGCCCTGATCCTGGTGCCGCTCGAGGAAATCTCCAACAATCTCCTCGGCGGCCAAGGGGCCGGCATCACCTTCGTCGTCTACGGCGCAATCATCGTGGCGATCGCGCGCTTCCTGCCCGGCGGCATTCTCGGCCCGATTCGGGCGCTGCTCGACCGAGCCGGCGCCGCGCCGCGAACGCCGGAACAGCTCAAGGCGTGACGCATGCTGCTCGAAGCGCGCGCCATCACCAAGACCTTCGGCAGCTTCCGCGCCGTCGACGGCGTGACCATCGGCGTCGAGCCCGGCACCATTCTCGGCCTGATCGGGCCGAACGGCGCCGGCAAATCGACCCTGTTCAATTGCCTCACCGGCGACATCCTGCCGACCGCGGGCGAGGTCCTCATCGAAGGCCGCGACGTCACGCGGCTCCCGCCGGAAGCGCGGGCGCGCCGCGGCCTCGCCCGCACCTTCCAGGTGCCGCAGACCTTCGCCCACATGACGGTGCTCGAGAACGTCATGATCGGCGCGTTCCTGCACGAAGGACGCACGGCCGAGGCGGCAGCCCACGCCCGCAGCGTGATCGAGGAGGTCGGCCTCGGCGCCGTCGCCGACGCGCCGGCCCGCAGCCTCGGCACGCCCGGACGCAAGCGGCTCGAAATCGCCCGCGCGCTCGCCACCCGACCCAAGGTGCTGCTCCTCGACGAGGCGATGGCGGGACTGACGCCCGCCGAAATTGGGCGCGCCATCGCGCTGATCCGCGCCATTCATGCGCGCGGCATCACCCTCGTCATCGTCGAGCACATCATGGAGGTGATCCTCTCGCTCGCGGATCGCGTGGTGGTGCTGCATCAGGGCCGCGAGATCGCACAGGGGACGCCGGCGGAAGTCACCGGGCACCCGGCCGTCATCGAAGCCTATCTCGGCAAGCGCGCCGCACGGGCCGCGGCGGGGCGTAGCGGGGCGGCGCCGTGACCGCGCTCCTCACCGTCGATCATCTCGAGGTGCGCTACGGCGACCTCATCGGCGTCGCCGATGTGTCGCTCACCGTGCCGGAGGGCGCGGTGGTCGCGCTGCTCGGCTCGAACGGCGCCGGCAAGACGACGACGCTCAATGCCATCGCCGGGCTGATCCCGGTGGCCGGCGGCTCGATCACGTTCGGCACTGCAGCGCATCGACGGCAGGCCCGCCTACGCGATCGTGCGTCAGGGCCTCGCGCTGTCGCCGGAGGGCTGGCGGCTGTTCGTGCAGCAGAGCGTCGAGAACAATCTGCTGCTCGGCGCGACGCCGCTCGCCGACCGTTCGCGCATCGCGGAGCTGCTGGAACGCGTCTACACGCTGTTCCCGCGCCTTGCCGAGCGCCGCCATCAGCGCGCCGGCACGATGTCCGGCGGCGAGCGCCAGATGCTCGCGGTCGGCCGCGCACTGATGAGCGCACCGAAGCTGCTGCTGCTCGACGAGCCGAGCCTCGGCCTCGCTCCCGCGGTGGTCGAGGCGATGTACGAGACGCTGACCCGCCTGCACCGCGACGGCCTCACCATCCTGCTCGCCGAGCAGGCGATCGAGATGGCGCTCGAGGTCGCGGACCACGCCTATGTGCTGCAGGTCGGGCGCAGCGTGCTGTCCGGGCCGGCGCGGGAGATCGCCGACAATCCCGATGTGCAGCGCATCTATCTCGGCATCGCAGCGCCCGCGTGATGATGAGTAAGACTTCATTGTGACGAAGCGATGCGCGAACTGCGCATCAAAGCCATCATGGGCGCATCCGCAGGGGCCGATTGACAATTGCAGGCGAGTGCGGATTGTGTCCGCGCATTCGATACTCCCAAGAATCATTCACATGCATGAAGGGAAAAGCCCATGAGAGCAGCGGCTGTGATTCTCGCACTGATCTTTGCTGTCGTCGCAGTGGTGTATCTCGTGGTCCCGGCAGATTCGCTGCCCGGCTTCTTCCCCGGCCACGAGGCAGGGTCGGCGCGGATTCACCTCAAGCACGGCGTCGTCTCCGGCGTCGTCGCGCTCGTGCTGTTCGCCATCGGCTGGTGGTTCGGGCGGCGCTGAACGCGTGTCGCAGAACATCAGAACGTAGCCCGCATGAGCGCAGCGACATGCGGGGTCACGAGACCCTCCCGGATGTCGCTTCGCTCATCCGGGCTACGTCCACGGCGCACTAAAGAATCTTGCGGTACTGCACGAAGCCTGAGCGGTCGGCGACGCCGTCGTAGAGACGCATCGCCGTGGAATTCGTCTCGTGGGTGAGCCAGTGGACCCGCGAACAATCGAGCGCACGCGCCTTCTCATACACCGCCTCGATGAGGCTGCGCCCGACGCCCCCGCCGCGACGACCCGGCGCGACGAAGAGGTCCTGCAGGTAGCAGTAATCTCCGATCGTCCAGCACGAGCGATGGATGATCCAATGGACGATCCCGACGGCCTCTCCCTCGTCCATCGCGACGAAGCCGCCCATCGGCTCGAGGCCGCCGGTCAGCCGCGCGAAGGTGACGTCGTGCACCTCCGGCGCCACGCTGGCGCGGTAGAACTCGAGGTAACCCTCCCACAGCGGCTGCCATTGCGCGCGGTCGCCAGGCACCAGCGGGCGAACGATCACGGACGCACCGCAGGCGACGAGCGCGATTCGTCCGAGAGCGCGTCAGCCATGTTTCTTCGTGTGGCCCACGCAAGCGCTTCGGGCGACCGCACTCAAAATCTTATGTGGCAATGCGCATCGGCGAAGCTCGGCAGGACTCGGTTTCGGCAGGGTGCGCGCTGCATGTGGATGCGTGCGTTCGAGACGGGGCTTGGGCCAGCGAAAATCCGGTGAAGCACAGGTTCAACGCAATCGCGACGGCAAAGACTCGCATGTTTGGAATTCTCCTCTCCTACGCCGCTTCCATTCGCATAGATTCGTTCCGCATTTATTGAGTTGCTCTGCTCTTATTGAGCTATTCCGCCAAGAATCGATGTGGCCGGGCTTGCCATTTGGGCGTGCCCGGCCATCCCGATCCTCGGGCGCGACCTCAATGGCTATCGCCGGCGCAACGCGGCGATAGCGGCCGGACAGGTCGCCCCGTAGAGGCTACTTGTAGAAATCGATCCTCGCCTCGCGGAACCAGACGAAATTCGTCGGCGCGACCGAGATCGGTCCGTTGATGCCGAACACTGCGACCTGAATCTGGTCGCCCGCCTTGACCGTGTCGGCGAGCACGACGCGGTTCGGCATGTTGAGGCCCTGGATCGTGGCCGGGCTCGGATAGCCGCTGCGGCGCGGCATCTGGCCGTTGACCCAGACCTCGGCGTAGTCGTCGACGTAAGCGGTGAGCACCATCTTGGCGCCGGCCGTATCGAACTCGCCGATCTTCGCCGGAACCGTCAGCTTGGTGCGATACCAGATGAAGGAGACCCGGCCGGCACCGCGCCGCGCCGCCAGTCCCTTCGCGTCGGTCACCGGCCACGCGGAGTCGTCGAAGCCCGCTTCGCCGGCATGGGGCGAGATGTCGTAGCCGGTCTTGTAGGCCGGCATGGTGTCGGGGATCGGCTGCACCTCGACGATCTTCGCTTCCATCGTCTTCCACTGGGCACCGAACACTGCCGATCCTTCCGGCGTCATCAGGTCGACCGTGTAGGAAGCCACCAGCGACGGCGGCATCTGCGGTGCCGGCGGCGCCTGCGCGGGCGCCTGGGCGAGTGCCGGCGCGGTCAGCGCCAAAGTTACGAGAGCCGCGGACGCGGCGAGCCAATGGCGATCCCTGTTGCGCATCGATTCCTCCCTTTTTGCGGATTTGCCTTTTTGCGAACTTGTCGGCGAAACCGGCGGAACTGTCGCACGGCCACCGCGCGCCGGCAACGACCGCGCCTCAGCCGAGATATTTGCGCACGGCGTTCTTGAGCGTCTCCGCGCTGCGCTCGAGGCCCTCGAGTTCGTCCGCAGACATCTCGGGCCACAGCACCTCGATCACGCCCTGGCGGCCGACGACGCTCGGCAGCGACAGCGTCGTGCCGTAGCGCGGATTGTGGGAGCCGACCGGAAACACCGCGCGCTCGTCGCGGAGCACCACCTCGGCGACACGCCCCGCCACCATGCCGATGCCGTACTGGCTCGCGCCGATCCCCTCGATGATGGTGATGTTGGCGAAGCGCACGTCCTCTTCGACGGCGCGGCGGAATTCCTCGATCGCGATGTTGTGGCGCTTGAGGAGATCGTCGACCGGCATGCCGCCGATCCTGCGCCGATGACCACAGGAATACACTCGAGGTACCGTGCTCGCCGACGACATTCGCCTCGACGCAGGACGGGCTCACCCCGAGCCGCTCCGCGAGGTGGACGCGAAAGCGCAGAGTGTCGAGATAGGTGCTCGTGCTCATTACCCGGTCGTGGCCGGCGAGGCGGCGCGCGACCTCGACGAGCGGCTCCGGCGGATTGGTGGCGATCAGGATCACCGCGTCCGGCGCGACTTTCACGAGCCGGGGCACGATGTCCTCGAACACCTTCACGTTGGTGTCGAGCAGGCGCAGGCGCCCGGCCGGATCGTTGCGGTCGGTGGCGCCGCCTGCCTTCTCGTTGATCCCGGCGGTGATGATCGCAAGGCCGGCGCCAGCGAGGTCGTCATAGTCGCCGTCGGAAATGCTCACGAGCGGCGACAGCGGCACGCCGTAATGCATGTCGATCGCCACCGCCTTGGCACGGGCGCGATCCTTGTCGATCAGCACGATGTCGCGGGCACGGGCGCGCAGCGCAGTCGCCATCGCCGTGGCCGCACCGACCGCGCCGACGCCGATGATGCCGAGCTTCATGCTGCGCTCCCTCGCGACGCCCACTTCCCACAACCGGCCTCCGGCCGGGACAGAGAAAATACGCCGCGCCCGGCGTTGCGCAATGCCGCATCGAAGAGGACAATGCGCGGGCAAATGCCTCGCGCTCTCGATGAGGGTGATCGCATGCGGACGATCCTGCTTTGCGCTCTCGCTGCGTTGGCTGTGGCTTCCGTGTGCGACGCCCGCGCCCAGGCGAACTATCCGGAGCAGCCGGTCAGGATCATCGTCGGCTTCCCGCCGGGCGTGGCGCCTGACGTCACCGCGCGTCTCCTCGCCGACAAGTTCACCGAGGCCTGGGGCAAGGCGGTCCTCGTCGAGAACGTCACCGGCGCCGGCAGCAACATCGCGACCGACCGCGTCGCCAAGGCGCCGCCGGACGGCTACACGCTCCTCATGGGCGGCAACTCGGCTCTGGTGATCAGCCCGAGCCTCTACGACAAGCTCCCCTACGACCCGCTCAAGGATTTCGCCCCGATCACCCAGGTGTTCGTCGCGGCGAACCTGCTGGTCGTTCCGCCTGCCGTCCCCGCCAAGACGCTTCCGGAGCTCGTGGCGCTCGCCCGCGCCCAGCCCGGCAAGCTCACCTATGGGCATGCCGGCGTCGGCACCTCCCAGCATCTCGGCGGCGAGCTCCTCAAATACATGGCCCGTATCGACCTTCAGCCGGTCGCCTATCGCGGCACCACCGCCGTGCTGCCGGACCTGCTCGCCGGCCGGCTGACCATGTCGTTCGCTAATATCGCCAACGCCTTGCCGCTGGTGCGCGAGGGCAAGCTCACCGCCTTCGCGGCGAGCTCGCGCGAGCGCTCGGCAGCAGCGCCGGACATCCCGACCATGGCGGAACAAGGCTACCCCGGCTTCGACGCGGTGCCCTGGTTCGGCCTCCTCGCCCCGGCCGGCACGCCGCCGGCCGTGATCGACAGGGTCCACCGCGAGACGGTGCGGGTCCTCGCGCTGCCGGAGGTGCGGGTAAGCCTGCACACCCTCGGGCTCGACCTCATCGGCAACTCGCCCAGCGAGTTCGCCGGGGTCATCAAGACCGAGACCCCGCAATGGGCGACGGTGATCCGGAGCGCCGGGATCCGGGCGAGCGAGTAGCGCTGCGCCCGGCGCATGGCCCTCGGGTTTGTCAATTGGCCCTCATCCTGCTACCATAGTTAACGGGGTGTGCTGTCCTCTTCTAACGAGGGACAGGGGGGATTATGAAAATGTGCCGCCATGGCGGAAGCGTCTTAGCGTCTGCGCTAGTCGCAACTCTCTGCTCTACAAGCCTTTTTTCCGCACGGGCGGCCGACTTGGCGCCGATCCTGTACCCGAGCGCCTATTTCAGCTGGGGTGGGCTCTACGGCGGCCTCAATCTCGGCGGCGGCGTCGGCAACACGTCATTTGCCGTGACCGCGCCAAGTCCGATCGCCGGATCGACCCTCTTCACCTCCACCTCGGACCAAATTCGCGGTTTCGTTGGTGGCGGCCAGGCAGGATACAACTGGCAGTTTGGCAGCTTCGTCGTCGGCGTCGAGGGCGATCTCGAGTACGCCCACGAGCAGAACGGCGTATGGGTTTATGGGCTCCAGGTCGCCAACGGCACCGACTTCATCTCGACGCTGCGCGGGCGGGCGGGTTACGCCGGGATCGAGGACTGGCTGTTCTATGCGACCGGCGGCGGCGGCTACATCCACAACTGGGCGAACTACAACCTGGGCGGGTTCGGTGGTCTCCAGCAGAACGACCTCAGCCCGGTGTGGGTCGTCGGCGCCGGTGTCGAGACCCGCGTCTCCGGACGTTGGACCGGCCGCCTCGAATATCTCTATCTGAGTGGCGGAACGGAAACGACCACGTTCGGCGTCCCCGGCGGCACGCTGACGGTCAACCGGAACATCCACGACAGCGTGATCCGCACCGGGCTCAACTACTACTTCTGACCGCTGCGTTCGATCGGCGCCGGCGTCCCGGCGCCGATCTCACTTCGCCGGCAGCTTGAAATAGCGCAGGTCCGGCGGCGGCTGGCCTTTGCGCGTCGGCATGATGCGGCCGTCCGCGGCCTTGTAGTAGCTCTCGCTGCCGATCTTCACGAGCTCGTTGTTGTCGCCGCAATTGTCTTCGAGCCAGTTCGGAAACTCGCCGCCGGTGCGGCGGTAGGTCTTCGAGACCGACCACGGCCTCGTCAGGGCATGGTCCATGACCGTCATGTCGTTGTGCAGCAGGGACGGGTTAGCCTTGTCGAGATAGAGGCGCTCGAACACGACGGTCTCGTTGTCGTCGTGGGTCGGCAGCCCGGACGGGTCGAAGGAGCGTGGACCTTTCAGGAAGCGCGTCTCGACTTCGAGCACGCTGAAGTGCCCGCTGTTTTCGGGATCGAGCCACTTGCCGATCGAGTAGCCGTCGAACGATCGGCTCGACATCCGCCGGCCAGCTGCGCCCGTCGGTATAGATGCGCCGATGCGAATTGATGGCGTGATCGATCAGCATGTAGGTGATCTCCGGCTTCACCACGATTTCCATCGGCCGGTAGAGCGTCATCATCGCCGGCATCCCCGGCGGCAGGCATAAGCCGGTCGACCAACCGCCCTGCCCGCCCTGGGCGAGATCGGCGAGGCTCGCCTCCAGCCGCTTCTGGTACTCGGGCGTCAGCGGCGCCTGCTGGCCGAGTCCCCAAGGCTTGGTCGGATCAAAGGCGGGCTGACCGGTCACACCGGGAATGCGCACGCCGACCCACTGGCCGCGGAGATCGGGATACTGCGCGTCGTCGAACGCCGACGCCGGGTGCCCACCGAAACGGCAGCGGCCACGATCAAGGCAGCTGCAAGACCTCGTGCAAACATTCCTTGTCCTCCCCTCCGTCTCGCCTGCGGCAACGCGGCCCGAGCGAGCGTGGATGTTGTTGGCCGAAACGGCGCCAGCGAAGCGCCCGCGTCTGTCGCCTGCAGTGAACGGAGCTCCGGCATCACCGTCGGCAGACCGCGGCGGAACATACACTGCGCTGTCGGAGCGCAAAAGATGCGGCGACCCGACGCGGTGCATGCTAAGGTCCGCCACCCGCGCCCCCAAGGGCGGGACCAATAAGGAGGAACACAATGAGCAGGATTGGTTTGGCTGCGCTTGCCGGCGCGAGCCTCGCCTTCGCCACGAGCGCCTACGCCCAGCAGCAGGTCGATTGGGACAAGGTGCAGATCAAGACCACCGACCTCGGCCACAACACCTACATGCTCGAAGGCCAGGGCGGCAACATCACCATCGCCGTCGGCACCGACGGCATCATCATGGTGGACACCCAGTTCGCGCCGCTGTCGCGACAAGATCAAGGCCGCGATCAAGGAAATCTCGCCGCTGCCGATCAAGTACATCATCAACACCCATTTCCACGGCGACCACACCGGCGGCAACGCCAACTTCCAGAAGGACGGCGCCACCGTCATCTCCCAGGACAACATCCGCCTTCGCCTCGCCGCCGGCGGCAACAAGAACGGCACCACCGGTCAGGCCCAGACCGCCCGCACCTGCTGGCGGCATCCCGAAGGAGACGTACAGCGGCGGCGCCAAGACGATCGAAGTCGGCGGCCGCAAGGCGACGCTCCATCACGTCTACAACGCCCACACCGACGGCGACACCTGGGTGTTCTTCGCCGACGCCAACGTGCTCGCCACCGGCGACGTGATGAACAACCGCCACCGCTACCAGCAGGTCGACTGGGCCAATGGCGGCGACATTCGCGGCATGATCCGCGCGACCGACGACTGGCTCGCGCTCGCCAACGACCAGACCAAGGTCGTGGTCGGCCACGGCCCGCTCGGCAACAAGCAGAGCGTCGCCGACTACAACGCGATGGTGAAGACCGCGCGCGAGCGGATCGAGAAGCTCATCAAGGAAGGCAAGACCGAAGCGCAGGTCGTCGCCGCGAAGCCGCTCGCCGATCTCGACAAGACCTGGGCCGACGACGACAAGGCGGCCGAGAACTTCACCAAGCAGGTCTACAACTCGTTCAGCCGGTCATGACCGCGCATTGAAACGACGCTAGCTGAAGGGCCGGCGGCGCGGATGATCCCGTCCGCCGGCTTTTTTCATGGACAGCAAGGCGAGCACGCGCCGGGATTGGAACATTGGAACGCCTCCGTACCATGCGCATTTTTGCTTGTGACGGCGCGGCCGCTTGCCGGCGTAACGCGGCGCCGCGAGATTCGAAGGAGAACCGATCATGCCGAAAGCGATCACCATCCTTCTCGCAGCCCTGGCATTCGTCGGCACCGTTCGGCGCTGCCCAGGCCGAGGACCTCGAGTTTCGTGCCGTGGTGCACGTGACATCGGCACAGTCCCAGGACGTCGGAGATGTCGAAGGGCATGTCCTCAGCCTGGTCCGCGCCTCGGGCATCGCCTCGTTCCAGGACGGCTCGACGGCGACCACCTACCTCGTCGCGCAAACCGACTACACGAAACGTGCCGGCACCGACACGAGCTACGCCAATCTGACCTTCGATGACGGCTCCGTGCTCTGGTACAAGGCCGCGGGCACCGCCACTGTCGATGGCAACCGCACCATCTTCAGAGGAATGATCACGGTCATCGGCGGCAAAGGCCGGTTCGCCGGTGCCAAAGGCGAAGGCGGATATACCGGCGCGCGGCTCGGGACCGGCCCCGACCTGTTTCTCGACCAGATGATCACGGTGAAGAAGTAACGCGGCCGCAGACGGTAGCCCGCATGAGCGCAGCGATATGCGGGATCATGCGCCGTTCCGCGGATGTCGCTTCGCTGCATCCGCGCTGCGGCTCGGCGCTGTGCGCTTTCCACCCTGAGCTCCGCGACTCAATTCCTCGACTTGTCGACCAGCGCGCGCTCCTTGATCCACGGCATCATCTCGCGCAGCTTCGCGCCGACATGTTCGATCGGATGCTCGGCGAGCTTGGCGCGGGTCGCCTTGAACGAGGTCTGGTTGACCCGGTTCTCCAGCATCCAGTCCTTGACGAAGCGGCCGGACTGGATGTCGCCGAGGATCTTCTTCATCTCCGCCTTGGTCTCCGGCGTCACCACGCGCGGGCCGGAGACGTATTCGCCGTACTCCGCGGTGTTGGAGATCGAATAGTTCATGTTGGCGATGCCGCCCTCGTAGATGAGGTCGACGATGAGCTTCACCTCGTGGACGCATTCGAAGTAGGCCATCTCCGGCGCGTAGCCGGCCTCGACCAGGGTCTCGTAGCCCGCCTTCATCAGTTCGACGAGGCCGCCGCACAGCACCGACTGCTCGCCGAACAGATCGGTCTCGCATTCCTCCTTGAACGTCGTCTCGATGATGCCGGCGCGGCCGCCGCCGATCGCCGAGGCATAGGAGAGGCCGAGGTCGTGGGCGTTGCCGGAGGCGTCGCGGTAGATCGCGACGAGGCACGGCACGCCGGCGCCGCGCTGATACTCCGAGCGCACGGTGTGCCCGGGTCCCTTGGGCGCGATCATCAGCACGTCGAGATCGCCGCGCGGCTCGATCAGGTTGAAATGCACGTTGAGGCCGTGGGCGAACATCAGCGCCGCGCCGTCCTTCATGTTGGCATGGAGGTGATCGCGGTAGATGTCGCCCTGCAATTCGTCCGGCGTGAGCATCATCATCACGTCGGCCCATTTGGCGGCCTCGGCGACGTCGAACACCTTGAACTTCTCGCTCTCGGCCTTCTTCGCCGAGCCCGAGCCCTTGCGCAGCGCCACCGCGACCTCCTTGACGCCGGAGTCGCGCAGGTTGAGCGCATGGGCATGGCCCTGGCTGCCATAGCCGACGATGGCGACCTTCTTGCCCTTGATCAGGTTCAGGTCGGCGTCGCGGTCGTAATATACGCGCATAACTTACCTCTGTTGGTTCTGTGCGCCGCGGTGGCGCGGCGCTTCTAAGTCCATTCCTTTCCGGGCACAAGCCCGGACACTCACATCCCTTCCGCGCCGCGGCTGATGGCGACGATGCCGGTGCGCGACACCTCGATGAGGCCGAGCGGCAGCATCAGCGCGACGAACTGGTCGATCTTCGCGGTGCCGCCGGTGATCTCGAACACGAAGCTCTCGGTGGTGGCGTCGATCACGCGGGCACGAAAGGCGTCGGCGAGGCGCAGCGCCTCGACCCGGTTGTCGCCCTTGCCGCGCACCTTGACCATGGCGAGCTCGCGCTCGATCGCGCGTCCGGCAAGGCTCATGTCGACGACGCGGTGCACCGGCACCAGGCGGTCGAGCTGGTTCTTGATCTGCTCGATCACCATCGGCGTGCCGCGGGTGACGATGGTGATGCGCGAGAGATGCTTCTCGTGCTCGGTCTCGGAGACGGTGAGACTCTCGATGTTGTAGCCACGGCCGGAGAACAGCCCGATCACCCGCGCCAGCACGCCCGGCTCGTTGTCGACGAGCACGGCGAGGGTGTGGGTCTCGATGGATTCAGGAGGATGCATCGGAAAACTCGTTGAAATTTACGTGACGGCGCCTTCCCCGCCGCCTGCTCCCTCTCCCGCTTGAGGGGGAGGGTTGGGGTGGGGGTCTGCTGCACGGACGCACGCAGCCCTGCTCAGACGGGGATGGAACTCCCGTGCCGCCCGCGACCCCCTCCCCGACCCTCCCCCTTCAAGCGGGAGAGGGAGAACGACGGCGAGAGAGAAGACGCCGCGGCGAAAGCCAGCCTCACACCATCATCTTGCCTTCCTCGGTGATCGCGTCCTCGAGGCTCTCGGCGGCGTCGCCGAGGAGCATCTCGTTGTGGGCGCGGCCGGACGGGATCATCGGGAAGCAGTTCTCGTTCTCGTCGACCACGCAGTCGAAGATCACCGGCCGGTCGACGTCGATCATCTCCATGATCTTGGCGTCGAGCTCGTCGGGCTTGGTGCAGCGGATGCCGACCGCGTGATAGGCCTCGGCGAGCTTGACGAAGTCCGGCAGCGCCGCGGTGTAGCTCTCCGAATAGCGCCCGCCGTGCAGGAGCTCCTGCCACTGGCGCACCATGCCCATGTACTGGTTGTTGATGATGAACACCTTGATCGGCAGCCGGTGCTGCACCGCCGTCGACATCTCCTGCATGTTCATCAGCACCGAGGCTTCGCCGGCGATGTCGATGACGAGCGACTTCGGATGGGCGAGCTGCACGCCGACCGCGGCCGGCAGGCCGTAGCCCATGGTGCCGAGCCCGCCGGAGGTCATCCACCGGTTCGGCTCGGTGAAGCCGAAGAACTGCGCCGCCCACATCTGGTGCTGGCCGACTTCGGTGGTGATGTAGACGTCGCGGTCGCGGGTCAGCTCGTAGCAGCCGCTGGATCGCATATTGCGGCTTGATCACGTCGGGTGACGTCCGATAGGCGAGGCTTTTCCTCGCCCGCCAGCGCTCGATCTGCTCCCACCATGCTGTCTTGGCGGCCTGGTCGGACGCGGCGCGCCGGCCTGCCACGCCTGCGAGCATGTCCTCGAGCACATGGGCGCAGTCGCCGATGATCGGGATGTCGACCTTGACGTTCTTGTTGATCGAGGACGGGTCGATGTCGATGTGGATCTTCTTCGAGCCCGGCGAGAACGCGTCGAGCCGGCCGGTGATGCGGTCGTCGAACCGCGCGCCGACGCAGACCATCACGTCGCAGCCGTGCATCGCGAGGTTCGCCTCGTAGGTGCCGTGCATGCCGAGCATGCCGAGCCACTGCGGATCGGTCGCCGGCATGGCGCCGAGGCCCATCAAGGTCGAGGTGACGGGGAAGCCGGTGAGCCGCACCAGCTCGCGCAGCAGCGCGGTGGCGCGCGGCCCGGAATTGATGACGCCGCCGCCGGTGTAGAACAGCGCGCGCTTGGCGCCCCGCATCAGCTCGACCGCCGCCTTGATCTTCTCGGCGTCGCCGTCGAGCTTCGGCCGGTAGCCCTTGTGCTGGAACTCGTTCGGCTTGCTGTAGTCGCCGAGCGCGAACTGGATGTCCTTCGGGATGTCGACCACCACCGGCCCGGGCCGGCCGCTCGCGGCGACATAGAACGCCTCGTGCAGCACCCGCGGCAGGTCGGCGACGTCCTTCACCAGGTAATTGTACTTGGTGCAGGGCCGGGTGATGCCGACGGTGTCGCATTCCTGGAAGGCGTCGTTGCCGATCAAGTGCGTCGGCACCTGGCCGGTGATGCAGACCAGCGGAATGGAATCGCACAGCGCATCGGTCAGGCCGGTCACCGCATTGGTGGCGCCGGGGCCCGAGGTGACGAGGACGCAGCCGACCTTGCCGGTCGAGCGGGCATAGCCTTCCGCCGCATGGACGGCGCCCTGCTCGTGGCGCACCAGGATGTGGCGCACCTTGTCCTGGTGGAACAGCGCGTCATAGATCGGCAGCACGGCGCCGCCGGGATAGCCGAACAGGTGCTCGACGCCCTGGTCGGCGAGCGCCTGGATGACCATCTCGGCCCCGCTCATCTGCACCCGGCCGGCACGCGCCGCGGATGATGGGCCGGAGGGGGCGGACCCGGCCTTTGCCGTTTCCTTGGGCTTCGCTGCGGTTTTGGTCGTGGCCATGACTGGCTCCGGTCTTTTCGCTTGTTCGTCGCGGTGTTCGGTCAGCTTGGGGTTCGTTTCGGGCATTAAAAAAGGGCCCCGAAGGCCCTGGTCGCGCATCGCCTCATTCGCGGACGGTTACCCGCCCCCGGCGATGCGCCCTCTAAGTACGATAACAAAATTGCGCATGGATAGCCCGCTCGGAAGAATGTTGCGTCGCATCTTAAATAGGCCGAATTGGGCCAAGGGTCAAGCCGAAAAGCCGCGGGGGAGCGATGCGAGGACTTGAGAACATATGAGGAACACCGTAGAGTGACTTTCGCGCGCAAGAGGAGGCCGCAATGGCGCTTCGCTACACCGGTGGCAACACACCGCGACGGCTGGGTCGTCGGCTGCATGGCAGTGGAAAACAACGGACACGCTGCATCGCCCTGCGGAATCCACTGCTACAAGAATCGTTGCTTGGGGCGAGGTGACAGTGATGGCCGCCCCGGAACCCACGTGGCGAAACTACATCCGCGGATCTGAAACGCGGAAGCGGCAAAGGGCGCACCGGCGTCGCGCTTGGAATTTGAAAGGCCGCTTATGTCGAAGACTGGGCATGACCGCACGGCTCCAGGCAAGGCCTCCAAGCATACAAACGGCCAGAACGCGTCGCAAATCGATGACACAGTAACAGCGTCACCGGCGGCGATTGACCTTCTTCGCTTTGCGCAGGGTCGCCACTTCGCAACCATTCTTGCCGATCCACCGTGGCAGTTCACCAACAAGACCGGCAAAGTCGCGCCGGAACATCGCCGCCTTTCGAGATACGGCACCATGAAGCTTGATGAGATCATGGCGCTGCCGGTCGAACAGCTCGCGTTGCCGACGTCACATCTTTATCTGTGGTGTCCGAACGCGATGCTACCGGAAGGACTGGCTGTGATGAAGGCGTGGGGCTTTACCTACAAGTCCAACATCGTCTGGCACAAGATCAGGAAAGACGGTGGTTCCGACGGTCGGGGTGTCGGGTTCTACTTTCGCAACGTCACCGAATTGATCCTGTTTGGCGTGCGCGGCAAGAACGCAAGAACCCTTGCGCCCGGGAGACGGCAGGTTAACCTCTTAGCGACCCGCAAGCGCGAGCACTCGCGCAAACCAGACGAGCAGTATGACATCATCGAAGTCATGCAGCTCCGGGCGCTTTCCTTGAGCTCTTCGCGCGCGGCAGGCGAGAGGGTTGGACAACTTGGGGCAATCAAGCCGACGACAATTACCGCCCAACGTGGAAGACGTACGCGCATAACTCGAGGGCGCGGATGGTCGCGGCGGAATAACTATTCTTCGTCCTTTTCCTCGACTTCAAGCAACTCCAAGAGCGCGCGCTGACCTTCATCGAAGGTAACTATGCTGTCCGGCAGGCCAACAAGGAGCAACGGGCAAGGGTTTCCAACCCCTCGGCGAACGCGGTCTTCAAGTTTTCGCCAATGGGTTGTCGCCTCACCAAACTTGTCTGCAACAAACTTATCAACAAGCGCCTCTTTGAAATCTACGGGATTTTTCTTACGATTTACGCGGCCCTCGATGGCTCGACGCTGCTTTGATGTGGGCTCGTAGCCCCAAATCCTGAGGTCTTCCAATCGGCCAATTTGGCGCTCTTCAACAAAACGCCTGACCAGAGCACGCATATTCTCGTGGAGAGTGCGTCCACGGGTGACGATAATGCCAACTGAGATTGCTCCATCGGAATGCAGTCGTTTAAAATTCTCAAGATCTCGATCAAAGAAAGGATCTTTATTATTCCATTCTATCTCGAGCGCTAAAGTTCCGCTTTCATAAATTACGTACATGGTCGACTTCATGAGAAATTGCCTCGCGCTCTCGCCCGTTAATAATTTTCTTGACCTCAAATTTTGTTTTGACCCACCCTAATTCATTTAGTGCTCGGCGAAGGCGTTGGGTCCCTTTGGATTCACCACCGCCGCCTGCAATTATCTCCTCAATGGGAATTGTGACCTTTTCCAGCGCTACCTCTAATTCGGCAACGGCTTCTGAAAAATCTACGAGTAAAATCGCCTCCGCATGCGAAAGAAATTCAATTTGAAAGCCTTTCTCTCGAAGGCTGGCAAAATCCGTCGCAGCTGACATCGGCTACACCTCCCCCGCCCCCACGCACACCACCCCACACCCCGCAAAGCTCGCCCGCGTCGCCGCCACCGAGCCGTCGAGGTCGATGCCGCGGCAGGCGTCCTCGATGACGATCGCCTCGAAGCCGAGGCGGCGGGCGTCTTCGGCCGACCAGCGCACGCAGAAATCGAAGGCGAGGCCGGCGAGGAAGACGCGGGCGAGGCCGCGCTCGCGCAGGTAGCCGGCGAGCCCGGTCGGCGTGGTGCGGTCGTTCTCGTAGAAGGCCGAATAGGAATCGATCTCGCGGCGAAAACCCTTGCGCAGCACGAGCGCGGCATGGGGCACGTCGAGCGCGGGATGGAACGCGGCGCCGGCGCTTCCCTGCACGCAATGGTCCGGCCACAGCACCTGCGGGCCGTAGGCGGCAGCGACGGTCTCGAACGGCGCCCGGCCGGGATGCGAAGAGGCGAAGGAATGGTGGCCCGCCGGGTGCCAGTCCTGGGTGAGCACCACATGGGCGAAGCGCGGCGGCGAGCCGGTTGATCGGCATCACCACCTCGTCGCCGCCCGGCACGGCGAGCCGGCCGCCGGGGCAGAAGTCGTTCTGCACGTCGACGACGATGAGGACGTCGGAAGGGCCGATCTCGCCTGGCATCTCTGTCTCCTGGCCTGTCCGCTGCCGTGCCTGCTGCGCCGTCCTCTGCTCGCCTGTCCCTCGCTCTGTCTCCTGGCCGTCATCGCGCCGGAGCGCATAAAAGCGAGGCCCGGCGCCGCGAGAGCATAGCGCCCGGCCGGCACCCATATAAGGGCGAGGCGGCGACGACGCCGCAAATGGAGTTTCGCATGACCGACCAGAAAGCTCGACAAGGGGGAGTGGAAGGCCTTCTTCGACCGCGTCACCAAGCACCTCGAAGACGCGGAGGCGGAGATCGAGGTGATGTCGCTCGCGCTCGGCGACCAGATCGAGGCGGAGTGGCTGCCGCTCTACGGCATCACCTACGAGCCGCGCGCGGACATGCTCGAGATCGCGCTCGAGAACCTCGACCACATGATCAGCAAGCCGCGCGAAATCTATGCCGAGGAGCAGGGCGACACGCTCGTCAACATCGAGGTCGTCGACGACGGCGGCGTCCGCCAGATCGTGCGGTTCCGGGAAAAGCTCGCGCTGGCGAAGTGAGGGCGCTTCCGTCGCCTGCTCCCCGGCGTTCGGGGAAGCGGTACGAGCCGAGCGAACGCGGCTCTGGCCTTCGGCCGCGCCGCGAGTCGAGCGGGCTCGCGCGAGGCTCAGGTCTTCGGGGTCCGCCGAGCCAAGCCCCCGCAAGCGATGAACGGCCCGACGCCGTGCCGTCGCACCGTAACGTCACGGTGCGAGCGGATAAGATGCGCCACTGCCTCACAGCATCGGCAGCGCGCGCTGCGGGCGGCCCAGCGGGAACGCCGCCGCGATGCGGGCGATCTCGTCGGCGGTGAGCTCGAGGTCGCCGGCGCCGGCGTTCTCCTCGACATGCGCGACGCTGCCGGCCTTCGGGATCGTGAACACGCCGGGCTGGCGGACCAGGAAGGCGAGCGCCACCTGGCGCGGCGTCGCGGCGTGCTCGCGCGCGATCTCGGCGAGCACGCGGCCGCCGGCGCTGCGGGCGCTCGGGAAAGTCATCGTGGCCGAACGGGCTGTAGCCGGTGACGGCGACGCCGTTCGTCTCGCACCACGGGATCACGGCGTGCTCGATGTGGCGTTCGCCGAGATGGTAGAGCACCTGGTTGCAGGCCATGCGCGCCGGCACCGGCGACGGCCTCGGCTGCGGCTTGGGCTTCGTCGAGGTCGTCGGTGTCGAAATTGCTCACGCCCCAGGACGAGAATCTTGCCGGCGCGGATGAGCTCGGCGAAGGCGCCGATGGTCTCGGCGAGCGGATGCCGGCCGCGCCAGTGCAGCAGGTAGCAGTCGAGCCGGTCGGTCTTGAGGTGGCGCAGCGAGCGCTCGCAGGCGGCCAGAGTGCCGGCGCGCGAGGCGTTGTGCGGCAGCACCTTGGAGACCAGGAACACCTCGTCGCGGCGGCCGGCGATCGCCTCGCCGACCACCGCCTCGGCGGCGCCGTCGCCATACATCTCGGCGGTGTCGATGTGGTTCATGCCGAGGTCGAGCCCGCGCCGCAGCGCCGCGACCGCCTCGCGGCGATCGCCGTCCTCGATGTACCAGGTGCCCTGGCCGATGACCCCGACGGAGCGCTTTGTGTTTCCGAAAGGGTGGTAACGCATCGACGGATCCTCGATCCTGAGGGGTTCTGAATCTATCGCGGACCTCGTCCTGACGGAGCGGCCGAAGGCCGCGTCTCGCAGGACTGGCCCGCGACACGCCGCGGCATGGCCGTCCTTCGAGACGCCGGATGCGCACGCTCCTCAGGATGAGGTCGGCAAGACATTTTCCGCGCGCTCAGCCGCGCACCTTCTCGATCATCGCGGCGAAGGCCTGCATGAACTTTTTCAGGAAATCCGCGGTGCCGGGATTGGTCAGCTTGCCCTCGGCGTCGAACAGGTTCGCCGCGCCGCCGACATAGGCCTCGGGCTGCTGCAGCGTCGGCATGTTGAGGAACACCAGCGACTGGCGCAGGTGATGATTGGCGCCGAACCCGCCGATCGCGCCCGGCGATACGCTCACGATCGCCGCCGGCTTGCCGTCCCACACGCTCGCGCCATAGGGGCGCGAGCCGACGTCGATCGCGTTCTTGAGCGCCGCCGGCACCGAGCGATTGTATTCCGGCGTGACGAACAGCACCGCATCGGCCGCCTTGACGCGCTCGCGGAACGCCGTCCACGCCGCCGGGCGGACGTGGCCTCGTCGATCCTGGTTATAGAGCGGCAGCGCGCCGATCTCGACGATCTCGAGCTTGAGCGAGGGCGGCGCGAGCGCGGCGAGCGCATGCGCCATCATGCGATTGTAGGAACCCTTGCGCAGGCTGCCGACGATGACGGCGACGTTGCGCGTGGCCATTAGAAATCGTCCTTTCCGGAAGGAATATTCGCGCTGCCTCACAAGTATGACAGGCATGTCACGCCGTCCATGCCGGGCGGCGCGTGGCCGCGCATGCGCCGGTGCGGACCGTGACCCGCGTGGCGCGGCGCGAGACTGCCGTGTTAATGTGCATCGGCCTCACACGGCTCGCCCTGGAACGCAACGCACCGTTCAGGCTTTTCAACGACCTGTCGACAAACCCGGAGGTTCGCCATGAGGTTCCTGGCCGCTATCGGCGCCCTTGCGATCATCGTCGCCATTGGCGCGGCGGTGTTCTTCTTCGGCGGTTTCTTCAATGTAGCGGCGAGCGAGCAGGACCTGCAACCCGTCGCCTGGGCGCTGCAGAAGGTGCGGACGGCCTCGATCGAGCCGGCATGCCAAGGACACGCCGACCGTCTCGCTCGAAGACGCCGCCGTCGTGCAGGCCGGCGCCAAGGCCTTCGCCGCGCGCGGCTGCGCCAACTGCCACGGCGCGCCCGGCGTCGCCTGGGCCAAGTTCTCCGAAGGCCTGCGGCCCGATCCGCCCGACCTCAAGGACGTCGCCGGCGAGCTCGAGCCGCGCGAGCTCTTCTACGTCATCAAGAACGGCATCAACATGACGGGCATGCCGAGCTTCGGCGCGGATCGAGGTGGGCGATCCCGAAATCTGGACGATCGTCGCCTTCGTCAAGAAGCTGCCGACGGTGTCGGAAGCCGACTACAAGAGCTGGACCGAAGCCCCGGCGGATGCACCCGCCGCGCGCGCCTGCGGAGAAGAAGTAGCCGCTCGGCAGCGAAGTCGAATCACAAGCCGTCATCGCCGGGCTCTGTCCCGGCGACCCCGATAGTCGGGGCACGGCCGTGCCATATGATCGGGGTGGCCGGGACAAGCCCGGCCATGACCGTCGAATGTGAACGGCATAGACCTTCGTCACGCCGCTTCGCGGCAGGCGCGCACGCTCACACGTGGTGACCGCCGTCTTCGGCGATGGCGGCGAGATGATCGGTCGCCAAGATCACCACGGCGTTGCGCTCGAGGCGCACCCATTTCTTGTCTTCCCACAGCCGCAGCTGCTTGTTGGTGCTTTCGCGCGACATCCCGATGATGTTGCCGAGGTCCTTCTGGGTGATCGAAATCTTGCGCTCGCGCGTGCCGGCGGTGTCGGCCTCGACGCAGCCGCATCAGCGCCTTGGCGAGACGGCTCGGCAGGTCGAGGAACATGACCTCCTCCGCCTGCTCGGTGGTCCGGCGCAGCTTCGAGCACAGGATCTCGATGATCCTGAGCGCGATGTCCGGCTCCTCGCGCATCAGCGGCAGGAAATCCCGGCGCTCGATGACGTACAGCTCGCAGTCGGTCATCGCGGTGGCGTCGGCGGTGCGGGGGTGGCCGTCGAGCAGCGCGATCTCGCCGAAGATCGTCGCCCTTGCCGAGCACATTGAACACCGCGTCCTTGCCCTCGACCGAGGGCACGCTGATCTTCACCGTTCCCGCGCCGATGGCGAACAGGCTGGTGCCGGGATCGCCCTTGGCGCAGATGTTGGTGCCGCGCTTCACCGCCTTGGTGACGATGCAGGTGCTCAGGCGATCGATCTGCTGCGGCGTGAGCTTCCCGAACAGGTAATGGTCTCGCAGGATGGCGCGCTTGTCGGCGCCACGCTGCGGCGGTCTGCTTTCGCGAATTGCTGACATAAATGTCACTATAGACGACGGGCCCTGTTTTTCAATTCGCGCGTGGCTCGAATCCAAAGCCACGCGTGCCGCGCCTTTTACTCAATCCTTATCGGCGCGCCATCCTTACCGACGCACCACGATCAGAGAGCAAATCGGCCGGTTCCTCTGTGACCTTGGTCATACTTGTTCTCGCCGCCGCATCGCATCCTGCACCTGCGCCCGGTTTTCCGTCCTCTTCGCGCACAACCCAGGAGAAGTCTCATGGAACGTTCGGCGACCAAGGCCGCCATCCGACCTCTGTTTCCCGCGGGGCAAGCGTCCAGGAAATCCTACGACGCGAGGGTTCTGTTCATTTCGGCCTGCATCGGGATCGCCGCCGTCATCGCGATCTACGCTCTCACCGTGTCGGGGCCGGTGGACCCGGCGGCGTTCGACACCATGGTTGCGTTTCCCTGATCCTCCCCATTTTGCCGGTGCGGTTCGTGGGCGAAGTCCCACGAACCAAAATTGATGGAATGCCCGATGCTCGATTACCTCGTGATCGTGCTCGCCTTTGCGATCGTGTGCGGCGCGACGCTCCTCTTCATGAAGGTGACGGGGTAAGCCCCGCCGAAAATGCACCGAAGTCCGTCGGCGCCGCGATGTGCGCCGACGTCAATCCCTCCGCTTGATCCCTTTCGCCAATCCCTTTCGCCGTTGGGCGGCTGCGCTAGTCTGCCGCAAGCTGCCTCGAACGGGACGTGCCGAAGTCCCCTCACGAAACGGCAGCGAGCGTGCCGTCGGCAGGCCCGCACCTTGCGCCGATTTTTTCCGGCGAAACACCAAGACACCAAAAGACAAACGCATCCCGCCCGCCAACCGCGTGGGAAAGGGATCGATCCCAAGGGGGAAAACATGCAGTGCCGTCACGCGATCTCTATCGCCGCAATTGCGGGTGCGCTGGTTGCAACGCCTGCGAGCGCTTTCGACGATGCGAAGTATCCCGATGTCTCCGGTCAGTGGGTCGCCGTCCGCATTCCCGGCGTGGGCGGGCAGCCGGCCTTCGATCCCTACAAGCCCTGGGGCCGCGGCCAGGAGGCGCCGCTGACGCCGGAGTACAAGGCGGTCCATGAGCGGAGCCTTGCCGACCAGGAGGCCGGCGGACAGGGCGGCTGGCTCACCGGCTCGAACTGCTATCCGCCCGGCATGCCGGGAATGATGAATCTCTATCAGGCCATGCAGATCGTCGTGCTGCCGGAGATCACCTACGTGCTGATCGACCACGCCCACGATTCGCATCGCCGCATCTATACCGACGGCCGCGACTGGCCGAAGGAGCCCGATGCGACCTTCCTCGGTTACTCGATCGGCAAATGGATCGACGAGGACGGCGACGGCCGCTACGACGTGCTCGAGGTCGAGACCCGCAACTTCAAAGGGCCGCGCACCCTCGACCCCTCGGGCATGCCGACGCACGCCGACAACCAGTCGGTCGTCAACGAGCGCATCTATCTTCGACAAGAGCAATCCGAAGCTCCTGATCAACGAGATCACGCTCATCGACCACGCCTTTACGCGTCCGTGGAAAGTGAAGAAGACCTACACGCGCAATCCGGCCGCGGTTCCCGAACTGGCTCGAATACGACTGCATCGGCGACAACGGCCTCGTGAAGGTCGGCAACGAGACCTATTACAAGAGCGGCGACGGCAAGCTCATGCCGACGCGGCGCGATCAGCCGCCGCCCGACCTGCGATATTTCAAGCAAGTGCGGAAGTGATGCCGCGCGACCTTCTCCGCATTCTGCGGTGTCATGCTCCGCGAAAGCGGGGCATCCAGTAACCCCTGTGCTCGCGATGAGCGCCGCGCCAGATCGAAGCCGGTGGTTACTGGATCGCCCGCTCGAGCCGGGCGATGACATTGCGCAGAAGTGACAGCGAAGCTGCGCTTCCGGCTGCGCCGCCATCAGCGCACGGATCTGCTTCACCGCGTTCTCGACCTTGATGTCGAGAAAGGCCTTGCCGATCTCCGGCGTCGCCAGCGTCGGGTTGCCGACGACGCCGTTCGCCTCGTTGGCCTCGGCGAGCTTGTCCTTGCGGATCCATTGGCCCGGCTTCTCGAGATAGAGCAGCGGCGAGGTGTCCCACATGCCGGCATGCACATCGTGCGGCAGGCCGTGCTTGGTGAGCCAGTCCTTGAGATCGGCTGTCGCTCTTGTAATAGAGGTCGCCGATGTAGAGGACGCGCACGCCTTCCTTGCGGTGCTGCGGCGTCGAGCTCCTTCGCCACCTTGCGCGAGCTCGGCCTGGCCGCCGCCGTGGTCGCCCATCAGCGCCACCACCTTGAAGCCCGCCGCAAGCGCGCTCTGCGCCACCCCGCGCACGACGCCGGCATAGACCTCCGGCGGCAGCGTCACCGATCCCGGAAACCGCATGTGGCCGGTCTCGGCGTCGAGCGTTCCGGTCACCGAGAACGGCATCACCGGATAGACCAGCGCGTCGCCCAGTTGCTCGGCGATGCGCTGGGCCACATAGTGCGCGACGATGTTGTGCTTGCCGATCACCATGTGAGGGCCGTTCTGCTCGCTGCTGCCGGTGTAGACGATCGCCGTGCGCTTTCCTGCGGCGATGGCGTCGCGTATCTCGGGCCAGGTCAGGTCGTCGATCCACACCGAGCCCGGCTCCGCGCGGGCAGGCCCCGCGGCGACGACCACGGCAGCGAGCACACGCCGGCGATGAACGGTTGGCGACGTGCGAACGAACACGTGGCGACGAACCTGGCGGCGATGAGGTTCGACAGTCTTCTCATGGGCGTTCCCCGTGGCGCGGCGGTTGCCCGGTCCCGAGGCCGGCGCGCGCAGGTCATCAGATTGCCACGGGCGCGCGATGAAGTCTTCGCCTGGAGAGACACCATGAACGTCCACGCGCCCCGGCATTTCGTTCCGCCTCGCCCGGACATTCCGGAAAAGAGCGTCAACTGGTACGGCTTTCTGCGCGCGCTTCGCACCAACGCGCTGCAGATCTGGCCGCGCGAGGCCTACACCAAGGACGTGCTGGAGCAGTCCTTTTTCCGCCGCAAGCGCTTCCTGCTCAATGCGCCCGATGCGATCCACCACGTGCTGGTCGACAACATCGAGAACTATCGGCGCACCCGCGCCACCATCCGCATCCTGCGGCCGATCACCGGCGAAGGGCTGTTCCTGAGCGAAGGCGACGAATGGCGGCACCAGCGCCGCACCATCGCACCGACGCTTGCCCCGCGCGTCATTCCGATGCTCGCGCGCCACATCGCCGAGGTCGCCGACGTCGCGCTGGCGCGGCTCGACGCCGGCCGCGGCGAGCCCGATCGACATGCTGGCGGCGATGCAGTTTCTCGCGCTCGAGATCGCGGCGCGCTCGATGTTCTCGCTCGAGATGGACCGCTACGGCCCGGCGCTGCGGCGGATGATCAAGAGCTTCTCCGCCGACCTCGGCCGCCCCTATTTCCTCGACCTGATGCTGCCGGTCGGCATTCCCTCGCCGCGCGATTTCGCGCGGATGCGGTTTCGCCGGCGCTGGATCGCGCTGATGGACGAGGTCCTCGCGGCGCGGCAGCGCGAGCCGGCGAGCGACCAGCCGCGCGACCTGTTCGACGTGCTGCTCGCGGCGCGCGATCCGGAGACCGGGGCGGCGTTCTCGCAAGGCCAGTTGCGCGACCAGATGGCGACCATGATCGTCGCCGGCCACGAGACGACCGCGCTCACCATGTTCTGGTCGCTCTATCTCCTCGCCTCGGCGCCGGCGGAGCAGAGCCGCGTCGCGCAGGAGGTCGCCGACGTCGATCTCTCCGTCGGAGAACGCCGGCGCGGCGCTCGCGAAGCTCCCCTACACGCGCGCGGTGGTGAGCGAGTCGCTGCGGCTCTATCCGCCCGCCTCCACGCTCGCGCGCGTCTCGGCCGGCCGACGACGAGATCGGCGAGGTGAAGATTCCCGCGGGCTCGCTGATCATGATCTCGCCCTGGGTGCTGCACCGGCACGTCAACCTGTGGAGCGAGCCCGAGGCCTTCGACCCCTCGCGCTTCCTCGCCGACAAGCCGCTCGCGCACCGCTTCGCCTATCTGCCGTTCGGCGCCGGCCCCCGCGTCTGCGTCGGTGCGCAGTTCGCGCTCGCCGAGGCCGCGCTGGTGCTCGCGAAGATGGTGCAGCGCTTCGAGATTTCGCTCGCCGACGACGAGCCGGTGCTGCCGATCACCGTGATCACGACGCAGCCCGATCATCCCGCGCCGTTCCGGCTGCGGCCGCGGCGATAGCGGCGAGCATCCGGGCGGCCGCCGTCTCCATCGACCTCGCGGGATCGTGATGCAGCGCACGGCAGCAACGATGTACCGTGCGGCCTCGGTTTCAGGAGATGTCGTTTTCAGAGGTGTCGTTTTCAGGAGGTGTCAATGCGCCTGCCAATCCTTTCGACTTTGCTGATCGTGGCCGCCGTCGCCGGCGGCAGCCCAGTGGCATCTGCCCAATCGCCGACCAGCTATCCCTGGTGCGCGAAAACGGGAAAGGACTCGGCAGCGACGTCCTGCTATTTCACCAGCTATCGCCAGTGCATGACCACGATTTCCGGCGATCGGCGGCTACTGCTTTCAAAGCCCGTACTACCACGCCTCGCTCGCCGGCCCGCGCCGCCGCTGACGAAGCGTGCCTGCCTCGTCCCGTCACAAGGCTGAAGGCCTTCAGCATCGGCGAGTTCCGGCACCGGTGGGCGCCATAGCTGTATCGATAGCGGTATAGGAGCGATAGCCGGCTTCGTGGATCGTCCGATCCGCCGGCAAACGATCGCAGCGATGCCGCATCGAAGGGGGACGACATCGCAGGGCTCATGACCAAAAGACCTGCGACCGGCAGGCCGATGAGGAGTAGCTGCATCATCCGCATGGGACCTTTCCTTTGCCTGCTTCACCGCGCGCCTGCCGGCCGTCGGGGACTCGGGCAGGCGCAACGCCGCCGCTGCGGCCAGCGCACCAGCGCCCGTCCGGCGTCGGTGAGGTCGTAAACGCCGCGCCCGGTGCGGACGAACCAGCCATAGACGTTGTGCAGCAGGATTTTCGGCGCCTCCGGAACGACGGGCCGCAAATCCCTGGTCGGCCGCGGGCCGCTCGTGAGCATGGCCGCACAGGCGAGCGCGCTCTGGCGGTAGGCGGTCATGATCGGCGCGCGGGTGCTGCCGCCGGCCGCCGGATCGCCGAGGCGGCGCTGGTGCTCGGTGACGAGCCGGCTGCGCTCCTTGAGATCGCGGCGCGGCCGCCACGGGCGCGGCTCGACGATCGGCTCGACATGGCCCCTGGTGGAGACCGCGAGCAGGCCGAAGCCGAGCAGCCGGCACAGCTTGCGGACCCGGGGATCGCGCTCCCGGCTCGACGCGCGCGCGGTCGATCGGACCGCGAGCCAGACCTCCTCGCAGGCCGCGCTGCGGTCGACGCCCTGGAGCACGAGCTCGAGATTGAAGGCGAGCTTGAGCTCGCAGACGACGACAAGGCCATCGGCGGCGAGGCCGACGACGTCGCAGCCGCGGATTTCGCCCTTGACCGCGAAGCCGAGTTTTTCGAGATAGCGCTTGACGGGCGGGTAAAGCGAGGTTTCCAAGGTCTCCGCGCCCCCCTGGGCGGATCGATTGGGCGGATCGACCGGGCGGATCGATCGCCGGCCGGCCAAAGCCGGGGCCGTGGCACTGTGCGCTGGCGCGCGCCGCAGGGGCAGCATGGTATATGATTCCCGCCGTCGCCGGTGGTATCGGTCGCCCGCCGCGCCATCGCTGGAGTTGTGCGGGCGGAAATGCGAGGAAGGTTCATGAACGTCACGTTGCGAGTTGTTGCGTCGGCCCTGTTCGCCCTGCTTTCCCTGATCTTGGCGGGCTCGGGCGCCCTGGCCCAGAACTACCCGACCCGGCTGGTCCACGTGATCGCCCCCTACGGTCCGGGCGGTCCGTCCGACGTGTTCTCCCGCATCGTCGCGCAGAAGCTCTCCGAGGCGCTCAAGCAGTCCTTCGTGATCGAGAACCGGCCGGGCGCCAGCACCATGATCGGCACCGACGCGGTGGCGAAGGCGCCGCCGGACGGCTACACGCTGCTGGTCATCTCGCAGACCCACGCCACCAACGAGTCGCTCGTCGCCAACAAGCCGTTCCAGCTGCTGCGCGACTTCGCGCCGGTGGCGCCGATCTACTCCGGCGACCTGATGATGGTGGTGCACAAGTCGGTGCCGGTGAAGACGCTCAAGGAATTCATCGCGCTCGCGAAATCGAAGCCCGGCCAGCTCAACTACGGCTCGTCCGGCACCGGCTCGCAGTACCACCTCGCCGGCGAGCTCTTCAAAACCATGAGCGGGACCGACATCGTCCACGTCCCCTACAAGGGCTCGTCGGGTGCGCGCAACGACATCCTCGGCGGCCAGATCCAGATGATGTTCGACACGCTGCCCACCATGAAGCCGAACGTCGACGCCGGGCTGGTGCGGGCGCTCGGCACCTCGGGCGAGACGCGCTCGCCGACCATGCCCGACGTGCCGACCATCGCGGAAGCCGGCGTGCCCGGCTTCACCGCCTCCGGCTGGGTCGGCATCGTCGCTCCCGCCGCGACCCCGAAGCCGATCGTCGACCTCCTCAACAAGGAGATGAACAAGATCCTCACCTCGGCCGAGATCAAGAAGAGCTGGGCGGAGCAAGGCGTCGACCCGATGTCGATGACGCCGGAGCAGTTCAGTGCCTTCATCAAGGCCGAGATCGAGAAGTGGGCCAAGGTCGCGCAAAGCGCGGGGTGAAGATCAACTGATTTGCCGTCATTCCGGGGCGATGCCGCAGCGGCGAACCCGGAATCCAGCTCTTTCAACGCCATTTCTGGACTCCGGGTTCGCGCTGACGCGCGCCCCGGAATGACTGTCTCGCGCTCAATCCGGGCTACGTTTGCCGCAACACGCTTCGCGCAGTGCCGCGATCAGACGCTCCCGCGCCGCGGCATCGTACTCACGGGCCGGCACGACGCCCCAGATCGGCTTCGGCCAGGCAGGATCGCCGTGCCGTCGCGCGATGATGTGGACGTGGAGCTGCGGCACCACGTTGCCGAGCGCCGCGACATTGAGCTTGTCGCAGGGCACCACGGCCTTGAGCGCGCGGCACACGAGCGCGATCTCACGCGTGAGCTCGGCCTGCCCGGGCTCGTCGAGATCGATGATCTCGCTCACCCCCGCGCAGCGCGGCACCAGGATCAGCCAGGGATAATTGGCGTCCTTGGCGAGCAGGAGCCGCGACAGCGCAAGCTCGCCGACGAGAACGGTGTCGGCTTCGAGCTGCGGGTGCAGCGCCCAGGATGGAGACGTGGCGCTCACGGCAATGCCTGCTGCACGCCCCCGTCGCGAAGACAGGCTCAACTCAGAAGCTCCACCCGGCCGTCGCTCGAGATTGTAGACCCCGCCGACCACGTTGATCTTCTTGTCGGCGACGGCGGCCGAGATGATGGGCGTCGCGGCCTTGAGGCGCTCGACGTTGAGACGGACGTTCGCCTTGATCGCGTTGTCGAGCGCGTCGCCCGGCTTTCCCATCGTTTCCTTTACAGCAGGGGCGAGCGCCTCGACGAGGGACGGCAGATGCCCCGGCAGCGTGGTGCCGTCGCGGAGCGATTTGATCGTGGCGTCGATAGCGCCGCAGGCGCGATGACCGAGCACCATCAGCAGCGGCGTGTTGAGCACCGCGACCGCGTATTCGAAGCTCGCCATGTTGTCGGGGTTGAGGAAGTTGCCGGCGACGCGGCAGACGAAGAGATCGCCGCGGCCGGTGTCGAAGGCATACTCCGGGGCGATGCGGGAATCGGCGCAGCTCAGGATGCCGGCGAACGGATTCTGCCCGCCGACGAGCGCTTCGCGCTCGGCCTTGAAGTCGTGCCGCCTGGCCACCCCGGACACGTAGCGTCCGTTGCCGTCCATCAGCCGCTTGAGCGACTGCCTCGGGAGACAGCACGTTCTCCTTCTTCGGCGGCGCCTTCGCCGCCTGGGCAAACCCGCGGCGCGACATCGCGAGGCCGGCCATCGCGACGCCGGCGCCGAGCATAAAGGCGCGTCGCGGAATCACGTTCACATGCGAGGTGTCGTCACATCGTCGGCACATGCTATTCTCCCGGCTGAGCGGCGGCGCTCGGCGGCCCCCAGCATGATTTCGATCAAGATGCATTGATTCGGCGAGCCGCGCGACGGCCCGGCGACCGTATAGCACAGCCCCCGGGTTGTCCTACGTCATGGCCGCGGCGGCTGGATGACGCAGCATCGCTTCGGACACGGCGTCGCAACGCCGTTGGACGCACCGGTCCGGCATGGAAAGCGGCGAACGATGAACATGGAACGCATGCTGCGACGCGGCCTGATCGCGATCGCACTCGCCGCGCTCGCGGGCGGCCTCGTGCTGTGGGGCGTAGGCCGCGCCGATGCGGCGAGCCGGGTCTGGGCGGCGGGCACGATTCCCGTCGTCGCCGGGTTGCTCGTGTCGATGCTGCGCGATTTTCTTGCCGGCCGCGTCGGCGTCGATGCGATCGCCTTCGTGTCGATGACGGCGGCGCTGCTGCTCGGCGAGAACCTCGCCGGCATCGTCGTCGCCGTGATGTATGCCGGCGGCAACGTGCTCGAGGACTTCGCGGTCGCCCGCGCCGAACGCGATCTCAAGTCCCTGGTCGATCGCGCGCCCCGCGTCGCGCACCGGCGCAGCGCGCAGGGCCTCGAAGACGTACCGGTCGACGCGGTCGCGGTCGGCGATGCCGTTCTCGTGCGCGCCGGCGAGATCGTCCCGATCGACGGAGTCATCACCAGCGCCGTCGCCGTCATCGACGAGGCGGCATTGACCGGAGAGCCGATCCCGGTGACGCGGCGGAGCGGCGAGCCGGCGCTGAGCGGCACGCTCAATGCCGGCGAGACCTTCGAGATGCGCGCGACCGCGACGGCGGGCGCGAGCACCTATGCCGGCATCGTGCGCATGGTGGCGGCCGCGCAGACCGCCAAGGCTCCCTTCATCCGCCTTGCCGACCGCTATGCCCTGCTGCTGCTGCCGGCGACGCTCGCGGTCGCCGGAGCGGCCTGGCTCCTCTCCGGCGATCCCATCCGCGGCCTCGCGGTGCTGGTCGCGGCGACGCCCTGCCCGCTGATCCTCGCGGCGCCGGTCGCCTTCATCGCCGGCGTCTCGCAGGCGGCGCGCAACGGCATCCTCATCAAGGGCGGCGGCGCGCTCGAGGCGCTCGCGCGCGTCCACACCGTCATGTTCGACAAGACCGGCACGCTCACCGTCGGCGGCGCCCGGCTGATCGCCGTCGAGGCAGCGCCCGGCGAGAGCGCCGACGAGGTGCTTCGCCTCGCCGGCTCGCTCGAGCAGGCCTCGCATCACGTCGTCGCCGCGGCCATCGTCGAGGCGGCGCACGCCCGGCAGCTTCCCCTCGAGCTGCCGCAGGACGTGCGGGAGACCATGGGCTCCGGGCTCGAAGGACGGGTCGGCGGCCGCATGGTCCGTGTCGGCTCCCACGAGCTCGTCCACGGCGCGCGGCGGCCGGAGCAATGGGCGGTGCACGTGCTGCGGCGCGCCGCCTGGCGCTCGGCCTTGAGCGTGTTCGTCTCGGTCGACGGCAAGACCATCGGCGCGCTGCTGCTCGGCGACGAGCTGCGGCGGGAAACGCCGCGCGCCGTGCTGACGCTCCGCAAGGCCGGCGTGTCGCGCATCGTCATGGTCACCGGCGACCGCGCCGACGCCGCCGAGACCATCGGCGCCGCGCTCGACCTCGACGCCGTGCTCGCGAACCGCGTGCCCTCCGACAAGGTCGACGCCGTGGCGACGGAGCAGCGCCTCGCCCCGACCCTGATGGTCGGCGACGGCATCAACGACGCGCCGGCGCTCGCCGCCGCCGACGTCGGCATCGCCATGGGCGCGCGCGGCGCCAGCGCCTCCTCGGAGGCCGCCGACGTGGTGATCCTGGTCGACCGCCTCGACCGCGTCGCCGACGCCGTCGTCATCGCGCGGCGCGCCCGCGCCATCGCCGTGCAGAGCATCGTCGCCGGGCTCGGCCTGTCGGGCGTCGCCATGGCGCTCGCGGCGTTCGGCTGGCTCACGCCGGTCGCCGGCGCGCTCGCCCAGGAGGCGATCGACGTCGCGGTGATCCTCAACGCATTGCGCGCGCTCGTTCCCGCCCGCGCCCACGCCCGCCGCCGATGCCGCCGGCGACCGCGACGGCGCTCCGCCAGGAGCACGAGCACCTCGACGCCGCCCTCGACCGGCTGCGCGACATCGCCGACGCGCTCGACGACGCCGCGCCGGCCGACGCCGTCGCCCTCATCGCCGAAGCAAACGGCATCATCGCCCGCGAGATCGTCGTCCACGAGCGCGCCGACGAGACCAAGGTCTATCCGCGGCTCGCCAAGTTCCTCGCCGACGGTGCACGGCCTCGGCGCCATGAGCCGCGCCCATCGCGAAATCCTGCACCTCGCGCGGCTCATCGCCCGGCTCGCCACCGACCTCTCCGCCCGCCGATGCCGACCGCTATCTCGTGCGCGACGCCCAGCGGGTGATCGAGGCGATCGAGTCGCTCGTGCGCCTGCACAACGCGCAGGAGGAGGACATCTACGAGCACGCCGCGACGGGGTAGAGTGGCGACTCGCGTCCCGGAGTCGCCCGCATGAAGGTCGCCCTCGTCGTCCTCGCGCTGATCGCCGCCGCGCTCGTCGCGAACACGCTCGTCGTCGATTGGCGGACCCGGCCGGCGATGGCGCGCAGCGGCGGGCGGATCGTCGAGACGCCGGTCGTTGCCGCGAATGTCGCGGAGGCAGGAACCGGGCCGGCCATCGTGATGATCCACGGCTTCGGCGCCGCGATCGACTGGTGGGACGAGATCGCGCCGGCGCTTGCGACGGATCATCGCGTCATCCGCATCGATCTCATCGGCCATGGCGGCACGGCGGCGCCCGCCTCGGGCTACACGATCCCGCGGCAGGCGGAGCTCGTCGCCGCGCGTGCTCGACCGGCTCGGCATCGACCGCGTCACCGTGATCGGCCATTCCATGGGCGGCGAGGTCGCGACCGCGCTCGCCGAGAGAAACCCGGCGCGGATCGCGGCGATGATCCTGATCGATTCTCCGCCGACAGCCGGAACCACCTTCACGGTCATGACGCGACGCCGCCATGACGCCGGTGCTCGGCGAATTGCTGTCGCATTTCGAGACCGACGATGCGATCCGCCGCGGCCTCGCCCAGGGTTCGCGCCGGGCTTCCCGGTGCCGGAAAAATTCGTCGCCGATCTCAAGCAGCTCACCTACACCGCCTTCCGCAGCGCGCACGAGGACAGCATCGCCTACCGGACGGCGAAGCCGACCAATGAACGGCTTGCGGCACTCACGCCGGTGCCGCCGCTGCTCGCGCTCACCGGCACCGAAGACGCGATCGTGCCGCCGGAGCACGCGAAATACTTCGCGCAGGTGCCTGGCGCCAAGATCGTGATGATCGAGGGCTCCGGTCACTCGCCGATGGTCGAGAAGCCGGCGCAGGACGCTGGAATTGATCAAGAGCTTCCTTCGGGGCGTCCCGTGACCGAATCGCGCTCCCGCCGGCGGATTGCCGATGCTGCTGTCCGCACGCGAGCGGCCGTTCACGATCGATGGCGCACTGGTGCTCGACGGCATCGCCGTCGCCGCGAAAGCCGCAGAGATGGCGCTGGCGCTGCGCCGCCTCACCGGATCGGTGGTCAGCCGTCGCGGCACTTATGCGAAGGCGTCCACCGCGTGCATCGAGGAATTCATGAGCAGCCGCTGGTGAAGCGCCGAGCCCGCGGCCGTCCGGCGACGTTTTCCGTCTGTAACGGAAGCGGGGATGGCGCTAGTCTTTCGCTTCGGCCCCGCCGCCGGAAGGGAGAGCACGATGCAACGGTTGATGACCCTGGGCCTGACGTTCTCCGCGCTGGTGTCCTTCGGCTGCGCAGTCGCGTCGGCGCAAACCCTGTCCCCCCGCCAGCAGCGCGCCCTCGACATCTACAAGGAGCTGGTCGAGATCAACACGGTCACCGCGACCGGCGACACCGCCCGCGCGGCCGACGCCATGGCGGCGCGGCTGCGCGCCGCGGGCTTTGCCGATGCCGACGTGCAGGTGTTCAAGCCGGCGCCGCGCAAGGGCAACCTCGTCGCCCGGCTGCACGGCACCGGCGCGCGCAAGCCCCTCCTCCTCCTCGCCCATATCGACGTCGTCGAGGCGAAGCCCGAGGACTGGACGACCGATCCCTTCAAGTTCGTCGAGAAGGACGGCTACTACTACGGGCGCGGCTCGGGCGACGACAAGTTCATGGCGGCGACCTTCGTCGCGAACATGATCCGCTACAAGGAGGAAGGCTACAAGCCCGACCGCGACATCATCCTCGCGCTCGAGACCGACGAGGAAATCCTCGATGCCGACGGGCTCGGCATCCAGTGGCTCCTCAAGAACCATCGCGACCTGATCGACGCCGAATTCGCGCTGAACGAGGGCGGCGGCGTCGGCCTCAAGCGCGGCAAGGCGATCCGCAACAACGTCCAGACCAGCGAGAAGGTCAGCGTGTCGTACCGGCTCGAGGTCACCAACAAGGGCGGCCATTCCTCGGTGCCGTCGTCCGACAATGCGATCTACCACCTCGCCGAAGGTCTCGCGCGGCTCGGCAAGTTCGCCTTCCCGCTCAACCTCAATGCGACGACCCGCCAGTGGTTCGAACGCACCGCCGAGCTCGAGACGCCCGAGGTCGCCGCCGACATCCGCGCGGTCCTCTCGGCCACCCCCGATCCCGCGGCGCTGGCGCGGCTCTCCGCGAACCCCGCCTACAACGCGCAACTGCGCACCACCTGCGTCGCCACGACGCTCGAAGGCGGCCACGCCTACAATGCGCTGCCGCAGACGGCGCGGGCCGTGGTCAACTGCCGCATCCTGCCGAACGAGAAGGTCGAGGACGTCGCCGCGACGCTCAAGCGCGTGCTCGCCGACGACAAAATCGCGATGTCGCAGGTGAAGCCCGAGGTGCTGAGCCCGCCTTCTGCGATCGACGAGGCGCTGCTCGCCGCGATCGATAAGACCTCGGCCGAGTTCTGGCCGGGCACGCCCGTCGTCCCCGTGATGAGCGCGGGCGCGACCGACGGCAGCTACCTGCGCAATGCCGGCATCCCGACCTTCGGCCATTCCGGGCTCGCGGGCGACGTCGACGACGTGCGCGCCCACGGCAAGGACGAGCGGGTGCAGGTGAAGTCGTTCCACGACGGCCAGGAATATCTCTACCGGCTGGTCAAGAGGTTAAGTTCTTAAGATTTCAATTAGTTGATAATGTCTGGCAGATCTATCGATCGTTTGGTGGCAACATATTTGGCAACAACCGCCGCGTTTCATCTGGTCGGGAACCTGAGGAACCAGTTCTGCGCCGCGGCGCCGATGCAGCCAGACTTCGACTGTGGATCAGGAGGTCGGTGGTTCAACTCCCCCCAGCTGTACCAAAGAAATCAGGTAGTTATCGCGAAAATTAGTGTCGATCGGTCGCTTCGCTCCGCTAGCGGTAAGCGCAGGGTAAGCGCAGGGTAAGCGCAATTGGCGTTTCCGAGGCCAGTCCTCCCGAAGTCCGGGAATTTGCCCCTGATCGGCACCATCCCCTCGGTGGCCCTCCGCCACATCGCCAGCGTAGCAGGGACCGGCCCGGTCCGGCAGATAGGAATGATTCCAAGGGATTCCATTTGTTTATGCCCGTCCACCGGGAGGAGGCCGATTCCATTTGATTCCAGTCCCTTCACGCGCCAGGAGGCGGCCGGCAAGTGGACTGCCGCAACTACGCACTTGCGGAAGCGGCCCGGCCGGCCGCACGAGCCGCGCCGCGTTCGTAGCCCACCACTAGAAATCGGATTTGCCGCGCGACATGATGCGCGTACGACTTCATTTCGTTCATCATTGTGGCGAATTGGACGTGAGCTGCAGAAGGTCCAAAAAAATTCCATTCGCATGTGGGATTCTATGCGTCCCGGGGCGATGATCGTCCAGGCCTCTTCATCCGCCGCGCGATGGGCAGGCTGTTGAAGAGGATGAACGTCCCGGCTTCGGTTCGCATTCGGTAGAGAACCCCGAGAGATAGGGGGCGAGCTTGACGCGCCAATTCAACGATTTCCTCCCCGCTGGCTTTGCCACAGAATTGGGGCGGCGTAGGGGAGCCTCCGGTCAGTAGGCGAATCGCGTTCCGGGGCGGCCGCTGTGATCTGCAGCCAGATGACTGCGACTGGACGGGTTGCGACGTTGAGGATCACCTCGTGCCGACAGCCGTGGACATGACGTCGAGCGACCGCACGCCGTTCTGGCGCGTGTCGCGTTGGCCGACATCAAAGATTAGTCACAATGTGTGGAACCACGCCGCCATAGGCGCATCTTTGACCTGAAGGCACCCGCCGCAGCCGGTCGATGATGGCATTTTGGACCGACGGAGAACTTATTGATCGAACCGCCGGCGGCGAACAACCGGGTCCACGAATCCGTCCGGCCGGCCAGAGCCCATTCACCGCAGGCCCGGCCGCGCGCTGCATGGCCGCCGTGCGAAGGCCTCGGGCCAGTTTCCGGGCTGAGGTCGGCCTCGATCGAGCACAAACCACACCATCGGCCCGGCACCCACATAAGGTGCCTGGGTCTTCCCTTATCGCCGGTCAAGAGTGCCGGCAACACGAGCATACGGCTCCAGCGCCGTGCCTTCGGTGGCCCGCCCTGCGGTCTCTGATGCATTCGGCAGGAGCCAGGACGCGCGTGGCGGCCTCGTAGGCGAGGCCTTCGGGACCGCCGACAATTCCGGGAACGAATTCGCCGACTGTGAGATGGAGCGGTCAGCCGGTCAAGAATGTCAGCAGGACTCGGCTAGTCGACGGACAGCGGCAACGCAAGGGCGGAGGCAAAACTGGCGGCTCGCTCAAACGGTCGCCTCCAAATATCTCGATTTGCGCGCGGCACCTTCGGACCGTGCCGCTCGGCGGCGCGGGCCGAACGAAAAGAAGGGTTACCCTCGATCGGTGTTGCCGACTGTGCATACACAAGAGCGGTCGGGCCCATCATCGTGCAGGCTCGCTTGGACGCAACGTTCATCGAGTCGATGTGCTCAGGACGGACGTTCTACTTCTACGTCGAACGACTCCTCTGCAGGCGAGCATCTTCCCCGTGGGGCCGACCGAGTTTGTCCAATTTTGCACAGACTTTGTGTGTACGGCGGCGCAGAATCTCGCTTAGGGATGAACGTTCGGGGAATTGAGGCCTGACTTGGGCTCCCCACTCCGAAAACGGAACAAAAGTGCGGTACCGGAGCTTGGGGGCGAGAGAAACAAGAGGGCCTTGCGATGTCAAATAGAATGCCTTCCATGACTGCGCTGCTGGGGATGCTTGCTTTGGCCGGCTACCAAAATCGGGACAAGATTTCCGAAATGCTGCGAGGCGCTGCGACCTCAGGTAACGCCTCCACGAGCGAGACCCAATCCTCACCGCTTGGTGGATTGTTCGGCCATCTGGGAGGCATGCTGGTTGGTGCAGGGGGCGGCGGTCTTCTGAGCAGCGGACTGGGGGAGTTGCTTAGCAAGTTTGAGGCAAACGGCCACGGGGATAAAGCGCGCTCCTGGATCAATAATGGCCCGAACCAAGAAATTGCGCCCCCCGATCTTAAAAGGGCGATCGGGCCGGACGTGTTGGCGACATTGGAACAACAAACCGGGCTTTCACACGACGAGTTGCTGGCGCGCCTTTCGCGGGAATTGCCTGGGGCCGTGGACAGGTATACGCCCGACGGCCGTCTTCCGCAGTAGTGCAGCAAAGTACAAGAGGAGACGCTATGGGGATTATTTGGACGATCATCATCGGCTTTGTAGCTGGCCTCATCGCAAAGTTCATCATGCCTGGCGACAACGAGCCGTCAGGGTTTATTTTGACCGCCTTGCTGGGCATCGTGGGAGCGTTCGTGGCCACGTATCTTGGGCAAGCTTTAGGTTGGTACGGTCCGGGAGAAGGTGCGGGTCTCGTCGGGGCCGTTATTGGAGCGATCATTGTTCTCGCTGTTTACGCAATGGTCGCTGGCCGGCGCCGGGTCAGTTAAACACGAAGCCGGCTCGGCTTAGCGGGGGGCCACGCTTTAGTCCATGCCGGGCGTCCACATTAACTCGGCGTGGCACCTCACGCACTCAAAAACACGATAGCAGGTAGCCTCGGCAGCTTGCTCTCTCACGCAGATGCGGACTGACCTTGCCCACTGAGGCCCTCACTCCCTCAGTCCGGGTCTGTGCAATTTTGAACACGCGCTGTCGAGCCCGGGCTCAACGCCGGCGCGGTCGCCGTCGCAGGCGAGTTGAGGAGAGGTAGCGACGCAACCTTGCTTTCGTTGATCAATATTGCACAAACTCCTTAGCAGCCGC
The DNA here is from genome assembly GCA_963793985.1 of uncultured Alphaproteobacteria bacterium. Lineage (GTDB taxonomy): Bacteria > Pseudomonadota > Alphaproteobacteria > Rhizobiales > Xanthobacteraceae > JAJPKK01. Next base: position 21,754 of record CAWCCG010000046.1, on the reverse strand, counting down.
GGCGTAGCAAGGTGAGAGCGAGCGTTCGGCGCGCCCAACGGATCCCAACCCGCCCAGGCGCGAGGCGCGCCGGCAAATGATCACCTCAAGGAGGTCAGTGTGGACACCACGACACTTCTGATCATTATCGTGATTCTCCTAGTAGTTGGTGGCGGCGGTTGGTACGGCCGAGGACGCTGGTACTAACCTCGCAGCCAAGCGCTTACATCCGAATAGTTGCAAGGTGCACAGTGAAAACCCTTTTTTTGCCCTAACGTTAGGTTTTGCGCTCGCTGGGACTGGGCTCGTGCTCACGCGCCAGTCGCCCCAGCCAGTCGCTACTTGCATTGGACAACGCTGCTAAGCAGCCCTGGAGACGCGTCGCGACCTGAAGAGCGGCTTGATCGAACCCGTTAGAACAAGGTCGCGTCCGGTACACATCGGGGGCAGCGCATACGCCCCCGCAGCACTGGTCACGGACGTGGTCTGCTGATGCGGCTTCGCGGGAAGGTAAAACACCCCGCAAATCCTAGCCGTCGTGTCCGTCAGACGAAAGCGGTCCGGTTCGCTGCCCGGATGCCACTGCACCACATAGACTTCGCGACGCATTGCCCCAGCAATGGCCTCCCCCTCGTGTTGGAGAGGAATTCTTTTTAGCGCGCGCCACTTCTTCCGCGCTTTGATCCATGCCTTGCGTCTAAACCAACTCGACGATGGCGCCTCCCGCACTCAAAAACACGAAAGCGGGTCCTCCGGCTCACGCAGAAGGCAGACCTGCCGCACGTCGGCAGATGAACGATCGACATGCCGTGCCCCCCAGTTGCCCCCTGGTCAGTTATGCTCAGTACCAAATATGTTCCCTGCGGCATATTTGCCCGCGCCGAATGAAAAAGCCCCGCCGTTGTTGGGCGGGGCTCATCGTCTGGGTGCATGAAGCGGCTCTGGGCAGACTATCCCTTGTTTGCCCACCCGGCCTGCGGGGCGAGCCGGCTTGCATCGCGCTGCTTGGGATCAGCCTGCTAGCGATCCCCCTCCGTCGAAGATTGTGTTCAATATTGCACAGACTCGGTTTTAGGATGCGGAGTAGTACAGACGCTGGGCTCTAAGCTCCGTGGCCATTCACTACTTTGTCTGACAGGGTGTCCAGATCGACGTCGAGCGAGACTCCGATACCAGATACACCTTGAAATGCAAATACAATACCTATATAGAAGATACTTTGACAGTATATGATGAGCTCTCCAAAACCCACAGCCCAGCCCACATATATCTCGGTTCTCATAATAATCGCCGGACTATATCTTGGCTTATTGTTGGCAAAACATGTTGAGCAATATCAAAATAAGACAATAATAGATGTGGTTAGACCTTAATCGTTACCCCAACCGCTGCCGTGCGTCGCGGGATCCCTCTCGAGAGGCAATGCACGCTTTATCCCACCGCTTCAGCCGCAACCACAAGTCCAGGCATATGGGTGAGCATTTTCCGGCCTGCCATTTGCGACAGGGTCGCTCGCGACGACGCACCAGTTAGATTTGACGACGCATTCGCCCGCTCCTGTTGGAGCCCGGCGGAATGCGCCGGCCAACGGCAAGGGAACTATTGCAGTGCAGCGATGTTGATAGACGCCTCGCAACATGCCTCACGTCCCTACCCTGGGCATCCACCTCCAATTTTTCTCCTACAGAACGGTTCCCAATGAAGATCGCCCAAATCGCGCCCCTGATGGAAAGCGTTCCGCCACGGCTCTATGGGGGAACGGAACGCGTCGTCTCCTATCTCACCGAGGAACTCGTCGCCCAAGGCCATGACGTGACGTTGTTCGCAAGTGGTGATTCCATCACTGCCGCCAATCTCGTGCCGTGCTGCACGCAAGCGTTGCGGCTCGACACCGCAGTCAGCGATGTCATTCCCTATTACATGCTGATGCTGGACAAGGTGCGCTCGCGCGCCGCCGAGTTCGACGTGCTTCACTTCCATATCGATTATTTCCATTTTCCGATCTTCAGGCATTTGCCGATCCCGAGCCTGACAACTCTGCACGGCCGTCAGGATCACCGCGATTGTCTGCCGTTTTACGCCGGATTCAGCGATATGCCGCTGATCTCGATCTCGGATGCCCAACGCGCGCCGTTGCCCCACGCAAATTTTGCCGCCACGATTCATCATGGCCTGCCCGCAAATCTGCACGAGGCCAGCTATCGGCCCACCGGAGGATATCTTGCCTTCGTAGGCCGCATCTCGCCGGAAAAAGGGCCTGTTGACGCAATTCGTATTGCTCAGAGCCTGGGCATCCCTCTCAAGATTGCCGCCAAGGTGGACAAGGTCGACGAATCCTATTTCCGCGAGGTCGTGCAACCGATGCTGTCAACGGGGGGCGTCGAATTCATCGGCGAGATCAGCGAGAGGGAGAAAGGGCCGTTCCTGCGGGACGCCACTGCGCTGGTGTTTCCGATCTGTTGGCCGGAACCATTCGGCCTCGTCATGATCGAGGCAATGGCGTGCGGAACCCCCGTACTCGCCTATCGCGCCGGCGCGGTCGGGGAGGTGGTCGACGAGGGCGTCACCGGCATGATCGTCGACAATATCGATCAGGCCCGTATCGCTTCGGTGCAGGTGGCTGCATTGGATCGCCGCAAGGTGCGACGCCGTTTCGAGGAGCGCTTCACCGCGCATCGCATGGCGAGTGATTACGTGCGGGTCTATCGGAAACTCGTCCATCACGCTGTTGGGCGGCCGCGTGTCAAATATCAGACAAATGGCGGGGTACGAATTAGTGAAGAAGAACTGATCAGCGATGTAATCATACATGCCGATTGAGAGTCCGGCCATCACGCCGGGAAGTGAGCCGCCCCCCACTGCGTCATTTTATGTGTCAGCAACCGAGCCCACAATTCGGTTGCGGCGCACTATGAAGCATGACGACTGCTTCCTCGTGTTCGATAGCCACGGCGACATCGGTGCTTCGTCGGGCGGTCCTGACGGCCTGTTCAAATGCGACACCCGCTACCTCTCGCATTTCGAGATGTTGATCAACGGACTTCAGCCCCTCCTCCTGGGGTCCAACCTTTCCGACGACAACTGCATCCTCAGCGTCGATCTCACCAATCCCGATATCTACTATGAGAACCGCATCGTCCTTCAGAAAGACCAGCTGCACGTTGCACGGACGGTCTTCGTCTGGCGATCCACCCTGTTTCATCGCTTCGCCGTGCGAAATTTCGGTGCCGAGCGGGTCAGGGTGCTTCTGTCGATCACTTTCGATAATGATTTCGCCGACCTGTTTGAGGTCAGGGGGACCCGGCGCGGGCGGCGAGGCGCCGTGCGTTCCCATATCGAGGGCGACCGGGCGGATTTCAACTATTTAGGTCTCGACGGCAAGATGCGGCAATCGCGCATCTTGTTCGAGCCTACGCCGACCCATTTGTCGCCTTCGCTTGCGTCGTTCCAGCTCGATCTGGAGCCGAAGGAGTCCATTTCTCTTTTCTGCACGATCTCCTGCGATCGCGATCAGCCGCCACCACCTCCGTTCCTGAAGAGCTTGCGGTCTGCGCATCGCGAGTTGAAACGGATAATCAGGGTCGGAACCGAGATAAAAACCTCCAATCACCTCTTCAACGAAGTGCTGCGGCGTGCAACCGCTGACCTCGCGATCCTACTGACCCACACCTCGCAAGGGCCTTACCCCTATGCGGGGATTCCATGGTTTTCGACGACGTTCGGGCGTGACGGTCTGATCACGGCCATTCAGTGCCTGTGGCTCGACCCGCGTATAGCGCTCGCCGTCCTCACGCGGCTCGCGGCCTACCAGGCGACCGACTACGATGCTGAGTCCGACGCCGAACCCGGAAAGATCCTGCATGAGATGCGGGCCGGCGAAATGGCCGCGATGCATGAGGTCCCGTTTGGCCTCTATTACGGGAGCGTCAATTCGACCCCTCTGTTCGTCATCCTGGCGGGCCGCTATGCCCAGACGACCGGCGATCTAGATACGTTGCGCAGCCTATGGCCGGCGATCGACCGTGCGCTGGCCTGGATCGACGGTCCAGGCGACCGTGACCGCGACGGCTTCGTCGAATACTTCAAGGCGACGCCGCGCGGCCTCTCCAACCAGGGCTGGAAGGATTCATACGATGCCGTCTTCCACGCCGACGGCCGGCTCGCCGAAGGGCCGATCGCCCTTGCGGAGGTGCAGGGCTACGTCTATGCGGCGAAGCAGCTCGCCTCATGGTGTGCCGATCAATTGGGCTTCACGGAAAGGGCGCGCCGGCTCGACATCGAAGCCGCGCATTTGGCCCAGCGCTTCGAGGACGCCTTCTGGTGCGAGGAGATCGGGACCTACGCGCTGGCCCTCGACGGTGACAAGCAGCCCTGCCGCGTTGCTACTTCGAACGCCGGCCAGGTCTTGATGAGCGGCATCGCGCGCGGGGATCGCGCCGAGCGGATCGCGCGGCAACTCATGGAGCCGGACTTCTTTTCCGGCTGGGGAGTGCGGACCGTCGCCGTCCGCGAGGCACGCTACAATCCGATGTCCTACCACAACGGGTCCGTATGGCCCCACGACAATGCCATGATCGCAACGGGACTTGCGCGTTATGGCGACAGTCGCGCGACCGCGCGCATCTTTCAGGGGATGTTCGATGCAGCGACCTATATGGACCTGCGGCGCCTGCCAGAGCTGTTCTGCGGCTTTCCCCGTTTTCGCGGTCGCGGACCGACGCTCTACCCAGTGGCCTGCGCACCGCAGGCGTGGTCAAGCGGTGTCTTTTTTGCACTGCTGCAGGCCTCGCTCGGCATCGAGCAAGACCCCTTCGCGAAGGTCATCCGATTTCGCAATCCGAAACTGCCGCCCTTTCTCGACAGCGTCGTTCTTCGTGGACTCAAGGCGGGCACAGGGAGTGTCGATCTTTCAGTGCACCGTCATCACGATGCCAAGGTCTCCTTTAAAATTTTGGAGGCACGTGGCGATATCCAAGTCTTCGAGCGGTAACCACCGGCTTTGGTCTGCAGCATCCGCTCATAAACACGGAAACTCCGGCAAGGCGATCAAAGACGCGCGCCGATGACTCCGGCTTCCACCATTATTGCGGAGATGAACGGCTAGCCGGCCGGAAAAGGTTTTGAGGAGGTGTCGGTACGGTCGATGGCGCCGAAGGATTCAATCGAGCCCTTATGAACTCCCGAAGTTGCCGCCTAGTTGTCGGGTTCGGCGCAGGATGGTGAATGATCACCAAGTGCGGTCAGCTTAAAGAGAGGGGCTCGGTGATGCTCTCGAGGGAGCGTTGCTCGGCATCCACTCCGAACGCGAATTCCACAGCGGCGGCTATCAGCATCAGGAGTGGCCGCAATCGCATAGCCGACGGCAACGGCCGCGATGGAGCCGGTGCCGATGAGATAACCGAACAGCGAGGGACCGGTCACGCCGCCGACCGCGGTCCCGATCGCATAGAAAATGGCGATCGCGAGCGCGCGTGCCTCCAGGGGGAAGATCTCACTGACCGTAAGGTAGGCGGAACTCGCCGCCGCCGAGGCGAAGAAGAAAACCACCATCCATGCGATCGTCTGGGTCCACGCCGTGAAGGCGTCAAATCCGAGCAGGAGCGCGGTGAGCGAGAGGAGCAATCCGGACACCCCATAGGTTCCGGCTATCATCTTGCGACGGCCGACGATATCGAACAGCGGCGCGAGCAGCACCGGCCCGAGGAAATTGCTCACCGCGAGCGGCAGCAGGTAGATGCCGGTCGTGCGCTCAGGAACGCCGTGAAAGGTCGAGAGCACCAGCCCGTAGGAAAAGAACACCGCATTGAAGAGGAATGCCTGCGCGGTCATCAAGGTCAGCGCAAGAAGGCTGCGCGAACGGTAGGTCCCTAGCATGGCGCTCATGATCAGTCCGAGACCGAAGCTCCTGCGCGGGTGCACCGTGATAGAGCCGAGGGGCGGCGCAAGCGGCGCGGCGCTCTCTGAGCGGATTCGCTGCTCGATGTCCTCAATGGCGGCATCAGCCTTCTGCTTCCAGCCGTGAATGACGAGCCACCGCGGACTTTCCGGCACGTAGCCGCGCAGCAAAAGGATACCGAGGCCCAGAACTCCGCCAATGGCGAAACCGAAGCGCCAGCCGAGGTCGGCTGGAAGAATGTGCGGATCGAGAAACAGCAGTGACGCCCCTGAACCCACGGCGGCGCCCAGCCAGAAGCTTCCGTTAACAATGAGGTCGACCCGGCCGCGGTAACGAGCGGGAATGAGTTCATCGATGGCCGAATTGATGGCGGCGTACTCGCCGCCGATCCCGATGCCGGTGATGACCCGAAAGATCGCGAAGCTCCAGAAGCTCCATGACGTCGCCGTGAGCAGAACGCCAGCGAGATAGACAAGGAGCGTCACGTAGAAGACGAATTTGCGACCGAACCGGTCGGTCAGCCAGCCGAATATGAGTGCGCCACATACCGCCCCCACGACGTAGGCCGAGGCGGTGCCCCCAATTTCCTGAGCCGTCAGTCCTAGCGTCCCGGTCTCCTGAAGCACCGGGCCGATCGCCCCCACGATGGTGACTTCGAGGCCGTCGAGAATCCACGTCACGCCCAGCGCGATCACGATGAGCATATGGAACCGGCTCCACGGCAGGCGGTCCAGCCGCGCCGGAATGTCGGTGGTGATGGCCGGAAATCCTGCTGAGCCACTGCGCGTCGGCGGCTCCGTCCTCACTGATGCATCGGTTCTCATGGGACGTCCCCGACGGTGCTCCCTCGTGAACGCAGTCACCAAGAAAGGGGTTCCGAAGCGGCGAAATCGCCTCTGGAGCGTTGCATCCATGCCCGCCGGCAAATTCTCGCCGGAGGGATGAGGCGACCGATGACCGCAAACGACGAGGCTGGCGGACGCGGAGCGTTTCCCGCTTACGTGCTCCTGTTTGCCACGCTGTACGCTGGCTTCGGTGTGATGTCGCCCTTCCTGCCCGCACTTCTGCAGGCGAGGGGGCTGCGGCCGGAAGACATCGGGCTTGCGCTGGCGCTGAGTACCATCGTCCGATTGGTGACGGGACCCGTGGCCGGCCGCGTTGCGGATCGCCTTGGCGCATTGCGGAGTGTCTTCGCGGCCTCCGCGACAGCGGCAGCAATCTGCGGACTCGGTCTCCTATCCGCACACGGCTTTTTTCAGGTGGTGGCGGTCAGCGTCCTTTATGCCGCAATGCTGGCGCCCCTTACCACGACCGCCGATGCGCTCGCATTGTCTGCGGCTGGCCCACCGACCAGCAAGCAGCGCCACTTCGAATACGGATGGGTGCGCGGCGCCGGTTCGGCAGCCTTCATCGTCGGCACATTGGTGGCCGGTCAGGCGATCGCGGGTGTCGGTTTCGACGTGATCGTCTGGGTCAGTTCCGCCTTTCTCGCGGCTGCCGCCGGCGCCGCAACGTTGGTGTCGACGGTGCAGAGCGCGGCGCCCGCTAAATCCGATGCCAAGGTCGACGCGTCACTGCGCGACCTGCTGCGAATACGGGAATTCAGGCTGTTGATCGTGATCGCGGCGCTCGTTCTCGGCAGCCACGCCATGCACGACGCCTTCGCGGTGATCCGCTGGGAGGCAGCGGGAATATCGCCGCGGACGGCGAGCGTCCTGTGGTCGGAGTCGGTTGCGGCCGAGATCGCGGTGTTTGTGGTGGCCGGGCCGCGGGTGCTCGACCGGTTTGGCCCGGTCTTCGCGATGACGGTCGCCGCGCTCGCCGGCATCCTGCGCTGGTCGGTGATGGCCTGCACGGCCGATGTCACCGCGATGGCGCTCGCCGAGCCCCTACACGGCTTGAGCTTCGCGCTCCTTCACCTCGCTTGTATGCGCCTCATCGGGCGCCTGGTCCCGGCGAACCTCGCGGCCACTGCGCAGGCGATCTACGGCACCGTCGCCATCGGCGCCACCACGGCGATGGTGACGCTGCTGTCAGGGACATTGTACGGCCGATTCGGGGCAAGCGGCTTCTGGGTCATGGCTACGCTCTGCGCGTCCGCCCTCCCGTTCATCGCCGCCCTCAGCCGAACGACGAGCGGCGAAAAGGTGGCTCACGCCGCGTAAGCCTGCTGTGGGCCACTCGCCGCGATATTGCCCGGAATTCTCGGGTTCGCGCACGGGTGATCGATGCCGGCCGACCCTCGTAAACCCTGCATTAGTAGGGGATGCAGCGGGTGAGCATGCCGGTCCGATAGTCGTTTAAATCTGATCCGTGGATCGTCAGATTGCTGCGGAACAGCCGAGGACTCCCAATTCCGCTTCCCATCGTCCCGTATCACAGGGGTCAAGCGAAGATCGTGGGCTCGGTGACATGCTCAGCCGTGAGATACCGCGAGCGCTGCCGATAGGGCTGGCTGCTTTGGCCGCTCGTCTAGCGGAGGCGCTGCGCAGCCGGGAAGCATAGGCGAAGTCCGCCGCAGCGTGCGCTCATGGTCGTGGCTTTCCCCGCGACCCACGCACCGTGGGAGCCACAGGTAACGCACCCGATCAGCCGAGGTAACTCGGGTACGCCGTCCGCTCAGGGGGGCACAGCTTGTGATCAATTCTGCACAGACGCCATAGCATCCCGGAGAGAGACTGACTGAGTGCGTTTCAACGTGGGGCTTCGGGGCCGCGAGACGACGCGCAACGTAGCATGACGCGCAGAACCGAACCGCATTATCGTGGTCTCACACTCGCCATCGCGGAATCTTGGCTGGCACTGGCACGCTAGCAGCAGGCCATCGACGAGCTTCTCGGAATTTGGGGCAGAGCCCGGTCCGCCACGTCGACGGTATCAAGCCAGCAGTCTTTTCAATATCCTCCCGACGTTCACCGCCTCGCACTCCCCGGGCCCGCTCGCGGTCGGGATGTCGCATCTGTTCAACTCGGCTGCTGGCCCGATGACGTTACGTCGGCGGCTGCGTATTCGGTGGCACTCGCGCCCAACGATCAAAGAAACGGGGCTCGTATCACTTGACGCTGCCCAATAGGAGCGCGTCCTGTTCCTCCGCATCTGGGACATACCGGTGGCCGTCTGGTCTCTGGGCCCGCCGGATTCAGGAGCACGATCACACCGGCGCCACGGCAAGCCGCGCACTCTTCGTCGGATCGAATGTCGGCGGACGCTTGACGACGCTCTCGAGGAATCCTTGAGCGCGCCCCGCAGGGGACCTCGCAGCTCCAGAGCGCGTGCGGTCGGGATCATTCCTCGTCCGGTCTTCGACGATACCAGCAAAGGATCGCGAAATATGTCGCGAAGACGTGCGAGTTGGGCGGAAAGTGCCGGCTGACTGACGTTCAGCCGCGCCGCCGCTTTCGTCACGTTCCCTTCTTCGATAAGCGCGTCGAGCGAGACCAGCAGATTGAGGTCGGCTCCGTTGAGATCAATCATGATTATAGGTCAAATACAAAAGTTCGATTTCTCTTATAGCACGATATCGGGCAGTTTGACACTCATTGTCCAAGCATGGCAGCGGTCGGCAAACGCCATCTGGGAGGCTGTATAATGATCAACCGCCGTCATTTGCTGGCTGCTTCCGCTGCCGGTCTCGCTTGTAGCGCCACGGACATGGTGCCGTATGGCTTCGCGCAACCCGGCGACAAGACCGCACGCATGCTGGTTGGCTTTCCTGCTGGCGGAAATGTAGATTTTGTCGCACGCCTGCTCGCCAACGAGCTGAGAAGCTATTCCTCGACGATGATCATTGAGAACCGACCGGGTGCAGCCGGCCGCTTCGCGCTCGATGGTTTGAAATCCAGCGCGGCGGATGGCTCGACCATGACTCTCACCCCCGCGGCCATGATAGGGCTCTTTCCGCACATCTATAGGTCCCTCAAGTACGATCCGTTTGCTGATTTTGTTCCTGTAACCATGGTTTGCAGCTTCCCCTACTTGGTCAGCGTCGGCCCGATGGTGCCGGATCAAGTGAAAACGATTACAGACTTTTTCGCCTGGTGCAGGGCCAACCCGCAGTTGGCTACATACGGCACGGGGGGTGTCGGAACCCCCATGCAATTCACGGGTTTCATGTTGGCTCGCTCCGCCGGATTTCAATTAATTCACGTCCCCTATCAGAGCTCGTCAAGCGCCGTTCCGGATCTGCTGGCGGGCCGAATCGCGGCCGCTATAGCTCCTATCGATGTGCCGCTTCCGCATATTCAATCTGGAAAGCTCCGAGCGCTAACGACGACCAGCCCGCAGCGAAGCCCGTTTCTTCCCGACGTACCTACCATCAAAGAGGTCGGATATCCGTCGCTTGAATTCGTCGACTGGATGGGTGTCTTCCTTCCAGCAAAGACGCCCGTGGAGAAAGTCGGCAATCTCACAAAGGCAATTCGCGAAGCGCTGAAGAAAGAGGAAGTTAAAGCCGCTTTTACGCAAATTTCCTATGAAATCGCCATCGCCTCGGGGGCCGACTTCGCCCGATTGATCAAATCCGATTTCGAACGCTGGGGTCCGATCGTGAAAGCCTCCGGATACAAGCCGGAAGACTAAGTCACGGAATCCCTGAGGCCTGCTTCTGGCCAAGTATCAGACATGCTGGGCGAAAGGCGATTCGTGCCAAGTTGGTCCGCGCCGGACTCCACATTCCAATCTCCGTTTCTTTGCAACATCAATCGCGCCCTGCCGCTTCGTCCCCGCGACGGCGCCTCCACTCCAGCTTGCGGACGTCGCCGGCGAAACATGGAACGGCAAAGTCGGGCCAATAAGAGCCATCGCCGCTGCTAACGATAAATCCGCTGCAACTGGCGTTCCGCGATCTTGATCGCGCTCTTGGCGTCCTCACGGCCGGTACAGTAGCTGGCGAACATATCGACCAGCACGAAATCGGCGATCGCCGACGCCGCCTTCTCGCCCACCGAGCCGAGGCCGCCGGCGGTGCGCGAACGCCAGGCGACATCGCGGAACAACGTGCGCTTGGGATCGGAGGTCCATACCGGATTTTCCTTGAAGGCGGCGAGGCCAGGCGACAGATAGCCGCCGGCAGCCTCGATCCAAGGATTGAACTGGTTGGCCTCCAGCATGAATGCGAGCAGGGCTTTGCACGCTTGCGGATATCTCGTGTAGTTCATCGCCAGCAGTGGAAACATCAGGTGAAGTTCGGTAGGCTCGCCAATCGGCCCGATCGGGTTGTATGCGTGGTCCATGTCTTCGGCGATCGCTTTGAGATTCGGGTCCTTGGTGGCGGCGACGTAGATCGAAATGCCGTTGCTGGTCCAATGAATTTCACCGGCGAGGAACGCCTTATTGTTGGAGGCATCATTCCATGACGCGACGCCGGGGATCATGTTTTCATAAAGCTGCTTTGCGTAGATGAGCGCCTTCTCGGTCTCGGGCGAGTTGATGATCACCTTGTCGTTCTTGTCGACGATATTGCCGCCGAAAGTCCACAGGCACCAGTAGGCCCAGATATTGGCGTCGCCGGAGGCGTGGCCGAGTGCGAGTCCACCCGGGGTGCTGTTCGCCTTGGTCGCTTTGGCGTATTCGAGGAACTCATCGGTAGTCGTCGGAAATTTGGAAAATCCCGCCTTCTTTAGCGAAGAAATCCGATAGTTCATAAGGGCGCCGGCATAGCAGATTGGGATGTCGATCCACCTGGTGCCGCTGCCCGTGCCATAGGCGACCGAGCTCTGCGCCCATCCTCCGTACTTCTGGCCGAGATAGTCGGCAACATCGGTGACGTCGAGGCATTTTTGAGGGAAGAGATGCGGCAGCGAATAGAGGCCCCAGAACAGGTCGGGCCCGGTGCCGGTATTTGCGGCGACCGCAGCCTTGGGCTGCACGTCCTCGAAGGATTCGCGCGAGATCGTCACCTTGACGCCGGTCGCTTTGGCAAAGGCTTCCATCAGCTTGACGAACTCGTCATCCTCCGCCTGCACGAAGTACTTCCAGCGCAGCATCGAGAGCTGGGCGCCCGGTTCAGGCTTCCAGGGGGCGCTCTGCGCCCATGCTTTTGACCATTCGAGCAACGACGGTCCAGTGAGCGTGGCGGCTGTCGCGAGTGTCGTGCCGCCCTTGACGAGCGTGCGCCGAGTAAGATTGGACATGCCTTGCCCCTGTGGTTTGCAATAACTTGCGCGCGCCGCCTCGAAAGCGGCACTCAAACCCTTTCAATTCCAGTCGAGGATGTAAGACAATCGACCCCATCGCGCCGCATAGGTCTACCCTGTGTCAACTGTGACAAATCACACCGGCGATTAGCTTGACGTGTGCGCTGCGGCATTTCTGATGACCGCAAGCGCACTCGCCCAGCCCGTTCCTTCCTGCTGCCTGATGAAGTGAATTGAAGCGGAGAGGTCGGCTTCGGGCCGGATGCACCCCTTCATTAGCAATGATGACTGCTGTACCTTGCGGTGAGCGCGATTTTGCTGCGCCGCGCATTGGGAGGCGAAGATGAGAAACTTATTGGTTTCATCGATGGTGCTGCTTGCGTGGCCGATGGCCAGCTTTGCGGGTCCAAAAGAAGACGCCCTTTTGGTCGTGGAGAAATGGGATAAGGCATTCGTGGCTTCGGATGTCGACGGGATGTTGAGGCTCTATGCGCCCGACGCCACGTTCATTGGGACCAGCAGCAAAACGCCCGTGGTCAAGACTGAGGGAATTCGCAGCTATTTCGAGAATGCATTTCTTACCAACTTCCAAAGTGCGACATTCAAAGAGTACGCCGCTACAGTACTATCCGACGCCGCGGTTCTTGTTACGGGTTTGGACGTCATAGATGGAATGCGTGATGGTCGACCCGTTCACGCCGAAGGCCGCGTCACTTTCCTTGTAGCAAGGCGAGGCTCTGATTGGCAGATCGTGCATTTCCATCGATCAGCGATACCAAACTGATGGAGGTCCAATGAGAATGCAACCTCGTCAATCACATACTTCGGGCCGGTCACTCCTCGCGATGCCAGGAAGACCGCGTTGACACAGCCTGTGCCGCGGCGAGCTATTCTCGCAAACGCTCGGAACGGCTGGGGTTCCACCCAGAAAACTCGAAACTACGGGCCGCGCCGGTAAACGCAGGATAATTCGGCGGGTGTCTCCTGTGGGTCAAACTGGGTCTCGTCGGCAATTTGGCGGCGCGTCAGCTTTGCCCCAACTACCGGACAAACGATCCGAGAAGCCGGGGTGTTCGCTCGTCCGTTGTGGGCCACCCCGATCGTCACACAAGCGCGCCGCCGCCATCGACCCTCAGCACCTCGCCGGTGCCGTAGGTCTGCCGCATCAAATAAAGATACGCTTCGGCCACCTCCTCGACCTCGCCGATATGAGCGACGGGAAGTTTCGTTGCGGTTTGACGATAGAGCGCGTCGCGATCGGCTGTTGTCATATTTGCCCAGAGCGGACTCTTCACCACGCCGGGCGAAACGATGTTGACGCGGGTTGGCGCGAGCTCCACCGCCAGCGCCCGCGTCAACCCTTCCATCGCAGCGCAGATGCTGGCGCCAAGCGACCAGCCGGCATGAGGACGCAAGCCCGCAAGACCCGAGGTGAAGACGATCGAGCCACCCGGCCGGATATGGCCACTACCATATTTGGCGGCCATAAAGGCCCCCCAATAACGCAGCGCGAAGAAGTCGCGTGCCATGGCAACGTCGATCTCCGTGAGGCGGCCAAGCTGCAAGGTCTCGCCGGCGGTAAAAGCCAAATGGTCGAAGGTACCAAGCTCGGCGAAGAATGCCTTCACCGCACGCTCGTCGGTGAGGTCGAGCGCGTGACCTTCGGCGCCCGCTGGCAGCTCGACGAGAGCCTCCTCCACCCTACGCTTGCGGCTCGAGGCTATCACGACCGCGGCCCCGTCACGCGCGGCGGCTTGAGCCGTTGCAAGCCCGATCCCCGAGCTGCCGCCGAGGATGACGATACGTTGTCCAGCGAGTCTCATGGGCGGATCTCCTGTCGTTGCGGTGATTGCAGAAATTCGCCGCAAATTTGGCTTGCCGCCAGCGCATCTTTGTCCAACTTAAGATGACAGGAGATCATCATGAGTTTCGATGGAAGACTGCTGGGCGGTGTTGGCGTGATGGCAGCCGTCGTTGAGACCGAACTTTGCGCGGGCCGGCGATGCGTTAGGTCTGACCCAATCGGGCGTCAGCCGGGCGATCGCGCGGCTCGAGATGCGCATAGGCGTGCGGCTGTTCGATCGCACACCGCGCGCCGTCACGCTCACCGATGAAGGGCGCCGCTTTCATCAATCGGTTGTGCCGCTGCTGGCCGGCGTCGAGGATGCCGCCACCGAGGCCGCGGGTTCGACTGTGGTGGTGCGTGGTCGACTCCGGGTCAATGTCGATCCGTTCTTCGCGCGTCTCGTGCTCGCGCCGCGCCTTGGAAAATTCCTGGCCACCTACCCACAGCTGTCGGTGGAGATCGTAGGACGCGACCGTCTCGGCGACCTCGTGGCCGACGGTTTCGACGCCGCTGTGCGTTTCGGCGAGCCGGAGCCCTCGTCGCTCGTCGCCCGACGGCTCCTTGAGACCAGGGTCCTCACCTGCGCCGCGCCGTCCTACCTAGCCAAGCACGGCCGCCCGGCACATCCCCGCGAGCTCGGCGCGGGATCGCACGAATGCATTCACTACTTGGACCCTGTCACCGGCCGGCCGTTTCCCTGGGAATTTCACCGCGGCCGGCAGAAACTGCGGGTCGCGGTTTCCGGCCGCCTGACGGTGAACAACGTCGGCACGATGTTGGGCGCCTGCGCCGCCGGTCATGGAGTGGCGCAACTTCTCGCGCTCGGGACCGAGGATCTCCTCGGTCGGGGGAAGCTCATCGAGCTGTTCCCCGATTGGTCGGACGAGCGGTTTCCGCTCTACGCATTCCATCTTTCACGGCACGTGCTGCCCGCAAAGGTGCGCGCATTTCTGGATTTCGCAGTCGGATCGGTTCGCTGATCGCCTAGTTTGCTCGAACCGAGCCAGGCCATGTCCGCTCGGGGTCGATGCTGTTGAAAAAGTCGTTCGTGATTATCGGCGAATCATGATTCCGTCTCGTTGAGGCTTTCAGCGGCGGAGGCGGGTCATGATGGGTCGGCAGACGGTCGATCAGAGCCAGCTGTTCTATCTCTTCAACCTCGAAAAGCGCATTCCGGAACGCCATCTTCTGCGCCGCATCAATCCGATCGTGACGCGGATATTGGCTGAGTTTCGGGAGAAGCTGGAGCCTTTCTACAGCGAGATCGGCCGGCCTTCGATCGACCCCGAGCTGATGATCCGGATGCTCATCGTCGGCTACTGCTACGGCATTCGCTTCGAGAGGAAGCTGTGCGAGGAGGTCGAGTTGCACCTCGCCTATCGCTGGTTCTGCCGCCTCGATCTTGACGACAAGGTTCCCGACCACTCGACTTTCTCGGTCAATCGCCACGGCCGGTTCCGCGACAGCGACCTGTTCCGACAAGTATTCGAGGCGGTGGTGCGGGCGTGCATGGACGCCGGTCTGGTCAAAGGTGAAGCCTTCGCGGTCGATGCCAGCGTCATGGAAGCGGATGCCAGCCGCTATCATGGCAAGGCTCCCGACGATATCGACTGGTCGGTGCCGGAACGTCAGACGCGGGCGGTCGCCGAGTTTCTCGGAGCCCTTGATGACGAAGATCCCGACGCCGACCGCAAGGTGCCGAAGGTGATCTCGCCGGTGGACCCGTGCTCGGCCTGGACCGCGAAAGCCAACAAGCGCGTTCAGTTCGGCTACGGGCTCAATTACCTGATCGACATCGAGTACGCGGTCATCGTCGACGTGGAGGCCACGCCGGCCCGCACCTACGACGAGGTGGCCGCGACCAAGATGATGATCGAGCGCACCGAACAGACCTTGGGATTGAAGCCCGACCGACTTGCGGCCGATACCGCGTACGGCACGGGCAAGTTCCTCGGCTGGCTCGTCGGCACCGGCATCACGCCGCACATTCCGGTGTGGGAGAAGAGCGATCGAGAAGATGGAACCTTCTCACGCAGCGACTTCAGGTTCGATCGCGAGCGTAACGTCTACGTCTGTCCCGCGGACAAGCTGCTCAAGACCACGGGCAACGTGGGCAGTGACCACATGGTGCGCTACCGTGCGTTGAAGCGCGACTGCGGCGCATGTCCGCTCAAGCCGCAATGCTGTCCAAACACCCCCTCGCGCAAGGTCACACGCGACGTCAACGAGGATGCCCGCGATCATGCTCGTTCCTTCATTGGTACCCCGGAGTTCGACAGATCACGCGACGAGCGCAAGAAGGTCGAGATGCGCTTTGCGCACCTGAAGACCCACCATGGTTTCGAGCGTATGCGGCTGCGGGGCCTCTCCGGCGCACGCGACGAGTTCCACCTCGCAGCCATCGTGCAGAACCTGAAGACCCTGGCAAAACATATCTGGCGGCCGAGACCTCACGAGCCTGCCGCCTGCGTCACCTGACCGGTCCCATCACAAAGGGATCGTGATGAGTTGGACACGGCCTCTCAAACGCTCAAATAGAGCCACATCCTTCCCGCCGGGGACTTTTTCAACAGTATCGGTCAGACCCGGCCTTGCCGGCAACTTGGCATCGCGGCAGCTCCGCCCCAAATACCGGACGCGAAGCGCGCAGAGGCAGCCAACTTGCTGAGGGCGTAATTTCTCAGGGACGCGGACTGTGCGGACTTCACCGCTCCGGGCCGAATCGGCGCAGCATGTAACCTTGGAAATGGTCGATCTCGTAGATGCTGTCGCAGACCGCGCCGCAGCGGCTAGCGGCCTCGGTGACCCGAATGCCGATCGAGGCGCCGTCCAGATCCACCTGTTCGCGATAGAGCGCGACGTGGCGATCGGGAAGCAGCAGCACGTCGCCGACACGCATGCGGTCGAGCCGCGCCACCGGCTCGGTGAGATCAGGCAGTTCCGAGGTCCCGGCGTGGTGGTCGAGGTGCCAGACATTGGATACGAGCCCGGAACAATCGACTCCTGCCGTGACCCGCCGAGAGTCGGCTGACCAGAAGGTTCCACCGATGTTGCCGGCGATGAAGCCGCGCTTGATCTTGTCGTCGAAACGCTCGAGCGAATCGCGGCCACCCCAGTCGTAGGGCACGCCGCGCATCGCCACGGGCGTGCGCAATCGTTCCTGCTCGGACGGGAGGACGAAGCGCGACTGGTTGCGGCAGTTGATCTCGACGCCGGGCATAATCATCGTAGAACACGGATTGCGCCGGTTCGCCTCGACTAAAGTCCAGCGGTGGTCTCGATACGCGTCCATTTGCCGGCGCATCTCCGCGCGCGGCGGCACCGGACGTGTTTGCTCCACTGCGTCCGCGCCAGAACCCCGGCCTCTCTCGACTGCGGCGACGATCACAGCCTTGGGCTCGGCGATCGGAAAGATATCGGTCACCGGCGGCGGATAGGCCCAATGGCGCGCACGGCCCACCGCCTTCTGCAGCGCCGCCAGATAGGGCGACGGCTTCGCAAACGCGAGGTGGTAGATCTTGAACGGCCCGGGCTTGCCGTCCGCGACGATGCTCGCGAGCAGCGCGATCGTTCCGTCCGGCAGGATGGTCGCATAGTCGAAGCCGACCCGTGACATGACCGCAATCGGCAGTGCCGCCAGCCCGGAGAGCGTACCGTCGCGCTCGAACCGGCCCACGTAGACATTCACCTTGATGCGCTGCTCGTCCGGCTCCTCCGGCGGCGGCTCGCTCACGTAGTATTCCTTCCAGAGCACGTAGCGCCGCCCGTCGCCGAAGCGCTCAAGCTCGCGCGCGCTTGCGACGTAGTAGGGCCCGATGGCGCGGATCGGCAGCGCGCCCGCTCCCCGGAATGGCTGGAGCGAGATGCCGGCAGAGGTGCGCACCAGCGGCGCGACCCGGTAGGCTGCATCGCCGGCGTGATGCTCGCTCAGGGAAAATTCGCGCGGCCAAGCCGTTTGGTCGCGCGCCACCTCGATGCGCGAGCGGCCGTCCTCGGAAATAATTGCAACACTGCCGGGCAGGCGGACCAGACGCCACGGACGAAATCCGACCGGCATGCTGGCGGTCCGCACCGGCGCGCCGTGCGTATCCGCATAGGCGGAAATGGTGCCGTCCAGCGGATCAACCACCGCCACCACGCTATCATGCAGGTGAAAGATATGGCTCGGCCCGGCGCCGTCGTGGTCCTGGCGCACTTCGATCTCGGTGAACGCAGCCGCGGGTGCCGGGAGCAGTCCCAGCAAACACATTAACCCCAGCGCTGCCGATCTGATGTTCATCAAATAGGACCAGGCCCACGCTTCCCCGGGATTGAAACGCGGTTCGCGGTGTTACTGTTGGACGAGTGTCGGCGGCGGGCGTCAATGCTCCCGCCGACCAGGCCAGCCCTGGTCATCCCCACCCGACCCCGGCCGGGGCCGCCACGTTTGGCAGCGAATATGCTCAATTTGTGACCCACTCGGGGCGGCGTCCCCCATCGGAGGTTGGGACAGTATCACGTTTATCGGCTAGCCAGCCCGGCCAACCCGAGTACGTTGTTGTGCATTACAACAGACGTGGGCCGTCAATGGCCGAGCTGGGTAATCCCGTACACCGGATGGCGGACCTCGCTAGACGGACTTGGCCACAGACTTCGTTGATCCGCATAATGACAGGTTATGAGATGTCGCCAGATTTTCTCAGACGCGTCCGCGCTTGCAGTCGAGGGCGGACTGGATTAATTTGGATCCAAAGTTATCCAATGTCTCGCCCGGTGGGAAATCATGATGCGACAGGAGATTGAGCCCACCGTCGCCGACGACGTCGCCGCCATCCCGGTCGCCGCGCGCCTTGCGGACCTGCGCGGCAAGCGGCTCGGCTTCGTCGACAACAGCAAGTGCAACGCCGACCTGTTCATCCGCCGGCTGATCAGCCGGTTCTCCGACCAGTATGCGATCGCGGTGGGTCCGGTCCGTGCGCAAGGCCGCCGCCCAAAGATCGCCTGACCGGCGACGATTTCGCCGATCTCGCCCATGCGACGCGGTCGTGCAGTGCTTCGGCGACTGCGGCACCTCGACCTCGATCAGCGTCGCCGACGCGGTCGAGATCGAACGCCGCGGCATCCCGACCGTCACGGTGTTCAGCACCGCGTTTGCGGCGGCGGCGCGCAAGCAGGCGGCGGGCCGCGGCATGGCGGACCTGCCGCTCGTCCGCATCCCGCACCCGATGCATACCGCGCACGGCGCGCCGTCGTCGCCGAGCGCGCCGACGCGGTGCTCGCACGTGCTGGTCGAGCGCCTGACGCGCGCACGACCGACGCGGCGGAAGCCGATACCGCCGCCGAGCGCGTTCGACGGCGCGCAACGACGATCGACGAGCAGGAGATGTTCTTCGCGCGCGGCTGGACCGACGGCCTGCCGGTCGTGCCGCCGACCGCCGAGAAAGTCGCGGCGATGATGGCCGCATCCGGACGCGACGGCCGCCGAGCCGATCGGACCCGATTCCGCCGCGCTGGCGCCGGGCGACGATCGAGAAGGTCGCGATCAACGCCGTGATGGCCGGATGTCGCCCGGAATATTTCCCGGTCGTGCTCGCGGCGCTCGATGCGGCGCTCGACAACGACTGCCAGCTCTACGGCATCCAGACCGCGACCAACACGACGTCGCCGCTGTTCATCGTCAACGGGCCGATCGTCGGAGAGCTCGACATCAACGCGCGCGGCAACGTCTTCGGCCAGGGCGCGCGCGCCAACGCGACCATCGGCCGCGCCGTGCAGCTCGTGCTGCGCAACATCGGCGGCGACATTCCGGGCGAGACCGACATGTCGACCCACGGCCAGGCCGGCAAGTTCACTGCCTGCATCGCCGAGGCCGAAGACGACAGCCCGTGGACGCCGTTCCATGTCGACGCGGGCTTCGCGCGCGACGACAGCACCGTCACGGTGATCGGCGCGTCGGCGCCGCAGAACGTCTTCACCTACGGCTGCGAGACCGGCCAGGACGTCCTCGAGCACTTCATCGGCGCGACGCTCGGGCTCGGGCACAACAACATCATCTTCCCGACCGGGCCGCTGTTCGTCATCAGCCCCGAGCACGCCGCCACCATGGCGCGCGACGGCATCGGCAAGACAGGAATTCCGCAACGCGCTGTTCGAGCGCGCGCGCATTCCGCTTGAGCCGCTTCTGCCAAGCGCAGCGTCGAGGGGCTGCACCACCGGCGCGAGCGCTGGTTCGCCGAGGTCGGCGATCCGAATCATATCGGCGTCGCGGACCGGCCTGAGGACATTCACATCGTGGTCGCGGGCGGCGCCGGCATTCATTCGCTGTTCGTGCCGACCGCCTTCAGCTATCGGCCGGTGACGCGCCGTATCGCGGACCGCGTAAGGGTCGGCCGGGTCGACCCGACGGGAGCGGCCGCATGCATGTCGAGTGACGCGGTGAATGCCGAACGCGCCGGGGCCGTCGACGCGCGGCGATCGGCGCGGGTGCGCTGCGTTTTCCGGCGAGGCAATGGGGCCTCGTCGCCGCCGCCGCGGCGCTGGTCGCCATCGTGCTGCTGCCGCACCCGGCCGGGTTGAGCATCGCGGGGCAGCACATGCTCGCGATCTTTGCCTTCGCGGTCATCGTCTGGATGACCGAGGCGATCGATTACGCGGCAAGCTCGGTCATCCTGCTGGCGCTGATCGCCCTCCTGCTCGGCACCGCGCCGGATCCGGCCCAGCCCGACCGCGTCCTCGGCACCTCGCGGGCGCTTTCCGCGGCGCTCGACGGCTTCACCAACCCGGCGGTCGCCCTGATCGCCGCCTCGCTCGTGCTGGCGACCGCGATGAGCGTCACCGGCCTCGACAAGCGGCTCGCCTATATGGTGATCGCGCTGATCGGCACCAGCCGCAGCCGCCTTCTCGCCGGCACCATCGTGGTGATGGCGGTGCTCGCCTTTTTCGTGCCGACCGCCTCCGCCCGCGTCGCCTGCCTGGTGCCGATCGTGCTCGGCCTGATTTCCGCGCTCGGCATCGACCGCAAGAGCCGGGTCGCCGGCATGCTGATGATGTCGATCGTCTACCTGTCGCTGATCTGGGCGATGGGGATCGCGACCGGCGCGGCGCAGAATGTCTACGTCAATGCGCTGATGGACAAGACCATCCACGTCCGCATCCCGTGGATCGACTGGCTGGTGGTCGGCGCGCCGTTCTCGCTCGCCTTGAGCGCCGCGCTCTACGTGGTTTTGATGACGATGATGAAGCCGCGCGCCGGGCGAAGCCGACTCCCGGTGGCCGCGGACGATCTCGCCGCAAAGCTCGGCCCGATCACGCCGGCCGAAATCCGCCTTCTCGTTTTCTCCCTCGTCCTGCTCGGCTTCTGGGCGACCGAGCAGCGGCTGCACGCGATCGACTCGTCGACCGTCGCGA
The DNA here is from genome assembly GCA_963793985.1 of uncultured Alphaproteobacteria bacterium. Classification (GTDB taxonomy): domain Bacteria; phylum Pseudomonadota; class Alphaproteobacteria; order Rhizobiales; family Xanthobacteraceae; genus JAJPKK01. Next base: position 513 of record CAWCCG010000046.1, on the reverse strand, counting down.
TCGCGGCGGTCGCCCTCATGTTCATTCCGCACCTCGGCGTCATCGCCTGGAAGGATGTCCAGTCGCGGATTCCCTGGGGCATCCTCATCCAGCTGGGGGTCGGCGTCGGCCTCGGCACGGCGCTGCTCAAGACCGGCGCCGCGGGCTGGCTCGCGACATTTCGTGGTCGACGAGTTCGGCGTCCAGCAGCTGTCGATCTTCGCGATGCTCGCCGTGCTGTGGCTGTTCATGATCGTGGTCCATCTCGGCTTCTCCAGCGGCGCCGCCATGGCGACGACCATGATCCCGGTCCTGCTCGGCGTTTTCCAGCAGGCCGCGATCCCGGCCCCGAAGGTGGCCGGGATGACCATGCTGCTGACCTTCGCGACCAGCATCGGCTGGATCCTGCCGATCAACGGCCCGCAGAACATGCTCGCGTTCGGCACCGGCACGTTCGAGGCGCGCGACTTCATCCGCGTCGGCATCGTGATGACCGTGATCACCTACGCCTTACTACTTGTTTTCGCCGCCAGC
>CAWCCG010000045.1:0-45297 GCA_963793985.1 uncultured Alphaproteobacteria bacterium | reverse complement strand
AGGCGCGCTGCGGCACGCTCGAGCCACGGGAATGCGCGCGCGATCGGCACAGCGTCCTACGACCGAAAAGCCTCATCACGCTCACGTTCCGCGGCATGGCGATATGACCGAGTACGACCTTGCGTCAGGAGGATTGGGAGCGTCGCCATCGCGACGATCATGCAGGCTGGACAGCGCGCCGACGGCTCGACAGCCGGCGCCGCTGCGCTAAACCAGACGTCGGACGGCGAGGCGTGTGGCGCACGCCTCGCCTCGGGGTTACTGCACCAGCGGTCCGAGCGGCGCGCGCTGGATGAGCTCGATGCGGGTGCCCCAGGGATCGGTGATGTAGGTGATGACGCTGCCGGTCGGCGACTTGCGGACCGGCTCGTCGAGCTTGACGCCTTCCGCCGTGATTTTCTTCACGAAGGCTTCGTGATCCTTCAGGTCGAAGCCGATGTGGTCGAGCACGCGATGACGGGTGGCGGCCTGTGCCGTATCGGCCTTGTTGAAGCGCAGCTGGACGCCGGGAAGATCGACCACCGGCGCGCCATTGCGGGTGCTGGCGACGCCGCCGAAGGTCTTGGCGTACCAGGCCTGCGCCTTCGGAACCTCCGCTTCGGGGAGGAAGAAGTGGACGTGCTCGTTCTTGATCGGCACCGTCTGCGTCTTGTCTTCCAGGACCTCGATACGCACGCCGTCCGGCGTCACGACGAAGGCCTGGTCGGGCCGGTTGTTGGTGCCCGGCAGCACCGGCACCCCGGCGGCTTTCCATTCGGCGACGCGCTTCTGCACGTTGTCGACGATGAAGCCGACGTGGTTGACCACCGAGCCCGGCGTACCGCCATCGCCTTTCTCGTCGCCGAGATTGAGGTTGATGTAGGTGCCGGGGAACATCATCAGCGGATTTCCGCCGGGCATGTAGACCTTGCCGCCCATGCCCTGGAACAGCTTCTTGTTCGCCTCGACGTCCTTCGAGATGATGTGCCAGTGACCCATGGTCACGCCGGTCTCGTTGAACGGCGCCGGCTGCGCGGAAGCGCTTCCCGCGGCCAGCGCGGTCGTCAGCATCAAAGCCGCAAATAGACTCGTCTTCATGGACTCCTCCCTGTTGAACTCTTTCTGATGCAAACCGATGGCGACCCCGTTGTGACATCGCCTCTCTGCAAGTCTTCTTGGCGCGACGGATGTTCGCCGCATCGCGAGGCAGAATACAACGCGGCCATCCCGTGGGGAATGGCCTCAAGGGGGAGGTCGCGCTCGATAGGCGGTGATCAATGGGCTGCACGCCCGAGGGAGACGTCAGAACAGATTGTCGAAGCGGAACGAGTAGCCGATGCCGATGATGTAGTTCGGCGCGATGTCGTTTAATCCGATCGCGACGTGGAAATCGACCTGCTGGGTGTTGGTGACGCGATAGCCGGCGCCGGAATTGATCATGTAGCTCGGGCCGCCGTGCTCACGGTAGTCGCCGACATATTCGACGAAGACGAAGGTCTTCTTGCCGAATTCGCGCTCGATCACGAAGGTCGTCTCGGTCGTGGTCTTGTTCACGGGATCGCTGGGGGTGAAGAAATTGGTGAACATGCCGCTCAGCCCCCAGCCGCCCGACAATTCCCACGACCATGGAAACTGGACATAGGGCTGGGCGCCCAGCCCTGCGACGGCGCGGGTGCCGGTGGGCAGCCCGACGCCGACCGTCGCCGACAGGTCGACCTTTCCCGGCACCGGGCTGATCTGCCACTTCAACGCCGGCGTCACATTGGTGAAGCCGGTGTCAGCGGTGCCGGACAGAACCTTGAAATAGGTGGGGACGTCGACCAGGAACTCCAAGCATTGCGCGATCCCGAAGCGCAATCGCGTGTTGGTGCCGTCGAGGACCTGCCCGCCGTCCCGGCCGGCGCCATTGATCCCGTTCTCCTGCTGGAAGCTGCCCTTCGGCACCACCAGGCTCGAATTGGTGACGTCCGGCCGGTCGGTCGTGATTTCGCTTCCAGGCTGCGGGCACGCCTCCTCCGCAACCGCCGCACCTGCCGGCACGGCGAGACAGCCCAAAAGCGCTGCCAGGGGAAGAAGTCGCATGAGCAGGATGATCCCGTCCGAAGCCCCCGGGGATCGACCCCGCACCGCTAGGAATTAAACCATGAGGACGCGCCCCCGCCAAGACGGAACGGGCGCCTCCTCGCGCCGATTCACGGCGTGACCACCACTTTTCCCTTCATGTGGGGATGGAGGCTACAGAAGTACTCATAGGTGCCGGGCGCGTCGAAGGTGAAGGCGTACTTGTCCTCGGTGTCGAGGGCGGGGGAGAAGAACTTGCCCTTGGTCTCCACGACCGTATGAGGGATGTCGTCGTCGTTCTCCCACTCGAGCTTGGTTCCCTTGGGAATCGTGATCGTTTCCGGCTTGAACGTGAAATTGTCGATGGTGACCCGGGTTTCGGCCGGAGGGGCGGCGACGGCGACGGCGGCATAGACGGTACAACACACCGCCATGCCCGCCGCGAATGCGCGGAGGGATTGCTGCAACAGAGACATCGGAGCACCTGTTTTTGCGGGGGATTTTTTTGGCGAAAGCGGCCCGTCCCGCGGCCGCTGCCGCAGGTTGCCTCCTCCCGCAGGAGGAGGCGTTATTGCTACGAAACCTCGGTCAGGCCTTGACGAGTTCGCTGTCGGTGATGGCGAGCGGCTGCGTGCCCTGCTTCACCGCGACTTCGGTGATGCCCAGGACGGTGCGCAGCTTGTCATCAGGGACCTTCATCGGGCCAGGCGACGGGGCCGAACCCGGTGCCGGCTGCGGGAAGGCCGTCGAACGCGCGGTATGGAAGGTCACCGCGCCTTCCACCTTCTGCATGATCTGGTGGATGTGGCCGTTGAGCACGGTCACCGAACCGAAGCGCTTGACGAGGTCGAGGGCGCGGGCGGCGTCGTCGGTGCCCCAGCCCCAGTTCGCTGCCACGGTCCACAACGGAATGTGGGCGAACAGTACGATCGGGGTCGAGGCGGACTTTCCCTTCAGGTCGTCGGCGAGCCAGGCGAGTTGCTCCTCGCCGAGCGAGCCCATGCCGCCCGCCTTGAGGTCGGCAACATTGACGAGGCCGACGAAATGCGCGCCGTGCTGGTCGAAGGAGTACCAGCCGGTGCCCTTGGCCTTCACCTTCTGGCCGTAGCGCTCGAGGTAGGCCTTGCCGCGGTTCTCGTCGATGATGTCGTGCTCGCCCGGCACGTAATAAGTGTCGAGCTTGGCCTTGGTGATCGCCTGGTCGGCATTGTCGAATTCTTCGGGCTTCGACAGGTGGGTGATGTCGCCCGTGTGGATCATGAAGGCCGGCTTCTTCGGCAGCGCGCCGATCTTGGCGATCGCCTCGTCCAGCGTCGCCATCGGGTTCGGATTGGCCGGAGCCTTGAAGCCGATGTGGCTGTCCGAAATCTGCAGGAAGCTGAAGCCGTCAGCCGCCTGGGCATTGGCTGCGGACACCCCGAGCAGTGAAGACGACCGCGGGATCCCGCCGACCATCGTCCACAGCACGCCCGTTCCCGCCCAAATCATGCATTCCAGCGCACCGCGCCGGTCAATGCCGTCTTCTTTCCTCTCCGCCATCTGTCTCTCCTTCGGTTCTGAGCCGACGCGGAGGAGACCGGGCGGTTTGGCGGTTTATTCCCAAGGGATCAGTGAAAAATCGTCCCGAACGGCTGGTCGACGGTTAACGGGCCGAAATCGACAGGCCTATTTCCCCAGGCTGGCGATATACGCCGCAAGGTCGCCGGCTTCGATGCGGGTGAGCGACATGTTCGGCATCTTCGGGTGCGGGTCGAGCAGGAACACCGCGAGCTGCCCGGTATCGAAGTCTGGCCGTTTGGCGATCGACGCGAAAGGCGGGGCCTCTCCGGTCGTGCCCTGCTGGTCGCCGGCGACGACATGGCAGGGCTCGCACCAGCGCCGCGCGATCTGCCCGCCATTGTAGGCGTCCGCGGCTCCCGCGGTGTCGGCCGTCGCGACGCCGGCAAGGATCGCCAGCAGCCCCATCACCACCCGATCTGTCCGCATGCCGTTCTCCTGCGTTGCGCGTCGTTTCGATGGTTAGCCTTCGCTGCGCGGGGTGCTTTGCGTTGGATCAAGGCCCGCTGCGGGGCGATCCGGCTTGTTGAGGTCATGCTGCGCGATCGCTGCAGTCGAAAACAAGTCCGGCAGAACCGGCGAGAGGAGGAGCCGATGAAGTTCATCATTGCGGCCGCGGGCGCTGCGACGGCGGCCATGGCTATCGCGGGCGCCACATCGAGCCATGCTCAAAACACAGGCGATGCGGCCAAGGGCCGCGCGTTCGCGCAACAAATCTGCGCGGAGTGCCACAACATCGAGCAAGGCCAGCGACCGTCGCCGAACGGTCTCGCCCCGAACTTCGAGACCATCGCCAAGACGCCCGGTCTGACGGCGATCGCGCTCACCGCCGCGCTGCGCACGTCACACCGCACTATGCCCAACATCATTATTCCCGACGATGATCTCCGCAACGTCGCGGCCTACGTCCTGAGCCTGCAATAGTTGCATTGGGGCCACGGCGCGGCGGTTTGGCGGGTTAAACTGGCGGGGCTGGATGGCGGGTTGAGTTGATCCCGGCAGGGCGCTATGTGCTTTGCAGCACATGGCAGCCACATCCCCGATAGCCAAATCCTCGTTAACCGGGTCCCCGATACCCGTGCTCGACAGCACGATGACGGCCGGCCGGCTCGACCTCGTCGCCCGTGGCGCGTGGACGGCCGCCCATGCCGACATGCTGGAACGCCTGGTCGACGGCGTTGCGGCGCAGGTCACGGACGCATCGCGCGTCTGCCTCGACATCGGCAAGGTCGAGGCACTCGACACTATCGGGGCGTGGCTCTTGGAGCGCCTCGCCCGCCGCCCGGACCGTGCCGGCAAGCAGGCCGAGCTCACCGGGGTGTCGCCGCGTTACCACGGCCTCATCGAGGAGATGCGTGCCGTCAATCTCGAGCCGCGCGCGGCTGCCAGGGCGTGGAACCCGGTGCTGTCCCCGCTCGAGAGCATCGGCCGGGCGGCCGCCATGTTGGTCTCGGACCTCGCCATGTTCCTCGGCATGTTCGGCGAGTTCGCCGTCGCGCTCGGCCGCGTTCTCGTCCATCCGCGCCGCTTCCGCCTCACCTCGACGGTCTATCAGCTCTATCGTGTCGGCTGGCTCGCCGTGCCGATCATGGTGCTGATCACGTTTTTGATCGGCGGCATCATCGCCCAGCAGGGCATATTCCACTTCCGCAAGTTCGGTGCCGAATCCTATGTCGTCGACATGGTCGGCATCCTGGTGCTGCGCGAGATCGGCGTGCTGCTCGTCTCGATCATGATCGCCGGCCGCTCCGGAAGCTCCTACACCGCCGAGCTCGGCGCCATGAAGATGCGCGAGGAGATCGACGCGCTGCGGACCATGGGATTCGACCCGGTCGAGGTGCTGATCCTGCCGCGCATCATCGCGCTCGTCTGCGCCCTGCCGATATTGGCCTTCCTCGGCTCCATGGCGGCGCTCTATGGCGGCGGGCTGGTGGCTTGGCTCTACGGCGGGATGAGCCCCGCCGTGTTCATCGCGCGGCTGCGCGATGCGATTTCAGTGACGCATTTCGAGGTCGGCATGATCAAGGCGCCGTTCATGGCGCTGGCGATCGGCGTCGTCGCCTGCAGCGAGGGCCTCGCCGTCAAGGGCAGCGCCGAATCGCTCGGCACCCAGACGACGACCTCGGTGGTGAAATCGATCTTCCTCGTCATCGTGCTCGACGGCGTGTTCGCCGTGTTCTTCGCCTCGATCGGAATGTGACCGCCGATGGATGCGCCGGCCGACCAGATGGTGATCAAGGTGCGCGACCTCGTGGTCGGATTCGGGTCGCAGCGCGTGCTCGACCATCTCTCCCTCGACGTCAGGCGCGGAGAAATCCTCGGCGTCGTCGGCGCGTCCGGCGCCGGCAAGTCGGTGCTGCTGCGCACGCTGATCGGGCTTGTGCCGAGGCGTAACGGCAGCGTCGAGTTCTACACTGCCGGTCCGAACGGCCCGACCAAACGCAATGTGCGCGGCATGGCGCGGCATTGGGGCGTGCTGTTCCAGCAGGGCGCGCTGTTCTCCTCGCTCACGGTGCGCCAGAACGTCCAGTTTCCGCTGCGCGAGAACCTCGATCTCTCGGACCGGCTGCTCGACGAGATGGCGACGGCCAAGCTCGAAATGGTCGGATTGAGCGGACGCGACGGCGACAAGCTCCCGTCCGAAATCTCCGGCGGCATGACGAAGCGCGCCGCCCTCGCCCGCGCGCTTGCGCTCGATCCCGAGGTGGTGTTCCTCGACGAGCCGACCTCGGGACTCGACCCGATTTCGGCCGGAGATTTCGATTCGCTGATCCGGACCTTGCAACAGACCCTCGGACTGACGGTATTCATGGTCACCCACGATCTCGACAGTCTCCACACCGTGTGCGATCGCATCGCGGTCCTTGCCGACGGCAAGGTAGTGGCGGACGGGCCGATGCCGGTGATGCTCGCCTCCGAGCACCCGTGGGTGAAGTCGTATTTCCGCGGCCGCCGCTCGCGCGCCGCGCTTTCCACCTAGAGAGCTCACGAAAGGCCGGCGCATGGAAACCCGCGCACCCTACGCCCTGATCGGACTCTTCGTCCTCGCTGCCATCGGCGCCGTGTTAGGCTTCGTCTATTGGCTCAACAACACTGGCGGCCTCGGCGAGCGCACGGTCTATCGGGTCCGCTTCGAGAACAACGTCTCGGGGTTGCTGAAAGGGGCCGCGGTGCTGTTCAACGGCATCCGCGTCGGGGAAGTCACCGGGCTCACGCTGAGCCCGACCGATCCGCGCGAGGTGACGGCGTCGATCGCGGTGACGGCGGGAACGCCGGTGCGCGCCGACACCAAGGTCGGGCTCGAATTCCAGGGCCTCACCGGCGTGCCGGTGATCTCGCTCCTCGGCGGCAATCCGACGGCGCCGCCGCTCGGCTCGTCGCCGACCGAGCCTGGGGTGCTCGTCGCCGATCCCGCCGCCGGCCAGAGCGTGACCGAGGTGGCGCGCCAGGCGCTCCGCAAGATCGACACGCTCGTGTCGGACAATTCCGAAGCGCTCCACAGCGCAATCGCCAATCTCAACACCTTCACGGGCGCGCTCGCCCGCAATTCCGACCGCGTCGACGTGATCCTCAACGGCCTCGAGCAGATGACCGGGGGCAAGGCCGCGAAAGAGCAGCCGGTGCCATACGACATCAAGGCGCCGACCGCATTTCCGCCGCCGGCGAAGCCGGCCAACGCCCAACTCGTGATCCCCGAGCCGACAGCACTCGTGACTCTCGACACCCAGAAGATCATCGTCGATCCCGGCGCCGGCGATCCGCCCGAGAATGCACAGTGGCCCGACAGCCTGCCCAAGGTGCTGCAGGCGAGGTTCATCGAGAGCTTCGAGAAGTCGCGCTATGTCGGTGCGGTCGCCCGGCCGAACGAGAGCATCACTCCGGACTTCCAGCTCCTGATCGACATCCGCAAGTTCGAGATCGAGGGCACAGCTGCGGCACCGGTCGCGCATGTCGAACTGGCCGCCAAGGTCATCGGCAAGGCCGGCCGGATCGTCGGATCGCGGACCTTCGAGGCCTCCGTTCCCGCCAAGGACACGACCGCGGCCGGAGCCTCGGCAGCCCTCGGCGAAGCCTACGGTAAGGTCGCGACCCCGCTGGTGACGTGGGCCGGCGGGGTCATGTGAGAAGCAGTAGGGCGCAATTGCTTTATTGCGCCGCTGCGGGTCAAGAGTGGCGCAATGCGCTTCGCTTATTGCGCCCTACACCTGCCCTACTCGAAAGTCCGGTGGTTACTGGATCGCCCGGTCAAGCCGGGCGATGACAGTGGGAGAAGCAACCGCAAACGAGAACCGACCGGACCGCGCCTTACGGCTCCTGGATCGACTTCAGGTAGGCGATGATGGCGCCGACATCGGCACTCTCGAACACGAATTCGGGCATGTCCGGGTGGCCGGAGATGATGCCTTCGCCTAGCGCCTCCTCGAGCGACTCGATCGGATAGCGCTTGCCCAAGATGCGGAATGCCGGCGCTTCCGGGTGGGTGCTCTCGCCGGTTCGCATGGTGGCATGGCAGCGTGCGCAATTGCGGGTAACGAGCGTTTCGCCGCGCTTGACATCGGCGGTGCCCTGCGCCGACGCCATCGATGCCACGCAGACAGACGAAGCGCCGGCAACGGCCAGTCCGAGCGCGATCATTCTCACGAGCCTCTCCCCGTCAACGGTCGTTCGAATATGAATAGCGAACGCACATGGGCAAATTATGTTGGTCGCGCTACGCGGACTTGGCCGTCAAGCGCGGCGCGTATCCCCTGGAACAGGGTGTCGTTGAGCAGCGGCTTTTCGATCACGGTCGCGCCCGCGAGCGCAGCGCGGCGGCGCACCTCGCTCGAGGGATGCGTGGTGATCAGGATCGCGGGAAGAGCGACGTTGCGCCGGCGCAGCTCGAAGAGCAGGTCGAGGCCGTTCATTTCCGGCAGCTTGTAGTCGACCACCAGGCAGCCATCGGTCGGAAATTCCGTCTCGCGCAGGAGGTCCCCGCCGGCATGGTAGGTCCGCACCGCGAAGCCTTCCACCTCCAGCGCGAACTTCAAAGAATTTCGCACTGCGGGATCGTCGTCGATGATCAGCACCGTAGCCTGCGCCAATGAGTAGCCCTCTCGCGGCCGCGGACGGGGATTAGGGGCGGACGGCGCGTCGCCCGCCTTGACGCAAATCAACCCATCATCAATCAAGTTCCGGGCGATTTCGCCGGTCCGGCGACGAGAGCCATGCGCACGAGCTCGGAGAGGCTTCCCGCCTTCATCTTGGTCATCAGGTTGGCGCGATAGATTTCGACCGTCCGCGGGCTGATCTCGAGCTTGAAGGCGATGATCTTGTTGGGGTGGCCGGCGACGAGCCCCTCGAGGACGTCGCGCTCGCGCTGCGTCAGGGCGGCGATGCGCGCGCGTATGTCGGCGCGCTCGCTCTCGATCGCCGCGCTTTCCTCCGAGCGGTTGAGCGCGGAGCGCACCGATGTCAGCAGGACGTCGTCGTCGAACGGCTTCTCGAGGAAATCGATCGCACCGCACTTCATCGCCTCGACCGCGAGCGGCACGTCGCCGTGCCCGGTGATGACGATGACCGGAAGCCCGATCTGCATCTCCTGGAGCCGGCGCAGCAGGTCGATGCCGCTCAAGCCGGGCATCCGCACGTCGGTGATGATGCAGCCGGCGGCGATCGTCGGCGCCGCGTCGAGGAAGCTCGCCGCGGAATCGTAGGTCCGCACCGAGAGACCGGCGCTGCGCAGCAGGAAGTCGATCGATTCGCGCACCGCCTCGTCGTCGTCGATCACGTGAACGTCGGGATCAGCGGTCATCGCGAAGGTCCTCTTGGCTCACGGCGCGAATGGTGAATCGAAATATCGTCCCGCCCTTTGGATTGGGTTCGACCGAGATCAGCCCGCCATGGGACTCCACGATGGTGCGCGAGATCGACAGGCCGACCCCGAGGCCGTGCGGCTTGCTGGTGACGAACGGCTGGAACAGCTGCGATGCGATCTCCGGCGCGATGCCGCTTCCGGTGTCGGTGACCTTGACGGCGGCCATGCCGTCGCGTTCGCGCTCGGTCGCGATGATGAGCTCGCGGCGCGGCGCCCCCTCCATCGCTTCGATGGCGTTGCGCACCAGGTTGAGCACGACCTGCTGGATCTGCACCTTGTCGACCAGCACGAGGTCGACCGCCGGATCGAAGGCATAGGTGACCCGCACGCCGCGGTCGCGGGTGCCGACCAGCGCCAGCGCACTCGCCTCCTCGAGAAGCTTGTTGAGGCTCTCGATGCGCCGCTCGGTCTCGCCGCGGGCGACGAAGTCGCGGAGCCGCCGGATGATCTCGCCGGCCCGCAGCGACTGTTCGGCCGCCTTGTCCATCGCCTCGAGGATCATCCGCGACTGGTCGTCGGTGCGTGTCTGGAGCAGCCGGCGCGAGCCCTTCATGTAGTTGGCGATGGCCGAGAGCGGCTGGTTGAGCTCATGCGCCAGCGCCGAAGCCATCTCGCCGAGCGCGGTGAGGCGCGAAATGTGCACGATCTCGGACTGCAGCTCCTGCAGCCGCGCCTCGGCCTCCTGGCGCTCGGTGATGTCGCGGATGAAGCCGGTGAAGAAGCGCGCGGTCGCCGAGCGCATCTCGCCGACCGCGAGCTCCAGCGGAAAGGTCGAGCCGTCCTTGCGCAGACCGACGACGACCCGGCCGGTCCCGATGATCCGTCGCTCCCCGGTCTTGAGGTAGCGCCCGATATAGCCGTCGTGGTTGTCGTGGTAGGGCGCCGGCATCAGCATCTTGACGTTCTGGCCGATCGCCTCTTGCGCCGAATAGCCGAACAGGCGCTCCGCCGCCGAGCTGAACGAGGTGATGATCCCCCGCTCGTCGATCACGATCATCGCCTCGGGGACGGTATCGAGGATCGATTGCAGGTGAGCTTCACGCGCGGCCGCCTGGCGGCGCGTTCGCTGCAGCAATTCGCCGAACCACGCGATGCCGACGCCGAGCGCGGTAAAGGTCGCGGCACGCCACAGCTCGGACGCAAACAGCGGCGAATCGGTGCGGGCGAGGCTCGCGACTTCTCCGGTCAGGTAGAGATGGAGCGCGAGGCTGATCGCGGTGGTGAACAGGCCTGGCCCGAGGCCGCCGACAACGCCCGCAATAAGGACCGGAGGCACCAGGAAGAGATAAAGCGCCTGGCCGCCGAGCGTCGGCGCCACGACGGAGCGCAAGATCAAGGCAAGCGCGACGAGGCCGAGGGACAGTGCGTAGATCAGTGCATTGCGCTTCATCCCGGCGAGGTCTTCCGGCCTTTTCGCAATCGCTTTCGACGACGCCCAAGTCATTGACTCATAGCCGTTATCGGCGGAGCTCGCCGGTGCCAGCGATAGCCGTTTCGCGCGCTTCCCGCGCCTCCGTAGAACCCCTTAGGGACATTATCTGAATTTTCGATTCCCGGGTCCACCGCTATCGCTTGCACCGCAATCGAAGCGCGAAAGGCGGAGTTGACCCCGATGCAGATGCAGACCTCCCTCCGGCAGCCCGTGACACGCCCTCCCCAGGGGCGGATCCTGCAAGCGCCGCGCCGCATCTCGTCCGGTCGGCTCCGCCTTGGACCTCGGTGGCCACATGGACATCATGGGAGCCCCGATGTCGTTCTCGCGCAACACCGAGATTTACGGCGAGAACGAGCCGGCCGGCTACCTCTACAAGGTCGTGCGCGGCTGCGTGCGCACCTACAAGATTTTCGACGACGGCCGGCGCCAGATCGGCGGGTTCTATTTCCCCGGCGACATGTTCGGCCTCGAGCATGGCGAGAGCCACCAGTTCTCGGCCGAAGCGATCGACAATTGCGTCGTGCTGGTCGTCAAGCGCAGCGCACTCGTCGCGCTCGCGGAACGCGACGGCGACATCGCGCGGCAGCTGTGGACGCACACCGCGGCGGAGCTGCAGCGGGTGCGCGCGCACATGCTGCTGCTCATCAAGAGCGCAGAGCAACGGGTCGCGTGCTTCCTGATCGAGATGGCGGGCCGGACATCGAATCACGACGTCGTCGAGCTGCCGATGTCGCGCCAGGACATCGCGGACTACCTCGGCCTGACCATCGAGACCGTGTCGCGCACGCTCACCCATCTCGAGGCCAAGGCGGCGATCGCGCTGCCGACCTCACGCCGCATCGTGCTGCGCAACCGGACGGCGCTGATCCGGCTCGATGCCTGAGGGCAGGCTCGATGCCTGAGGGTCTGCCGGCAAGCTTCACACCCACGTCGTGAAATCCGTCGAGCCTGTGGAGAAATAGGCGCGGGCTGATAGTCTCGTCCGGCCGGACGGGCAACGCGCCGCATGACGGATCAAACTGGGCACACCACCCAATCGATCGACCATTCCCAAGTCGACCATTCCCAGGACGACGTGTTCGCGTTCCTGGGACGCGCGTCGACTTACGGCGGCATCGCGGTGCGCCGCATCGACACCCACGCCGGGGTCGTATTCCTGGCCGGCGAACGCGCCCTCAAGATCAAGCGCGCGGTCCAGTTTCCCTTCCTCGACTTCTCCACGCTCGCGAAGCGCAAGGCCGCGTGCCTCGCCGAGATCGAAGCCAACCGGCCGTTCGCACCGGAGCTTTACCGCGGCGTCATCGCGGTGACGCGCGGTCCCGACGGCGCCCTCGCGCTTGCCGGCGAGGGCGAGCCGGTCGAGTGGGCGGTCGACATGCAGCGCTTCGACGAGACGAAGACGCTCGATCGCCTCGCCGACGCAGGCCGGGTCGATCTCGCAATGGCGGACGAACTCGCGCGCAGCGTCGCGGCCGCCCATGCGCGGGCGCCCGTAGTCGACGCCGCGCCGCTGGATCGCCGCGCTCGCCGACTATGTCGAGCAGAACGACGCTGCGTTCCGCGAATATCCCGCGCTGTTTCCGCAAGGAGACGTCGCGAATTTCACCACCGCGAGCCGCGCGGCGTTCGCGCGCCTTCGCCCGCTGCTGATGGCGCGCGGCGAGGCCGGCCTCGTGCGCCGCGGTCACGGCGACCTCCATCTCGGCAACATCGCCCTGATCGAGGGGCGGCCGGTGCCGTTCGACGCCCTCGAATTCGATCCCGTGGTGGCGTCGGGCGACGTGCTCTACGACCTCGCCTTCCTGCTGATGGACCTCGTCGAGCGCAAGCTCGCAGCCGGCGGCCAATGTCGTCCTCAACCGCTACCTCACCGAGACGCGGCGCGCCCGAGGACCTCGATGCCCTCGCCGCACTGCCGTTCCTGATGTCGATGCGCGCGGCGATCCGCGCCAAGGTGACCGCGGCGCGGGCCGCGGTCGCGCCGGCTGCCGACCGCACCGCGACCGAGCGGTCCGCGACGGCCTATTTCGATCTGGCGATGGCGTTGATCGCGCCGCCGCCGCCGCGGCTCGTCGCGGTCGGCGGCCTCTCCGGCACCGGCAAGTCGCTGCTCGCCCGCGCGCTCGCGCCCGACGTTCTGCCGCATCCCGGCGCCGTGGTGCTGCGCTCCGACATCGAGCGCAAGGCGCTGTTCGGCGTCGCCGAGACCGATCGCCTGCCGGCCGAGGCCTATACGCCGGAGATCACGGCGCAGACCTATGCGGTGCTGGTCGACAAGGCCCGCCGCGCCATCGCGGCCGGCCATTCCGCGATCGTCGATGCCGTGTTCTCCGACACCGCCGAGCGCGAAGCCGTCGCGGCCATCGCCGCGCGCAACGGTGTCGCGTTCGCGCGGCCTCTTCCTCACCGCCGATCTCGCGACGCGGATCGCGCGGATCGGCCATCGCACCGGCGACGCCTCCGATGCCGACGCCGCGGTCGCCCGCGCGGCAAGAGGAGTACGCGCTGGGCTCGCTCGACTGGAGCATGGTCGACGCCTCCGGCACGCCGGACGAGACGCTTGCGCGGGCGAAGCAGCACCTGTGAATTGCGATCATGACGACCTCATCCGAGGAGCCGTGCGAAGCCGGCGTCTCGAAGGATGGCCCCGACGCCGCGGCCTGTGGCCGTCCTTCGAGACGCCCGCTTCGCGGGCTCCTCAGGATCGAGGTCGTCTAGGTGACTTCACACGCTCCGATATGACGTCATCCCGATGGTTCAGGAGCCCTCGGGCCGCTCACCCGCCTGGCGCATCATCATCCATCAGCGCGCGCCAGGCGGCGCCTTCGAGGTCGTCGTATTGGCCGGTCTTGAGCGCCCACAGGAAGGCGCCGAGGCCGAGCAGGCCGAGGCCGAGCGCGATCGGAACGAGGTAGATCAGGACTTCCATGGCGATGCCTCCGCGCGCTTCGCCCGCAACGCATTGAGCGTGACGAGGATCGACGAGCCCGACATGGCGAGCGCGGCGACGAGCGGGCTCGCGATAGCCGAGCATCGCGATCGGCACCGCGATCGCGTTGTAGCCGACCGCGAGCGCGAGATTCTCGCGCATCAGCCGCCGCGCCCGGCGCGCGATCGTCACCGCGGCGACGACCGGGGCGAGGCGATCGCCGAGGAACACCGCGTCGGCCGCGGCCTGCGTGAGATGCGCCGCGGTCGCGACCGAGAGCGAGGCATCGGCGGCGGCGAGCGAGGGCGCGTCATTGAGGCCGTCGCCGACCATGAGCACCTTGCGCCCTTCGGCCTGCAGCGCGGCGATGCGGGCGATCTTGTCGGCCGGCGTCATCGCGGCGTGCCAGCGCTCGATGCCGAGCGCCAACGCCGCATGGGTGACCGCGGTCGCGCGGTCGCCGGAGAGAATCTCCACCGCGAAGCCGTCGCGCTTGAGCCGCGCCACGACCTCGGCGGCGTCGCCGCGCAGCCGCTGGCGCACCGCAAAGACGTAGCGTTCCGCGCCGAACGCGAAGCCGATCGCCGATGCCTCGGGATCGGTGCACGACGAGGGCGCGCGCCTCGCTGTCGCGCCCCGCAAAAGGAGGGCCGGCCGAGCCGCAGCTCGACGCCGTCGTAAATGCAGCGCACCCCCTGCCCGGGCTCCTCGATCGCGTTCGAGCGGCGCCGTGGCATGCGGCCGCCCGCGCCACCGCGGCGGCGAGCGGGTGGCGGCTCGCCAGCGCGAGCCGGCCGGCGAGCGCCAGCCGGTCCGGCGGAATCTCGGCGGCATTCACCACTTCGGGCTCGGGCAGTGTGAGAGTGCCGGTCTTGTCGAACAGGATGGTGTCGACGCCGGCGAGCCGCTCGATCGCCTCACCGGAATTGAGGAGAACGCCGGCGCGGAACAGCGCGCCGGACGCCACCACCTGCACCGCCGGAATGGCGAGGCCGAGCGCGCAGGGGCAGGTGATGATGAGCACCGCGATCCCGGCGATGATCGCATCGTGCCAGGTCGCGCCGAACGCGACCCAGCCGATGATGGTGGCGAAAGCGCGCGGCATGCACCAGCGGCGCATAGAGCCGCGCGGCGCGGTCGGCGAGCCGCACATAGCTCGAACGCGCCTCGACCGCACGCGCGAGCATGCGCGAGACTTCGTCGAGCAGCGTGCCCTGGGCGGCGACGCTGACCCGCACGCGCAGAGCGTACCCGACAGCATTCATCGTCCCGGCATAGACCATGCTGCCCTCCGCTCGCCGTCACCGGCATCGTCTCGCCGGTGACGAGGCTCTGGTCGATCTGCGAGCGGCCCTGGACGACGACGCCGTCGACGGCGATGCGCTCGCCCGGGCGCACCAGCACGAGGTCGCCCGGCCTGATCGACGCCGACCGGCACCTCGCACAATTCATGCGGGCTGACGAACTTGGTCGCGGTCTCCGCGCGCAGCGCCGCCATGTTGCCGGCGACCGCGCGGGTACGCCGCCGCATGAACTGCTCGAGGGTGCGGCCCGACCAGCAGGAAGGTGAGCAGCATCAACGCCGAATCGAAATAGGCGTGCTCGGCGTGATTGAGCGTCTCGACGACCGACATGCCGAGCGCGAGCAGCACGCCGACCGTGATCGGCACGTCCATGTTGAGGCGGCGCGCCTTGACGGCGCGAATCGCCGAATGAAAGAACGGCCGGCCGGCATAGGCCGCCGCCGGCAGCGCGATCAACGCCGACAGCCAGTGGAAGAAATCGCGCTGCTCCGGCGTGATATCGGACACGTTGCCCGACCACACCGCGACCGAGAGCAGCATGATGTTCATCGCGGCGAAGGCGGCGACGCCGAGGCAGCGCAGCAGCATCTGCCCCTCGCGCCTGCTCGTCGTCGGCGGACTTGCCGGAATCGAAGGGATAGGCGCGGAAGCCGAGCTGCGACAAGCCGATCGATGAAGCCGGCCGGATCGAGCTTGCCGTCGCGCCACTCGACCGCGACCCGGCGGTCGGTGAGGTTCACCCGCGCCCGCATGATGTCGGGCATCGCCGAGAGGCCGTTCTCGATCGTCGCGCATGCAGCCGCCGCAATGGATGCCCTCCACGGCAAGCTCCATGCGGGCGATCCCGCCGTCGAGATGCTGGACGAAATGGGACAGATCGCGCGCCGAGGCATGAGGCTTTGAGTCATGGCGTCATCCGCTAGTCGCGAGTGATGCGATCGAGAGTGATGCGGTTTTTGGAGCGGAACAGGCGTTCGCCGCCGCGATCCGCCTCCACTTCCAGATCCCAGATGCCGGCGGCGACGTCGCTCGCCTCGCCGAAATAGCGCCCGGCGGAACGCTCGCCGAGCGTGAATGCGCGATCGGCGCGCTTGTCGGTGGGGCGGGCGAGCCTGACCGAGAGCGCAAGCCCGGGAAGCGGCGCGCCGTCGCGGTCGCGCGCCTCGACGGTCACGACGGCACGGCCGTCGCCGGCGCGGTCGACGTGGCTCGTCATGCGCCAGCCCCGCGCCTCCTGGGCGCGCGCCGCGGAAATCTCGGCGTTGTACTTGATGCCGGCGAGATAGGGGCTTTCGACCTCGGTCCCCGGCATGGTCGAGATCGCGAGCGTCATCATCGTCACGTTGACGCCGATGACGACGGTGAAGAAGCCGACGAGCGAGAGCAGCACCGTGCGTCCGCTCAGTCGGCCGCTCGATCCGCCGTTCTTGCGCCCATCCCGGCCACCCGGCTGTCGCATCTCGTGTCTCGCAAAAGGCCTCACGGGTTTCTCCTTCAGCGGGCGATGAAGTGATCGGCCGCGACCGCCGTCTCGCGCGTCATGGTGTCGATGGCGCGGAAGGTGAGCGGCGTCGAGCGATCGAGGCGTGCATTCGCAGGTGCGGTGACCAGCACCCGCAGCTCGCGGCCCTGGTCGGGGCCGATCTCGATCACCGGCCTTGCCGAGATCGTCGTCGCGGCCGCTTCTTCGAGCCCGACGACGCGGATCTCGGCGTTCGGCAAGCCTTCGACGTCGAGCTCGATCGCGGCGCTCTCGTTGCGCTTGTTGAGGAGGTGCACGCCATAGGCGTTGCGGATCGAGCCGTCGCTCAGCGCGACGAACAGCGGGTTGCGATCGTGCCGCACGCTGATGTCGAGATAGTCTCGCGTCAGCAGCGCGTACAGCATGATGCTCCCCACCACCGCGATGATGCCGGCATAGATCAGCGTGCGCGGGCGCACGATCCGGTAGATCGGCGCTTTGCCCTCGGCACGGCGCACGATGTTGATGTCGTTGTCATAGGCGATGAGCCGTGTCGGCCGGTCGACCTTCTTCATCACGGTGTCGCAGGCGTCGATGCACAGCCCGCACATGATGCAGCCGAGCTGGGCGCCGTCGCGGATATCGATGCCGGTCGGACACACCGCGACGCATTGGTAGCAATCGATGCAGTCGCCCGCCTTCTCCCCGTGGGCGCGCAGCTCCTCGGCCTTCTTGATCGAGGTGCGCGGCTCGCCGCGGTCGCGGCGATAGGTGACGTTGAGCGCCCATTCGTCGGTGAGCGCGGCCTGGATGCGCGGCCACGGGCACATGTAGACGCACACCTGCTCGCGCATGTGTCCCGCGAGCGTGTAGGTGGTGAAGGTGAGAATGCCGATCCAGAGATAGGCGGCCGCCGGTGCCTGGAAGGTGGCGAGCTCTTTCACCAGGGTGGGCGCATCGGCGAAGTAGAGCACCCAGGCGCCGCCGGTCCACCACGCGATGACGAGCCAGATCGAATGCTTGGCGACGATCTCGCCGACGCGGCGCGGCGTGAGCTTGCGCGCCGGATTTTCTCATCCGCTCGCGGCGGTCGCCCTCGATGAAGCGTTCGACCGCGTAGAACAGGTCGGTCCACACCGTCTGCGGGCAGAGATAGCCGCACCAGATGCGGCCGCCGATCGCGTTCATCAGGAACAGCGCCATCGCGGCGATGATCAGCAGGCCGGTGAAGTAATAGACCTCCTGCGGCCACAGCTCGATGAAGAAGAAATAGAAGCGCCGGCTGGGAAAATCGATCAGCACCGCCTGGCTCGGCGCATTCGGCCCGCGATCCCATCGCACGAAGGGCAGGATGTAATAGACCGCGAGGCAGAACCCCATCAGGGCCCATTTGATGTTGCGATAGGTACCGGACACGCGCTGCGGATAGACCTCTTGGCGCGCGGCGTAGAGCGGGGCTTGGTCGAGTTCGAATTCTGCGGGGTCCATTGGTTTGTTCATGGGGGGAGAACCAACCGGGCATGGATTTTGGCGCGGCCGCGCCGCGCCGGTGAGCTTCGATCCTAGCGAGAGCGAAGCCTGGCACTTTGATGCATCGCAAAAGCGCTCGACACTTTCGCGCCTGCATGAAGCCGTAGTCCGCATGAGCGAAGCGACATCCCCTCGGCGTCATCGCCGGGCTTGACCCGGCGACCCTGATAGCTGCGGCACAGCCTTGCCATACTAAGCGGGATGGCCGGGACAAGCCCGGCCATGACCGTTCTCACGCGATGAGCATTACCCACCGCAGGCCCCGTCGCGACTTGCGACGAAGCGCACGGCGGCGGCACCTGCAACAACCGGATGGCTCTCTATTTGCCCCCGCCGAGCGTATGCACGTAGACGGTGAGCGCGTTGATCGTCGCGGGATCGAGCCGTCCGGCCCAGGCCGGCATCACGCCGTTTCGGCTGTTGGCGATGGTCTCGACGATGTCGGCTTCGTCGGAGCCGTAGAGCCAGATCTTGTCGGTGAGGTTCGGCGCGCCGAGCTCGCGGTTGCCCTTGCCGTCGGGACCATGGCAGGCGGCGCAGTTGTCGGCGAAGATCTTCTTGCCCGCCGCGACGTCGGTGCCGGGACGCACCGGAAGCCCGGACAGCGAGCGCACGTAGTTCGCGACCGTCACGATCTCGGTGGGCTTGAGCATGCCCATCTTGCCGAAGGCCGGCATCGCGCTTTCGTGGTCCTTGGCGTCGCCGGAGCGCGCGCCATGCTCGATCGTCTGCTTGATCTCGGCGAGCGTGCCGCCCCACAGCCAGTCGTCATCGTTGAGGTTCGGATAGCCCTTGGCGCCGGTAGCGCCGACGCCGTGGCAGGGCGCGCAGTTGTTGGCGAAGGCCGCCTTGCCTTGCGCCTGTGCAAAGGCGAGCAGGGCCGGGTCTTTCTCGATGTCGGCGAGCGGCACTTCCAGCAGCGCAGCACCCTTCGCGCCGCGCACCTTCTGCAGGTCGGCGAGGTCGGCGGATATCTGGGCGCGATTGGTGTAGCCGAGCACGCCCCTGGTGTAGCCGGTCACCGTCGGCCACGCCGGATAGAGGATCCAGTAGACGATCGCCCACACGATGGTCGCGTAGAACGTCCACAGCCACCAGCGCGGCAGCGGCGTGTTCAGCTCCGCGATGCCGTCCCATTCGTGGCCGGTGGTCGGGGTGCGGGCTCCGGCATCGGCCTCACGCTTGGTCATGGGTCAGTCCTCTCGCAGCGGCATCCGCGCCGCGTCCTCGAACGTCTCGCGGTTGGCCGGCCACAGCGCGTAGGCCAGAATGCATAAGAAGATCACGAAGAAGAGCGGCGTCCAGAACGTGGTGATGAAGTCGGTGATCGGGCTCTGCATGGTCGCTCTCCTCAGCGCAGGTCGGCCTTGTCGTCATAGAGCTTGAAGTCGACCTGGGTGCCGAGCATCTGCAGATAGGCGACGAGCGCGTCCATCTCGGTGATCCGCCCCGGTTTGCCGCCGAAGTCGCGCGAAGCCGCCTTGGGATAGCGCTTCTGGAAATCGTCGACGCCCTTGTTGTCGGGATCGGCCTGGGCGCGCAGATCGTCGGTCGCGTGAGCGATCTGGTCCTCCGTATAGGGCACGCCGAATGCGCGGTTGACCTTCAGGTGCGCGGCGATGTCGTGGAAATCGAGATCGGTGTCGCCGAGAAAACCGTAGCCGGGCATGATCGAGGCCGGCACGATCGAGCGGGGATCGACGAGATGGGTCACATGCCACTCGTCGGAATACTTGCCGCCGACGCGGGCGAGGTCCGGGCCGGTGCGCTTCGACCCCCACTGGAAGGGACGGTCGTACATGCTCTCCGCCGCGAGCGAGTAGTGCCCGTAGCGCTCGACCTCGTCGCGCAGCGGCCGGATCATCTGCGAATGGCAGACGTAGCAGCCTTCGCGGACGTAGATGTTGCGGCCGGCGAGTTCGAGCGGCGCGTAGGGCCGCACGCCCTCGACCTTCTCGATGGTGCTCTTGAGATAGAACAGCGGCGTGATCTCGACGAGGCCGCCGATCGCGATGACCAACAGAATCCCGATCAGCAGCAGGATCGAATTCTTCTCGATCACTTGGTGTCTGGCGAAGACCGACATGGCGTCCCTCATTCGGCGGGCTGGAGGGCCGGCTGGGGCGCGGCGCTGACCGCCTCGCCGTGACGCACGGTCATCCAGAGATTGTAGGCCATGATCAGCGCGCCGACGACGAACAGCGCGCCGCCCAACGCCCGGATCACGTAGAACGGATGCATCGCCTCGACGGTTTCGATGAACGAGTATTCGAGGAAGCCGAGCGGCGTGTAGGCGCGCCACATCAGGCCCTGCAGGATGCCCGACACCCACATCGCCGAGACGTAGAACACGATGCCGATGGTCGCGATCCAGAAGTGCCAGTTGACGAGCTTGAGGCTGTAGAGCTCGCGGCGTCCCCACAGCCAGGGCACCAGGCAGTAGAGCGCGCCGAACGACACGAAGCCGACCCAGCCGAGCGCGCCGGAATGCACGTGGCCGATGGTCCAGTCGGTATAGTGGCTCAGCGAGTTGACGACCTTGACCGACATCATCGGCCCTTCGAAGGTCGCCATGCCGTAGAAGGCGACCGACACCACGAGCATGCGCAGCACCGGATCGGTGCGCAGCTTGTCCCACGCGCCGGAGAGCGTCATCAGGCCGTTGATCATGCCGCCCCATGACGGCATCCACAGCATCACCGAGAACGTCATGCCGAGCGTCTGCGCCCAGTCGGGCAGCGCGGTGTAGTGGAGGTGGTGCGGGCCGGCCCAGATGTAGAGGAAGATCAGCGACCAGAAGTGCACGATCGAGAGCCGGTACGAGTAGATCGGCCGCTCCGCGCGCTTCGGCACGAAGTAGTACATGATGGCGAGGAAGCCCGCGGTGAGGAAGAAGCCCACCGCATTGTGCCCGTACCACCACTGGAACATCGCATCCTGCACGCCGCCCCAGGCGATGTAGGACTTCGAGCCGAACACCGAGACGGGCAGCGCCGGATTATTGCCGAGGTGCAGCACCGCGATGGTGAGGATGAAGGCGAGATAGAACCAGTTGGCGACGAAGATGTGCGGCTCCTTGCGCTTGATCAGCGTCACCAGGAACACGAGGAGATAGGCGACCCAGACGATGGTGAGCCACAGGTCGGCGTACCATTCGGGCTCGGCATATTCCTTCGACTGGGTGACGCCGAGCAGGTAGCCGGTCCCCGCGATCAGGATGAAGAAGTTGTAGCCGAGCACGACGAACCACGGCGCGAGCTCGCCGGCGAGGCGGACCCGGCAGGTCTTCTGCACGACGTAGAACGAGGAGGCGATCAGGACATTGCCGCCGAAGGCGAAGATCACCGCCGAGGTGTGCAGCGGGCGGATGCGGCCGAAACTGAACCACGGCAGATCGAAATTGAGCGCCGGCCAGGCGAGCTCCATCGCCGCCCACAGCCCGACCAGAAACCCGGCGATGCCCCATAACATCGCGAATATCACCGCGACCTTTACGGGCTCGAAATTGTAGTTCGGCCGGCCGTCGATTTCCCTCGGTCGGCGGATCGGCCGGGCGATCGAAGTAGCGATTGAAGGTGCCGAACACCACGGCGACGCTCGCCGCGGCGGTGAGGAAGCAGTGGAACGCGAAGGCCGGATCCTCTGCCTTGGCGGCGCCGACGAGCGCGAGCAGCGCCAGCGCCGAGAAGCCGAGCAGCACGAGAAGCTCGCCTTCGGTCATCGACTTGCGCGAAGCGGCCTCAGTCATGTTCGATCACCGTTACGTTCGATGGAGTCATGTTCGATTTTGCGAAGCTCGATTTTGCAGGTCGCTCGCGTCGCCACGCGACAGCCCGGCCCGGCCGGCCCGCGGCCAAACTGGCCGCTCCGCCCTCCCGTGACTTTGAGGAAGGTCAAAGCCGCCCCCTACTTTCGGATCAGACGACCGCGACGTGCGCTGTCGGCGCTGCGGTCGACGACGCGCGATCGGCTTCGCCCGTCGCTTCCGACGGGTCGGAGAACGCCATGCCGGACATCGGCTCGACCCAGACGATGTGGCATTTCACGGCCGTCACGCCGGGCACCGTTTCGGCGACGACGCGCGCGGCGTCGCGCTGGTCGGGATCGATCACCGTCCCCCACAATTCGACGACGCCGTTGCGCACGACGACGTCGATCATGTGCCGCGGCGCCCAGGACTGGCGATCGAGCTCGGCGAGCACCGCGGCGCGGATCGTCGCGTCGCTCTTCGCGCCCGGCTCGACCTCGCGGGAGAGCGTCGCGAGCGCGTGCAGAAGATTGGCGCGGCTGACGATGCCGACGAGCTTCGCGCCGCCCATGACGGGTACGCGTTTGACGCGGCGCTTTTCCATCAGCGCCACCACGTCCTCGAGCCCGGTATCCTCGCCGACGGTCTCGACCTCCGCGGTCATCACCTCGTCGATGCGGCGGGCGTGAGTGTGGACGTAATCCTTGGCGATCGCTCCCGGGCCGAGGATGAACTCGACCCAGCGCGAGCGCCGCCGCTCGGTTCCGGTCTCGGCACGGCGCAGGAAATCGCCTTCGGTGACGATGCCGACGAGATTGCCGCTCCTGTCGACCACCGGCAGGCCACTGATCCGGTTCAGCAACATCAGCTGCAGCGCCTCGACGATCGAGGCGTCCGGAGCAACGGTGATGACGTGCTCGGTCATGACATCCTTGGCCTTCATCGACGATCTCCTCTGTCGTGTGTCGCCGAACCCGAACAGCGCGCGCCAGCTCCCGAATCCGGCACCGGGCTCGAGCACGGCCATGGCGCAGCCGCAGCAGCACATGCTCAGCTCCCGGTCGGGCAGGATGTGGAGGCCGGATGCGGCAAGGTCCGTCCTTTCGGCGTGAACGCTGCTAACGTCGACGGCATCGTCAAATCGCGCAGGCCTGTCACTCGCATGACACGGGCATGCCTACATTGAGGCAAATCAACCGGCACCGCGCGGCGACGCGTTAGGTCCGTCGATCGATCGCGCTTCCTTCTCCCTCTCCCGCTTGCGGCGGAGGTCGGGAGCGCTGCACGCAATACACGCTTCGCGCATCGTCTCGTCGGAAGATCCGCACCGTTTAGAATGATGCTCCAGGAGCACCCATGTCCGTCTATCGCCTGGACCGACTGCTCAGCCCCCACGCGCTCGCCGTCGTCGGTGCGAGCCCGCGCGAGACCTCGGTCGGCCGTCACGTGGTCGCGAACATCCGCGCCGCCGGATTTCCGGGCGCGGTGCACGTGGTCAATCCGAACTATGCCGCGATCGAAGGCATCGACACCGTCAAATCGCTCGACGCCATCACCGGGCCGATCGACGTCGCGGTGATCGCGGTGCCACCGGCTGCGGTGCCGGAAACCGTAGCGGCCGCCGGCGCGAAAGGCGCGGCTGCCGCGATCATCATCACCGCCGGCCTCGGCCACGGCCCGGGCTCGCTCGCCGAAGCGACGGACCGCGCTGCACGCGCCACCGGCCTGCGGCTCGTCGGCCCGAACTGCATCGGCGTGCTGGTGCCGCCGGCCCATTTCAACGCGAGCTTCGCGCCGCGCATGCCGGTGAAGGGCGACCTCGCCGTCATCTCGCAATCCGGCGCCATCGTCGCCGGCATGATCGAATGGGCGGCGCGGCGGGCGATCGGCTTCTCCGCGGTGTTTTCCGTCGGCGATCAGCTCGACGTCGACTTCGGCGATCTGCTCGACCTGTTCGCCGCCGACAGCGGCACCCGTGCGATCCTGCTCTATGTCGAGTCGATCAAGAACGCCCGCAAGTTCATGTCGGCGGCGCGGGTGGCGGCGCGGTCGAAGCCGGTGATCGTCCTCAAGGCCGGCCGCCACAGCCAGGGCGCCAAGGCCGCCGCGACCCACACCGGCGCGCTCGCGGGGTCGGACGCGGTCTACGACGCCGCCTTCCGCCGCGCCGGCCTGTTGCGGGTGCTCGATCTCGACGAGCTGTTCGACACCACCGAGACGCTCGGGCGGCTCAAGCCGTTTCCGGGCCGCCGCCTCGCCATCCTGACCAATGGCGGCGGCATCGGCGTGCTCGCCGTCGACCGCCTCATCGATCTCGGCGGCACTCTCGCCGAGATTTCGCCGGACACGCGTGCGCGGCTCGATGCGGCGCTTCCGGGAACCTGGTCGAAGGCCAATCCCGTCGACATCGTCGGCGACGCCGACGCCGCGCGCTATTCGACCGCGCTCGAAGCGCTGCTCGCCGACCCCGAAAACGACGCGGTGCTCGTCCTCAACGTGCCGACTGCGCTCGCCTCGCCGACCGCGACGGCGGATGCCGTTGCATCCGTCACCCGCGCCTATCGGGCGAGAACGGCCCAGCCCAAACCGGTGCTCGCGGTGTGGATCGGTGCCGACGACGCCGACGGCGGGGCGTTCGACGCCGCGGGCATTCCGGCCTACGAGACCGAAGTCGACGCCGTGCGCGGCTTCTCCGAGCTCGTGCGCTATGGAGAAGTCCGCGACGCACTGATGGAGACGCCGCCGAGCCTGCCGGAATATTTTTCACCCGACGTCGCCGCCGCGCGCGCGCCGGTCGAGACCGCGGTCCGCGAAGGCCGGCACTGGCTCGATCCGCTGGAGGCCGCCGCGGTGATGGCGGCCTATGCGATCCCGGCGGTGCCGACGGTGCTCGCCCGCGACGGCGACGAGGCGGCCGCGGCGGCACGGCCGTTCCTCGCGGCCGGAACGCCGGTGGTGATCAAGATCATGTCGCGGGACATCGTCCACAAGTCGGACATCGGCGGCGTGCGGCTCAACCTCACCTCGGAAGACGCGGTGCGCGCCGCCGTCACCGAGACGATCGCCCGCGCCCATACAGCAGTGCCCGACGCGCGCATCCAGGGCGTCACCGTCCAGCCGATGATCGTGCGGCCCAAGGCCCACGAGCTCATCGTCGGCATCGCCGACGACCCGACCTTCGGCCCGGTCATCGCCTTCGGCGCCGGCGGCACGGCGGTCGAAGTGCTCGACGACAAGGCGCTGGCGCTGCCGCCGCTCGACCTCAAGATGGCGAACGAGCTCATCGCGCGCACGCGGATTTCGCGCATCCTCAGGGGCTACCGCGACGTGCCCCCGGTCAAGATCGCGGACGTCGCGCTGACTCTGGTGAAGCTCGCGCAGCTCGCCGCCGACGTTCCGGAGGTGCGCGGTCTCGACATCAATCCGCTGCTCGCCGACCAGAACGGCGTTCTCGCCCTCGACGTCCGCATCGCGGTGGCCCCGCTCGAAGCGGAGCCGAAGTTCAAAGGCCCCGGCTACAACCGATTCGCGGTGCGGCCCTATCCGAAGGAATGGGAGCTGCACGTGCCGCTTCACGACGGAACGACGGCATTCGTGCGGCCGGTGCGGCCGGAAGACGAAGAGATGCTGCGGACGTTTCTCGGCAGGATCACCGCGGAGGATCTTCGGCTTCGCTTCTTCGCTCCGGTCCGCCATTTCAGCCACGCCTTCCTGTCGCGGCTCACCCAGCTCGACTATGCGCGCGCGATGGCCTTCGTCGCGCTCGACGAGACCACGGGCGAGCCGATGGGCGTGGTGCGGCTGCACGCCGATTCCAACTACGAGAAGGCGGAATACGCCGTGCTGGTGCGCTCCGATCTCAAGGGCCACGGCATCGGCTGGATGCTGATGGAGCTGATCATCCGCTACGGGCGCAGCGAGAACCTACAGCGCATCGAGGGCCAGGTGCTCCAAGAGAACACCACGATGCTCGACATGTGCCGCCATCTCGGGTTCGAGATCCACGATGACCCGAGCGACAGAAGCTTGAAGCTTGCGACCCTGACACTTCGCCGCTGATGGTGCTTTACGGCGCAGGCCGGCGCGCCAAAAGCGGGGCCGCATCCCTCAGCAGTTAATCAATTGATTCGTCAGCATTTTATGCATTCGTTTCATTCATCCATGGGTGAGAAACGTTCGTTTGAACGCTTTCCCTCGCGATGCAACATCCCCTGAAAGGAACTTAGGCCGCTCCTGGCCCGACGTTCCCAATCGATCAGGGACTGACTGCAATGAACGCGAATTCGGACCACCTCCTCCAGCGCCTCGGCACCGGCAAGCTCATCGGCATCGACCATGGCGAAGGCTCCCGGGTGGAGTGCATCGAGGGCGCGCTGTGGATCACCCAGTCGAACGATCCCCGCGACATCGTCATCAAGGGCGGGGAGTCGTTTGTGCTCGACCGCCCGGGTCTCGCCCTCGTCTGCGCCGCCGCCGGCCCGGCGGTCGTCGCTGTGGACGTACCGCGACCCCAGCCGCCGGCTCTCCCGCCCTATCGCTGGGACATGCGCAATGCTGCGCGCGATCCCATGGTGGCCGGGTTGTAAGTCCCGCGTGAAGCCATGAACGAGCGTGCCGACATCGCGTGGAGTCACGTCGCGCAAATATCGGCGCAAGTGTCGCGCCTGCCGGGCGGTGAATCCGTCACCATCCGCCCGGTACGTCGGCAGGATGCCGACGCGTTGCAGGCCTATTTCCGCGGGCTGTCCGGGGAGACGCGCTACCGCCGCTTTCTCGGCGCGATGGCCGAGCTCACGGGCAAGCAGCTTGCGCGGCTCACCGAGATGGACGGGCCTGACGCGTTGGCGCTGCTGGCATTCGCGGAAATCGGCGGCACGTCGTGCCTCATCGGCGAGGCGGTGCTGGTGACCGTGCCCGGAAGCAGCCGCAGCGAGATGGCGCTCTCGGTCGCTGATGACTGGCAGCGCAAAGGCGTCGGCTCAGCGCTGGTGCGTGACCTCGAATGCCGGGCGCGGATCGGCGGGGCCCGCTATCTCTACGGCGACGTGCTGCGCACCAACATCGCGATGAAGAATCTCGCCCGCAAGGCGGGCTTCGCGCTGCGGAGCCCGTTCACCGACGCGCGGCTGATCGAGATCGGCAAGGACCTCTCGATGACCGCGCCCGACCTGCCCTGCCGAAAGCGTTTCGCGCAGGTCCTGTCGCCGGTCGACCGCGATATCGCGCGATCCTTCGCCGGACCCGCATGAGATCAAGAGAAACCCGACCATGACCGATCTCGCCCGCCCACCCGCGACGTCTATCGCCGTCGCCGGCACGTGGCGCACGCCGCTCATCATCGTCGGCTTCGGCTGCCTGATCTCGATGATGTCGTTCGGGCCGCGCTCCGCTCTCGGCTTCTTCCTCACGCCGATGTCGGAGGCCAATCACTGGGGCCGCGACGTCTTCGCCTTCGCGCTGGCGCTGCAGAATCTGTTGTGGGGCATCGGCCAGCCGCTCGCCGGCATCATCGCCGACCGCTTCGGCACGGTGCGGGTGTTCTGCGTCGGCGCCCTGATGTTCGCCGCCGGCCTCGCGCTGATGGCGCACGCGACGAACGCGCCGCTGCTCGACGCCTCGGCCGGCGCGCTCATCGGGTTCGGCCTCGCCGGCACCTCGTTCACCATCGTTCTCGCGACCTTCGGCAAGCTGCTGCCGCCGGAATGGCGTTCGCTCGCCTTCGGGCTCGGCACCGCCGCCGGCTCGTTCGGGCAATTCCTCTACTCGCCGCTGTCCGTCGTGCTGATCGATGCGGTCGGCTGGCAGCAGACGCTCGTGATCTTTGCCGTGAGCATGCTGGCGGTGCTGCCGCTGTCGCTCGCGCTCGCGACCCCGCCCGCCGCGGAAATGAAACAGGTGCCGCCCCAGTCGCTCGGGCAGGCGCTCTCCGAAGCGTTCGCGCACCCATCCTACGTGCTGCTGGTGCTCGGCTTCTTCACCTGCGGCTTCCAGCTCGCCTTCATCACCGTGCATCTGCCGGCCTATCTCGTCGACCGCGGCCTCTCCGCCCAGGTCGGCGGATGGACGCTCGCGACCATCGGCCTCTTCAACATCTTCGGCTCGGTCACCTATGGCTGGCTGTCCGATCGCATGCCGAAGCGCTACCTGCTCTCGTTCAACTATTTCATGCGCGCCGCCGCGATCCTCGCCTTCATCTCGTTCCCGGTGACGCCGGCCACCGCCGTGATGTTCGGCGCGGTGATGGGGCTCGTGTGGCTCTCGGTGGTGCCGCCGACCAACGGCATCATCACGGTGATGTTCGGCACCCGCTGGTTCGCGACGTTGGCGGGCTTCGCCTTCCTGAGCCATCAGATCGGCGGCTTCCTCGGCGCCTGGCTCGGCGGCGTCGTGTTCGAGCGCACCGGGTCGTACGATCCGGTGTGGTGGCTCTCGATCCTGCTCGGCATCATGTCGGGGCTGATCAACATGCCGATCGTGGAGAAGCCGGTGGCGCGGATCGCCCAAGTCCCGGTCACTCAGGTGCCGGCGTCGTGAGCGAGACGCCGATCCTTGTGATCGCGGGGGCCGGCGCCGTCGCGATCCTGTCCGCCACGGCGTGGCTCTGGGCGCATTACGGCGCGACGCTGTTCTTCGAGATCATGCGCGCGGGCTTCGCTGCCTGTTTCGGCTAGGGTTACGCCGAGGCTCCGCCACGGGCCGCGCGGGCGAACGCGCCGGCTTGCGTTCGGGCTCCGCGCCGAACTCCGACAGTATCCAGCGCTTGAACAGCTTGACCTCGGGCTTCTGAAAGTCCGCCTGCCCGGTGACGAGCCAGTAGCCGTTGCCGCTCGGCAAAGCCTCGTCGAGCAGAGGGACGAGACGGCCGCTCTCGATATCGTCGTCGATCAACGGCCGCCGTCCCAGCGCCACGCCGAAGCCGCGGATCGCGGCATCCGCAGCCATCTGCATGGTGTCGACGCGCAGTCCGTCGTCGATCGACGGCGGAACCTCGCGCCCGCTGATCCGGAACCAATGCGCCCAGTCCGCCGTGACGGTGACGTGGATCAGCGGCACCCGGGACAGCAGGCTCGCGTCCAGCGGGCCCGTGAGCTGCTCGCGGAAGCGGGGGCTGCACACCGGCACCAGGGTGTCCGCCGCGAGCAGGGTCCAATTCGGCCCCGGCTTCTTCATCGGAGCAAAGCGGATCGCGATGTCGAAATCATCGAGCGTGAGATCGACCAGCCGCTGGGACGTATCGATCCGCACTCGGATGTCGGGAAACTGCAGCGTGAAACGCTCGAGCCGCGGCAGCAGTATCTTGTGCGCGAAGGTCGGCGCGGCGCTGACCGACAAGGTCCCCGTCGCCTTGCGGCCGGGAAGCTGGTCGGTCGCCTTGGCGAGCACCGTCAGCGCCTGGTTGACGAACGGCGCGTAGGCCTCGCCGGCGGTGGTGAGCCGAAGGCCCCGCGTCTCGCGGTGGAACAGCTCGACGCCGAGCCAGCTTTCGAGCGTCTGCACGCCGTGGCTCACCGCGCTGGCGGTGAGGTTGAGCTCTTCCGCGGCCTTGCGGAAGCTGTTGTGCCGGGCGGCAGCCTCGAAAACCCGAAGTGAACTTAAGGGGGGAAGACGGAACGCCATGCCTTCGTCCGATGCGATCGGCGCGCATTATAGGGCGGCTGACATCGGACGCTATCGAACTCGGCCGTAGTGTCGGGTCGGAGAGTTTTTCCGGTGAGCGATTTGCGAGGAACAACCCCATGCAAAGTAGATTTGCCGCCCGGCGACGGTGCTATTGCACCTCGGACGCGCCGAACCGGACCTCAAAAGAGATGATTTCTCAGGACAGGCCGGGGATCAGGAGATATTCGAGCAACGCGGTGCCACCGAAGCTGCCCAAGGGGAGCAGCATGGCGCGCAACAGCGGTTGCTGGGAGAACGGCGTCAGCGCGCCTTCATGCAGTTCCTCGACCCGACGCGAAAGCAGCTCCAGTTGCGCCGCGCGCCTCTCCCCGCCCGCTGATCGTTTCGCCAGCATGATCTGATCGTTGAGGCGGCGATGGGCCTTGGCGCGCGAGGCTTCCGCTACCTGACGAAGTGCGATGGCGCTTCCGGTGACGATCAACAGCCCCAACGCCATCACGAGCATCTCCGGCAGACTCGGCGCATAGTTGGCGAACAATCCGCTGCGCGAGATGATCACCAGGGCGACGATGATGAACGGAAAGTAAATGAGCGTCGTGACGCACTTGGTCCGCTTCGAGATGAAGACGAGGTCGATCCAGTACTCAAGATCGAAATGGGACAGACCAACACGGCCGCCGAACTTCCTCTGCGTATCGTCCGGCCAGACGCTGGGCCTGTTGTCCGCTTCGGCGAGCAGAGCCTTTATGACCTGCCGGTACAGCAACGTTGCGTCCGCGACGAACAGCGTCAGGAAAAGCGTCGTGATGTTGAGAACGAGGGATACCCCCGTATAAAGCCAGAAACTCATCGGCCCTCTCGACGGCGCGGGCGGGTTCCCAAACACCAACTCGAGAATTCCCCAAAATACGAGAAAGACAGCGACAGCTACCGCCGTCCGCCAAATCCGCGCGCGCCAAGTAGCCTGATAAATGTAGGGGCCCCAGAAACGCTCCTTGTAGTCGGACGTAGCACCATCTGACATCGGGTAAGAGAAATAACGGACGAACTTTGTCCATGGCTGGCCCTGGCGCTTCCGCTCCGTCTCCTCGATCTCGTCCCAGAAAGCCTTCACTTCCATTTTGTCGGCTACCTTGCGAAAATCGTCGTTCAACCACCAAAAGGCATGGACGGACAGGAAGAAGCACAGCACCAGTGTCGCCGCGCGCAGCGCGATGGTCGGCCAGGTGCTGAGGCCGTCGAGCAAGATCATCGGCTGGCCTTCGCTGGTCAGCCGATCTGCCACCCCCGGCCAATAGATCGAGACGGCCGAGGCGAGCGCGACGACAAACAGACCGAGGCCGACGAACAAAGCCGCACACAGCGCAATCATCCAGACGCGCCGACCCGGAATGTCGAGCACTCCAATGGAGGGCATGCCAAGTCTTGGGCCTCAAAAAGCCGCAGCTCAGCGAAATCCCCAATCCGAAAACTGTGATCGTCATGGCGGCTGCAAGGGGGTAGCCACCACTGGGTCGTGGAAACATCTCCGATGCCTCCGGATGAATTCCTTTCGCTGGCGGTTGGCACCGGATTTTCGGAGGCTGGACTTGCTGCCAGTCCACACTGGCGGGAGTTGAAAGGGTCCGGAAAGGCCGACTTCAAACAACACAGGCGGCTCCATCCACGTGCATGTCCGACTGTCGGGGCCGTCAGTCGCTCGTTTGATCGCTGCCTGCGTGGCGAGGAACGCACCGGTTTGATAGTTGCTGCGAAACGGAGGAATTTCGCCCTGGAGTTCATCGCTGAGCTGCAACCCGAAGCTCGATGCGATCAGAAGGTTTCGGGTATGCGGCAGCGCAGTGGGGTGCCACAGCTGGGCATCGAGGTCGGTCGTGAAGAACAGAGCGTTCGGAAGAAGCGGCCGAAGGGCTTGCATGATGAGCAATTTGTCATAGCGGTCCGAGCCGAGGACTCCGACCGCAGCGATCCCGTCGCTACTCCTTTGCGTCGGGTCCTTGTCGAGGCCACTTCGCAGCCGGTTGTCGAGGCTCACCACCCTCTCACCCAAGCGCCGTAGGTAATCGTACTGTCCTTGACCTTCGGCGCGATCGCTCGGCTTGGCGCCAGGCGCAGGCTTCGCCCGGTCCTTGTAGCCTTTGTCCTGATTGTCGCCGGCGTCCTCATTCTTGCCGGTTCCTCTGGCGGCGTCGCCAGAGCTCGATCCGTCGGCGATCGGCACCTGTCCGTCAAGACCTCTCAGATACGAGTACCTGTGAACGAATTTATCGTCGAGCCGGTTGCACGTCTCCCCTATTGACGGACCGAGGCAACCGGCCATCGCGTCGGGTAGCGATTGTCCATAAAGCGTATCCCATTCGGAAATAAGCACGACATGATGTTCGTATGATTCATCGATGAAGCCCAGTGCTCTAATCGCCCCCGCCAGCGGTCCCCTTTCGCCATATTTGAAACATAGTTCGATAGCGTCGGTAGCCAGTATGCCGCCTCGTCGAAGAATTTCTCTTTGACTTCATCGAAGGCACGACGTGGCCACCTCAATGCCAATTCGTCGCGCATCGCGCCGGCAAGCGCGAGCGTCGGTGATCGTCATGCGATACAATCTCACCTTATTCTTAGAGAAGAATTGCGCTCAAACAATCGCCGGCCCTGCGGCAGCTTTTGTGGCGAAATTTCAGGTACGTCTCAGGCGGAATTAGTCGCGGTATCGGCCGCGGTTGCGCTGAAAACGTAGAACTCCGCACTTTCGTTCTCTCGAGCAGAACTTACTCGACCAGCCATCTCCCGCTTCACGAGCCATCGCTCGGAGTGTGGTCGAGAATTCCGGGCCCAAGACGCGCGGCCTTTTTGAACTCGCTAGAACGCAGACCTGTCGCTTGAGTACCCGGCAAAACTCATCGAACTGCCGAAGAGGAGACTTGCCGAGCACATCCTCGTCGAACCAGAACAACAGCGCGGATCCGTCTCTTACCCTGGAACCGCTCGAATGGAACGACCTCCGGTAAACGGATTTCGCGACCGCGCCACCACCGCGCTGGGCCAGAAAAAGCCCAGATGCTCAGGATCCGCGGGACGAAATCTCGCCGGTGCGAGCCCCGCGAGCATCGCGTAGCGCAGGCGCCGCCGGTATTCGTGGTCTTCCGAATAAGGTGCTCCAGACACCGACGCGATCATCACGAGCGGCGACTTTTGTCGGTGCTCAGCGGCGACCGGCAATGATCGCTGACTTCGGCTCTCTTTTTCTCGCAGTTTTCCCGCTTGAGATCGCTCGACTTCGACCAATTTATCGGCGACCGCGGCGAACGGATCCTGCCAGAGTCGGGACTCCATGTCCTGCAAGCTCGGCTGCTCGCGCAGAGAACGCTTCCGTCGTCGGCGGCCGAGTGCCCTCGAGCGGCGGCGTGGTGCACCACGAAATACGTGCCTGCGGCGGCCAACAGAATCCAAACGGCGCCGCGCCGATATTCGAGGAAGACTGTTTTGGTTCTGGCATGGCAAACAACGCTGGCTACAACAATGAAAACAACGCTTGAAAGCTTACGAGTGCTGAAAGCTTGCGAGCAAATTCCCGACGTCCGCTCCCGACCAAGAAGCGAGCGGTTTCATCTCACGGCGCAAATGCCGAACAATCGAACCTGAAATCTTCTCGCATTTGAACGAACACAGGTTACTGCAACGCGCGCGCGAACTGCCAATGGGTTTTCTGAAAAGGCGAAAGAACGAGCCTTTTCGCACCGCAGCGAAGTCCGCCTACAGCACCGGCTTGCATTCGTTGAAAACCTGGCCGCGGACCGTGGTCACGCCCTCGACGCAGTGGGCGGGGTCGGTCACCTCGCCGGCGACCGTGAGGTCGTAGGCCTGGCCGCCGAGCATGAGCTCGTAGCGGCCGGGGGGCAGCGTCAGCGTCGGGTCGTCCGCGTGCAGCTTGACCATCTCGCTGTTGCCCTCGATCGGCGATGCCCGCAGGTCGTAGCCCAGCTCGCGGATGATCCAGGTGTCGACCATGGGCGTCGTCATGATCGCCTTTCCGGTGGAGTCGAAATTCATCGCATGGGCGACGCGGGCGGCAACGCGCAGCGGCACTTTGTCGGGCGCATGGGCGGCGAGATCGCGGCGGAAGATCACGAAGGCGGGCTTGCCGGAAGCAACCACCGTGCGGCCGGGCTCGAGGATTTGCAGCTGGCTCGCATTGCGCGGATCGACCGGCGTCGCCCGAACCTGCTGCAGCTCGACGAGCTTGTTGTCGACGAGGGCGTAGACGCCATAAGCCGGCGGCTGCGGAAACGACGGGTCGACGGCGGCAACGCGCGGGGTCGGAGCCGCGGGCGGTGACGGCGCGACGGGTGCGGGCGACGCCGAGGGGGGCACTGACGGCGCGGGAGATGGCACGGACGCCTGCGGTGGCACCGCCGGCGGGACCGGCTCGGGCGGCGCCGGTGCCGGCATTGCAGACGGCGCGGCGGGTGCGGACGATGCGGGCGCGGGTGGCGCGGCAGCGAGCGCAGGAACCTCGGGCGCGGCTGCCATCTGATCGGCCGGTCCCGGCGCCGCGCGCGGCGCCTCGCTTGCGGTCATGACCGGGGCGCCGCGCCCCCACATCGCGACATAGAAGGCGGCGGCCGCGAGCGCCGCGACGACGAGCTGGAGCGCGATCACGACCCCGAACAGCGCCCTCCCCGGACCGCTGCGCGCCGGGCGCCGCTGGTCGCGGTCCACGAATTCGGACGGCTTGACGCGATAGGCCGGCCGCGAAGGATCGCGCGGGCGCTGTGCCCGTACGCGCTCACGAACCGGCTGAACGGGCTGGACAGGCGCGGGCTTTGGCAGCCGCGGCCTCGTCGAGATCGATCGGAGCGCCGGGCCGGATCGCGCCGAGGTCCGCCGGCATCTTGCCGGGCTCAACTGGCGCCGGTGCTTCCGCCGCGGCAGGCGCGGGGCTTGCGGTCTCGGCGGGTGATTTCTCGGGCTCCCCGACGGTGGACGACGCTGCCTCCCCGGGTGGCGTTCCCCGGTTCCGCCGCGAGCTGCGCTACGGCCGGCTTCTCAGGCTCCACGGCCGCGTCTTCCGCGACCGAGGCAACGGCGTCGGCTTCGCCGGCCGCCTCCGTGACGCCCGCCGCGCCCCCGGCCGCCTCGGCTTCGAGGCGCGCAATCGCCTCTTCGAGATCGACCTTGAGACGCTTCGATTCGCCGAGATGCGAGAGCGAGCCCCGTTCGGCGACCTGCCACCTCAGCGCCAGCCGCGCGGCCTCGTAGACGACCTCGCGCATCCGCGCCGGGTCGTCCTGGACCTGCTGGATCTTCCGCGCCAATGCCGAGTAGAAATCCACCATGCTCGATATATCAAAGGGCTAGGGGAGCCGGGCTCAACCATAACGGATGGCCCTGCCGCGTGCCAACCAGCCGTTCATCGCCGGCGGAACCGCGGCGCGCGGCCACGGGCAGCGAGCCGCTCGGACAACGTTCCGGCCTCGGTCACCGCAGCAGGATGGCGCATGCCAACAGCGCAGCGATGACCCACAGGGCAGCCGTCTGCCACCGCATCCGGCGCGCCTGCGCCGCGCCGAGGGCGGCGACGGTTTCCTGCGAGAGGACGACGCCGTCCCGGGTGGCATCATCGATCTGGTCGGCCACGCGCGCGGCGCGGGTGAGCAGGCCCGGCACGCCGGACAGGAAATGGCCGAGCTCGCCCGCCCCCTGCACCGCGCCTTCGAGCCGCCCGACCGGCCCGAGATTGCGGGTGATCCATTCGCGCACCACCGGTTCTGCGGTGCTCCACATGTCGAGCTTCGGATCGAGGCTGCGCCCCACGCCCTCGACCACCACCATGGTCTTCTGCAGCAAAAGCAGTTCGGGGCGAGTGCGCATGTCGAACAGGCCGGTGACCTCGAACAAGAGCGTCAACAGCTTCGCCATCGAGATGTCTTCGGCCTTGCGGTTGTGGATCGGCTCGCCGATGGCGCGGATCGCCTGGGCGAAGCTCTCGACCGCGTGATGCGAGGGCACGTAGCCCGCCTCGAAGTGCACCTCGGCGGTGCGGCGATAGTCGCGGGTGATGAAGCCGAGCAGGATCTCGGCGAGAAACCGCCGCTCCTTGGCGCCGAGCCGCCCCATGATGCCGAAGTCGACCGCCACCAGGCGTCCCTGCGCATCGACGAACAGATTGCCGGGATGCATGTCGGCGTGGAAGAAGCCGTCGCGCAGCGCGTGGCGCAGGAAGCTCTGGATCACCGCACGGCCGAGCCGCGGCAGATCGAACCCCGCTGCGACGAGCGCGGCGCGATCATTGAGCGGCGTGCCGTCGATCCATTCCAAGGTCAGCACGTCGCGTGCGGTGAGCGTCCAGTCGACCGCGGGCACGCGGAAATCGCCGTCGTCCTTGGTGTTGTCCGCCATTTCCGAAAGCGCTGCGGCCTCGAGGCGAAAATCCATCTCGATCGCGACCGAGCGGGCGAGCGTGTCGACCACCTCGATCAGCCGCAGCCGACGCGCCTCCGCCGACAGCGCCTCGGCGTTGCGCGCGACGAAACGGAACGCCGCGAGATCGGCGGCGAAGCGCCGGTCGACGCCCGGGCCGCAGCACCTTGACGGCGACGGCGCGGCGCCCCTCGCCCGTCGCGACCTCGGCGCGGTGGACCTGCGCGATCGAGGCGGCGGCGACCGGCGGCGCCGAAGGTGACGAACAGGTCGGACAGCTTGCGGTCGAAGGCGGCGCAGATCGTCGCTTCCGCCACCGCCTGCGGGAACGGCGCCATCTTGTCCTGCAGGCTCTCGAGGTCGCGCGCGAGCGCCGGGCCGACGACGTCCGGCCGCGTCGCGAGGAACTGGCCGAGCTTCACATAGGAGGGCCCGAGCGCAGTGAGCGCCGCCGAAAGCCGCGCGGCCTCGGAGCCTTTGTCGCGCCGCTCGATCAGCCGCGCCATCTTGATGCCGAGGCGCGCCGGCCCCGGCAGCGGCGCCGGCAGTTGCTCCGGGTCGACGAGACCGAACACGCCTTCGCGGGCGAACACGAAGCCGGCCTTGCCGAGGCGCACGAGATGGGCGAACGCAGCGATCACGATTGCACGCGGGCTAGAGCATGGTCCCGAAAAGTTGCAGACTTTTCGGACAAGATCATGCTCGAAATCAAGAAGTTCAGAGTGCGATCCGATTCAACCCCAATGGATCGCACGCTAGAGCCGCCAGGCGGAATGCAGCGCCACCACGCCGCCGGTGAGGAGGCGGAAGGTGGAGCGGCGGAATCCGGCCGCCGTGATCATGTCGGCAAAGGCCTGCGGGCGCGGAAAGCGACGGATCGATTCGACGAGGTACCGGTAGGACTCGGCGTCGCCCGCCACGGCGCGCCCCAGCGCCGGGATGACGTTGAAGGAGTAGAGATCGTAGAGCCGGTCGAGGCCGGGCACGTCGACGGTCGAAAATTCGAGGCACAGAAAGCGCCCGCCGGGCCGCAGCACGCGATGAAATTCGCGGAGCGCCACGTCGATGCGCGGCACGTTGCGGATCCCAAAGGCAATCGTGCAGGCGTCCTGGCTGCGATCCGGCAACGGCAGCGCCTCGGCATTGCCGGCAGCGAACCGGACCACGCCGTCGAGCCCGCGCGCCTGCGCCCGTTCCTGCCCGACGGCGAGCATATCGGGGCTGATGTCGCAGACGGTGACTGTGGTGCCGGGCGTGGTGGTGCCGGGGCCGCCCGCCTCGGCGATGCGGAAAGCGACGTCGCCGGTGCCGCCGGCGACGTCGACGACGGCGTAGCGGCCGCTGCGCGGCGGGTTGAGCATCGCCACCATCGCGTCCTTCCAGAAGCGATGGAGACCGCCGGACATGAGATCGTTCATCAGGTCGTAGCGGCGCGCGACCTTTTGGAAGACCTCGTCGACCATGCCCTGCTTGTCGGTGAGATCGACGGTCCGAAAGCCGAAATGCGTTTCGCCGGTGTCCGGCATTGCAAGCCCTCTGTGACGGCGCGACCATAGCCCGGGAGCGCGCGAGGCGCTATCAAATCCCCCGCGCCGATCAAGTTGCGCCGGTAACCGCGGCATGCGCCGCGCCGGCGAATCGACAGGACTCTTCGTGCCCGAACTTCCCGAGGTCGAAACCGTGCGGCGCGGGCTCCAGCCGGTGATGGAGGGCGCCCGCATCGTCAAGCTCGATGCCCGCCGGCCGGATCTGCGGCGTCCGCTGCCGAAGGATTTCGCGAAGCGGGTCGAGGGCGAGACCGTGCTCGGCATCGGCCGTCGGGCAAAGTACCTCACCGTCGATCTCTCCTCCGGCGACGTGCTGCTGATGCATCTCGGCATGTCCGGCTCGTTCCGCGTCGGCCACGAGGACAAGGCGGCGACGCCCGGCGTCTTCCACCATCCGCGGTCATCGGCCGCGGCGCACGACCACGTCGTATTCCACATGTCGTCCGGCGCGACGGTGACGTTCAACGACCCGCGCCGCTTCGGCCTCATGCTGCTGGTGCCGCGGACGGAGCTCGAGGCGCATCCGCTGATGCGCGAGATCGGCCCCGAGCCGCTCGGCAACGCCTTCGACGCGGCGCTGCTGGCGCAGGGCTGCGCCGGCCGCAAGACGAGCCTCAAGGCGGCGCTGCTCGACCAGACCGTCGTCGCCGGCCTCGGCAACATCTATGTCTGCGAGGCCTTGCACCGGTCGCATCTGTCGCCCAAGCGCCGCGCCTCGACCATCGCGACCCGCGGCGCGCCGAACGCGCGCGCGGAGGTTCTGGTCGATTCGATCAAGGCGGTGCTCAGCGCGGCGATCAAGGCCGGCGGCTCGTCGCTGCGCGACCACCGCCAGACCGACGGCGAGCTCGGCTACTTCCAGCATCATTTCCGCGTCTACGACCGCGAGGGCGAGCCCTGCCCCACGCCGGGATGCAACGGGACGGTGAAGCGCATCGTGCAGAACGGGCGTTCGACGTACTTCTGCCCG
Source organism: uncultured Alphaproteobacteria bacterium (assembly GCA_963793985.1). Lineage (GTDB taxonomy): Bacteria > Pseudomonadota > Alphaproteobacteria > Rhizobiales > Xanthobacteraceae > JAJPKK01. The sequence goes on along the minus strand of CAWCCG010000045.1, from coordinate 6,881 downwards.
GTGTGCCAGAAGTAAGCCGCTCGGTGGAAGCCGAGGTCGCCCTTCCCGCGGCCGGACCTCAAGCCTGCATGCGGACCTGCATGGCGATGCGCACGAGCTCGGCGACGTTGCGTGCGCCGATCCGCTCCATCACCCAGGCGCGATGGTTCTCGACGGTCTTGGGGCTGATGTGGAGCCGGGCGCCGATTTCCTTGTTGGACAATCCGGCGGCGGCGAGCTCCATCACCTGGCGCTGCCGCGCCGAGAGAAGCTCGACGCGCGCCTGCATGCCGGCAACCTCGGCCGTGTCGACCACGTGGCGGCGGTTCTTCGCCACCGCATCGCGCACGCTCGCGAGCAGGCGGCGCTCGTCGAACGGCTTCTCGATGAAATCGAACGCGCCCGACTTCACCGCCGACACCGCCATGTCGACGTCGCCGTGCCCGGTGATGAGGATGATCGGACACGACGAGCCGCGGGCGGTGACACGGCGCACGAGATCGAGGCCGGAGATTCCGGGCATGCGGACGTCGGTCACGACGCAGTCGAACAGCTCGCTCGCGCTCACCGCCTTGAGGTACTGATCGGCGGCGTGGAAGCAGGTGACGCTGACGTTGTGGCGCGCGAAGTAGAGCTGCAGCGAATTGCACACCGCCGCATCGTCGTCGATCAGGGCGAGTCGGATCGCATCAGACATGGTGCAGTTCCTTGGTGGCGGGGAGAGTGAAATGGACGTCGCCGCCTCGCGCATGGCGGTCGAGCCACAGCCGTCCGCCATGGGCTTCGATGATCGAGCGGCTCAGCGGCAGGCCGATGCCGAGCCCTTCGGCCTTTCGCGAGGTCAGCGGAAGGAACGGATTGTCGGCGAAGTCGGGCGGGAATCCGGGGCCGTTGTCGGCGACGCGAATTTCGACGTCGCCGGCGCCGTTCACCGTCGCGTCGATGGTGATCATGCCGTCGGCGCGCCTCGTCTCGGCGACCGCGTCGATCGCGTTGCGCATGAGGTTGAGCAGCGTCTGCCCGATCTGCAGTGCATCGGCCGTCACCGGCGGCAGGCGCGGATCGACCGACGAACGGATGCCGATGTGATGCTGGTCGAGCGCCGGCTGGCACAAGGCGACGGTTTCCCTGACGATTCGTTCGATGTTGCAGAGGGCACGCGCGCTGCGGTCGAGACGCACGAGGGCGCGCAGCCGCCGCACCACTTCCGCGGCGCGCTCGATCTGCGCGGCCGCCTTTTCGGCGGTCGGGGCGAGCGCGGCCGGGTCGACGGAGCCCTCGCGCAGCGTGTCGTTGACGAGGCGGGTGTAGGTGCCCGCAGCCGCCAGCGGCTGGTTGATCTCATGGGCCACGGCGGCGGCGAGCTCGCCGAGATTGCCGAGCCGCGCCACCTGCGCGAGCGATTCGCGGTGCAGCCGAAGCTGCCGTTCGGCGCGGCGGCCCTCCGAGACCAGCGCGCCGGCGACGAGGCCGGTCCCGGAGAGGACGAGCATCAAGAGCTGGAACGCCACCAGGTCCTGCGAATTGTCGCGGATCAGCTCGACGCCGGCGATGATGCCGAGCTGCGTCAGCACAAGTCCGAAGCTGACGCCTTCGAGCCCGCTGCGCACCGCCATCCACACGATGGGCAGGAACAGCACGTAGAACAGCTGAAACTGCTGCTCCTCGGCGAGACCGAAGATCAGCGCCAGCGCGGCGAGCACGGCGGCGATCTGCAGCGCGGTCTCGATCGAGAAGCGCGGCATCGAGAAGCGCGACGCGGTCGGGCGCGTCAACGCGATCAGCGTGAACGGAGTGACGACGACGATGCCGATGACGTCGCCGACCCAGTAATGGAGCGTCGCCGTCACGAGGTCGGCGACCGGAAGCAGGCCGGCGACGATCATCACCGCCACATAGCTCGACGCGACCAGTCCGGCGCTGACCACCGCAACGAGCATCAGGAGAGTGAGATCGCGCAGCGACCGCAGCTCCGGATCGAAGCGCAGCGCCGGACGCAGCAGGAACAGCGATGCCGCGGCGTAGCCGGCGCCGATGGCGGCCGACGAGACGAGCGCCGCGCCGATCGGCAGCGGCGTCGACAGGTTGACGAGGTCGGAAAGGATCGGAGCGAGAAACAGGCACGGGATCATCCGCCAGCCGAACAGCAGCACCAGGGCGAAGCTCAGCCCGGTGCCCGGATTCCACGGCGTGATCCCGAACGATGCCAATGGATGGATGAAGCTCACCCAGTCGAGAAAGACATAGCCGACGAGATAGGCGAGCCCGATCGCGACCTCGGGCAACGCCAACAGGCGTCGAAGGGCGACGGGGCGCGAAGGATTCGCGGCCGCATCGGTCGCCGACCAGCTTCGCTGTTCAGGCAGGTATCGCACCCAGCCCGGACTCCGCCCCGATAAAGTCAGCCAAGGACGCATCGTCCTGTTTCAACTTCGCATGATGATCAAACGGAACTCCAAGCGGCGCACGACCACTTCGCGCGGCCCCTTGGGGCTTTCTCCCTAGATAATATCATGCTGGGCGAATTGGTGACGTCAGGCGACTCCCCCAGGGGTAACTACCTAATCCGTTTTGCTTGCGGCAATTGTTCGCAGGCCGCGCAAAGTGGGCGCGAGGTATCCGCGTCGGGAAGATTTCATCGCCCGGGAGATTGCTCGCTCACGACCTCGCGCGCCTGCTTTGCCCGCATGAGCGCAGCGGCGAGCAGCGTTCCGAGCACGCCCAGGATCGAGCAGGTGAACCTGATGTGATCGTGCATCGCAGAGCCGAGCGTCGAGGCGTATTTCACCACGGCAGCGTCGGTCGCGATCACGTCTCCCGCGATCCATCCGAGCAGTGCCGCGCCGGCCCAGGCGATGGCGGGGACACGATTGAGCACCGCCATGATGATGGTGGCACCGGCGACGATCACCGGGATGCTCATGCCGAGGCCGAACACGATCAGCGCGAAGTTGCCGTCCGCGGCGGCGACGACGGCGATCACGTTGTCGAGGCTCATGACGACGTCGGCGACCGCGATCGCCTTGACCGCATCGAGCAGGCTATGCGACGGCGACGGCGACGCTCCGTTGCCGTTGGTGTCGTTCACCAGCAGCTTGGTGGCGATCCAAAGCAGCGCGACGCCGCCGGCGATCTTGAGATACGGAATCACCATCAGCTGCGAGACGACGCTCGCGAAAGCGAGCCGCAGCAAGACCGCGGCCAACGTGCCGAACACCATGCCGGCGAGCCGCTGCCGCGGCGGCAGAGCGCGGCATGCGAGCGCGATCACGAGCGCGTTGTCGCCCGAGAGAAGTATGTTGATCCAAATGATTTCGACGACCGACGCCCAGAATTGCGGGTGAAAGTCGGCGAGATGACCGCGCAGGATTTCCATCATGCCCCGGCCTGGAGCTCGGCTTTTGCGAGTGCGGGCGACGTGCTGGCGATGGGCGCTCGGACCTGTGCGTCGAGCGGCGGCAGCCTATGGGCGGCGCGCCACGCGGGGTCGCGCGTGTCCTTCCAGGCGGTGTAGAGAACGCTTCCCAGGCCCGAGACGCCGATGAAGACCAGGGCCCATTGCAAGAGCTCGGACCGCGGCATCGATGTGAGGCCGAAGGCCTCGATCAGCGCGAGGTAGACCGGCGCCCACAGCGCGACGATCGCCGCCCAGGTCTTTAGGGTCGATTTGAGCGAGGCAGACATGCTCCAACTCCTCGAGGTCTTGAGAACCGGCACTGTGCAGCGGCGCGTCACGCGTTCAGCTGCTGCGCCCGTTGCGTCGGGAGAGACCGTAGGCGCGGCTTGACGCGCGGCCGCGAAGCACATCCCGCCGCACGCAGCACCGCGAAGGCGTATTCGGAATCGACGTGCTGGCCGATCCAACGCAGCTTGCAGAGATGCTTGTGCGCCTGGTCGAACGCCTTCTGCTCGGCCGGGACGTCGGGAACGCCTGTCTGGGAGATATTCATCAACTCATTCCCTTCGCGGATACGAACGTCACGCGAGAGAATGAGGTTAGCCTCGCCACGCACGCCGACAATCAGGATGCGTGCTTGAGGCGAATGCCCTGGGTGAGAGTCCCTAGGGCGCTGTCCTTGGTGCCGCGCGTCGTGGCGCGATCACGTGTGCGGGCGTTCGCTGCGCAGGCCGAGCGCGAGGCCGGCGCCGGCCAGCGCCGAGATCGCGACGAGCGCCAGCACGCCTTTGAAGCCGAAAATGCCGAACAGGACGCCGCCTGCCGTCACGCCGACGGTGCCGCCGAGAAAAGTCGAGGAGTTGAGAATGCCCGAGCCCTTTCCGGCCAAGGTCTGCGGCAGCGCCGCGAGGCCGATCCGCGGTGCCGATGAATAGGGCAGCGCGATGCCGGCCCCCATCGCGAACAGTCCGGCCATCAGCAGCGCGAATCCCGCTGCAGCGAGCGCGAACCAGGCGATGGCGCAGCCGAGCACGAGGAGAAGCGAGCCGCCGGCCATCATCGGCCTGATGCCGATCTTCTCGGCGAGCCGATGCGATATGCGCGCGAAGCCGAACAGCCCCGCCGAGAGCGGCATCAGCGACAGCCCCGCTGCGACCGGCGTCATGCCGAGCCCAAGCGCGCTCACCCCGGCGCTTGGGCGAAGATGTTGTAGTAGAGCAGGGTCGCCATGATGTCGCCCATCAGCAGAAACCCCAGCACACAGGCGAGCGCAAAGTTGCGGTCGCGAAACAGGCCGAGGTCGAGGAGCGGCGCGCTGTGGCGGGTTTCCACCCTGACGAGGCCGGCGAAAGCAACGACCGCCAATACCAACGGAATAATCACGGCCGCCGGCGCAGTTTCGATATGGGCGACCCCGTGCAGCCCCTGCACGAGCGCGACCATGAACACCGCAAGCAGCGCAAGGCCGAGCCAGTCGACGCGATCGGTGCGCGGCGCGGCAGCGGCCGGGCGCAGCCACAGCGCCAAGCCCGCCGGTGCCATCACCAACAGATTGAGCCAGAACACCGCCCGCCATCCCGCATAATGCGTGAGCGTGCCGCCGATCAGCGGGCCGATGCTGAAGCCGAGCATCAAAAAGCCGGTCCAGGCGCCGATCACCCGCGGGTGCTCGGATTCGGGAAATTCGTGCGTCAGCGCGGCGAGCGTTCCGGGCACCGCGAAGGCGGCGCCGATCCCTTGCAGGGCGCGCGCGGCGACGACCGTCGTGCCATCGGGCGCGAGGGCGATGATGAGCGAAGCGAGCGCAAACAGCGCGATGCCGGCCGCCGATGAGCGCGCCGCGCCGAACCGATCGGCGGCCTCGCCGCCGAGCACGATGAATACGGCCGACGCCAAGAGGTAGGCGTTGACGATCCATTCCACCATCGCGGCTTCGAGCTTGAGCTCCGCCGTCATCGCCGGCAGCGCCGCCATGATCGCGGTGCTGTTTTCGCCGACCGCGAGCATCGTCAGGCAACAGGCGGCGAGCACGAGCTTCGGACTGCGCGACATCTTCGTTCCTGCAGGGCTCAATGTGTGGCCGAAAATAAGCGATCAGGTACCGGTGATGATTCCGAAGCGTAAGAGAGCAAAGAGCGATTTGCACTTTACGATTTCGGGAACGATCAGCCTGGCAAAGCGGTGAGATCGGATGCCGCCGCGTGAGCGTTCGACACCGCGCGCACTAAAGGCGTTTGATGACAACGATATCACTGCCGGCGGCGCGAATCCGCTCGACCGCTTCGGCGAACGGCTCGGGCGTGACCGCCATGTGGAACGCGTTGGCGTGCAGCAGCGTCGCGGCGTCGCGCATCATTCCGACATGCCCCGGCCAGAACACGAGGTCGCCCCGCCGCAGCTCGGCGCCCGGAGCGACCGCGGTGCCGAGCGCGCGCTGCATGTCGCTGTCGCGCGGGCAGACGGTGCCGCAGGCGGTGAGCGAGACCTGGACGAGGCCGGAGCAATCGATGCCGAGGCTCGTCTTGCCGCCCCACAGATACGGCACGCCGATGAAGCGCTCGGCGACGGCCACGAAATCTCCCGCCGCCGCGGCGTCGAGCGGCGCGAGGTGACGCGCCGGCACGTAACCGCCGGAGGCGAGCCGCGCGAGGTCGCCGTCCTGTCCGACGATGGCGAGGCGGCTGCCCAGCGGCAACCCTTCGACCGGCTGCGCCTTGATGGAGCGGCCCGGGAACAGGATCGTGCGCAGCACCGCGACCTTGTGGGTCGGCTCCACGCCCGGCGTGCGCAACGCGTTCATCGGCAGCCAGCCGACATAGCCGTCGCCGCGTAGCTGGCCCCAGCCCCAGCCCTCGCCGTCCTCGTCGTAGATCGTGACCCGTTCGCCCTTGAGCGCCTCGGTCTCGAGCATCGCGTCGGGCACCGGCGCCTTGCGCACCGGCGCGACCGCATCGAACACCTCGAAGCCGGTGCCCTCGACATAACGTGGCGCCGCGACGATGCCGCGCAGATGCGCGGCGGCGAGGTCGGGCCGTGCCGGCGTGAGGCGCGGATCGAAGCTCATCGGGCGAAGCGCTCCGAAAGCAGCGCGTAGAGCGCGCGCGCCGCCTGGCATTCGCCGCCCTCGGGCCGTCCGGGCTTCGCCGCCGGCGTCCAGGCATAGATGTCGAAGTGCAGCCAGCTCTTGGCGGCGGCGACGAAGCGCTTGAGGAACAGCGCGCAGATGATCGAGCCGGCGAAGCCGCCGGTCGCGACGTTGTTGAGATCGGCCACCTTGGAATCGAGCATCGTATCGTAGGGCCGCCACAGCGGCAGGCGCCACAGCGGATCGTGCTCGCCGCGGGCATGGCGGGCGAGGTCGGCGGCGAGCGTCTCGTCGTCGGTGTAGAACGGCGGCAGCTCGGGCCCGAGCGCGACCCGCGCCGCGCCGGTGAGTGTCCCTAAGTCGACGAGCAGGTCGGGACGCTCCTCGTCGGCGAGCGAAAGCGCGTCGGCCAGAACGAGA
>CAWCCG010000044.1:0-135913 GCA_963793985.1 uncultured Alphaproteobacteria bacterium | reverse complement strand
TGCTCAAGGGCCTGCTGAAGGATCACCTGCGGCTCGACGACGCAGCGCTCGCGGCCGCCGTCTTCCCCGACAGCGGCGCGGTGAAGCCGATCGCAGGGTTGGTGGGGTAACGTCGGTCCGTGTCACAACGGAACCGTCATGGCCGGGCTTGACCCACTGCTGTCCGGTTTAGCTTCCGGCCCGAAAACGTAAGTCCTGCAACATCAGTTAGGGTCCTTTCGGACCCAACCGCGAATACTCGCCGAATGCGCAAATGGCCGCATAATTTGCGGCGTTCGATCCTCCGTGTCGCCAGCCGCTCGCTCAGTCGAGCAGGGGCGCCGAAAAATCGTTAGTCAGATCAACAGCATTTTCGCGTATCGCGAGTCGGCTGCTCCTACGGCAACCGTTCGCCTAAACCGGACAGCAGTGGGCTTGACCCGGCCATCCCGCTCAGGAAGGCACAGCCGTGCCACATTATCGGGATCGCCGGGTCAAGCCCGGCGATGACAAATAAACTCTATCCAAACATTCATTGACCGATCAAAAATCCGGTTTCGCGGCTATCGGGATGTCGGCGTCCTTGTCGTGGTGGAAGCCCGCCGGGTTTTCGGCGCAGGCGACTTCCGGCCATTCGCCGCGGTCGCGTAGATAGATCACGGTCGCGGTCCACGGCGTCGTGAAAACATTGGGGTCCTCGACGGTGAAATGCACCTGCAGGTGCTTGCCCCGGTAGCTGCGGTCATCGCCCCGCCGGGGCGGAAATTCTCCTTGGCGTCCCGGTCCAGGCCGTCCTTGGCGTCCTCGTAACTGAGCAGCCGAAGCGCTCCACCACGTGCAGCTTGTCGGTGAAGGGCGTGCCAAACAGGTCGATCATACCGAACGGCCGATCGCTCTTGACGCCGACGGTGTCGACCACGAGCGTGTCACCTTCGTAATGGCCGACCGAGTCCCCATAGCCAGGACGGCTTCACCTGCGCGGGGTGCGGCTGGTTCATGCGCACCACGCGGAATTCGTGATCCTGCTCGTAGAGGATCGTGATCTTGTCCGGCTGCTGCAGGAGTTGGTGCCGAAATTCTTGTACAGGAACGGCACCGGTTCCGGCCAGCAATGATTGGCGGGATTGGGATAGATCACGCCGGCGAGCGACAGGTCACCCTGCTGCTTGACGACGGCGGCCGCCCCGGGCTGGAGAATTGGATTGGTGTAGTCGCCCACCAGCTGACCGTAGTCGCTCACGCCGCTTGCGGCGCGACCGGTTGGTCACCGGGCCGGGACCGGAGCCGGCGGCACGAACCCCGGCAACGACCGTGGCACCACACACCGGAGAAATCCGGGAGGGAACCAGCGGTGGCCGGCGCTGCAGGCGCGGCCGCCGTCTGTTGCGCCGCAGCAGGACCGGCAGCCGCGGCAAGTATCGCGAGCACGAGCAGATTCCCAGGCGCATTCATCAAGACCTCCCTGGATGCGTTCTTCGTTCTGGCCGCGCTCCTCGTCCCGGCGCGAGCGCGACTGCAAGCTTAGCCGAAATTTAAATCTTTTGCAGACCTCGTCCTGAGGGAGCCGGGCGCAGCTGGCGTCTCGCGGACTCCTCAGGAGGCTCTTAGAGAGCTTGCCGCCTCCGAGAAGACGCCGCGCGACTTACCGAATCGTATGGCTTGCAAGCGAGGCCGGGCGGGCCGCATCGTGGCCCGCCGTCGGCTCTTCTCATGGAGGCCATGAGCGTCATTCATCGGACATCTTGGCGTAGCAGCGCGAAGGAGATTGTGGCGGGCCGCATGAGCGAATGTCATCTGGACGGGATCGATGGGCGCGGATCGACGAAGCGGGACGCGCTCCGGCGCGCGGCGCGTAGCGCCGCCCTCGCCGCGATCGCGCTCCTCGCCGCCGCCTCGCCGGCAGCGACGCAGTCACCCAACGGCGTCAAGACGCTGTCGCCCGCCGGCGCGATCAAGCCGACGGGCACCTGGGACGTCGCGGCGCGGGCGGGCGATTTCGTCTTCATTGCCGGGATGCGCGGGATCGATCCCCGGACCGACACCCTCGTTCCCGGCGACGAAGCGAGGATTCGTCAGGCCTTCCTCAACATGAAACTGATCGCCGAATCGGAGGGCGCGACGCTGCGCGATTGCGTGCGCATCGTCGTCTACGTCATCGACATGTTTCGGTTCCGGCCGATCGCCAACAAGGTGCAAGAAGAAGCTTTGGGGCAAAGGCCCCTATCCGCCGCGCACCATCGTCGAGGTGCACCGTCTCAACCAGGACGACATTCTCGGAAGTCGAGGGGACGTTCTACGCACCCACGCGGAAGGCCAACTGACGACCCCGCAGCCCGAGCGTTACGCGAGCGCTTTGGCGCACTACCATCTCGGTCGCTGGGCCTCAACGAGTTGTCGGATTCGAGGCCGGCGGCAGGAAACGTATCCTCGTGCTTCTTGGAGCCGTCAAACCAGTCGCACGAGACCCAAGCGCCCTCGACTGCCTTCACCGTCATGGCGGGACCGCCGGTTCGGCGAACCGTGTCTCCCGGCTTGAAAGGCGCGATCGACATCTCACCCTCGTTGTCCTCGAAACCATGACGGATGCGCAATCCATTTTGTGAGATTGACGACGGCCCAGCAAGCCCCGGCACTGCCTATAATACATTCAACTCGGGGCGAGTTGGATCACGCTTCAATTCCCTGCAGCTGCGTTGCCATCGTGCCGACCGATGAGGAGTTGATCGCGCGCCATCCGGCGACGATTTTGTCGGCCCCGCGGCGGCCAAAGCCGCGATGCGTGCCTCCCCTATCGGTAAGTGGAGTTTCGCCGGCGAACCCGTGGTTGGCACTGGCTCGACGGCGGCGCGTTCGGGCCTTCGGCCTACTGCGTCATCTGCTCGGAGGCCGGCTTCCCCTTGTCGAAAATCCTCATCTCGATGTAGCGCGCCGGCTTGTCGCCGAATTCTGCTGGCGGTGAACGGTACCGCGCGGCACGTAGTTGCTCTCGCCCACCTTAAGCACCTTCGGTGGCTGGCCTTGCACCGTGAAGGTGACCTCGCCCTCCTGAACGGCGGTCCATTGATCGCCGGGATGGCGGTGGAACTGGTTGCCGGCGCCGGGCGGCGTGGTGACCGCCTGCATCGAAACCTCGCGGCTCGGATCCTTTTCGAGCGGCGTCGTGAAGTAGCGGTTGTTCTGCAGCGCGGGTGGGGTCTGCGCCCATACCGCCAGCGCCCCGATGCAACTCGCCGCCAGCACGGCCGGAATGATGAACTTGTTCATGTGCATGTGCTCCTCCCTTGTTTTGTTGCGAGGGACTGTAGCATCGCCTACCCGGCCGGCAACAGAATGCGAGCCTGGAAATCTGCGAGAGCGATCGGAATTCCGCTTCGCCGCCGACGGCGGACGTGCGATGGCCTGGGACGCGTTATTCGGGAGGCGCCCCTTGATGATTTCGACCCTCTTGGTGCTCGCCTCGCTGATGGGGGCGGCAGGCGTCGTGCTCGCCGCCGCCGCGGCCCATGCGGCACCCGGCGCCGGGCTCGACAGCGCGGCCTATCTCCTGCTGTTCCATGCGGTGGCGGTGCTCGGGGCGGCGGCTCTCGTCCAGCAAGGCCTGCTGTGGCCCCCGGCCGCGCTCGTCGCCATGGCCGGCTATGTAATCGGCGGTGCGTTGTTCGCCGGCGACGTTTCGATGCGCGCCTTCGCCGGGCACCGGCTCTTCCCCATCGCCGCCCCGACCGGTGGAACGATCCTCATTCTCGCCTGGCTGGTGCTGGCGCTGGCCGCATTTGTCATAATTCTGCGCGGCCGCTGACGCCCCTTCCGTGGCGGCGGCTTCACCGGTAAAGAACCCGGGCCCTTCGCCTGGAGCCAGACCGATGTCGTTCTCGCCCTACGAAACCGCCCGCGTCCTCTCCGAAGCGCTGCCGCACATGCAGCAGTACGACGACGAGATCGTCGTCGTGAAATACGGCGGCCACGCCATGGGCGAGGAGAACGCCGCGAAGAGCTTCGCCCGCGACATCGTGCTGCTCGACAGCTGCGATCAATCCGGTGGTGGTCCACGGCGGCGGCCCGCAGATCGGCGACATGCTCAAGCGGCTCGGCATCAAGTCCGAGTTCGCCGCCGGGCTGCGAGTCGCCGATGCCGCGACGATCGAGATCGTCGAGATAGTCGCTCGCCGGCTCGATCAACAAGCAGATCGTCGATACATCAACGAGGCCGGCGGCAAGGCCGTCGGCCTCTGCGGCAAGGACGGCAACATGGTGGTCGCCCGCAAGGTCAGCCGCACCGTGGTCGATCCGGGCTCGCGCATCGAGAAGATCGTCGACCTTGGTTTCGTCGGCGAGCCCGACAAGGTCGACGTCAGCGTGCTCAACCGGATCCTACGGGCGCGAGCTGATCCCGGTGCTGGCGCCGGTCGCGATGTCGTCGGTCGGCGGCACCTACAACGTCAACGCCGACACCTTCGCCGGCGCCATCGCCGGCGCGCTCAAGGCAAAGCGGCTCCTGCTGCTCGCCGACGTGCCCGGCGTGCTCGACAAGTCGAGGCCGCTGCATCAGCACTCACCATCGCCAACGCGCGGCGGTTGATGGCCGACGGCACCATATCGGGCGGCATGATCCCTAAGGTCAGAACCTGTGCATCTACGCGCTCGAAGCCGGCGTCGAAGGCGTCGTCATCCTCGACGGCAAGGTCGAGCACGCGGTGCTGCTCGAGCTTCTGAAGACCTCGGCGCCGGGACGCTGCTGACGCGGTGACCGCTCCCTCTGCCCCGCCCGCGGGGAGAGGTGAAGTACCCACCCTTGCGCCACCGGCGGGGGAAACTAGCCTCCTTGCCGGTGGCCCTTCTCCCTCCCCATGACGCTCCGCTGCCGGAACCGTTGCGCGCAATGGTTTGCGGATCGGGGCTGGGCGCCGCGCGAGCATCACTTGCGCTTTCTCGAAGCGGCGCAGGCCGGGCGCTCCGCGCTCCTGATCGCGCCGACCGGCGCCGCAAGACGCTCGCCGATCCTGCCACCCTGGTCGAGCTTGCCGAGCGACCGACCGCGCGCGGGCTCTCCTCGAGCGGGCTCCACACGCTCTACATCTCCCCGCTCAAGGCGCTGGCGATCAACGTCGCCGCAATACTCAGCAGCCCGTCGCCGACATGGATTTGCCGATCCGGATCGAGACCCGCACCGGCGACACGCCAGCCTCGAAGCGCCTTCGCCAGCGCCGCTATCCACCCGACATCCTGCTCACCACGCCGCGAGCAGATCGCGCTCCTGCTCTCGACCGCCGACGCCCATATCTGTTCGGCGCGCCTGAACGCGAATCGTGCTCGACGAGCTGCACGCGCTGGTGACCTCGAAGCGCGGCGACCTGCTCTCCCCTCAACCTCGCGCGGCTCTGCCGCTCGCCCGCAGGCGACCGCGATCGGCCTCTCCGCGACGATCGCCGAGCCCAGCGATCTCTGTTCCGCTATCTCGTGCCGCAGCCGGCGGGCGGCGTCGCCGCCGCCGACCTCATCGTCGCCGAAGGCGGCGCCGCACCACAGGTAAAGATGCTCGACACCGCCGAGCGCCTGCCGTGGGCCGGCCGTTCGGCGCGGCACGCGCTCGGCGAGATGTACGAGCTCGTCAAGCGGCACCGCACCACGCTGATGTTCGTCAACACCCGCGGCCAGGCGGAGATGCTTTCCAGGAGCTGTGGCGCATCAACGACGACGGCCTCGCCATCGCGCTTCACCACGGCTCGCTCGACGCCGCGCAGCGCCGCAAGGTCGAAGCGGCGATGGCGGCGGGAAAGCTGCAGGCCGTGGTGTGCACCTCCTCCCTCGACCTCGGCATCGACTGGGGCGACGTCGATCTCGTCATCAATATCGGCGCGCCCAAGGGCGCCTCGGGCTCACCCAGCGCGTCGGCCGCGCCAATCGCCGGCTCGACGAGCCCTCGAAGGCGGTGCTCGTTCCGGCAAACCGCTTCGAGGTGCTCAATGCCAAGCCGAAATCGAGGCCGTGGAAGCCGGCGCACAGGACACCCCGCCGCTACGCACCGGCGCCTTCGATGTGCTGGCGCAGCACGTGTTGCGGACGCGCCTGCGGCGCACCATTTTTCGCCGACAAGCTGTCTGGCGAGGTTCGGCTACCGCACCCTTGCGGCCTTGTCGCGCGAGGACTTCGATGCCATCCTGGATTTCGTATTCGACCGGCGGCTACGCGCTCAGCAAGGTCTGAGCATTTCGCGAAAACCGCCAGGGCGCCGACGGACGCTGGCGCATCGCCGATCCGCGCATCGCCCAGCAGTACCGGCTCAATGTCGGCACTATCGTCGAGGAGACGATGATCAAGGTGCGCCTTGTGCGCTCCGGACGCGGCACGGGCCAACCAGCATCATCGCGCGTGGCGGCCACGTGCTCGCAGAGATCGGAGTACTTCATCAAGGGGCTGACACCAGCAACACCTTCGTGTTCTCCGGCGAAGTGCTGCGCTACGAAGCGATGGCCGAGGACGAGGCCTATGTCTCGCGCCCACCAGCGAGGACCCGAAGGTGCCGGCCTATGCGGCGGCAAGTTTCCGCTCTCGACCTACCTCGCCGGCCGCGTCGTGACCTTCATCTCGCGCCCCGCTGCCCTGGACCGCCCTGCCCGATCAGGTGCGCGATGGCTCGGGACTTCCAGCAGTGGCGTTCGGTGGTGCCGAAGCTCGGCGAGCTTTCGTCGAGACGTTTCCGCGCGGCGATAAGAGCTATCTGCGTCTGCTATCCCTTCGAAGGCCGGCTCGCCCACCAGACGCTGGGCATGCTGCTCACGCGAAGGCTCGAGCGGGCGCGGCTGCACCCGCTCGGCTTCGTCGCCAACGAATATGCGCTGGCCGTGTGGAGCCTCGGCGATCCCGCCCGCGCCATCCGCACCGGCAAGCTCTCGCTCGCCGATCTCTTCGACGAGGACATGCTGGGTGACGACCTCGAAGCCTGGCTTGCCAAGTCCGCGCTGATGAAACGCATGTTCCGGCAATGCGCCATCATCTCCGGCCTGATGAGCGCCGCTCGCCCAGCGAGGAGAAGAAGCGGCGCCAGATGACGATTTCAACGACCTCGTCTACGACGTGCCTTCACCGCCACCAAGCGGACCACATCCTCTTGCGCGCCGCACGTCAGGAGGCGGCGGCCGGGCTTCTCGATATCCGGCGCCTTGGCGCGATGCTTGCGCGAGTGAAGGGCGGCATCGTCGCGCGGCACTGGACCAGCGTACTCCCACTTGCAGTGCCGGTGATGCTGGAGGTCGGACGCGAATCCGTCTATGGCGAAGCAGCGGAGACCCTTGCTCGCCGAAGCCGAGGCGGAATTGGTGAAAGAGGCCATGCGGATCGACGCACACGATGTCGCGGGTTCGCAGGCGGATCTGGCAGGTGCAGCCCTGGTGCGGCACCGGCGCCGAGATCGCTGTCGCCGGCGTTTCCTGGTCGCCGACCTTGCCGGCGCGCTCTACTGGCCCGAGGAAGGCGCGCTCATCGTCTCCGACCTGCATCTCGAAAAAGGCTCGGCCTTCGCGGTGCGCGGCGTGCTCATGCCGCCTTATGATACCGCAGCGACGCTCGAAGCTCTCGCCGGCGTCATCGCCCGCTATGCGGCGCGTATCGTGATCGCGCTCGGCGATTCATTCCCAGACGGCGGTGGGCCGCCCGCTTGCCGCGACCGACCGCGCGAGCTCAGAATTGCAGCGCGGTCGCGACTGGATATGGATTGCCGCAACCGCGACCCGATCCGGCGAGGGCATCGGCGGCGTGTTCGCCCGCACGCTGGCGCTCGGGCCGCTGTCGTTCCGCCACGAGCCGACGGCGTGCGGCGGCGGCGCCGGGTTAAGAGTTCCAGCTTCAGCAGGAGCTTCAACGAAACATTCGGCGAGACCTGTGGGGAAATTGCGGGCCACCTGCATCCCACCGCCCGCATCCACCAGCGCGGCCGCACCCAGACCCGCAAATGCTTCGCGACCGACGGCGAGCGTCTGGTGATGCCGGCCTTCGGCGCTTTCACCGGCGGGCTCGACATCCGCAACGCCGCGTTCCTGAAAGTGTTCGGCGCGCTCGGCTTCACCGCGCACCTCATCGGCCAGCGCCGGCTCTACAGCTTCGCCGCGGCACGGTGCCTGTCAGATTGAGCGAGGGGTGCAGCTCCCTTCACTCCGCCCTGATGTTGGCGGCCTTGATGATCGGCCACCATTTCTCGATCTCGGCCTTCTGCCGCGCGCCGAGCGCCGGTGGCGTCTGCTCGGCGGGCGGCGGAACGTCCTGGCCGAGATCGGCGAGCCGCTTGCGCACGGTCGGATCGGCGAGCGCATTGACCGCGGCCACGTTCAGCCTTGCGATTATGCCGTCCGGCGTGTTCTTCGGCGCCCACAGCCCGTACCACAATGACGCGTAGAAATCCGGCAGGCCGGCTTCGTCGACCGTCGGAATATCAGGCGCCGCCGCCATCCTCGACTTGGCCATGACCGCCAGCGCCTTGATTCGACCGCTGCCGACATAGGGAAGCGCAGTGGCGGCGTCGGCGAGCATCATATCGATCTGCCCGGCCACCAGGTCCTGCATGGCCGGCGCATTGCCGCGATAGGGCACGAGCTGGAAGCGTGTACCGGTCTGACGTTGCAGCAACATCGCGGCGACATGCTCGATGGCGCCGACGCCGGCTGATGGCCTGCGTCGCCTTGTCGGGATTGGCCTTGAGCCAGGCGATCAGCGCCTTGAGGTCGCTCGCCGGCACGCCCTGCCGCGCGGTCATCAGCAGTGGTCCGTCCGCGAGCAGCGCGACGGGCTTGAAGTCGGCGAGGAGATCGTAGGGAAGCGTGTAAAGCGCGCCGATCAGCACGTGCGTCGTCAAGGTGCCGGCGATCAGCGTGTAGCCGTCGGCCGACGCCCGCACCGCGCGACCGACGCCGACGCTGCCCGTCGCACCCGCCACGTTCTCGATGATCATCGGCTGGCCGAGCGTCACGCGCATCGCGCTCGCGAGACGAGGCGCGCGACCGTGTCTGCCGGCCCGCCGGCGGCGAACGGCACGATGACCGTGATCGGCCGCGTTGGGTAGGACTGCGCGGCGGCATGCGGACGCGGCGGGAACGGCGGCAGCGCCCGCGGCGAGCCGCAGGAACGCTCGGCGTGCAAGCGTCATGACGATTTCCTCCTGAAGGCGAGCGGCACTCGAACGGCGCCAATGTTTTCGCCAGTAAAAAATGAATTTGAAATCTCAGGTGCGCCGGCCGTCGGCACCAACGCCGCCCGTTGAAATTACGGGATCTTCGGCACGTCCCGAGGCGGCTCTGTGTACCGGGGCTACAATAGCGCGTTGGCGCAGGGAAGGCTCATAGAAACTTCGGTGCCTTCAATCCCTTCTGAACACCACCGAGGCGAACCATCCCGTCATGATCGCCATCGCGGCGGTGGCGAGGCCGTAGAGCAGGCCGTGGTCGGCGGCGGAGCCGGCGATGAAGCGTTCGAAGCCGACCTTGACGATGTCGAAGGCCGACGAAGTGCGCGCGATCATCGCGCCGTCGGCGAACAGCTTGACGTCGACGTCATAGGTACCGATGGGCGCTTCCGCCGGCACGTCGATGGCGCCGCGGAACAGCGTCGGGGTGAGGAACGTCACGCCCTTGGTCGACTCGCTGTAGAGCTTGCGCTGCTCCTTGATCCGCAGGAAAGCCTGGCGGAATTCGTCGTCGACGACCACGTCGGCGAGATCCGGCCCGATCTGCTGGGTGAGCAGCGTGTGGGAGAGGCCGATCTGCAGGCGGCGCTGCGTTTCCTCGTTGGTGAAGTCGCCAAACGGCCGCGTCGACAGCACGGAGAGATAGGACGGCACGTCGACGAAGGTGCGCGACTCGACGTTGACCCAGATGCCGAACACCCGCGCCTTGCGCCGGGTCACCAGGGTCTGCCGCGGCCCGGTGACGGTGGCGATGATGTCGTAGGCGCCCTTGCGCGGCCCCGACTTCGGGCTCGGGCTCCATGGTCCCGAACAGGACGAGCTCGACGCCGGTGAAGATCGAGGTGATCTGCACACGGTGGCTCGACAGCGAGGCGATCAGGCGTTCGGCCCGGGCCGGGACGGCGGCGACGAGCGCGGCCATCGGCGCTGCAATCAGCGTGGCAACCAACGCGGCGGCGACGCACCTCATTCGACGCCCTCGAGCGGGCGGATGGAAAAGAGGTCCTCGGGCCGGACCACGAGGTCGAAGGCGAAGCGCAGCCCGACCGCGAGCGACGAGCGCGCCGAGCAGCAGCCGCAGGCGCTCGCTGCGCATCTTCTGGCCGGCGCGGGCGCCGAACTGGGCGCCGACGACCCCGCCCACCATGAGGATCAGCGCGAGCACCGCATCGACGAGGTGGTTGGTCATCGCATGGAGCACCGTCGCCGACGCCATGGTGACGAGCGTGAGGACCATCGAGGTGCCGATGACCACGTTGGTCGGCACCCGGAGGAGATAGATCAGCATCGGCACCAGGAGGAAGCCGCCGCCGATGCCGAGGATCGCGCCGGCGAAACCCATGATCCATCCGATCACGACCACCGGCACCGCGGACACGTAGATGCGGGACTGCTTGAACCGCATCTTCAGCGGCAGGCCGTGGATCCAGGTGTGGCTGCCGGAATGGCGCAGCGGCACCGGCTTGCCCTGGCGCTGCCGCAGCATCGCGCGGGCGCCGTCCGCCACCATCATGGCGCCGACCGAGGTGAGCAGCAGCACGTAGGCAATACCGATGGTGATGTCGAGCTGGCCGATCTTGCGCAACAAGGTGAACAGCCACACCCCGCCCTGGGTGCCGACGATGCCGCCGACCAGCAGCATCAGGGCGAGCGCGAGGTCGATGGCGCGGCGGCGCCAGTAGGACACGGCGCCGGACATCGACGAGGCGGCGATATGGGTCGATACCGTCGCCACCGCGACCGCGGGCGACACCCCGATGAAGATGAGCAATGGCGTCATCAGGAAGCCGCCGCCGATGCCGAACATCCCGGAAATGAATCCGACCGCTAGACCCATCGCGAGCAGCAGGAAAATGTTCACGGGGAGGTCGGCGATCGGAAGGTAAATTTCCACAGGCTCGATCCGACGGTGCGAGTGGCAGGAACGGTGCTGGCGGATGGGCCTCGCCGGGGCGGCGGCCTTTGCAACCGGTATTCCCTTGTCCCGCAAACGCAAGGCTTTTTTCTGCGGAGCCCGGCCAATTTACCGCCCCTCCACAGCGCGTGGCCGGGGCTCGCGAGCAGACCCTCACACGGCGCGATTCCGGGCACGTCCGGCGCGCTGCCAAAAAGGGTGAGACCGCCCGGCGGGGGCCAGGCGGTCTCTTGCGAGGAGGCGGGGTGAGGCTCTCTCTCGCGGGGTTCTAGCGGGACGCGGTGCTTACCTTGCGCGCCGCCGTGATTTCATGGTCCCAGCCGCCGGACGGTGTTCTGACGGAAACCGCATCGTCGGGCTGGTTCTGCGGAACGAAGCTTTCGACGGCCTGGCGCACCGCGGTCAATTGCTGCTCGTCGAGATGACCGGCGATGTCGAGGGCCTTCTTGCCGGCATCCTTGTCGCCGCCCCGCGCCGCGAGCGCGAACCATTTGTAGGAACTCGACGAGGTTGCGCTCGATGCCGACGCCGCGGGCATAGAGGATGGCGAGATTGTATTCGCTGTCGACGACGCCGTAGGTCGCCGCCTTGCGGAACCACTGCGTCGCCGTCGGATAATCGGGCTTGCCGTCGATTTCCTCGGCGTAGAGCACGGCGAGGTTGTGCATCGCCTTGGCATTGCCCTTGTCGGCGGCGGCGACATAGAGGCGTCGCGCCTCCTGCAGGTCCTTCTTCAGGCCGAGGCCCTTCTCGTACATGCTGCCGAGGCGGAAGTGCGCCATCGTGACGCCGCCACGGGCAGCGCGCTCGAACCAGGCCGCCGCCGCCACAAGGTCCTGTGGCACGCCGGTGCCGTCGGCGAAGCGCGACCCGACCTCGTAGCTCGCGGCCGGATCGCCGGACGTGGCCGCAGCGATGAGGGCCCTGCCGCCGATGGCGGGCGGCAGCGGCTCCTTGGTCCAGTCCTTGGCCAATTCTCTGGCCGGGAGCGTCGGGTTCGTGTCGCGGACTTCCTGCGGCTTCGGCGCGGCATCGCCGGCGCGGAGGGCCCACCGCCGAGCCCGGCCCCTCTGCCGGGGGTCGGCGGATTGGCCGGCATCACGGGCGGCGCGATCGGCGCGGTGTCCGGAGCCTGCATTTCGGTCGCTGGCGCGCCAGACGACCCACTGGGGCCGGTGAACAGATCGATGGCGAGGCGCAACGCGCCGAGGACGATGGCGACGACGCTGATGCCGACGATCACTGCCTTGATCTGCGGTCCGAACCGCATCACGAAGGCGCCGCTTCGCTTGCCCTTTGCTTCGCCAGTCACCGCAAAGCGTGTCGTCGGCGTGCCGTTCTGCTCGTCGGCGACCGCTTGTGCAGCCCGCCGTGCCGCCGCCACGAAGTTGGCGCGCACCGCGGGTGCGGCCTCGCCGGTCACGGCCGCAGCCGCGCTCGGCGCCCCATCCGAGCCGGCGATGCGATCGATGGTGCCGGCCATGGCGCGGCCACGCCGTCCGCCCGAGCCGGGCTCCAGCGGCGCATCCGGCGGCAGGTCGGACACGAGCGGCGCACGCGATGCCGCGCCGGGTTTGGCATCTTCCATCGCAAGGATGAGACGCTCGCGAAGCGGCGACGCCGCGGGCGCGAGTGCCGGAGCATCGGCGACGAGCACCGGCGCCGCCTTTTCGGCCGACGCCTTGGGCCCAGGTTTGGGGGGCTCCGGGTGATGGAGCCCGGGATTGTGAGAGCCCGGATCGTGAGACCCCGGAATGTGGGGCCCAGGATTGTGGAGCCCTGAATTTTCCTTGGGGCGGCGGTCTTCCTCGATGCTGGCCAGGCGGTCGACGACCTGCTCGATGGTGCCGTACACTGCCTCGAAAGTGTCCTGGGTGCGCCGGTCGATCGCGCTTTGGAGCTCCTTGAGCGTCGCGACGTCCCGGCGGATCGCTTCGGCTGGCTCGCTCACGGCGCGCGTTGCGTTGTCGACGAGCTCCCGCTGGATCGCCTGCAGCTTGTCATCGTTCTGGGCGCGCAGTGCCTGGATCTGCTCCACGAGCTCGGCGACCCCGCGCTCGACGCTATCGAGACGGCCGAGCTGCGCATGCGAAGCATCGAGCTTGTCGGCGAGGCCGGCTATCCGGCCGTCGAGACCGTTGAGACCGTTGAGCGCGCCCGGATCGGCACTGCGCAACTCGACCGAATCGATCCGGTCGGAGAGTTTCTGAAACAGCGCTTCGAGATCGCCGGGGATCGCCACCGCTTCAGCCTGGCGGCTGTCGAAAGCGGCGGCCATGTCGGCGAGCCGCCGGTCGAGAGTCATCATCGCTGCGCTCGATTGATCATCCGGCCGGGCACTGTTGTCGACCTTCTCCGCCAGCGCCTGGATGTCGCGCGACAGCGCCGCGATGTCCGCCGGCGAGGCGATGTGGCCGGCGAGCTCGCGCAGCGTCGCGATCGCTTCATCGAGCTGATGCAGGCGCCCCGGCGCCGCCACCTCACTGGCGATGGCGTCGGCCCGGGTGGAGAGCGTGCGCACCGTCTCGGCGAGGCTCGCCACGTCGCCGATCGGCGCCATGACCTCGAGACGGTGACGCAGGTCGGCGAGGCTGCGCTCGATGTCCGCGATCACCGGATGGTCCTGGAGCGAGGCACGGTTCGCCTCGACGCGCGCACCGAGCGCACGCACCTCCTGCTCCAGCGAGGTGAGCGCCCCGGGCGGCACCGCGTTCTTGAGGGTCTCGGCGATCTCGCCGAGATCCTTGCGCAGCGCCTCGGCGATCTCCTCGGCGCGCACCGGCGGCGACAGCTTGGCGATTTCCTCGGTGAGCGCGCGCATCTGCTCTCCGAGCGATGCGCCGGCGTATTGCGGCATCAATTCGCGGATCGCCTGGCCGATCTCGGCGAATTCCCTGCGCAAGGCACTGGCGATCTCGTCCGGGAGCGGCTGTAGCTTGCCGACCTCGTCCGTGAGGTCACGCACCTGCTGCTCGATCGCGGCTACGGCCTGCGGCTTCGCTTCGGCGAGGTTGCGCCCGATCTCCGCGATGTCGGCGCGCAGGAGGTCGAGTTGCCCGGCGCGGCGCCGACGACCGCGCCGCCTCGAGCTGACCGGTGAGCTGGCGAAGCTGCTCTTCGACGCCCTCGATCGCCTTCTTCGGCGCAGCTTCCTCGATGGTGCGTGTCAGGCCGGAGGCGAGACCGTCGAGCTGCATCGAGCCCTGCAGCGTCTTGATCTGGGCGGCGATCTCCTGGAGCTGCTTTTCGACGGCCGCGTTTTGGGTGTCGCGGCGGCGGCCGCTATCGGCGTCCGGAGCATCGAACAGCTGCGGCTCGGTGAACTCGTCCTCCAGAGCATGCTGCCGGGCGGTGATCTCGGCGAGCGCGTCGTCGACGCTGTCGTCGGTATCGGGACGCGCCGTGCGCTTGCTGCGGCTCAGGCGATCGAGCTGGCGGTCGATCCGCGAGATGGCGTCGGCGAGGCGCGCGCTGCGGATTTCTTCCGCGGCGGCCGTGGCGGCGGCCGAAACGGCGGCCTGGCGGGTCGAATCGTCGCGCGAGAGGCTTTCCAGCCGCCATTTGAGCTCGTCGATCTGCCGGCCGATCGAGGTCAGCGCTTCCCCGGCCGGGGCCCGTGGCGCCCCTTCGGAGGCCGGCGCGGGCGACGCTGCGGCCGCCGGCGCGCATTCGCCCGTCGGCGATTCGCCCGGTTCGGCGGCATTGATGATGAGGGAGTTGAGCCAGGCGCCCACCGAAACCCCGGAGCGCCTAGCCGCCTCGCGCGCAACCTCTCGCGCGTCGGGGTGAACGCCTTTGAGGTGCCACGGCACGGGTCTCATGTTCGCTCCGGTGGGTTCGGGCTCGACCGCTCGACTTGCCGCTCCCCTCGAAGCAGCACTGGAGCGACGCGCCACATCCGGACTTTCTGCGGATTACGGTAAAGGGCGGGTTAACGACCTCGGTGCATGGGCGAAATTTCATGAGGCCGGCTGTACCGGAGTGCGATTCGGTACGCCGGTGTTGCAGCGCGAACTCAGCCAAGCCGGCGCGTTTTGCGTCCGGCGCCCCCGCCGCTATAAGCCGCCCGGAGCGGACGGAGGTCGACCGTCGACGAGGAGAGTGCCATGCCTGCCTACAAGGCGCCGGTCGAGGATGCCCTGTTCCTGCTCAACGACGTCTTCCACATCGAGCGCTACGCCAACCTGCCCGGCTTTTCCGAGGCCACGCCCGACGTCGTCGCGGCGGTGCTCGGGACGGCGGGGCGGTTCTGCGAGGAGGTTCTGGCGCCGCTCAACCGCATCGGCGACGAGGAGGGCTGCCGCCGCGGCGACGATGGCCGCGTGGCGACCCCGACCGGTTTCAAGGAGGCCTACCGCCGCTATGTCGAGGGCGGCTGGATCGGCGTCGCAGTGCCGCCGGCCTATGGCGGTCTCGGGCTACCGGTCGCGATCTCGCAGCTCATCAGCGAGTTCATGGTGTCGGCGAACCTCGCCTTCGCCATGTATCCGACCCTGACCCAGGGGCGCGATCGCGGCGCTGCTGGTCCACGGCTCGGAGGAGCAGAAGGCGCTCTACGTTCCAAAACTGGCGACCGGCGAATGGACCGGCACCATGAATCTTACCGAGGCCCATTGCGGGACCGATCTTGGGCTGATCCGCACCAAGGCGGTTCGTGAGGCGGACGGCAGCTATCGGATTACCGGCAGCAAAGATCTTCATCTCCGCCGGCGAGCACGACCTCGCGGCGAACATCATCCATCTCGTCCTGGCGCGCATCGAGGGCGCGCCGCCCGGCACCCACGGCCTGTCGCTGTTCGTGGTGCCGAAGATCGTCCCCGCCGCCGACGGCACACTCGGCGCGCGCAACGCGGTGTCCTGCGGCGCGCTGGAGCACAAGATGGGCATCCACGGCAACGCCACCTGCGTCATGAACTATGACGGCGCCACCGGCTGGCTGGTGGCAGAGGAAAACCGCGGCCTCCACGCCATGTTCGTCATGATGAACGAGGCGCGCCTCGGCGTCGGCCTGGAGGGGCTCGCGCTCTCGGAGGTCGCCTACCAGAATGCCGCCGCAATACGCGAAGGACCGGCTCCAGGGCCGGGCGCTGACAGGCACCAAGTTCAAGGACCTCCCGGCCGATCCGATCATCGTCCATCCCGACGTGCGGCGCATGCTGCTCACGATCCGCGCCTTCAACGAGGCCGGCCGCGCCCTCATCCTGTGGACCTCGCTTCAAGGCGACGTCGCGCGGCGCTCCGACGACGCCAAGGCGCGGCAGGCGGCCGACGACCACATGGGCCTCCTCACGCCGCTCATCAAAGGCGTGCTCACCGACGTCGGGTTTGCGAACACGGTGACGGCGCAGCAGGTGTTCGGCGGCCACGGCTACATCCGCGAATGGGGGATGGAGCAGTTCGTGCGCGACGCCCGCGTCCCCATGATCTACGAGGGCTCGAACGGCATCCAGGCCCTCGACCTCGTCGGCCGCAAGCTCGGCAAGGACGGCGGGCGCGCGATCATGGCGTTCTTTGCCGAGGTGCAGGGCTACGTCAGGGAGCACGAGGCGGACGCCGCAATGAAGCCCCTGGTCGAGCCGCTGGGCAAGGCGCTCGGCCACCTGCAGCAGGCGACGGTGTGGTTCATGCAGAACGCCATCGGCAAGCCCGACAACGCCGGCGCCGGCGCGACCGACTACATGCATCTGATGGGGCTCGTCGGCGCTCGGCTACATGTGGTGCCGCATCGCGCAAGCGGCCCGTGCGAAGCTCGCGACCGATCCGGCCGACGCGGGCGGCCGGATGGCGCGAAGCTCGTCACCGCGCGCTTTTTCATCGAGCGCCTGCTGCCGGAGACCGCGACGCGGCTCGCCCGCGTCGAAGCCGGCGCCGCCGCGGTGATGGAGTTGCCGGCGGAGGCGTTTTGATAAGATCGGCGTTCGAACGGCCGCCACCTGAGAAAAAACTGATCCGGGATCGCCGATGCCCCCTCTCGAGGTTCCCCGTCCCGCCTGGATGACCGAGGACGTCGTGCTGCTCGAGGAGCAGGCGCGCCGCTTCATCGACGCCGAGTTCGTTCCGCACTTCGATCGCTGGAACGAGGCGGGCATGTATGACCGCGACGTCTGGACCAAGGCCGGCGCCGCCGGCCTTCTATGCGCGTCGATGCCCGAGGACTATGGCGGCGGAGGCGGCAGCTTCGCCCACGAGGCGGCAATCAACCGCGCGCTCAGCGACGCCGGCTTCGACGCCTTCGGCGCGCCGCTGCATTCCGGCATCGTCGCCCCCTACATCCTGCATTACGGCACCGAAGAGCAGAAGCGGCGCTGGCTGCCGCGGCTCGCCACCGGCGAGCTCGTCGGCGCCATCGCCATGACCGAGCCCGGCGCCGGCTCCGACCTGCAGGCGATCCGCACCCGCGCCGTCCGCCGACGGCAACGGCTACGTGCTCTCCGGCGCCAAGACCTTCATCACCAATGGCCAGCACGCCAACCTCATCATCGTGGCGGCGAAGACCGATCCCGCCGCCGGCGCCAAGGGCATCTCGCTCATCGTGGTGGAGACCGACGAGGTCCAGGGCTTCCGTCGCGGCCGCAAGCTCAAGAAGCTCGGCTTCGATGCCGCCGACACCTCCGAGCTGTTCTTCGAGGACGTCGCGCTTCCCGCTGAAAGCCTGCTCGGCTCGGAGGAGAACCAGGGCTTCGCCCAGCTCATGTCGCGAGCTGCCGCAGGAGCGCCTGATCGTCGCCGTGCACGCCCAGGCGATGATGGAGCGCGCGCTCGCGCTCACCATCGACTACGTCAAGGAACGCGAGGCGTTCGGACGCAAGCTCATCCAATTCCAGAACACCCAGTTCGTGCTCGCGGAATGCAAGACCGAGGCGACGGTGTCCCGGGTGTTCGTCGATCACTGCATCGGGCGCCTCGTCGAGGGCGGGCTCGATACCGTCACCGCCTCGATGGCGAAATCCTGGGTCACCGACACCGAGGGAAAAATCGTCGACCGCTGCCTGCAATTGTTCGGCGGCTATGGCTATATGGACGAGTATCCGATCTCGCGCCTCTATCGTGATTCGCGGGTGCTGCGCATCTACGCGGGAACCAACGAGATCATGAAGCTCGTCATCGCGCGCAGCCTGTAGCATCAGCCGCGGGAGCGAGCGTCATCGGGACAGTTGCCGGGGTTGCGGACGAGCGGAGAGCCTCATGACCGACGCCTTCATCTACGACCACGTCCGTACGCCGCGCGGGCGAGGCAAGGCTGACGGCGCACTGCACGAAGTGACCGCACTCGCCCTCGCGACCCAGGCGCTGGCGACGTTGCGCACGCGCAACAAACTCGATCCCACCCTCGTCGACGACGTCGTGCTCGGCTGCGTCGATCCCGTCGGCGAAGCGGGCGGCGACATCGCGCGCGCCGCCGCGCTGTGCGCCGGCTACGGCAACGGCGTGCCCGGCGTGCAGATCAACCGCTTCTGCGCGTCCGGGCTCGACGCCGTCAATTTCGCCGCGGCCGAGGTGATGTCGGGCCAGCACGACATGACGATCGGCGGCGGCGTCGAGTCGATGAGCCGGGTCGGCATCGGTGCGTCGGGCGGCGCATGGCCGGTCGACCCGTCGATCGCGATCCCGGCCTATTTCATGCCGCAGGGCATTTCCGCCGACCTCATCGCCACCAAGTACGGCTTCTCCCGCGACGACGTCGACGCCTACGCAGTAGAGAGCCAGAAGCGCGCCGGCGTCGCCTGGGACGAAAAGCGCTTCGCGAAATCGGTCATCCCGGTGAAGGACTGCAATGGCATCACGCTGCTCGCCAAGGACGAGCACATGCGGCCGTCGACCACGATGCAGGCGCTGGCGCAGCTCCAACCCTCGTTCGTGCAGATGGGCGCAGTTTGCGGGCTTCGATGCCGTCGCCGTCCAGGCCCATCCAGACGTCGAATCCGTCAACCACGTGCACCACGCGGGAAATTCCTCCGGCATCGTCGACGGCGCTGCCGCGGTGCTGATCGGCAATGCCGAGGCCGGCAAACGCGCCGATCTGAAGCCGCGCGCCCGCATCAAGGCTTTCGCCAACATCGGTTCGGAGCCGGCGATCATGCTGACGGGGCCGGTCGACGTGACGCGCAAGGTGCTCAAGAAGGCCGGCATGACGCTTTCCGACATCGATCTCATCGAGGTCAACGAGGCCTTCGCGGCGGTGGTGCTGCGCTTCCTGCAGGCGTTCGAGGTCGATCGCGCCAAGGTCAACGTCAATGGCGGCGCGATCGCGCTCGGCCATCCGCTCGGCGCGACCGGCGCGATGATCCTCGGCACCGCGATCGACGAGATGGAGCGGCGCGACCTCAACACGGCCCTCGTCACGCTCTGCATCGGCGCCGGCATGGGCACGGCGACCATCATCGAGCGTGTGTGAGGAGCGCGGCCCCATCGCACAATTCATCGTCCGCTCGATTCCAATTCCCGGAGAACCAACCATGCCGAAGATCGACATCGCGGCCCTGAAGGTGGACACCTCCACCGGATATCCGGAGCCGTTCCGCCAGGCGGTGCTCGGGCGTTCGCGCAAGCGGCTCGGCAATGCCGTCGGCCTCGACCAGTTCGGCGTCAACCTCTCCACCCTGACGCCCGGCGCCGCCTCCTCGCAGCGCCATTGGCACGCCAACGAGGACGAATTCATCTACATGCTCGCCGGCGAGCTCGTGCTGTGCGAGGACGGCGGCGAGACGGTGCTGCGCCCGGGCGATGCGGCCGGCTGGAAGGCCGGCGTCGCCAACGGGCACTGCCTCATCAACCGCGGCGGCGTCGACGCGGTCTATCTCGAGATCGGCAGCCGCGCTGCGAACGACGACGTCGACTATCCCGACATCGACATGCGCTTGGAGCGCATCGGCAGGGACGCGCGCTTTCTGCACAAGTCGGGGGACCCCTATCCCGGGTCGGAGCGGTAGGAGACATCGCAAATGACGGCGAAGCACTCAGAGCCGTCATCGCCGGGCTTGTCCCGGCGACCCCGATAGCGAGGCACGGCTGTGCCAAATGATCGGGGTGGCCGGGACGAGCCCGGCCATGACGATCCTTCGAGGAGCGGAGCGCAGGCCCACTGCGGAGAATTCCATGAGCTACGCCAACTTCAAGGTCGATCTCGACGGCGACGGCATCGCCCTCGTCACTTGGGATGTGCCGGGCCGTTCGATGAATCTGATCTCGCTCGATGCGATCCAGCAACTCGCGGCACTGGTGGAGCAACTGGCCGGCGATGCGGCGGTGAAGGGCGTGGTGATCACCTCGGGCAAGGACACCTTCTGCGCCGGCGCCGATCTCACGCTTCTCGAATCTCTCGGCCGCACCTTCCAGAAGCTCCCCGGCGACGACGAGGAGCAGGCGGCGACCCGCCTGTTCGAGGAGAGCCGCAAGCTGTCGCTGCTCTATCGCCGCATCGAGACCTGCGGCAAGCCGTGGGTCGCGGCGATCAACGGCACCGCGGTCGGCGGCGGCTTCGAGCTTGCGCTTGCCTGCCACCACCGCGTCGCGTCGCAGAACCCGCAAGACGCGCCTCGGGCTGCCGGAAATCAAGGTCGGCCTGTTTCCCGGCGCCGGCGGCACGACGCGCATCGCGCGCATGCTCGCGCCCGCCGACGCGCTGCAGTTCCTCCTCAAGGGCGACCAGATCAAGGTCGAGCGCGCGCGGGCGATGAAGCTCATCGACGCGATCGTGCCGCCCGCCGACCTCGTGAAGGCGGCGAAGGACTGGATCAAGGCCGGCGGCAAGGCGAAGAACCCGTGGGACATCGACGGCTTCAGGCTGCCGGGCGGCACGGTCTACTCCAAGACCGGCATGATGACCTTCCCGGCCGCGAACGCGATCTACCGCCGCGAGACCTACGACAACTATCCCGCCGCGCGGGCGATCCTGCAGGTCGTCTACGAGGGCCTGCAATTGCCGTTCGACCTCGCGCTGCGCGTCGAGTCGCGCTGGTTCGCGAAAATCCTGCGCTCGCCGCAAGCCGCGGCGATGATGCGCTCGCTGTTCGTCTCGATGCAGGAGCTCAACAAGGGCGCGCGCCGGCCCGACCTGCCGCGCAGCACGCCGAAGACGCGTCGGCATCATCGGCGCCGGCTTCATGGGCGCGAGCGTCGGCTACGTCACCGCACTCGCCGGCATCGACGTCGTGCTGATCGACCGCGATCAGGAGAGCGCCGAGCGCGGCAAGGCGCATTCGGCCAAGCTGATCGGCGACCAGATCAACCGCGGCCGCGCCACCGCGGCAGAGCGCGACGCGCTCATCGCGCGCATCACCGCGACCGCCGATTACGCCGCGCTCGCGCGACTGCGACCTCGTCATCGAAGCGGTGTTCGAGGACCGCAAGGTGAAGGCCGAGACCTATGCGAAGGCGCAAGGTGCGCTCAAGCCCGGCGTGATCTTCGCCTCCAACACCTCGACCTTGCCGATCACCTCGCTCGCGAAGAGCTTCGCCGATCCCGTCGCGCTTCATCGGCATCCACTTCTTCTCGCCGGTCGAGCGGATGATGCTGGTCGAGATCATCCGCGGCAAGGAGACCGGCGACGCCGCGCTCGCCACCGCGCTCGACTATGTGCGCGCGATCCGCAAGACCCCGATCGTCGTCAACGATTCGCGCGGCTTCTACACCTCGCGCGTGGTCGGCACCTATCTGCGCGAGGGCCACCTGATGCTCACCGAAGGCGTGCCGGCGGCGATGATCGAGAATGTCGGCCGCATGGCCGGCATGCCGGTCGGCCCGCTCGCGCTCAACGACGAGGTCGCGGTCGATCTCGCCTGGAAGATCCTGAAGGCCACCGAAGCCGATCTCGGCGCCGGCGCCATCGATCCCGCGCAGAAGGAGCTGCTCTCCGAGCTCGTCGAGAAGCGCGGCCGTCTACGGCCGCAAGAACGGCAAGGGCTTCTACGACTATCCGGAGCGCGGCGAGAAGCGGCTGTGGCCGGGCCTCGCCGACCTGCAGCCGACCAAGCTCGATCCCGACACCATCGACGTCGCCGAGCTCAAGGACCGGCTGCTCGGCATCCAGGCGCTCGAGACCGCGCGCTGCTTCGAGGAAGGCGTGCTCACCGACGTGCGCGAGGCCGACGTCGGCTCGATCCTCGGCTTCGGCTTCGCGCCGTTCTCCGGCGGCACGCTGTCCTACATCGACATGATGGGCACCGCCCGCTTCGTCGCCCGCTGCGAGGAGCTTGCGATGAAATGCGGACCGCGGTTCAAGCCGTCGCCGCTCCTGCTCGACATGGCGGCGAAGGACGAGACCTTCTACGGCCGCTTCGCCCCGCCCGCCCGCGATCGGGCGGCGTGAGGGTGCGGCCGGAGTTCGCCATCAGTCCAGAGCGGTTCCACCTCACAGAGTGGTCATGGCCGGGCTTGTCCCGGCCACCCCGATCATATGGCACAGCGGTGCCCCGATGATCGGGGTCGCCGGGACAAGCCCGGCGATGACGCCTCAAGGTTGGCCGCGCTCTCTCCCCGCACGCGGGGAGAGGTTCGCAGCGGCTACAGCTTGCCTTCCAGCGCGGCGAAGGGGCCGTCGCCGTAGACGGCCTTGCCGCCGACGATGGTGAGCAGCGACACGAGCTCGCCGACTTTCTCCACCGGCACCGTCATGTAGTCGTCGGAGAGCACGGCGAGATCGGCATATTTGCCGGGCTCGAGCGTGCCGCGCTTGCCTTCGTCGAAGGTGAACCAGGCGGCGTTCGCCGAATACATCCGCAAGGCGTCTTCGCGCGAGGGCGACTCCTCCGGCCCGCGCATCGGCGTGCCGTCGATCACCTTGCCGTCGAGGAGCCAGCGCAGCGACACCATCGGACTGTACGGCGCGACCTGGTCGGAATCGGTGCCGCCGGCGACGGGCAGGCCCATCTTCGAGCCCGGTCACGATCGGCGGGGCGCGCTTCGAGCCCTCGGGTCCCAGGACCTTGGCGACGATGCCGCCGGCATAGAGCAGGCGGTCCTGCACCGCCCAGCCCATGCCGAGTGCCTTCATCCGCCGCAGCGTCTCGACCGAGGCGTTCTCCATGTGCGCCATCTGCCAGCGCAGCGCGTGAATAGGGAATTCCTTGTTCACCGCCTCGTAGCAGTCGAGGATCAGCGACGCCGCCTTGTCGCTCGCCGCATGCTGGTGGACGTTGATCCCGTGCTCCGCCGCCCACCGCGCCACCTCGCAGAACTCGGCGCGGTCCTTGTCGGAGGGGTTGTAGGGAATGCCGACGGTCGAGCCGTCATAGATGCCGCGGGTGAGCGATTCGCCGATGCCGCGGTAGCGCAGCCAGTCGTCGCCGAAGTTCATCGGCGTGAAGGCCGTGAGCGCCTTGAAGTCGGCGAGCCGATCGGCGGAGATGTGGAACGTCACGCGCAAGGTCTGCTCGCCGTTCTGCCACAGCGTCTGCACCGCGCGGAAATGCTCCGGCAGCATGCCGCCGCCGGGGAAGTCGTTCACCGCGGTCATGCCGAGCCGGTTCAATTCGCGGAAGTATTTCTTGGTGCCGGCGAGCTGCTCCTCGAAGGTCGGCGCCGGGATCTTGGCGGTGAAGAAGTTGAAGGTGGCGTTGACCCCGGTGAACACGCCGGTGAGGTTGCCGGCGTCGTCCATCTCCGCCTTGCCGCCGGGAATTTGCGTCGTCGGGGTGAGGCCCATCAGCTTGACGCCGGCGGGCGTGATCCAGGCGGTGTTGTAGAGCCGCTGGACGTAGACCGGGCGGTCCGGCGCGGCCGCGACGAGCTCCGCGACCGTGGGCCCGCGCTTCTCGGGAAACTGCAGCTCGGTCCAGCCGCCGCCGATCTTGATCCAGGCGCCGGGCTTCGCGGTGCGCGCCGCCTCGCGGATGATGTCGAGGCCCTTGGCGAGGCTCGGCACGCCGATCCAGCTCACCTCGACCGCATAGGTGAGGCCGGCGCGCAGCGCATGGATGTGGGAATCCATCAGCCCGGGGACACGGTGCGGCCGCCGAGGTCGACCACCTTGGTGTGGGCATCGGCGCGCTTGCGGACGTCCGCGTCGGTGCCGGTTTCGAGCACCTTGCCGTCGCGGATGGCGATCGCCTGCGCCACCGACGAGCGGGGATCGAGCGTGATCACCTTGCCGTTGACGAGGATGGTGTCGGCGCTCTGCGCCTGGCGCGCCGTTCGCCGTCACCACGGCGGCCAGCGCCGCGATCAGCACGATGGATTTCATGGGTGTCCTCCCGACCGATGTTTTGGCGATGTTAGAGCATTTTCGCGTGTCGCAGAAACCGCGACAGATGCGCCGCTGGCCGGGCTTGTCCCGGCCACCCCGATGGCACGGCACAGCCGTGCCCCGATAATCGAGATCGCCGGGACCGAGTCCGCGCTGACGCGCGCCCCGGAATGACGGGAGGTTATGGCGCCGCCTCGATCGCCTGCATGAGCAGGTCGAGCGCTGCCGCGGTGAAGGCCTCCATGTTGGCGAAGCGGTCGGTGCTGCCGGTCTCGAGCGTGATCGCGCGCTCGACCGGGCCGGCGACGGCGATGCAGCTGTGGCCGGACGCGTCGCCGTAGCGGTTGCCGGTCGGCCCGGCGGCGCCGGTTTCGCCGAGCGCCCAGGTGGTTGCAAACTTCTCCCGCGCGGTGCGCGCGACGAGAAGCGCATAGGCCTCGGTCGAGGGCCGCATCCCGGCCATCGCCTCGTCGGTGATGCCGAGCAGCACGCGGCGCGAGGCGCGGGTGTAGACCACCGCGCCGCCGATGAAATAGGCCGACGCGCCGGGCACCGCGAGCAGCGCCGCGGAGAGCATCCCGCCGGTCGAGGATTCCGCGACCGCGACGGTGTGATTGCGCGCCTTCAATCGGGCGGCGAGCTCGCCCGCCCGTTTCACCAGGTCCTGCATGAGGGGCTCCATTGCAGCGTCCGCATTCCGTCGCGATCCTAGGCGCAGCGGCGAAAATGCGATATGGCCCGCGGCGAACCACGGAGCGTGATCCCGATGAACAATGCTGACCTGATCGTCGCGACCCTCAAGGCGGCCGGCATCGACCGCGGCTTCGGCATTCCGAGCGGCAACGTGCTGCCGCTGATGGAAGCGATGCGCAAGGGCGGGGTCGATTTCGTCCTCACCGCCCATGAAGGCTCGGCGGGCTTTGCCGCCGACGTCACCGGGCGGATGACCGGCCGGCCCGGCCTCGCCATCGCGACGCTCGGGCCGGGTGCGACCAATCTCGCGACCGGCGTCGGCTGCGCCTTTCTCGATCGCTCGCCGATGATTGCGCTGACCTGCAATCTCAATCACCGATCAGCTCGGCCGCCGCATCCAGATGTGGATCGACCACCACGCCCTGTTCGCGCCGATCACCAAGGGGACGTTTCGCCTCGAAAAGGGACGCGTCGGCGAGACGGTGAGCGCGGCCATCGCGCTCGCGCTCACGTCGCCGCAGGGCCCGGTGCATCTCGACCTGCCGGAGGACGTCGCGCTCGCTCCGGCCAAGGAGGCGGTGCCGGCGCCGGCCGCGATCCGCGCTCTTTCGCCGCCCGGCGACGCTGCCATCGCGCGCGCCGCGGAGCTGATCGCGGCGGCGAAGCGGCCGGTCGCCGTGATCGGGTCGTCGGCGATGCGGATCGCCGATCCCGGCCGGCTGCAGCGCTTTGTCGAGCGCCACGCGCTGCCGTTCGCCACCACCACCATGGCCAAGGGCATGATCGACGACGATCATCCCCTCGCTCTCGGCTGCATCGAGCGGGCGTGCCGCCAGGTGCAGCGGCGCTTGCTGCGCGGTGCCGATCTCATCGTCGGCGTCGGCTACGACACGATCGAGGTCGAATACGAGGCGTGGATCGGCGACGTGCCGCTGCTCCAGATCGACATCGAACCCGCCGATGTCGCGCCGGGCGTGAAGCTCGTACACGAGGTCACCGGCGATCTCGATGCCGCGCTCGATAAGCTCACGGCGTCGCCGAAATCAGCCCATGCGTGGACGCTTGCGGCGCTTGCCGATCATCGCCGCGCGTTCGCCGCGGCGCTGCGGCCGGCGAGCGCGGCGTTCACCGCCCATGCGGCGATCGACGCGGTGCGCAAGGCGCTGCCGCCGGACGGCATTCTCTCCTTCGATGTCGGCGCCCACACCCATCAGATCGCGAGCCAGTGGACGGCGCATGCGCCGAAGACCTTCCACGTCACCAACGGCTGGTCGTCGATGGGCTTCGGCCTGCCGGGCGCCATCGCCGCGAAGCTCGCGCGGCCGGACCTGCCGGTGGTCTGCCTCATCGGCGACGGCTGCTTCCAGATGACCTGCGGCGAGGTCGCGGTCGCAAAGCGCCTCGGCCTCGCGCTGCCGGTCGTCGTCCTCGACGACCGCTGGCTCGCGCTGATCAAGGTCAAGCAGATCCGCCGGCAGTTTCCGCTCTACGGCACCGCCCTGCAGGAGGAAGAGTACCGCGATCCGCCGGCGCATTACTTCGGCGTGCCGGCGCACGGCGTGCGCTCCGCCGAGGCGCTCACCGCCGCGGTGACCGCGGCGCTCGCCGCCGACGGACCGACGGTGATCGAGGCGGTCGTCGACTCCGACCACTATGTGGAGACGGTGTACGATTGAGGGGCACTGACGGCCTGCTGGGACTCCAGTAACGCGCCGCCG
Source organism: uncultured Alphaproteobacteria bacterium (assembly GCA_963793985.1). GTDB lineage: Bacteria > Pseudomonadota > Alphaproteobacteria > Rhizobiales > Xanthobacteraceae > JAJPKK01. The sequence continues at coordinate 109,252 of CAWCCG010000044.1, read as the reverse complement.
GGACAAGCCCGGCCACGACGCGCATGAGGTCCGGGCGCCATGGGTTCTGGCCCTGCCGTCAGGAGATCACCTGCTGAACAAGTCGGGCCAGCGCCTCATCACGTGACTCCTGCAGTTCGGGGCTCGCCTCGGCAGTTTTCGGAAACTCGTCCTTCCATCCCCACGGCTTGCACGCGTTGACGATCGCGCGATTGTTTTCATAGGGCGCCGTCCGGAGCATCGGATCGAGCGGTGTGCTCCAATGGCCGCGGATGTAGTCGATGTCGTTCGGCGGGTCGCAGCGCGTGCACATGGCCCAGAGCACCGCGTGGATGTCGGAGGGATCGATATCCTCGTCCACCGCCACCACCCAGCGGCCGGCATAGGCGCCGGATTGGCAGTTCGCAGCCAGCATGGCCGCCTGCTTGGCGTGTCCCGGATACATCTGCTTGATGGAGATGACGTTGAACAGGCGGCCGGCGCCAGCCTCGTGATTCCACACGCCCACAACGCCGGCAAGACCGGCTTTCTCCACCTCGTCCCAGATCATCGCCGATTTGACGACCCCTCGCGCCACGGTGAAGTTCGACGGCGGCCGCGAGGGTATCGCGAGCGTCATGATCGGATCGTCGCGATGATAGACACGCCTGATCTTGATGACGGGCTGCTGGCTCGCTTCGCTCGCATAGTATCCCATGAACTCGCCGAACGGTCCTTCGAGCCGGGTCTGGTCGCCGTAGATTTCCCCCTCGAGCACGAGCTCCGAGCGCGCCGGCATCGGGAGTTGATGCAGCTCGCTCAAAACGACATCGACCGGACGTCCGCGCTGGCCTCCCATGTAATCGTATTCGCCCAGTCCGTAGGCGAGCTCGGCATTGCTCGACAGAAACAGCAGCGGGTCCTGCCCGCACGAAATCAGCACCGGGCATGGTTGTCCCTTGGCGAAATACTTTTCGCGGATCATCCGCCCGTGCTTGCCGGGTGAAATCCAGATGCCGACCTCGTTTCTGCTGTGAACCTGGATGCGATAGGTACCTACATTCACCCAGCCACTGTCGGGGTCGCGCATGACGACCAAGTCTTCGGTACCGATATAGCGACCGCCGTCCAACTCGTGGACGAAAGGCGCCGGAAATCGCGTGAGATCGACCTCTTCGTCGCGAAGCACATTCTCGAACACAGGACCCGACGACAGCACCCGGGGCGGGATCATCCGGGCACCCTTCTTCATCCGGGCCCTGTAGCTCTTCACGATATCGAGGCGCTGTTCCGGGACCGGTACCCCGAGCACGACGGCCAGGCGCTTGAACGAGTTCGACGCACCCGACAAGATCCGATAGCCGGGTTCGAAGCCCTTGATTTTATCGAACAGGATTGCCGGCTCGGCACCCGGATGGCGGACCGTGATCAGCTCGCAGAGTGCGCTGAGCTCAAGATGGGAATCCGCGTCCTCGATGTGCGCGATCTCTCCCATCGTCTCAAAGCGCTCGATGAGATCACGCAAATCCTCGTGTGTGGGACCAGGGCTTTCGTTGTCGCCATTGTCGTCCGCCCGTGCGTCCATAACCCGATCTCCACCTGCTCGCGCGCACCAGTCCGGTCAGTTCCGATCGGACACCACGTTGGCCTGGCGAGCGACCTCGGTCCATTGTTTGAGCTCCGCCGAGATCAGCCTGGCGAAATCGTCAGGGGTGCCGCCGGCGGGCGTCATGCCTTGTGTAGCGAGCTTCGCGACCATCTCCGGGTCTTGCAGGGCGCCATTGAACGCCTTGTTGAGCCGCTCGATGATCGCCGGTGCAGTCCGGGCCGGCGCCAGCAGGCCGACCCACTGGGTGGCCTCGAAACCGGCTAAACCCAATTCGATCAAGGTAGGGACCTCGGGCAGGCTCTCGTCGCGCTTACGCCCTCCCGTCGCCAAGGCGCGCAGATTTCCGGCGCCGATCTGCGGGATCGTAATCTGCTTCGAAAGAACGCCGAACTCGACCTCGCCGCCGATGATTCCCATCAGCGCCGGCGCGCCGCCTCGATAGGGCACATGCAGCATTTCGATCCCGGCGCGCTTGGCGAAGAGCAGCGACACCAGGTGACCCTGGCTCGCGGTTCCGGGCGACGCGTAAGAGATCTTGCCCGGCGCCGACTTCGCCAGAGCGATGAACTCGGCCAATGTCTTGGCCGGAACCTTCGGATTCACCACGAACAGCGAGGGCGTTTGGGCGACCAGAACAACCGGCGCAAAGTCGTGCTCGATGTCGTAAGGGATGTTCGGGCTGGTTGCGGGGGCGACCGTGTGCGTCGAGGACGCGAGCAAGAGCGTGTAGCCGTCGGCATCGGCTCTCGCCACTGCCTGGGTTCCGAGCGTACCGCTTGCGGCGGGTCGGTTATCGACGATTAGCGGCCGCCCGAGTGCCGTCTCGATGGCAGGCTGCATCAGGCGCGCGACGGCATCGACCAGGCCGCCCGCCGGAAACGGAACAATCAACCTGATGTTCTTGGTGGGATAGGAAGCCGGCTCGGCAACGGCAGCTTTGCTGCAGAACATCGCCGACGAGAGCGCCAAGCTCAAAATACATGCCGCCGCCGGTCTCCACATCGCTTCTCTCCGAGCTTCCTGTTCCTGTCCCGATGTCCGGCGCGTCGCGGTCGTTTGCGCAGCGGTCCGGCTTACAACGGCCTCGGCATGACTGCCAGTCCGCTGCGAACGCAAAGGCGCCGCCGCGCGGCTCCGCGGAATTTGTAGCGCAAAAAAGCCGGGCCCCGTTTCGGGGGCCCGGCTCTTCGCAATCACTCGCCTGAAGGCGCTTACTTCGCCTGGGCCTTGAGGGCGGCGATGTCGGCGTCACTGCGCAGGGTCATCACGCCCATCTTGCTGTCGCGGTAGACCGGCACGATGACCTTGGTCACACCGTCGCGCTCGAGCAGCGAGACGTGGCGGATTTCGGTGCCGCGCACCGGCAGGTCGAACATCGTCCACTCACCCTTGGCCGGGTCGTACTTGGCGACGCGGTCGGCGGTCCAGAGGTTGCCCCACACATTGTGGTTCTGATCGACCGCGATGTGATAGGGCTGATAGTTCTTGTCCGGGAACGGAATGATCGACGTCTGGCCGGTCTTGGTGTCGATCTTGGCGAGCGTCGCGCCCCAGGAGTTGCCGACCCACAGCACGTCGGCGTTCTTGTCGGTGCCCATCCGGCGCGGGCCTTGCGCCCACGGCAATGGGTTGTTGTTGGTGCGGCCGTCGAAGTTCTCATAGAAGGCGCGCTTCGCTTCCGGGATGCGCGCCAACTCGTCCTTGAGCTCCGGCAGGTTGATCTCGGTGGTCTTGCCGGTCGACATATCGGCCTTGCCGATGGTGTCGAACGCCATCTGGGCCCACCAGCCGTTGCCGTCGCGGTCGCCCGCGGCGCCATAGGTCGAGTTGGTGCCCTTGGCGTTCTTGAACGGCGTCATCGACTTGAAGTCGGTGAACTTCTCGGCCTTGGGATCGAAGGAGACGACACCGTCCGGCGCCGAGGCCCAGATGCGGCCCTTGCCGTCGACGTCGAGCGTCACCGCGCCGCCGAGCGGCGACATCGGCTCCGGCGTCTCGTAGACGCTGATCTTCTCGGTCTTCGGGTCGAACTTGCCGAGGCTGCGGCGGCCCGGATTGACGTCGAACCACAGATTGCCTTCGCCGTCGCGGGTCAGGCCATGCGCGGTCGCGGCGAACTTGCCGTCCTTGCGGTCGACCTTGAAGTACTTCACCTCGCCGGTCTTGGTGTCGACCCGGCCGAGCGTCACGTCCGGATTAGGATTGTTGACGGTGTAGTAGAGGTTGCCGTCGAGGCCCATGGCGCCGTCATGGGGAAGCTGGCCGAGCTTCGAGGGCGTGCCCTGCGTCCAGTCGGAGCCATCGTTGACCGCGTATTTTGCGCCGCGGGCGCCCATCCCGGTCATCGGGTTGAGCGGCACGTCGTAGGTCGTCCACACCACGCGGGCGGCCTCGCCGGTCGGACGCGGACGGTCCTGGAACTTCATCGAAGTTTGGCCCGGGCCGCGGGCGCGGGCGAGATAGGCCGCGAGATCCTTGCGGTTGAACTCGATGATGCCGTTCGGCTTGGCGTTCGGGCCCGAGATACTCGCCGGTGCCGGCGATGACCTTCATCAGGTTGATGATCTTGTTCCAGCCGGCCTCGTCGAACGAGAACTGGAGCGGATAGCCCGGGGTGTGGCAGCCGGTGCACTGGTTGTGGAAGATGCGCTTCATGTTCGCATCCGCGTCGGTGTCCTCGGGCAGCGCGGCCGCGAGCATCTCCGACGGCAACTGCTTGATCTTCTGGTCGGGGTCGGTGATCGCGGCGAGCTTGAAGTCCTGCTGCTTCTTGGTGGTCAGATCGACCTGTCCCTTGGCGGTCTCGAAGCCGAGCGTCTGCGCCCACACGTTGTACTTGCCGTCCGGCAGGGCCGGGAAGAAATAGTCGCCGTTGGCGTCGGTGTAGACGCTCGTGGTGATGGTCGAGCCGTCCTTCTTGGCGGAAATCTGCACGCCGTCGAGCTTCTGGCCGGACGCCGAGGCGACCGAGCCGGACAGCAACTGGTCGGCCGATGCGGGGACCACGAAACCGATCGCCGCCATCGCCGCGACGCTCGCCAGCAACCTGCCACGCACGCTTGTCATGGTGCTCCTCCTGCTTTCATTCGATCCAGGTGAATTCGCGTTTTCGGGTGAATTTCGCGATTTGTCTGAGTTCGCGATTTGGAATTCGCGAATGACGTGAGCTATTCCGCGCCGCCGGGCCGCGCGCCGCCGCCGGTCTGCACGGTCGCCGACACCGGCACGGTGCGCACATACGAAATGATCGCCTCGATCTCGTTCGGCTTGAGATAGTGCTTGAACGCCGGCATCCGCGGCGTGCCGTTGGTGATGAACTCGCGCATCACGTCGTCGTCGCCGCCGCCGGCTTCCTTGTTGAGCGCCGGGCCATAGGTCTTCGCGCCCATCGAGGGCGGCAGATGGCACACCCCGCACGACTGCGCGAACACCTGGCGGCCGACCTTCTGCTGGTCGTTGAGAGTGTCGGCAGGCTGAGCGGCGGCACCCTGCGCCGAGGCCGCCAACAAAAGCCCGAACCACGCGATGCGCTTCATGTTGTTCTCTCCCCTCGGTGTTTTTTGATTGATATATTTTTGACGAGTCGCGTTAACGCGCCGTATCCGCGAGCCTATGCCTTGCCGGGCGCGAAGGGAAGGGGTTTTGCGGCTTCTTTACAGCCGGCTTTGCCGGGTTTCGTCGAAAAACGGGCGCGCCCCTCGACCACCGCGACGACGCCGTGAGCACCGTCCGGCGAGCCCAAACAAAGGGGGACACCTGCCAGCTCGACCGCCGCGGGCCGGGATCGCCTCTCTCAGGGCAACCGCATGCTGCCGTTCGCCACCGCGCGGCCGATGAGGCAGACATATTCCCACGCCACGGTCGCCCCCGCGAGCGCGGTGATTTCCGCAACGTCATAGGCCGGCGCGACCTCGACGACGTCGCAGCCGACGAAACCGAGCCCCTCGAGGCGGCGCAGCATCGCCTGGGCCTGCCAGCTCAGGAGGCCGCCGATTTCGGGCGTGCCGGTGCCCGGCGCGCAGGCGGGATCGAGCGCATCGATGTCGAAGCTCAGATAGGCCGGCGCGTCTCCCACGGTGTCGCGGATGCGCGCGGCGACCGCGGCCGGGCCGGTTTCGTGGACCTCCGCCGCGGGGACGATGGTGACGCCGCGCCCGATCGTCCAGTCGTAGATGTCGCGGCCCATCGGCGAGCGGATGCCGACCTGGATCATCCGGCGGGGATCGACGAGCCCTTCCTCGATCGCGTTGTAGAACACCGAGCCGTGGCCGAGGCGCTGGCCGAAGGTGTCCGGCCAGGTGTCGACATGGGCGTCGAAATGGACGAGCGCCACCGGACCATGGCGCCGCGCCACCGCCCGCAGCAGCGGTAAGCTAATCCCGTGATCGCCGCCGAGCGCGACGAGATGCGAGAGGCCGCGCGCGGCCTCCTCGATCCGCGCGAGGCTCGCCGGAATATCGCCGAGCGCGAGGCCGAAATCGCCGACGTCGGCGAGCGGCAGGGCCGCGGGATCGATCCAATGGACGGGATGCGCGCCGTCGACCAGCATGCGGCTCGCCTGCCGGATCGCCGCCGGCCCGAATCGCGCGCCGCTCCGGTTGGAGGTGCCGATATCGAAGGGAATGCCGGCGATCGAAATCGCCGCGGCGCGGTCGCGGCGTTCGATGCCGAGGAAGGTCGGCGCGACGGCGTAGGTCGCGGGGACGGTCATGGCTGGGTCGGCGGCAGCGCGAAGCGGAACACGGCGGCTGCCACCGCGCAGGTCCAGTCGCCGCTCGCCGCGCCTTCGGCGGCCGCGGTGATCGACAGGCTGTCGACGATGAGGTCGCTCATGGCGTAGACGCGCTTGCGCTCGTCCCATGCGGCATCGGGATTGAACTCGATGCCCAGCGTCGAGGCAAGCATGGTGGCAGCGAGGTCCTCGACATAGTCGCGCAACGCCGCTTCCGACATGCCGTAGGCGTGATGCTCGGAGATGTAGCCGTAATGGGTCGGATCCTTGGGCCGGGCGAGGCCGATGCCGGCGGCGATGCGGCGGCCGGGCTCGTTGGTCTCCGAGCGCGCCAGCACAGAGAAGGTCAGCTCGCCGGGGCTCAGCGTCGCGACGCCCGACACCCGGCTGATCAGCTCGCAGCCCGGCGGCAGGATCGACGACACGGTGACGAGGTTCTGCTGCTCGATATCGGCGTTGCGCAGCGCATATTCGAATGCGGTCAGGCTGTGGCGATGGACGCCGACGCCCTGGGTCAGAAACACGCATTTTGGAATGGGAAACATGTAACGCCTGCGATCTCGGTTGGAGGAAGCCGGTCGAGCGACCGGCACAGCATAGACCGGGCAAGGTGGACCATTTATGTCGGGTCGGACAAGGGTTCGTGGCTGCACGGCTGCCGAAGGTGGCGCGGGCTGTCCCTGGCGATCGCAGGCGCGGAAAGGACGCGGGAATGGACCTCTCCTACACCCAGAATCTCGAGGACTACCACCTCTCCCTCGCCTTCGCGGGACAGCCGACGGGAACCTATATCGACATCGGCGGTGGCCACCCGATCGCCGACAACGTCTCGTTCTGGTTCTACGAGCGCGGCTGGCGCGGCATCGTCGTCGAGCCGCAGCCCGAGCTCGCCGCGCTCTATGGCCGGCTGCGCCCGCGCGACACCGTGGTCCAGGGCGTCGTCGCGCGCGCGACCGGCGACATCGATTTTCACGTGGTCGATCGCCTGCACGGGCTCTCCACCACTGTCGAGCATCTGGCACGCAACGCCCAGGCGTACGGCGCCGGCTATCGCACCGTGCGGGTGCCGGCGATGACGCTCGCTGACCTCTGTGCGCGCCACGGCGCCACGGCGATCGATTTCCTCAAGATCGACGTCGAAGGCGGCGAGGCCGACGTGCTGGCGGGCGGCGACTGGCGCCGGTTCCGGCCGAAGGTCATCGTCATCGAAGCAGTGATGCCGGGCTCGAACGAACCGGCGTGGGGCGACTGGGAGTCGTTCCTGCTGGCGCAGGGCTATCGTTTTGCGCTGTTCGACACGCTCAACCGGTTCTATGTCGCCGAGGAGGCGCCCGACGTCTTCGCCCGCCTGCCGTCGGAACGCGCGCCGTGGGACAAGGTCGTGCACATGTACGAGATCGGACGCGCACCGGAGAATGCGCGGCATCCCGACCATGCGCTTGCGAAGACGCTCGGGCGCGGATTCTGGGCGAGCCTGCCGTGGCTCGATCGCGAATTCATCGCGTCGATCCTCGCCCGCGCCGGCAACTCGGGGAAAAAATATGCCGATGCGATCGACGACGAGGCGTTCCGCGCTTCGCTGGGCCGGATCGCCTGCGGCTACGACGGCGGCCAGATCATCGACGAGGCCGACTAGCCCGCCTTGGCCGCACCGTTGTGATTCGCGCCCGGCGCCATGATGACGTCGTCGGCCGGGGCGCCGGGAAACGTCGCGACGAGCCGCGTCATGCTCAGTCGGATCGCAAAATCGGAGGCCGACTGCGGGCGGCCGTAGAGATAGCCCTGCGCTTCGTCGCATTGCTCGCTTCGCAGGAACATGGCCTGGGCGTTGGTTTCGACGCCTTCGGCGATGACCGCGAGGCCGAGGCTGCGGGCCATGCTGAGCAGCGAGCGCACGATGGCTGCGGACTTCGGATCGTCGGCGACGCCTTTGATGAAGGCGCGGTCGATCTTGATCCGCGACACCGGGAACAGCGTCAGATAGCGCAGCGACGCGAAGCCGGTGCCGAAATCGTCGAAGGCGAGCTTCACGCCCTGTCCGCGCAGCTTCGCCAGGGGCGTTGCTGCCTCTTCGTGGTTGAGGGCGATGTCCTCGGTGATCTCGAGCTCCAGGAGATCGGCCGGCAGCCCGCTGTCGCGCAACGCGGCCTCCACGTCCTCGATCAGCGACGGGTGGCGCAGCTGCTTTGGAAACAGATTGACGGCCATGCGCGAGAAGCCGAATCCGTCGCGCCGCCATGACGCCGCCTGGGCGCATGCGGTCACGAGCACCCAACGGCCGACATCGACCGCGAGCGCCGCGTCCGACAGCACCTCGTGGAAGGCATGGGGCTCGAGCAGGCCGCGCTCGGGATGATGCCAGCGCAGCAGGGCTTCGACTCCGATCACGGCGCCGTCGGTGAGCCTGATCTGCGGCTGATAGAACAGCTCGAACTCGTCGTTGGCGAAGGCGTGGTGCAACTCCCTCGCAAGAGCGCGCCGCGACTGTGCGCTCGCCCGCAGCGACGGCGTGAAGTAGCGGTAGACACGGCCGCCGCCCTTCTTGGCGAGATAGAGCGCGAGATCGGCGTTCGACAGCAATTCGTCGACGTCGGAGCCGTGCATCGGCGCGATCGCGATGCCGGCGCTCGCGCCGAGAGGAAGCACGTGGTCGCCGACCACGAAGGGCTGCGACAAGCTCGTCAGCACCTCGGAGATGATCTCGGCCATCGTCAGTGGCGATGCGCAATCGGGAACGACGATGACGAACTCGTCGCCGCCGAGGCGGCACGCAAGCGCTTCCGGCGCGCGGCCAGCCACCGCGGTCTTCAGGCGAAAAGCGACGAGCATCAACAGGCGATCGCCGGTCGAGTGGCCGAGCGTGTCGTTGACCTCCTTGAAACCGTCGAGGTCGAGGAGTGCGATGCTGACCTGGCGGCCGTCGGCCAGCACGCTCTCGAGCCGCTCCCTCATGGCGTGGCGGTTGGCGAGCCCGGTGAGCTGGTCGAAGTGCGCGAACTTGCGCAGCTGCTCCTCGGCCCGCTTGCGCGCAGTGATGTCCTCGTGCACGAAAGCGACCCCGCGCACCCTGCCATCCTCGGCGAACACCGGCGCGGCGGCGAGGCGGACCTCGACCAGCGTTCCGCCCTTGCGGATGCGGGTGGTCTCGATCGCCGGAACGATCTCGCCCGCGCAGGCGCGCCGGTAGATTTCGAGCGATTGTTCGTCGAGCTCGGGGGAACCACCTTGACCTGCTGCCCGAGCACCTCCGCTTCGGAGTAGCCGTAGGTGTCCTCGGCGGCGCGATTCCATACGAAGATCTTGCGTTCGAGATCCGAGCAGACGATCGCGACCGGCGATGCGTCGATCACGGCGTCGAGCGTGTTCTTGGCGCGCTGCAGATCGTCGATGCGCTCCATCCGCGCATTGCGGCGGCGCTCCATCGAGGACGCCATCCGATTGAACGCCTCGCCCAGCCGGCCGAATTCGCTTTCCCCTTCGACCGAGGTGCGGTGTCCGAGTTCGCCGGAGTCGAGGATCGCGGCGTCGCGCTCGAGCTGCCGCAGCGGGCGGATGATGCGGCCCGACAGCATCCACGCGATGGTCGACGCGACGACGATCGCGGCGAGGCCGAACAGCAGGCCACGCTGGAGCCGGCTCATGATGCCGGCAGAGGCGACTTCGGTCGGAAAACCGACGATGGCCAGCCACGGCGCCCGGTGGGCCGTCGAATAGCCGGTGAATCGAGGTACCTTGTCGCTCCAGGTCGAGACCTCACTGAGCTCCTTTGTCTGCAGATGGCGGACGGCGGCGTCGAGCCTCGACAGGTCGCGCCCGATTTGGCCGGGGGCCTCCAGAAAGGCCGCGACGACGATGCCTTTGTCGTTGAGAATTCTGACGACGCTGTCGGCCGGCAGATGGTCGATCCGGATCGCGTCGCGGAACTTCGAGATCCGCGTGCCGACGACGAGCACCGCTTGCAGCTGTCCGGCGGCATTCCTGATCGCGCGCGCGAAGGGGAAGACCCATTCCTTGTTGTAGCGGCTCAACACGGGGTCGCCGACAGCGGTCGGCTGGCCAGCGAGGATCTCTTTGAAATAGCCGCGATCGGCGCGGCTGTAGCGGATGCCGGACGCCGCGCCGATGTTCTCGCCATCGGGGGTCGCGACGCCGATGTCGGATATGAAGCTGGGCAGTTGGGCCTTGAGCTCAGCTAGCAATGCGTCGTTCGCCGCCGTGTCGGCGGGGGTGACGCCGATGGCATGGCTCAGCCCGAGAGTGAGGTTGTCGAGATTGCCGAGATGGTCGTCGACCTGGGCGGCGACGACGCGCGCCTCGGTGTAGGCACGTTCGAGCGATTCAGCCTGCACAGTGCGGTATTGGTTCCACAGCGCGACGACGATCAGAAGCAGAAACGGAACCGCGGCCGCTGCCACGAGCCCGAGCAGCTGCGAACGTATTCCCAGAGGTCTCGGCACCGCGACTACTCCGGTCGGTCGGGCTTGAAACCGCAGCCCTGATGCGGAAGTCCGAAAAAAATAAACGACGACGGATTTTACGCGACGTCTGCTTGCGGCGGCGCAAAACGCGCGCGCATTCTTGCTGGAAGCTTAACCCGCGGTAAAGGCCCGCGAGTCGTCCGGGTTCCCGCATTTGGGTGTGCACCGGACATGCGCGTCCGGCCGCGCGGGGCTACCCGCGCGGCGTCGCCGACATGTCAGCGCTGCTTAAAAGCGCGTCAGTTGAAGGTGTGGTTGACGCCGATGCGGACGGTGTCGAGCGTCAGGTTGCCCATCTGGGCTGTGACCGAGGATGAAGTGTTGAAGGTCAACGCCGGCCCGCTGGTGTTCGCGAAGTTGAAACGTCCACTGGACATCAGCTCAGATTGGGTATCGATGTGCAGATATTCGAGCTTCACCGTCCAGGTACGCGCGAACGCCCATTCGACGCCCGCCCCCGCAGTCCAGCCGGCGCGCAGATGAGACGCCGTCATTGCGGCGCCAGCCTGGGGCGCGTTGAGATCGACGTGCAGAACCGGAGGCGCCCCAACCAGACCGCCTGTCGCCGCCAGCTGGGTCCGCGTGAGTTTGTCGTATTCCCAGCCGAAGCCACCGGTGGCGTAGAAGAGCCACGGGCCGGCGATGTAGCCGAGCCGTGCGCGGGCCGTACCAAAAACGTTTACCTTGTCGTTCCATTGGGCCACTGCGGATGGGTCGCCCGGCGGGCTCGTCAGCACCGTGGAGCTGATGTCGGTTCCTGAGATATCGGCCTCGAAGCCGAACAGATAGGGCCCGGGAAGCACCCAGTTGTAGCCGGCCTGCAGGCCGCCGATCACGTTGGTGGCGCGCAGCGTGCCCGACTCACCGGTGTTTATGCTCGTGGTGGGGCCGGGCACCGTCAAGCCGAACCAGCTCACATTGGTCTGGGTAAAATCCACGCTGTTCGTCGCCGTGCCGGTGTGGACACCGACATAGAAGCCCTCCCAGTCGAAGGGCAAAGCGATGGGCACCGGCGCCATCGGAACCGGCGGCATATCTGCCGCACGCGCCGGCACCGAGAACGCCACAGCCGCGATCACAACGCTCGCAACGGACAACTTCTGCACGTAGACACCCCTTGTCCCCACGGCCGGCATTCTACCGTTGTCGGATGGCATTGATGTACCTTTTGGGCCACAGACGCCCGCAAAATGCAGCGATGGAGCACCGTCCGTCACACTGCATATTTGGCTTTAAGCTATTGCTTCCCATGGAAAAAGGGCGTGCGACCGACAACACCGCGCATAGCGGCGGTAACCGATCTGCAAGGATCGATCCGGCGGCGGACGAAGGCGCAACGGACCATTGGAGGCTGTGATGCGAAGCTACGCCCTTGCCGCTCTTCTGAGCTTCACCGGCGGTTTTGTAGACACCGCGGGCTTCCTGGGCTTGCAGGGGCTGTTCACTGCTCACGTAACCGGCAACTTCGTGACGCTCGGCGCGACTCTCGTGCTCGGCACCCACGGCGCGGTCGCCAAGCTGCTTGCGCTACCGGAGTTCGTGCTCGTCGTCGCTCTCGTCAGCATCGCTGCCGATCTGTTCGCGCGACGGCAATGGCCGGCCGTGCGGCTGCTGTTGTCAGCGAAGGTGTTGCTGCTGGTCGCGTTCTTCGGGCTCGCCGTCGCGCTCGGACCGTTCCCCGACAGCGACGCGCCGGCGGCGCTCGCAACCGGCTTTGCCGGCGTGGCGGCGATGGCGGTGCAGAACGCGGTTCACCGCATCCATCTCGGCAACCTGCCGCCGGGCACGCTGATGACCGGCAACACCACGCAGGCAGTGCTCGATGCCGTCGCACTCGTTCGCGGCGAGAAACCCGAGCAGGCCGCGGCGGTCCGTAGCCGCTTCAAGCGCATGTTCGCGGCGGTGGCCTGGTTTGCCGCCGGCTGCGCGCTCGCCGCAACGCTCTATGCATGGGTCGGATTCTGGTGTCTCGCCGTGCCCGCGCTCCTCGGCACCGCGAGCGCCGCGCTGGCCACCGAGCGATAGCGCTGCTTGGAGACGCGGCGAACGCTCTGCGACCGCGCGCGCGACGCCGAGCCTGTCATGCGCAAAAACTCCGCGGGTGTTACGCGCGTCGCGCGGTCGAATAGCGGCAAACAACTCTCGATCTCAGCGCGCAATATATTTTTCATTACCCGTATATGCGCCGGAAATGCGAGGCGTTCGGTCTCAGCGAAACCGCGTGGTATGGCCTTTGCCTGTCTAAATCATAAGCGCACGATGGAAATTCGCTTGCGCAGAACGATCGCTCGCGCGCTCGACATTAAAAGCTCGCAATGAACGGCCGTGATCACACGCCTTTGATCGACTTCGGTCATGCCCCCGTATAAGAATCCTCGGAAGGGGTATGCGTGGCGCGTGATTGCCGGGAAGCAGCGCCGCTGGATGGGAATGCCTGATGGGAATTGTACGCTTTGCACTGAGGTTTCCGCATACTTTCTACGTCCTGGCAATGTTGATTTCGTTTCTCGGCTTCACCGCCGTGATCTCGATGCCGACGGACATCTTCCCGGAAATCGATATCCCTGTCGTCACGGTGATCTGGACCTACACCGGCTTGAGCACGCCGGAGATGGAGCAGCGCGTCACCACCTATGGCGAGTTCTCGATCAGCTCGAGCGTCAACGGCATCAAGGACATCGAATCGCAGACGCTCAACGGCATCTCGATCCAGAAGATCTTCTTCCAGCCCGACGTCAATCTCGACCTTGCCATCGCCCAGATCGTCGCCGGCACCAATTCGGTGCGCGGCATCATGCCGGCCGGCATCCAGGCACCGATCGTCGTCAAGTACAGCGCATCGAGCGTGCCGGTGCTGCAGATCGGCCTGAGCTCTGACAACCTCAACGAGCAGCAGCTCTACGACTACGGCATCTACCGCCTGCGCCAGCGCCTCGCGCCGATCCACGGCGTGACGCTGCCGACGCCGGCGGGCGGGCGCTACCGCCAGATCATGGTCGACCTCGATCCGGCGAAGCTCCAGGCGAAGGGGCTGACCCCGCTCGACATTGTGAGTGCCGTCAACACCCAGAACCTGACGCTGCCCTCCGGCACCGCGAAGATCGGCGACACGCAGTATTCGGTACGCACCAATGCGACGCCGGTCGCGCTCGACGACCTCAACAACATCCCGGTGAAGTTCGCGAACGGCGCCACCGTGTTCCTCAAGGACGTCGGCTACGTCCGCGACGGCAACCTCGTGCAGGCGAACGTGGTGCGCACCGAGGGGCGCCGCTCGGTGCTGCTCAGCATCATCAAGAACGGCAACGCCTCGACCCTCGCCGTGGTCAACGGCGTCAAGGAGGCCCTGAATGTCGCGCGTGCCGCGGCGCCGCCGGGCCTCAAGATCACCGAGCTGTTCGACCAGTCGGTGTTCGTGAGCGAATCGATCAACGGCGTGCTTCGCGAAGGCGCGATCGCCGCGGCGCTGACCGCGCTGATGATCATCCTGTTCCTCGGCTCGTGGCGGTCGACCCTCGTTGTCATCATCTCGATCCCGCTCTCGATCCTGGCGTCGCTGGTGGTGCTCTACTTCCTCGGCCACACCATCAACACGATGACGCTCGGCGGCCTCGCGCTCGCGGTCGGCATCCTGGTCGACGATTCCACGGTGACCATCGAGAACACCCACCGCCTGCTCACCGAGGAGCACAAGCCGCTGCCCTATGCGACGCTGCACGGTGCGGCGGAGATCGCGGTGCCGACACTCGTCTCGACGCTCGCCATCAGCTGTGTGTTCGTCTCGGTGCTGTTCCTGCACGGGCCGGCGAAGTACCTGTTCACGCCGCTCGGCCTCGCTGTCGTCTTCGCGATGCTCGCCTCCTATGCGCTGTCGCGAACGCTGACCCCGATCACCATCGGCCTGCTGCTTAAGGGCGAGAACCATGACCCCAACCGTACACTCGGGTTTTTCGGGCGCCTTCACGCCCGCTTCGAGCACGGCTTCGAGGCGCTGCGCCACGGCTACGGCGACGTCCTCACCGTGCTGCTCACCCGCCGGCTCATCGTGCCGGTGGTGGCCGTCGTCATGTTGGGGCTCGGCGGCACGCTCTACTTCTATGTCGGGCGTGACTTCTTCCCGATGATCGACGGCGGGCAGATCCAGCTCCACGTGCGCGCCCCGGCGGGCACCCGCATCGAGCGGACCGAGCTCATCTTCCAGGCGATCGAAGACAAAATCCGCGAGGTCATTCCGGAGAACGAGCGCGAGCAGATCCTCGACAACATCGGCCTGCCGGCGCGCAACTACAATCTTGCCTTCTCCGACGGCACCACCATCGGCGTGAACGACGGCGTGATCCTCGTCACCCTGAAGGAAGGCCATCCGCCGACCTCGAGCTACGTGCGCAAGCTGCGCGAGGTGCTGCCGGCCACCTTCCCGGAGATGACCTTCTATTTCCAGGCTGCCGACATGGTGACGCAGATCCTCAATTTCGGCATTCCCGCCCAGATCGACGTGCGCACCGTCGGCTACGACCGCGCCAACAATCTCGCGGTGGCCCGCGAGATCAAGGACCGGCTCGCCGCGATCCCCGGCATCGCCGACGCCCACGTCCAGCAGGAGGTCGACGCGCCGGAATTCTACGCGACGATCGACCGCGCCCGAGCCGCCCAGTTCGGCCTGACCGCGAACAGCGTCGCGACCAATCTCAACGTGAGCCTGTCGTCCTCAGTGCAGGTGTCGCCGAATTTCTGGACCGATCCTTCGTCCGGCACGCCGTACTTCCTCGCGGTGCAGACGCCGGAGCACCGCATCGCCTCGATCGAGGATTTGCAGAACACCCCGGTCGGCTCGGTCATCGCGTCGAACGGCAATCCGGTGCCGCAGCTCCTCGAGAACGTCGCCACGCTCAAGCGCGATTCGATTCCGACCAACGCCAACCACGCCAACGTGCAGCCGGTCTACGAGGTCTACGCCAATGTCGAGAACACCGATCTCGGCACGGTGTCCACGAAGATCGGAAAGATGGTCGAAGAGCTCAGCAAGAAGCTCAAGCCCGGCAACCGGATCGAGGTGCTCGGCCAGATCGAGAGCATGAACAACGCGTTCCAGGACATGGGCCTCGGCCTCCTGTTCGCGTCGGTGTTCGTCTATCTCCTGATGGTGGTGAACTACCAGAACTTCATGGACCCCTTCGTGGTGATCCTCGCGCTGCCGGCGACGTTCTGCGGCATCGTCACCATGCTGTTCATCACCGGCACCACGCTCAACGTGCCCTCGCTGATGGGAGCGATCATGGCGATCGGCGTCGCCTCGGCGAACTCGATCCTGCTCGTCACTTTCGCGCGCGAGCAGCAGCTCGCCGGCATGAAGGCGGTCGATGCCGCGCTGCTCGCGGGCCGCACCCGCATCCGGCCGGTGCTGATGACCGCGGCGGCGATGATCGTCGGCATGCTGCCGATGGCGATCGGCGGCGCCGGCGAGGAGCAGAACGCGGCGCTGGCGCGCGCCGTCATCGGCGGACTTCTGTTCGCGACACCCACCACTTTGCTGATCGTGCCCTATCTCTTCGCCGTGCTGCGCAAGGGCAATGACGGCATCGATTCCCACGGCGTCTTTCCCGAGGAAGCCATATGAACGTGCTCAAACCGATGCCGGAGATGCCCGACGCGGACGACCGTGACGTCGTGCCGGTCGACCGCGACACCGCGCTGCCGCTCAGGATCGCCCCGGGCGCCAGGCGCAAGACGTTCCGTATGTTCCTCACCGCGCTGCTGCTGGTGGGCGGCGGCGTGGCGTTCGGCATGTGGCGCCATGCCGCCGCCGAAGCCGAGGTCAACACGACCTCGGAACAGCGCCGCAGCGTGATCCCCGCCGTACGCGTCGCGGCGGTGCGCGCCAACGAAGGCATGATGGCGGCGCGGCTGCCGGGCTCGACCGAGGCGTTCGAGGTCGCCGCCATCATCGCCCGCATCACTGGATATGTCGCCAAGCGTCATGTCGACATCGGCGACCACGTCACGGCGGGGCAGCTGCTCGCCGAGATCTCGGCGCAGGAGCTCGATCACCAGATCGCGCAGGCGCAGGCGACGCTTACGCAGAACCATGCCGCCCTCAACCAGGCCCAGGCCAACCGCGAGATCGCAAGCGTCACCTGGGATCGCGACAGCAAGCTGCTCGACAAGGGCTGGGTCACCAAGCAGCAGGGCGACACCGAACGGCTGAACCTGCAGGCGCGGGATGCAGGCGTCGCGGTCGCCCAGGCGAACATCCGCGCCCAGCAGGCCCAGCTCGAAGTGCTGCTGCAGCACAAGTCCTATCAGCGCGTGGTGGCGCCGTTCGACGGCGTCGTCACCCAGCGCAACATCGACAACGGCAGCTTGGTGCAGGCTGACGCCGCCGGCGGCATGCCGATGTTCACGGTGATGCACAGCGACGTCATCCGCATCCAGCTCTACGTGCCGCAGGACCAGGCATTCGGCCTGCAGAAGGGCGTCGGCGCCATCGTGCGCGTCCCCGAGATGCCGGGCGTCGAGTTTCGCGGCACCGTAGCGCGCGTCGCGAGCGCGCTGCAGCCCGGCACGCGGACTCTGCAGACCGAGATCGACGTGCCCAACAAGGAGGGCATGCTGACGCCGGGCACCTATTGCGAGGTCGAGCTGCAGATCCCGCGCAAGACGATGTCGCTGATCGTTCCGGCGGAAGCCGTCATCTTCAACCGCAACGGCCTGAGCGCTGCCGTCGTCGAGAACGGTATCGTCCACCTGCGCAAGCTCACGGTGGTGCGCGACCGCGGCACCACGCTCGAGGTCAGCGCCGGGGTCGCGGACGGCGACCAGGTGATCCTCAACCCGCCGGTCGACATCAGCGAGGGCCGCACGGTGCAACCACAGCCGGTCGAGGCGCCGAAGGGGTGACGCGCTGCGCCGTTACTTCGATTCTGAATCACATTCGGTGTCATCGCCCGGCTTGACCAGGCGATCCAGTAACCACCGGACTTTCGGGTGGGGCGAAGTCTCCCACCACATCGATTGCGCGGGGGTTACTGGATTGCCCGGTCAAGCCGGGCAATGACAGTGCTTGGTTGAGGCGAGGTGGTCGGCGATAGGCGGCGCCGACGCAACGCGCGGCGCGACTTACTTCCCGAACAACTCGTCGGTCGCGGTGATCAGCCCGATGGTCGGATGCGTGGCGCAATAAGCACCGAGCTTCTTGGCGTTGTCTTCGAAACGGTCGGTGTCGAACACCGGCGGATCGTTCTCGTCGCGGTAATAGCCGTCGAGCCAGGCGAGCACGACGCCCATGGCGTCCTTGTGCGACTCCATGAACTGCTTGCAGGTGGTGGTCGAGAAATCGATCTTCTCGGCGCGCGCGGCGCCGCCGGAGACGAGAGCGCAGCCGAGGAAAAGAGCGGCCAACATCTTCATAACAAGTTCCTTTCTGGAAGCCGGGAGGGAAACGCGACACGGCACGACCGGAACACGATCGCCGGCCAAGGTGTCAGCCCTTCGAAAACGGCCGTTTCTGGGCGAGAACCATCGCGCGCCGTTCGATTTGCTGTAAACGGCGCAGCAATGTGCATGCCGTGGCCACCGTCGACATGCACCTGCCTCTCAAATGGAAGGTCCGGGCTTTTGCGAGCCCGGACCCTTTAGGCTTGGAGATCACGCGCCCATGCACGGGCGGTGATCATTTTGGCGGCAATCGCGCTCAGGGCTGCGGCGGCGCGATGACGACGACGTCGGTGCTCGGGCCGTTCTTCGGCGAAGGCTTCGCCCAGCGGATGTCGCCGCGCAAATTCGCGGCGGCGGTGACCGGCTTCGAGAGCGTGATGGAGAGCTTCTCCTGCTCCTTCGGTCCGCTGCGCGGAATCTTCCAGGTCGCGACGGTGGCCTTCGTGCGATCGTCGGTGCGCACGCCCTGATATCCGGTGCCGGTGGCGGCGACCACCGTGGTGTCGGCGGGAATCGTGAGGCTCACCGTGACGTCCTCGGCGGTGACGCCGCGCGCCGGCATGCCGTTATTGGTCACGGTCACCGGATAGGTGACGCCGTTCGCGCCCGCCTCGCCCTTGGCGATCTGGCCCGCGAGCGGAGCGCGAACCCCGGCCTCGTCGCGCGCCCAGTTGTAGATCATCCGCAGTTGCTCGACCGGAAGGCGCGTCCTGGAGTAGTTGCCCATGTCGAGGTTGGTGGCGTTGTTGCCGATGATGGCGCGATATTTCTGCATCGCCTCGGTGTGGTTGTAGACCATGTCGGCGAAGGCGTCGAAATCCATGTTGTAGCCGCCGAGCGTATTGCCCCGCGGGCCGTTGAAGGTGGCGCCGTGACACTGCGCGCACCCGAAGTTGACGAGGACGGCCTGGCCGGCCGGGGCGTTGGCCGGGACTTCGACTTTCCATTTGCCGGGCTCCGCCGGCTTCGGCATCGACGCGAAATATGCGGCGAGATCGGCCGCATCCTTGGCATTGAGCTGGCTTTCGACGAAGGCCGGCATGACGCCCCAGGGCTTGTGCACGGCGACCTCGATCTGCGCCGCATTGAGACCGCGCCCCGCGAGATCGGGCCCGAACCCGCCCTCGCCATTGACGCCGTGGCAGTCCCGGCACTCGGTCTGGCGCGGCGCGACGCGATCCCAGTAGGCCTTTCCCGCCGCCGCATCGCCCG
The DNA here is from genome assembly GCA_963793985.1 of uncultured Alphaproteobacteria bacterium. Classification (GTDB taxonomy): domain Bacteria; phylum Pseudomonadota; class Alphaproteobacteria; order Rhizobiales; family Xanthobacteraceae; genus JAJPKK01. The sequence goes on along the minus strand of CAWCCG010000044.1, from coordinate 89,829 downwards.
TGACCTGCGCCGAGGCAGCCTGAGCGAACGGCAGCATGAGAGCTGCAATCAAAACTTTTTTCATGCGTGTCTTCCCCCGAATGCGTCCGTCGTGTCGGAATGCACAACGCTGACGATTGGAGCGGGCGATGGGAATCGAACCCACGACATACAGCTTGGGAAGCTGTCGTTCTACCACTGAACTACGCCCGCGTGCCGCCGGTGGGCTCCGGCGAAGCGGCGCGGATTGAAGCACACGGGAGGGGATTACTCAATCGGCGCACGCGGCAGCGCGCGCGGCGCGCCGCGTAGCCGCCCCTCACTGATCCTGCTGCAGCCCGAACTCCTGGATCGTCGCTTCGACGTCGGCGCGGGTCTGCAGGATGATCGCGCGCAATTCCTCCGGGCTCGAAGCGGCGGGGATCGAGCCGGCGCGCTCGGTCACCTCGCGATAATCGGGCGAGGCGACGATCGTCGCGATGTGTTTGCGCAGCAGTTCGATCACGTGGGGCGGCGTGCCGGCGGCGGCGCAGATGCCGAGCCAGCCGAAGCGGACGAAATCGATGCCCTGCTCGCGGAGCGTCGGCACGTTGGGCGCGGCCGCGAGCCGCTCGGGGCTCGACACGCCGAGAATCTTGAGCGTGCCGTCGTTGCCGTGCGGGATGATCGAGAGCATCGGCGAGACGAAGAACTGCAGACGTCCCGGCAACAGATCTTGCATCGCTTGCGCGCCGCCGCGATAGGGCACGCGGTTCATGGTGATGCCGGCGAGCCGCTCGAGCTGGCGTGCGAAGATCTCCTGCGCCGATCCGGACCCGATGGTGCCGTAGCTGATCGCGCCGGGATGCGCCTTGGCATAGGCGATGAAGCCCTTGAGGTCGGTCGCCGGCACCGCGTTCGCGAGCGCGAGGCCGTAATAGTATTTCGAGATCAGCGAGATCGGCGCGAGATCGGAAAGCTCGAACTGGGCGTTGCGATAGACCGCGCGGTTGATCGACTCGAAGTGCGTGCACAGCAGGAGATTGTAGCCGTCCTTCGGCTGGGCGAGCACGTCGCGGGTCGCCAGCATGCCGGCGGCCGCGGGCTTGTTCTCGACGATGACACGCTGGCCGAGCAGCATGCCGAGCTTGTCGGCGACATAGCGCGCCGGAATGTCGGTCGAGCCGCCGGCGGCAAAGCCGACGACGAGGCGGATCGTGCGCGAGGGGTAGCGTCCTCGGCGACAGCGATGCTCGTGCCAGAGAGCGGCGCGCGGCGAGCACGACAAGGACGCGCATTGCCGTGAACGACATCGGCGATCCCTCCGGCGGCGAGCGTAAGGCGTTTTCCCTCGCGCCCCGTTCATTGTCATTGCCCGGCTTGACCGGGCAATCCAGTAACCCCCGCAGGACCGTAGGGCGCAATCGCTTTATTGCGCCTGTGCGATTGCGGATGGCGCAATGCGCTTCGCTTATTGCGCCCTACTGCGCCCTGCTCTCATCCGAGTCTGGTGGTTACTGGATCGCCCGGTCAAGCCGGGCGATGACAGTGCAAAGGTTGCGGACGCTATCCCCACAGCGCCTTGCTCGCGAGCCGCGCGCCTTCGACGAGGCTCGCGAGCTTCGCCCACACGACCTCCGGCACGATCTCGGGCGGCTCGGTCGCGGAGAGCGTCGAGGCGAAGCCGCAGTCGGTGCTCGCCATCACCCGCTCGCGGCCGACGACGCCGGCGAGGCGGACGATGCGCTGCGCGACGAGCTCGGGATGCTCGACGACGACGGAGGCCTGGGTGATGCAGCCCGGCATCAGCACCTTGTCGTCGGGAAGCTTCACCGTTTCCCACACCCGCCATTCGTGCTCGTGGCGCGGGTTCGCCATCTCGAAGGAATAATAGTCGGCGCGGATCGTCACGATCAGATCGGCGATATGCTTGAGCTCGAAGTCGCTGGTGCGCGGGCCCATGTTGATGCCGTAGCAGGTGTGATGGCGCACCCGCTCGGGCGGGATGTCGCGCAGCGCATGATTGAGCGCCTCGATGCGCCGCGCCGCCCAGGCGCGCGCCTGCTCGACGCTCTGCTCCGGCGAGAGCATGTAGTGCATGGCGAGCCGGGGATCGTCGATCTGCAGCAGGAAGCCGGCGTCGACGATGGCGCGGTATTCCTCGCGCAGCGCCTCGGCGACGGCGAAGACGTGCTCCTCGTCGCTCTTGTAGTGGCGGTTCTCCATCAGGCCGACGCAGCTCGACGGCGACACCGACGGCATGAAGGCGTCGACATGCCTCGCGCCGGCGAGCGCCGCCTTGAAGTTCGCGATGTCCGCCGCGAGCTGCGCCTGCCCGACATAGCGGATCGGACCGGTGCAGGCGTAGCGCGTCGCCTGCGTACCCGCATGGGCGCCGCCCGTGTAGAAGACGGGGAAGGCGCGGTTCTCGCGGGTCGCGCGCACGCCCGGCTTCGGCGTGATGGGCTCGAGGCCGGAGAGCCGGTCGGTGACGTAGTACTGGAAGCTCGTCTTCGAGAACTCGCCGTCGCTCATCACGTCGATGCCGAGCTCGGCCTGCTTGGCGACGATCGCGCCGACGTCGCGGGAAAGCTCTTTCGCCAACGCCGCGGCGTCATAGGGCTGCCCGGTCATGCGCGCCAACAGCTTTGCCGACAGCGCGTCGGGACGCGGCAGGCTGCCGACGTGGGTGGTGACGATGCGGCGCGTGCGTTCCGAAGCGATATCCCGTTCCGAGGCGAGGTCCATCGCGCGCTCCTTTGGGACGAGTTACGCCGCCGGCGGCGCGACCGCCGCTTCGCCCTGCCCGCTCGCCTGGAGCTCGCGGGCGACGAAGCCCGAGGCCTTCATCTCCTCGATGAAGGCGCGCAGGAACGGCACTGCCTTGTCGCGGCCCTTGATGGTCCCCATCGCCTGCTCGATCGCCATGAAGCGGCCGGGGATCATCCGCAGGTCGTTGCGCGAAGCGACGAAAGCGGCGAGCGGCTGGCGCACGCCGGCGGCGACTTCGAGCTTGTCGGCGACGAACATGTCGAGCGACTCCGGGCCGCTCGGCTTGCGCACCAGCGTCGCCTTGGCGAGCGCACGGGTGAGGAAGAGATCGTAGGCGCTGCCCTGCGCCACCGCGACGCGGGTGCCGGTGCGGTCGACCTCATCGACCGTCTGCAGCTTGGAATCCTTCGGCACGATGTAGGTGCCTTCGATCACCACATAGGGCGCGGTGAAGGCGATGCCGGCGGCGCGCACGGGATCGACGGCGAGAAAGCAGATGTCCCACTTCCCGGCCTTGCCCGCATCGGTGACTTTGCCGGCGGCGTCGAAGGGGACGTAGGAGATCGGCACGCCGAGTCGTTTCGCGAGCTCGCGCGCCAGCGCCGAGGAGACGCCCTGCGGCTCCCCGCCCGACGGATGCTGCTGCGCCAGCACGCTGTTGCCGAAATTGATCGCGGCACGCAGGGTGCCGGTCGGCGCAAGCTCGGTAACGATGTCGCGTGAAACGTCAGCCATTGGTCCACCGATGTCGGATAACGAAGAGGCGGGAAACGCCGCGGCGCGGCATTCGTCGGGCCGGGAGGATAGAGCAGCGCTCCCGCGCGCACAATGCGGACGCTACGCCCTCCCGTCGCCGTAGGCGTGGGCAAAGCGAAGCGTGCCCCCGAATGCGGCATGCGAGGCTGGCGAGTGCCGCGTGGGCACGGCGCGATGACGCGCCTGCCCCACCCTACGAGTGCGCTATACCCGGCACGCGGAAATGCTTCGACAGCTTCAAGCTCTGCGCCTGGTAGTTGGAGCCGATGCCCTCGCCGTAGAGCGTGTCGGGGCGCGCCAGCATCTTCTCGTAGACGAGGCGGCCGACGATCTGGCCGTGCTCGATGATGAACGGCACCTCGCGCGAGCGCACTTCGAGGACGGCACGGGAGCCGCGGCCGCCGGCGCCGGCATAGCCGAAGCCGGGATCGAAGAAGCCGGCATAATGGACGCGGAATTCGCCGACCAACGGATCGAACGGCACCATCTCGGCGGCGCAGTCCGGCGGCACCTGCACCGCTTCGCGCGAGGCGAGGATGTAGAACTCATCCGGGATCGAGGATCAAACTCTCGTCGCGCCGCGCCTTGATCGGCTCCCAGAACTCGGCGACGTCGTAGCTCGCGCGGCGGTCCACATCGATCAAGCCGGTGTGGCGTTTGGCGCGGTAGCCGATGAAGCGGTCGTTGCCGAAGCCGGCGAGATCGACGCCGACCGGCACGCCGTCGGAGAGATCGGGCGTCGGCGTATCGACGAGCCGCTCGCGCTCGTGCAGCGCGGCAAGCGCGGCACCGCCGATCACCGCGTGACCGTGGTGGAACCTGATCTGCGAGAGGCGGGAGCCCTCGCGCACCAGCACCGGAAAGGTCCGTGGGCTGATCTCGGCATAGAGCGGCCCGTGATAGCCCGGCGTGATGCGGTCGAAGCCGCGGGTGGCATCGGCGATCACCCGGGTGAACACGTCGAGGCGGCCGGTCGAGCTTTTCGGATTGGCGGCGGCGCCGATGTCGGGAGGGAGCGCGAGGCTTTCGAGCAGCGGCACGATGTAGACGCAGCCGGTTTCGAGCACGGCACCATCGCCGAGCGGGATCTCGTGCAGCTTCAATTCATCGATGCGCTCGGCGACCGTGGCGTCCGGTCCCGGCAGGAAGCTCGCCCGCACGCGGTAGGCGACTGCGCCGAGCCGCAGGTCGATGCTCGCGGGCTGGACCTGGTCTTCGTCCGGTTCGATCTCGGGGATGATCGCGCCCGTCTCGAGAAGAGCGTGGATCATGCGGTCGGGCAGGATGCCCTTGTCTTCGGCGCGCAGGTTCAGCGACACGTCGGACCTCGCGCAACGCCCTCCCCCACTTGCGGGGTAGCGTTGGGGAGGGGGAATGGGCGGCGCGATAAGCTCAGGCATCGCAATTGCGGCAGACGGAGCGGCCCCCTCCCCGACCCTCCCCCGCAAACGGGAGAGGGAGCACCTCCGACGTGCGGAGGCACGGCTTGCTGAATGTCGACGTGTGAATGGCGAAGCGCTCGCATGGACGGCCCTGCGCACCGAGGGGAGGGCGAAGTGTCTGCTCTAGCAGTATCGCGGGGCCGGCTTGACGGAAAGGCTCGCCGCGCCTAAGAGCATCGTTATCCCGTGGTCATTTGAGCCGGCCGGCTTGCAGCCACGTTAAATAAATCGCTAAAAGGCCGGGGACGCGTGTGCCCGGCCAAGGGATTTTCCCCCGGCCGGGTTTTTTGTTTGGCCGAAGGAGGCCGAGATGTCCGCGTCCATCAACGTTCGATCCCTTAAACCCGAGACCCTGCATCCGGAGACCCGGCTGGTTCACGCCGGCACCCTGCGCTCGCAATTCGGCGAAACGTCGGAGGCGATGTTTCTCACCCAGGGCTTCGTCTACGACAGCGCCGAGCAGTGCGAGGCGCGCTTCGTCGGCAAAGAGCCGGGCTATCTCTATTCGCGCTTCTCCAATCCGACGGTCGGCATGTTCGAGACGCGCATGGCGGCGTTCGAGGGCGCCGAGTCCTCCCGCGCCACCGCGACCGGCATGGCGGCCGTGCACAACGCGGTGGTCGGCCAAGTGAAGGCCGGCGACCATGTGGTCGCCGCGAAGGCGCTGTTCGGCTCGTGCCGCTGGGTGGTCGAGGATTTTCTGCCGCGCTTCGGCGTCGCCTCGACCCTCGTCAACGGGCTCGACCTCGACGAGTGGCGGCGCGCGGTGCGACCCAACACCAAGGTGTTCTTCCTCGAGAGCCCGACCAATCCGACCCTCGAGGTGCTCGACATCGCGGCGATCGCCAAGATCGCCCATGATGCCGGGGCGAAGCTCGTGGTCGACAACGTGTTCGCGACGCCGATCTTCCAGTCGCCGCTCACGCTCGGCGCCGACTGCGTCGTCTATTCGGCGACCAAGCACATCGACGGCCAGGGCCGCTGCCTCGGCGGCATCATCCTCGCCTCGGAAAAATTCATCCAGGACCACATCCACAATCTGCTGCGCCAGTCGGGTCCGGCGATGTCGCCATTCAATGCCTGGGTGCTGCTCAAAGGTTTGGAGACACTGCCGCTGCGGGTCGAGCGGCAGACTTCGAGTGCGGCGAAGATCGCCGATCGTTTTGCGAGCCACCCGAAAATCTCCCGGCTGATCTATCCGGGCCGCGCCGACCACCCGCAGGCGGCGACCATCAAGAAGCAGATGCGCGGCGGCTCGAACCTGATCGCCTTCGAGGTCAAGGGCGGCAAGGCGGGGGCGTTCCGCTTCCTCAACACGCTCGGCCTCGTGCGCATCACCAACAATCTCGGCGATGCGAAGAGCCTCATCACCCATCCGGCGACCACGACCCATCAGCGGCTCCCGCCGGAAGCCCGTGCCGAGCTCGGCATCACCGACGGGCTCGTCCGCCTCTCGGTCGGGCTCGAGCACCCCGACGACATCGTCGCCGACCTCACCGCCGCGCTGGAGAAGGCGTAGACTCTTCTCTCGTCCCGACCTCTCTTCTCCCTCCCCGTCTTCGGGGAGGGAGGGTGGGGTCTTGTTCGTGCGGGTCTTATTCGCGCGGCGGAGCGTGGGGCGAAGAAAGAACCCCACCCTGCCCTCCCCGAAGACGGGGAGGGAAATAAGGCCTCTTGCGCTATGCGTTTTTTACGCGTCTTTAAGACCTTGTCGGCGACCAAAGGACGCTACGCTGCCGTAACTTAAATCGTCGCAACCATCTTCCCGCCGACGCCTTCTGGCATTAAATTCGCGCCATCCGGGTCATGTGGCCGTTCCGCCGCTGCCCCCTGACGCCCCAGGCTGTCACGGGCGAACGAAAGGATGATCCAATGTCGGATTTCGACCGGAACTATGCCTCCCTGCGCGGCGTAGGGACCGATCGTGCGGTCGCCTATGACATGGGCCTGCGCGCCCATATGATCCGCGTCTACAACTATATGGCGGGCGGCGTCGCGCTGACCGGCCTCGCTCGCCTGGTTCACCTATCAGGCTTCGGTCGTGACCAACGCCTCCGGCACCATCGTCAGTCTCACCCCGTTCGGCCAGACCTTGTTCGAGAGCCCGCTGAAATGGGTGCTGATGCTCGCCCCGCTCGGCCTCGTGTTCTTCATGAGCTTCCGCATCAACCACATGCAGGCCTCGACGGCGAAGCTGCTGTTCTTCGTCTATGCCGGCGTGATGGGGATGTCGCTCGCGATCATCTTCATGCTCTACACGCAGACCTCGATCACGCGGGTGTTCTTCATCTCGGCGGCCACGTTTGGGGCTCTGAGCCTCTATGGCTACACCACCCAGCGCAGCCTCGATGGCATGGGTTCGTTCCTGATCATGGGCCTGTTCGGCCTCATCATCGCGAGCCTCGTCAACATCTTCCTCAAGTCGAGCGGCCTCGACTGGGCGCTCTCGGTGATCGGCGTGCTGATCTTCGCCGGCCTGACCGCCTGGGACACCCAGAAGATCAAGGAATTCTACGATCCGCAGGATGACGGGACGATCGCCGGCCGCAAGGCGATCATGGGCGCGCTGTCGCTCTATCTCGACTTCATCAACATGTTCATGATGATGCTGCGGCTGTTCGGCGACCGTCGCTGACGCCGCATCCATCGCGGACGACAAGTTGCGCGCGCCCCGGGAAACCGGGGCGCGTTTTTGTTATCGCTGTGACGGATGTCGCCTTGTGCGTCATGGCCGGGCTTGTCTCGGCCACCCCGATCATGTCGCACAGCCGTGCCTTGATATCGGGGTCGCCGGGACAAGCCCGGCGATGACAGGGTTGGCGCATCGGCGCCCACCAAAATCACCGCAGCTCCGATTTGATTTAGCCGCCCCGCCGCGCTATGCGGCCGCGCCATGTCGATCCTCATCCGGCCGGCGACCGCCGCCGACATTCCCGCCATCACCGCGATCTACGGCCATGCGGTCACCTATGGCACGGCGACCTTCGAGCTCGACCCGCCGGACGCGGCGGAGATGGCCGCGCGCTTCGACGCGCTGGTTAGCGGCGGCTTTCCCTATCTCGTCGGCTGCACGGAGGATGGCCGCGTCGTCGGCTATGCCTATGCCGGGCTTTACCGTACCCGCGTCGCATACCGGCACACGCTCGAGGACAGCATCTACATCGACCCGGCGTTTCACCGCCGCGGCGTCGGCCGTGCCCTGCTCGATCGCCTGGTCGCGGAATCGGAGGCGCGGGGCTTCCGGCAGATGGTGGCGGTGATCGGCGATTCCGCGCAAATCGCCTCGATCGCGCTCCATCGCGCCGCCGGCTTCCGCATGATCGGCACCTTCGAGGCGGTCGGCTTCAAGTTCGGCCGCTGGCTCGACACGGTGATGATGCAGCGCGCGCTCGGCGAAGGCGCGGAGACGGTGCCGTAGCGTCGGGGCCGTAGGGTGGGCAAAGCCGACAGGTCCGGCTTTGGCCAGCCCGATGCAGGCTCCGCGTGCCCCGCGGAGTACCATGCGGCAATGCCCGCGTGGGCACGGCGCTGCGCGCCTTTGCCCACCCTGCAGTGTTATGCTGCCCGCGGAAGCAGAAAGCCTCAGTTCGCCACCAGCTGGACCGAGCGATCGATGGCGCGCAGCACGCGATCGAGTTCCGGGCCGCGGCGCACGATGAGGCCGGTCGCGGAAATCACGCTGTAGACGCCCTGGCGGCGGGCGAGGCGCGGGTTCTTCTCGATGCGGTAGATCGGCGTCTCGCTGGCGCGGCGGAACACCGAGAACACGGCGCGATCTTTGAGAAAATCGATGGCGTAGTCGCGCCATTCACCGGCCGCGACCTTGCGGCCGTAAAGACCGAACAGGCGCTTGAGCTCGATGCGGTCGAAAGTGACGCGGGCCGGAGCGCTGGGGGGCGGCGCGATGCCCGCAAGCTCGCCGCCCTGGTGCTGGCTCGGTTCGATTTCGCCGGGACCCATCATGCGGCGCCTCCTTTCATGGTCGTGTCATGATCGCCCCGAAACCTCCTCTGCGGCAAGGCCTCCGCGTTCGTTAAGGCAAATAAATCGGGGCTGCGTTGTTCTGGCGCGGTCGCGATCACGCGCTTCGTTAGCCCGACATCACGCACTCGTTAGTCCATCCACAATGCCGCCAAACTTAAGCCGCCGGTCGGACTCGGTGCGGCGCGATACGACGCTTGCCTATGGGTCCGGTGCGGTGCGAGTTCGGAACCCCCAGCCCCCCAGCCCCCCGACCTTGTGCGGCCGGACCCGGGCACGCCAGATGATCAACGGGCCGGATTTGCCGGCCCGTTTTTCGTTACCGCTGCTTTCGTTAGCGCTGCGTGATGAGATGGGATGCCGACGTCACAGCCGGCCGGCGCAATCGCCTATGTGTCAGTGCAGCACCATGTCAGTGCAACGCCGCGATCGATGCGCCCAGCACCTTTCCCGGCTTGTCGGCGCTGCCGCCCTGCAGGATGACGGCGACGGAATCGACGCCGTCCGACTTGATGGCATCGACCGGCACGCTGAAGCTCTCGCTCTTGCCGGTCCAGGCCCCGAGCTTGATCCAGCGCCGCACCACGTTGGTGTAGGTGATGGTGCGGCCGCGGTTCTCGCCGCGACCGATGCCGACCGGCACCGTGCCGCTCACCGGGCAGAGCCAGACCTCGGCGGCTTCGCTGCCGGGCTTCGAGGGAAGCTTCACCGTCACGCGGTTCTCCGCGAGCGCAAGCTCGACCGGCACCGAGAGCGGCTGCGCCGTCTCGCGGCTATGAGCGACCGCCTTCTCGATGTCCTCCCGGCTGCTCCCCAGCGCCTGGGCGACGCCGTTGATCACCACCTGCGGGGTGTAGACCTCGCGGTCGCCGCGCATCCGCGAATAGGCCTTCTGCCGCGCCGTGTGGCCCGGCATGGCGAGCGTGTCCTTCCAGCCGAGGTAGTCCCAGTAATCGATGGGCAGGCTGAGCGTGATCAGGTTCGGATCGTTCTTGAGCTCGGACAGGAGCTTGTCGGCCGCGGGGCACGACGAGCAGCCCTGGCTGGTGAAGAGCTCGACGACCGCCAGCGGCTCCGCCTCGACAGCGACGGCCGCCGACCCGAGCATAACGACGCCCACGAGAGCGGCGTCGATGGCGCCCACGATCATTTTTGTCATGGCGACTTGCCTCCCTGTTACCCCCGCGTCCCGACATCGCACGCGAATGTCGGGCTGACCCACCCACCTGATACGCCCAGCGACCGATACTCCCCAGTGCCATCCCGGTCGGAGCCGCTTTCGCATCCGGACACAGCGTGATCACAATCACCTTGATCAAGGTCACCGTGATCACAATCACCGTGCTGCCGGTGCGCAACGGCCTCTCGGACCCGAGAGGACTTTCCCTTGATGCATTCATTACGTCGGGGCGCGCTCACCTGCCACTCACTTCGCAGTGAGGTGCCCAACAAAACGCCGCCGCGAAGGTCGCGGCGGCGCAGCATGTCCGACCATTTCGCGCGTCACGCTGCGAGATGCCGCAGCACGTACTGCAAAATGCCTCCGTTCTTGAAATATTCCAGCTCGTCGAGGGTGTCGATCCGGCAGATCAGGGGCACCCGCTTGAGGCTGCCGTCGCCGCTGACGATCTCGGCGATCATGCGCTGGTGCGGCTTGAGCTCGCCGTGCAGGCCGCGGATCGTCACGGTCTCGTTGCCCTTGAGCCCGAGCGTCTGCCACGAGGAACCCTCCTCGAAGACGAGCGGGATGACGCCCATGCCGATCAGGTTGGAGCGGTGGATGCGCTCGAACGACTGGCAGATCACCGCGCGGATGCCGAGCAAAATGGTGCCCTTGGCCGCCCAGTCGCGCGAGGATCCGGTGCCGTATTCCTTGCCGGCGAACACGACAAGCGGCACGCCTTCGGATTTGTAGCGCATCGCCGCGTCGTAGATCGGCAACTGCTCGCGGGACGGAAAGTGGATGGTGACGCCGCCTTCGACGCCCGGCAGCATCTGGTTCTTGATGCGGATGTTGGCGAAGGTGCCGCGCATCATCACTTCGTGATTGCCGCGCCGGGTGCCGTACTGGTTGAAGTCGGCCGGCTTGACCTTGTGGTCGATCAGGTACTTGCCGGCCGGCGACGCCGGCTTGATCGAGCCCGCCGGCGAGATGTGGTCGGTGGTGATCGAGTCGAGGAAGAGGCCGAGCACGCGCGCATCGATGATGTCGGTGAGCGGCGCCGGCGTGCGGTTCATGTGGGTGAAATAGGGCGGGTTTTGCACATAGGTGCTCTTGCGGTCCCACGCATAGGTGAGGCCGCCCTTCACCGCGATCTTGTCCCAGCTCGCATCGCCCTTGAACACGCCCGCATATTTGCGCGTGTACATCTGCTTGGTGATCGCCTTCTTGATCGTCGAGGCGATCTCCTTGCTGCTCGGCCAGATGTCTTTGAGAAAAACCTTCTTGCCGGCCTTGTCGACGCCGAGCGGCGTCTTGGCGAAATCGAAGTTCATGGTGCCGGCGATGGCATAGGCGACGACCAGCGGCGGCGAGGCGAGATAATTCGCCCGCACATCCTGGTTGACGCGGCCTTCGAAGTTGCGGTTGCCCGACAGCACTGCCGCGGCGACGACGTCGTTGGCGTTGATCGTCTTGGAAATGTCCGCAGGCAGCGGGCCGGAATTGCCGATGCAGGTGGTGCAGCCATAGCCGACGAGATTGAAGCCGAGCTTGTCGAGGATCCTTCTGCAGCCCGGACTTCTTGAGGTACTCGCCGACCACCTGCGAACCGGGGGCGAGCGACGTCTTGACCCACGGCTTCACGGTCAGCCCCTTGGCGGCGGCATTGCGGGCGAGCAGCCCCGCACCCACCATGACCGACGGGTTCGAGGTGTTGGTGCACGACGTGATCGCCGCGATCACCACGTCGCCATGGCCGAGGTCGTGCTTGCGGCCCTCGACCGGATAGCGCACCAACGCCTCCGCCGCCTTGCCGAACTCCTTGTCCATCGCCACGGCGAAACCGGCCTTGACGTCCTTCAAGCGCAACGCGGTCCTGCGGTCGCTTCGGACCGGCGAGCGAGGGCTCGACCGAGCCCAGCTCGAGCTTGAGCACGTCGGTGAAGACCGGGTCCGGCGTGTTCTTGGTGCGGTACATGCCCTGCGCCTTGGCGTAGGCGGCGACGAGCGCAACGCGCGCCTCCGGCCGGCCGGTGCCGCGCAGGTAGTCGAGCGTTTCGTCGTCCACCGGCGAGAACCCGCAGGTCGCGCCGTATTCGGGCGACATGTTGCCGAGCGTCGCGCGGTCGGCGGTCGACATGGCGGCGAGGCCGGGGCCGAAGAACTCGACGAACTTGCCGACCACGCCGCGCTTGCGCAGCATCTGCGTCACGGTGAGGACCAGGTCGGTCGCGGTCATGCCTTCCTTGAGCTTGCCGGACAGTTTGACCCCGATCACCTCGGGCAGGACCATCGAATAGGGCTGGCCGAGCATCGCCGCCTCCGCCTCGATGCCGCCGACGCCCCAGCCGAGCACGGCGAGGCCGTTGACCATGGTGGTGTGGGAGTCGGTGCCGACCAGCGTATCCGGATAGGCGAGCTCGCCGGTCACCACCTTGCCGTCGATCTTGGCGCTGCCCTTTGCGCTGAAGACGGTCTGCGAGAGATATTCGAGGTTGACCTGGTGGCAGATGCCGGTGCCGGGAGGCACCACGCGGAAGCCCTCGAACGAGCGCTGCGCCCATTTGAGGAAGCGGTAGCGCTCGACGTTCTGCTTGTATTCCTCGGCGACGTTCTTCGCGAAGGCGGAATTGTCGCCGAAATAGGTGATCGCCACCGAATGGTCGATGACGAGATCGACCGGCACCAAGGGGTTGATCCGCTTGGGATCGCCGCCGAGATGCTTCATCGCATCGCGCATCGCCGCGAGATCGACCACGGCGGGAACCCCGGTGAAGTCCTGCATCAGCACCCGCGCCGGGCGGAACGCGATCTCGCGCTCCGAGGTCTTGGCCTTGAGCCATTGGGTGAAGGCCAGGAGATCGTCCTTGGTGACGGTGCGGCCGTCCTCGTTGCGCAGGAGATTTTCGAGCAAGACCTTCATCGAGAACGGCAGGCGGGAAATCCCCTTGAGGCCGTTTTTCTCTGCGACCGGAAGGCTGTAATAGATGTAGGACTTGGTGCCGACCTTGAGGGTGCGGGCGCACTTGAAACTGTCGAGCGAGGTCATCTGCGAGGTTCCATACCGGCGGGCGGGAAAACGGCTTGGGCAGCCGAGGATCACGGATCGGTAGTAACGCGCAAGAAGGCGCGCGCGTTGCCCGAGTTCGCGTCTAACCGCCGCGTTATAGGGGCTTTCCACGGGTTCTACCACATGCACCAAAGTTTTGAACAAGCGATCTGGCAAGCCGTGAGGCACTGCCTGCGAAGTGGGCATCGATGTCGCATGGTGAGCAGTCCCGCGGCGGTTGCCGGGCGCGATCCCGCGCTCTTGCCGCCCGTGCAACGCCGGTGCCAAGCCGCCCGCCCGGAACGTCCGTGATGGAGCTCGGTAATGGAGCTCAGGGGGACCGATCTCGGCTGCGTCCGCGGCGGGCGGCGCGTCTTTGCGGGGGTCAATTTCGCCGTCGCGGCCGGGACGCCGCTGCTGCTCACCGGTGCCAACGGCGCCGGCAAGAGCTCGCTGCTCCGCCTCATTGCCGGGCTGATCCACCCGGACCACGGCGCCGTGAGCCTCGATGGCGGCGATGACGAGCTCACCGTCGGCGAGCAGACCCACTATCTCGGCCATCTCGATCCGCTGAAGGGCGCCCTCACGGTGATGGAGAACCTCACCTTCTGGCTGCGCTTCCTCAACGCCGACGGCCATCTCCGGCGAACGCGAAGCGGCGGAACGCAGCCTCGACACGGTCGGCCTCGGCGAGCTTGCCGACGTGCCGGCGGGCTACCTCTCGGCCGGCCAGCGGCGCCGGCTGTCGCTTGCCCGCATGGTTGCGGTCCCGCGGTCCGCTGTGGCTCCTCGACGAACCCACCGCCGCGCTCGACGCGGCCTCCCAGGAGCGGCTTGACCGGCCTGATGCGGACCCATCTCGGCGACGGCGGGCTGATCGTCGCGGCGACCCACGGACCGCTCGGCCTGCCGGGCGCCCAGGAATTACGGCTCGGCAAGGCCCCATGAACACGCTCTCGGCGCTCGCCGCCGTATTTACCCGCGACGCGCGGATCGCCGTCCGCATCGGCGGCGGCGCCATGATCGGGGTGCTGTTCTTCCTCACCGTGGTGACCCTGGTGCCGTTCGCCATCGGGCCGGATCTCGCCCTGCTGCGCCGGATCGGGCCGGCGATCCTGTGGCTCGGCGCGCTCCTCGCCTCGCTCCTGACCCTCGACCGGCTGTTCGCCGGCGACCATGACGACGGCTCGCTCGACCTCATCCTGATGGGCCGGCTGCCGCTGGAGCTCGTGGTGGTGGCGAAGGCGCTCTCCCATTGGGTGACCACCGGCCTGCCGCTGGTCATCGCCTCGCCGGTTCTCGGCCTGTTCCTCAACCTGGAGCCGGTCGCCCTCGGCGCCACCGCGGCCACCCTGCTGGTCGGAACCCCGGCGCTGACCTTTACCGGCATCATCGGCGCCGCGCTCGCGGTCGCGCTGCGGCGGGGCGGACTGCTGATGCCGGTGATGGTGCTGCCGATGACCATCCCGGTGCTGATTTTCGGGGTCTCCGCGACCAACGCGGCGGTCGGCGGCCCGGTGTCGTTTTCGACGCCGTTCACGATCCTGTGTGCGCTGACCCTGGTGAGCGCGGTGATCGGCCCGTTCGCCGCCGCCGCGACGCTGCGCCACGGCATGGAATGAGGCGGCCGATCCCTGCCGGCCGTTCAGCCCGAGACGCCGCATTGCGCGGCCCAACGCGTGATACTAAGACTGCGCCATGGCCCTTATCGACCTTGCCAACCCGACCCGTTTTGTCGCGCTCGTCGAGCGCGTGCTGCCGTGGCTGATCGGGGCGACGGTCATCGCCTTTGCGATCGGGCTGCGCGGGGTCTTCCTCGTGCCCGACGACTATCAGCAGGGCGCGACCGTCAAGATCATGTACATCCACGTGCCCAATGCGTGGCTCTCGATGTTCGTCTGGGGGATGATGAGCGCCGCCGCGCTGGGCACCCTGGTGTGGCGCCATCCGCTCGCCGATGTCGCGGCAAAATGCGCCGCGCCCCTGGGCGCCGCCTTCACCTTCCTCGCCCTCGTCACCGGCTCGCTGTGGGGGCGGCCCGATGTGGGGGACCTACTGGGTGTGGGACGCCCGGCTCACCTCGGTGCTGGTGCTGTTCCTGATGTATCTCGGCCTGATCGCGCTGTGGCGGACGATCGACGACCCCGCGCGCGCGCGGGTCGCGCCGCTGCGATCCTGACGCTGGTCGGTGCGGTCAACCTGCCGATCATCAAGTTCTCGGTCGACTGGTGGAACACGCTGCACCAGCCGGCCTCGGTGTTCCGCATGGGCGGCCCGACCATCGACGCAAGCCTGCTCGCGCCGCTGTTCTGGATGGCCTTCGCCTTCACGCTACTGTTCCTCGTTTTGCATCTCGCGGCGATGCGCAACGAGATCATGCGGCGGCGAGTGCGTACGCTGCTAGCTGACCCAAGCCGAGCGGGCCTGAGAGGTGCTTATGGATCTCGGATCGCATGCGGGCTTCATCGTTGCCTCGTACCTGATCGTCGCAGCGGTCGTCGCCATCCTGGTCGGCTGGATCACGGCCGACTATTTCACGCAGAAGCGCGCGCTCGCCGAGCTCGAGCGCCGCGGCATCACGCGACGGTCGGCAGCGCCGCGCCCGTCCGGAGTGAAGGAGCCGGCATGACGGCGATCGAAAATCCGCCCGCCGGCGTCGGCCGGCGCCGCCTGCTGGTGCTGCTGCCGCTGGTGCTGTTCCTGGCGCTCGCGGCGCTGTTCTTCTTCCGCCTCGGCGCCGGCGATCCGTCGCGCCTGCCCTCGGTGCTGATCGGTCGCGAAGCGCCGCCGACCGAGCTGCCGCCGCGTGGCGGGCCTCGAGCGCAACGGCGAGCCGGTGCCGGGCATCGTGCCGGCCGACTTCAAGGGCGCGGTCACCGTGCTCAACGTCTGGGCCTCGTGGTGCGTGCCCTGCCGCGACGAGGCGGCCGCTGCTGATGGGGCTTCGCCGGCGACAAGCGCATCCGCCTCGTCGGCATCAACTACAAGGACCAGCCGGACAACGCGCGGCGCTTCCTCGGCCGGTTCGGCAATCCCTTCTCCGCCTCCGGCGCCGACGCCAACGGCCGCGCCGCGCATCGAGTGGGGCGTCTACGGCGTGCCGGAGACCTTCATCGTCGGCCGCGACGGCAAGATCGCCTACAAGCTCGTCGGCCCGCTGACGCCGGAGAACCTCGAGCGCGTGGTCAAGCCGGAGATCGAGAAGGCGCTGGCAGCTTCGTAAGCTGCCGATCCCCGTGACCTCATCCTGAGGAGCGTCCGTCGGACGCGTCTCGAAGGATGGCCCAATACGCTGCGGCCTGTGGCCGTCCTTCGAGACGCCGTGCTGCGCACGGCCCTCAGGATGAGGTGAGGTGTGTGAGGCTATTCCTCCGCCGGCGCGGGTTCGACGGCGTATTTCATCAACAGCGGCACCTGTAGCGCGCCGAAGATGAAGGTGAGCGGCATGAAGCCGAATAGCTTGGCGCTGACCCAGAAATCGGTCGACTGCGTGCGCCAGACCACCTCGTTGAGCACGGCGAGGAAGAGGAAGAACCCCGCCCAGCGCAATGTGAGCTTGCCCCAGCCTTCGTCGGTGATGTGGAACACCGAATCGAACACGATCTCGAGCAGCGGCTTGTCGAAGAAATAGCCGACGAGCAGCGCGCCGCCGAACAGGGCATAGATGATGGTCGGCTTGACCTTGATGAAGGTCTCGTCGTGCAGGATGAGGGTGAGCCCGCCGAACACCAAAACGATGACCGCCGACACCACCGGCATAATCGGCCAGTGCCGCGTCATCGCATAGGAAATGCCGAGCGCGACCACGATCGCGACCATGAACACGGCGGTGCCGCCAAAAATGCCGAGCCGCGAATTGGCCACGAAGAACACCAGCAGCGGCCCGATGTCGAGCGCGAGCTTGAGGTACGGGTTGAGCTTCGGCTTTGCTGAGGTCGGTTCTACTGAGGTCTCTGTCATGGCAAGGGTTTAGCCCGTTCCGCCCGACCCTGAAAAGGGGGGCGGCCGCAACCCTTAAATCTACACGTTTTCGGTTGCGGCACGCCCACGCTCACCCCCGCCCGTCATCCATTCCGGCAAGCGCGCGGGAAAAGTCGCGGGCCGAGAACGGGGCGAGATCGTCGACCCCCTCGCCGACGCCGATGAAATGCACCGGCACGCCGGTACTTGTCGGCGATCGCGGCCAGGATTCCGCCGCGGGCGGTACCGTCGAGCTTGGTCATCACGAGCCCGGTCACGCCCGCGATCTTGGAGAATTCCTCAACCTGGGAGAGCGCGTTCTGCCCGACCGTGGCGTCGAGCACGAGCAGCACCGCGTGCGGCGACGCCGGGTCGAGCTTCTTCAACACGCGGACGATCTTGTGCAACTCGTCCATCAGTCCGGCCTTGTTCTGCAGGCGGCCCGCGGTGTCGACGAGGAGCACGTCGATCCCCTGCGCGCGCGCGGCGACCAGCGCCTCATAGGCGAGCCCCGCGGCATCGGCGCCCTGGGCGCCGGCACGACCGGGCTTCCGGTGCGCGAAGCCCCAGATCTTGAGCTGCTCGATCGCCGCGGCGCGGAAGGTGTCGCCCGCCGCGAGCATGACGCGGCGGCCCTCGCGCGAGAACCGCGCCGCGAGCTTGCCGATGGTCGTCGTCTTGCCGGAGCCGTTGACGCCGGCGACCAGGATCACGAACGGCTTCGCCGTCGCATCGATCGCGAGCGGCCGTGCGACGGGCTCGAGAATTTCTCGATCTCGGCGGCGAGGATCGCCTTGACCTCGTCGGCACTGACATCCTTGTTGTAGCGGCCCTCGCCGACCGCCTCGGCGATCCGCGCAGCCGCGGCGACGCCGAGGTCGGCGCGGATCAGCACGTCCTCGAGTTCCTCCAGCACGCCGGCATCGAGCTTGCGCTTGGAGACGAGGTCGGTGATCGCGGTCGCGATCGAGGCTGAGGTGCGGGCAAGGCCGCCGCGCAGCCGCCGCCACCAGCTTTGGCGCGCCTCGCCGGATTCCGTGACGTCGGTTTCGGTTACGCTGTCATTCATGGCGGCCGCCGTGATACCCGTTTCGTGATGCCACTTAAAGACATGAGCCCGGAAGAGATGAGCCCGGAGGAGATGCTTGGCCGCGTGCTCCACCGCGACGGCCTGATGCTGGTGCTCGACAAACCCGCCGGCCTGCCGGTGCATCGCGGGCCGAAGGGCGGCACGAGCCTCGAAGACTGGTTCGACCACCTGCGCTACGGCCTGCCGCGCGCGCCCGCGCTCGCCCACCGCCTCGACAAGGACACCTCGGGGTGCCTCGTCCTCGGACGGCACCGCAAGGCCCTCGCTCATCTGGGTCTCCTGTTCAAGCACGGCAAGGTGGGCAAGACCTATTGGGCGGTGGTCGAAGGCGGCCCGGACCGCGACGAAGGCACCATCGAACTGGCGCTGGGCCGTCTCGACGAGAGCCGGGGCTGGTGGATGAAGCCGGACCCCAAGGGTTTGCCGTCGGTCACCACCTGGAAGGTGCTCGGCCGGTCGGGGTCAATGACGTCGCGGTCCACGACGTCGGGGTCAATGACGTCGGGGTCAATGACCTGGCTCGCGCTCACTCCCGTCACCGGGCGCACCCACCAGCTTCGCGTGCATGGCGCGGCGATGGGATGGCCGATCGTCGGCGACAACATCTACGGCACTGCGCCGCGCTTCGGCGGCCCGGTGATGCATCTCCATGCCCGGGAGATCGCGGTGCCGCTCTCCAAGAACAAGCCGCCGGTGCGGGTGGTCGCGCCGGTGCCCGAGCACATGCGGGAACGGCTTGATCGCCTGCGGATGGTCGGAGGACCGCGCCACCGCCGCTGCTGGCGGACGCTGCGAGCTGACCGCGCGGCTGACCCAGCCCGGCGTCCGTCACACGCCGCGCAGCAGGAACCGGCGGTTGAGCGGCTGCAGCGGCCGGGCGTTCATCGGGAAGATCGCCTGGAAGGCCTTGATATCGCTTTCCGCCACCTCGATCGGCTGCTCGAAGACGTTCCAGTCGACCACCTCCGAGCAGGGCGGCGTCGTCAGCGACCCCTTGTAACGGAACAGCGCCTTGCCCGCGGGCAGGAACTGGCGCGGGTCGACCGGCTCTCCGAGCGTCTTCTCGCCATCGGTGCGGGGCGCCGCCTGCATGATGGCGGCGAAGGCCGCATTCTTGCGGCCGGGCTGCATGAACACGCCGACCACGGCGAGCCGCCCGTCCGCCGCGGCGTTGACGAAATGGACCTCCATCGCAAACCGCTTGCCGTTCACCGCATGCTCGCTCGGCGCATGGAAGTGAAACTGGACGAGGTTGTAGGTGTCCTTGCCGATGACGAGCGTGCTCCCCGGAGCCGCATTCGCCTGGATGGTGTGGCCGTTGTTGACGATCTTGAACGCCTGCGGCTTCCACTCGAAGCGGAGCGGATCGAGCGTCGCCTTGACGGCACCGGAGAGGTCGATCGGCGACTGCTCGGCACCGATGCCGCAGGCCTTGAAGCCGTCTGCGAGCTCGCCCCATTTTTGCGCTCCGCCAGGGCCCTCATAATCCCAATGCGGGGCATCGGCGGCCTGCGCCGCGCCGGCGCACAACGGACAGGCCAACAGGCCGAGGGAAAAGCGGCGTCTGCTCAGCAACATCGGACCCTCCGAAATGTCCCGCCTCCGCTGCACGAGGCGGCTTCGCGCGCAATCTCGCGCGCGAAGCTGAAAGATTTGCAAAACTGGACGCAAGAAGTCGTGCATGAGGCGTGACCAAAAGCCCCACGACCTGCCGATTCCCGCAGCAGCCTGGATTCCGGGTTCGCGCTGACGCGTGCCCCGGAATGAGCGCAGCGACTACTCGCTCCTGATGTTGGCCGCCTTGATGACGGGGCCCCACAGCTCGGTCTCGGCCTTGAGATGCCGGGCGAGCTCTTCCGGCGTCGAGCCAACCACCGCGACGCCGAGCTGCTCCATCTTGTCGCGAATGCCCGGTTCCGCGAGCACGGCGACCGCGTCGGCATTGAGCTTGCGCACGATCTCCGGCGGCGTCGCCGCCGGGACGTAGAGCGCATACCAGGCGGTGACGTCGAAGCCCGGCAGCGCGGCTTCGGCGACCGTCGGCAGGTCGGGCGCGGCGAAGAAGCGCTGCGCCGAGGTGACGGCAAGGCCGCGCAGCTGGCCGTCGCGAACGAGCGAGAGCGTGCTGCCGAAAGTGTTGAAGATTACGTCGATGCGCCCGGCGATGACGTCGGTCACCGCCGGCCCGGCGCCGCGGTAGGGGATGTGGGTCATCTCGATGCCGGCGCGGCGCTTGAATAGCTCGCCGGCGAGATGCGTTGAGGTGCCTGTGCCTGAGGACGAGAACGTCGTCTTGCCGCCGTTCGCCTTCGCATAGGCGATGAACTCGGTGACCGATTTCGCCGGCGAGGTATTCGGGACGGCCATCAGGTCGGGGTAGGTCGCGAGCAGCGTCACCGGGGCGAAATCGGTGAAGGAATCCCAGCCGAGCGTCGAGAACAGGAAGCGGTTGATCGCAAACGGGAGCGAGCAGAACAGCACCGTGTAGCCGTCGGGCGCGGCATGGGCGACTGCCTCGGTGCCGATATTGGTGCTGCCGCCGCCCTTGTTCTCGATGACGATCTGGTAGCCCGCGGATTTCGAAAGACCCGCTGCGAGGATGCGGGCCACCGCGTCCGTTCCGCCGCCAGGAACAAAGGGAACGATGATGCGCACCACCCGCTGCGGCCAACGCGATGCCACCGCGGGCGCGGCAATCTGCGCATCCGCACGACCTGGAAGCGCCACCGCCGCGCCGCCCATCAACGACCCGCCCATGAGCGACAAGAATTCGCGCCGTCTCATTGCTTCCTCCCGGCCATACGTTCTCCGGCCATGCTTCGATCCCAGCGTCGATCCACGGCTCGACGCTGGCTCGCCCGGCATTATTGGTCCATACAATGCAGTTTTCCAACGCGGTGAAAAGACCAATGCCCTCCGGCGTCTTCGATTCGATCCTCCTCAAGCATCTGTGGGGCACGGAAGCGCTCCGCGGCGTCTTCAACGACGAGAACCGCGTCCAGAAGTGGTTCGACTTCGAAGCGGCCCTGGCCCTCGCCCAGGCCGAGCTCGGCATCATCCCGCAGGCGGCGGCGGACGAGATCGCCCGCAAGGCGAAGGTCGGGAACGTCGATCTCGAGGCGATCGGCGCCGGGATCCGCAAGGTCAACCACCCGCTGGTGCCGGCGCTGCGCGCGCTGCAGGCGGTCTGCGCCGACGGCCACGGCGAATATCTCCATTTCGGGCCGACCACCCAGGACGTGCTCGACACCGGAACCGTGCTTCAGCTCCGCGAAGCGCACCGCATCATCCTGCGCGACCTGCGCGCGGTCGGGCGCGCGCTCGATACGCTCGCGGAAAAGTACAAAGACACCCCGATGGTCGGGCGCACCCATGCGGTGCAGGCGCTCCCCATCACCTTCGGCCATAAATGCGCGATCTGGCTCTCCGAGACCGCGCGGAACTACGAGCGGCTGCGGCAACTCGAGAAGCGGACCTTCGTCGGTTGCCTGGTCGGCGCGGTCGGCACCAAGGCTTCGCTCGGCGACCGCGCCTTCGAGCTCGACGCCATGGTGATGGCGCGGCTCGGTCTCGGCGTCGCCGACATCTCCTGGCATCCGGCGCGCGACCGTCTCGTCGAATATGTCGGCGTGCTCGGGCTCATCGGCGGCAGTCTCGCCAAGATCGCCGCCGAGATCGTGAGCCTCGCCCACAACGAGGTCGACGAGCTCGCCGAGCCCTTCACCGAGGGCAAGGTCGGCTCGTCGACCATGCCGCACAAGCGCAATCCGGTCGTCGCCGAAGGCGTCGTCGCGGTCGGACGCACGTTGCGCCAGACCGTCGCCCTGATGCACGACGCGCTGATCCAGGAGCACGAGCGCGACGCCATGGCGTGGCGGATCGAGTGGAAGGCGCTGCCCGAAGCCTGCCTGATGACCGGCGCGATCATCGAGAAGATGAAGTTCATCCTCACCGGGCTCGAGGTGAAGCCTGAGAAGATGCGGCACAATCTCGACCTGCTCGGCGGCTTCCTGCTCTCCGAGCGCGTGATGTTCGCGCTCGCCGAGCCGCTCGGCAAACAGACCGCCCACGAGGCGGTCTACGAGGCCTCGATGCGCGGGCTCACCGAAGGGATCACCTTCGAGCAGGCGCTGATGGAAAGCCCGCAAGTCCAGGGCGCGATCGGAACGCAGGCGCTCAAAGCGCTGCTCGATCCGACCACCTATGTCGGATACGCGCCGGAGATCGTCACCCGCGTGCTCGCCGAGACGCGCGCATCGGGCTGGATGGATGACGATGCCGGGTGATCAGGCGCGAGCTCAACCGGCCGATCAATAGATCGTCGCCTTGAGGCGCTCCGGGTAGGCGCGGTCGTGCTCCGGGCCGCCCATCGCGCCGTTGGAGATACCGGCGAGGATGGTGCCGGAGGTCGGCAGGCTCTTGCGGTCGACCTGGGTCGCCGGGTCCCACAGCTTCGAGCGCACGATCGCCTTCGGGCACTGGAAGTAGCAGCGGTCGACCGTGACGACGAGGACGGTGCGCGGCACCTTGCCGGCGAAGGTGAAGCTCTTGCACAGCTCCGGATCGGTGGAGATCGCGGCGCGGCCGTTGACGCGGATGGTCTCGGCGCAGCCCGGGATCAGGAACAGCAGCGAGATGCGGGGATCGTCGATGAGGTTGCGCAGGCTGTCGATGCGGTTGTTGCCGCGCCGGTCCGGGATCAGCAGCGTCTTCTCGTCGGCGACCCGCACGAAGCCCGGCGGATCGCCGCGCGGCGTGCAATCGAGGCCGTCCGGCCCGCTGGTCGCCATGGCGAAGAACGGCGCCGCCTCGATGAAGGCACGGTAGTGGGCGTTGACGTGGTCGATCTCTTTCACCAACGAGCCGCCGAACGGCTTGTCGTAGAGCGCTTCGAGCTCGTCGAGCGTCGTAACGAGGTGGGAGTCCGAGCCGTTGCCTGACATGTGCCTTGCTCCAGCGACCCGCATTCGCGCGCAATCGAAAAGCGAGTTTGCAACGCTTCGCGCCGCTGCACCAGCCCTCAGGCAGCCTCCTTCAATCGCCGGCGACCGCACGAACGAAGGAGGCGGAATGGCGATAGCGACGAGTGACATTGGTCACAGTCCTTCGGATCATGTCCGTGTTCTTCTTCGCGTCGCCAACGGCTACCTCGCCGTTTCCTCCCGAGACTGCCCCGCCAAGTGCGGGGCTTTTCTTTTTATCGTGTCGACTCGCCGCTTTGCTGCAGCGAGCACATCGATTGTCCGTCGTTTTGCCGGAAAGAGCGGATACGGTTAGCGCGTGGGGTCGGGGAACTGCGGTGCTTCGCATGAGGCAATGCGGGGATGCAGAATTTGCTCGGCCCAGACTTCCAGAGTTCCCGATTGGAGGCTCCGGTGACCGTGCGAAAATGCCCGACTTCACATGCAACATCCCCAAAATTATTCGGCGCATCAGTCCTGATTTCTGCTGCGCTGTTTTTTTCGCCGCAGCTGGCGCTGGCGCAGTTCACGCAACAGGGACCGAAGCTGGTCGGCACCTTCGTGCCCGGAGATGTTCCCGTCGAACAGGGTTACTCCGTTGCGCTCTCCATGGACGGCAACACCGCGATCGTCGGCGGGCCGTTTAGCAGCGACACGGGCATGTACACCGTGGGCGCGGCGTGGGTCTTCACCCGCAGCAGCGGCGTCTGGGCCCAGCAAGGCGGCAGGCTGGAGGGCAACGACATTCTCGTCGAATCACGCTCTCCCGTCCTTCAGGGTTATTCCGTCGCGCTGTCGGCGGACGGCAACACCGCCATCGTCGGTGGCCCCGGTGACGGCAACCAGTTGATCGGCACGGGCATTGGAGCGAGCTGGGTCTACACCCGCAGTGGCGGCGTCTGGACCCAGCAGGGGCCGAAGCTCCTCGGTAGCGACGCAGCCGGGTTTGCCGCACAGGGCTGGTCGGTCGCACTGTCCGCTGACGGCAACACCGCCGTCGTCGGCGGGCCCGACGACGGGAGCGCGCCTTTCCCGCCAGGCCCTGGCGCAACGTGGATTTACGTTCGCAGCGCCGGTGTCTGGACCCAACAGGGCCCAAAGCTGATTGGCTCCGGCGCGATCGGGGCTGCGCAGCAAGGGACCGCAGTCGCCGTCTCCGCCGATGGAAACACCGCGATCGTGAGCGGCCCCTCCGACAATGCGGGCGCCGGGGCGGTGTGGACCTTCAGCCGCAGTGGTGGCGTGTGGACACAGCAAGGCGACAAGCTCGTCGTCAAAGCAAACTCCGTTGCGCTGTCTGCCGACGGCAACACCGCCGTCATGGGTGGCAGCGGAACGTCATCTGTCTACATCCGCGCCGGTGGAGTATGGACACAGCAGGGGCCCGCATTGGTCGGCACGGGAGCCGTTGGTGACTCCGAACAAGGCTATTCGGTCGGGATAACAGGAGACGGCAACACCGCCATCGTCGGCGGGCCCGGCGACAACGCGGGCGTCGGTGCGGTGTGGCTCTTCACACGCAACGGCGTCACCTGGACTCAGCAGGGCAGCAAGCTGGTCGGCACCGGCGCGGTCGGGGCCGCCTCCGCAGGGCTCGTCAGTTGCACTGTCCGGCGACGGCACCACCGCCGTGATGGGCGGAACCGGCGACGCTTCGGGCACCGGAGCGGCGTGGGCCTTCGTCCAGCCGGTACTGCAAGTCTCGCCGGCAACCGATATCGCCGCTTCGGGCACGCAGGGAAAGACCTTCGCTCCCTCATCGTTCCAATATCAGCTGAGCTCCACAATCGGCAGCGTGAGTTATCAAATCACCGGGATTCCAACTTGGCTGAACGCGAACTTCACCTCAGGCACGGCCACCACGTCGCCGGTCACTGTGACCTTTTCTCTGATCAACCCCGGCCGTCTGCACCCGGGCCATTACACGTCAACGATCATCTTCACCAACACGAGCAGCGGCCAAGGCAATACGACGCGGCAGGCCACGCTCATCGTACATGCCGGGAATAAGGATCACTGCAAAGATGACGGATGGCGAGATTTCGTCTCCTTCCCGGGCCCCTTTAGGAACCACGGGCACTGCGTCAGCCATTTCGAACACGAGAGATAGCGTTTAGCATCGCGAGCTTCTGCGATGCTCGGTCGAAGTCGGCAGCTTTGGGTATCGCCAGCATCCACGGCCATAAGCGGGGGGAGCTAAACGGCCGCGCCAACGATCAGCCGGCTTCCATCGTGCCCAGTCACCTGAGCCTCGACGATGCGCCCCGGCGCGACCGCCCCTTCGAACCGTACGGCTGTGAAATGCTCGGTGCGGCCGGTGTCGGCCGTCTCGGTCAGCACGCGGCGGCGCCGGCCGACCTCGCCGTCGAGATGGCGGGAGAGCGCTGCGGCGCCGGCCTCGCGCAGGCGCCGGGCGCGGTCCTTGGCGACGTCGCGCGCGACCTGCGGCATGCGCGCCGCCGGCGTCCCCGGCCGCGACGAATAGGGAAAGACGTGGAGATGCGTGAGCCCGCAATCCTCGACGAGGGCGAGCGAGCCCGAGAACATCGCCTCGGTCTCGGTCGGGAAGCCGGCGATGATGTCGGCACCGAACACGATGCCGGGGCGCAGGCGGCGCAGCGTCTCCGTGAGCGCCACCGCGGCGGCGCGGGAATGCCGGCGCTTCATGCGCTTGAGGATGAGATCGTCGCCGGACTGCAGCGAGAGGTGCAGGTGCGGCATCAGCCGCGGCTCCTCGGCAAATGCCGCGAGAAGCTCGTCGTCGATCTCGACGCAATCGAGAGATGAAAGCCGCAGCCGTTCGAGCGCGCCGACATGGCGCAGAATCTGCCGCACCAGCGTGCCGAGCTTCGGCGCGCCGGGGAGATCGGCGCCGTAGCTCGTGAGGTCGACGCCGGTGAGCACCACCTCGCGATAGCCGTTCTCGGCGAGGCGCCGCACCTGCGCGACCACTTCTCCCATGGGGACGGAGCGCGAGTTGCCGCGGCCGAACGGGATGATGCAGAAGGTGCAGCGATGGTCGCAGCCGTTCTGGACCTGGACATAGGCCCGAGTGCGTCCGTCGAGCCCTTCGATCAGATGGGCCGCGGTCTCCTTCACCGACATGATGTCGTTGACGACGATCTTTTCTTCCCGGCTGACGCCGAAATCGGCGGGCCGTGCGAACGACGCGGCGGTCGCCGACCACGCCTGCGCGCTGATCTTGCCGTCATTGCCGACGACGCGGTCGACCTCGGCCATCGCCGCAAAGCGCTCCGGATTGGTCTGCGCGGCGCATCCGGTGACGACGATGCGGGCCTGCGGCCGCTCGCGCTTCGCCTTCCTGATCGCCTGGCGCGCCTGGCGCTCCGCTTCGGCGGTGACCGCGCAGGTGTTGACGATGACGACATCGGACAGCCCGGCCGCCGCGGCGTGGCGCCGGATCACCTCGGACTCGTAGGTGTTGAGCCGGCAGCCGAAGGTGAGGACGTCGACGCTCATGGCACCGCGCCTGGAATCGCACCCGGCACCGCGCCCGCCGTGAACAGCGCCGGATCGAACCGGCCTTCGAACTCGTATTCCACCGGCCCGGTCATCAGCACGTGGTCGTCGCGCTCGCGCCATTCGATGGCGAGGTCGCCGCCCGGCAGCGTCACCGTGACCTTGCGGTCGGTCCGCTTGGTGCGCGCCCCGCACACCGCGGCGGCACAGGCGGCCGAGCCGCAGGCGCGGGTGAGACCGGCGCCGCGCTCCCAGGTCCGCACGATCAGGTGATCACGCGCCGCGACCTTTGCGAGCGAAATATTCGCGCGCTCGGGAAAGATCGGATGCTGTTCCAGCATCGGGCCGATCTTGCCCAGGTCATAGGCAGCAACGTCGTCGACCCAGAATACGGCGTGGGGGTTGCCCATGCTCACTGCAGAGGGGGAATGCAGAATCGGATGGTCGATCGGCCCGATCTGCAGCTCGATCGCCCGCGTATCGAAGAATTCCTCGGCCAGCGGAATCTCGTTCCACTGGAAGCGCGGAGCGCCCATGTCGACCGTGGAGATGAGCGGCACGTCGTCCTTGAAGCATGCGAGAAGCCCCGCGCGGGTCTCCACCGTCAGGGTCGGATTTCCGCTCTCCTTGAACAGGATGTCGGCGACGCAGCGCATGCCGTTGCCGCATGCGCCGGCCTCGCTGCCGTCGTTGTTGTAGATGCGCACGAAGGCGTCGGTTCCGCTGATTCGCGACGGATAGACCGCCATCAGCTGGTCGTACGGAACCGCTGAGGCCGCGGCGCGGGCCTCCGCAGCACTGATCGGCTGCGGGGTCGCGCGCATGTCCACCACCACGATCTCATTGCCGAGCCCGTTCATTTTGATAAAAAAATGGTTGGCGAGTGCGCTCATGCCTCGATCTTGCGGACTAGACCTGCCTTATATGTCAGACCTGCCTTATATGGGTGCAACGATTGAATTGCCAGCGGGTCTGCGGATCGTGTAATATTGCGGGCTGCAGCCGGCGATTCTGATGCTGGCTTCGCCTGGGGGCGGTGCCGGGGAGAAACCGATGATCCTTTCACGAGACTGGTGGCTGTCAGCGGCGCTTGCCGTGGCAGTGAGCTTTGCAATCCTTTCGCCCGCGACCGCGCAGGCCCCGCCGGCCGCGGCGCCGTCCGCCGCCGCCTCCAGCGATCCGTTCGGCGAAGAGGTGACGCTCGTCGAAAAACCGATCATCTTCGTCTCCGGCTCGGGGATGTGGGATTCGGCGTTCGAGACCATCACCGGCGCCTTCAAGACGGTGAACGCCGCCCTGGCCAAGGCAGGCCTCAAGGCGAACGGGCCGCTGATGACGATCTACACCTCGACCGACGACACCGGCTTCCAGTTCCAGGCGGCGGCTGCCGGTGGAGAAGGCGCCGACACTTGCGGCGGACAGCGGCGTGACCGCCGGTGCCTCGCCCGCCGGCAAGGCGCTCAAGTTCGTCCACCGCGGCTCCTACGATGCGATGGATTCGACCTACGAGGCGATCACCAATTACCTCGACGAGAAGCAGCTCGAGGCGAAGGATCTCTTCATCGAACAGTACATGAAGGATCCGCTGACGACACCGGAAGACGATCTCGTCATCGAGGTCTATGTTCCATTGAAATGATCTGCCCGCTCAAGTGATCCCGCTCCTCACCTGAACCATCTGCTCACGTAATCTCCCAGGCTTCGCCGGGGCGCAGCGTGCGGAAACGCGCGCGGTCGATCCCGGCGGCGTCGAGCGCTTCACCGAAGCGCGCTCACCGGCGCATCGATCGCCTCGTCGGTGAGCTGGAACGTGCCGTGATGGTGTGCGAGCGCAAGATCGGCACCGCAATCGGCAAACGCCCGCACCGCTTCCTCCGGATTCATGTGCTGGTCGCGCATGAACCAGCGCGGCTCATAGGCGCCGATCGGCAGGATGGCGAGGCGGAACGGCCCGTAGCGCTCGCGCGCCTCGCGGAATCGCAGCCCGTCGCCATAGCCGGAATCGGTCACGTGGTAGATGCGGCCGGCCGGCGTGTCGATCACGAAGCCCGCCCACAAGGTCTTATTGCGGTCGAACAGGCCGCGCGCCGACCAGTGCCGCAGCGGAACGAGCGTCACCGACACGCCGGGCGCAAGCTCGACCCGGTCGTGCCAGTCATAGGCTCGCGCCGCGATCGCGGGATCGTGGGCGTGCATCACCGCATCGTTGCCGAGCGGCGTGATGACGCGCGGTTGGTGCGCGGCGGCGAGCCGCGAGAGCGTCGCGACATCGAGATGATCGTAATGTCCGTGCGACACCAGCACGGCATCGATCGCCGGCAGCGCCTCGAACGCGATGCCGGGATCGTTGACCCGCTTTGGCCCGGCAAAGCTCACCGGCGAGGCGCGCTCCGACCACACCGGATCGCACAACAGGTTGATGCCGGCGGTCTGCACCAGGAGCGAGGCATGCCCGACGAAGCCGATCCGGATCGCGTCGCCATCGACCCGGGCCGGCGGGCGGTCGGAATGGGGGCTCGGCACCCATTCCGGCCACTTCGCGCCGCGGCCCGACAGCTGCCAGCGCAGGATGTCGCCGACGCTGCGCGGCGGCGCACCGTGGGGGTCATGGAAACGGGTGCCGTCGAAGTGATCCGTTACCGGCCCCTCGTGGTAGCCGGCGAACAGCGTGCGGGCGAATCCCGCACCGAACACGACCGCCGTCGCACCGGCGATCCACGACAACAGGTTGCGACGAGATGGCGGCATCGGCTCCTTCATTGGGGTCTTGCGGCGGCCCGGCTTACCGCCTAGAGCATGACCGGTTCTTGCGGAATTGTCTTCTTGCAGAATCGTCATGGCCGGGCTCGACCCGGCCATCCCGCTTAAGAAGGCACAGCCGTGCCACCTTATCGGGACCGCCGGGTCGAGCCCGGCGATGACAGCGGATGGGTCCATCTCATCCGAACATGCTCCAGGGTGTGGCAAAAGGCCTTCCTGCTGGATCATGCGTCACCAAGGGAGGAAGTGGCATGTCGGAATTGACCCCCGATGAAGTTCGCGCGGCGGTGCATCCTATCGATGATGCCATCGTGGCCGAGATCATCGCCACCGGTGCCACGCACGACGAGCTCGTCGAGGCCTGCCATATCTTCGCCCGCGAACGGAAACAATGGGGCACCGGCGACGTGCCGCCGGGCCGGGTCGGCCGGGTGGTGTCCATCCTCGAGCGCATCGGCCTCGAGGTGAAGGAAAGCTGGCTCGGCGAGTACGGAACCCGGTTCCAGTAGCTCCCGCAGCGGCCCGAGGTAGGCCCCACCGCGGTTGACTCGGCGCCCAGGGGTCCTTAAGTCACCCGCAGCTCGTGAAAAGAGCCCGTATTTGACCCGCCGCCCGGTCCCGTGAGGCCGGAGGCCAACGCCCGACAGCGCTGTGCGCCCTCGGGCGCAATCGGTGTTGTCGATGTTCGAAGGCCTGTCCGACAAGCTGTCCGGCATTCTGGACCGGTTGACGCGCCGCGGCGCGCTGACCGCGGCCGATGTCGACGCGGCCTCGCGCGAGGTCCGCCGGGCGCTGCTCGAAGCCGACGTCGCCCTCGACGTGGTGCGGTCGTTCGTCGACCGGCTGCGCGAACGGGCGGTCGGGGTCGAGGTGGTCAAATCGGTCACCCCCGGCCAGATGGTGGTGAAGATCGTCCACGACCAGCTGATCGAGACGCTGGGCGCGACCGCCGATCCGATCGACCTCAATGCGCCGGCGCCGGTGCCGATCATGATGGTCGGCCTGCAGGGGTCGGGCAAAACGACGACCACCGCCAAGGTCGCGAAGCGGCTCAACGAGTTGATGCGGCGCAAGACGCTGATGGCCTCCCTCGATACCCGTCGTCCGGCGGCGATGGAGCAGCTTGCCGTGCTCGGCAAACAGGTCGGCGTCGACACCTTGCCGATCGTCGCGGGGCAGTCGCCGGTGCAGATCGCGCGCCGCGCCATCGAGGCCGCGCGGCTCGGCGGCTACGACGTCGTCATGCTCGACACCGCCGGCCGTACCACGCTCGACGAGGCGATGATGGCTGAAGCCGCGGAGGTCAAGGCCGCCGCGCAGCCCCACGAGGTGCTGCTCATCGCCGACAGCCTCACCGGCCAGGATGCGGTCAATCTCGCCCGCGCCTTCGATCAGCGCGTCGGCCTCACCGGCATCGTGCTCACCCGTGTCGACGGCGACGGCCGCGGCGGCGCCGCGCTCTCCATGCGCGCCGTCACCGGCAAGCCGATCAAGCTGATGGGCACTGGAGAAAAGCTCGACGCGCTCGAGGATTTTCATCCGTCGCGCATCGCCGACCGCATTCTCGGCATGGGCGACATCGTCTCGCTGGTCGAGAAGGCCGCCGCCACCATCGACGCGGAAAAGGCGATGCGCACCGCCGAGCGCATGCGCAAGGGCACCTTCGACCTCGACGACCTGCGCGAGCAGCTCGAGCAGATGGAGAAGATGGGCGGTATCGGCGGCCTGATGGGCATGCTTCCCGGCATCGGCAAGATGAAGAACCAGATCGCCGCCGCCAATCTCGATGAAAAGGTGCTCAAGCATCAGGTCGCGATCATCCAGTCGATGACGCCGCGGGAGCGCCGCAACCCCGATCTCCTCAAGGCGAGCCGCAAGAAGCGCATCGCCTCGGGCTCCGGCACCAGGGTCGAGGAGGTCAACAAGCTCCTGAAGATGCATCGCGGCATGGCCGACATGATGAAGGCGATGGGCGGCGCCAAGCGCGGCCCGCTCGCCGGCCTCGCCAATGCGCTCGGCATGGGCGGCGGCATGCCGAGCCCCGATCAACTGCGAAGCTCGCCGAGAAGATGCCGGGCGGCATGCCCGGTTTGCCTCCTGGCGGTTTGCCTGGCGGACTTCCCGGGGGGATGCCAGGCGGAATGCCTGGTGCGCCCAAGCTTCCCGGTCTCGGCGGCAAGGGACCGCCGCTGCCTGGGCTCGGCGGATTCCCCGGCTTCGGCAAGAAGAAATAGCGGCTTCACCCCATCGATCGAACACCTGAACACGCACACGAACACGCTTGAGAAAGGACTACCGATGTCTCTGAAAATCCGCATGGCCCGCGCCGGCACCAAGAAGCGGCCGGTCTACCACATCGTCGTCGCCGACAGCCGCTATCCCCGCGACGGCCGCTTCATCGAGCGCCTCGGCTACTTCAATCCGCTGCTGCCGAAGGAAAATGCCGACCGGCTCAAGTTCGACATCGAGAAGGCGAAGAGCTGGCTCGAGAAGGGCGCGACGCCCTCCGACCGCATCCTGCGCTTCCTCGATGCGGCGGGCGTACGCAAGCGCACGGCACGCAGCAATCCGGAGAAAGCGATCCCGCGCAAGGAACGCAAGGCCCTCGCCGAAGCCGCCGCCAAGGCCGCTCCTGCCAAAGCCGCGGCCGCCAAGCCGGCCAAGTGACGGTGTCAGGTCGGGCCGCGCGCGACGGCTTGCGCGGGATGCCGGACAGCGCTTCGAGCGGCGGTCCTGCGGCCCAGACGCCTGCTTCCGACGCCGATCCGACCGACAAGCGCATCTGCGTCGCGCGCATTGGCGCGGCGCACGGAACGATCGGCGAAGTCAGGCTGTGGTCGTTCACCGCCGACCCGAAGGCCGTCGCACGCTACGGCGCGCTGACGACGTCTGACGGTCGCCCGATCGAGATCGCATCGCTGCGATCCGGCAAAGGCTTCTTCATCGCCCGCATCGCCGGCGTGACCGATCGCAACGGCGCCGAGCGGCTACGCAATCTCGATCTCTTCATCCCGCGCGACCGCCTGCCGCCGCCCGCGACGGACGAATACTATCACGCCGACCTGATCGGCCTCACGGCGCAGGACCGCGACGGCAATCCGCTCGGCACCGTCATCGCTGTCCACAATTTCGGTGCCGGCGATCTCCTGGAGATCGCACCCGCGCGCGGCCAAACGCTGCTGCTGCCGTTCACCGCAGCGGTTGCTCCCGAGGTCGACATCGCAGCCGGACGCATCGTCATCGATCCGCCGCGCGAGATCGAGGGCGACAAGGAAGGCGACCGCCAGCAAGAAGGCTGACGCGACAAATTTTCGCCGGATTGCCGGCCCGCACGCCCCTCCACGGTGTGGAACTTTCGGCGTCAATGCGAACGTTCTGCTCAACCGCTCCTTCACCACCGGGAAGCGGGTCCGATCGATCGACAACTTCCGGGCAACCACCCTGTGTTACTCTGACGGCTGCTTTCCGGCGTCATTGAGCAGAGCGGTTCATCGTGGCCTCGGTCCCGGCGCAGCACATTCCCGTGACACAAGCGCGCCCGTCGCGCCGGCAAGTCTTGCGCGCGAGCTTGCTCGGCGGCATCGCGGTCTACATCGCGCCGTTCGGCTCGCGTGCTTTTGCATCTCTGTTCGGCGACGCGGTGCTGACGCGACCGGCCTGGAACAGCCGGGATGGCGTCCTGAAATACCGGGTCGACGGCACCTCGAAGGTGACCGGCGAAAAGGTTTTCGCGCGGGACATCCGGGCCCGCGACATGCCGCATTGGCCGCAGCAACAGGCGCACGCGTTGGCGCTCCGCGTCACCCAAGCGGATCGCCGCTATGTCGGCTTCGATCTGTCGGTTCTCGGCGCCGAATTGCAGCCCGATCGCATCGTGACGGCGGCGGATCTCAAGCGCGACGGGCTCGACTTCCCGAGTTTCTACGGCAAGGAC
The DNA here is from genome assembly GCA_963793985.1 of uncultured Alphaproteobacteria bacterium. Classification (GTDB taxonomy): domain Bacteria; phylum Pseudomonadota; class Alphaproteobacteria; order Rhizobiales; family Xanthobacteraceae; genus JAJPKK01. The sequence goes on along the minus strand of CAWCCG010000044.1, from coordinate 56,524 downwards.
ATGCTGCTTTCCGAAGGCGAGACGCCGGCCTATCTCGGCCAGGCGGTCGCTCTCCTGATCTATCGGGATTTTGCCCACTTTCGCTTTGCCAAGGACAAGCTGCAGTTCAACGACGCCGTGATCCGCTATGGCGAAGTCACCGGGCCGTTGCAGCGCGATCCCTGGGGGGCGTCCCGGTTCGTGCGCATCGGCGGCAAGGCCCCTGACGGCGACGACGTGTTCTCCGCCTTGAAGGACGGCCTGATTTCACCGTCCTACGCCGCGCATGAACCGGTATGGCCCAAGCCCGCACGCGATGGCGATGCCGCGGCGCAGGGCATGTACCACGCCGATCGCATCGGCGATGAGCTCGCAAAGCCGCCCGCCGATTGGCTGGTGCTCACGCGCGAATACGCCACGCAATCCGGCGACGTCGCGGCGATGGAGCCGGACAACGCCAACGGCTGGTACGACCCTGACAGACAGGAGCTGCATCTCGTCGTGCCGACGCAGTCGCCGCAGGAGGTGGCGGAAGGCGTCGCAACGATGCTGGGTAAGAGCCGGATCGGCCTGAAGCGGCTATTCCTGCATCCCTGCTTCACGGTCGGCTACGGCTCGAAAGATCACTGCCCCATGCCGTATTACGGCGTGCTCGCCGCGGTCTATGGCGACGGCCGGCCCGTGCGCTTCGCCAACGATCGGTTCGAGCAATTCCAGGCCGGCCTCAAACGACACAAGTTCAACGTCGGCCTACACGGCCGCGGTCGACCGGCGCAGCGGCCTGCTGCAATCGTTTCGCGCGAACATCGTCGCCAATGGCGGCGGCCGGGCGAATTGCTCCTTCGACCTCACCATGGTCGGCGCCATCTCGGTGCAGTCGGTCTACTATCTTCCGAAGTCCGACGTGGCCGCGACCGCGATTTCATCGCGCGCGATCGACTGCGGCGCGGCGCGCGGCTTCGGCGCGCTCGAAACGATGACGGCGACCGAGCTGATGATGGACGAGCTCGCCCATCGAGCTCGGTCTCGATCCGATCGAGTTCCGGCTGCGCAACGTGTGGAAGACCGGCATGCGGAGCGCCATGGGCGCGGTCCCGCACGGCACGCAGCGCGCCGAGGAGGTGCTCGCGAAGGCGCGGGCCCACACGCTGTGGACAGAGCGTGCCGCCCGCAAGCGGGCCTACGACGCCGCGCATCCCGGAAAACATTACGGGGTCGGGTTCGGCTGCATTCAGCGCCGCTTCGGTGAAGGTGCCGAGGCGGCGTTCGCCAAGGTCGAACTTGCGCCGGACGGGCGCATCACGCTTTCGCACAGCGGGACCGAGATCGGCACCGGCACATCCTCGGGCCAGGCCGTCGCCTGCGCGCGCTGGCTGGGACGGCCCGCGGACAAGCTCGAGCTTGCCGTCACCGAGTGGCCCGACCTTCCGGTGGAGGCGAGCGGCGATCCGTTCGCGATGAGCCAGGCCGACCAGGATCGGCTGGCGAAGGAATCCGCGTTGGAGCCCCGTCTTTGCGTCGGCGTCTACGGCCAGCAACTCGGCTTACTACTTTACGCATGTGACGCGGGAGGCGGCGCGGATCGTCTTTCTCCATGGGCTGTGGCCCGCCGCCACGGCGATCTGGGCGCGCAGCGGACAAGCGCGTGCGGTGACGCCCGAAGCGGCGCGCTGGCGCGACGGACTGCTGACCGTCGAAGGCATGGAGCCGTTGCCGCTGGCACGGCTCGCGCGCGAAGCGCACGCGCGCGGGCTCGTGATCGGCGCGGCGGTGCACGCCTTCAACCGCTGGCAATGGGCGGAAGCCGATTTCATGGTGGGCGGCGCACACGGTGCGCATGCCGCTCGATGCGCTGTCGCTGCGCTACGGCGATGGCGCGGCCGCGGCGAAGCAGCCGCAGGCGACCACGCCAAACCGCTATTCCGTGCTGGATCGCCGGTCGGTGGCATTCCCGCCGATGCAGAACGTCAATCGGATGGTCGGCTACAACACCGCGGTCGGCACGCTCGCCGAAATCGCGGTCGACGCGGCCACCGGAAAAGTCGCGGTGCTGCGCCACCACACCATTCTCGAATGCGGCAACATGCTGGTTCCGGAATTGGTGTCGAGTCAGCTCCAGGGCGGCGTCGCCACAGGGATCGGCCTCGCATTGCACGAAGAGCTGCCGCTTTACGAAGATGGTCCGGGCGACGGCACCTGGAATTTCGATCGCTATCGGCTGCCGCGCGGCAACGATGTCGCGGTGTGGACGCAGACCGCGGAGATCCTGCCGCCGCTGTCGGACGACGAGCCCCCGAAGGGAATGGCCGAAGTCGTGGTGATCCCGATCATCCCGGCGATCCTCAACGGCATCGCTCACGCGATCGGCCATCGTTTCCGCACGCTGCCGGTGACGCCGGAGCAGATTTCGAAGGCCTTGGCATGAGTCTCGCGACCCGCCCCCTGACGGTCACGATCAACGGCCGCCGCCATGGCCCGATCGACGTGCCGGTCGGCATGATGATGATCGACGTGCTGCACGAGATGCTCGACCTGACCGGGTCGCGGCTTGGGCTGCGGCCTCGGAATCTGCAACGCCTGCGTCGTGATCTGGGATCGCGACGATCAGACGAGCGAGGAGGTGCCGATCTGCGTCGCCGATGCGCACTTCTTCGACGGCAAGCGCATCCGCACCATCGAGGGCGCAGCGCAGCGCAACGACAAGGGCGAGATCATCGCGCTGTCCCCGGTGCAGCAGGCCTTCCTCGACCGGTTCAGCTTCGAGTGCGGCTACTGCACGCCGGGCTTCGTCAATGCCGCGACCGTGCTCATCGAACGGCTCAAGCGCAAGCCGGTGCCGCGCAGCGAGGTCGAGGCGACCGTCGCTGCAGCGCTGGAGACGCACATCTGCCGCTGCACCGGCTACGTGCGTTACTACGAAGCAGTCCGCGATGTGATCCTGGCAACGCCTGGGCTGACCCGAGAAGGACCGTGACCTAGGTGAAGCTCGAGGTGGTCGGCATCACCACGATGTCGCGGATGCAGATTCGCTGCGGCTGACTCCAGCAGAACAGGATGATGTCGGCGAGCTCGTCGGCGGTGATGAAGTCCGGGTTGCCCAGACGCTTGCAGTATTCCTCGAAGCTGATGCCCATCTCGACATGGATGTTCGTCTTGACGAAGCCGGGCGCGACGTTGATGACGCGGATATTGTTCGCGGCCTCGCCCTTCTGCAGCGACGTCGCGAGCGAGCGCACCGCCGCCTTGCTGGCGTGATAGACCTCGCCGTCGGGCCCCGCGGCGCGGTCGCCGATCGAGCTGATATTGACGATGGTGCCGCTTTTGCGCGCGATCATGCCACCGAGCACGGCGCGGATGCCGTTGAGCACGCCTTTGAAGAGGACGTCGATCTCGTAGGACATGTCGGCGACATCGCGGTCCTGCAGCGGCCCGATCTTGAGGAAGCCCGCGCTGTTGACGAGGCATTCGGTCGGACCATAGACCGCCTCGGCTTGGCGGATCGCGCCTTCGAGGGCCGCATAGTCGGCGACATCGATCGCGGCCTGGCGAATCCGCTCGGCCGGCAGGCCGTCGAGCGATTCGGCGTGACGGGCAATGAGCAGAAGCGGATGCCCTTCCCCCGCGAATTTGGTCGCCACCGCCCTGCCGATGCCGTGACTTGCGCCGGTAACCACGACAAGCGGCTTTCCCATGCGATACCCTTTCGAGCGAAGTCGGGCGCACCGTGCCTGATGCCGCTGAGGATGTCATCCGCGCGCGGTGTTGCGTTTGGCCAACCTTGGCGTGCCGCGCGCTCTTTCCCTCCCCGTCTTCGGGGAGGGAAAGGTGGGGTACTTTGGCTTCCGATGCGCTTCAGAGAAGACCCCACCCCGCCCTCCCCGAAGACGGGGAGGGAGAAGAAAGAGGGAGGGAGGAGAGAAAGAGACCATGTGGCGCGCAACCGTTCTCACGATCTTTCCGGAGATGTTTCCGGGGCCGCTGGGTGCGAGCCTCGCCGGCAAGGCGAGCGGGCGCCTGTGGTCGCTCGAGGCGATCGACATCCGCGACTATGCGACCGACAAGCACCGCAGCGTCGACGACACCCCGGCCGGCGGCGGCCCCGGCATGGTGATGCGGGCCGACGTGATCGCCCGCGCCATCGACGCGGTCGCGACCGACGGGCGCCCGCGCCTACTGATGAGCCCGCGCGGCCGGCTCCTGACCCAGGCGCGGGTCCGCGAGCTCGCCGGGGGCCCCGGCGTCGCCATCCTGTGCGGCCGGTTCGAGGGGGTCGACGAGCGGGTCATCGCCGGCCGGGGCCTCGAAGAAGTGTCGATCGGTGATTATGTGCTTTCGGGCGGCGAGATCGCCGCCATGGCGGTGGTCGATGCCTGCGTGCGGCTGATTCCCGGCGTGATGGGAAAGGAAGCCTCCGCCACGGAGGAGAGCTTCAGCGAGGGACTCCTCGAATACCCCCAGTTCACCCGGCCGCAGCTCTGGGAGGACCGCGCCATCCCGGAGGTGCTGCGTGTCCGGGGACCACGCCAAGGTCCGGGCGTGGCGGCGGGACGAGGCCGAACGGCTGACCCGCGAGCGCCGGCCCGATCTCTGGGCGGCCCAAGACGCGTCCAAGAGGACAATGCCAGGGCCCCGGTCAATGCGAAGGCCAAGCCCAAGGGAAGGTCTGATTCGCGCAACAAGGGCTCAACCGAAGGGTGACAAAGCCGTGACTTTGTCGTATACGCGGCGCCGACAAGAGGCAGGTCGCCGTCCGACCCCCGTTCCGGCCCTGCCGACGGAGATATCCCATGAACGTGATCCAACAGCTCGAAAAAGAGCAGATGGCGAAGCTTTCCGCCGGCAAGGAAATCCCGGATTTCGGGCCCGGCGATACCGTGCTGGTCAACGTGAAGGTGGTCGAAGGCGACCGTACCCGCGTACAGGCCTATGAGGGCGTGTGCATCGGGCGGGCCGGCAGCGGCCTCAACGAGAACTTCACGGTACGAAAGATTTCCTATGGCGAAGGCGTGGAGCGTGTGTTCCCGCTCTATTCCCCGATGATCGATTCGATCCAGGTGGTGCGGCGCGGCAAGGTGCGGCGCGCGAAGCTCTACTACCTGCGCGATCGTCGCGGCAAATCGGCGCGCATCACCGAGCGCACGGATCGCCACACGGCAACGAGTACAGCCGCGGAATAACGCGGACGCGCATCCCGTTCCGACCCGATCAGGGCGTCAGATCCGGCGCATAGGTGCGGTAGAGCGGCGCCGGCTTCACCGGCGCTGCGTCGACGCATGAGGCGGGCTTCGTTTGGCCACGCCAGTCGGCGTCCGGCATCCCTCCGGTCAGGATCACCGACACCCGCAGCGCACGGCGCCGGTCCTCGGCCTGGGCGCAGGTTTCCGCGGACGCCTCGACCACCGGCGCTGCTGACGACGTCACGATCTCGGTGCGGCTGCGGTCCTCCGCCATGGCGAGGCCGGTCGCGGCAGCGAGCAGGGCGGCAAGGGCATCGAACTTCGTGAGCTGCATAATCGAACCCCCTGAGTAGCTGCGTTCTGTGCAATTCCCTTGCCACGCGCACACCGATTGGCGGTGCTGCAGCAGCGGACACTTTCCCTTCGCCACGCAAGCGACTAAATAGGCGCCGTCACAGCGTCTTTTGGTCCCGAAGGAACACCGTTCATGGCTGCCCCGCGTACGCTCTACGATAAACTCTGGGAAGACCATCTCGTCGACGAGCAGCCCGACGGCACCTGTCTCATTTACATAGACCGTCACCTTGTCCACGAGGTGACGAGCCCGCAGGCATTCGAGGGATTGCGGCTCGCCGGCCGCAAAGTCCATGCGCCGGACAAGACGCTTTGCGTCGTCGACCACAACGTCCCCACCACCGACCGCACCAAGCCCAATCCGGATCCGGAGAGCGCGGCGCAGATCGCCTACCTCGCGGAAAACGCGAAGCTGTTCGGCCTCGAATATTACGACGAGTTCGACCGCCGCCAGGGCATCGTGCACATCATCGGTCCGGAGCAGGGCTTCACGCTGCCCGGCACCACGCTCGTCTGCGGCGACAGCCACACCGCGACGCACGGTGCGTTCGGATCGTTGGCCTACGGCATCGGCACGTCGGAAGTCGAGCACGTGCTCGCCACCCAGACGCTCTACCAGACGAAGTCGAAAAACATGCGCGCGGTGGTCGACGGCACGCTGCCGAACGGCGTCACCGCCAAGGACATCATCCTCGCCATCATCGGCGAGATCGGCACCGCCGGCGGCACCGGCTATGCGCTCGAATATGCCGGCGACGCGATCACGGCGTTGACGATGGAAGGGCGCATGACGGTGTGCAACATGTCGGTGGAGGCCGGCGCCAAGGCGGGCTTCATCGCGCCTGATGAGAAGGTCTACGCCTATCTCAAGGATCGTCCGAAGTCGCCCAAAGGCGCGGCCTGGGACGCGGCGCGCCGCTACTGGGACACGCTGCGCTCCGACGACGGCGCGAAGTTCGACCGCGAGCTCAGGCTCGATGCCGCACGCCTGCCGCCGCTCGTCACCTGGGGCACCAGCCCCGAGCAGGTCGTCTCGGTGGCCGGCCGCGTGCCGGTGCCCGACGAGTTGACTGACGAGAACAAGCGCATCGCGGCGAAGGCATCGCTCGCCTATATGGGTCTTTCGGGCGGCGAGAAGATCACCGACATCGCGATCAACCGCGTGTTCATCGGTTCCTGCACCAACGGGCGGATCGAAGACTTGCGGGCGGTGGCGCGCGTCGTCGAGGGCAAGACCGTCAACGGCCACGTCAATGCGATGATCGTTCCGGGCTCCGGCCTCGTGAAGGAGCAAGCGGAGGCCGAAGGGCTCGACCGCATCTTCCGCGCCGCCGGATTCGATTGGCGCGAGCCGGGCTGCTCCATGTGCCTCGCGATGAATCCCGACAAGCTCCAGCCCGGCGAGCGCTGCGCCTCGACGTCGAACCGCAATTTCGAAGGACGGCAGGGCTACAAGGGCCGCACGCATCTCGTGTCGCCGGCAATGGCGGCCGCGGCCGCGATCGCCGGACACTTCGTCGACGTGCGGGACTGGCACTGACGCAACGCGTCTCACATCGAGGCGATGCCATGTGAGAAGACCCGCCTCACGGCGGGTCTTCTCGTCTTCACATCAGTACACGTAGCGATAGCACACATTCACGTGCCGCCAGCCGTACCAGGTGTGAACCCAGCGCCAGCAGCCGCGGTGATAGAAGTAGGGATAGAACCCGAACCGGTGGACGCGGTGATACCGATAAAACGGATATCCGAAGTGGACACGACGGAATCCATACCACCGGTGAAACCCGCCGAAGCGGTGGGCGACGAACCTGCGACCGCCGAAGTGGAAACCTCGGAAACCACCGACGTGGACGCCACGAAATCCGTGGAATCCGCCAAAGTGGGCGCCACCGAAATGGCCTCCTCCGAAGTGACCACCCCCGAAATGACCACCGCCGAAATGGCCACCGCGGGCATCCGCGACCTGGGGCAATGCGATAAAACCCGCGACGAGCATCGCGGACACGAGAGAGACAAGCTTCACGACACACACTCCTGTTGGACGGCGACCTCCTGGTCGCCACAGAAGTGCTCAGAAAGTGGCGAAGCTGCGGCTTTTTCAGTCGTATTTATCGCAGTCGCTTATCGAAGTGCCCACACGCACTTCGTTCGCGGCACGATGGTATCGCCGGTGAGCCGATGCTCGATCACATGCCAGTCCCGGCACTCGCGAACCATGCGGCGCTGCGGCTCGATCTCGATGCGCAGCGGCGGGCGCGCCAAGCGCGGGCGCGGCGTGTCGTCTTGTGCCGCGGCGAAAGTCGAAAATCCGGCGGCCGCGAGCGCGAACACCGCAAAACCCGTCATCGATCGGCGCATGGCGCTCCCCCAGTTCGGCTGCATTTCAACGTTTCCCATCATGGCGCCGTCGTCAACCACGCATTATGAATACAGGTTCACCAAAACCGAGTTGTTCATGCCCGAAAGTCCGCTCACCGATCCGCTCGCCTGGCGCGGCGTCGCCGCACCATCGCTTGCCGATTTCGAAACCATCGCCATCCAGGTTTACCGCAACCTGCCGAAGACGTTTCGCGACCTGTGCGAGGATCTCGTGATCCGCATCGACGACTTCCCGACCGACGAGGTGCTCGACGAGATGGACCTCGAAAGCCCGTTCGACCTGCTCGGCCTGTTCCAGGGCGTCGGCCTGCCGTTCCGTTCCGAGAGCGCGCCCTTGCAGATGCCCAACATGATCTGGCTCTACCGCCGGCCGATCCTGGATTACTGGAGCGAGCACGAGGATACGCTCGGCGCCGTCATCGCCCACGTGCTGGTCCACGAGATCGGCCACCATTTCGGCCTCTCCGACGCCGACATGGAGGGGATCGAGGCGCAGACCAGCTAAACGCCGGGGTGTCTTGACCATGCCGGGTTGGACGTTCATGACATTTGCATACTGGAGTTGACGCGATGGAAAAGTTTACGGTTCTCGAAGGCGTTGCGGCACCGCTGCGGGTGATCAATGTCGACACCGACGCGATCATTCCCAAGCAGTATCTCAAGACCATCAAGCGCACCGGGCTCGCCGTCGGCCTCTTCTCGGAGAAACGCTATCGCGACGACGGCAGCGAGAACCCCGACTTCGTCCTCAACAAACCGGCCTATCGCAGCGCCAAGATCCTCGTCGCCGGCGACAATTTCGGCTGCGGCTCGTCGCGCGAGCACGCGCCCTGGGCACTCAAGGATTTCGGCATCACCTGCGTGATCTCGACCTCGTTCGGCGACATCTTCTACAACAACTGCTTCAAGAACGGCGTGCTGCCGATCCAGGTGAGCGCCGACGACCTCGAGAAGCTGTTCGACGACGCCGAGCGCGGCGCCAATGCGCGCATCTCGATCGATCTCCAGAAGCAGGAGATCCGCGGCCCCGACGGCGGCGTAATCAAGTTCGACATCGATCCCCACCGCAAGCACTGCATGCTCAACGGCCTCGATGACATCGGCCTCACGCTCGTGAAGCAGAGCAAGATCGCCGGCTTCGAGGAGAAGGCGAAGGCCGCGCGCCCCTGGGCGTGAGCGGGGCGCCACTCAGGGCGCGTAGGGCGCGTAGGGCGCAATAAGCGAAGCGCATTGCGCCATTCTGTGAACTCGGCGGCGCAATAAAGTGATTGCGCCCTACGGTCATGTCGACGGCGCCGCGCCGTCACTTGTCCCGCGCGGCGATCGCTTCGGCGATAGCGACCGTGCGGCGCGCCATCTCGGCATGCAGGCGTTCGACCATGCGGCCTCCGACCTGCACGACGCCCTTGTTGCGGTTCTCCGGCAAATCGAATGCGGCGATGATCCGGTAGGCGAGTTCGAGCTCGGTCGGCGTCGGTGAGAACGCGGCGTTGCAGGGCTCGATCTGGTTCGGATGGATCAGGGTCTTGCCGTCGAAGCCTAGGTCGTCGCCCTGCGCGCATTCGCGGCGGAAACCCTCGATGTCGGCGATGTCGTTGTAGACGCCGTCAAGGATGTCGAGGCCGTAGGCGCGGGCCGCGATCACGCAATGGGAAAGCCAAGCCAGCATCGGGGCGCGCCCCGGAATCTGGGCGGCCAGGGTTTCCTTGGCGAGGTCGTTGGTGCCCATGACGAAGCAGGCGAGCCGTGATTTTGGTGCGGCGGCGCCGGCGGCAATGAGAGCGGCATTGATCACCCCGAGCGGTGTCTCCACCATCGCCCACAGCTTGATCCCGTCATCGGCTGCAATCCCGACGAGATGCGCCGAAACCTCCTCGAGATCGGACGGCTTCGAAATCTTCGGGATGAGGATCGCGTCGGGCCCTGCCTTCGCCGCGGCGGTGAGGTCGTCGATCCACCACTGGGTGTCGAGCGCATTGATCCGCACGATGACCTCGCGGGCGCCGAAGCCGCCGGCCTTGACCGCGTCCGCCACCTGCTGGCGCGCCACCACCTTGGCCTCGGGGGCGACCGAATCCTCGAGGTCGAGAATGACCGCGTCGCACGGCAGGGTCTTCGCTTTTTCGATCGCGCGCGCATTCGATCCCGGCATGTAGAGCACGCTGCGGCGCGGACGGGTGGTCATATCGGCAAACTCCCTGAGCTCGACCCTGAAGCGGTCATGGCGCAACACGGGTGGCGGCGATGCAAACCGTGCACCAGGGCGCCACCCGAAACCAGATATGGTATCATCGTCGGGTAGAAACGCGCCGGGCGGCCGGCCCGCCTCAATACCGGGGAGTGCGCCATGAGACGACGAGATTTTATGACCCTGATCGGTGGAGCGGTGCTGGGTGGAGCAGGGATCGGCGGTTTCCCGCTGGCAGCCGCCGCCCAGCCCGCGCCAGGAGCGCTTGACGGCGTCCTCCGCAAGAGCGTGGAGGACAAGGCGGTCGTCGGCGTCGTCGCCATGGCGACCGATCGCAAGGGCCCCTTCTACCAGGGCGCGTTCGGGGCGGCCGACGCCGCCACCGGCCGCGCGCTTACCACCGACGCATTGTTCCGCATCGCCTCGATGACCAAGGCGATCACCTCGACCGCGGCGATGCAGCTCATCGAGCAAGGGCGCGTCGGGCTCGACGACCCCGTCGAGAAATATCTGCCGGCCTTCGCCCACCTGCAGGTGTTCGAATCCTTCGATCCCGCCACCGGCGCTTACCGGCTGGTGCCGGCGCGGAGCATCGCCACGGTGCGGCACCTCATGACCCACACCTCGGGGCTCGGCTACCCCTTCACCAGCGCGACCCTGCGCGATTTCAAGCCGCGCTCCGGCGAGGACTATCCGATCGGGCCGCTGCTGTTCGAGCCCGGCGCACGCTGGCACTACGGCACCAGCACCGACTGGCTCGGCAAGGTGGTCGAGGCGGTCTCGGGCCGCCCGCTCGATGAATATTTCCGCCTGCACATCACCGAGCCGCTCCGCATGGCGGACACGTTCTACAACGTGCCGGCCGACAAGCAGGCGCGCCTCGTCGCCGTGCATCACCGCAACTCGAACGGCGTCATCGTCAAGGACGAGGTGCAGCCCGGACCGACCATCAATCCGATCATCGGCGGCGGCGGCCTCGCCTCGACGGCCGCGGATTACATCCGCTTCGTGCGGATGATCCTCAATGACGGCGAGCTCGACGGCGTGCGCATCCTCAAGGCGGACACGGTCGCGGCGATGGGCCAGAACGCGATCGGCAATCTCGGCGTTCCCGCGCTCAAAACGGCGCTACCGCGCAGCGAGGATTTCAGCTTCATCGCCGACGGCCGCGACAAATGGGGGCTCGGTTTCCTCATCACCGTCGACGACGTCAAGGGCAAGCGCTCCGCCGGCAGCCTGAGCTGGGGCGGCATCTACAACACCTACTTCTGGATCGACCGTACCCGGGGCATCGGCGGCGTGATCCTCACCCAGTTCTTGCCCTTCGCCGACCGTAAGGCGCTCGCGCTCTACGACGGCTTCGAACGCGGTGTCTACCAGCTCGCCGACGCGGTGCGGTGAGGTAGCTTCGAGCGAGATCGCCTCGTTCGCACCGTCGCACTCCCCTGCGGCTTGCGGGGAGTGAGCTCACCCGCGGTGGCCGAAGATTGCGCTGCCGACTCGGACGTGGGTCGCGCCGAACCGGATCGCAATCGCGAAATCCGCGCTCATGCCCATGGACAGGAGCGCGAGGCCGTTGCGTGCCGCGATCTTCGCGGTAAGCGCGAAGTGCAGGCGCCGGCGCCTCGTCGTGGGGCGGGATGCACATCAGCCCGGAGATCGCGAGGCCGTATTCGTTGCGGCAGCTCGCGATGAAGGCATCGGCGTTCTCCGGCAGCACGCCGGCCTTCTGCGGCTCGGCGCCGGTGTTGATCTCGACGAACAGGGTGGGATGACGGCCCTGGCGCTCGATCTCCTTCGCCACCGCGCGGCAGACGCTCGGCCGGTCGATCGAATGGATGGCGTCGAACAGGCCGACCGCCTCCCGCGCCTTGTTCGATTGCAGCGGTCCGATCAGGTGCAAGCTCGAGGCCGGGACGGCTCTCGCGGAGCGGCGGCCACTTGGCCATTGCCTCCTGGACCCGGTTCTCCCCGAAGACGCGCTGGCCCGCGGCGATCACGGGGACGATCGCCTCGGCGGCGAAGGTCTTCGAAACCGCGACGAGGGTCACGCCCTCCGGCGCGCGACCGGCCGTCGCGCAGGCCTCCGCGATCTCCCGGCGCACCGCCGCGAGACCGGCGGTGGAATCGTGCAGAATGGTGTCGGATGTCATCGCCGCCGATCCGTACTGCCTCGCGGCGAGCGCGGCAACTCCGGCGGTGCAATGGCGGCTGACGAATCCCGCTTGAGCCGCCTATCTATTTGTTTTAACGAAAATTCCACAGCGGTGGGCTAGCGTCCTGCCCCGGGGGACAGGCCGGTCCGGCCGCGGTTGACCGTGGCGCCCCAATGATGTCCTAGTCCGGTGGTTTTTCGGCGGCGCAATAGTCAGCACGCAGTAGTCAGCAATCGTCATGAGTATCGAGCGATATAACGCCCGCGCCGCGGAGACCCGCTGGCAGCGCGTCTGGGACGAGCGGGGCGTGTTCGCGACCCGCAACGACGATCCGCGCGAGAAATATTACGTCCTCGAGATGTTCCCGTATCCGTCCGGGCGCATCCACATGGGCCATGTGCGCAACTACACCATGGGCGACGTGGTTGCCCGCTACAAGCGCGCCCGCGGCTTCAACGTGCTGCACCCCATGGGCTGGGACGCCTTCGGCATGCCGGCGGAGAACGCCGCCATGGCGAACAAGGTGCATCCGCGCACCTGGACCTACGAGAACATCGCCACCATGAAGGGACAGCTCAAGTCGATGGGCCTTTCCCTCGACTGGAGCCGCGAGATCGCGACCTGCGACCCTGCCTATTACAAGCACCAGCAGGCGATGTTTCTCGATTTCCTCAAAGCTGGGCTCGTCGAGCGCAAGCAATCCAGGGTGAACTGGGATCCGGTCGACCACACCGTGCTCGCGAACGAGCAGGTGATCGACGGCCGCGGCTGGCGGTCGGGCGCGCTCGTGGAGCAGCGCGAACTCACCCAGTGGTTCTTCAAGATCACCGACTTCTCCGAGGAGCTGCTTTCGACGCGCTCGACGGTCTCGACCGCTGGCCGGAAAAAGTGCGGCTGATGCAGAAGAACTGGATCGGCCGCTCCGAGGGCCTGCTGATCCGGTTCGCGCTCGACCCCAAGACGACGCCGAACGGCGAGACCGAGCTCGAAATCTTCACCACGCGCCCCGACACGATCTTCGGCCTGAAGTTCATGGCGGTGGCGCCCGACCATCCGCTGGCTACCGCAGCGGCGGCGAAGAATCCGGCGCTCGCCGAATTCATCGCCGAATGTAAGCGCACCGGCACCGCGCAGGAGCTCATCGACAAGGCGGAGAAGCTCGGCTTCGACACCGGCATCGTGGCGATCCACCCGTTCGACCCGACGCGACGGATCCCGGTCTATGTCGCGAACTTCATCCTGATGGAATACGGCACCGGCGCCATCTTCGGGACGCCGGCGCACGACCAGCGCGACCTCGATTTCGTCAACAATTACGGGCTCGGCAACATCCCGGTGGTCTGCCCGGAGGACGAGGACCCCGCGACCTTCGTCATCACCGACGTCGCCTATGACGGCGACGGGCGGATGATCAATTCAGACTTCCTGAACGGCATGACGATCGCCGCGGCAAAGGAGGAGGTCGCCCGGAGACTCGAAGAAAAGAGCCACGGCAACCGGCCGGTCGCCCAGCGCCAGGTCAATTTCCGTCTGCGCGACTGGGGTGTCTCGCGCCAGCGCTACTGGGGCTGCCCGATCCCGATCATCCATTGCGCCGCCTGCGGCGTGGTGCCGGTGCCGGCCAAGGATTTGCCGGTGAAGCTCCCCGACGATGTCGACTTCGACCGGCCGGGCAACCCGCTCGACCGCCATGCGGCCTGGAAACACGTCGCCTGCCCGCAATGCGGCGGCGCCGCCCGACGCGAAACCGACACCATGGACACCTTCGTCGATTCGTCCTGGTATTTCGCCCGCTTCACCGATCCCTGGATCACGACGGCGCCGACCGACCGCAAGGCGGTCGACGAGTGGCTGCCGGTCGATCAGTATATCGGCGGCATCGAGCACGCGATTCTGCACCTCCTCTACAGCCGCTTCTTCACCCGCGCGATGAAGCGCACCGGCCACGCCGGCCTCGAAGAGCCGTTCGCTGGCCTGTTCACACAAGGCATGGTGGTACACGAGACCTATCGCACCGCCGACGGCGCCTGGGTCGCCCCGGCGGAGATTACGATCGAAACGGTTGGCGATGCCCGCCGCGCCGCGCTGATTGCGACCGGCGCGCCGGTCGAGATCGGCCCGATCGAGAAGATGTCGAAGGCGAAGCGCAATGTCGTCGATCCCGACGACATCATCGACACCTTCGGCGCCGACACCGCGCGCTGGTTCATGCTGTCGGATTCGCCGCCCGAACGCGACGTGATCTGGACCGAGGATGGCGTGCAGGGAACGTGGCGCTTCGTCCAGCGGCTGTGGCGGGTGGTGAACGAGGCGGCCGCCGTCGCGGATTCCCGGCGCTAAGCCGGCGACCTTCTCGGAACCTGGCGATGGCGCTGCGCAGGGCTGCCCATGGCGCGCTCGCCAAGGTATCCGAGGACATCGAAAAGCTGCGATTTAACCGCTGCGTCGCCCACATCTACGAATTTACCAATGCGCTCCAGGCTGTGCTCGCAGATACCGGCGGAAAAGCACTCGCCCCAGACCTTGCTTGGGCCGTCCATGAAGCGGCCGAAATTCTGGTGCAGCTATTCCAGCCGATGATGCCTCATCTCGCCGAAGAATGCTGGGCGGCGCTCGGCCATGACAGCCTGCTGGCGGTCGAGGCTTGGCCTGTACTCGAACGCGAGCTCCTGATCGAGAGCACGATCACGCTGCCGGTCCAGGTCAACGGCAAGAAGCGGGCGGACGTGACCGTCGCGCGCGACGCCGGCAACGTCGACATCGAGGCTGCCGTCCTCGCGCTCGATGCGGTGCGCCGCGCCCTCGATGGCAAGGCGCCGAAGAAGGTGATCGTGGTGCCGCAGAGGATCGTCAATGTGGTCGCCTGATCCGCACGCGCTCCGAAGGGTGCTTCGACGTGTGCTCCGACGTGCGCTCCCCTTGGCACTGCGGCTTACCGTCATCGGCGCCGCCGCGGCGACGGTGGCGGGGTGCTTCCAGCCGATGTACGGCGACGTCTCGCTCACGGCCTCGCCGAGCGTCGCCGCCAACATGTCGGCGGTCGACGTCGGTCAGATCGCGGCCCCCAACGGCACACCGCTGTCACGTATCGCGGTCGATGTGCGCGACAAGCTGCTGTTCGGCCTGACCGGCGGCCACGCCGCCGCCCCGCCGGTCTATCGCCTCAACATCACGATTGGGGGATCGAGCGAGTCGATGATCGTCGACATCAACAGCGGCCGGCCGGACACCGTCGACTACGCGCTCAATGCGAGCTACACGCTGATCGAGGTCAAGACCGGCAAGCCGGTGCTCTCCAGCCAGGCCTTCGCCCGCGTCACTTACGACATTCCCGGCCAGGCTCAGCGCTTCGCCCGCGACCGCGGCCTGCGCGACGCCGAAAACCGCGCGTCGCAGCAGGTCGCCGACCATATCAGGGCGCGGCTCGCCTCGTTCTTCGTCGCCGGCACCTGAGCGACCGCCCATGGTGGCGGTCAAGAACGCCGACGTCGACCGTTTCATCGCCCGACCCGATTCGGCCCGACCTGTCGTCCTGGTGTACGGACCCGATGCGGGGCTGGTGCGGGAACGCGTCGTCGCGCTGGTCTCCAGTGCGGTCGAGGATATCCGCGACCCCTTCGCGCTCGCCCGCATCGAGGGCGACGCACTCGCCGACGAGCCCGAGCGGCTGGTCGAGGAAGCCCACACGGTGCCGCTGTTCGGTGGCCGCCGCGCCGTCTGGGTCAAGGCCGGCGGCCGCAATTTCACGCCGGCCGTGGAGCGCGTGCTCGCCGCCCCGCCGGGAGCCGATTGCCGTATCGTCATCGAGGCCGGCGATCTCAAGCGCAATGCGCCGTTGCGCGCGGCGTGCGAGCGCTCGGGGCATGCCGCGGCGCTGGCCTGCTATGCCGAACTCGACGCGCGATCTCAACCGCCTGATCGACGAAGAAATGCGCGAGGCCGGCCTCGCCATCGCGCCCGATGCGCGCGAGGCATTGGCCGATCTCATCGGCGGCGACCGCGGAACGTCGCGCTCGGAATTGCGCAAGCTCACTCTCTATGCACGCGGCAAGCCCACGGTCGGCCTCGACGACGTGCTCGCGGTGGTGACCGACGCCACCGATCTCACCATCGACGCCATTGTCGATGCGGCCTTCGCCGGCAACGCCCCGGACCTCGAGGCCGGGATCGCCAAGGCGCAGGCACGGGGGATCGCGGCGGGCGCGCTCATCAGTGCCGTGATCCGGCAGGCAGCGGCACTCCATCGCCTGCGGCTCTCCGTCGAGCAGGGGCGCTCGGCGGCGAGCGTCGTCGAAAGCGCGGGCCCGGCGATCCATTTCAGCCGCAAGGCGCTGGTGCAGGCGGCGCTCAACGCCTGGAACGCCAAGCGGCTGGAGCGCCTCATCGCCCACCTCGGCGACACCGCGCTCGACACCCGCCAACGCGCCAACCTCGCCTACCCGATCATGCACCGGACCCTGATCGACATCGCGCGCTCGGCCCGGCGCAAAGATTAGCCTGCACTATCGACAGCTTATCCCCTGGGTTTTCCCGGCATAAGCATCTGGGGAAGATGGCAAATCCGGCTATCCCCTGTGCTTCCTCAGCTGATTGAGTGACCTCGTGTGCTCCTTTTCCTTGGGCGGACAGAAGAGGAACTGAGACGCCTTCGCGGCACGAATGTCGGGGATCGCTGACTTCTAGCGTTGTCGTTGATCGACTGACATGTGGTATTGTCAGCGATCAACGACACAGAAAGATGTCGTCGTTCACCAACATTCGGATTTCCATGTTCGTTCGTACACCCGCCGATCTCGGCGCCGTCATCCGTGAAAGGCGCAAACACCTGAAGCTCAATCAGGCCGTTTTCGCCAAACAGATCGGCGTCAGCCGGCAATGGATCATCGAGCTGGAACACGGCCACGCGCGGGCCGAGCTCGGGCTCGTGCTGCGCGCGCTCGACGCCCTGAACATTCGCCTCGACACCGCCATCGGCCAGCCCGGCCGCGAGCCCTCGGGCGCAGTCGACATCGACGCCATCATCGCAAACGCAAAAAGAATCAGGTCGTGACCGAGGAGATCGTTGCGCTTCTGGATGGGAAGGAGGCTGGCCGCGTCCATCACGAGCGCGGCCGGCTGTACTTTGTCTACGACGACGCATGGCGCAACGCCGAGGACGCATATCCGCTGTCGCTGTCGATGCCGCTCGCCGCCAAAGAGCACGGGCGCGGCGCGATTGAAGCCTATCTGTGGGGACTTCTGCCGGACAACGGGCATGTGCTCGATCGCTGGGCGGCGAAATTCCACGTCTCGGCCCGCAATGCCTTTGCGCTGATCTCCCACGTCGGCGAGGATTGCGCGGGCGCCATCCAGTTCGTGACGCCGGAACGTCTCGCCGCAATCCACAGCGGCAAGGAGGACGAGGTCGAATGGCTCGACGAAGCCGACGTCGCCAAGCGCCTCCAAGCCTTGCGCGCGGACCATGCCGCGTGGCGGCTGCCGCGCGACACCGGTCAGTTCAGCCTGGCCGGCGCCCAGCCCAAGACCGCGCTGCTTTTGCAAAACGGCCGGTGGGGCGTCCCTGCCGGCCGACTGCCGACAACGCACATTCTCAAACCCCCGACCGGCCAGCTCGCCGGACAGGCGGAAAACGAGCATCTCTGCCTGATGCTGGCGCGCGCCCTCGGCTTGCCCGCCGCGCAATCGGACGTCATGCGGTTTGGAGACGAAATCGCCATCGTGATCGAGCGCTATGACCGCCTTCAAAGCGGCAACACCGTCGTTCGCGTTCACCAGGAGGATATCTGCCAAGCGCTCGGCATCATGCCCACCAAGAGATATCAGAACGAGGGGGGCCCGAGCCCGAACACGATCGCCGATCTCCTGCGCACCTATTCGACGGATCGTAGCGCCGACGTGGGCACGTTCGTTGCGGCGCTCGGCTTCAACTGGCTGATCGCCGGCGTCGACGGCCACGCCAAGAACTTCTCCCTGCTTCTCGGGACGCGTCGCGCCCGGCTCGCCCCTCTCTATGACGTTGCGAGCGTTCTTCCTCACGACGCATTCGAGCTGCGCAAGGTCAAGGCCGCGATGAAGATCGGCGGCGAATACAAGCTCGGCCAGATCGGCCTGCGGCAATGGCAGAAGTTTGCGCGCAGAACGCGGGTGAACGCCGACGAATTGATCGAACGGCTGGCGTCCATGGCCAAGCAACTTCCCGATGAAGCAACCAGCGCATCAGCGGTGATGCGCGAACAGGGGCTCGATACCGCGATCGTCGAGCGGCTCGCCGGCCAGCTGATCGAGCGGGCGCGCGCATGCGAAAGGACGCTCGCCGGAACGAAGTTGCCTGTTGCGCCATGAAATCCGAAAGCCAGTGAGTTTCCTTACGGGGGCCAACGGCGCCCCTGGCGGACGACGCCGGCCCGCGGCAAATCGCGGCGAGTGCACACCTTGAATACCGGCGGCATCCGGACAACAGTGCCTCCCAACGGTGACATGCCGGCCTCGCCGTCGCAGGGGCGAAGGTCGGGATCACGACAGATGGCTGCAAGCCGTCGGCAACGGGAGGACACGATGAAGGGCTTGATCGGGGGCCTCGTGGCGGCAGCGGTCTGGACCGGTGTCGCGTTTGCCCAGGACGCGTATCCGTCGAAGCCTATCCATCTCCTGGTGCCGTTTCCCCCCGGCGGCGCGGTCGACATCGTCGCGCGCACGCTCGGCGACGAGCTCGCGAAGAGCCTCGGCCAATCGGTCATCGTCGAGAACCGGCCCGGCGCCGGCGGCACGCTGGCGGCGCTCGCCACGTCGAAGTCTCCGCCCGACGGCTACACTCTCGTCGTGGTGGCGAGCGGGCACGCCATCGTGCCGTACCTCTATCCCAAGCTGCAATACGACGTGTTCAACGACTTCACGCCGATCTCGCTGCTCGGCAACTCGCCGAACCTCATCCTGGTGAAGGCCGATTCGCCGGTGAAGACGCTCGCCGACCTCATCGCGCTGGCGCGGCAGAAGCCCGGCCAGCTCACCTATGGGCATGCCGGCAACGGCACCTCGCCGCATCTCGCCGCCGAGCTCCTCAAGGTGACGGCGAAGATCAACATCACGTCGGTGCCCTATAAGGGCGGCGCGCCCGCGCTCAACGATTTGATGGGCGGGCACATCCCGATGAGCCTCAACAATCTCCCCGAGTCGATCGGGCAGATCCAGGCCGGCACGGTACGGCCGCTCGCGGTGACGACCATCAAGCGCTCGCCGTTCCTGCCGAACGTGCCGACGGTCGCGGAATCGGGCTTCAGCGAATACGACACCGGGGTGTGGTGGGGCGTGGTCGGCCCCGCCGGGCTGCCGCGCGACATCCAGGAGCGGCTCTCCAAGGCTTGCGCCGAAGCGATGAAGATGCCGGCGGTGACGGAGCGTTTCCGCACCCTCGGTGCGACCCCGATCGGCAGCAGTGCCGCCGACTTCGCCAAGCTCATCCGCGCCGACTACGAAAAGTGGGGACCGGTGATCAAGGCCGCCGGCATCGAGGCGGAATAACAGTCCGGAATAGCAAACAATGTCAGCTCCTGCGTGCCCGCCGCCGCGCGAACCGTCGCGGCCGAAGGTTCCCCCGCCGCCCGGCGCCTGCGATACCCACAACCATGTGTTCGGGCCGGCGTCGCGTTTCCCTTACGCCGACGACCGCAGCTACACGCCGCCCGACGCGCCGCTCGAAAAGTACCTCGCCATGCTCGACACGGTCGGGTTTTCGCGCGGCGTGCTGGTGCAGGGCAGCGCCCATGGCCGCGACAATGCGGCGATGCTCGATGCGCTCGCCCGCACGCCCGACGCGGCTGCGCGGCGTCGCCGTGGCGGACGCGGACGTTTCGCCGGAGGAGCTCAGGCGCTGGCACGCGCTCGGCGTCCGCGGCCTGCGGTTCAATCATTTCTTTCGCGGCGGCGCCCTGCACTATCGCGGCGGCGTGCCGCTCGAGGCGGCGAAGACGCTGGCGCCCATCATGGCGGAGCTCGGCTGGCACGTGCAGCTGTGGATCGACGTCAAGGATTTGGCCGACACGATGCCGCTCATCAAGGCGATCGGCCGCCCCATCGTGGTCGACCACATGGGCCGCTCCGATGCCGTCAACGGCACGCAGACGCCGGGCTTCCAGAGCCTGCTGCGCCTCCTCGGCGACGGCGGCTGCTGGGTCAAGGTGTCCGGCGCCCACCGCGTGAGCCAGCGCCCGCCGGATTATCCGGACGCCCGGCCGTTCCTCGAAGCGCTGGTGCGCGCCAATCCCGACCGCCTGGTGTGGGGCAGCGACTGGCCGCATCCGCGCATGGACAACGAGATGCCCGACGCTGGACACCTGTTCGAGCTGTTCCACGATTGGGTGGGCGACGAGGCGACGCGCCGGCGCATCCTCGTCGACAATCCCGCGCGGCTCTACGATTTTCCGAGGTGAGCGGCCCGTCTTTTGCGGACCTCATCCATTTGATGGCCTCATCCTGAGGAGCGCCCGCAGGGCGCGTCTCGAAGGATGGCCACCCCCCCTGCGGCTTGCGACCGTCCTTCGAGACGCCGTGCTGCGCACGGCCCCCTGGACGACGTCAGAATTTCACAAGCTCTGATGCGCAGCGAGGGGCGCGCTCACGTCCTCGCGACCCGGCGGCAGCGTGCCGAGCAATGCGACGATGAAGAGAATGAGCGCGCCGATCATCGCTTCGATGAGCGCGTTTGTGCGCAACTGCTGTAACACTGGACCGGCCGCAACGCCGCCGGCGAGGAGCCGTGGCGTGAGCCGCATCCGGTTGACCGCGGCGATCGCCAGCATGGCGAGGAACAGCGCGATCTTGACGAGGAGCAGGCGGCCGTAGCCGGTGCCGAACAGCGCCGCCGTGCTGCCGGTGAGTTCATAGGTGTTGACGATGCCGGTCGCGAGCACGGTGCCGACGCTCGCGATGCCGAGGGTGGAGAACCGCAGCGTCGCGATGCGTGCAATAGCCAAGGAGGACGAACCACCGTCCTCTCTCGCCACTGCCAGCACGATTGCGAGCGGCACGAGTGCGCCGACCCATGCGGCGGCGGCGACGAGGTGCAGCACATCGGCCGCCTCGTGGATGACGCCCTCGATGCCGTCGCCGGCGGCTGCATGCCCGGCGAAGGCCAGCGCCGCAACGAACGCCACCGCCAGAACCAGCGCTACGCTCCGCCGCCACGCCGGCGCTGGTGCACCAAAATACGGCGGTCGCAGTGCCGCCGCGAGCAGCACGATCAGCGCGAACCGAAAGAGCCACACATGTCCGAAATCGGTATCGAGCAGCACCGTCGCGAGGAGACCATCTGACCACAGGTCAGCCAGCGACCGCTCGCCCATGCTCGCCGCCTGCACCATCAGCGCGGCGGCGCCGGTCAGCACGGCAAGCGCGAAGCTTGCCCAGGCGAGCCGCGCCAACCGGCCCGCGATCAGTCGCACCGTCGCGGCGTCAGCACCGCCCGCCGACAATGCCGGTGCGCCCACCCATGCGTGAAAGATCACGGCGCCGAAGAGCGAGACCGTCGCCGCGAAATGAAGGAAGCGCACCCAGACGAGAGGATCGCCCATTCCGCATCTCCCCGCGCCGTGGCGGCGGGAGCGACGCTATTGGCCGACCTTGAAGGTAAAGTCGCCGTTGATCTTGTGGGTGTCCGCCGACATCGCGCGCCACTCGACCTTGTAAACGCCGGGCTCGAGGGCGGGCAGCGTGACGCGGATGAGCGTGCGGTCGCTGGTGTCGACCTTGCCGTCGCCCTTGTCGATCTGCTTGCCGGCGGCGTCGCGCACGATCACCGCGCTGAACGCCGGCTCGAGCTTCTCGTTGAAGCGCAGTGTCACCTCGCTCGGCGGATCGTGCAGCGTACCCCCGGCGGCGGGCACGGCCTTGACCAGATGGGCATGCGCAAACGCCGGAGCGCTCGCGAGCGATAGCAATGCGGATGCGAGGAGAATGGTCTGACGTCGCGACGGCACGGGAACCTCCCTGAGTTTCGAGTCTTCTTGAACGCGGATTCTATACTTTCAGTGCGCCAATGTCCCCTGCTCTACGCATGGAAAGGAACTTACAACGCCTCGCCGCGGAGCAGCTTCGGCACTTCGCCGGTGAGCCCGGCCGCCTCGCGGATGAACATGCGCTTGAGCGCCGGCAAACGGTCGACGATGCCGAGGCCGACGTCGCGGACGAGCCGCAGCACGTCGGAGCGGTTGGAGAACAGCCGGTTGAGGCTGTCGGTGGAGACGCCCATCGCCAGCGTGTCGAAGCGCCGCCAGCGCTGGTAGCGCTCCAACACCGTCGCATCGCCGGGATCGAGGCCGAGCCGCGCCGCGTCGACCACCGCTTCGGCGAGCGCTGCGACATCGCGCAGGCCCATATTGAGGCCCTGGCCGGCGATCGGGTGGATCACATGGGCGGAGTCGCCAACCAGCGCGAGCCGCTCCGCGACGAAGTTGCGGGCGACCCATAATCCCAAGGGATAAGCGCGGCGAGGGCCGGCGAGAGTCAATTCGCCGAGATGAAGCCCGAACCGCTTTTCGAGCTCGTCGTGGAATTCGCCATCCGGCAAGGCGACGAGGCGCGTCGCGTCCGCCGTGTGCTCGGTCCAGACGATCGAACTGCGGCGGTTGCGCAGCGGCAGGATCGCGAACGGGCCGCCGGGCAAAAAATGCTCCTCGGCGCGGCCGTTGTGATCGCGCTCGTGGGCGACGGTCGTGACGATCGCCGACTGACCGTAGGACCAGCCGCGCAAGGCAATGCCCGCGCGTTCGCGCAGGCGCGAGCGGGCACCGTCGGCGGCGACCAGGAGCTTTACCGTGCGGACCGAGCCGTCACCGAGCGTGACCGCCACACCCCTGCCTTCCACCGCAAAGTCCGTGACCGGCAGCGGCACGATCGTCACGCCTTCCGCGGCGGCCTTCCGCGCCAGCTCGCCGACCAGGGCGGCATTCTCGATCATGTGGGCGAACGGCTCGCCAGGCTCGATGTCGCCTTCGAAGCTCAGAAACACCGGACGCACCGCGTCGTCGACGCGGCTGTCGGTGATGATCATGTCGCGGATCTCCTGCGCGCCCGCGGCGACCGCATCCCAAACGCCGAGCGCCTCGAACATGCGCCGCGGCGCCGCGGCGATCGCCGAGGCCCGCGGGTCCTCGCCGCGGCCGAACTCGGGATCGGCCACCGTCACCGCGAAATCCGGCCCGAGGCCCTGGCGCAGCGCGAGCGCGAGCGCGAGCCCGGCAAAGCCGCCGCCGGCGATGAGCACGTCCGGTGTTTCGGAGTTGGTCACGTCGTCACCTCGCGCCCCATCAACGGCGCAGGCCTCGAGCCGTTGCAATGGCAGCCCGGCATTTCTAGCGCATGGCGGCGGTGCAATCATCGTCTATTGACTTTGCCGGCATCGCGCGGCGTGCTGCCCTGCCGCGGCAGACGATGAGCACGACCAAAGAAAGCCGGACCTCCTGCCGATGACATCCGCCGTTGGGGACCTCGTCGCCATCCTCGATCTCGAGCCGATCGAGGTGAACTTGTTTCGCGGCCGCTCGCCGCAACAGGGTTGGCAGCGGGTGTTCGGCGGCCAGGTGATCGGCCAGGCGCTGGTCGCCGCATGCCGCACCGTCGACGACCTCGCCGAGCGGCCGCCGCATTCGTTGCACGCTTACTTTCTGCTCGGCGGCGATCCCAAGGTGCCGATCGTCTACGAGGTCGATCGCATCCGCGATGGCCGCAGCTTCACCACGCGGCGCGTGGTCGCGATCCAGCACGGCCATGCGATCTTCTCGATGTCGGTGTCTTTCCATGTGCAGGAGCCCGGCGTCACCCATCAGGCGAAAATGCCCGACGTGCCGCCCCCCGAGCGGCTCCCCAGCGATTCCGACCTGCGCGACCGCGTGCTGCCGATGATGCCGGACTCGGTGCGCCGGTATTACGAGCGCGAGCGCCCGATCGAACTGCGCCCGGTCGAGTTCGAGCGCTATCTCGGCAAGAAATATCCCGACGGCCGGTTCCATGTCTGGATCCGCACCACCGCGCCGCTGCCGGACGTGCCGGCGATCCATCAGTGCGCGCTCGCCTATGCGTCCGACTTCATGCTGCTCGATGCCGCGCTCATTCCGCACGGCCGCACCGTGTTCGAAAAGACGATCATGGCGGCGAGCCTCGACCATGCGCTGTGGTTTCACCGGCCGTTCCGCGCCGACGAATGGCTGCTCTACGCCCAGGACAGCCCGAATGCGTCGGGCGCGCGCGGCTTCTCCCGCGGCCTCATCTTCACCCGCGACGGGCTCCTGGTCGCCTCGGTCGCCCAGGAAGGGCTGGTGCGCGAGCGGCACGAGGAGAAGGCGTAGGCACTCCAGCGCTTGACTTTCGGGCGCCGACCCAATTTTTGATCACGCGGGCAATGCCGGATGCCCGCCGCGCGCCCCGAACGGGCGATGCGATGCATATGGCCGGCGGCAGGAGGAACGGCCATGAAGCTCATCGTCGCCATCATCAAGCCCTTCAAGCTCGACGATGTCCGCCAGGCCCTCACCTCCATCGGCGTCAGCGGATTGACGGTGACCGAGGTCAAGGGCTACGGGCGGCAGAAAGGCCACACCGAAATCTACCGCGGCGCCGAATACGCCGTGAACTTCCTGCCCAAGATTCGGGTCGAGGTCGCCGTCCCGAGCGACCGCGCCGCCAAGACCGTCGACGCCATCACAGTGTCCGCCCGCACCGGCCAGATCGGCGACGGCAAGATCTTCGTGATGGACCTCGAGCACGCGGTGCGCATCCGCACCGGCGAGACCGATAGCGACGCGCTGTAGCCTTCAGCGGCGCTCCGGGCCTGCAAACGTGCCGGGCACCCGAATACCGGCGCGATGATACCTCCGGCAGACCGCCGGGACCTGTGCCTATCTTTTAGGCACAGGTCCGACCGAAGGCAGCGATCGCACCGGAAAATCGGGGTTTCACCGGCCGGGAAGCGGGCACGGAAAACCGCCATTCCGCCGTCATGGCCGATTTGAAAGAATTGGCATGAGGCTTGATTGCCCGTTCGCTTCGAAGGCGCCCGGCCGTCGCCGATGAGCGATGGCTGCCGCCGAAGAAGGGCCGTTACGGGGGTCGAACCCGCCTGATCAGGGGAAAAAGTAATGAAAATCGTGATGGCCATCATCAAACCTTTCAAGCTCGACGAGGTGCGCGACGCGCTGACCGCCATCGGGGTGCACGGAATGACCGTCACCGAGGTCAAGGGCTACGGGCGCCAGAAGGGACACACCGAAATCTATCGCGGCACCGAATATGCAGTGAGCTTCCTGCCGAAGCTCAAGATCGAGGTCGCGGTGGCGGCAAGTCAGCTCGACAAGGTCATCGACGCCATCTCCTCGGCCGCCAAGACCGGGCAGATCGGCGACGGCAAGATTTTCGTGTTCGCGCTCGAACAGGCGGTGCGCATCCGCACCGGCGAGACCGATGCCGCGGCACTCTGAGGCGACGCGTCGCGCGCAGGCGCCGCGCGAAGGAGGCGAGATCGACTGAGTGCCTTCTTAGGGATTCCCGGAAGGCCCGGACGCAGAGGTTTGAGAGATACGGAGGGGGCAACTACCCGGCACTGCCCCCGCCGTCATGGGAGGCCCTGGCGCAAGCCAGGGCCTCTTTTTTGCGCGCTTTCTTGGGCGATCCCGCTGCCTTGACCCGCATGGTTAAACGGGCCTTAACCTCACGCCCCTTATGTTTCCAGAGGCGGCCGAAATGAGGCCGGGTATGCAGATGTCCATGAACAGCGCGGAACGCGGGCTCCCTCTGTCGAGCGGACGTGTCGTCGACACGCGCTCCCCGTTCGTGCGCCTTGCCGAGCTCATCGCCGGCGTGCCGCCCGGCAAGCCCGCGATCGATCTCGGGGTGGGCGAGCCCAAGCACGCGGTGCCCGATTTCGTCGGCCCGGTGATCGCCGCCCACATCAAGGATTTCGGGCGCTATCCGCGCAACGAGGGCACGCCGCAGTTCCGCCGCGCGGCGGCGGAATGGGCGGCGCGGCGCTATCGCCTCCCCCGCGTTCCCGATCCCGACCGCGAGGTGCTCGTGCTCAACGGCTCGCGCGAAGGCCTGTTTCTCGGCGCGATCGCCGCGAGGCGCCACGTCGCGAATCGCGCCGGGCGGCCGGCGATCCTGGTGCCGAATCCGTTCTACG
The DNA here is from genome assembly GCA_963793985.1 of uncultured Alphaproteobacteria bacterium. Lineage (GTDB taxonomy): Bacteria > Pseudomonadota > Alphaproteobacteria > Rhizobiales > Xanthobacteraceae > JAJPKK01. Next base: position 30,121 of record CAWCCG010000044.1, on the reverse strand, counting down.
CGGCCTATTCGGCGGGAGCGGACGCGGCCGACTGCGAGGTCGTCTACCTGCCGGCGACGCGGCAGAGCGGATTTCTGCCCGATCTCGATGCGCTCGATCCCGCGCTGCTCGCGCGCACCGTCGCGATGTTTCTCGCCACGCCGTCCAATCCGCAGGGCGCGGTCGCCGATCGCGCCTATCTCGAGCGGGTGACCGCGCTCGCGCGCCGCTACGGCTTCCTGCTGTTCTGCGACGAGTGCTATTCGGAGATCTACACCAAGGCCGAGCCTTCGGGCGCGCTCGAAGCCGCCGGCGACGACTTCGAGAACGTGATCCTCTTCCAGTCGCTCTCCAAGCGCTCGAACCTTCCCGGCCTGCGCATCGGCTTCGTCATCGGAGACCGGCGCTTCATCGCCAAGTTCCTGGAGCTGCGCAACGTCGCGGCGCCCCAGGTGCCGATCCCGATGCAGGAGGTCGCGATCGCCGCCTATGGCGACGAAGCGCATGTCGACGCGAACCGCGATCTCTACCGGCAGAAATTCGATCTCGCCGACCAGATCATCGGCGATCGCTACGGCTACCGGCGCCCCGCCGGCGGCTTCTTCCTCTGGCTCGACGTCGCCGCACAGGGCGGCAGCGAGGAAGCCGCGGCGAAGCTGTGGCGCGAGGCCGGCGTGCGGGTCCTGCCCGGACGCTACATCGCCCGCGACCAGGCGGACGGCAGCAATCCCGGCGCGGACTTCATCCGCGTCGCCATGGTGCATGACAAAGAGACCACGGCCGAGGCGTTGCATCGCATCGTCGCGGTGCTCGGATGATGAACGGAGCTTGAACCAGTGGCGGTGTCGACGGCGAGCTATCACGGACCATTCACGGTCGATGATCTTCGCGCCCTGATCCATCGCCGGCTGCGCGAGCTCGCGGGGCTCGTGCTGATCGGACTGGTCGGCACGGCCGCTGCAGCGCTCGCCACCTGGTCGGTGCGAGACCCGAGCTTCAGCCACGCCACCAGCGAGCCGGTGCGCAACCTCCTCGGCGAGCCCGGCGCCATCGCCGCCGATCTCGCGATGCAGCTCCTCGGCCTCGCCACCATCGCCCTCCTGCTGCCGATCGCGGCCTGGGGCTGGCGGCTGTTCACCCACCGCCCGCTCGACCGGATGCGCTGGCGGCTGCCGGCCTGGCTGTTCGGCGTCATCGCCGCAGCGGCTTTTGCGTCGTGCCTCGCGCGCACCGCGCAGTGGCCGCTGCCGACCGGCCTCGGCGGCGTGATCGGGGACGCGGTCGTCCGCGCCATCGCATCGATCACCGGCGGGCCGCTGTTCGGGACTGGCCGCACGGTGGTGTTGGCTTCGTTCAGCGCGATCGCCCTCGTGCTGCTCGCCATCGCCTCCGGGTTCGGTTTCCAGCGCTCCGAAGATGACGATGCCGAGGACGAGGAGGCCGACGACGGCGGTTCGGTCTCGATCGGCTGGGCGATGCACTATCTCCTGAGCTTCAAGGCGTGGGTGCTCCGGCCCGTCGCAAACGCCGTCGCCGCAGCCTTCCGCTCGATGCGAAGCCGCGCGCCCGCGCAACAGGCCAAGAGCACACGCGCCGAGCCGCGCTTCGGCGCGGCGAGCGGCCCCACAGCCGCCCCCGAGCCGGAGGACGACGCGGAGGAAGCCGACGAGGACGAAGAGGCCGAAGCTTCGACCAAGGTCACGCGTCCCGAGAAGAAGAAGCCTGCCAAAGCCGCGCCGAAGTCGGCGAAGAAATCCGCCGACGGCTACGAATTGCCGCCGCTCAATCTCCTGGCCGCAGCGAAGGCCACCGACCGCTACGCGCCGAGCAGCGAGGCCCTCCAGGAAACCGCAGGCACGCTCGAGCACGTGCTCGGCGATTTCGGCGTGCGCGGCTCGATCATCAATGCGCGGCCGGGCCCGGTGGTGACGCTCTACGAGCTCGAGCCGGCGCCCGGAATCAAATCGTCGCGGGTGATCGGGCTTGCCGACGACATCGCTCGCTCGATGAGCGCACTCTCCGCCCGCGTCGCCGTGGTGTCCGGGCGCAACGTGATCGGCATCGAGCTGCCGAACACCACCCGAGAGAAGGTCTATCTGCGCGAGCTGCTCGCGGCCGACGAGTACACCGGGACGGCGGCGCGGCTGCCGCTCTGCCTCGGCAAGACGATCGGCGGCGAGCCGGTGATCGTCGACCTCGCGCGCATGCCGCATCTGCTGATCGCCGGCACCACCGGATCGGGCAAGTCGGTCGCCATCAACACCATGATCCTGAGCCTGCTCTACCGGCTCAAGCCGGATCAGTGCCGGCTCATCATGGTCGATCCGAAGATGCTGGAATTGTCGGTCTATGACGGCATTCCCCATCTCCTCACGCCCGTCGTCACCGATCCCAAGAAGGCGGTGGTCGCGCTCAAATGGGCGGTGCGCGAGATGGAGGACCGCTACAAGAAGATGGCGAAGCTCGGGGTGCGCAACATCGACGGCTACAATGCGCGCCTGACCGACGCCCGCGCCCGCGGCGAAGGCCTCTCTCGCACCGTGCACACCGGCTACGACCCCGACAGCGGCGAGGCGATCTACGAGAAGGAGGAGTTCGAGTTCGAGCCCCTGCCCTATCTCGTCGTCATCGTCGACGAGATGGCCGACCTGATGATGGTCGCCGGCAAGGACATCGAGGGCGCGATCCAGCGCCTCGCCCAGATGGCGCGCGCCGCCGGCATCCATGTCGTGCTCGCGACCCAGCGGCCTTCGGTCGACGTCATCACCGGCACCATCAAGGCGAATTTCCCGACCCGCATCTCGTTCCAGGTCACCTCCAAGATCGACAGCCGCACCATCCTCGGCGAGCAGGGCGCCGAGCAGCTGCTCGGCCAGGGCGACATGCTCTACATGGCGGGCGGCGGCCGCATCAGCCGCGTCCACGGGCCGTTCTGTTCCGACGAGGAGGTCGAGAAGATCGTCCGCCACCTCAAGAGCCAGGGCCAGCCGCAATACCTCGAGGCGGTCACGGCGGAAGAGGATGCCGAGGGCGAGGACGGCGCGGTGTTCGACGCCACCGCCATGGGCGGCGAAGCGGACGGCGCCGACCTCTATCAGCAGGCCGTCCAGGTGGTAACGCGCGACCGCAAGGCCTCGACGAGCTACATCCAGCGCCGGCTGCAGATCGGCTACAACCGCGCCGCCTCGCTCATGGAGCGCATGGAAAAGGAAGGCATCATTGGCCAACCCAACCACGCCGGGAAACGCGAAATCCTGGTTGGCGGTGAAGAAGACGAGCGCTATTGATTGATTCCGGACGTGGCCGGATGTCGTGAAAAGGCCATACGGCAGGGCTAGCCGGACAAGAGCTAGGACAGGGGATCGCGAGATGGGCATGGCACGGGCGGGGGTGGCCGCTGTCATCGGGTTTTTCATCCTTACGGCTCAAGGGGTTGCGCCGGCGCAAACGGTGCCCCTGCCGCAGCCGGCACCCAAGCAGCGCACCGCGCCTGCCGCAGCGGCGAAGCCCGCGGCCCCGTCGCTCGCAGATTCAATTGGCACCGAGGCCGGCCAGCACGCCCTGGTCGACCGGGTGAGCCTCTACCTCTCGACCATCCAGACGCTGGTCGGCAATTTCGTCCAGGTCGGGCCGGACGGCCGCAAGACCGAGGGCAAGTTCTATATCTCGAAGCCCGGCAGGGTCCGGTTCGAATACGATCCGCCGTCGCCGATCGAGGTGGTGGCTGACGGCTCCTCGGTCGTGGTGCACGACCGCAAACTCGACACCAAGGACCTCTATCCGCTGTCGCAGACGCCGCTGCGCTTCCTTCTCGCCGACCGCATCGACCTGTGGAACGACACCAAGGTGGTCGCGGTCGGCGCCGACGAGAAATACGTCACCGTCAGCATCGAGGAGCGGACGCTCATCATCGGCACCAGCAAGCTGATGATGATGTTCAACGCCAAGGACTTCCAGCTGCTGCAATGGACGGTGACCGATCCGCAGGGCTACGAGACCACGGTCGGGGTCTACAATCTCGACATGAAGCAGAAGCCCGACCCGAACATGTTCCGCATCGTCTACGGCCGCGCCGAGCAGAATTATCAGTAGACGTCCGGCAGCGTTTCGCAGCGCGCCTACTCGCCCTCTTCGCGATTTCAGCCGTCATGGCCGGGCTTGTCCCGGCCACCCCGATCATATGGCACGGCCGTGCCACACGTTATCGGGGTCGCCGGGACAAGCCCGGCGATGACGCACAAATAAACGACGTGCGATGCGCCTCACCGTCACCACCTGGAACATCAATTCGGTGCGCCTGCGCATCAATCTCGTCGCCCGCTTCCTGCGCGCGGTGACGCCCGACGTGCTCTGCCTGCAGGAGACCAAGTGCACGGACGACAGCTTTCCGGCGAAGCGGTTCAAGCGGCTCGGCTACACCCACTTCGCCCTCAACGGACAGAAGGGCTATCACGGCGTCGCCATCGTCTCGCGCCTGCCGTTCGACGCGATCGACAAAAGGGGCTTTTGCGGCAAGGGCGACAGCCGCCACATCGCCGTCGAGATCGGCGCCAAGGCCGGATTTGCCGAGACGACGACGCTGCACAATTTCTATGTGCCGGCCGGCGGCGACGAGCCCGACCCCGAGATCAACGCGAAGTTCGCCCACAAGCTCGCCTTCCTCGACGAGATGCGCTGCGCCGCGACATTGCATCCGGCAAACGGCGCGCGCGCGATTCTCGTCGGCGATCTCAACGTCGCGCCGCTCGAGCACGACGTCTGGAGCCACAAGCAGCTCCTGCGCGTCGTCTCGCACACGCCGATCGAATGCGAGAAGCTCAACGCGGTGCGCGATGCCGGCCAATGGGTCGACGTGATGCGCGCCTTCGTGCCGGAGCCCGCGAAGCTCTACACGTGGTGGAGCTACCGCGCCGCCGACTGGCAGGCCGCCGACCGCGGCCGCCGCCTCGACCACATCTGGGTGTCGCCGTCGATCGCGCCGCGCGTGTCGAGCATGGCGATCACCAAGCAGGCCCGCGGCTGGAGCCAGCCGTCGGACCACGTGCCGGTGACGGCGACGATCGAGTTGTGAAGGCAAGCGGCCTAGACGCTGCGAAAGTTGCGGCAAACCGCATCAAAAAAGAGCACGCGCCAGTGTTGCCGTAACTTTGCTCCGAATGTACGTTTTCGCCGCTCCGCGACCGGCTCACCCGGTCGTCGTGATTTTCTGAGCCAAATCATCTTCAACAAAGGAAACACTGCATGCTTCGCTTCCTAGCGTCGGCACTATCGACTCTTTGCCTCACCCTCCCCGCAGCGCTCGCCCAATCGCCGGTCGAGCGCGGCGCCTATCTCGTCAACACCGTGATGACCTGCCACAACTGCCACACCCCGATGGGACCGAACGGACCGCAGTTCGATCGCGGGCTGTCCGGCGGGCTGCGCTTCAACGAGCCGCCCTTCGACGTCACCGCGGGGAACATCACGCCCGACCCCGAGACCGGGATCGGCAGTTGGAGCGTCGAGGACATCAAGAAGATGCTCACGACGGGCGTCCGGCCCAACGGGGTGCCGCTCGCGCCGGTGATGCCGACCGACTACTACAAGGTGCTCACGCCTGCCGACCTCGATGCCATCGCGCTCTACCTCAAGAGCGTGAAGCCGGTGCGCAACCAGGTGCCGGCGCCCGTCTACAAGGTGGCGCTCGGCCGCGAGGACGTGCCCGGGGCCGCGGCGCCGATGGCCCAAACTGACTTCGGCGACAGGGTCAAGCACGGCTTTTATCTCGCCACCATCGCCCATTGCATGGAATGCCACACGCCGATGGCCGCCGGAAAGCACGACTTCTCGCAGCTCGGCAAGGGCGGCCGCGAGTTTCCGGGGCCGTGGGGCGTCTCGGTCTCGCGTAACCTGACCTCGAGCAAGACCGCCGGGCTGGGCAACTGGAGCGACGCCGACATCAAGCGCGCGATCACCCAGGGCGTCCGCCCCGACGGGACCAAGCTCAAGCCGCCGATGGGCTTTCCCTATTACGCCAGGATGACCGACGGCGATCTCAACGATATCATCGCCTGGTTGCGGACCTTGCCGCCGAAGGAATAGCGCACGATCCCGAAAAGTTGCAGACTTTTCGGAACGAGATCATGCTCAAAATCAAGAAGTTCAGAGTGCGATCCGATTCAGCCTGAATGGATCGCATTCCAGCGGCGCGTTCGCCCACGGAGACACGAAGATGGATTATCCCCGCCGCGCCTTCCTGCATCTCGCCGGCGCGGCGGCGCTGCCGGCCTTGCTGCGCGGCGCGCAGGCGCAGCCGATCGTACTGAAACGGACGCGAATGCTGATCCCGCTTCCGCCCGGTGGCGGGGTCGACGTCTATGCGAAGCTCGTTGCCGATCACATGGCAAAGTCGCTCCACCGCACCATCGTCATCGAGCACAAGCCGGGCGGGAGCGGCAACACCGGCCTGCAATACGTCGCCCATGAACCGGCGGACGGCAACCTCATCATCGTCACCACCCAGGGGATGACCGAGATAAATCCCGTTGCCTACGCCGACACCCGGTGGTCGCTCGCCGATTTCATTCCGCTGATCCGCGGGGTGCAGGCGCCGCTGGTGCTGGTCGCCAATCCCGCCATTCCGGTCAAGACGGTCGAAGAGCTGGTCGCCTGGATCCGCAAGAGTCCCGGCAAGCTCAGCTACTCGTCATACGGCGCGGGCAGGTCCTCGCATTTCCTCGGATTCCTGTTCAACAAGCGCTTTGGCCTCGACCTCACTCACCTGCCCTCCAAGGAGGGCCGCGCCCAAGCCGCCGAGCTCGCGGCCAACCGCACACTATTCGGCTTCGCCCAGCTGCAGCCGACTTTGCCGCTGATCAGGGACAAGAAGCTCAACGCCATCGCCGTCACGAGCTCCCAGCGCTCGCGCTTCTTCCCCGACGTGCCGACGTTCGCGGAGCTCGGCCAGCCCGACTTTACCGCCAATGTCTGGTTCGGCCTGATGCTCCGCAGCGGGACGCCGCCCGCGATGGCGGACGCCATACTCGCGGCTGCCAAGGAGGCGCATGAGGATCCCGGCGTGAGGGCGAAACTCGAAGCGCAGGGCTTCGAAATGTCGGGCGAAACCGGCTCGGCCTTCGCGGCGGAAATCCGCAGCCAGACGGCGCGGTGGGCGCGCCTCGTGGCGGCATCCGGCTTCCACAGCGAAGCGGGCGGCAGCTGACGGCGCGCAGAAAAAGCCGCGCCAGAGCATGATCCCGAAAAGTTGCAGACTTTTCGGACGAGATCATGCTCAAAATCAAGAAGTTCAGGGTGCGATCCAATTCAACCTGAATGGATCGCACTCTAATGCGGCGGCTTCGGCAGCAGCATGTCGCGCACCGCCTGAAGCTCGTCGGTCGCCTCGCTCGCGCGCGCTGCGATGCGATCGCGCATCAGCCGCGCCGCATCGGGGAAACCTTCCAGCACCTTGCGAAACAGGCTGCGGCTGATCCGCATCACCGTCGACGGCTCGATCGCGGTGGCGGTGACCGGGCGCTTGGTCTCCGTCACCAGGGCCAGCTCGCCGAGCAGCGTGCCCGGCCCGACCACGATGTCGGCGTCGGACGGGCTGGCGCCGGGGAGGTCGAGCCGCAGCGATCCTTCCTGGATGATATAGCCGCCGTCGGCCGCCTCACCGGCACGAAACAGCACCTCGCCGGGCTTGAGCTCTCTCGCCTCGGAGCCGATGGCGATGATCTGCAAAGCCGAAAATCCGAGCTGGCCGAAGATCGTGAGCCGCTCCAGGAAAAAGATATCGTCCTCGATGGTCATGTTTCGTGACGCAGTACTCGCACGACTAAAGCATGTTCGGATGAGATGGCCTCACCCGCCGTCAGGGCACCAGCTTGTAGCCGCCGGCCTCGGTCACCAGAATCTCGGGAGTGGCAGCGTCCTTCTCGATCTTCTGGCGCAGGCGGTAGATGTGGGTTTCCAGCGTATGGGTGGTCACGCCGGAATTGTAGCCCCACACCTCCTGCAACAGCACTTCGCGGGAGATCGGGCGCAGGCCGGCGCGATAGAGAAACCGCAGGATCGCGGTCTCCTTCTCGGTCAGGCGGACCTTGTTGCCCTTGGGACCGACCAGGAGCTTGGAGCTCGGCTGGAAGGTGTAGGGACCGATGGTGAAGATCGCGTCCTCGCTCGCCTCGTGCTGGCGCAGCTGGGCGCGGATGCGGGCGAGCAGCACGGCGAAGCGGAACGGCTTCGCCACATAATCGTTGGCGCCGGATTCGAGCCCGAGGATGGTGTCGGAATCGGTGTCGTGGCCGGTCAACATGATGATCGGCGCCTTGAAGCCGTTCTTGCGCAGGATGCGCACCGCCTCGCGGCCGTCGATGTCGGGCAGGCCGACGTCCATGATCACGAGGTCGATCTGGCCGGCCTTCGCCGCCTGCACCCCTTTGGTGCCGGAATCGGCAGGGACCGCCTCGAATTCCTCATGCAGCGAGAGCTGCTCGACGAGGGCGTCGCGAAGCTCGGCGTCGTCGTCGACGATCAGGATTCTACGCGCGTTTGGCATATCCAGCCTCTGCCGCCGCGCTCCACCGCAAGCGCGGACATGACGTCGCCAACGAGATTCCGGTCACCAACGTGATTCCGAAGCATCGTCCGGGCGACACAAAGTGCATTGAATCGGTTAATGTTCCGGCCTCGGCACGCCCCGTGTGACGGTGGCGGATTCGTTTCACATCCGGCAAGTAGAGCAATCCGACATAAAAGAGCAAGCACGGCCGCACGCCTCGACAACCGGACCTGACCACATCATGATACCTCTTTCCAGGCCATGCATCGGCTTTCGCTGACGAGAATCGACGTATGGGCGCGGCCGGGCAACCGGCGGCGCGGGTGGATCGCCGCCGGGCCGCAGCGGATCGCGGTGGCGCTCGGGCGGTCCGGCATCAAGGTCAACAAGCGCGAAGGCGACGGCGCCACTCCGGCGGGGAGCTTCCGTCCGCTTCGGGTGTGGTGGCGGAACGACCGCGGCCACCGGCCCTCGCTGCTGCTGCCGTGCCGCCCGATCGGTCCGGCGGACGGCTGGTGCGAGGACCCGCGCGACCGCCGCTACAACCGGCCGATCAGACTTCCCCCGGGCGCGCCCGGGGACCGCCTCGCCCGCACCGATGCCCTTTACGATCTCATCATCGAGATCGACCACAACACCCGGCCGCGCGTCGCCGGGCGCGGCAGCGCCGTGTTCATTCACGTCGCCCGGCCCAACTTCGGCCCCACCGCCGGCTGTGTCGCCATGCCGGCACCCGTGCTTCGACGTTTGGTGCGCCGGATCGGTCCGAATACGCGAATCGTAATTCACGCCTGACGCTGAACACTCTCCCCGCTGGGATCGCTGCTCCCGTTCCGCTTTCCGGGAGACCGACTATGTGACGTCCTCGCTTCCGCACCTGGATGCTCTGTCTTTTAATAAAATCACTTGAGATTGATGCCAGCACGTATCCAGTGCAGCCGTAGCGAAGTACCCCAAACCTCTCCGAACATCCCAGACACCGGCAAGCCGCCGAGCGAGGCGAATCGGTTGGCGCGACGCTTCCCAGCAGCTGGGAAAGCCCGCTCGATCCCTATGCGGCTTGGACCTGTAGGGGGCCGCCCTATTTTACCTTTTCCATCATCCCGAGCTGAGCGAATCCGCCGGCCGCCACGCCCGGACACCGTTTTCCCGCGACGAATTTCTACTTTGCATGGGGTTGTTCCTCGAAAAATTGCCGCGCGGAAATTTCCCCGGACGCCCTGCGCGTTGTGCGGCTACCGCGGTCTTGCTAGGTATCCGGCGCCATGGACGCTGCGGTGAGACCGATCGATTGCGACGTGCACCCGACGGTGCCCGGCATCGACGCATTGCTCCCCTATCTCGAACCGTTCTGGCGCGACCAGGTGATCGACCGCGGCATCGAGGGGCTCGACAACGTCGCCTATCCACCCAACGCGCCGATCTCCGCGCGGCCGGATTTCCGCGTGCCCGGCGCGCGGCCGGCGAGCGATGTCGGCGCGCTCGGCGCCCAGGTGTTCGACCGCTGGGGCGCGGCCTTCGCGATCTGCAATTGTCTCTACGGTGTCCAGCTTCCCTTCAACGAGGACATGGCGCGCGCGTTTGCCCGCGCCGTCAACGACTGGATCGCGCGGGAGTGGCTCGACCGCGATCCGCGGTTGCGCGCTTCGATCGTGGTGCCGCTGCAGAACGTCGAGTTCGCCGTCGAGGAGGTCGAGCGGCTCGCCGCCGACCCGCGCTTCGTCCAGGTGCTGGTGCTGGCGATGGGAGAGACGCCGCTCGGCCGGCGGCACTTCTGGCCGCTCTACGCCGCGGCGGAGCGCCACGGCCTGCCGATCGGCATTCACGCCGGCAGCGCCTACCGGCATCCGGTGACCGCGCTCGGCTGGCCGAGCTTCTATGTGGAGGACTACTGCGCGCAGTCGCAGGGCTTTCAGTCCCAGGTCGCGAGCCTCGTCTGCGAAGGCGTGTTCGCGAAGCACCCCGGGCTCAAGGTCGTGCTGATCGAGTCCGGGGTGAGCTGGGTGCCGGCGTTCCTGTGGCGGCTCGCCAAGTCGTGGCGCGGCCTGCGCACCGAGATTCCGTGGGTCGACCGTTCGCCGCGCGAAATTTTCCGCGACCACTTCCGTCTGACCCTGCAGCCGTTCGATGCGCCCGACGACGCGGCGATCGTCGCGCGCCTCGTCGATCATCTCGGCTCCGACGAGCTGCTGCTGTTCTCCTCGGACTACCCGCACTGGCAGTTCGACGGCGAACCGGCGATGCCGCCCGGCATCTCCGCCGCGCTCGCGACGAAGATCATGGTCGACAACCCCCGGGCGACATACTTTGCCCGCGAAATCGTTGCCGAAGGCGCTGCCGGATGAGCCGATGCCGGCGCTGCTGATCGAGGACGTGTCCGCCCGCTTCGGCGAGGTGGTGGCGGTGGACGGCTTCAGCCTCGCGGTCGAAGCCGGCGAGTTCGTCACCCTGCTCGGCCCCTCCGGCTGCGGCAAGACGACGACGCTGCGCATGGTCGCCGGCCTCGAGCGCGCCACCGCAGGACGGATCTCGCTCGGCCCCCGCGTGGTGAGCGATCCGGCCGCGGGCATTTTCGTGCCGCCGGAGCAGCGCCAACTCGGCGTGGTGTTCCAGTCCTACGCGATCTGGCCGCACATGACGGTGTTCGAGAACGTCGCCTATCCGCTGCGCGTGCGCCGGCGGCCGGCCGCCGTGATCCGCGAGCAGGTGACGAAGGCGCTTCGCCTCGTCGAGATGGACGCGTTCGCCGATCGCCCCTCGCCCGCCCTTTCCGGCGGCCAGCAGCAGCGCGTCGCCATCGCCCGCGCGCTGGTGTTCGAGCCGCAGGTGCTGCTGCTCGACGAGCCGCTCTCCAATCTCGACGCGCGGCTGCGCAGCCAGATGGGCGACGAATTCCGCGCCCTGCAGCGCCGGCTCGCCATCACCAGCCTCTACGTCACCCACGACCAGGAAGAGGCGATGGCGCTGTCCGACCGCGTCGTGGTGATGGATCGCGGCCACGCGCTCCAGATCGGCTCGCCCCGCGCGATCTATCAGCGGCCGGCGAGCCGGCAGGTGGCGGCATTCTTCGGGTCACCGAACCTTCTCGACGCCAAGGTCACCGCCTGCGAGGCGCGTGCCGATGGATTTCGGCTCACGGCTGGAGGCCGCGGACTGGAGCGGCGCCTGCGACGCTGCACAAGCCTGTCGCCGCCGGCGAGCCCGTCACCGTGCTGGTGCGGCCGGAGAACGTCGCGCTCAACCCGCGCGACACGGGACCCGGTTGGATCAGATGGCGCGGCAAGGTGACGGACCTCGTGTTCCGCGGCCCGCGCGTATCGCTCGAGGTCGCGACACCGGGCCGCACGATCCATGTCGAGGCGACCGCGCTGTGCGGCGCGCATGTCGGCGATACGGTCGAGCTTGCCGTCGCCCCGGAAGGCGCCTGGGCGCTCATCGGGTGAAGGCACGCGGCATCGCGGTTCCTTGCCGGGCGCCGAAAGGCGCGCATAGGATGCAGGACTTAAGAAAACTCACCGGGAGCGAGCCCATGCCTGCGAAGCGCCTGCCGTTCGTCCTGTTTGCCGCGCTGCTGTGGGCCGCGCCCGGCGTCGCCGCGGATAAGGTCTCGATCGGCAATCTTCCGGCGAGCAGCAGCTGGTGCTTCATCATCGCCGAGGAGAAGGGCTACTTCCGCGACGAGAACATCGAAGCCGACGTCGTGCCCTACGACTCCGGCGCCAGGATGATCCCGCAGCTCAGCGCCGGCCAGCTCGATGTCGGCGCGGGCTCCGCGTCGTCGGGGCTCTACAATGCCTATGGCCGCGGCATCGACCTCAAGATTGTGGCCGACGCGGTGCGTGGCGTGAAGGGCGCGGGGCAGTCGGTTCTGGTGAAAGCGCCGCTCCTGCGCAGCGGCGCGGTAAAGAGCATCGCCGATCTCAAGGGCCGCACCGTCGCGGTGACGGCGGAGGCCGGCACCGAGGCGGCCGTCCTCGCCTACGGGCTTTCGACCGCGGGGCTGACTTATGGCGACGTCAAGAAGGTCTTCCTCCCCTTCGCCCAGCACGGGCTCGCCTTTCAGAACGGCGCGATCGACGCGAGCCTCACGGCAGAGCCGGCGGCGACCGCTGCGATCAAGCTCGGCGTCGCCGACCGGCTGATGTTCGTCGGCGATTTCTATCCCGACGCGCAGTCCGCGGTCGTGCTCTACGGCCAGAAATTCGTCAGCGATCGGCCGGAGGTCGGCAAGCGCTTCATGAAGGCCTATGTCCGCGCGGTGCGCGACTACAACGACGCCATCAAGGATGGCCACATCGCCGGCAAGGGCGCCGAGGAGATCATCGCGATCCTGACCAAGCGGTTCAAATATCCGCCGGACGTGATCCGCACCATGTGGGCGCACGCGATCAACCCAGACGGCTGGGTCAATGTCGAGGGCATCAGGCGCGACTTCCAGTTCTTCAAGGACCAGAACCAGATCAAGGTCGCGGTGCAGCCGGAAGACGTGCTCGACCGGCGCTTCGTCGACTACGCGGTGCAGGCGCTCGGCCCGTATCAGCGGTCGGGGCAGTGAACGTTTGTCACGCGGACTTCGTTTTCGGGGGAGCGATCGGGTAACCACGATATTGGTCATGGCCGGGCTTGTCCCGGCCACCCCGCTTAACGTGGCACAGCCGTGCCCCATTATCGGGATCGCCGGGTCAAGCCCGGCGATGACAGCGGGTGGGTCCACCCATTCAGCATATCGCTCTAGGTCTGCAGCCACCGGAGACGCCGATGCCGTATCAGGACTTCCGCCAGTTTCTCGACGTGCTCCGCCAGCAGGGCGAGCTCGTCGATGTCGACCGTCCGATCGCGCTCAACGATGTCGGCAAGGCGATGAAGCAGAGCTATGCGCGGCAGGGGCCGGCGCTGATGTTCAAGGACAACGGCACCGACTTCCCGCTGGTGTGCGGCGTCTATTCGACGCGCAACAAGGCGCTGCTCGCGTTCCAGACCGACGAGGCCGGCCTGTTCGACAAAGTCCTCAAGGGCCTCGACCAGGCGATCCCGCCGGTGATCGTCAACGGCAACGCGCCGTGCCACGAGGTGGTGATCACCGGCGACGACATCGATCTCACCAAGCTTCCGGTCCCGCAATACAGCCCGAAGGACGGCGGCCCCTACATCACGCCGGGCATCGTCGTCTCCAAGGACCCGGAGACCGGCGTGCCCGACATCGGGCACTACCGCGTGCTGGTGCTCGGCAAGAACACGTTCTCCTATTCCGCCCAGCCGTTCCATCGCTTCGGCAAGAACCTCGCCAAGTGCAAGAAGCTCGGCATCGTGCCGCGCGCGGCGCTCGTCATCGGCGTCGATCCGATCCTCGCCTATACCTGCCAGGTGCAGGTGCCCGACGACACCAACGACTGGCACCTCGCCGGCGGCTTCCGCGGCGCGCCGGTCGAGCTCGTGCGCTGCAAGACCTGCGACCTCGAGGTGCCGGCCACTGCGGAGATGGTGATCGAGTTCGAGGTCGATCTCGACCGCACGGTGATGGAAGGCCCGCTCGGCGAATACACCGGTTACTACACGCGGCCATCGCAAAAGCCGGTCGCGACCGTCACCGCGATCACCCACCGCAGGAACGCGATCTTCCAGGGCCTGCTCACCGGCAAGCCGGTGACCGAGAATCACATCCTCAAGCAGGTGCCCTTCGAAGCCTCGGTGTTCCGCGCGCTCAAGCGGCAGTTTCCGACCATCGAGAAGGTGTCGGTGCGCGCGTCGGCCGGCGTGTCGTTCTATCTCGTCATCGCGATGCAGCCGCGCTTCGCCGGCGAGGCACGCCAGGTGATCATGGCGGCGATGGCGAGCAACGTGCGGCCGAAATGGACGATCATCGTCGACCCCGACATCGACGTGCATTCGTCAACTGAAGTGGAATGGGCGATGGCGTTCCGCGTCCAGCCGCACCGCGACGTCATCATCGTCGACAACGTGCCGGCGGGGCCGTCCGATCCGTCGGTCGACCTCACCCGCGAGCGCACCATGCGCACCGCCTCGATGATCGGCATCGACGCGACGCGGCCGTTCGGCGAACCATTCTACGAGGTCGCCGACGTCCCCGGCTGGCAGGATTTCGACATGCCGGAGTTGGACGGGTAGCGGTGATCGACAATTTGGACAGCGGAAACGGCGTATTGTTTTTATGTGCGTCATGGCCGGGCTTGTCCCGGCCACCCCGCTAAACGTGGCACGGCCGTGCCTTATGATCGGGGTCGCCGGGACAAGCCCGGCGATGACACCAAAAGCGGCGGATGTTGCCCCTCACCCCCGCGCGATGAGCGCGCGGGCGCGCTGCACCACCGGCTCGTCGACCATCTTGCCCTCGAAGGCGAAGGCGCCGCGGCCCTCTGCTTCGGCCTGCTCGTAGGCGGCGATCAGGCGGCGGGCGCGGTCGAGCTCTTCCTCGCTCGGCGAGAAGGCGCGGTTGAGGATCGGCACCACCGAAGGGTGGACGCAGCTCGCGCCGTCGAAGCCGTACATGCGCGCCTCGCGGGCGGACTTTTCCATCGCCGTGAGATCGTCGTAGTCGGCGACGGTGCGCATCAGCCCGAGCGAGAGCACGCCGGCGGCCTTGGCGGCGTAATGCACGATCAGCTTGGGAAAGTGCAGGACCTCGGGCGTCGGCTCGGCGCCGAGCGAGGTCGCGAGATCCTCGCCGCCGGTGATCAGCGCGCAGACCCGTGGCGTCGCGGCGACGATCCTGCGGGCATCGAGCACGGCGGCGGGATCCTCGATCATCGGCACCAGCCGGATCGGCTCGCGCTCGGTGAGATGCTCGATGCCGTCGAGAAATCCAGCGAGGGAAAGCAGGCTGCGGGCGTTGCGCACCTTCGGCACGAACAGGCCGAACGCGCCGGCGCGGACGGCCGCATCGGCGTCGGCGCGGATCATGTCGACATCGGCATTGATGCGCACGAAGACGATGGCGCCGTTGCGCCCCACGGCCTTGACGGCCTCCGCGAGCTTCGCCCGCGCCGCCACCTTCTGGGCGGGCGCGACGGCGTCCTCGAGGTCGAGAATGATGGCGTCGGCGCCGCGTTCATGGGCCTTGGCGACGAAGCGATCGGACGACACCGGCACATAGAGAAGCGAACGCAGCCGCACGAAAGTCTCCCAGATGGTAGGATGGGTTGAGCCCTTGCGAAACCCATCACCTCACGCCAGCCACCATGCGACGGCGCTTGGGGAGAGCGCGATGGGTTTCGCAAGCGCTCAACCCATCCTACGCGCTGCAGCGGCGAATGTAATGACCGCGGCGCTGCGCGGTGTTGACGTTTGCCGCGGGAGGGGCAATGTCGGGGCGGCAGTGACGGAGAGTGCGTTGGATCATCAGGCTTCGATCAAGGATTGGCTCGGCCACACGCGGCGCGACGAGGACGAGGTCGTGCTCGGCGCGGTGCAGCGGCTCGCCGCGACGCTCGACCAGGACCCGCAAGCATTCAAGCGCGGCGCCGTGCTGCCCGAGAGCTGGTACGCGATCCTGTTCGGCACCATGGCAAAGGAGAGCGACCTCGGGGCCGACGGCCATCCCGTCACCGGCGATTTCATGCCGCCGATGCAGGGCACGCGGCGCATGTTCGCAGGCCGCCGCACCACGTTTCAACGCCCGCTCAAGATCGGCGACACGGTGACGCGGGTCTCGACGGTGACGCGCGTCGAGCCGAAGTCCGGGCGCACCGGCGCATTCACCCTCGTCACCGTCGTGCACGAGATGAGCGGGCCGTCGGGCCTTGCGATCACCGAGGAGCAGGACATCGTCTACCGCGCCGCCGTCGAGGCCGGCACCACCGAGGCGCCGAAGGAAGCGCCGCGAGTCGCCGAGGCGCCGGAATGGTCCGGACGCGCTCGTGCTCGATACGGTGCTGCTGTTCCGCTATTCGGCGCTGACCTTCAACGCCCACCGCATCCATTACGACCTGCCCTACACGCGCGAGCAGGAGGGCTATCCTGCCCTCGTGATGAACGGCGGCCTCACCGCGCTCCTCCTCGTCGAGACCGCGCGGCCGCATCTCGCGCGGCCGATCGCCGGCTACGCCGCGCGCGCCATCCGGCCGCTGTTCGTCGGCGAGCGCGTGACCTTCAACGGCCGCCGCACCGGCGAAGGCGCGATGCTGTGGGCCTCGGGCCCCGACGGCGGCGCTCAACTATCGCGTCGACGTGACGCTCGCGTCATGAGCGCAGGGAAGACGGGCATGGGCGGCGCGCTCGCCGGAATACGCGTCGTCGATCTCACCACCGTCGTGGTGGGGCCGACCGCGACGCTCTTTCTCGCCGACTACGGCGCCGACGTCATCAAGGTGGAAGCGCCCGGCGGCGATCTCTTGCGCACCCTCGGCGGCAAGTCGAAGTCGGGCCAGCTGTCCGGCAAATTCACCCACTTCAACCGCAACAAGCGGTCGCTGGCGCTCGACCTCAAGCGCGAGGAAGGCCGCGAAGCATTGCACCGATTGCTCGCGACCGCCGACGTGTTCATCGCCAATGTGCGGCCGGCGGCGCTGGCGCCGGCTCGGGCTCGACGCGGAGAGCCTGCGCAGCCGCTATCCGCGGCTCGTCGTGTGCAACCTGATGGGCTTCGGCAGCGCCGGGCGCTACCGCGACCGTCCCGCCTACGACACCATCATCCAGGGCTTCGCCGGCGTGACCGACACCAACCGGCGCGCGCTCGGCGAGCCGCGCTTCGTGCCGATGGTGTTCGCCGACCACATCGTCGGGCTGATCGCGACCCAGTGCATCATCGCCGCGCTGTTCCAGCGTGATCGCACCGGCGAAGGCCAGGCGATCGAGGTGCCGATGTTCGAGAACGTCGCCGCCTTCGTGCTCGCCGAGCACATGGGCGACCTCACCTTCGTGCCGCCGCGCGGGCCGAGCGGCGACCTGCGCGTGCTCGATCCGCTCGGCAAGCCCGTCGCCACCAAGGACGGCTATATCTGCGTGTCCGCCAACACCGACGCCCAGGCCTTCGCGCTGTTCGACGCGATCGGCCGGCCGGAGTTGAAGAGCGATCCCCGTTTTTCCTCGGTGAAGGCGCGGCTCGCCAATGTGCGCGCCTATTTCGAGATGCGGGCAGAAGGCTTGCGCGGCCGCACCACCGCCGAATGGCTCGACATCCTGGAGAAGGCCGACGTTCCCGCCGGCCGGGTCCATACGCTCGAAAGCATTCTCGACGACGAGCATCTCGACGACGTCGGGTTCTTCCGCAAGGTGGAGCATCCCGTCGAAGGCGAGATGTTCGATCTTGCTTTCCCGAACAAGTTTTCCGCGGGTGCGCGCGAGGATTTCCGCCCCGCCCCGCTGCTCGGCGGCGACAGCGTCGAAATCCTGCGCGAACTCGGCTATGGCGACGCCGAGATCGACGCGCTCGTGCAGTCGCAAGTCACAATCGATGGCCGCGAAGCCGCGCCCGCGGCCCCAAGCGGCAAACGCAGGGAGGCCTGACATGAACCGGCGTCGCTTTCTCGCCCACACCGGCGCGGCAATGGCCGCGGTCATTGCCGGCAAAGCCCATGCGCAAACCTGGCCGAGCCGCAACATCACGTTTGTGGTGCCGTTCCCACCGGGCGGCTCGAACGACGTGTTCGCCCGCGCCATCGCCGACAAGCTTTCCGCCGCGCTCGGCGTCGCGGTGATCATCGACAATCGCGGCGGCGCCGGCGGCACCATCGGCTCGACCGCCGTCTCGCGCATGCCGAATGACGGCTACACCCTGATGACCGGGCATATCGGCACGCTCGGCGTCAATCCGAGCCTTTATCCGAACCTCCCCTACGACACGCTCACAAGCTTCGATTACGTCGCGCCGCTCGGCCTCGTGCCGAACATTCTCGTCGTGCACCCCGCGCTGCCGGTCAAGTCGGTGCAAGAGCTCATCGACTATGCCAAAGCCAACCCGGGCAAGCTCAATTACAGCACGGCCGGCAGCGGCAGCGCCGCCGACATCGCCATGGCCGCCTTCAACGTGGCGGCGAAGACGCAGATGGTGCCGGTACCCTATCGCGGCACCGCGCCGGCGCTGACCGACCTGCTCGCCGGCCAAGTGCAGCTCACCATGACCGGCAGCACGGCGGTGCTCCAGCACGTGCAGGGCGGCACGCTGCGCGGGATCGGCGTCTCCACCTTGAAGCGGATCGCGGTGGCGCCGGACATTCCGGCGATCGCCGAGACGCTGCCGGGCTTCGAAGCCTCGCAATGGTACGGCATCGTCGCGCCGGCCCACACCCCGAAGCCGATCCTCGCCCGCTATTACGAGGAGATCCGCAAGATCATGAAGATGCCCGACGTGCAGGCACGGCTCGCCGCCGAGGGCGTCGATCCCTGGGACGTCACGCCCGAGGAATTCCACGACTACGTCGCCAAGGAAATTCCGCGCTGGAAGGCGGTGATCGAGGCCGCGAAGATCGCCGCGCCGAAGTAACCGCGCCGACGGTAAGGTTGACGAATATTTTCCGCGCGCCGTGCATCTCGCGGCTCCATTTGCGCCGGAGATTAAGCATCGATTGCGACTGCGGCGACGCGCTTCTTGTAGAGGGCCCCGCGCCGCGCGAGAATTGATAGTGCGTAACTTGTGAAAAGCCTCAGCGTCGTCGAGGTCGCCCCATGTTCAAGTACATTTCTCCGCTCCTCGCCACGGTTGCGGTCGCGCTGATCGCCGCGCCGGCCCAGGCGGGCGTCACCATCGCGATCGACAAGTCGACCCAACAGATGACGGTGTCGGTGAACGGCCAGCCGACCTATCAGTGGCCGGTGTCGACGGCGCGCGCCGGCTATACGACGCCGAACGGCGTCTACCGTCCGCAGAGCATGCAGCGCAGCCACTTCTCCAGCATGTATCACAACTCGCCGATGCCGCATTCGATCTTCTTCCGCGGCGGCTATGCGATCCATGGCAGCTACGAGACGAGCCGCCTCGGCGGGCCGGCCTCGCACGGCTGCGTGCGCCTCGACCCCTCGCATGCCGCGGCGCTCTACGATCTCGTCAGCCGCGAGGGCTCGGGCGGGACCACGATCGTGATCTCCGGCGGCCGCCGCTGACGCGGCGTTGGCGCACCGGGGGCAGATAGCCGTGAAACTGTGGCAACTTCGTCCCGGATTGCGCGATTCGCCTTGCCTGTCCTTCCCCCATCGTTGAAATAGCCGCCGATCCCCATTATTACCCTGCGACCGCCCCTTGCGTGTGCATTGCAGCGGGCGGCTTTTTTGGAAAGTCATCATGGGTTTCAAGGTCGCCGTCGTCGGCGCCACCGGCAATGTGGGCCGCGAGATGCTCGGGATTCTGGCCGAACGGTCGTTCCCCGCCGACGAAGTCATTGCGCTGGCCTCACGCAAGAGCATGGGCGTGGAGGTGTCCTATGGCGACCGGACGCTCAAATGCAAAACGCTGGACCACTATGACTTCTCCGACGTCGACATCTGCCTGATGTCGGCAGGCTCGGCGGTCTCCAAGGAGTATTCGCCGAAGATCGCGGCCAAGGGCGCGGTGGTCATCGATAACTCCTCGTGCTGGCGCTACGACTCCGACGTGCCGCTCGTCGTGCCGGAGGTGAACCCGGACGCGCTCGCGGGCTTCCGCAAGCGCGGCATCATCGCGAACCCCAACTGCTCGACGGCGCAGCTCGTCGTTGCGTTGAAGCCGCTCCATGACCACGCCCGCATCAAGCGGGTGGTCGTTTCGACCTACCAGTCGGTCTCCGGTGCCGGCAAGGAGGCGATGGACGAGCTCTTCACCCAGACCAAGGCGGTGTTCACCGCGACCGACATCCAAACGAAGAAGTTCCCGAAGCGTATCGCCTTCAACCTGATCCCGCAGATCGACGTCTTCATGGAAGACGGCTTCACCAAGGAAGAGTGGAAGATGGTGGCCGAGACCAAGAAGATCCTCGACCCCAAGATCAAGCTCGTCGCCACCTGCGTGCGGGTGCCGGTCTTCATCGGCCATTCCGAGGCGGTCAACATCGAGTTCGAGGAGCCGATCAGCGTCGAAGAAGCGCGGCAGGTCCTCGCCCGCGCGCCGGGCATCGTCGTACTCGACAGGCGCGAGCCCGGCGGCTACGTCACGCCCTATGAATGCGCCGGCGAGGACGCGACCTACATCAGCCGCATCCGCGAGGATGCGACGGTCGAGAACGGCCTCGTCCTGTGGTGCGTCTCCGACAACCTGCGCAAGGGCGCGGCGCTCAACACGATCCAGATCGCCGAAGCGCTCATCAAGCGCAAGCTGATCGAGGCGAAGAAGAAGGCGGCCTAACGCCGGCCGCAGCTCGTAGCCCGGGTTGAGCGCCAGCGAAACCCGGGACCGCCGTTCGGCTCCCGGCGCCTTTCCGCCCTTCGAAGGCTCGGCACGTCCGGGCCGTCACGCTTTGTGACAACCTCATCCCGAGGGCCGTGCGCCAGCACGGCGCCTCGCCCCACCGCGGTGTGGCGGCATCGCTACACCGCGCGCGGTTTTTGCACCGTTCACCGGCGGCGTTAACCATCGGCCGTTCTTTTTTGATATGGTGCGGACGGGGATTTTTTGGATTGGGGTGTGGTCGATGATTCGTTCTCGCCTGCCGGCCGCGGCGCTCGCGGCAATTCTCGTCGGTTATCCGTTGCTCACCGTCGCGCCGGCTGCGGCGCGCGGGGAAACCGTCGCCTTCAACGGCGGTTATTCGGCTGGCACCATCGTGGTGCGCACCGGCCAGCGCGCGCTCTACCTGGTGCTCGATTCCGGCCACGCGCTGCGCTACACGGTCGGCGTCGGCCGCGCCGGCAAGCAGTGGTCCGGCACCTCCTACATCAGCGGCAAGTACCTCCAGCCCGGCGTGGACGCCGCCGGCGGAAGTGCGCAGCGACAAACCGTTCCTGCCGGCGGTCATTCCTGGCGGCTCACCGCATAACCCGATGGGCGTCGCCGCGATGACGCTCGCCGGCGGCGAATACGCGATCCACGGCACCAACCAGCCGGGCTCGATCGGCGGCCAGGTCTCCTACGGCTGCATCCGCATGCTCAATGCGGACATCACCGACCTGTTCGGCCGCGTCGGCTGGGGCACCACCGTGGTGGTGACGCAATAGTTTCACGGTAGACCCGCGGCGTGTGCGGGGGGAGCGCTGCCGGTAGAAGCCGGCGGCGCTCCTTTTTTGTTTTTCTTTGTTTGTTTTGCGATCGGTCTGCCCGGCTACGGCAACGCCGCGTCGCACCAGCCAAGCCGCCGCCCACCGCGATAGCCTCGCGCCAGACCTTTCGCCTGCAATTCCACCGAGACGCTCGCAACCGAGCGGGTCGCCGCATCGGCGACGACGCGGCCGCCATATTTGTCGAGGGTGATAGCGGAGATGCCGACCGCGCCCTCGGCGAGCATGTCGCGCAGGGCGTCGCGAGCGGCCTCGGCCATGGTTCGCTCTGCCGGGCAGCGTGCTTTCAACTCCGGCGCGTCGATGCCGCGCAGCCGGATTTTCGTCGTGATGTCGAGCCCCGGCCAGACATGAACCCGCGCCTCGAAGGTGTCGCCGTCGATCACCCGCAGCACTTCCGCAGGATGGGTGCCGCCGCGAGCAGAGGCAGGCGCGGCGATCACGGGACGGGCGTCGGTGGGCGCGCCGGGGACCGAAGCCGGCGCTGGCCGGCTTTGCACTGTGAGTACGATCAGGCCGCCGGCGACACAGCCCGCGGCAAATGTCGCGGCCATGCCCCATCGCGTGGGAATTGCGGCATATGACCGGGCGAATTGGATCATATTCCTATGGTAGCGGAAAATTTTCCTCTGACAAGGCCGCTCGCATAGGTTGATGCGAGAAATATACAACCATGGGTGATGGCTCGACCCAGGCTACGCGAGACCTACACGGGATCGCGCCTAAAAATCGCTGGCGATGCCTTTGACCTCCCAGTCGCCGTAGCGGATCGGCTCGGGGCCGCGGGGGCCATTGATCTCCTTGGGATGATCCTTGGCGCGGCGGTCGATTTCGGCACGCCGGGCCTCGGCCTCGGCGAGCGCGCGCTTGGCGGCCGGTGTCAGCGGCGGGCGTTCGGTCGCACCGGCTTCGCCTGCCGGCGCGGGGACGGGACTTGACTTGCTCATGGGTTTCACATGAGGGGTGGCGCCCGATCGGTCAAGGCGATGCGATCAAACCCAGCGAGGTCGTTCTTTGTATCCCGGCACGTTCGCAACGAGGTCCGCGCGGATAGAAGCGAGCAGCGGATTTGGCACGCGCTGACACCCCTCGCGCGGAGGCTGGTGGCGCGGCGCCGGGCCTTACAGCGCGCCGCGTCGCCGCCGAGCTTCTGGAAGCGGTGCTCGTCCGCGGCCGGCCGCTCGACGAGCAGCTCGACGGGTCCCAGGCCCGACGGGGTCTCGCCACACTCGCGGAGCGCGACCGGGCGCTCGTCCGCCGCATCGTCGCGACCGTGCTGCGCCGGCTGGGCACGCTGCGCCGGTTGATCGGCGACCGCTTGAGCCGCGGGCTTCCGGCTGAGGCGCCGCGGGTCGAGACCGCGCTTCTCATCGGTGCGGCGCAAATCCTGTTTCTCGACGTGCCGGACCACGCCGCCGTCGATCTCTCGGTGCGCCTCGTCCAGGCGGACCGGCGCGATGCCCGCTATGCCGGCCTCGTCAACGCAGTGCTGCGGCGGCTCACGCGCGAACGCTACGCCGTCGCCGCGTTCGAGCCGCTCGACCTCGATACGCCGGAGTGGCTGCTCGCACGCTGGACGCAGACTTACGGCGCAGAGACCGCGCACGCCATTGCGCTTGCCAACCGGGCAGAGCCGCCGCTCGACCTCACGGTCAAAGCCGACCCGGAGCACTGGGCCGCGACGCTGGGCGGCACGGTCACCCCGACCGGCACGGTGCGGCTCACTGCGTCGGGGCCGGTGGCGGAGCTTCCCGGATATGGTGAGGGTGCTTGGTGGGTGCAGGATGCCGCCGCCGCGCTCCCGGCACGGCTGTTCGGCGATCTCGTCGGGCCGCACAGTCGCAGACCTCTGCGCCGCGCCCGGCGGCAAGACCATGCAGCTTGCCCTCGCCGGCGGCTCCGTCACCGCAATCGATCGCGCGGAAAGCCGCATGGCGCGGCTCGCCGAGAACCTCGGCCGGCTCGGCCTCACCGCGACCGCCGTGGTCGCCGCCGCCGAGGCGTGGCAGGGCGGCCCGTTCGATGCCGTGCTGGTCGACGCGCCCTGCACCGCGACCGGCACTATCCGCCGCCATCCCGACATCCCCTGGCGCAAGGTGCCGGCAGACATCGTGGCGCTGGCCGCGCTGCAGCGCCGCCTCCTCGACAACGCCATCTCGCTCGCCCGGCCTGGCGGCACCATCGTGTTCTGCACCTGCTCGCTGGAGCCGGAGGAGGGCGAGGACATCATTCGCGCGGCGCTCGGGGAAGACCCCCGCATCGCCCGGGAGCCGCTCGCGGTCGGCGAATTTCCCGGCCTCGAAGGGCTCGTCACCGCCGAATGGCGACCTGCGCACGCTGCCCTGCCAGTGGCCGCATGCCGATCCGCGGCTCGCCGGGCTCGACGGCTTCTATGCCGCCCGCCTGAAGCGCCTGTGAACCGGTGTTCAGCTCCGGTTGCCCTCGGCAAACCCTTCGTTATGTTGTGGAATGACCGTCACGCCGCCTTTGCCGTGAGGAGAAGGGACCACCTTCCATGTCCGTCGTGATCGCGGACCGCTCGCGGCTGTCCTGGCTGGCGGCTCGCCGCCAGTTCAACAACCTCCGGGCGCGCCTCAAGGTCCATCCGGTGGCCGGGGTGTTCAACTGGGTGGGCCCGGCGGAGCGGCTCATCATCGCGCCGCAGGAGCTGCGCACCGCCGATCCGACCCGCGCCGCCGAAATCTATGCCGGCCGCTTCGCCTTCGCCGGCAAAGTCGTGGTCTGCGACGGCCGTTCACCCTTCGAGATGGCAGCGCCATCGGAGGAGTGGGCCGACGTGCTGCTCGGCTTCGGCTGGCTGCGCCATCTGCGCGCGGCCGATTCGACCATCAACCGCGCCAATGCCCGCGCACTGGTCGACGAATGGATCGCGCTCCAGGGCGGCTGGCATGCGGTCGCCTGGCAGCCCGAGATCGTCGCACGGCGCATCATCTCCTGGCTCTGCCAGTCGCCGCTCATTCTCCACGACGCAGACTCCGCTTCTACCGCCGCTTCCTGCGCAGCCTGACCCGCCAGGTGCGCTACCTGCGCGGCACCGCAGGCGATGCCCGCGACGGGCTGCCCCGCCTGCAGGCGCGCATCGCGCTCGTCTATGCGGTGCTGTGCATGGCGCGCCAGATCGGCCATCTGCGCGGCGCCACCAAACGCCTCGTGAGCGAGCTCGAGCGCCAGATCCTGCCCGACGGCGGCCACATCAGCCGCAACCCCGGCGTCATCATCGAGGTCCTGCTCGACCTCCTGCCGTTAAGTCAGGCGTTCACCGCGCGCAACGTCGCGCCGCCGTCGGCGCTGATCAACGCCATCGACCGGATGATGCCGATGCTGCGGTTCTTCCGCCACGGCGACGGCACCTTCGCGCTGTTCAACGGCATGGGGCCGACGCCGCCGGACCTGCTCGCGACCGTGCTCGCTTATGATGATGCCCGCGGCACGCCGGTCGCCAACGCGCCCTATTCGGGCTACCAGCGCATCGATGCCGGGCCGACCGTCGTGCTGATGGACACCGGCGGTCCGCCGCCGCCGGTGGTGAGCGGCGACGCCCATGCCGGATGCCTCGCCTTCGAGCTCTCGAGCAAGCAGCAGCGTATCGTCATCAATTGCGGCATGCCGAGCAACGGCAAGGAGAACTGGCGGCAGGTCGCGCGCGCCACCGCCGCGCACTCCACCGTCACTCTCAACGACACCTCGTCGTGCCGGTTTCTGAAATCGATCGCGTTCCGCCGGCTGTTCGGCATCCCGATCGTGGACGGGCCGCGCCACGTCACCGTCGCGCGCGACACCGAGGAAGGGGCGATCGTGCTGCGCGCCGCCCACGACGGCTACGCTGCGGAGTTCGGCATCATCCACGAGCGCTTCATCGCGGTGTCGACGGACGGCAACAAGCTCGAGGGCGAGGACTCGTTCCTGCCGGCCAAGGATGCGCTGCCGGAGGACGGCCCCGACCAATTCGCGGTCCGTTTCCACCTGCATCCGTCGATCCGCGCGAACCGCCTCACCGACGGCCACGGTGCCGTGCTGCTGCTGCCCAACAAAGACGTGTGGAATCTCGACACCCACGAGGACGAGGTCGTGCTCGAGGAAAGCGTCTATCTCGCCGGCCACGACGGTCCGCGCCGCACCACCCAGGTCGTGATCTACGGGCGCGCCCGCGAGATCAACCGCGTGCATTGGACCTTCAGCCACGTGCCGCATCTCGCGCCGGGCGCCAAGCGCCAACGCGGCCCCGAGCCCCAGCTGCCGCTGTGACCACTTTCCCTCCCCGTCTTCGGGGAGGGTTAGGGTGGGGTCCTTGGTTTTCGTGCGCACCGCCTTTGAGATCTGAGATAAGACCCCACCCCGCCCTCCCCGAAGACGGGGAGGGAGAAGTTCCCAGGGAACTGACATCATGGCCGATCAGCTGCGCCGGGTGAGCCGCGCCCTTCTCTCGGTGTCGGACAAGACCGGGCTCGTCGATTTCGCCCGCACGCTCGCGGGACACGGCATCGAGCTCGTCTCGACCGGCGGCACCGCCAAGGCGCTCGCCGCGGCCGGGCTCGCGGTGCGCGACGTCTCCGATCTCACCGGGTTTCCGGAGATGATGGACGGCCGCGTCAAGACGCTGCATCCGAAAGTCCATGGCGGCCTGCTCGCGATCCGCTCCGACGAAGAGCATGCGCGCGCCATGGCGGCCCACGGCATCGCCGCGATCGATCTCCTCGTCGTCAACCTCTACCCGTTCGAGGACACGGTCGCGCGGGGCGCAGGCTATGACGACTGCGTCGAGAACATCGACATCGGCGGCCCGGCGATGATCCGCGCCGCGGCGAAGAACCATGCCGACGTCGCGGTCGTCGTCGAGCCCGCCGACTATGCGGCCGTCGCCGCCGAGCTTGCAGCTCATGGCGGCGCGACGACGCTGGCGCTGAGGAAACGCCTCGCCGCCAAGGCTTATGGACGCACCGCGACCTATGACGCGGCGATCGCCAACTGGTTCGCGACCGTGCTCGACGATCCCGCGCCCGACTTCCGCGCCTTCGGCGGACGCCTCGCCGAGGCGCTGCGCTATGGCGAGAACCCGCACCAGAGCGCCGCGTTCTATCGCACGCCGATCGCGCGCTACGGCGTCGCCACCGCGCGCCAGGTGCAGGGCAAGCAGCTCTCCTACAACAACTTGAACGACACCGACGCGGCCTATGAATGCGTCGCCGAGTTCGATCCCGCGACCGCCGCGGCCTGCGCCATCATCAAGCACGCCAACCCCTGCGGCGTCGCTGCCGGCGATCGACCTTCTCGACGCCTATCGCAAGGCGCTCGCCTGCGATCCCGTGTCCGCCTTCGGCGGCATCGTCGCGCTCAACCGGCCGCTGGAGGCAGAGGCCGCGCGCGCGATCACCGAGATCTTCACCGAGGTGATCATCGCGCCGGACGCCAGCGAGGAGGCGATCGCCATCGTCGGCGCCAAGAAGAATCTGCGCCTGCTCCTCGCTGGTGGCGTGCCCGATCCGCGCGCGTCGGGCCTCACGGTCAAGTCGGTCGCCGGCGGGCTCCTGGTGCAGTCGCGCGACAATGCCGTGGTCGACGAGATGCAGCTCACCACTGTGACCAAGCGTGCGCCGACGCCGCCGGAGCTCGCCGACCTGCGCTTCGCGTTCCGGGTGGCGAAGCACGTCAAGTCGAACACCATCGTCTATGCCAAGGGCGGCGCCACCGTCGGCATCGGCGCCGGCCAGATGAGCCGGGTCGATGCCGCGCGCATCGCCGCCCTCAAGGCGCAGGACGTCGCGACCGCGACCGGCGCGCCCGAGCCGGCGACGCGCGGCTCGGTCGTCGCCTCGGACGCATTCTTCCCGTTCGCCGACGGGCTGCTCACCGCGATCGAGGCCGGCGCCACCGCGGTGATCCAGCCCGGCGGCTCGATGCGCGACGACGAGGTCATCAAGGCGGCCGACGCGCACGGCGTCGCCATGGTGTTCACCGGCACCCGCCACTTCCGGCATTGAGTTGCGGTAGCGCGTTGCGTGCGCCGAGCCGGCGCAGCACTCACACACCTCCGTCGTTCCGGCGCGGCGTGCTCGCGCCGAACCCGGAATCCAGTGCAAAAAAGATGGATTCCGGGCTCCGGCCTGCGGCCGGCCCCGGAATGACGGACGGTTGATTGGGGCCGGCAACATGACACGGCTCTCGCGGCGTCGGGTTGTCACGTGCGCGCCGACGCACGGTCTGCTATAAGCCGCTCACACAAGAAAAAAGCCGTCGAGGGAGACCATGAGGCGCCGGGAGTTCGTTGCCGCTTTGGGCGGCATGGCTGCGTTCGCGTGCGCTGCACGGGCCGAGCACCCCGAACAGGTGCGGCGCGTTGGCGTGTTGATCTATGGAGCCGAGGACGATCCGGTGACCGAGACGCGCGTGGAAGGCCTGCGGGAAGGGCTTCATCGGCTCGACTGGGTCGAAGGCCACAATCTCGCGCTCGATTTCCGCTTCGGCGCCGCCGATCCCCACCGCATCCGCGACAGCGCCAAGGAGCTCGTCGCCCTCGGCCCCGACGTGATCGTCACCGGCGCTGCGCCGGCGACCCGCGCGGTGCTCGAGCTGACGCAGACGATCCCGGTCGTGTTCGTCGAGGTCACCAACGAGACAGGCTACGGCGTTACAGGCAAACTTGCGCGCCCCGAGACCAACAGCACCGGGATCACCAACCTCTACCTCGCGATCGGCGCGCGCTGGCTCGAAATCCTCAAGGAGGCCGCGCCGCAGCTCTCCCGGATCGTCCTCCTGTTCAATCCGGAATTCGATTCGCCGGCGTATCTCAAGGCGATCACGGCGGCCGCGAATGCCTATCACGTGGCGGTGGTCCCGACGCCGGCGCGCAACAGCGAGGAGATCGAGCGCGCGATCACCGCGGCGGCGGCCGAGCCCAATACCGGCCTCCTGATCGTGCCGCCACCGCCCTCGTTTTCCGACATCCGCCTGATCTTCCGGCTCGCCGAACAGCACCGGCTCCCTGCGATCTACCCGACCCGCGGCTTCGCCGCCGAAGGGGGGCTCCTCGCCTACGGCGCCGTAAGTGCGGACCTCTTCGCCCAGGCGGCGGCCTATGTGGATCGCATCCTGCGCGGCGCCAAGCCGAGCGAGCTGCAGGTCGGCTTTCCCACCCGGTTCGATCTCGTTGTCAATCTCAAGGCTGCCCGGGCGATCGGTCTCGAGATTCCGCCAAAGCTCGTCGCCCGCGCGGCCGAAGTCATTCAATGAAACGCCGAGAGCGATCGATCTTCGAAGGCATCTCGATCCGAGTCCCGCCGGTGATTGCTGCTTGTCTGGCGACGATGCTCGCCGCGCTCCTCGCGCAAGCTCAACCTGCGGACGCACAAAGCCGACCGCGGCCGGGGACGGCCCAGAGCTCAGCGCCCGCCCGCGCGGCGCCTTCGCTCGCCCCGGTGCTCAAGAAGATCACCCCCGCGGTGGTGAGCATCGAGACCAAGTTTCGGGTCCAGGATACGAAGAACCGGCGCCGCGAGGCGCGCGATGTGCCAGGAAATGTCGGCTCCGGCGTGGTGTTCGACGCCAAGCGTGGCCTCATCATCACCAACAACCACGTGATCGACCGCGCCGACGACATTACCGTGACCTTCACCGACGGCCGCGTGTTCAAGGCAAAGCGCGTCGGCACCGATCCCGGAATTCGATCTCGCCGTGATCTCCGTCGATGCCGACAATCTGCCGTCCATTCCGTTCGGCGACTCGCGCCAGCTCGAGGTCGGCGACTTCGTGCTCGCGATCGGCTATCCCGCCAATATCGGGCAATCCGTCACCTCCGGCATCGTCAGCGGCCTGCACCGCACCAATGTCGGGGTCGAGCAGTTCGAGAACTTCATTCAGACCGACGCCGCGATCTATCCCGGAAATTCCGGGGGCGCGCTGGTCGATCTGCAGGGCGACCTCGTCGGCATCAACACCGCCTTCATCGGGGCGACCAGCACCAATCCCGGCATGGGCTTCGCGATTTCGGTCAACACCGCGCGCATCATCGCCGACCAGATCATCGAGTTCGGCGACGTCCGCCGCGGCACGCTCGGTATCACGACCGACGACCCCTCGCCCGATGCCCCCCGCGAGGCCGGGGCGACTGAACCGCTCGCGGGTGCCGTCATCGTCAAGGTGGCACCGGGCTCCCCGGCCGCGCGCGCCGGACTGAAGCCCGGCGATCTCGTCACCGAGCTCGGCGGCCGGCAAGTGATCGACTTCGGAGTTCCTGCGCCGCCGACTTGCGCTGCTGCGCGTCGGCGAGACCGCCGAACTCACCGTGCGGCGCGACGGCAAGTTGTCGAACGTCAAGCTCGCGGTGGCGGATCGCGATCCGCGCGCGCGCCCGAAGTAAGATCGTACGCTCGCCTTAAGTCGTGCGCGCGATGTCGCCCAGCATGCTTGCAGCGACCGAGAGCTTGGCGAGCGTGAGCCCCGATGCGG
>CAWCCG010000043.1:0-46104 GCA_963793985.1 uncultured Alphaproteobacteria bacterium | reverse complement strand
ATCCCTTCGCCCGGCGTGAGGATGCCGACGATTCGGTCACCGGGAACGGCCCCACCCTCGGGCGCGAACCGCACCGGCAGATCGCTGTTGATGCCGCGGATCGGAATCGCGCTCTTGTCCTCAGGGGTCGGCAGCTTGAACTTGACCGCCTTGCCGCTGCCGAGCCCGAACCAGCCGGGCTCCGGATTGCGGATGCCGACCGCGGCGGCACGCTCCTCCTTGTAGTCGGGATACATCGCGCGCACGACATCCGACGCCTTCATCTCGCCGCGTCCAACCGCGGCGAAGACATCCTCGATCGAGTGCCGGGCGAGCCGCGGCAACGCGCCCGAGAGGCGCTCGTCGGAATATTCGCGCTTCGCCCGCTGGCACATGCGCTCGACGATGCGCCGCCCGAGCTCGGCGTACTGGGCGCGCACCGCGTGGCGGGTGGCGCGGCGGATCGCGGCGCGCGCCTTGCCGGTGACGACGAGCAATTCCCACGCCGTCGGCGGCGCGAGCTGCGCCTTCGAGGTGATGACCTCGACCTCGTCGCCGTTCTGCAGCTCCGAGACCAGCGGCGCGATCTTGCCGTTGATCTTGCAGCCGACCGCACGGTTGCCGACGTCGGTGTGGACCGCATAGGCGAAGTCGATGGTGGTCGCTTTGCGCGGCAGCGCGATCAGCTTGCCCTTGGGGGTGAAGCAGAATACCTGGTCCTGGAACAGCTCGAGCTTGGTGTGCTCGAGGAATTCCTCCGGGTTGGAGCCTTCGGCGAGCAGCTCGATGGTGCGCCGCAGCCAGGCATAGGCGTTCGATTCCCGCGACAGCAGCTCGATCGGCGACTCCACATTGTCCTTGTAGAACACGTGGGCGGCGATGCCGTACTCGGCGATCTCGTCCATCTCCTCGGTGCGGATCTGCAGCTCGACACGCTGCCTGCCCGGCCCGATCACCGTGGTGTGGATCGAGCGGTAGTCGTTCTGCTTCGGCGTCGAGATGTAGTCTTTGAAACGACCGGGCACCACCGGCCAGGTGGTATGGACGATGCCGAGCGCCTGGTAGCACTCCGGCACGCCCTTCACGATGACGCGGAAACCGAAAATGTCGGAGAGCTGCTCGAAGCCGACCGCCTTGCGCTCCATCTTGCGCCAGATCGAATAGGCTCGCTTGCCCCGCCCCCTCACCCGCGCCTCGATGCCGCGATTGCCGAGCTTGCGGACGAGTTGCTCTTCGATCTCGGCGATCAGGCCTTCGTGGCGCGCGGCGAGCGCGTCGAGCCGTTCGCTGATGACCCGGTGGGCCTCGGGATTGAGCTCGCGGAAGGCAAGGCTTTCGAGCTCCTCGCGCATCTCGTACATGCCGATGCGGCCGGCGAGTGGCGCATAGATGTCGAGCGTCTCCTCGGCGACGCGCCGTCGCGCCTCCGGCTTCATGTGCTCGATGGTGCGCATGTTGTGGAGGCGGTCGGCGAGCTTGACGAGGAGGACGCGCACGTCCTCGGCGATGGCGAGCAGCAGCTTGCGCAAGTTCTCGGCTTGCTTCGCCTCGCGCGACACGAGATCGAGCCGCTTGAGCTTGGTCAGCCCCTCGACCAGATGCCCGATGTCCTCGCCGAACAGCTGGTCGATCTCGGCCCGTGTGGTTTCGGTATCCTCGATGGTGTCGTGCAGCAGCGCGGCGACGATCGTCGCATCATCGAGCTTGTGGTCGGTGAGGATCGCGGCGACTTCGAGCGGGTGTGAAAAATACGGGTCGCCCGAGGCGCGCTTCTGCTCGCCATGGGCCTTCATGGCGTACACATAGGCCCGGTTGAGCATATTCTCGTCGGTATTGGGATTGTATTTGCGCACCCGCTCGACGAGATCGTATTGCCGCATCATCTTGACGGGCCGCGGCACCTGCTCGCCGGGGACGAGCTTCGGCAACAGCTCGCGCCCGAGCCGGCTGCGGGCCTTGCCCTGGGTCTCCATGCGCGGCAAATCTGTCGAAGTTCTCACCATTCCAAGCCTTTGGCCCGCGGGCGCCCCCGCCCAGCGGATCACTTCAAAATATCATGGCAAAGGCGCCGGACAGCAAGCGTTTACGGACCTTGCGCGGCGGAGTTGACCGCGAGGCTTAAAATAATTGCGGCCCGGACATTGCCGGGCCGCCGAATGCTGCGAGAAATCGGACGGAAATTTTCGTTCAATCGTCGTCGTCCGGCTCCGGCGGCTCCGGACGCTCTTCGGGAGGAGCCAAGCCTTCGAGGCCCTTGAGCAACTCTTCCTCGGTCATGCGATCGCCGGTCACCTCGGTATCGTCGGCCTCGATGCGGCCGGCGCTGGAAATGAGCGGCACCGTCTCGGGCTCGGGCTCGTCGACCTCGACATATTTCTGCAGGGCATGGATGAGGTCTTCCTTGAGATCGCCTGGAGAGATTGCCGAATCGGCAATTTCCCGCAGTGCGACCACCGGATTCTTGTCGTTGTCGCGGTCGATCGTGATCTGCGCGCCGGAAGACACCATCCGGGCGCGGTGGCTGGCGAGCAGAACGAGCTCAAACCGGTTTTCGACCTTGTCGATGCAATCTTCGACGGTGACGCGGGCCATGACCTCGGCACTCCTTAAGCTGCAGCATTTTAATGATTCTAGTTCGGACTAGCGGCTACCGCGATGCAGTGCAAGCGGAAAAACGAGGACTGCGACGGCGACGCCATAAATTCGGCTTGGCGCCGACGCAAAGCTCTGTTAGCTCAGATTGATCCAGGGTGGTCGACTGCGATTTTGTCTGACGCGGCAGGGGCGCGCCGCAGGGGCTCTTGACGTCGCAGCCCTGTTCGTACTGCCGGCAAGGCATATTTCCGTTGTAAGACCGGCGTTTGGCCGCCGTAACGGCGGCGGCCGCAACAAGAGAACCACTCTATGTCTGTACCAGGTGAAAAAACCGCGCTGTTCATCGACGGCGCCAACCTCTACGCAACTGCAAAGTCTCTCGGTTTCGACATCGATTACAAGCGACTGTTGCGGGAGTTCCAATCGCGCGGCTACCTCGTTCGCGCGTTCTACTACACGGCGGTGGTCGAGGATCAGGAGTATTCGTCGATTCGGCCGTTGATCGATTGGCTCGATTACAACGGCTATACAGTCGTTACCAAAGCCACCAAGGAATTCGTCGATCAGGCCGGCCGCCGCAAGGTCAAGGGCAACATGGACATCGAGCTCGCGGTCAACGCGATGGAGATCGCCGGGCACATCGACCACATGGTATTATTTTCCGGCGACGGCGATTTCCGTTCCCTGGTCGAAGCGGTGCAGCGGCGCGGCGTGCGCGTCACCGTCGCCTCGACGGTGTCGACCCAGCCGCCGATGGTCGCCGACGAGTTGCGACGCCAGGCCGACGTCTTCCTCGACATAGCTGACCTGCAGGCGAAGATCGGCCGCGATCCCGGTGACCGGTCGCCGCGCGAGCCGCGGGAACCGCGGCACACGCCGCAGTTCCTTCAGCGCAGCGCGACGGCGCGGGCCCCCGTCACCACGGCTGCGGCCGATGATGACGAGTTCGAGGACGATTAGGCGCGGCGTTTCCGCACCTGCGTTCGTCAGCAGATCGCAATGAGCCACGGCTCGGACGCCGACCGTGACTGCCCCCGGTGTCCGCGGCTCGTGGCGTTTCGCGAGACTTGGCGGACCCGGCAGCCGGAGTGGTTCAATTCGCCGGTCGCCTCGTTCGGGTCGCCCGATGCGCGACTGCTGATCGTCGGCCTCGCACCGGGACTGCAGGGCGCGAACCGGACCGGACGGCCATTCACCGGCGACTATGCCGGCGATCTCCTCTACGCGACGCTCATCGAGTTCGGCTTCGCCACCGGCACCTTCCTCGCCCGCCCCGACGACGGTCTCACGCTGCGCGACGCCCGCATCACCAATGCGGTGCGCTGCGTGCCGCCCGAGAATAAGCCGAACGGCCAGGAAATCGCCCATTGCCGCGATTTCCTCCGCGCCACCATTGCGGAAATGCCGAACCTCGCGGCGATCGTCGCGCTCGGCCGCATCGCCCACGACACCACGGCGGTGGCGCTGGGCCGGCGCGTCTCGAGCCTCAAGTTCGGCCATGGGGCGACCCATCCGCTCGACGGCGTCACCCTTTTCGACAGCTATCACTGCTCGCGCTACAACACGAACACCGGTGTGCTCACGCCACAGATGTTCCGCGCGGTTTTCGCGGCGGTGCGCAGCTATCTCGATGCGCGCAGCCACGCCACGACGGCCTCCGCGCTCTGATCGGGCGGGAAGACCGGATAGAACACCTTCGCGATCACACCATCGTCGATGACGAGCACCATGCGCTTGATGAGCGTCATGCCCTCGACGGCGAAGGTCGGCAGGTCGAGGGCGCGGGTGAGCGCCAATCCGGCATCGGAGAGCAGCGCAAACGGCAGATGCAGCCGCTCCGCCGCTTCGCGCTGGTAGTCCGTGTCCTGGGTCGAGAGACCGTAGAGATGGGCGACGCCGAGCCCGCGCAATTCGGCGAAATGATCGCGGAACGAGCAGCTTTGCGGCGTGCAGCCACGCGCGCCCGGGATGGCGTCCCAGCCGTCAGGCAGCTTCTGACCCGGCCGGCCGGTGCGGGGATAGATGTAGACGACGGTGCGTCCGGCGAGCGCAGAGAGGTCGACGGCGCCGCCGCTGGTCGCCGGCAAGGGGAGCGACGGCAGTCGCATGCCTTCGAGGTGGCGCGCCGCGCCGTCGTCGACCGGCGCCGGAAGATCAGCCGGGAGGATGTTGGGATCGTGGGTCGCGCTCATGGCGCATCCTCGTGTTCTCGTTTCCTGGCGTTCCGCGGCGTGCGGCGTCGGGCCGGCTCTCTTTTATGCACGGAATTTGGTGGCCTGAAAACGGAGAGCAGTTTTCGGCTCCGCAACCTTATCCCCAGACGGAGCTGCCTGCTGATCCGCTGACGCCGCACCTGGGCGGCGGGTGCGCGATGCGCGGCGTCGTCAGCCCCTGCTCCGTGCCACCCCGTCGAGAATGTCGGCGAGAGCCTCGGGTTCGGAGAGGAACGGCGAATGATCGCAATCGAGCGTGAACACGCGCTCGCAGGGAATTCGTCCCGTCATCGCGCGCTGATAGGCGATCGATACCGCATTGTCCCGCAATCCCTCGACGTAGAAGCGAGGCACCGAGCCATAACGGTCCGGCGTCAGCTCCAGCGCGTCGCGGTAGACCTGCATCCGCTGCGGCCGCAGGCGCGCCGCTGCCCATGCCGCAAGCTCGCGCGGCGAGGTGTTGTAGAACACGTCGGTGGCGGCTTCCTGCGGGAAGGTCGCGGTCAGGCCGTCGTCGGCGACCTGCATATTCTTGAGCACGAGGTCCTCGACACCGAGATGTGCGTGCTCGTCGAGGAAGCCGACGAGGGTTTCGCCGGCCCGGAACAGAAGCCCGTTCACGTAGACGACAGCCGCAAGCCGCCGGGGTCTGCGCTCGGCGACTTGTGACGAAACGATGCCGCCCATGCTGTGACCGACGAGAACGACTCGCCCGGCAAGTCCATCGATCACGCTCGCGATGCGGGTCGCATAGCTGTCGAGATCGGCATTCTCCGGCGGAGACGGGTCTTCACCGCTGCCGGGAAGATTGGGCACGATGACTTGATGGCCGCGCTGCTCGAGGTACGGCGTCAAATGCTGCCAGCACCACGCGCCGTGAAACGAGCCATGCACGAGCACAAATTGCATCGGTGTCCCCAAGTCGAACCAAGACCAGCGGCGGTGGATCGGCCCGAGCGCTACGGTCGGGCCGCCGTCGTCGGCCGGCGCGAGCAAGGGCTGTGCCGAAGCGACCGAGCTGAGTTTGACGAGAGCTGCAGGAATGACGCCGACCGCGCAGCGGCGTCCTCACCGATACGACAGGAACTCCATCAACGACCCGTCGGGATCGCGGAAGTAGACGCTGGTGCCCCTGCCCTTGGCGCCGTTGCGGGCGATCGGGCCGAGCTCGATCGGCACCTTGGCGCGCGCGAGATGGGCGATGGCGTCGGCGATCGGGCCGTCCCATTCGAAGCAGACATCGCTGTTGCCCGGCGCCACCGGGAGCCGCGCCACCGGCTCGGCCTTGACCCCGGGGCCGTGGCAATTGAGCTGGCAGTCGCCGAACCGGTAGGCGAAGCCGGCGCCGCGCGGCACCACCTCGGCGCCGATGACGTCGCGGTAGAAGGCGTTCGAGCGCTCCCAATCGGAGACGTGGATCACGCAGTGGTCGAGTTTTACCGGCAGCGCCATTTCTCCGTCACCCCTTGAGCCGCATCAGGCGCCCCTTCTCCCGGTCCCAGCTGCGCTTCTTTTCGGTCTCGCGCTTGTCGTGGAGCTTCTTGCCGCGCCCGAGCGCGATCTCGATCTTGGCGCGCCCCTTCTCGTTGAAGAACATCTTGAGCGGCACGATGGTCATTCCCTCGCGCTCGACGGCCACGGCGAGCTTGTCGATCTGGCGCCGGTGCAGCAGGAGCTTGCGAGGCCGCTT
Source organism: uncultured Alphaproteobacteria bacterium (assembly GCA_963793985.1). Taxonomy (GTDB): domain Bacteria; phylum Pseudomonadota; class Alphaproteobacteria; order Rhizobiales; family Xanthobacteraceae; genus JAJPKK01. The sequence continues at coordinate 39,627 of CAWCCG010000043.1, read as the reverse complement.
CGGGGCGTGGTTGAAGCGGCTCGCCTGGAGGTATTCGGGGATGTTGGCGTTGACGAGCCAGATCTCGCCCTGCTTTGCGTCGGCATAGGACTCCGCGATCGTCGCCTTGCCCTGGCGCAGCGACTTCACCTCGGTGCCGGTCAAGGCGATGCCGGCCTCGACCACCTCGCCGATCTCGTAGTTGAAGCGCGCCTTGCGGTTCTCGGCGATGATCTTGAAGGGGCGGGGTGTCTTTTCTGCCATCGTGTCACGGGCGCGGCGAGCGCGCGCTCAGCTCTTCTTCAGGAGGTCTTTTTTCAGGAGGTCTTCTTCAGGATATCCCGGATTTCGGTGAGAAGCTCGACTTCCGGTGACGGCTTGGCCGGCTCCGGAGGCTTTTCAGCTTCCTTCCGCTGCAGTTTCGAAATGCCCTTGATCACCAGAAACAGCACGGCGGCGATGATCAGAAAGTTGATCACGATTGTGATGAAACTTCCCCAAGCCAATACAGCACCTTGCTTTTTCGCCTCCGCAAGAGAGTCCGCCGTGACCTTGGAGGACAGCGGCAGGAAGTAATTCGAAAAGTCGAGCCCGCCGGTGATCGCGCCGATGATCGGCATGATGACGTCGCCGACGAGCGAGCTCACGATGCCACCGAAGGCCGCGCCGATGATCACGCCGATCGCGAGATCGACGACGTTGCCGCGCAAGGCGAATTTCTTGAAGTCTTCGAGCATGGCGCAGCCTCCAAGGTCTCCGAAGAGCATTGTCGAGCGGGCCCTCTTGGAAGACGCCGAGGTCCCGTCCGGACGGCCAGTCAGCATTGATCGGCAGCGTTAAGCGTTTGGCCTACCCTTTTGGCCACCCTCGCGTCTCCCGTCGCAACCGCGATGGCAACAAGTTGCGAACGCCGAACCGACGCCACACGTCACTCATCTCCTCCTCGGTCGCAAACAAACCTTCGCGCGCTTCCTGCCGAGCGCGTTCGACCTCGGCGAGCTGCTCCGGCATTAGCTTGGGCGTCCCGATCGAGCCGCTTGGTCATGACCTCCCCGGCTCAGTTGATCAACCCCGCATGGACCATGGCGTCGCGCACCACCGCCTTCGACTTGTCGGAGAGCGCCACCATCGGCAGGCGCACGATGTCGGCACACTTGCCGAGCACCGAGAGCGCGTATTTCGCCGGCGACGGGTTCGTCTCGATGAACAGGTTCTGATGCAGCGGCATCAGCTTGTCCTGCAGCGTCAGCGCCGCGGCATAGTCGCCGCGCCGGCACGCTCCCTGGAATTCGGCGCACAGGCGCGGCGCCACGTTCGAGGTCACGGAAATGCAGCCATGGCCGCCATGGGCCATGAAGCCGAGCGCGGTCGCGTCCTCGCCCGAGAGCTGGTTGAAGTCCGGCCCGAGCTCGGCCCTCTGCTGGGACACCCGCACCATGTTGGCGGTGGCGTCCTTGACGCCGGCGATGTTCTTGAGCTCGTAGAGCCGCTTCATGGTGTCGACCGACATGTCGATCACCGAGCGGGCGGGAATGTTGTAGATGATGATCGGAATTCCAATCGCATCGTTGATCGCCTTGAAGTGCTGGTAGAGGCCCTCCTGGGTCGGCTTGTTGTAATAAGGCGTGACCACCAGCACCGCGTCGGCGCCCGCCTTCTCGGCGTGCTCGGCGAGCTCGATCGCCTCGCGGGTCGAGTTCGACCCCGCGCCGGCGATCACCGGCACGCGCTGCTTCGCCTCGTCGATGCACCACTCGACCACCTTCTTGTGCTCGTCATGGGAGAGCGTCGGGCTTTCGCCCGTGGTTCCGACCGGCACCAGCCCGTTGGTCCCCTCCGCGATCTGCCATTGCACCAGGTTGCGGAAGGCGCCCTCGTCGACCGAGCCGTTTTTGAACGGGGTGACCAGAGCCGTGAATGACCCCTGAAATCCCGTCTTGACGCCCATGATCATGCTCCTGGAAGGTGGGACTGCGCGCAAATCGCGCTCCCCGCCTCATTGATAACCATTCCGGCACGGTGTTAAAAGCCCTTCGCGCCGCCATTTTCCGGTTGCACCGAGCCCGTGTCGAACCATTGCCACGTTTGGCGGTTTAACGTTCTTTAACCGTTGCAACCCAAAGGTAAATGGGGCTCATCCGGACGGGGGAACACTTGACCCGGCGTCATCGTCATCGACTCGCGTTCTGCGCGGCAGCGGGCGTCGCGGCGCTCGCTTCGAGCGGCGCGTCGGCGGTCGATACGCTTGCGAAGCCGCCCCACAAGCCGGAAGCGACGACCGTCGCCAAGCACATCCCCCTGCCCCGCCCGCGGCCGCGCCTGACCGCGCAGCACAAGGACGCGGTGCCCGCGCAATACAAGGAACCGGCCGCGGTCGTGCAGCGTCGCGAGCCGATGCCGACCGGCTCCGTCCATGCCTCACTCGATTCCCCCGAGGTGCCCGGCGAGCCGCTGGCGCCGCCGCCGGTCACCGCTTCCGCCGCCGATCTCGCCACGGCCCACGATGCCCTCGCGCTCGCCCGCCGCAGCAAGACTGCGGACGCGACCGATCTCGAGCAGCGCATCTCCGATCCGGGCATCCGCAAGCTCGTCGAGTGGGCGATCCTGCGCGGCGACGACAACACCGGCAATTTCTCGCGCTATCAGGCCTTCCTCGCCGCCAATCCGAACTGGCCGAGCACCGGCATGTTTCGCCGCCGCGCCGAGGTGATGCTGTGGCAGGAGCACGCGGACCTCGCGACCATCCGCGCCTTCACCGGCGACAAGCCCGTCTCGGAGCGAGGAAAGTTCGCGCTCGCCCGCGCGCTTCTCGAGCAGGGCGACAAGCGCAGCGCCGAGCCCCTCTTCCGCGAGGCATGGCGGAGCGCGTCGCTGCAGCCGGAAGCCGAGGAGCAGCTTCTCGACATCTTCGGCGACCTCCTTTCGCGGGCCGACGACAAGGCCCGCATGGAACGCCGGCTCTATGCGAACGATGTCTCGGGCGCACTGCGCGCCGCACACCGCCTCGGCGGCATCGAGCCCACGATCGTCAAGGCGCGCGCCGCGGTCAACGAGAAGTCGCCCACGGCCAAGTCACTGATGGATGCGCTGCCGTCGACCGCCCACCAGGACCCCGGCGTGATGTTCAGCCGCATTCAGCTCTTGCGGCGTGCCGACAAGTACCACGAGGCCGCGCAGCTGATGCTGACGGCCCCCCACGACGTCGCCCAGATTTACGATCCGGACGAATGGTGGGTCGAGCGGCGGGCGATCGCGCGCAAGATGCTCGACCTCAACCAGGCGGCCACCGCCTACAAGATCGTCCGTGACGCCGCGACGCCGACCAAGGAGAACTACAAGGTCGAGCACGAGTTCACCGCCGGCTGGATCGCGCTGCGCTTCCTCAAGGAGCCCGCTACCGCGGCCAACCACTTCGCCCGCATCGCCGGCACCAACAACCCGATCGCGATGGCGCGCGCCAATTACTGGAAGGGCCGCACCGCCGAGGCGATGAACAAGCCGCAGGACGCCCGCGCCCATTACGAGCAGGCGGCCCACTTCAACACGGCCTATTACGGCCAGCTCGCCCGGGCGAAGCTCGGCATGCACGAGCTCGCGCTGGTGTCGTCCCCGCTGCCGGTCGCGGACAAGCGCGCAGCGCTGGCCCGCAACGAGGTCGTGCGCGCGGTCGAGACGCTCTACGTTCTCAACGACCGCGATCTCATCATCCCGATCGTGGCCGATCTCGCCGACCGCAGCCCGGACATGGCGATGCTCGCGGCGCTCGCCGAGGTCGCCGCGCGGCACGACGATGCCCGCAGCGCGCTTCTCATCGGCAAGGGTGCGCTCGGCCGCGGCCAGCCGTTCGATCAATATGCCTACCCGACCTTCGGGCTTCCGCCCTACACCGCGATCGGGCCGGCGGTGGAGCAGGCCGTGGTCTATTCGATCGCACGGCAGGAGAGCGCCTTCAATCCGAAGGACGTGTCGAGCGCCAACGCGCTCGGCCTCATGCAGGTGACGCCGGAAGCCGGGCGCTACGTCGCCAAGAAATTCAACGTCGCCTTCGACCAGAACCGGCTGCTCAACGACAACGTCTACAACATGCAGATCGGCGCCGCCGAACTGGGCGACAACATCGCGAGCTACAACGGCTCCTTCATCCTCGCTTTCGCCGGCTACAATGCGGGCCGCGGCCGGGTCAAGGAATGGATCGAGCGCTATGGCGATCCGCGCGATCCCAAGGTCGACCCGATCGATTGGGTCGAGCGCATCCCGTTCGCCGAGACGCGCAACTACGTGCAGCGCATCATCGAGAACATTCAGGTCTATCGCGCTCGGTTCGGCGGCGGCTCCCGCCTGATGATCGAGGCCGATCTGCGCCGCGGCGCCACCGCCAACTAAAACCGTCATGTAGCCCGGTCGTGTAGCCCGGATGAGCGAAGCGACATCCGGGCCCTTCGGATCAACCCGAAACGGTGTCCCGCATATCGCTTCGCTCACGCGGGCTGCACCTCACCGCGACCTGACGTCGCTGTGAATTGGCGCGCCGTTCACCCCATGCGATAACGCCGGCTCGTCGGGACGACCGATCATCCGGACGACGGAGGCAGCCATGGCTGAGAGCCGGTTCACGGCCGCGAGCGACGGGCTGCGGCTCCACGCGCTCGATGACGGGGACCCGCGTTCGCCGCGGCTGCCGGTCGTGTGCCTGCCCGGCCTGTCGCGGACCGCCGAGGATTTCACGCCGCTTGCAACCGCGCTCGCGAAGGACCGCCGCGTGCTCGCCCTCGACCTGCGCGGCCGCGGGCGCTCCGGCTACGACCGCGATCCCGCGAACTACAAGATCGCGGTCGAAACCGACGACGTCATCGCCGTCATGACGGCGCTGGCGGTCGGACCGGCGGTCTTCGTCGGCACCTCCCGCGGCGGCCTCGTCACCATGACGCTCGCCACCAAGCGCGCCGACCTCCTCGCCGGCGTCGTCCTCAACGACATCGGCCCGGTGGTCGACACCGCGGGCGTGATGCGGATCAAGAGCTATGTCGGCAAGCTGCGCCCGCCGGCGAGCTTTGAGCAGGGCGCGGACATCCTGCGCGACATTTCCGACGATCAGTTCCCCAATCTCACCGCCGCGGAATGGCTCGCCGCGGCGAAACGCGCCTGGCGCGAGGACGGCGGCCGGCTCGTCGTCACCTACGATCCCGCGCTCACCCACACCCTCGAGACGGTGAGCCCCGACAAGCCGTTCCCGACGTTGTGGCAGGAGTTCGATGCGATGGCCGGAGGTGCCGCTCATGGTCGTGCATGGCGCCAATTCCGACATCCTCAGCGCCGCGACGGTGACCGCCATGCAGGCGCGCCGGCCCGACATGGAGGTCGTCACGGTCCCCGATCAGGGCCATGCCCCGCTGCTGTCCGACGCCCGCACCATCGCCGCCATCGCGGCGTTCGCAGCGAAGTGCGATGCGGTGCGCGCCAAACAGAAGCAATGACCGGAGGCGCTGCGCTCAACTCGGCGTCATTCCGGGGCGCGCGAAGCGCAAACCCGGAATCCAGGCAGCGCGAGCAACAAGCCACAGCGCACGCGGCAAAGCCGCCTGGATTCCGGGTTCCGCCTAGGGCGGCCCCGGAATGACGGGACAACAAGCCCGGCGATGACGGCGAGGAAAAACTACTGCTCGCCGCGGTGCTGTTCCTTCCAGCGCAGGAATTCGAGATAGAGCGCGGCCTCCTCGGCTTCGCTTCGCGGCGCCGGGCGTTGCGGCGCCGCGGCCTGTTGCCGCTGCAACTCCGCAGCGGGCGCCGGCGCGGCCTGCCGGCGTTGCGGTTCGGCGTCGGGCGCGGGCGCTGCCTGCCGCCGCTGCGCACGCACCGACTGCAATTCCATCGCGGGCGCGTCAGGGGCCCCCGTCGCGGTCGCGTGCAGGTACCAGCATTTGCGATCGCCGGCGCGATCGAGATGATAATACCAGTGCTGGCCGGCCGGCGCGTCGCCCTTGGGTTCGGTGAGGCAGTCCGCCGCCACCACCGGGCTGACACCGATCGTGATGCCACACCGATCATGACGGCCGAGATCGCGGGAACGCAAAGAACAAAACGCATCGACACGGGCTCCATCGCCGGCGCGAGGCCCGGCGCGCGGTCCACGCGTGATGAGCGGAACGAGGCGCGGTGCGATCGATACGCAAACGCCCGCGCAATCATCGAAGGATGGCACGGCGTTCGCGCGGATATAGGGCCGCAATTGGCTGGGAATCCGGCAATGCACAGCCGTCCCCCGCCTCATTTGGCCGTTGCCGGCATCGGCTTGCCAGGGCGGCGCCGCTCGGGCATATGGACGGGCGACGGAGACGTGGCCGAGTGGCTGAAGGCGGCGGTTTGCTAAACCGTTATAGGGTCTCAAGCCCTATCAAGGGTTCGAATCCCTTCGTCTCCGCCAGCCTCCGCTTGCGACAGAATCCGCTTCCGAGAGAAATCGGTCTCCAGCCTCCGATCCGCCAGCCTCTTCGCCGGCTCCTGCGCCGACGACGTTCCTTCGAGAATGGCGGCGGATCAAAGTCCGGCGCGAGCCCCGGGGAAGATTTGAAATGCGAGCGTGATTCGCGCGAACTGGATTATCTCTGCACATCACCCGCATGTTCTTGCACACGAGCCGCATCCATTTCGACGATGGTCGTGGTGGTGGGATGGACCCATCGCGGGGGGGCGCCGAGGCGAGCGTTCGGGCAGCCATTGACGATTTTGGTAACGGCGGCCGCTTTATTTGCGGCCCCCCGAGCTCAATCTCTCGTTGAACAACAGAGATACCTCAGTTTCCCTGTGGGTCTTGAATCGACCAGTTGCCGGGCACATTCGCGACAAACGAGGTGGCCGCATTCAAGACCGTCGTGCCGTTCATTTCCCAAATCGCAACATTGCCGCTGCTGTCGTGCCACACAATGTCGCTCTTACCGTCGCCGTTGAAGTCTCCGGATCCGAAGATCGACCAGTTGCCGGACACATTCGCGACAAACGAGGTCGACTGCATTCAAGACCGTCGTGCCGTTCATTTCCCAAATCGCGACATTGCCGCTGCTGTCGTGCCAGAGAATGTCGCTATAGCCGTCGCCGTTGAAATCGCCGGTCCCGGCGATCGACCAGGTGCCGGCACATTCGCGACAAACGAGGTCGACTGATTCAAGACGTCGTGCCGTTCATTTCCCAGATCGCGACGTTGCCGCTGGTGTCACGCCACAGAATGTCGCTCTTGCCGTCGCCGTTGAAGTCGCCGGTCCCGAAGATCGACCAGTTGCCGGCGACATTCGCGACGAACGAGGTCGCCTGCATTCAAGATCGCTCGTGCCGTTCATTTCCCAAATCGCGACGTTGCCGCTGGTGTCACGCCACAGAATGTCGCTCTTGCCGTCGCCGTTGAAGTCGCCGGTCCCGACGATCGACCAGGTGCCGCCGGCACATTCGCGACGAACGACGTCGCCTGATTCAAGACACGTCGTGCCGTTCATTTCCCAAATCGCGACGTTGCCGCTGCTGTCGTGCCACAGAATGTCGCCCTTGCCGTCGCCGTTGAAGTCGCCGGTCCCGGCGATCGTCCAGTTGGCTGGTAACATTCGCGACGAACGAGGTGGCCGCATTCAAGACGTCGTGCCGTTCATTTCCCAAATCGCGACGTTGCCGCTGGTATCGCGCCACAAGAAGGTCGCTATAGCCGTCGCCGTTGAAGTCGTGGCTAAAGCCGAGAACGACGATCAGGTTGACTTGGCGTGTCGTAACGAGGGAGAGGCTGCCGGCATTGGAGAAGTTGATGGTTGCACTGTATCTGCCCGGCGCCAGATTGAAGGCTGCAGCGTTGAAACTGATCGTCAGGTTGGCTGACCCAAGCGGGCCGATCGATGGAATCGAACTCAAGTTGAAAAAAGCGACTCCACCCGGAAAGTACGGTGTCGCCGGCAAATAGACCGAGCTGCCCCCGGCGTTGGTCAGTGTATAGCTCGCCGGTCGAGGGAGAACCGAGGCCACCACGCACAATTGTGGCGGAGAAGTCTCCTGCAGAGACCGCGAGCGACGCCGGTGCACACTGCGAGCCGCCCGGGACCGTTGAGGGAACGAAGTTGACGGGGCCATTGGTGTCGGTCGCCGTCCATTGCGTATTATTCGTAGGACCTTCAAACGACATGAATGGTCCTACCAATCCGACCGCAGCGATCACGACTCCGGTGGCATCCTTGAGTGTCGTCGTACCGGACGCGCCGCTCACAGTCAGGCCGGTGACGGCATCACAATTGGCGGTGACGGAGATGCTCGATACGGTGAGAGCGCTCGCGGGCGTCCCGACGCAGCACATGATGCAGAACAACTGGAAGGCGAGCCAACCCCTCGCGCGTGTCGCAAGAGATCGCGCATCCCCGGCCCAACCTACAGCGGCAAAGTTGAAGCCGACCATTTTGATCTCTCCGAGATATGGACTGGAGACGATGATCGTCCCTCTCGCGGTTTCACGCGGCAGCCTACCCCACCGCAGTTCCCGTTGGAATTCCTATTTCCAGGATCGTGTCGTCCCGCTTGCAGCAAGCTGGAATTGCAGCTCCAGCCCCGGCATTTGGCGCTCCCGCTGTAGCCCTCGCGACACGGCGCGCCTCAAAAAGCAATGACGAGCTGCTCCATCACGTCGTCGCCATGGACGATGCGTAGGGTGCATTCCGTGTTCGATCCGACGCCTTCCCCGGATTGAGCCGAGTGGACCTACCCAATGCCCCAGCCAGCATCCGACTTGCCGGCTGGGGCAAAGCTGCGCGTCATCATTCGGCACTTCGCATCCGATATTCGCCACACGCGGCACAGCAGCCGGTGGCCTTCGCGCGGCTCGATCGTACTGGCTCGATCGTGCTGGCTCGATCGTGCCGACGACGCCGAGCTCTCGGCGATCGATCGTCAGACCGTCGCATGAGGCAACGTCAGCGCCGGCCCAACTGGGCCTGTTCATCGCGTCTCCGAGAACTCGAGCCTGCGCGGCGTCAGCGTTGAGCCGTCTTCTTTGCCACGACGCATGCTCTGATGCATGTTTCGACGGTCGGAGACGGAAACCCCCTCGGCACGTCACCGCATTGCAAGACGCGGCAGTGGCACCTCAGGCTTCCGCACCATCGTTGAGCGTCGGCTGACTGGATCGATCCGAGACAGGCGAGTGCAACAATTCCACAGGCAAGCGATACCCGCATGGTTTGTTCCTCCCGGCTTTTCGGCCATCGGACACCCGCAATATACCCTGCCTCGATCCGTCAGTCATTCGGTCGCCTGTCCCCTTGCCCCGGAAAAAGCGTCGCCGGCTGCGACAGGCACGGGCCGTCGCAACCGGCGCTGGACTTTAAGCACACTTTAAGCGTGGCGCCCTCAGTGGCGCAGCCAGGCGCGCGCGGCGCGCTGGGCGGCGGCGATCTGCGCCTCCGTCATCTCTTCGGCGATCTCGCGGCGCAGGCGCACGGCATCGGAATTGCCGCGCATGGCCGCGAGGTTGAACCACTTGTGCGCCGTCACATAGTCGGCCGGCACCTCGCCGCCGACCGAATACATCATGCCAAGCCGGTAGAACATGTCACCGGTGGCTTCCCCCACGCCACCGTTCTCGATGGCTCCAAGCTCTGCTCGTCCCATTTCGGCCTCCCCGGCCATTCGCCGGCATTGACCGGCTGTTTTCTCCGGCCCCCCGGAACGCTCCGATCATGTGCGGAAGCTTTGAATCACGCTTTAATCGATGCGATGAATCGGAGGTGAACGCGGCCTGTCCGCGCCCGCGCCGGCTCGCTTCGTTAATCGCTGCAAGCCCGAGAAATACGCAGTTTTCTGCAATTCCGATGAGCCGGCGGTAACCGTTCCGCGCAAGGGAGCGCTAACTATCAAGCGCGGTCGCATCGGCCTGCGATGCCGCGCTGCGAGTGAACTGTAGGGTGGGCAAAGGCGCGCAGCGCCGTGCCCACGCAGTCGAACCGAGGTCCATCCAGTGGCCCGCTCAGACGTGGGCACACGGAGCCTGTCATCGGGCCGGCCGAAGGCCGGACCGGTGGCTTTGCCCACCCTACGGCTTGGCCGCCGCCAGATCATCGCCGCTGGCGGCTTGGTTTCGCAATGTTGGGGAAAGGGCATCGCTGATCTCATCGGACAGGCGCGAGGTAACTCGAGCGCCGCTGCAACGACCGATCAATCAGGGAAGCCTCGCAAGGACTACGAGGCGTCGGCGAGAGCTCCGAGGATCGGAATCATCGCCAGCAGGACCGCTGACGATGCAGCGCGGATTGATCCGTGCCTTGCTCCCGGACTTTCCGATGCAGCGACAGGGTGACCTGCATCGGGACCGAATCTCGGCATCCGGGAGTTTCGATCCTCAATCTCGCCGACGCCCTCCGTCGCCGACCCCGGCGTCATCACCGACTGCATCCCCACATCTGCGCGATGTCGCCGGGCTGACCATCGAGTTCGTCGAAGGTATGGAGCGTCAGCGCTCCGACGTTACTGCGTTACTTCTTCTTCTTTACGGCTTTCCGCTTCGCAGGAGCCTTCTTCTTCGCAGCGGGCTTCGCCTTCGACTTCATTGCCTTCTTCGCCATGGTGCCCTCCTAGTCGAGTTGAGCTGGCGGTGTCGCATCAGTACCCACGCGAATCGTAGGCACTGCATTTCGATTACTACAGCAAAACGAAAAAAACAGCTTCCGGATTAACGAAACGTGTATCGGTTCACGCCTGCCGCATCGCGACACGTCGGCGACGACGCATCGCGACGATATCGACGCGCACATCGTCGCGCGTGAGCGAGCGCGCCGCGCACGTTCGGCGGCGAATTCAAAAAACCACTGTGAAATGGGCATTTCATCCATGTCGGAAAACGCGTGCACAACGCCGGCGGCGCGGATTGACAGCATTTCGGTGACGCGCGACGCCGCGCGCGACTTCGCAGCACCCGATTTTCGCGGCAAAAAAATTTGTGCGCAAATCGGTCGAAGGAGCGATTTCGGACGATGTCCGGCGCGCGCGTCGAAGCGAAAAGCGCGCGAATCGGTCTCTCCGATTCGCGAAGACGACCGTTTCGAGCACGCTGGCAAGCCGGTTGACAGCGTCGGCACGGCCGTCGATCGCACCGATTCCCGACCGTCGAAAGCGCGCGCGAACGGTCGCGCGCGGTACGTTCGATCACCTCTTTAGACGTTCGACGTGCGCTCGCCGCGCGCGGAAAGCGGTCAGAGGCCGAGCTTTGCCTTGAGGAGATCGTTCACCGCCTGCGGGTTCGCCTTGCCGCCCGACGACTTCATGACCTGGCCGACGAACCAGCCGACGAGCGCCGGCTTCTGCCGCGCCTGCGCGACCTTGTCGGGGTTCTTGGCGACGATGTCGTCGACGAGCTTCTCGATCGCGGCGACGTCGGTCACCTGCTTCATGCCGCGGCTCTCGACGATGGCGCGGGGGTCGCCGCCTTCGCTCCACACGATCTCGAACGAGATCCTTGGCGATCTTGCCGGAGATCGTGCCCTCGGACATGAGATCGAGGATCGTTCCGAGCGCCGTCGCCGACAACGGGCACGCGGCGATCTCGCCGCCCTCCCTGTTGAGCCGGCCGAACAGCTCGTTGATCACCCAGTTGGCAGCGACCTTGGCGTCGCGTGCGGTCCCGTCGGGCTGGCGCACCACCGCTTCGAAGAACTCGGCGCTCTCGCGCTCGGCGACGAGCACACCGGCGTCGTAGCCGGCGAGCCCGAACTCGGCGATGAATCGCGCCTTCTTCTGATCCGGCAACTCGGGAAGCGAAGCGCGCAACGCCTCGACGTAATCTAGCAGCGAGCTCGAGCGGCAGCAGGTCGGGGTCGGGGAAATAGCGGTAGTCGTGCGCCTCCTCCTTGGTGCGCATCGGCCGGGTCTCGTCGCGCGTGGCGTCGTAGAGCCGGGTCTCCTGGTCGATCACGCCGCCGTCCTCGATGACGGCGATCTGGCGGCGGGCCTCGTGGTCGGCCGCCATGCCGACGAAGCGGATCGAGTTGACGTTCTTGATCTCGCAGCGCGTGCCGAGGCCTCACCGGGCCGGCGCACCGACACGTTGACGTCGGCGCGCAGATTGCCCTTCTCCATGTCGCCGTCGCAGGTGCCGAGATAGCGCAGGATGGCGCGCAGCTTGGCGAGGAAGGCCTTGGCCTCCTCGGCGGAGCGCAGGTCGGGCTTGGAGACGATCTCCATCAGCGCGACGCCGGCGCGGTTGAGGTCGACGAGGGACGCCGCCGGATGCTGGTCGTGAAGAAGCTTGCCGGCATCCTGCTCGAGATGGAGCCGCTCGATGCCGACCTTGATCGCGCCGTCGGGCATGTCGACCACGACCTCGCCCTCGCCGACCACCGGCGACTTGTACTGGCTGATCTGGTAGCCCTGCGGCAGGTCCGGATAGAAATAGTTCTTGCGGTCGAACACCGAGCGCAGGTTGATCCGCGCGTTGAGCCCGAGCCCGGTGCGCACCGCCTGGGCGACGCATTCGGCGTTGATCACCGGCAGCATGCCCGGCATCGCCGCATCGACCAGCGACACCTGCGCGTTGGGCGCGGCACCGAAGGCGGTGGCGGCACCGGAGAACAGCTTCGCCTGCGAGCTCACCTGGGCATGGATCTCCATGCCGATGACGACTTCCCAGTCGCCGGTGGCGCCCTTGATGAGCTTGCTGGTCTTCGTCGGAGCGTTCATCTCGTTCCTTCGCGTTGTCCGCGAAGCCATTGCGCGACAAGCAATCGGCGTCAAGGTCAGCGCGACGCCGGCGTCATCGCGCTGCTACCGCCTCGCGCTGCGGCGGCCTATGCTGGCGCGAGCCCGGCGCGTTGCCGGCGCGCGAGGGAGTATCCGAGATGAAGATGGGAGCGATCTGTGCGGGAGCAATGCTGGCGATGACCGGATGGCTTGGTGGATCGCCTGGGCCGGCATCGGCCGCCGAGATCAAGGTGATGGCGTCGGCGGCGATCCACGACGCCTATGTGGAGCTGATCCCCGCCTTCGAGCGCGCGACCGAGAACAAGGTCGTGACCGAGTGGGTGCCGACCGCGGAGATGATGCGGCGCCTCAAGGGCGGCGAGACCGTCGACCTCGTGCTGATGGCCTCGAACGGCATCGCCGAGCTCGACAAGCTCGGCAAGGTCGGGCCGGGAACGCCGGTGGCGAAGTCCGGGATCGGCGTGTCGGTGCGCGCCGGCGCGGCGAAGCCGGACATCTCCTCGGCCGACGCGTTCAAGCGCACCTTGCTCGCGGCGAAGTCGATCGCGATGTCGACCGGCCCGAGCGGCGTCTATCTCGCAAAGCTGTTCGAGCGCCTCGGCGTCGCCGACGAGATCAAAGGCAAGGTGAAGCAGGTGCAGGGCGTGCCGATCGGCGAGGTGGTCGCCCGCGGCGATGCCGAGATCGGCTTTCAGCAGGTGAGCGAGCTGCTGCCGGTCAAGGGCACGACCTATGTCGGCGCGCTGCCGGCGGACATCCAGGAGATCACGGTGTTCGACGCCGCCGTGCACACGGGTGCTGCATCGGCGGACGGCGCGCGGGCGCTGATCAAGTTCCTCACCACGCCGCAAGCCGGCGAGGCCTACAAGAAGATCGGCATGGAGCCGGGGTGAGAGCTTAGAAAGCGCTTCCCCCGCGCTGCGCCGCTGCGGGAGGGAGGAGGAAGCGCCGCGCCGCGAACTCCGCCGGCTACAGCAACGCCGCGATGATCGCTTCGCGCTCGGCGTCGAGCTCTGTCGTCGCGACGGGTTTGCCGGCCTGCCGGTACCAGTAGCGCGCGTTCGGAAGATCGCCCTCGACGCGGTGCAGATGGGCGTGGACCCAGGCGCAATCGGCATCGTCGTGCTTCATCACGATCTCATGCGCCGCGTTCCAGTCGTCCTTCGCGGCCCACCACAGCGCCTGCAGCGCCGGTGCGCAGTCGGGCGGCGCGGACTTCGCGAGCGACTGCTTGAATTCCGAGGGCGTCATCGTCGCGTTCTTCGTAGGGTGGGCAAGCTGAAGGCCTCGCCCCACGTCATCGCCCGACTGACCGGGTCATCCGTAACCAACGACTGCGTCGGGCACGGCGCTGATGCGCCTTCTGCCCCCCCTCCGGTCCGACAGCGGTTGTCACCACCACCGTGTCGGGGTGAACCGTCCGGCCGCCTGCTCGATCACCTGCGCCAGCGCGAACAGCGTCTCCTCGCCGAACGGCCGTCCGATCAGCTGCAGGCCGAGCGGCAGGCCACTGGCGTCGAGCCCGCCGGGAACGGAGATGCCGGGGAGCCCGGCCATGTTCACCGTCACGGTGAAGATGTCGTTGAGATACATCTCGACGGGGTCTTTGCCCTGCTCGCCGATGGCGAAGGCGGCCGACGGGGTGGTGGGCGTGAGGATCGCGTCGACGCCGGAATGAAAGCAGTCGTCGAAGTCGCGCTTGATCAGGCTGCGCACCTTCTGCGCCCGCAGGTAATAGGCGTCGTAGTAGCCGGCCGAGAGCACGTAGGTGCCGATCATGATGCGGCGCCGGACCTCGGGACCGAAGCCCGCGGCACGGGTCTCCTCGTACATGGCGATGATGTCGCGCGCCGGCGCGCGCAGCCCGTAGCGCACGCCGTCATAGCGGGCGAGATTGGACGAGGCCTCCGCCGGCGCCACGATGTAATAGGCCGGCAGCGCGTATTTGGTGTGGGGCAGCGACACCTCGACGATCTCGGCGCCGGCCGCCTTGAGCCATTCGGCGCCGCGGCTCCACAGCGACTCGATCTCGCCGGACATGCCGTCGACCCGGTATTCGCGGGGAATGCCGATCTTCATGCCCCTGACGGAGCGCGCCAGCGCCGCCTCGTAGTCGGGAACGGCGACATCGACCGAGGTCGTATCCTTGGGATCGAAGCCCGCCATCGAGCGCAGCAGGATCGCGCAGTCGCGCACCGTGCGCGCGAACGGCCCGGCCTGATCGAGCGAGGAGGCATAGGCGATGATGCCCCAGCGCGAGCAGCGTCCATAGGTCGGCTTGATGCCGACGATGCCGGTGAAGGCCGCAGGCTGGCGGATCGAGCCGCCGGTGTCGGTGCCGAGCGCGCCGGGGCAGAGCCCGGCCGCCACCGCGGCAGCCGAGCCGCCGGACGAACCGCCCGGGACGATCTTCGCGTCCGAGCCGCGGCGGCGCCACGGCGAGACCACGGGACCGCATTGCGAGCTCTCGTTCGACGAGCCCATGGCGAACTCGTCGTTGCTGAGCTTGCCGAGCATGACCGCGCCGTCGCGCCACAGATTGGCGGTGACGGTCGACTTGTAAGGCGGCACGAAGTTCTGGAGAATGCGCGAGCAGGCGGCGGTGCGCACACCTTCGGTGCAGAACATGTCCTTGACGCCGAGCGGGATGCCGGCGAGCGGCCCGCCCTCGCCGCGCGCGAGCGCCGCGTCCGCCTGCGCCGCCATCTCGCGGGCACGCTCCGGCGTCTCGAGGACGTAGGCATTGAGCGCGCGCGCTTGCTCCGCCGCCGCGAAATGGGCGTCGGCAAGCTCGACCGCCGAGAACGCGCGCTTGCGCAGGCCGGCGAGCTGCTCGGCAAGAGTGAGCGACGTGAGCTCGCTCATTCCGCCGGTGTCTCCTCGCAGGCGAAGCGACGCGGGGGAGTAACGCGCTCACGCTGGCGCGCGCCCTCGTTCGGCGCGTCCTCGTTCGACACGAACTCGTTCGATGCGAGCTCGGCGGATGCGCCCCCTCCCCCTTCTTCAGGGGGAGGGAGAAGCGGGTCGTCCGCCTGCGGGGAAGGAAGATGAGTGGCCGGCTCGTCCGGCTGCGGCGCGCTCTCGGCACCGGCCGCGGCGCGCGCTTCCATCACCGCGAACCACATCGCTTCCATGTCGCAGGCGAGGCACATCAGCTTGTCTTCGGCGTTTCGGCGGGCGTGTCGTCCGGCGCGTCACAGACGAACGGCCGGGTGGTGACCTCGACCGGCGCCACCGGGCGGATGTCGATCGCCCAGGAATTGGGAGCGACCTTCTGCGCCGGCCGCCAGAACTTGCCGCCCGCCTTGTTGAAATAGGCGACGAACTGCGGCGGGAACTCCTCGCATTCTTCGCACATCACTCCACCACCTTCGGAACCACGAAGAAATCGCCCTGCCGCGCCGGCGCATTGCGCAACACCGCTTCCGCGATGCCGCCGTCGGTCACTTCATCGGCGCGCTGCCGCAGGGTCGTCGGCGTCACCGAGGTCATCGGCTCGACGCCGGTGACGTCGACCTCGGAGAGCTGCTCGACAAAGGCCAGCATCGCCGAAAGCTCGTCCTTGAGGTGCTCGATCTCGTCCTCCGCGACCTTGATGCGGGCGAGCCGGGCGATGCGGCGGACGGTCGTGCTGTCGACGGACATTGATGCTCCAGGAAGACCCGCGACGTTCCGGAGGACCGGCGGGGTCTGGTCCAGCCTATAGCAGAGCCGCTTTTGCCACGGCAACCGGCTCTCTCCACCGCTTGCGGGCACGCGCCAATCGACGCCGCGCCCTTCCCAAACCCTCCAAATAAAAACAAGGGATCGGATTTCCGAGGAACAACCCCATGCAAAGTACTTTTTGGTGTCGAGTGACGGTTTTTGGCGCCGAGCGACGGTGCTATTGCACCCCAGGCGCCATAGCCGCCCAACCGAAAACGGACACGCCGATGCCACTGATCATCAACCGCGCGAAGCTGCCCAACTTCTATGCGCAGGAAGACCCGTCATATGCCGAGGCGGCCGACAGCGCGCGCATCGACATGCGCCTCGCCCACGGGGCCGAGAGTGTCCCTCGCAGTGGCCGTCGCCCAACCCGGATACCATCCGGCGCCGCAGATCCACGCCACCGAACAGCTCAACTACGTGGCGGAAGGCGAGATCTCGGATCTACATCGACGGCACCGCCTACCACTTGAAGGAAGGCGATGCGATCCGCGTCCCGAAGATGAAGCCGCACTGGATGTGGAATAAATCCGATGCGCCCTGCACCTTCTATGAGTTCAACTGCCCGCCGCTGGCGGGCGACGTGCGGGGAAAGGGCGGGCTGTTCGAGGACGGCGCATCGCCGGCGCAGGCCTATCCACGCCAGCCTATCCATGCATCGTCTGGCTGTCGGACAAGTACGCCAAGGAGGCGGAAGCGCGAAACGAGCCGCCCGGCGAAGGCCCTTTGCTGGCACGTGCCGAGAGTTCTGGTCACGAGCGTGCACAGCGGCGCGATCGGCGCCGCGGCAGCGGGCAAGCTGACCTCCAAATGTGTCCATGGCCTGGAGCACAACATGACCATCGCGCGGCGCCGGGGCGGCTATCACTCCGTGCCGCACATCCACGACGCCGAGCAGCTGCACATCCCGATCAAGGGCGACATCGACATCTTTACGTCGGACGCCGGCTTCGCGTGCAAGGAAGGCGACTTCAACATCGTCGCGCCGAACATCCCGCACTGGGCCGAAGTGAGCAGCGAAGACGACAACGTCCTGCTGCAGGCGCACTCGCCGGTGCTGGGCTCCGCCGCCAACCGCAAGGCATTGCTGACCGAGGAGGAGCGCGCCCAACCCGTGTTCACCGTCTTCAACATGACGCCGTGGCGAGAGCAGGACATCATGAAGGTGGAAGAAATGCACCGAAAACGCATGCGCCGGGCGTAAAGTCGAGGCGCGCCGGCGGCACATATCGATAAAGGTGGAGGAGACATGAATACGCGACTTAGCGCGCCGCGTTTGCTCGCCGGCGCCGGGCTCGCCCTGCTGCGCAGCCTGACGATGCTGATCAGCCTGACGCTGATCAGCCTGACGATGGTCGGCACGAGGGCCGTGGCCGAAGGCAAGGACGCCCTGGAGGCCAAGGGTCCCATCCGCATCATCGTCGGCTACAGCCCCGGCAATAGCGGCGATACCATTGCTCGCGTGCTCGCCGAGAAGATGAGCATGTCACTGGGAGTGCCGGTTTACGTCGAGAACAAGGTTGGGGCCGGCTCGCGCATCGCGGTGGATGCGCTCAAGCATTCCCAGCCCGACGGCAAGACGATGATGGTGAGCACCTTCTCCGTCATGGGCATCTTCCCGATGATCTCGGCCAAGCCCACCTATCAGCTGTCCGACTTCGAACCGGTCGCGCACATCGCCAACAGCAACGTGGTGATCGCGGCGCCGATCGACGCGCCCTACAAGACGCTGGCCGAGTATGCGGACTGGCTGAAGGCAAATCCGTCGCGCGCCCAATTCGGCAACGAGGCGGCCGGCAGCCCTGCCCATCTGATGGGCCTGGAGTTCGGCCGGATGATCGGCGTCAACAACATGCTGATCCCTTACAAGAGCACGACGCAGATGATTTCCGACCTGATCGCCAACCAGATACCGGCGGCGACATTGGCTTTGCCGAGCATCTACGAACTGCACCGCGCTCGCCAGGTGCGCATCCTCGCGATCGCGTCGGAAGAGCGCTCACCCAGCGCACCCGACCTGCCCACCCTCAAGGAATTGGGCTACGGCCTGAGCGTGAACAGCATGTACGGCGCCTGGATGCCCTTGAACACGCCGAAGCCTGTCGTGGACCGCCTGAGCAGGTCCATCGTGGACGCCATCGCGCAAGGCGACGTCCAAGAGAAATTCCGTCTGATGGGTCTGGAGCCTACCGGCAAGGACCGCGCGGAATTCGTGGGCATCAGCGACCAATCGCTGAAGGACTGGGCGAAGATCCTCAAGGACACGGGGTTCAAGCTCGAGGAGTAGCGTCGGCAGGCCGTCGCATGGTCGATTCCGGAGCGCGCGTCAGCGCGAACCCGGATCCAGGCTGCTAACGACCGGGGGCATCGCTCTGCGCGGATTCCGGGTTCCCCGCTGGCGCGGGGCCCCGGAATGACGGTGTGAACGGGTCGCGAGCCGTGTTGCAGCCGCGGCGGCGAAGGCGCTATCTGAATAGGGATCACCGGCTCCTTCCGATGTACACCAAACCCACGCGCACCGCGTCGCCCCTCGACCTGATCGACAGCGAGATCATCCAGGAGCAGGCCTCCGCCCTGGGCCGGCTCGGCCGCGGGCTCGAGGCGGCGCTCGCGGCGCTGCGCGAGTTCGATGCGGCACTTGCTTCGCCGCCGTCGGACGCGGCGCGAACGCAGCGGGCGGCGCTGGTCGCACAAGCCGGCCACGCGCTGTGGATGTTCGTCGTCCAGCGCGAGTCCTGCGGCCTGCGCGACAGCCGCGCCGTCATGCGCGACTACCAGGTGCCGCCCGAGGTGCAGGTCCGCATGGGTCTGCTGCCGGCACCGCCGGCGCCGGGCAAGCGCCGCCGCGGCGGGTAGCGTGTGGTCATATTCATTGAATGGTCATGGCCGGGCTTGTCCCGGCCACCCCGCTTAACGTGGCACGGCCGTGCCCAGTGATCGGGGTCGCCGGGACAAGCCCGGCGATGACGGTGTTAAACTGTGCGGGCGCCGGCGCGCCTCGGCTCAAGCCATCGAAAGGCTCGGCGACCGCACGCTACCCCGCGCAGGCCTGCGCCTCCACCACCGCGACCGCGGTCATGTTGACGATGCCGCGCGCGGTCACCGACGGCGTGAGGATGTGGGCGGGCCTCGCGGTGCCGATCAGGATCGGTCCCACCGCGAGCGCATCGGCCATCGTCTTGATCGCCTCATAGGCGATGTTCGCGGCATCGAGGGTCGGCAGGATCAGCGCATTGGCGGCGCCCGTGAGCCGCGAATGCGGATAGACCCGCTCGCGCTGGTGCGGGATCGAGCGCCGAATCGGCGTGCATCTCGCCGTCGACCTCGAAGTCGACCTTGCGCTCCCACAGGAGCGCGGTCGCCGCGCGCATCTTGCGGGCGGTCGGGCTGTCGTAGCTGCCGAAGTCGGAGTGGGAGACGAGCGCGATCCGCGGCTCGATGCCGAACCGGCGGATGTGGGCGGCGGCGAGCACCGCGACCTCCGCGATCCCCTCCGCCGTCGGGTCGGTCCGCACCTGGGTGTCGGCGAGGAAGATGTTGCCCTTGCCGGTGATGAGGAGCGACAGCGCCGCGAAGTCGTCGACCCCCGGGCAAGTGCCGATGAGATCGCGGATGTGGCGCAGGTGGCCCATGTAGCCGCCCTCGACGCCGCACAGCGCGGCGTCGGCATCGCCCGCCCGCACCATGGCGGCGGCGATCACCGTCGAGTTGGTGCGGATCACGGTGCGCGCGGTATCCGGCGTGACGCCGCGGCGGCCGGCCGCCTCGATGTAGAGGTCGACATATTTGCGGTAGCGCGGGTCTTCCGAGGGGTTGATCAGCACGAAATCGCGCTCCGGCCGGATCGCGAGGCCGAAGCGCTCCAGCCGCGCCTCGATCACCGCGGGGCGGCCGATCAGGATCGGCTTCGCGAGGCCCTCCTCGACCACGACCTGGGTCGCGCGGAGCACCCGCTCGTCCTCGCCTTCGGCATAGACGATGCGCTTCGGATCGCTCTTCGCCTGGGCGAACAGCGGCTTCATGATGAAGCCCGAGCGGAACACGAACTCGTTGAGCCGCGCCCGATAGGCGTCCATGTCGGCGATCGGCCGGGTCGCGACGCCGGAGGCCATCGCGGCTTCCGCGAGCGCCGGCGCGATCCGCAGGATCAGCCGGGGATCGAAGGGATTGGGGATGAGCGAGCCCGGCCCGAAGGTCGGCGCCTCGCCGCCATAGGCGCGGGCCGCGACTTCCGACGGCGCCTCGCGGGCGAGCGCCGCGATCGCCTCGACCGCGGCGATCTTCATCGCCTCGTTGATCTCGGTCGCGCCGACGTCGAGCGCGCCGCGGAAGATGTAGGGGAAGCACAGGACGTTGTTGACCTGGTTCGGATAGTCCGAACGCCCGGTGCAGATCAGCGCGTCGGGCCGCGCTTTGAGCGCCTCCTCCGGCATGATCTCCGGCGTCGGATTGGCGAGCGCCATGATCAGCGGCTTCGCCGCCATCTCCTTCACCATCTCCGGCTTGAGCACCGCCGGCGCGGACAGGCCGAGAAAGATGTCGGCGCCGGCGATGATGTCGGCGAGCTTTCGCTTGTCGGTCTTCTGGGCATAGATGCTCTTCCAGCGGTCCATCAGGACCGGGCGGCCCTCGTAGACGACGCCCTCGACGTCGGTCACCCAGATGTTCTCGCGCCGCGCGCCGAGCGAGACGAGCAGGTTGAGGCAGGCGAGCGCGGCGGCGCCGGCGCCCGAAGTCACGATCTTGACGTCCTCGATGCGCTTGCCGGTGAGCGAGAGCGCGTTCTTCACCGCGGCGGCGACGATGATCGCGGTGCCGTGCTGATCGTCGTGGAACACCGGAATCTTCATGCGCGCCTGCAGGCGGGTCTCGACCTCGAAGCACTCCGGCGCCTTGATGTCCTCGAGATTGATGCCGCCGAAGGTCGGCTCCAGTGCCGCCACCACGTCGACGATGCGGTCGACCTCCTTGGCGTCGATCTCGATGTCGAACACGTCGATGCCGGCGAACTTCTTGAACAGCACCGCCTTGCCTTCCATCACCGGCTTGCCGGCGAGCGGGCCGATGTTGCCGAGCCCGAGCACCGCGGTGCCGTTGGTGACCACGGCGACGAGATTCGCCCGCGAGGTGAGCGAGGCGGCTTCGGCCGGATCGGCGGCGATGGCGAGACAGGCGACGGCGACGCCCGGCGTGTAGGCGAGCGCGAGATCGTGCTGGGTCGCGAGCGGCTTCGTCGCCTGGATGGCGAGCTTTCCGGGCTTCGGCAGCCGGTGATAGGCGAGCGCGCTCGCCTTGAGATCGTCGGATACGTTCGCGGTCACGCCGATTCCTCCGGTGGTGGGGAGCTATTTTAGCCGGACCGGGCGCCGCGCGGGAATCGGAAATCCGCAGACGTGCTGCAATGCGTTCGCCGCGTGCCTTGACCTCGATGGGGAAACGGCGAAGTCTCGCGCCGGAAACCGTCCCGGAGGAAGCCCATGAGGATGACTGCAACGCCGCGCCGGCTCGCCGGCTGCGCCTGCTGCGCGACGCCGCGCTTTTCCGCCGACGGCGGCGTCGATCGCCGCGGCTTCCTCGCGGGCAGCGCCGCCGTCGGCATCGGCGCAGCGGCCGCACTGCGCCCGTCGCCGGCGCCGGCCCAGGCCGCTGCCGGCAAGCGCATCGACGTCCATCACCATTTCTTGCCCCCGTTCCATCGCGAGGTGCTCCAGGTCAATCGCGGCAGCGCGGCGCTGCCCACTGGACGGTCGAGGGCTCGCTCCAGGACATGGACAAGGCCGGCGTCGCGACGGCGATGCTCTCGGTGATGCAGCCCGGCGTGTGGTTCGGCGATGTCGAGCAGGGCCGCAGCCTCGCGCGGCGCTGCAACGACTACGCCGCGCAGCTGGTGAAGGATCACCCCGGCAAATTCGGCATGTTCGCGACCGTGCCCCTCCCCGACACCGAGGGCAGCCTCAAGGAGATCGAATACGGCCTCGACGTGCTCAAGGCCGGCGGCATCGCGCTGATGACGAGCTATTTCGACAAGTATCTCGGCGACCCCGCCTTCCTGCCGGTGTTCGAGGAGCTCAACCGGCGCAAGGCGGTGGTCTACGTGCATCCGACCACGCCCGGACTGCTGCCGTGCGCTGGTCAAGGGCATTCCGGTCGGGACGATCGAATACGCGACCGACACCACCCGGACCATCACCAGCCTGATCTTCGGCGAGGCCGGCACCGCGTTCAAATGCCCGGACATCCGGTTCATCTGGTCGCACAGCGGCGGCACCCTGCCCTTCCTCACCGGCCGCCTGATCCGGCTCGCCCGCGACCGCAAGGACGCGCGCATGCCCGACGGGCCGATCCCGATCCTCAAGCGCTACAATTACGAGATCGCCCAGGGCAACACCGCGCGGCCAGCTCGCGGCGCTGATGAAGCTCGTGCCGGTGTCGCAGGTGATGTTCGGCTCGGACTATCCCTTCGTCGCCGGCATCGAGGCCGTCGAGGGGCTCACCGAGTACCGCTTCAGCGAGGCCGACCAGCGCGCCATCGAGCGCGAGAATGCGTTGAAGCTGCTGCCGGGGGTGAAGGCGGGGTGACGTAATGCCGTCATTCCGGGGCGGCCGCCGGCCGAACCCGGAATCGGCAGTAACGGCTCGACCGAGAAGAAAATCTGGCATCAACTCTCATGGGATCGCCCCAGGATTGGCAGGGCCAGGTGGCGCTAGGCTAGCCCCGGGAACAATTAGCGAACAACCGCAGCCGCTCAAATGCGTCTGCAAGTTGTGATTGTCCAACGACATTGCGTTCACGCGCCGCGCTCCGCCTTATATCCTATTGAAGTTATCAATTTTGATAACTAATATGGGAGATATGAAGCGACGCGATCTCACCAAGAAGCTTACCCAAGCGGACGCGGCGGGCACTCTGGGCTTTCACGCCCCCCAGCTTTTCAACGTTGATGGGCGGGGTAGACCCGCCCTACCTCAAGCTGATGATGAAGCGGCTCTCGGACCAAGGGGTGTTGGTTCGCGCTGCGCGCGGCGTTTACGTCAACCCGACGGCCCGTTCGAGTCCGGCGGATATTCGGCGTGGCCTGCTGCGATTTCTTCCCCGCCCCCGCGAGATCAATTACGTGAGCTTGGAATTGAAACTCTCGGAGGTGGGCGTCATCTCGCAGATTGCGACCGCCCTGACCTGCATGACGACCGGATCACCTGCGCGGTTCGATACGCCGTGGGGCGCCGTGGAGTTCACCCATACGGATCGCTGGATCGACGTCGGCACAGACGTCATCGCCGACGACGGCACGCTCGAAGCCAAAGTGCGCACCGCCATTCGCGATCTACGTCGCGTTGGCAGAAATCTCGATTTAGTTGACGAGGAAATTCTTGCCGACGCCATTGCCGAGGAGAAGCGCCAAGATGAGCAACAAGGCGCGCGGACTTAAGAGCGCGATCGATGCCTTCATCCTGCGCCGCGGTATCGAAGCGGGGATGGACCAGAATCTGATGAAGGAAGCGATTTACCTTCATCTTTTGTCGGCGTTATCCGACACTGGCATTCTTCAACACGTCGTGTTCCAGGGCGGCACGGCTCTGCGTCTCTGCTATGGCGGCGAGCGCTACAGCGAAGATCTCGATTTCGTGTGCGGCAAGGCCGGTGCCTACCTGAAAGACGTCGAGTTCGATAGTCTCGTCGACAGCGCGGTCGAGACCACGAAGCGAACCTTGCAGCTCGCCGACTTTGACATTGATGCTGCGCGGATTGCCTTGAAACGTCCTGCGCAACCCGAACTCATCAAGGGAAATGACGTCAACGTTGCCGCATGGCAGATTGTGGTACCGGTCAATCCGACGCCGAACACACCGAAGTCGCGCATCAAGATCGAATTCGCCAATGTTGCGTCCTACGACTCCAAGCCACTCACGGTTAACGCCACGCCTGGTCTGGTTCACATCCAGGATGCGAATCCTCAACGTCGAGACAGCGAATGAGATTCTTGCCGATAAGGCGGTCGCATTGACGGCAAGAGCGGCCTTGAAGTTTCGCGACGTATGGGACGTTTGGTTCCTCGTCAACAAACTTGGCGCGGCACCCGATCGCGAGATGGCTCGCAAAAAGTTCGCAGATTACGGCACCTCGGATGTTGCGGTGAAAGCAAAGGCCCGCCTTGAAGAGTTGGCGCAAGACGCAACCGCGACAGCGTTCTACGCCGAAATGAAGCGCTTCCTACCGTCCGCGCGAGTTGCTCAGATGTCACAAATGAACTTGCAGCGCACAATGCTTTCAGACAGCGCAGATCCGATTTCGAAAGACGGTTGTTTAAATCATCTCGGCGGCTTAAACCGCCGCACGCAGTCAAAGCGAGGGATCGGATTAAGCTCTGCATTCCGGGTTCGCGCTGACGCGCGCCCCGGAATGACCAGCGATTACCCCGCGACCGTGCTCCACGTCTTCGCCAGATGCTCCGCGCCGCGCAGCGACAGTGCGAAGATGGTGTAGGTCGGGTTCGAGGCGCCGCAGGTCGGGAAGATGCCGGGGCCGGCGACGTAGAGGTTCGGGATCTCGTGGGTCTGGCCGTAGCTGTCGACCACGGAATTCCCGGCTCGGTGCCCATGATGGTGCCGCCCATCAGGTGGATGGCGTTCATCGCAGTGCGGACCTGCCACACCTCCTTGGCGCCGGTGGCGCGGCCGATCTTCACGCCTTCCTCGAGATTGGCGTTCCACAGCGCCGCTTCGTTGTCGTCGTAGTTGTGCACGATGCGGGCGAGCGGCATGCCGAACTCGTCCTTCTGGGCGACGAGCTCGACGCGGTTCTCGGTCTTCGGCTGCTCCTCGCAGGCGGCGTTGAAGCGGGTAAAGCCTTTCACGGCGCGCTTCATGTAGGCGAGCAGCTCTTCGCCGAACAGGTCGGGCCGGGTGTTCTGCAGGCCGGTCAGGCCGCTCGTCCGGCTGGCGGCGCCGACGGCGAACAGGGTCGAGCCGAACGCGCCCTTGTGGGCGGTCTTGCCGTAGCGCTCGTAGGACATGAACTGGCCGCCGATCGTGCCCTTGTAGTTCTCGAGATCCTCGTCGAACAGCGCATTGGTCGAGGCGGTGAAGTGCGTCATGATGAATTTGCCGACGAGCCCGCTCGCATTGGCGAGACCGTTCGGGTGCTTGTCGGTTCGCGGAGTTGAGCAGCAGGCGCGGGTTCTGCGCGGCCCATGAGGCGGCGATGACGACGCTCGCCGGCTGGACATGCTTGCCGTGCTGGGCGTCGTAATACTCGACGCCGGTCGCCTTCTTGCCGGACGCATCGGTGAGGATGCGCGTCACGGTCGAAAGCCCGCGCACCTCGGCGCCCGCTGCCCGCGCTTCGCCGAGATACGTCACCTGCGGATTGGCGAGCGCACCGATCGGGCAGCCGACATGGCACCAGCCGTCATAGATGCAGGCGGCGCGGCCCTTGAACTCGACCGAGTTCATCGCCACCGCCGCCGGCACCAGGCGGATGTCGTTCGCCTCGAAGCCCTTCTTCCACACCTCGCCGTTCTTGAAGGTCTTCATCGGCGGCATCGGATAGTCGCGGCCGGCCGGTCGCCACAGCGTCTCGGCCTTGGCGTCGCCCGAGATGCCGATGTCGTGGGCGACCGTGTCGTACCACGGCGCGACGTCGTCATAGCTGATCGGCCAGTCGAGCGAGCGGTTGTGCTCGCTCTTGATCTTGAAGTCGTTCGGCAACAGGCGCGGCACGTTGGCGAACCAGTGCAGCGCGGCGCCGCCGACGCCCCAGCCGCCGTGGTAGCCGATCGGCGCGACCACCTTGCCTTCGAGGATGAAGGGCGGCCCGGCCGGCTTGATGCGGCGACCCCAGATGTCCGACGAGATGAGGTCGGTGAGCTGCCAGTCCGGGCCGTTGTCGAGCAGCACGACCTTCTTGCCGGCCTTGGCGAGCACGGCGGCGAAGGTCGAGCCGGAGGCGCCCGCGCCGGCGATGACGACGTCGACTTTTTCGTGGGTGGTCAGGTCATTGGCCATCGGGGCAACTCACCACTTGATCTCGGGAATGATGTGCGGCTGGTACGGCACGCCGAGGTCGGCGTAGCCGTCCATGGTGCCCCAGACCACGTCGGCGCCGTCGCTGCGCAGCACGAAGAAGACCAGGCCCTGGCCGGGCCCCTGCCAGCCGTCGATCTTGTTCTGGCGCATCAGATCGACGAGGTCGTGCTGCTCCTTTGCCGAGAGCGCGGCGAAGCGGCGGCCGCTGCGCGCCTCGCTCGCCTTGTCGACCGCGCCGATCGCGGCCCGGTAGAAATTGATGAAGGGCGGCTTGACGTTGACGATGCGCGCTTCGAGCAGCGCTTCGCCCGGCGGCACCGACACCTGCTGGTCGATGAAGTGCGCGATCCCGGCCTCGCGCGCACCGGGGATGAGCGTCTCGCCCAGCGCCTCGATGGTCTCGGCCTCGTCGGCCTTGAGCAGCCGGTACGGCACGCCCTTCGCGCGCGCGTCGCCCGGCGTCATCATCACGCTGGCGCCGCCTACGGTGAAGGCGAACAGGCCCATCCCCGCGACTTTGAGAAAAACGCGCCGCTCCAACTCGTCCATCAATTCCTCCGCAGGTCGATACCGGTCGCGAGCGCGCCGGGTCATCACAAAAACACTTCCGTCATTCCGGGGCGGCCGCAGGCCGAACCCGGAATCCAGCAGCAGCGGCTGCCGCCAAGTAGAAGGTCTGGATTCCGGGTTCGCGCTGACGCGCGCCCCGGAATGACAGTGAGTTACCCCGCGACCGTGCTCCACGTCTTCGCCAGGATTCTCCGCGCCGCGCAGCGACAGCGCGAAGATGGTGTAGGTCGGGTTCGAGGCGCCGCAGGTCGAGAAGGTGCCGGGGCCGGCGACGTAGAGGTTCGGGATCTCGTGGGTCTGGCCGAAGCTGTTGACCACCGAGTTGCCGGCGTTGGTTCCCATGATGGTGCCGCCCATGAAGTGGATGGTCGGCTGGGCGGCGCGGACCTGCCAGACGTCCTTGGCGCCGGTCGCGCGGCCGATCTTCATGCCTTCCTCGAAGTTGGCATTCCACAGCGCCGCGTCGTTGTCGTCGTAATTGTGGATGATGCGGCCGAGCGGCATGCCGAACTCGTCCTTGTCGCTCGCGAGCTCGACCCGGTTCTCGATCTTGGGCTGCTCCTCGCCGAAGGCGGTGATGCGGGTGAGGTTCTTCACCGCCCGCTTCATGTAGGCGTGGAGCGCCGGCCCGAACAGCTCGGGCCGGGTGTTGGCGATGCCGCCGAGCCCGGAGACCTTGCTCGCGAAGCCGGCGACGATGAAGGTCGAGCCGAACGCGCCGGCATGCGCGGTCTTGCCGTAGCGCTCGTAGGACATGTATTGCGCGCCGATGGTGCCCATCGGCGTCTCCACGTCCTCGTCGAACAGCGCGTTGGTCCCGGAGGCGAAGTGGGTCATCACGTATTTGCCGACGAGGCCGCCGGAATTGGAGAGGCCGTTGGCATGCTTGCCGGCCGCCGAATTGAGGAGGAGACGCGGATTCTGTCCGCCCCAGGCGGCGAGCACCACCGCGCTCGCCGGCTGGAACGTGCTTCTCGCGCTTCTGGTCGTAGTACTCGACGCCGGTCACCTTGTTGCCGGACGCATCGGTGAGGACGCGGGTCACCGTGCTCCACGGCCGCACCTCGGCGCCGGCGGCGCGCGCCTCGGCGAGGTAGGTCACCAGGGGATTGGCGAGCGCGCCGATCGGGCAGCCGACGTGGCACCAGCCGTCATAGATGCAGGCGGGGCGGCCCTTGAACTCGGTCGAGTTCATGCCGACCGCGGCGGGCACCATGCGGATGCCGGCCGCCTCGAAGCCCTTGAGCCAGACCTGCCCGTTCTTGAAGGTCTTCATCGGCGGCATCGGATAGGGCTTGCCCTTCGGGCCGCCACAGCTCCTCGGCGCCGGCGTCGCCGGAGACGCCGATGTCCTGCGCCACCCGGTCGTAATAGGGCGCGACGTCGTCATACGAGATCGGCCAGTCGTGGGCGCGGTTGTGCTCGCTCTTGATGCGGAAATCGTTGGGGAGGAAGCGCGGGAAGTTCGCGAAGTAATGCAGCGCCGCGCCGCCGACGCCCCAGCCGCCCTGGGCGCCCATGCTCACGGGGTGCTTGCCCTCGAGGATGAAGGGCGCGCCGGCCGGCTTGATGCGGCGGCCCCAGATGTCGGACGAGATCAGGTCGGAGGTCTGCCAGTCCGGCCCGTTATCGAGCAGCACGACCTTCTTGCCGGCCTTGGACAGCACCGCGGCATAGACCGAGCCCGAGGCGCCGGCGCCGACGATGACGACATCGACTTTTTCCTGGGTCGCCATCTCACCACCTCCGGTCCGGAGCGATATGGGGCATGTAGGGCACGCCGAGCGACTCGTAGCCCTCCATGGTGCCGTAGACGACGTCGACGGCGTCGCTGCGCAGGACGAAGTAGACGAAGCCGCCGGCCGGTCCCTGCCATCCTTCGATCTTGTTCTGCCGCATCAGGTCGACGAAGTCGTGCTGATCGGTGGTGGAGAGCGCGGCGAACCGCCGGCCGCTGCGCGCCTCGCTCGCCTTGTCGACGGCGCCGATCGCGGCGCGGTAGAAGTTCACGAAGGGCGGCCGCACGTTGAGCTGGCGCGCTTCGAGCAGCGCCTCGCCCGGCGGCACCGACACCTGCTGGTCGACGAAGTGGGCGATGCCGGCATGTTTCGCGCCGGGCACCAGCGTCTCGCCGAGCGCCTCGATGGTCTCGGCCTCCTTGGCGTTGAGCAGGCGGAACGGCACGCCCTGCGCGCGCGCCTCGCCCGGCGTCATCAACACGCTGGCGCCGCCCACCGTGAAGGCGAACACGCCCAATCCCGCGCCTTTGAGAAAGACGCGCCGCTCCATGGCGTCGATCGGTCGTCCATCGGTTTCCTCCGGGTCGATACCGGTCGCGAACGCGCCGGTTGAGAAATTGGATCGACTCCAAATCAACGCCAAACAGCAAGACGAATCAAGCGCGCTGCCGGCACAGCGTCACCGCGCCGCCATCGCGACGCACGCCATGTAGATGCGCGCAGGACGTGGCCCGCACGCAGCCCGCGCAGAACGGCGCCGCCGCGCTCGCCCGCCGCAACGCGGCCGGCGCCCTAATGGTCCGGCTTTTTGTCTTCGGGTTTTTGCTTTTCGGCCAATTCGGCGAGCCGCAGCCAACGCTCGGCTTCTGCGCGATTGAATTCACTGATCCGAGGATCAGTCGCCTTCTCCGCGCGCGCCAGACAGGCCTCCGCCTGCGCGCGGTACCACGCCGCATTCTTGTCGTTCATCACGCCACCCCCGGCGCGGACCTTAACGTGTCGCCGCGCGCGGCCGAGAGGAGGCGAATTGCCACAGGAGGATATTGCTTCCCGGCGGCGAACGGAACGTATCGTCACTGGCCTTGCCGCGCTAATGATCTTGCGGCAATCTCCGCCACGAACCCGCCGGTCGACCGGCGGCGCCGTAGAACCACAAGTCCGGCAACCACCGGCTGAAAAAGAGGGGAGGACAATGACGAAGTTCTTCGTGACCGCTGCAGTACTGTCGCTCGGCGTTGCCGCCGGATGGGCCACCGTCGCGAGTGCCGCCGACGGCCCGCCGATGCCGTGGGCCTGGGGCGCGAACACGGCTCCCGGGCCCGGTGCCGGACCGCCTCCGCCCGCTCCTCCGCCGCAAAACGACAACGTCAAGCTGCTCTCGGTGCCGGGCTCGAAAGTCCAGTTCACGCGCGCCCAGGTCGCCAATCGCTATGCGCCGGCCGACTGGTTCCCCGAGGATCATCCGCAGATGCCGGACATCGTCGCCCATGGCCGCGACAGCCGCGCAGCCCACGATCTACGCCTGCGGCCTCTGCCATTATCCCAACGGCAAGGGCCGTCCGGAGAACGCCAACGTCACCGGGCTCTCCTACGAGTACATCGTCCAGCAGCTCACCGACTTCAAGAACGGGCTGCGCAAGACCTCCGATCCGCGCAAGACCAACACCGGCCTGATGGCGAGCTTCGCCAAGTCGATGACCGACGACGAGATCAAGGCGGCGGCGAAGTACTTCTCGGCGATTCCCGCGACCCCGTGGATCAAGGTCGTCGAGACCGACATGGTGCCGAAGGTCAACGGCGTGAACGGCATGTTCCTCACCGTCGCGGGTGAGGGAGCCGGCACGGAGCCGATCGGAGCAGCGCATCATCGAGACCCCGATGGACATCGAGGCCGCCGAGTATCTGCGCAATCCGCGCTCGGGCTTCTACGCCTATGTGCCGAAGGGCAGCGTCAAGAAGGGCGAGGAGATCGCCCACAACGGCGCCGGCAAGGTCACCGCCTGCGTCGTCTGCCACGGCCCCGACCTGCGCGGCATGGGCCCGGTGCCGACCCTCGCCGGCCGCTCGCCGAGCTATCTCGGTCGGCAGCTCTACGACATGCAGCACGGCAATCGCGCCGGTGCGTGGACGCCGCTGATGGCCCCGGTCGTGGCGAAGCTCGACCAGGACGACATCCTCAACGTGTCCGCCTACCTCGCGTCGCTGCAGCCGTAACCGACGCAAGCCGTTTCAAAGAAGCTGAAGTGGCCGGGCATCGTCCCGGCCACTTTGTTTTTTGGGCTGTCGTCGCCGCGCGATGAAGGCCGAACTATCGCTAGGGCGTCTCGTTCTCGGCTTGCGTCGCGCCGCGCACCCGCCCCGCGAAACCCCGTCGCGAGCACGTAAAGCTCGGCCGAGTCCGGCCGGCTCGCCGCCGGCTTGACGTGCTTCACGCTCGCGAAGTCGCGCTTGAGGTCGGCGAGCAGCGTGCCCTCGGTGCCGCCTTGCAGCACCTTGCACAGGAACGCGCCGCCGGGCTTGAGCACCTCGCGGGCGAACATCGTGGCGGTCTCGGCGAGCGCCATGATCTTGAGGTGATCGGTCTTGCGATGGCCGGTGGCGTTCGCCGCCATGTCGGACATCACGACGTCGGCGGGGCCGGCAAGCTCCGCCTTGAGGCGGTCGGGCGCCGAGGGATCGAGGAAGTCGAGATGGAGGATGGTGACGCCCGGCAGCTCTGCCATCTCCAGAACATCGATCGCGACCACCCTGCCCCGGCCCTGCGCCGCAAGCGTGCGCTCCGCCGCGACCTGGCTCCAGCCGCCCGGCGCAGCGCCGAGATCGACCACCTTTGCGCCCGGCTTGAGCAGGTGAAACCGGTCGTCGATCTCGGCGAGCTTGAAGGCCGCGCGGGACCGCAGGCCTTCGCGCTTCGCCTGCGCCACATAGGGATCGTTGAGCTGGCGTTCGAGCCAGCGCTTGGAGGCGACCGTGCGGCCCTTGCCGGTCCGCACCCGCACCTTGAGCTCGCGGCTACCGCTGCCGCGCTTTGCGGTCATGCCCCGCCCGGATGGTGCGCCCAGACGCCGTCCTCGCGCATCATCTTGACGAGAATGCCCTCGCGCAGGCCGCGGTCGGCGACCCGCAGCCGCGGACAGGGAAAGGCGCGGCGGATCGCTTCGAGAATGGCACAGCCGGCGAGCACGAGGTCGGCACGCTCCGCGCCGATGCAGGCATTGGCGACACGCTCCTCGTAGGTCATGGCGAGCAGGCGGTCGATCACCACGCGTCACCTCGCCGTCGTTGAGCCAGCAGCCGTCGACCCGGCGCCGGTCGTAGCGGGGCAGATTGAGATGGATGCCCGCGATGGTGGTCACCGTCCCCGAGGTGCCGAGCATGTGCGCGCCGTCGACGGCGTGCCCGTGCATGGACGTGAACGGCGCGGCGTGGACGACGACCTCCTGCACCATCAGCTCGAACAGGGCGCGGTCGACCTGCATGCCGCCATGGCGCTCGGCCAAGGTGACGACGCCGACCGGCAGCGACACCCAGCTCTTCACCACCGGCTCCGGCGGCCCGCGCCGCGTCGCCTGCGGCTGGGCGAGCAGGACGAGCTCGGAAGAGCCGCCGCCGATGTCGAACAGAATGACGCCGCGCGCCTGCGGGTCCATCAGCGGCGTGCAGCCGGTGGCGGCGAGGTCGGCCTCGGTCTCGCGGTCGACGATCTCGAGCTCGATGCCGACGCGGTCGCGGATGATGGCGAGGAACTCGGCCCCGTTCTCGGCGGCGCGGCACGCTTCGGTGGCGATCAGCCGGGCGCGTGTCACCGACCGGTTGCGCATCTTGTCCCGGCACACGGTGAGCGCCGACACCGCGCGGGCGATCGCGGCGTCGGACAGCCGCCCGGTCGCCGAGACGCCCTCGCCGAGCCGGATGATCCGGGAGAACGCGTCGATGACGCGAAAGCCGTCGCCGGACGGCCGCGCGATCAGCAGGCGGCAATTGTTGGTGCCGAGGTCGAGGGCGGCGTAGGTCTCGCGCTTGCGCTCGGCCAAGGGCCCGAGCCGCCGCGGGCGATGAAACCCGCCGCGACCCCGTTGCACGCGCCCGTCGGCCCGCGGCCGATCAAGCCCGAGGTCGAGGTTACCGGTTGCCCGGCCCTCGTTATCCATTGTGTGCCTTTCCACCGCGCCGAAGTCCGCCTTCAACTCAACGGCAAGCGGCATGTTTCGGTCAAGTCACCGGAGTGTAACAGTGTTGCCCGGCGCCGCAACCCATGAGTGAACGGCGCGTGCAGCGCGCGGCCGCAGGACTTGTGCCGGGCGCGAAGGCGCATAGGATGCGCGCCGTCGGATCGAGGAGGAGGACGGATGGTGAAGAAGCTGATGTTCTGCGTCGCCGTGGCGGCAGTGATGGCGGGTGCTCCGGCGGTGGCCCAGCAGCCCGAGCCGGTCAAGCGCACGGTGTTGCAGAAGAACGATTTCCCCGGCGACAAGATGTCGACGCTCTTGGTGCTGATCGAGATCGCGCCGAATTTCGTGGTGGCCAAGCACACCCATCCCGGCATCGAGACCGGCTATGTCCAGGACGGCGAGGTCACCGTGACCTATGACGGCCAGCCCGAGAAGACCGTCAAGGCCGGCGATGGCTACACCAATCCGGCCGCCGTTCCCGCACATCGCCAAGGCCGGGCCGCAGGGCGTCAAGCTGATCGCCACTTTCATCGTCGACAAGGACAAGCCGCTGGCGGCGCCTGCGCCTTAATTCGCATCGCCGGACCGCAGATCCCTGACCACACTTCGCGACCATCCTCCGGGCGAACCGCCCGGAGCGCCAGTTTCAGCCGTCTTGTGCAGTGCACCGGGCTCGATTATCTCAAGGGCCCGCATCACAACCATTTCGGCGCGCAAAAATCATGAATATTCAAGATGATAAAGGCGCATGGGCGCTGCAGAAGTTCGGCGTCGGGCAGCCGGTGCCGCGCACCGAGGACCCCAAGCTCGTGCGCGGCGAGGGCCGCTACACCGATGACCTGAGCCTCCCCGGCCAGGCCTATGCGGCGATCGTGCGGTCGAGCCATGCCCATGGCGTGCTCAAGGGCATCGACACCGCGGCGGCGCGCGCGATGCCGGGCGTGCTCGCGATCTATACCGGCGCCGACCTGCAGGCGGCCGGCTATGGCGGGCTCAAATGCGTGCCGCCGTTCAAGAACCGCGACGGCACGCCGATGAAGAAGCCGTTCCGCCCGGCGCTCGCGACCGACAAGGTCCGCTTCGTCGGCGACCCCGTCGCCTGCGTGATCGCGGAGACGGCGATCCAGGCCAAGGAGGCCGCGGAAGCGGTCGTGCTCGACATCGAGCCCCTGCCCGCGGTCACCAAGGCGAGCGAGGCGATCAAGCCCGGCGCGCCGCAGCTCTTCGACGACGTGCCGGACAACGTCGCGCTCGATTATCATTTCGGCGACGCCGAGAAGGTGAAGGAGGCCTTCGCCAGGGCCGCCCATGTGACGCGGCTCGAGATTCTCAACAACCGCCTCGTCGTCAACGCCATGGAGCCGCGCGCCGCGATCGCCTCCTACGATGCGAAGAGCGAGCGCTTCACCTTCCACGTCGGATGCCAGGGCGTGTTCGGGCTGCGCGCCCAGCTCGCCGAAATCCTCAACATTCCGCCGGCCAAGCTGCGCCTGCTCACCGGCAATGTCGGCGGCTCGTTCGGCATGAAGGCGCAGGCCTATCCCGAATACATCCCGATGCTGCACGGCGCGCGCCTGCTCGGGCGGCCGGTCAAATGGACCGACGAGCGCTCGACGAGCTTCCTCTCCGACAGCCACGGCCGCGACCACGAGAAGGTCGCCGAGCTCGCGCTCGACGCCGACGGCCGCTTCCTCGCGCTGCGGCTCACCGGCACCGGCAACATGGGCGCCTATCTCGGCGCGGTGGCGCCGCTGCCGCCGACGCTCAATGCCGTCAAGAACATGGTGAGCGTCTATCGCACGCCGCTGATCGAGGTCGCGACCAAGTGCGTGTTCACCAACACCAGCTTCGTGACCGCCTATCGCGGCGCCGGCCGGCCCGAGGGCAACTACTTCATGGAGCGGCTGATCGACAACGCCGCCCGCGAGATGGGGATCGACCGGCTGGAGCTGCGCCGGCGCAACCAGCTCAAGCCGAAGGAGATCCCCTACGCCGCCGCGTCCGAGCAGACCTATGACAGCGGCGACTTCCCGGCCGTCTTCAAGCACGCGCTCGAACTCGCGGACTGGAAAGGCTTTTCCAAGCGCAAGCGGGAGAGCCGCAAGCGCGGCAAGCTGCGCGGCATCGCGCGTCGGCAGCTATCTCGAGGTGACGGCGCCGCCGAACAAGGAGATGGGCGGCATCCGCTTCGAGGCCGACGGCACCGTGACCTTCATCACCGGCACCCTCGACTACGGCCAGGGCCACGCGACGCCGTTCGCCCAGGTGCTGTCGAGCCGGCTCGGCATTCCCTTCGACCGCATCCGCCTGCTCCAGGGCGACAGCGACGAGCTCATCACCGGCGGCGGCACCGGCGGCTCGCGCTCGGCGGCGGCGAGCACCATGGCGATGGTCGAGGCGGTCGCCAAGGTGGTCGAGCTCGGCAAGGAGGCCGCCTCGCATCTTCTCGAAGCGGCGGCGCAGGACATCGAGTTCGCCGGCGGGCGCTTCACCATCGCCGGCACCGACCGCTCGATCGGAGTGCTGGAGCTTGCCGAGAAGCTGCGCGCCAAGCCGACGCTGCCGGAGGGCGCGCCGACGTCGCTCGACGTCAAGCTCGCGAGCGAGAACGTGCCGTCCGCCTTCCCCAACGGCTGCCACGTCGCCGAGGTCGAGATCGATCCCGACACCGGCGTCATCGAGGTCGTGAAATACGCCTCCGTCAACGACTTCGGCACCATCATCAATCCGATGCTGGTGGAGGGCCAGATGCATGGCGGCCTCGTCCAGGGCATCGGCCAGGCGCTGATGGAGAACACCGTCTACAACGACGAAGGCCAGCCGGTCACCGGCTCGTTCATGGACTACGCGATGCCGCGCGCCTCCGACGTGCCGAGCTTCGTCACCGAGCACCATCCGGTGCCGGCCAAGACCAATCCGCTCGGCATCAAGGGCTGCGGCGAGGCCGGCTGCGCCGGCGCGCTGGTCTCGGTGATGAACGCGATCGTCGACGCGCTCTCCGAATACGGCATCCATCACATCGACATGCCGGTGACGCCGGAGAAGGTGTGGCAGGCGATCCGGGAGGCGAAGGCCACCTCGCCGGCGCCAGCGCCGCCGCTCTCCCGCGTCGCCCGCT
This sequence comes from uncultured Alphaproteobacteria bacterium, assembly GCA_963793985.1. Taxonomy (GTDB): domain Bacteria; phylum Pseudomonadota; class Alphaproteobacteria; order Rhizobiales; family Xanthobacteraceae; genus JAJPKK01. The sequence continues at coordinate 3,604 of CAWCCG010000043.1, read as the reverse complement.
CCCGCGCCGGCCGCGTGAAGGCTGCATCCATGGCGGTGTTTGCGATCTTCAAGTACGAGGTGAAGCCCGGCCGCCTGCCGGACTTCCTAAAGAAGCTCGCCGAAGCGGCCGACGCGAAATTCACGAGCCCGGTGATGCCGAAATCGGTGCGCGTGCTGCGCACGACCGTGCCCGGCCCCGACACCGGCGTCATCGTGATGCTCGAATACGAGGACATGGCCGCCTACGGCGCCCGCACCGCCTTCGAGCAGGCGAACAAGGACTGGCAGCGCCTGTTCGAGCCGGCCGCCAACGCGCCGGAGAAGCTGGTGTCGGTGGAGTTGCTGACAGAGGTGGTGCCGGAGATCGGCGCGGAGACGGAGAAGGTGCCGTTCGGGTTTCGGGGGTGACGCCGACTGCGGGATCGGCCGCGACCTTTCGGCCCTCATCCTGAGGGGCCTGCGAAGCAGGCGTCTCAAGGACAGCCACGGCCGCAGGCCGGTCTGAGGCCATCCTTCGGACGCCGTGCTGACGCGCGGCTCCTCAGGGTGAGGTCGCGGGCGCGATGCGCTGATCCTCACGCGTCGAGCGCGCGCAAGCTGCGCCTCGGTCGCGGGCGGAGCGTCCGGGTCCGAGGCAGCCGCCTGATGGCGGTCCTCCTTGCTCATGCGATCGAAGGCTCGCCAATCGGATTTCGGCGGCTTCCTCGGATTAAGCTTGAATTTCGTAGTACGTGCTTCTTTCAGTGCGAGTCCTTCCCCGTGCGGACGCTAAAGCGTCGCGTCGTCGCCAACGGCTATTAACAACCTATGGGACTTCGAGGCATCCGCGCCTAGAATTTTCGCGTACGACTTGAAGCAATTGCAACAGGCGGGCTGCCGTAGATATGGCGACTACTTGGTTCCTCCGCCGAGGTGATAGTTGAGGCTTGAATGAGCGAGGGTTTCTTTTCGGTTGAGTGGCTGCGCCCTGGCAAGAATTGGGGCTACGGTCCATTGCCTATTCCGCAGCAACGTGACCACGAGATCACAACACTGCTAAGGGAGTGGATGAGTTTGGACCGCATGGCGCGGGGAAAAATCTGCCTCGCGTATTACGGAGGAACAAAGCCGGGTCTTTCTGGCGTACAGCGAGCGGATGGCTTCTCTTGCGGTGCGCGAGCAAATAAGGAACTTCTCGTACTCGGTCTGATAGCGTTGGGCCTCGACGGATGGCGATTTGATTGGCGAGAGAACTTGGTGATCCTAGCTTTGCATTATGACGCGGCAGAAAGGATTGGGCAGAACCCGAGCACCGTTTTTAGTGAGGCTAGCGCTTTTCTTGTTGAGAAAGTCTCGCAAGCTCTCGATTCATTCCTACTTCGCTCAACGAGAGACAAGTCACTTCAGGTTATGGGCTATCTAGTGGGCTCGGACGAACAAGGGTTTCGGTATAGAAGAACATGGTGAGTTCCGCATTTTGAACGCGTGAACGAGGTGAGACGTAGCAGATCGTTTGGCGCGCCATGCTACGAGATCGTCCGCAGCGAAGACTTCGTAAACGATGAAGTAAAGGCAACACCGGCACCGACCATTCATAGATACCGGTCACCTGCCCGGCGTGCCCCATGTGTTGGAACCGCCCGAGGGCGGCCACCGCATCTGCAGAAGGCGGGCGATCGTTGGCAATCCAATCGTGTATCCGATCAAGGTCGGCTGCTGCGGCCTCCCGAATGATGACCCTCATCACTCCGCGCAAAGCGCGCGCGCACTTCATCCAAAGTCAGAAATCGCGGATTGGGATCGGCTAGGCGCCTCTTGACCTCGGCCACCTGCTCGTCCGAGAGCGGCGAAAGAGTTCCTGTCCTGCTCTTCCATCAATTCGATGACCTGAACTACATCAGCCTGCCGTTCCGGCGGCCAGTTCAGTACGCGGTCGAGAACCGCGCTGACTTGCTCTTTTGTCATGTTGGCAGCGTAGCACGCAGAGAGGGCCCGAATGAACCCCTGTTCGAGCAATGACCGCGACCATCAACTGCCGCGGCAACGTATTCCCTGCCCTCCCCTGCCCCGATAGTCTAGCGTGCGAGCGGTAACCTTTTCCGGGAGAACAAGATGAGCCGGTGGATCGATGGGCGGCACAACCGCATGGCGTTTGTCAGCCTCGTCGCCCTCACTCTCCTCGTTGCCCTCGCCCCCGCCACCGCCCAGACCTGGCCCACCAAGCCGATCCGCTTCGTCATCCCATTCGCGCCGGGCGGGGTTGCCGACATCGCTGCGCGCGTCGTCGGGCAGAAGCTCACGGAGGCGTGGGGCCAGCAGGTGATCGTCGAGAACCGCGCGGGCGGCAACGGCTTCATCGGGGTGTCGACCGTCGCCAAGGCGGCGCCCGACGGCTACACCTTCCTCGTCGCGACGCTCGGCGAGATCACCATCAACCCGTCGCTGTTCAAGGAGTTGCCCTACGACGTCGAGCGCGACCTTGCGCCGGTGACCTCGCTCACCGACACGCCTTGCGTGTTCGCGGTCAATGCGGCGGCGCCCTACAAGACCATGGCCGACCTCATTGCCGACGCCCAGGCGCGGCCCGGCAAGATCTGCGGTCGCGACGCCCGGCAACGGCAGCGTCAACCAGATCATCATGGAATGGACCGGCCTCGGCACCGGCACGAAATTCCAGCACATCCCCTACAAGGGCGGGGCACCGGCGGCCGCCTCGCTCGCCGGCGGCGACCTGCCCGCGGGTGTGCTGGCGGTGTCCTCGGCGACGCCCCATGTGCGGAGCGGCCGCGTGCGCATGCTGGCGATCACGACGGCGCAGCGCTCGCCGCTCAACCCGGACCTGCCGACGCTCCAGGAAAGCGGCGTGGCCGACGTCGACGGCACCAACTGGACCGCGCTCTATGCGCCGAAGGCGACGCCGCAGCCGATCATCGACAAGCTCAACGCCGAAGTCGTGAAAATACTCGCCATGCCCGACGTCAAGGAGCGCCTCGCCACCGGCGGCGCCACCACCATCCCGTCGACGCCGGCCGAGGTCGCCGCACGGATCAAGCGCGAGACCGCCGCCTTCAAGACGATCATCACCCGCGCCAATATCCAGGCGGAGTGACGGCGGTGCAGCGCTGCTTCGGTTTGCGGCGGTAGCGCATGCGCATCCGCTCGCCGCGCGATTTCTGGGCCGGTTTGCTGTTCGTCGGCATCGCCGCGGTGTTCATCGCACTTGCGAGCCAGTACCGGTTCGGCGAAGCCCATCGCATGGGCCCCGGCTACTTCCCGATCATGGTCGGCGCACTTCTCGCAATCCTCGGCGCGGTCGTTGCCGGCCGCGCGCTCGCGTTCGATGGCCCGCCGCTGCCGCGTTTCAATCCGCGCCCGCTGCTGGTGACGCTCCTTGCCATCGTGCTGTTCGGGCTTGCGATCGAAAGGCTCGGCCTTGCTGCGGCGATCGCGGTGCTGGTGCTGGTCAGCGCCTTCGCCGACCGCGACGTCCGCCTGCTGCCGAGCCTTGTGCTCGCCCTGCTGCTGATCGCGTTCTCGGTCGCGACCTTCGTGTGGCTCCTGGGTTTGCCACTGCCGGTCTGGCCGCAATGGTGAGCGCGGCGCGCTGACGATGGGTATCTGACGATGGGCTTCTGACCGTGGGC
>CAWCCG010000042.1:0-154761 GCA_963793985.1 uncultured Alphaproteobacteria bacterium | reverse complement strand
GATAAACAGATACTTCAACGCCGGGCCAGCGTTTCGCACAACCTTGGTGGCGGTCGCCCCACCGGGCGAGACAGCGTACACGGCCATGCCGGAGGGTAGCCGGCGCGCCAGCGCCGCGACCCACCAAGCGATAATGAGCTTCGCGTCGGCATACGTATTGTTGGGCACGTACTTCACGTTTGGCCCGTTGCGAATCAGGGCTTCGATAGCGGCGGTCCGGTCTCCCCGGAGGTATTTGGCCGCGAAGGCTGGCACATCGGTGTAGCTGAACATCGGCACGCCCCCACGGGCAGGTTCCGCGCTGGCGATGACAATCCGCGCGTTGGGGCTCAGCAGGTTGGCGCGGAGTAACCCGATAGTCAGTTGGTGATGGCCGATCAGCGGGGCCTGAGCCTCCTCGACGCCCGCCGCAGTGAGCACGCGCTTCTTACCTGGGACCAACCCTGCATTGAGCAGTAGGAAATCGATCGGCCGATCTCGCTTGACGAGCGCGGCGAGGGCGGACTGAACGCTGGCGGCGTGTTCATATTCAGCTCCAGGGGCGTGAAGACCTGCGTTTTGGTCTCCGCCGCGAGCTGAGCGGCCGTTTCCTGGATCCGAGCCAGACTGCGCCCGGTGACGATGACCTCGCGGTAGCCCCCGGCGGCGAGCATCCGGGCTGCCGCATGACCGATTGAGGTGGCGCCGGTGACGAGAGCGATCGAATGTTCCATGGGCGGCTCCGTGGTGAATGGTAAGGTCGAAACGAGTCCCCGCGAGGTAGGAGCCGCCTTGTTATTTTTGAACTGTTTAATTATATATTGGCGCAAGGGTCGCGGTCAAGGAGTTTAAAACTAAATGTTTCAAAATTCAGAGAGGCCCCGTGGACGCCCACGTAGCTTCGACGAGAGGGATGCATTGGAAAAGGCGACCCGGGTGTTCCGGTCGAAAGGCTACGACGGAGTAACGATTGACGATCTCGTCGCAGGCATGGGCGTGGGACGGCCGAGCCTGTATTCCGTCTTCGGAGACAAGCGGACGATATTCTTGCGCGTCCTTAGGACGTACGCAGAGGGCAAAGGGCGCTCGCGCTGCGAAGGCGCTCTTCTCGCTGCTGAACTTCTTCCGGCGATTCGCTCGCCGGCTTCCTGAGGCACGCCGTAGAAACTGCCACCGCGGAAGGATCAGCCCCAGGATGTCTACTCGTGGGTGCGTCGCGCCGCTCGTGGACGACGCTGAGGTCCGGCAGTTCCTGCAGGACGCCGCGGCCGCCGGCGTGGCGCTAGTGGAACGCCGTTTATGCGACGGGATCAGCGCGGGAGAAGTACCGTCTGACTTTCCCGTAGCCGCACGGGCGAGCCAGATCCTTGACCTGTCGCGCGGTCTGACCATGCGTGCGCAAATGGGCCGCCGCGCAAGACGCTGCTGAATGACGCCGAGGAAGCGGCCGACTTAGTCCTCCTGCCGCGGCGAGGAAATGCGACGCCAGAAGGTTGATGCCGGATGGCGTGAAGGTCGGAGCGAGCAACTCTCGCTAACGCCGCCACTCTGTCCGCTCGGAGCAGCAAAGCGCGATCTCAGAATAAGGCGAAGGGGACGCGCTTAGTTCAAGTTCGATGATGAGATGGCGCGCCCGACACGATTCGAACGTGTGACCTTTGCCTTCGGAGGGCAACGCTCTATCCAGCTGAGCTACGGGCGCTTGGCCCGTTTCCTTAGCTCATCGCGCCCCGCGCGGCAACGGCCGGCGCTGTATCATCCGCCGAGGCGGAGCGTCGATGCGCGGCGAGGCCCTTGAGACTTCCGCCTGTGGTTCCCGGCGGCAACTTCGGTGATCGCCGGAGTAGTGCGCGGCGAACTGGTGTAGCCTTGCATCCCTGTCCGAGCGCGACCGGACCCGGTGTCAGCCGATGGAGCAGGAGACCCTTTGCCCACCCCCCTCACCGGCGTGAAGGCCTGCGTGTTCGATGCCTACGGCACGCTGTTCGATTTCGCGTCGGCGGCGCGCGCCTGTCCGGATGTGCCGCCCGAGGCGATCGAGCGCCTCTCCGCGCTGTGGCGCGACAAGCAACTGCAGTACACGTGGCTGCGCGCCGCCCAGGGGCGCCACGCAGATTTTCTTCAGGTGACCGCAGATGCGCTCGATTTCACGCTCGAGACGCTCGCCCTCACTCGCTCCGCGTTGCGCGAGCGCCTGCTCGATCTCTATCTCCGCCTCTCCCCGTTCCCGGAAGTGCCGGAGACGCTCGCGCGGGTGCGGGCGGCCGGACTTGCGACCGCGATCCTGTCGAACGGCACGCCTGCCATGCTGGCGGCCGCCGTCGGCGCTGCGGGGCTCAACGATCTGTTCGATGCCGTGCTCTCGGTCGAGGAGGTCGGCGCCTTCAAGCCGGACCCGCGGGTTTACCAGCTCGCAGTCGACCGGCTCGGAACGCCGGCCGCGTCGATCGCCTTCGTGTCGTCGAACGGCTGGGATGCCCACGCCGCCTCGGCGTTCGGCATGCAGGTCGTATGGTGCAACCGCTACGGCCAGCGTCGCGAGCGGTTGCCCGGCGCGCCCGACCGCGAGATCACGACGCTCGCCGACCTGCCCGCGCTCGTCGGCGCATGAGGGTCACTTGCCCACCCCCAGCAGCGCGAGCGAGAACCACGGCACGTAGCTGATCAGCATCAGGGTCGCGAAATTGAGCAGCACGAACGGCACGACGCCGCGATAGATCGTCGCCAGGGGCTGGTTGAAGATCGCCTGCGAGGCGAAGAGGTTGAGCCCGAACGGCGGGGTGTACATGCCGATCGAGAGGTTCACCGCCATGATGATCCCGAAATGGACGGGATTGACGCCGGCCGCAGTGACCACCGGGAGCAGCAGCGGCGTGAGGATCATGATCGCCGCCGGCGGCTCGAGGAAGCTTCCGACCAGCAGCAGGCCGGCGTTGACGAGCAGAAGAGTCTGCCACGGCGGGAGATCGAGGCCGATCATCGCGGTGACGATGTTTTGGGGAATGCCGCTCGTCGTCAGCAGCCAGGAATAGATGCCGGCCGCGGTGACGACGATCAGGATCTGCGAGATCAGGAACACCGAGGACAGCGTGATCCGCCACAGCTCGCGCCAGCCGATGTCGCGATAGATGAACATGGTGACGACGATCGAATAGATCGCGGCGATGCCCGCCGCCTCGGTCGGGGTAAAAATGCCGCCATAGATGCCGCCGAAGATCACGAGCGGCGTGCCGAGCGCCCAGCCGGCCTCGCGGGTCGCCGCCCGGATCTTCGCCCACGACGTCGGCTCGCCGGTCGCCACCCGCCGCGAGCGCGAATAGAGGACGACATAGACGACGCCGACCGCGCCGATCAGCAGGCTCGGCAGGATGCCGGCGGTGAACAGCGCGATCGCCGATTGCTGCGCCGACATGCTGTAGAGGATCATCGCGATCGACGGCGGAATGACCACGGCGATGGCGCCCGAGGACGCGATCAGGCTCACCGTGAAGCGGTCGTCATAGCCGCCGGCGCGCAACGCCGGATAGACGAGGCGCCCGACGGCCGCGACCGTGCCGACCGCGGTGTGGGACATCGCGCCGAACAGCTCCGAGGAGACGATCGTCGTCACCGGCAGCGAGCCGCGCGTCGCGCCGGCGAGCGCAGTGACCCAGATGATGACGCGTTTCGCGATGCCGCCCTGGCCCATGATCTCGCCGGCGAGGATGAAGAATGGGATCGCGAGCAGCGGAAAGTTGTCGAGGCTGCCGAACATATTGGTCTGCAGCGTCGTCAACGGCACGTCGGCGACGAAGATGACGGCGACCAGCGAGGTGAGCAGCAGGATGAGATAGATCGGGAAGCCGATGCACAGCAGCAGCACCGGCAGGATGAAGAAGATGAAGCTCGCTAGCACCGCCGGCCTCCGGCTGCGGCGCTGGCGCGATCACACGTTCTGAAACTGCAGCCGTGCCAACCGGGCATAGAGACCGCCGCGGGCGACCAGGCTGTCATGGGTTCCCTCTTCAACGATATGGCCGTGATCCATGACGAGGATGCGGTCGCAGGACAGCACCGTCGCCAGGCGATGGGCGATGACCAGCGTGGTGCGCTCCTGCATCAGCCGTGCCAGCGCCGTCTGCACCAGCGTCTCGCTCTCGGCGTCGAGCGAGGAGGTCGCCTCGTCGAGCAGGAGCAGCGGCGCATCGCGCAGGATCGCGCGTGCGATCGCGATGCGCTGGCGCTGGCCGCCGGAGAGGGTGACGCCGCGCTCGCCCACCCGCGTCTCGTAGCCGTGCGGCAGCCGGGTGATGAATTCAGCCGCCGCAGCCTGCTCGGCGGCGCGCGTGATCTCATCCATGGTCGCGTCGGGCCGGCCGAACCGGATGTTGTCGGCGATGGTGGTGCCGAAGATCGCCGGGTCCTGCGGCACCAGGGCGATGTGCCGGCGCAGTTCGCGGGGGTCGACGTCGGCGATCGGCACGCCGTCGAACCGGATGGTGCCGCTTGCGGGATCGTAGAAGCGCAACAGCAGGTGGAAGATCGTGCTCTTGCCCGCGCCCGACGGGCCGACGATCGCGATCTTCTCGCCGGGACGCACGTTGAACGACACGCCGTCCAGCACGAACTCGGCGGGGTGCGCGGGATAGGCGAAGCGCACGGCGTCGAACCCGACCTCGCCGCGCGACGGCACCGGCAATGCCAGCGGATGCGCCGGCGCCTTGATCTGCGGCTCGATGTGCAGAATTTCGGACAGGCGCTCGGCGGAGCCCGAGGCCTGGGCAAGCTCGCCCCACACCTCGCTGAGCTGGCCGAGCCCGCTCGCCGCGAACACGGCGAACAGCACGAATTGGCTCAGCGTCCCCGCGGTGAGCCGGCCGGACAGCACATCCTGGGCGCCGACCCAGAGCACCACGACGACACTCGATCCGGCGAGGAAGATGATGATCGCGGTCAGCGTGGCGCGGGCGCGGATCGAGGTGAGCGCCGCCTCGTAGGCGCGCTCGACCGCGTCGCGAAAGCGCGTCCGCGCCAGCGCCTCGTTGGTGAAAGCCTGCAGCGTGCGCACCGCGCCGATCAGCTCGGAGGCATAGGCGGAGGCGTCGGCGAGGGTGTCCTGGGCGGAGCGCGAGCGCCGGCGCACCATGCGGCCGAACGCGACGAGCGGCAGCACGATCACCGGGATGGCGCCGAGCACGAAGGCGGAAAGCCGCGCGCTCGTCACCACCATCATGGCGGCGGAGCCGAAGAACAGCACGAGATTGCGCAGCGCGATCGAGACCGAGGCGCCGACGGCGGCCTTGATCTGGGTGGTGTCGGCAGTGAGCCGCGACACCAGCTCGCCGGATTTCGCGGTGTCGAAGAAACGTCGCCGAGAGGATGGTGATGCGGTCGAACACGGCGTCGCGCAGGTCGGCGACGACGCGCTCGCCGATGCTGGTGACGAGGTAGTAGCGCATGGCGCTCGCGGCCGCGAGGACCGCGACCACCGCGAGCATGACGCCGAAATATTCGTCGATCAGGCCGGCGCGGTGGGCGTCGAAGCCGTTGTCGATCATGCGGCGGACCGCGATCGGCACCGCGAGCGTCGCCAGCGCCGCAACGACGAGGGCGACGACCGCCGCCGCGACCCGCCCGCGATAACGCATGACGAAGGGGATCAGCCCGACGAGCGGCTTGATGCTGCGCGAGCGCGCGCTCTTGGCGGACGGCGCCGTTGCGGGACCTTCCGCGGCCACCGGCTGCACTTGGGAACTGGAGGCGACACTCATTGGACTACGCTCGCGACTGCCGGCAAAGGTTTGCACCGGCGCCGCGACAATGCCGCGGCGCGACCGGTCTGACAATGGCCGGAGCACCGGCCATTTGCCGCCCCTTTGCGCCGTCTTGTGCCGCTCGCCGCGCTGGGGTATAGCAGCGCCCAAACTTCGACCCTAACGTTTGAACGCCCCGTTCGGGGGCGGCGGAGCATTCAGCCATGAAGGCCGAGATTCACCCGGGCTACCACACCATCAAGGTCGTCATGACCGATGGCACCGAGTTCGAGACCCGCTCCACCTGGGGCAAGCGCGGCGACGTGCTGCATCTCGACATCGATCCGAAGTCCCATCCGGCCTGGACCGGCGGCGCCCAGCAGCTGCTCGATCGCGGCGGGCGGCTCTCGCGCTTCCAGAAGCGGTTCTCGGGTCTCGGCCTGAAGAAGTAGGGCTTTCCTTCGAAAAGCAGGCGTTCCCGACGCGCGGCACGCCGCGCGGACTTTACGCACGGCTTTCGAAAGCGGCGCGAAGAACGGCGAGCTGGTCTCTGAGCGGTTGCGTCGCCGACATGCGCCTGGGGAAGCGGCGCATGGATCGTGGCGTCGAGGCGCCGTACCTCCTCCTGCAGCTTCCTCGATCGTGCGACGAGGTCGGTGAGGCTCTCCGGCAGCACGATGTCGGGATCGTCCGGCCGCTCGTCGGCGGCGAGCTTCACCTTCATGCGTTCGCGGTTCGCCTGGGCAAGCGACATTTCTCCCTCGTTGACGGCGCGATGGAGGAGCAGCCAGGAGGCGAGCTGCATGAGGCGCGTCGTCAATCGCATGCTCTCGGTGGCGTAGCCGAGCGCCGCGGCACGACCGAGCCCTTTCAATTCCCGGCGTCCCGGACCGTCGAGATAGGCGGCGGTCTCCTCGACGAGCTTCATTCCGTCGCGAAACAGCTGCGAGAAATTCTGCGACGCCGCGAGCTTCTCGCCGAACAGTACCGGCCGCATGGCGCCAACCCATTCTTCGGACATGCTTGCCCCCTCACGCCCCTCGACCATGCCCGCGCTGCGGCGGCGAGTCCAGCGCATGCCAATAAATCTCGAACGGGTGAAACCCCGATCGCCGACGTCCCGAGGTGAATGCAGCAGGATTCGTGCCTCGTCGGCTGTTCTGTTTTGAAACAGAAATAAAAAAGAGCCGCCATTTTCAGGCGGCTCAAGTGATAACAGGGAGGCGTCAAACAGAGTGGACAGGAGCCACTCGGTGTCCACGAAATGGACGATTTAATGTAATAAATGAGAAAGCTTAATAAGCCGTTACGTATTTTTGTTCTTTGTTGTGGGCGCCGCGCAACAGCGACGCCGCGACGGGTGAGACGAGACGCCGCACCGAGCGACGCGCAGCACGCGACTAGTTCGCGGGCGGCGCGAGTGAGACGCAGAAACGTTCAGCGCTTGAAGAACTGATCGGCGACGCTGCGCGACGCCTGCTTCTTTGTGCGCGCGGTTTCGAGCCTTTCGATTTCGCTCTCGAGCAACGCGATGCGCTCGCCGAGCTCCTCGATCGACAACAGCGCGAGGTCCTGCCCGATCTCGTGGACGAGTTTCTTTTTCGGCCTGTCCTCGTCTTCGTTCGCTGCCATTTCGTGTGTTCCTTATTCGTCGAAAATCATAACTATCGCGCGACCCGTTGTCACATTCGGTCGGGACCGTCTAAACGAAGGCCCGGTTTCAACACGCAGCCGATAGAGCCTGATGCCATCCATTCCCGCCCGCATGACAGCCATTGTGATCACGGTTCCCGGAGGGCCCGAGGTCTTGCAACCGCAGGAACGTCCGGTCCCGGCGCCGGGAAGGGTGAGATTCTGGTGAAGGTCGAGGCGGCCGGGCGTGAACCGTCCCGACATCATGCAGCGGCTCGGTTTCTATCCGCCGCCGGCCGGCGTGACCGATATTCCCGGCCTCGAAATGTCCGGCGAGGTGGTCGCTTGCGGCGCCGAGGTCAGCCGCTGGAAGGAAGGCGACCGCGTCGCCGCGCTCGTCGCCGGCGGCGGCTATGCCGAATACTGCATTGCTCACGAAAGCCACGCGCTGCCGATCCCGTCGGGCCTGTCGATGGCGCAGGCCGCCGCGGTTCCCGAAACGTTCTTTACGGTGTGGCACAACGTCTTCGAGCGCGGCCGGCTCAAGGAAGGCGAGACCCTTCTCGTGCACGGCGGCAGCTCCGGCATCGGCACCGCCGCGATCCAGCTCGCCAAGGCGCGCGGCGCCCGCGTCATCGTCACCGCCGGCAGCGCCGAGAAATGCGAGGCCTGCCGGCGTCTCGGGGCCGATGTCGCGATCAACTACCGGAGCGAAGATTTCGTCGCCGTCACCAAGAGCAGCACCGGCGGCGCCGGCGCCAACGTGATCCTCGACATGGTCGGCGGCGACTACATCGAGCGCAATTACGAGGCCGCCGCCGTCGAGGGCCGGGTCGTCCAGATCGCGTTCCAGGGCTCGCCGCGGGCCAATGTCGATTTCCGCCGCATCATGCTCAAACGGCTCTCTCACACCGGCTCGACGCTGCGCTCGCGCGCCGTGGAAGACAAGGCCGCGATCGCGCGCGCGGTCGAGGAGAACGCCTGGCCGCTCCTCGCCGCGGGGAAGATCGCCCCGGTGATGGACCATGCCTTTCCGCTCGATCGCAAGCGGACAAGGCCCATGCGCGCCTCGAGTCGAGCGCGCATATCGGAAAAATCGTCCTCACGGTGTGAGCGGTTCTCGTCGCCAAGTCGACCACACAAGCGGCTCAAATTCGCCGCTGCAGTGCCGCAAAGCCGGGCGCTGCGCCCTCCTGCCGCTGCGATTTCTGCGCGATATTGTTGCGCTCGACCGGCCGGTTTCGGTACTCAAAGAGGGGGTGCGCCAGCCAGCGTCTCCACCGGCAGACGCGGGGTGGTGTAGCTTGGCTTTTTGCGAAGCACGATTTTGCGCAGCAGTCTTTTGCGCAGCACGGAGGATCGCCGCTTGAGGGCTCTGCACGTCGCCATGGCTGCAGCCGTCGCGGTGGCGTTGCTGGCATCCCCCGCTCGCGCCGTCGAAGCGGTCAACGTCCGCGTCGACATCGCCGCGATCGATCTCACCGACGTCGTGGAGCGTTTGCAGAGCGACAGCGACCGCATTCAGGTCTCCACCGCACCGGGCAACGACGGCATCGTGCGCCGCATCGAGGTGCGCGCCCGCGAGGCCGGCACCAACTGGGCGGTGTTCGCGCTCGCCAATTCGAGCGACGAGCAGATCGACCGGCTGATCGTGGTGCCGCACTATCAGATGGTCGGCTCGCGGATCCTGTGGCCCGACCTCGGCATGTCGCGCATCGTCAACATCACGCCGAGCTCGGGCGACCGTCCGGACCGCGACGACAGCGCGACCGCCGATATCTTCCGCATCACCCTCGATCCCGGCGCCGTCGTCACCTACGTCGCCGAGCTGCGCACGCCGAAGCTGCCGCAGATCTATCTGTGGGAGCCCGATGCCTACAAGGACAAGGTCAACAGCTTCACGCTCTACCACGGCATCGTCATCGGCATCGCCGGCCTGCTCGCGCTGTTCCTGACCATCCTGTTCGTGGTCAAGGGCAGCGTGATGTTTCCGGCCGCCGCGGCGCTCGGATGGGCGGTGCTCGTCTATATCGGGGTCGACTTCGGATTCTGGGGCAAGGTGTTCGACATGTCGGCCGGCGCCGAACGGATATGGCGCGCCTCCGGCGAAGCGATCCTCGCGGCGACGCTCCTCGTATTCCTGTTCGCCTATCTCAATCTCAACCGCTGGCACGTCCGCTACGGCCACATCGCCATCGCCTGGCTCGCCTTCCTCGGCGCCCTCGTCGCGGTGGCGCTGGTCGATCCGGCGATCGCCTCGGGAATCGCGCGGCTGTCGCTGCTGTTCGTCGCCATCGCCGGATTCGGCCTCGTGATCTACCTCGCGTCGCAAGGCTTCGACCGCGCGGTGCTGCTGATCCCGACCTGGTTCCTGCTGGTGACCTGGGTGCTCGCCGCGGCCCTCGCCGTGCTCGGCTGGGTGACGAACGACATCGTCGCCCCGGCGCTGCTCGGCGGGCTGGTGCTGATCGTCATGCTGATCGGCTTCACGGTGATGCAGCACGCCTTCGCCGGCGGCGTCACCCACGGCATCGTCTCCGACGTCGAGCGGCGGGCGCTGGCGCTGACCGGCGCCGGCGACCTGATCTGGGACTGGGACGTCGCCGCCGACAACGTGTTCACCAGCGCCGAGACCGAGACCGCGCTCGGCCTCAAGCGCGGCACCCTGGAGGGCCCCGCGTCGCAATGGCTCGCGGTGCTCCATCCGCTCGACCGCGACCGCTTCCGCGCCTCGCTCGACAGCGTGCTCGAGCAGCGCCGCGGCCGGCTGGTGCAGGACTTCCGCCTGCGCGGTCCCGACGGGCACTATCTGTGGTTCACCATGAAGGCGCGGCCGGTGGTCGGCTCCGACGGCGAGGTGGTCCGCCTCGTCGGCACGCTGACCGACGTCACCGACGCCAAGGTGTCGGCGGAGCGCCTGCTCCACGATGCGGTGCACGACCATCTGACCGGGCTGCCGAACCGCGAGCTGTTCCTCGATCGCCTCGAAGCGGTGCTCGCCTTCGGCAAGGCCAATACCGACATCCGGCCGACGGTGATGGTGATCGACCTCGACCGCTTCAAGCAGGTCAACGATTCCGTCGGCATGGCGGTCGGCGACTCGATCCTGCTGACGCTGGCGCGCCGCCTCACCCGGCTTCTCAAGCCGCAGGACACGCTGGCGCGGCTCTCCGGCGACCAGTTCGGCCTCATCCTGATGTCGGAGAAGGACGCGAACCGCATCGCCGGCTTCGCCGAAGCGATCTGCAAGGCGATCCGCGCGCCGATCAGCTTCAACGACCGCGAGATCTTCCTGACGGCCTCGATCGGCATCGCGGTGCCCGAAGCGCAGCCCGCCCGCGGCGAGGAGCTCGTCAAGGACGCCGAGCTCGCGATGTATGCGGCGAAGCGCGCCCGCGGCGATCGCTTCGAAGTCTTCAAGCCGGCGATGCGCGCCCGCAAGACCGACCGGCTCACGCTCGAATCCGAGCTGCGCCGCGCGCTCGAACGCGAGGAGATCAACATCGTCTACCAGCCGATCGTGCGGCTCGAGGATCGCGCGGTGGCGGGCTTCGAGGCACTGGCGCGGTGGGACCATCCCAAGATGGGCCGCCTGTCGCCGTCCGAGTTCATCTCGATCGCCGAGGAGATCGGCCTCATCACCGATCTCGGGCTGTTCGTGCTGGAGCGTACCGCGCGCCAGCTCGGCGTCTGGCAGCGCTCGGTGCGCACGCGCGTGCCGCTGTTCGCGAGCGTCAACGTGTCGTCGCGCCAGCTCCTGCGCAACGACCTCGTCGACGACGTGCGCGCGGTGCTCGCGCGCTCCGGCCTGATCCGCGGCACGCTCAAGCTCGAGATCACCGAATCGGTGGTGATGGAGAATCCGGAACAGGCGACCCAGATCCTGCAGCGGCTCCGCGAGCTCGGCGCCGGGCTCGCGCTCGACGATTTCGGCACCGGCCACTCCTCGCTCGTCTATCTGCAGCGCTTCCCGTTCGACACCATCAAGATCGACCAGTCCTTCGTGCGCACCACCTCGAGCGGCACGCGGCCGGTGATCCTGCGCTCGATCGTCGGCCTCGCCCACGATCTCGGCATGGACGTCGTCGCCGAGGGCGCCGAGACCGAGGCCGACGTCGCCGATCTCTACCAGCTCGGCTGCGAATATGCGCAGGGCTACGTGTTCGGCCATCCGATGACGGTGGAGCAGGCCCACGAGCTCCTGGTCGGCGACCGGCTGGAGACGGCACGATAAGCGCTGGAGACGGCGCGATAAGCTGGAGCGTGGATAACGCGGAGCTTGAAAAGTGAAGCAGCCCCTGCGGCCGCGGTCAGGCGTGTCCGGCTTCGCTCGAGAGCATGCCGGCGTGGATGCCGAGCTTGCGCAGCGCGCGCTCGTATTTGTGGACGAGATCGTCGCCGAAGATCAGGTCGGAATCGGCACTGCAATGAAGCCAGCCGTTCTCCTGGATCTCGGTTTCGAGCTGCCCGGGAGCCCATCCGGCATAGCCGAGCGCGAGCAGTGCGCTCGCCGGACCGTTGCCGTTGGCGATCGCCTTGAGCACGTCGAGGGTCGCGGTGAGGCAGATGCCGTCGTCGATCGGCAGTGTCGAATTATCGATGAAGAAATCGCTCGAATGCAGGACGAAGCCGCGGCCGGGCTCGACCGGACCGCCCTTGAGCACCTGCACGGCGCCCGCGCGGCGCGGCAGCTGGATGAGGTCGGAATCCTTGATCACCTCGAGCTGCACCAGGAGGTCGGCGAAATTGACGTTCGCCGCGGGCTGATTGACGACGATGCCCATCGCGCCTTCCGACGAGTGCGCGCAGACGTAGATCAGCGTGCGGGCAAAGCGCTCGTCGCGCATGGTGGGCATCGCAATCAGCATCTGGCCGTCGAGATAGCCGCGCTGCGGCGCGCCTTTCCCGCTCTGGCCCTTGAGGATTTGCTTTGCTGCCTTCATACCCGGAAAGGTAACCTCATCTCGATGGGACGGCAACGCCGCGACAGCGGTCACGACGAATTTAATGGCCAGGCGATGTCACAATGGCTACACCGACGGCCATGATTGCACCGACAATGCGGCATTGGGTCACTGCGGCAGCACTCGCGGCGCTCGCTGCGGTGCCGCGCGCGGCGCCAGCCGATGCCGCGGATTCATCCATGTGGGATGGCGATGCGCGCTCCGCAATGCGCCTCGTCGCAGGCAGCGCCGGCACCGACCGTGCGGCGCTGCGGGCCGGCATCGAGCTCCGCCTCGGCAACGGATGGAAGACCTACTGGCGGTATCCCGGTGATTCCGGCGTGCCGCCGCGTTTCGACTTTTCGAAATCGACCAACGTGAAATCCGTCGCGGTGCGCTGGCCGGCGCCGCACCGCTTCACCGACGAGAACGGCGCATCGATCGGCTACAAGAGCGGCGTGCTGTTGCCGCTCGACATCGTGCCGGCCGATCCGAAGCAGCCGGTCACGCTGCGCCTGACGCTCGAATACGCGATCTGCGAAAAACTGTGCATTCCAGCGGCGGGCTCGGCGACGCTCGCCGTGCCCGCGCCGTCGTCGTTCGACCGCGCGCTCGCGGCGGCCGCGGCGCACGTGCCCCGCGAGGCGACGCTCGGCGGCAGCGGTCCGCTCGCCGTGCGCAGTGTCAGGCACGAGCCGGGAACCTCGCGGGTCGTCGTCGAGGTCGCGGCACCCGAGGGCGCGCCGCTCGATCTCTTCGTCGAAGGTCCGACCGAGGATTGGGCGCTTCCCTTGCCCGAGCCGGTCGCCGGCGCCGCGCCGGGCACGCGCCGCTTCTCCTTCGAACTCGACGGCCTCCCGCCGGGCGCCTCCGCTGCCGGCGCGACATTGCGTTTCACCCTGATCTCGGGCGATAACGCGATCGAGGTCACGACGGTCCTCGACTGAGCATTTTCCCCGACACATTCCTGCAGAGCAACGAGGTTCAACCATGGCCATCAAGGTGGGCGACAAGATTCCCGAAGCGAAGTTCCGCGTGATGACGGCGGAAGGCCCGGGCTGGAAGACCACGGACGAAGTGTTCAAGGGCAAGAAAGTGGTGCTGTTCGCCGTGCCCGGCGCATTCACGCCGACCTGCCACAAGAACCATCTGCCGGGCTTTCTCAAGAACGCCGACGCCATCAAGGCGAAGGGCGTGGACGGGATCGCGGTGACCGCGGTCAACGACGTCTTCGTGATGACCGAATGGAAGAAGGCGACCGAGGCCGAAGGCAAGATCGAGTTTCTCGCCGACGGCAATGGCGATTTCGCCAAGGCGCTCGACCTCACCATGGACGGTTCGGCCGGCGGCCTCGGGCTGCGCTCGAAGCGCTATTCGATGCTGATCGAAGACGGCGTCGTGACCAAGCTCAACATCGAGGAAGCGCCGGGCAAGGCGGAGACCTCGAGCGCCGAGGCGCTGCTCAAGCAGCTCTGACGCGGTCTGCGAGAACAACGCGGCTGTTTCACAGCGCGGTGCGTCATCGCAGTCGATTATTGAGCGTCATGGCCGGGCTTGTCCCGGCCACCCCGCTTACGAAGGCACGGCCGTGCCTTGTGCTATCGGGGTCGCCGGGACAAGCCCGGCGATGACCGGAAGTGGATTTCCCCGAAACCTTCTTACCCCCCGCCGGCCCTGATCTCCGCGATCGCCTCACGCGCGAGCTCGTCGGCGCGCTCGTTGAGATCGTGGCCGGAGTGGCCGCGGACCCAGTGCCAGCGCACGGTGTGGCGGGCGATCGCCGCGTCGAGGCGCTGCCACAGGTCGACGTTCTTCACGGGCTTGCGGTCCGCCGTCTTCCAGCCGTTGCGCTTCCAGCCGTGGATCCAGCTGGTGATGCCCTGGCGCAGGTACTGGCTGTCGGTGTGAAGGTCGACCTCGCACGGACGCTTGAGCGCCTCGAGCGCGGAGATCGCCGCCATCAGCTCCATGCGGTTGTTGGTGGTGTGCGCTTCGCCGCCTTTGATCTCGCGGCGGCGGCCGCCCCATTCCAGAATGGCGCCCCAGCCGCCGGGCCCGGGATTGCCGGAGCAGGCTCCGTCGGTGTGGATCGACGACCCGGCCGCCCGCCTGTTCAGTCAATGCCGTAGTCCCGTGCGCTCGCGTTGGTCTGGTGGAAGCGCAGCTTGCGATAATATTCGAGCGGGTCCTTCGGCCGCACCAGCGCGCCGGGCGGCACCGAGAGCCAGTCGACCAGCCGGGTCAGCAGAAACCGCAGCGCCGCGCCGCGGCACAGCATCGGCAGCGCCGCGGTCTCCGGCGCCGACAACGGCCGCTTGCGCATGTAGCCGTAGAGCAGCGCGCGCCCCTTGGTCATGTTGTAGGAGAGGTCCGGCTCGAAGCACCAGGCATTGAGACACACCGCGACGTCGTAGGCGAGCGCATCGGTGCAGGCGAAGTAGAAGTCGATCAGGCCCGACAGGCGAGCGCCGATGAAGAACACGTTGTCGGGAAAGAGATCGGCGTGGATCACGCCCTGCGGCAGGTCGCGCGGCCAGTCGCGTTCGAGCTTCGCAAGCTCGGTCGCGATGGTGTCGCGAAGTCCGGACGCCACGGTGTCGGCCCGCGTCGCCGCCGCCTCGAACAACGGACGCCAGCCCTCGACCGAGAGCCCGTTGCGCCTCGTCATCGCGAAAGTCCGCGCCGGCGAGATGAAGCTCGGCGAGCGCGGTGCCGACCGCGCCGCAATGGGCCGCGCTCGGCCGCCTGATCCACACGCCGTCGAGAAAGGTGACGATCGCGGCCGGGCGCTTGGCGAGCCGGCCCAGCGCTTCGCCGCTGCGGCTGCGCACCGGCTGCGGGCAGGTGAGCCCGCGCGCCGCGAGGTGCTCCATCAGATTGAGAAAGAACGGCAGGTCGGCCGCCGCGACCCGCTTCTCATAGAGCGTGAGGATGAAATAGCCCTTGGAGGTGTGGAGCAGGAAGTTCGAATTCTCCACCCCTTCGGCGATGCCCTTGTAAGACAGCAGGCTGCCGAGATCGTAGCCGGCGAGGAAGTCGTTGATCTCCTCGTCGGTGACATCGGTGTAGACGGCCATGCCCCGACCGGTGCCCCCGCGGGTTATTCTGCGGCTTCGCCGCTGCGGACGTTACGCGGCAGCGGGAAGAAGATTCCGGTCTCCTCGACCGCGGACACCGTCTCGACACTCACCTCGTAGCGCGCCGCGAAGGCATCGATGATCTCCTCGATCAGCACTTCCGGCGCCGAGGCACCGGCCGTCAATCCGAGCCGGCTGATGTTGCCGAACTTCGTCCAGTCGATGTCGGCGGCGCGCTGCAGCAGGTCCGCGTGCGGACAGCCGTTGCGCAACGCGACCTCCTTGAGCCGCTGCGAATTCGACGAGTTGGGCGAGCCGACGACGATCAGGGCATCGACCACCGGCGCCACCTGCTTGACCGCCTCCTGGCGGTTGGTGGTGGCGTAGCAGATGTCTTCCTTGTGCGGCCCGGAGATGTTGGGGAACCGCTCCTTGAGCACCGCGACCATCTCGGCGGTGTCGTCCACCGACAGCGTGGTCTGGGTCACGTAGGCGAGCTTGTCGGGATCGGCGGGCACGAAGGTCGCCGCCTCCTCGGCGGTCTGGACGAGCCGCACCGTCCCCGGTGGCAGCTGGCCCATGGTTCCCGTGACCTCGGGGTGGCCGGCATGGCCGATCAGCACGATCTCGCGGCCGCGCCGAAAGTGAATCTCGGCCTCGCGGTGGACCTTGGTCACCAGCGGGCAGGTCGCGTCGATGGCGATGAAATTTCGCCGGCTCGCCTCCTCCGGGACCGACTTCGGCACGCCGTGGGCGGAAAACACGACGGGAGCGGTGGTGTCGGGGATCTCGTCGAGCTCCTCGACGAAGATCGCGCCCTTCTGGCGCAAGCTGTCGACCACGTATTTGTTATGGACGATCTCATGGCGCACATAGACGGGCTTGCCGTACATGGCGAGAGCCCGTTCGACCGTATCGATGGCGCGCACCACGCCGGCGCAGAAGCCTCGCGGCGAGCACAGTATTACTTTCAAGGGCGGCTTCGGGGCTGTCATGGCTTACGTCCGATTGGTGTCCGCGCCAACGATGTGGTTTCGCGCGGACGTGCCTGTCAAGCATGAGAGCGCCGGAAAGGCAAAAGGTTCATGACGCCCGTGCGCAACCTCACGCAGGTCAGACCGCCGCCGGGCCGGGCGGCATCGGCCCGGAGGCTCCCGAACGGGGGTTGCGCCGCGGCGAGGGGTGAGCCTATATATGCGCCATTCCGGTCATCTTCGATGGCACCATAGGCCCCGCCTCCGGTCGGGTGGGGCGCAAGGAGAATTATCATGTCGTCACAGCCACTTATGCCGAAAGGGACGGCCGTCTGGCTGGTCGAGAATACGGCCTTGTCGTTCGAGCAGATCGCCAACTTCTGCAAGCTGCACCCGCTCGAGGTGAAGGCGATCGCCGACGACGAAGGGGCCCAGAGCATCCTCGGGCGCGATCCTGTCGCCTCGGGCCAGCTCAGCCGCGAAGAGATCTCCAAAGGCGAAAACGACCCCGCCTACCGGCTCAAGCTTTCCGAGACCAAGGTCCATTTGCCGGAAGCCAAGCGCAAGAAAGGACCGCGCTATACGCCGGTGTCGCGCCGCCAGGACCGTCCCAACGCGATCCTTTGGCTGGTGCGCAACCACCCCGAGCTCAAGGACAGCCAGATCATGCGCCTGGTCGGCACCACCAAGTCGACCATCGACGCGATCCGCGACCGCACCCATTGGAATGCGGCGAACCTCAGCCCGTTGGATCCGGTGACGCTCGGCCTGTGCTCGCAGATCGATCTCGATTTCGAGGTTCAGCGCGCGGCCAAGGAGAAGCCCCCGGAGCCGGACACCGGCGCGACCCTGCTGCCGGCCGAGGTCACCACCGCAGAGAAGCACCTGGAGCCGGAAGAGGCCGCCGAGGACGACGAGGAGCACAAGGAGCTCGACGTGCAGGCGGTGCTCGCCAAGCTCAAGCGCATCGGCGGCAAGACCGAATCCGAGTAAGACGCTCGTCGCGTCGCTGCCTGAACTGCGTCTACGCGGGTGCCGCGCATCCCTGCGCCGCGACCGGACCTTTGACCTTCGTCAGCGTCTGCGACGGCAGCTCACCGAACGCCAGCCGGTAGTTGCCGGCGAAGTGTCCGGGATTGTCGAACCCGCACGCGACCGCCACCGCGGTGACCGAGGTGCGCTGCGTCGGCGAGGTGAGCATCTGCCGCGCCCGCTTGAGCCGGACCCGTTTGACGTACTCCGTCGGCGAGCAGCCGCGCGCCTCGCGGAACGCCTTGAACAGGCTGCGCGCGCTCACGCCGGTCGCCTTCGCGATCATCTGCAAGGTGAGCGGCTGCGGCCAATTGGCCTTGATGAATTCCTCCGCACGCCGCACCTGCCACGGCGTGACCCGCCGCGCGTCGCGCTCCAGCAGGCGGCTGAAATTGTGCGTGTTGGCATGAAGGAACGACACCAGCACGCTCCGCTCGAGCTCGGCGAGCACGGGAGTCGAAAGCGCGGTGTCGTCGCGGTCGAGCTCTGAAACAAGAAACTCGACGAGTTGACGCAGCCGTCGCAGCTCGGGCTTGCCGGGATCGGTCGGCGTTTCGAAAATAAGATTTTGACTGACGGGAACTCCGATCACGGCGCTGAGCGCGCCGCGCAATGCGGCGGTGTCGACGTAGAGAACGATTTGCGAAAAGTTGTCGTCAAAATCGTAGACAGCTTCATCCTGTGCGGGGATGAGGCACGGCCGATCTGCATCGATCCGACAGCGTTGCGAGCCGAACGATGCCGTCGCGCTGCCGGTGATGCAGAACTGCTGGCGCACCGCATTGATGGCGCCGCAACGAATCCGCGATGCCGCGTCGTAGGACAGGTACGCCAGTGCTATGTTGTTGAGGCGAATGAAGTTACCGGCAGCGGTGAATTCGCCGGGATGACCGCCGAGATCGAAGCCGGGCGCCTCCGGCGACACACTGTTGCGCGGCGGTTCCATGCCGCTGGAGCGCAGCAAGGGATACCGATGCAGCAACATTGGTCGTGCAATGATCTCGTGCAGCATCTGATCCCCAAGTGAGCAACTGTGATCACAGTTACCGTTCGCGAAGCGTCGCAAGGGATTCGTTTCGCTGAAAGAGACATGATGCCGCAGCGTCGCAACCTGTCGCACGCGGCTGCGTCTCACACGGTCGCGTCTCACACCGTCGCGCGCTTGAATTCGTAAGGCGCGGTGAACACCGGGTTAGCGCCGCTCGTCGCCGCGACCACGGGCACCTTCATCCGCCCGACATCGTCGACTTCTATCGTCACCACGTCGCCGGCGCGCAACGGGCCGACGCCGGCCGGCGTGCCGGTGGCGATGAGATCGCCCGGATAGAGCGTCGACGCCGAGGATGCGATTTCGATCATCCGCGGAATGTTCACGACCAGGTCTTTCGTGCTCGCTTCCTGCCGCTTCTCTGCGTTCACCCACAAGCGCATCTTGATGTCGGTCGGATCGGGAACCTCGTCCGCGGTGGTGATCCACGGGCCGACCGGCGTGAAGGTGTCGAAGGATTTGCGCATGACGCGCTCCTCCTTGCCGCGGATCGTGATGTCGAGCAGGCACGCGTAGCCGAACACATGATCGAAGGCGCGCTCGGCGGGAATGCGCCGGCCTTCCTTGCCGATCACCAGCGCAATCTCGCATTCATGATGGATCTCGCGGCCGGGAATGTCCGGCAGTTCGATCGCGTCGTTCGGGCCGGAGAGCGAAGAATTCGCCTTGAGGAAATAGCCCTGGAGATCGGCGTGGGTCGTCGTCGACATTTCGGCGGCGTGGTCGCGATAATTGGTCGGATAGGCGATGATCTTGTTCGGCCACGGCACCGGCGTCTCGAGGCGCACCTCGGCGAGAGGAAGCGCGGGCGCGGAGCGCGCCGCCGCTGCGAGCTTGTCGCCAAGCTTCGAGAAATTCGCGATCACGCGCACCATCCCGACCGGCGGCCACTCGGCCGGGTCGACCTCGGCGGCAGCAGTGACGTCGCGGATGGTGTCGTCGATGACGATGCCGATCCGCCCGCCGTTGAACCTCGCGATCCTCATCGTCCGCTCTCCCTCCCTTCGCGATGCGCGAAATTGCCGCGCACACCGTCACCGCCCCGCTCCGCGAGACCTGCGTCGCGCGCAACCATCGCATTCGCGTACGGCGAACGCCAGCACGCGGCGACTTGATCCGGCGGCCTGCGGCGAGGAACATGCCGCGCGCCGGTGCCGCCAGAAGGATCGCCCCATGAAGATCATCGACATGAGTCACGTGATGAACGTCCACACGCCCGGCTGGGTCGGCTATGCCGGCAACAAGATGTATTACGCGCAGAACCTGCAGACCCAGATGATCGTGGCGCAACGCATCGACACCGCGCTCCATGTCGGCACCCATTTCGACGGCGCGATGCACGCGACCGACAACCGCAAGGGCGACATGGCCTCACTGCCGCTCGACTATCTCGTCAACCGCGGCGTGGTGGTCGACATTTCCAAATGGGTCGACGACTGGTCGGTGATCACGCCGGACATCATCGAGCGCGCCGGCGCCGACATCCGCGACGGCGACATCCTCATCCTCCACACCGGATGGCACCGCCACTACGAAGGCCAGAAGCAACAGGACCTCGTCAAATACTTCTGCTACCACCCCGGTCCCAACCTCGACACCCTGCACTGGATGCTCGAGAAAAAGATCAAGTGGTGGGCGATGGACACCGGCTCCTGCGACCACGCGATGAATACGTCGATCCGGATGATGCGGCCCGACCTCGCCGCCGAGTTCACCCGCCGCCACGGCAAGACGCCGGGCGAGTTCTTCGGCACCTTCGAATACACCCACAAGAAGTCCGGCCGCAAAGTGGTCTCGGACATCTTCCCGTTCCACAACTGGGCGTTCCAGGAGGGCCTGCTGCATGCCGAAAATCTCGGCGGCGACATCGAGCTGATGCTCAACAAGCGCGCACTGATCGGCGCGTTTCCGTGGCGGTACGAAGGGCTCGAAGGCTGTCCCTGCCGCATCGTGGCGTTCCTCGATTGCGGCGAAGACGTCGAGGCGGTGGGCAACGCCGCGAAGGCGATCCTCGGCGCGTGACATTTACGCAGACCTGCGCCGCCCGCATCGCGGTTGCTTGCGGTTGGGGTTTCGCTGACTTAGCGTCCTTGCGTGGGTGGCTTCAGGGAACCGGACATGGATCTTCAGCTCAAGAACAAGACGGCGCTCGTCACCGGCGGCAGCGTGGGCATCGGCAAAGGCATCGCGCGGTTGCTGGCGAAGGAAGGCGTCGACGTCGCGATCTGCTCGCGCCGCAAGGACGCGCTCGACGCGGCGGCAGCTGAGATCGCCAAGGAGACCGGCCGCAAGATCGTCGCCATTCCCGCCGACCTCACCAAGGACGCCGACGCGAAGGACTTCGTGGAGAAAGGCCATGCCGCGCTCGGCCGCGTCGACATCCTGGTCAACAACGCCGGCTCCTCGCCCGGCGGCGTCATCGAGCATCTCACCGAAGCGGACTGGGCGCAGTCGCTCCAATTGAAGTTCATGGGCTATGTGCGCTGCCTGCGCTACGTGCTGCCGATCATGGTCAAGCAGGGCGGCGGGCGCGTCGTCAACCTCATCGGCAATGACGGCGTCAAGGCGTCCTATTGGGAGATCGCGCCCGGCGCCGCCAATGCCGCCGGGCAGAACCTCACCATGTCGCTCGCCGGGCAATACGGCAGGCACGGCATCAGCTTCTGCGCGGTCAATCCCGGCCCGGTGCGCACCGAGCGCTGGGACGGCCTCGTCAAGGCGATGTCGCGCGACATGAAGCTCAGCTACGAGGAGGCCGACAAGCTCGCGCCGGCCTCGATCCCGCTCGGCCGCATCGCCGAGGTCGACGAGGTCGCGGCCCTCGTCGTGATGCTGGCCTCGCCGCTGATGCACATGGTCAACGGCACCCAGATCGAGATCGACGGCGGCCAGGAAAAGGCGCTGATGGACCGGGCGCGAGATCGCCGGTGAAATTGGATCGCAAGTGACTTTGGATCGCAGGTGAAATTGGATCGCAGGTGATCGGCCCTCCCCGTTTTCGAACACGGGGAGGAATGAGCGTGCCCTCACCTCCCCGGCGGCGCCACGTCGGTCGTCGCGAACCCCGCGCTGTCGAAGGCATGGCGCACCGTGCCGTCGGCCTTCGCCGCTTCGACAAACTGCGCCGCCCAGTCGCGGGTCGCGGGGCGGTTCTTCGGCACCGCGACCACGACGCCGGTCGACTGCACGGCGCCGTCGAGCACGCGGCTGCCGGGCAAGGTCTTGGCGAGGTCCGCGAGGGCGTCGCGGCCCATGGCGAGCGCATCGAGCTTGCCGGCCGCGATGAGCTCGGCCGCCGGCTCGGGCTTCGGGAAGGCGGTGAGCGAGGCGCTCTTGAGCGCCTTCGCGACGGTGCGCGACGTCGCGGTGCCGTCGATCACGCCGACGCGGATGCCGGCGCGATCGACGTCCGCCATGTTCTTGATGTCGGAGCCGGCGCGCACGAGATAGCTGCTCTCGTAGACGACGTAGGACGGCCCCTGATCGACATACTTCTCGCGCTCGGCATCGGCCGGCATGAAGGTGATGTCCCAGCCGTCTTTCGAGGCCGCCGCGGCGATCTCGCCGGAGTTCTTGTAGGCGACGAGCGCGAGCGGCACGTGAAGCTTTTGCGCCGCAGCCTTGGCGAGCTCGACCGTGACGCCGCGCGGCTCGCCCGACTGCGGATCGCGCGTCGCCCAGAACGTCGAGGCCGCCGGGCCGACGGCGATCGCGACGCGCAGCGCTCCGGTCGGCGCGACGTCGCGCACGGCGGTCCTCGGCCGACGGCGCCCGCGATGGCGAAGGCGAGCAGCAGTGCCGTGGCCGTGGCAGTTTTCTTGAACGACGTCATGGGTCCTCCCGGTCGGTCGTACTGTCACTGCTAGGCTATGTTTGGGCATTCCCGAGCGAATCGTCATGGCCGGGCTTGACCCGGCCATCCCGCGGTTAGTGGAGCGCACGGCCGTGCCAGCGATGATCGGGATCGCTCGGTCAAGCCCGGCGATGACGCGGTGCCTACTTCTCGTGCCGCTTGATCCATGCGAGCAGCGCCACGGCATTGTTGTGCTGCTCGTCGCGGGCGCCGTAAAGCAGCGTGACGGGTCCGGCGCGCAGATGCTCGAACAGCACCTTCGCCGCGGCCTGGGCGGAATCGCTCTTGAGCTCCGCGAAATAGGCCTTGCGGAACTCCTCCCAGTCGTCCGCCTCGCCGTGGAATTTCTTGCGCAGCTCGTTGCTCGGCGAGATGTCCTTGAGCCACAGGTCGACCTTGGCCTTTTCCTTGGTGAGCCCGCGCGGCCACAGGCGGTCGACCAGGATGCGCATGCCGTCGCTCTTGGCCGGCGGCTCGTAGACGCGCTTGATCGCGGGTTCGTGACTCATGGTCAGGCCTCCGCAGGCGATGGTGCACCGGAAAGGATCATCGCCGCGCCCTTCTCCGCGATCATCATGGTCGGCGCGGCCGTGTTGCCGGAGGTGATGGTCGGCATGATCGAGGCATCGATCACGCGCAGGCGGTCGAGGCCGATCACGCGCAATGTCGCATCGACCACGGCGCGGGGATCGCTGGCGCGGCCCATCTTGGCGGTGCCCACGGGATGGAAGATCGTGGTGCCGATGTCGCCCGCCGCTTTCACCAGCGTCGCCTCGTCATCGCCGATGGCCGGCCCGGGCAAGAACTCGTCCGGGTGAAACGGCGCGAGCGCCGGCTGCGCCGCGATGCGCCGCACCGTGCGGATGGAATCGGCGGCGACGCGGCGGTCCTCGTCGGTCGACAGATAATTCGGCGCGATCGCGGGCGGCGCCGCCGGATCGGCGGAGTGCAGCGTCAGATGTCCGCGGCTCGTCGGCTGCACGTTGGTGACGCTCGCGGTGAACGCGGGGAAGCGATGCAGCGGCTCGCCGAAGCGGTCGAGCGACAACGGCTGCACGTGGAACTGGATGTTGGCGCGCTCGCGCGAGGGATCGGAGCGCGTGAACAGGCCGAGCTGCGACGGCGCCATGGTCAGCGGTCCCCGCCGCAGCAGGGCGTATTCAAGCGCCATGCCGACGCGGCCGAACGGCGAATGATAGGTGGCGTTGAGCGTGCGCGCGCCGGTGATTTTGTAGATCGCGCGCAGCTGCAGGTGATCCTGCAGATTGTCGCCGACGCCCGGCCGGTCGAGCACGATGGGAATGCCGTGCTCGCGCAGCTGCGCGGCCGGCCCGACGCCCGAGAGCAGCAGGAGATGCGGCGAGCCGATCGCGCCCGCCGCGAGGATGACTTCGCCGCGGCAGCGCGCGCGGCGCTCCCGCCCGTCCTGCCGCCACCGCACGCCGCTCGCGCGCAAGCCGTCGAACACGAGGCCGGTGACGAGGCATCCGGTTTCGAGGCGCAGATTGGGCCGCGACAGCACGGGTTTGAGAAAGCCGCGCGCCGCCGACCAGCGCCGTCCGCGCTTCTGGTTGACGTGGAAATAGCAGGAGCCTTCGTTGTCGCCGGTGTTGAAATCGGCGATCGGCTTGACGCCGGCCTGCGCCGCCGCGGTGCGGAAAGCTTCGAGCAGCGGCCAGCGCACCCGCGGCGGCTCGACGCGCCATTCGCCGCCGACCGCATGATGCGCGCTCGCGCCGAGGAAGCTGTCCTCGTGGCGCTTGAAGAACGGCAGCACGTCGTCCCAGCCCCAGCCGGCAAGGCCGAGCTGGCGCCAGTGATCGTAATCGGCCGCCTGGCCGCGCATGTAGATCATGGCGTTGATCGAGGAGGAGCCGCCGATCACCTTGCCGCGCGGATAGTTCAGAATCCGGCCGTTGAGCCCTGGCTCCGGCTCGGTCTTGAACATCCAGTCCGCGCGCGGATTGCCGATGGCGAAGAGATAGCCGACCGGAATGTGAAACCAGATCCAGTCGTCGCGCCCGCCGGCTTCGAGCAGCAGCACGCGCGTGTTCGGCGCGGCGGAGAGCCGGTTCGCCAGCAGGCAGCCGGCCGAACCCGCACCGACGATGATGTAATCGTATTCGCCTTCGATGGTGTCGACGTCCATGGCGGCACTGTGCGCCGGGCGAAATGCACGCGCAACGTTCGGCCCACGAGGCAGGCACAAGCGCGGCTTCGTCGAGGCCACGAATTCCGGTGAGGACGAGACGGACAAAGTCTGGTGCCGCCGATCTCGATGATGGGCATCGTCGGCTTCACTCACACGCAGGCTCCGCTGACGCCGCCGACCGCTCCTTACAGCACCAACGAGAACTGGGTGCTCTTCGACCCGTCAGCGGGTTCTGGGGCGGCGCCGTCACCGAGCACATCGGCGCATTTGCCCAGGTCACCTACAACGCGCCGGACCCGGCGGCTTCTCCGACTCGTTCGGCCACACCTGGACCTGGGACAACACCGACGTTCGCTACGCCGACGAGACGATGATCGGCAATCTTTAACGTCATCTACGGCATCACCGCGAACAACAATCCGTCGTCCAGGACGTCTGGAACACCACGCCGGCGTGGACTTTCCCTTACGCCGTTTCGACCATCGCCGCTCGCCGGCGACCCACACGCTGATCGACGGAACGTTCGCGGCGCATGTCGGCGGCGTCGGCGTCTACACCTTCATCAACGACATGCTCTACCTCGAAGCGACGGCATACAAGACGCTCACTTCAGGCAGCAGAACGCGGTGGGTACCGACCCGTTCGGTGCACCCGGCCTGTTCGACAGCGCCGCGCCCTATTGGCGCGCCGCCTTCGAGTCGCACTGGGGCAGCAACTACTTCATGGTCGGCACGTTCGGAATGATGGCTGAGCGTCCATCCATGGATCGACTCCTCTTCGCTCTCGGCACGACTGGCACCTTTCCTCAAGCCGACAGAGTACACCGATGCCGGATTCGACTCGCAGTATCAATTCCAGGGCGACACTTTCTGGTTCACCCTTCGCGGCAGCTACATCCGCGAATATCAGAATCTCGCTGCGAGCTTCGCCAACGGTCTTCCGCAATCAGAACAACAGCTCAGCACGCTTGCGCCTGCAGGCCTCGCTGGCGCTCGGCGGCGACAACAAGTTCGTGCTGACCGGCAATATTTCACATCGAGGGAACGCCTGACCCGATCCTCTACGCGGGCTCGCAGCGGCATCAGCCCGAACAGCAACGGCTGGATCGCCGAGTTCGCCTACATCCCGTTCGCGTCAATCCGCGCCGGGATGGCCGTGGTTCAACGCGCGCATCGCGCTCGACTACATCGTCTACGAAAAATTCGACGGCACCAAGCTCGGTGCCAGCGGCAACAACACGCTGTTCCTCAGCTTCTGGCTGGCCATGTAGGGCCGCAGCGCACGCACGGAGGGCTGCAATGAAGAAGCTACTGCTCGCGGTGCCGCGACTTGCTGTCGCTCGCGCTCCGTTTCGCCGCCGACCTGCCGGTCGCTCGTGGCGCCGGTGCCTGTGTTCAGCTGGACGAGCTGCTTTCATGGCGCGCATGTCGGCGGCGCCTGGCCCAGGACAACTTCACCGACCCGCGCGCTCGTCGTAGAACGGAATCTTGGGACGTCGTGCCGCCGGGCGCGAGCGTCGGCGTCAATTCGAACGGGCTCATCGTCGGCGGCCAGATGGGCTGCGACTACCAGTTCGATTCTCGCCTGGGTGGTCGGCGCCGAGGGCGCGGTCTCGCGAGCGAACCTGCGCGGCAACTCGAATGTCGCGCTGCCGCTCGGCAATCCCGCGTCGGGAGGGTCGTGAGGCGGCGGTTCACGCGACCCTCACCTCGCAGATGACGGCGTCTCGAAGGATGGCCACGGGCCGCAGCATGTGGGGCCATCCTTCGAGACGCCTGCATCCTGCACGCATCCCATTTCACCCGATACTGCCGAGGACAGGGCCGCGTACTCATGCCCAGATCAAGCCTGCGCGACTTCCCTGAAGCTCAGCCTTCGACGCGGCCCCTAGCAGGCTCCTCAGGATGAGGCCCAAGGGGATTTGCAGCGCTCAAAACCGCGCCAGCATCCGCTTGGCGAACGCCGCGACCCGCGCGGCGCCGCGCGGCGGCTCCTCGTCGTCGCCCTCGGCGAGGTCGAGGCCGACGGTCTTGACGCGGCCGCTCTTCGACACCGCATCGACCACGAGGTAGATGTTGCCGAGCGCCAGCCGGTCCCCGACCCGCGCGCGGTGACCGAGATGCGTCGCGAACCATGCGGCGAGCGTCGTGTCCTCGTCCTTCGGCGCGATGGTGAGGCCGTAGATTTCGCCGAGCGTCCCGAGGCTGACGTCGCCCGACACGAAGAAGTCGCCGAGCAGGCGCAGGTCCGGCTTCACCGGCGGCGGCATGTCGACGAAGAAGCGGTCGAGCGCCTGCGCCTTTTCCGGCGGCGCGAGGAAATAGGCGTAATCGCCGGAGCGGATGCCGTCGGCCTCCGCGGCGGTGAGGACATGCTCGTCGCGCACGACGAGCATCAGCTTCGCCCATGACGGCGACAGGCGCCGGCGCAGATAGGGATTGTTGGGCCCGACGGAATAGCCGACGAGCTCCTGCTCGAGCTGTCCGGGCAGGTCGAGCTCGACGCGGCGCGGCGCCGGATCGCTGCGCGGCAGCGCGATGTGCAGCTTCTGCGCCGCGCTCGCGATGGTCCATCCCTGCACCAGCAGCGAGACCAGCACCACGACGAAGCCGATGTCGAAGAACACGAGCGCGTTGGGCAGGCCGACGAGAAGCGGGATCGAGGCGAGGAAGATGCCGACCGCGCCGCGCAATCCGACCCAGGAGACGAAGGCCTTCTCCCGCCACGAGAAGCGGAACGGCGTGAGGCAGAGAAACACCGCGAGCGGGCGGGCGAAGAACATCAGCGTCACCGCCACCGCCAGCGCCGGCAACGCGTGCTCGAACAGCCGCTCGGGCCAGGCGAGCAGGCCGAGCAGCACGAACATGACGATCTGCGCGAGCCAGGTCGCGGCATCGAGAAACACGATGACCGTGTTGTGGGCGCGGGTCGGCCGGTTGCCGACGATCATGCCGGCGAGATAGACGGCGAGGAAGCCGGAGGAATGGCCGACCTGGGCGATCGCGAACACGACGAGCGCGCCGGTGGCGACCAGCGGCGCGTGCAGGCCCTGCGGCAGGTTGAGCCGGTTGAGCGCGAACACGATGGCGCGGCCGCCGATCAGGCCGACGACGGTGCCGCCGATCCCTTCGATCGCGAGCTCGTCGAGCACCGAATACCAGGGTTGGCTGCCGTTGAGCTGGATGCTGACCAGCGCCATGGTGAGGAAGATCGCGAACGGATCGTTGGTCGCGGACTCGATCTCGAGCGTCGCGCCGACGCGCGGGCGCAGCCGCAGTCCGCGCGAATGGATGAGCAGGAACACCGCCGCCGCGTCGGTCGAGGAGATGACGGCGCCGACGAGCAGCGACTGCGCCCAGTCGAAGCCGAGAAGATAGGATGCGACCGGCGCCGTCAGTGCGGCGGTGAGCAGCACGCCGATGGTGGCGAGCATCAGCGACGGCCCGACGACGCTGCGGAACGTCGCAAAGCGCGTCCGCAGCCCGCCGTCGAACAGGATCAGCGCCAGCGCCACCGATCCCACCGTGTAGGTCAGGTTGACGTCGTCGAACTTGAGCCCGCCGGGCCCGGCTTCGCCGGCCAGCATGCCGACGAGCAGGAAGACGAGCAGCAGCGGCGCGCCGAATCGCAGCGCAACGAGGCTCGACAGGATGCCGGCGAGCACCAGCAACGCACCGAACATGATGGTGAGGCTTACGGTGTCGAGCGCTGCCATCGTTCAATCCCGGGCCGAATGTGCCATCCGGCGCCACGATCAGTACAGGATTTGTTTCGAATTCCGTTGCGGCGAATGTGCCAATTCGCGGCAACGCGAGTCACGCGTCGCACAAATTCGAATTGCGATCCGATGGCGCTCGCTCTCGCGACGCTGCGCCCGCGAATCCGCGGGGTAATTGCCCAGGGTGCTGCTACTGCAGGCTATTGCCGGAGCGCTGCCCGGTTGCGGGCGGCCGCGGGCGAGCAGCCAGCCCGCCGCGACGGCGGCACCGAGGATGATGGCGAGCTGGGTGCGGTCGCCGTTGCGGATGACGTCGAGCGCCTGGGCGACCGCCTCGTCGGGCTTGCCGCCGCCGTTCGGCAGACCGGTAACGAATTGGTCCAGCGTCGGATGGCCGAGCCGGGGGTCCTTGGCGAACAATCCCAGCACGAGGGTCAGCGGCTCGACGAGATCGCCGGACGACATCAGCGGCAGCGGCCACCGCTTCCGGCGGCGGCCCAGGCGGCGGGGCGGCGCGGGGGCCGGCGCCGGGCACATCCGCGCCCACCGCGGACGGGCGCGGAGCCGGCGGGCTCTTGAGCGACCGTGCCACCACCGAAGCGCGTCCACGAGCAGGATCAGGATCGCGGCGAGCGAGCACCGCGGCGAGGATGCCGAGTGCGGCGTCGGGTCCGTAGGCGGCCTCGGCGAAACGATACAAGCGCAACAAGCCGACGCCGAGCGCCGTGACGAAGCACAGGCCGGCGAACATCGCCAACACGGCGATGACGGCGGCGCCGAGCGCGAGGTGCCGCGCCCGGTCCGTCGCGTCGTCGACGCGCCGCGTGATCTCGCCCTTCACCGCCGCGATTTCGGCGCGGACGTCGAGGCCGAACAGCTTGAGAAGCTTGAACAGCATCAGCTGCGGCGTCCCCACAGGCCGAGGACGAAGCCGACGGCGACGGCACCGGCGAGCGCGCCGAGCGGATTGCGGCGGGCGAAGGCCTCGATCTCTGCCGCCAAGGTCTTGGCCTGATCGCCGGTCGTGGCGGCGAAGCGCGCGCCCTTGTCGGCGAGATCGCTCGCGGTGTCTCCGACGTGGCCGGCCATGCTCGACGACACTTCACGGGCCGACTTCGCGGCCTCGCCGCCCGCCTCGGTCATGAACCGCGCCAGCGTGCTCTTGAGGCTGGCGAGGTCGCTGCGGAGCGCGTCGAGATCCGAGGATGCGTCGGCCATGGCGTCGGCGGCGACGTTGCCGAGAGCATCCTTGCCCCGGTTCAGCGATTCGCCGACCGAGGGCCGTCCCGTCTTCGGAAGGAGACGGACTGCTCGAAGGCTGTCCTGGTCCATCTGGTCGTTCCTTTACGCTGACGTGAATGGGAAGACCGCGATGCTTGCCGAACTCAGTCAATCAGCGCGGTCCGGCTACGACGGACTATGCGGGGCCGACGGCCCCGCACAACCGGCTACTTCTTCTCCAGCATGGCCGTGCCCTGGCTCTGGATCGCCCGCTGAACCTTCTCGGCGATCTGCGCCAGCGGCCACGGCAGCGTCACTTCGAGGCGGGCATGGTCTTCGGCGATGTCGATGGTGCCGCTCGCCGCCTGGCCGAGCGCACGGACCCGAAACTGCAGCTGGTTTCCGGTCCAGGTCTCCTCCTCGATGGTCATCACCTGGGTGAGCTTGCTGCGCACGGTGTCCAATCCGGATTTGACCCGGCGCGTCGCCTCGTCCCGTCCGAGCCGGTGCGGAATGGACACGATCAGCGGTGCGGTCATCGAGGTCTCCGTTTCGGGCCGACCTCACGAGCTCGGCCTTCAACGGATGTAGGCATCGCCGGTTCCAGCTTCCATCCCGCGTCGATGCAGGTGGAATTTCAGGCGTGCACTGCACCAAGGCCGGCGAAGCGGACCGACAGCGGCTCGGCGCGCCCGCGGATGTCGATCGCGACGGGTTCGCCGAGTTCGAGGGCGCAGGCCTCGCCAGGCTGACCTGTAGCGCCGCCTGGCTGACCTGCAGCGCCGCCGGGCAAACCCGCGGCACGGCAGAGGTCCTCGCTCACCGCGATCGGCGCGCCGCGCTGCTTGGCGACTTCCATCAGCCGGCTCGCGACGTTCACGGTGTCGCCGGTCGCGGCGATGTGCTGGTGGTCCGCGGCGCCGAGGCGCGACAGGATCACCGGCCCGAAATGGCTGCCGAAGCGCGGCGCGAGCTTGCCGCGGGCGACCGGCGGCAGGGTCTGCAGCCACTCCGTGATACTCGCGATGGAGCTGCGCGACGGCGGCGAGCGCATTGACGGCGTCGCCGGGCTGCGGCGCTCGGCAGCCCGAACACCATCATGGCGCCGTCGCCCATGTAGCTCACCACGAAGCCGCGGTGAGCGGTCGCCGCCCGCTCGATGAGCTCGTGCAGCCCGACCAGCACGTCCCGCGTCCAGGCCGGCCCGAGCGCTTCGGTCAGGCCGGTGAAGCCGGAAAGATCGACGAACACGATCGCGGCCTCCTGGCGGACCGGCTTCATCAGGAGCTGCGGGTCCTTCTCGAGCAGCGCGAGCAGGCCCGGCGCCTGGAAGCGCCGCAGAACATCGGTTTCCGTCGCCATGCGCGCGACCGCGCGCTGCTCGACCCATAGCCGTCCGACGCCGTAGGTCACCGCGATCGGGATGGCCGCGGCCGCCGGCACCGCGAAGCTCAGCCAATAGCCGGCGTTGAATGCGACGATCGAGCCCCCCGATCCAGGCGAGGAACGCCAGCGTGGTGAGGACGATCGCGAGCCAGAACGGCCGTAGCGCCAGCAGCAGCACCGCGATGCCGGGAAGCGCGACGGCGATCGCCGCATCGATCGCGCGGGTCGTGCCGTCGCGGACGAGCCCGTCGCCGGCGATGAGATTGCTGATCGCGGTGGCGAAGATCTCGACGCCGGGCGTCACGCGGTCGAACGGCGTCGCGAAGCGATCGCCGGTGCCGGTCGCGGTCGCGCCGAGCACGACGACCTGGCCGCGAACATCCTCGGGATCGAGGGTGCCCGACACCGCCTGCCAGGCGCTGAAGTCCTTGAAGCTGCCCGACGGTCCGTAGAAGCGCAGCGGCAGGTGAAAGCCGAGGTCGAGCGCGACCGACCGCGCCCGCAGCTTCACCTCGTCGGTCCCGAGCACCGGATCGGTGTTGAGCGCCGCCGCCGCGGAAGCGAGCGCGAACGAGGGCACGATCGCGCCCTGATACTCGAACAGCAGCGGCACGTAGCGCGGGACGCCGGAGCGATCGGTCGAGACGTTGGAGAGACCGGGCTGCGCCGCCGCGCGAAAAATCTCCTGCGGCCACAGAATGCTGGACGGCATCGGGATGAAGGCGTCGCCCGGTCCCGTCGTCGTGACCTCGTCGGCGTCGTCGCGGCCGAACAGGGCGACCGCCCCGATGATGCTGCGGCCGGCATGCAGCGCGTCGGCGAGCTCGCGGTCGGCCTCGGCATTGCCGGGATCGAGCAGCAGGACGTCGACGCAGATGGCCTGGGGATTGTGGCGCGCAATCCCCCGCACGATCTGCGCGAGCGCACTGCGCGGCAGCGGAAACGCGCCGGCCTGGCGGATCGTCTCCTCGTCGATCCCGGCGATGACGACGCCGCGCGGCGGTGTGCGCGGGCCGGCGAGCGAATAGCGCCAGTCGAGCGAGAGATTTTCCAGCGCGTCGAGCGCGGAGGCGCGCGCCGCAAGATGGCGCAGCCCGAGAAAGCCGCCCCAGGCGGCTCCGATCAACACGAACAGAATGGTCAGTGTGGCTCGCGCCGACGGACGGCGGAGCGCCATCATGGGCCGAACCGGTCGAGCAGCTCCTTGACCCGGGCCGGGCCCCATTGCTTCACCGCGATCGGATCCGGCCGATAGGGGCTGACCGAGCGCGGCGCGCCCGGCGGCATATCGATGTCGACCCCCTGGCCGGGCCCGACGAGCACGTTCTCCGTCTCGTTCTTGCGGGCGACCGCGACCTCGCCGTTGAGCACCAGGGTCGAGGTCTGCATCGACGTGACGTCCATCGCCCATTTGGTGCCGCGCACCGAGGCGATCGCCTGGGGCGTCAGGATCTGGAATTCACGACGCCGCTTCGGGTTGAACTCGATGAGCAGCGCACCGCTGTCGAGTTGCACCGACGCCGGCAGGCCGTCGGCGCCGGCGGGCCCCGGCCGGTAAACCGTCCCCGGCGCCGGCGTGATGGTGAGCTCGGTGCCGCAGCGCAGAATCTTGTCGTTCGGGTTGCGCTTGTCGGGCGTCAGGGTGCAGGCGCCGGATTGCGCGGCCGCCGGCGCGACGCTCGCCAGGAGACAGAGCAGGACTCCGGCCCCGGAGGCGAGGGCCGCAATGCGCTGTTGCCGTTGTGCCATGGCGATGCTCCGTTCTTCCACTTCGGTGAGCGCGGCGGCTCGGCATCCGCGATCATACAGACTTTGCCGCGTTTCGCTGCACCCACGGCCGGTTGTGGGGATATTCGGCCGCAGCGACGGCCGATTGGGGTTGAATCCGGTGGCGCCCGGAGTGCAGGTTCCGGCTCCGATCCTTTGGTGTCCCGGTCGAGGTAGGCCGTTCACCCCATGGACCGGAACGCGCCCATGCGAGCGCAAGACATGCGCGCAAGAGGCATGCGCAACGATCGCGCGCAGGACGGAACGAGGCAGGTTGGCGGCCATGATGACGTATCTCTGGATCGCGATCGGAAGTGCGCTCGGCGGAATGGCGCGCCACTGGTGCACGCTGGTGGCGACGAAATGGCTCGGCGCCGCCTTCCCGTGGGGCACGCTGTTCATCAATATCCTCGGCTCGTTCGTCATCGGCTTCTTCTTTGCGATCACCGGCCCCGACGGCCGGTTCGACGAGACGCCCCTCGATGTCCGCCTGTTCGTCATGACCGGCATCTGCGGCGGCTACACCACGTTCTCCGCCTTCAGCCTGCAGACGCTCTCGCTGTTCCAGGACGGCGCGTGGGGACGCGGCGGCGCCTACATCGTGGCGTCGGTGGTGCTCTGCCTGCTCGCGGTGTGGATCGGCTATGCGCTCGCCGCCGCGATCAACCGGGCGAGCGCCTGAGCGGCGCTGCGCATTGCACGCCGGTTGCAGATTTCGCCTCGCTCTGGAACGCATCGGCGCTTTGCAGCCAGGGGGCTCCCGATGAACCGAAGTGTGTTTTGTCTCTGCCTTACCGCCGGTGTCGCGCTGCGGCGCCACCTGCCGCCGGCGCTCCAGCAGGCCTCGCTCAAGGAGCGGCTCGTCGGCACCTGGACTGTCGTCTCGCAATACACCATCGCCCCCGACGGCAAGCGGGAGGAGGTCTACGGCGCGAAGCCGATCGGGCGCCTCACCTTCGATGCGGGCGGCCGGTTCTCCTACATCCTGTTCAATCCGGCGCGGCCGAAATTCGCCTCCCGCGACAAGAACAAGGGCACGGCGGAAGAGTACGCGGTGGCGGTGCAGGGCGGCCAAGCCTATTTCGGGACGTTCTCGGTGAACGAAGCCGAATGACCGCATCGTCTATCACATCGAGGGCGCCCTCGAGCCGAGCTGGCAGGGCACCGACCGCACCGGCGCCTCGGTGACCCTCGTCGACGACGAGCTCAAATACAACGCGACCACGCCGGCGACCGGCGTCACCGCCTACCAGGTGTGGAAGCGCATGAAGTAGCGGGCGTGCTCCGGCGCGTTCCTCGTGAGGCGAAATCGGCGAGGCGCGCGTGCCGCCACGCCTCGCCGGACTTGGCGGCCCTGCGCGAAAAAGGCTCTCGATCAAAGCCTTGCATGCCGATAGATTGTCGGCATCCGGCCCGTGCCGGCACGACAAATCGCAATACAACAAGGCAAGGGGAGACGACCGATGAAGGGCGAGATTTCGGGATTGCTCGGACCGAGCGCCGCTGCCATGTTGATGGCCCTTACCCTCGCGGCGCCGGTGCCGGCCGCCGCGCAAACCCCTTCAGGCTCGTCGATGTACGCCTATGTCGGCTCGTTCACGACCGCCGACGCGCAAGGCGCGCGGCGACGGCATCCACGTCTATCGCGTCGATCCCGCGACCGGCGGCTGGACCCATGTCCAGCACGTCGGCAATCTCGTCAATCCGTCCTATCTCGCGCTGAGCCACGACCAGCGCGTGCTCTACTCGGTGCATGGCGACAGCGATTTCGCGACGGCCTTCGCGCTCGATCCCAAGACCGGCGAAGCCAAGCCCCTGGGCCGCGCCGCGACCGGCGGCAAGAACGGCGTCCGCCAGGCCCTCGACCCCTCCGGCAAGTATCTCGTCGTCGCCAATTATTCGAGCGGCAGCGTCGCGGTGCTGCCGATCGGGCCGGACGGCGCGCTCAAGGACCAGCACCAACTGGTGCAGCTGCCGGGCGAGCCCGGGCCGCACAAGGTCGAGCAGCAGAGCTCGCATCCCCACGACATCGTGTTCGACCCGTCCGGGACGCTTCGTGCTGGTGCCCGACAAGGGGCTCGACCGCGTGTTCGTGTTCCGCTTCGACGGCGCGACCGGCAAGCTCACCCCGACCGAGCAGGGCTCGGTGCAGTCGCGGCCCGGCGCCGGGCCGCGCCACGTCGCCTTCCATCCCAAGCTGCCGATCGTCTGGGTCCTCAACGAGCTCAACAGCACGATGGCGACCTATCAGTTTCGATCCGGAGTCCGGGAGCCTCAAGCCGCTGCAGGTGATCACCACCCTGCCGACCGACTTCACCGGCAACAGCACGGCGGCCGAAATCGCGGTGTCGCCGGACGGCCGCTTCGTCTACGGCTCGAACCGCGGCCATGACAGCGTCGCGATCTACGCCGCCAATGCCGACGGCCTGCTGAGCCCGGTCGGCTGGCAATCGACCCAGGGTGGCGGCCCCCGCTTCATCGGCCTCGACCCGTCCGGCCATTTCCTCAATGCGGCGAACGAGCAGGGCGACAACGTCGTGACCTTCAAGGTCGATGCCGGCTCCGGCAAGCTCACGCCGACCGGACAGAACATCAAGAACGGAAGCCCGGTGACCATCGTCTACGCGGGCAAGCCGTAGCCTCGCATGGCCGGCGGTCCGGACATGCGGCGGCAACTGTGCCGCAACACGTGGCGCCCGGCGCGTCCGAACGCACGGATCAGGAGTGCATGACATGGCGGAAGCTCCTCAGCTGAAATCGCGGATCGGCGCGATCCTCCGTTCGACCAGCGGCAATTTCCTCGAGCAGTTCGACTTCTTCCTGTTCGGCTTCTACGCCGGGCCGATCTCCAAGGCGTTCTTCCCGACCGGCAACGAGACGACGGAGCTGATGCTCACCTTCACGACGTTCTGGCTCGGCGCGCTGATGCGGCCGGTCGGCGCGATCGTGCTCGGCGCCTATCTCGACAAGATCGGCCGCCGCAAGGGCCTGATCGTCACGCTGGCGATCATGGCGATCGGCACCATCACCATCGCCTTCGCGCCGACCTATGCGAGCATCGGCATCCTCGCCCCGATCATCGTCTTGATCGGCCGGCTGCTGCAGGGCTTCTCCGCCGGCGTCGAGCTCGGCGGCGTGTCGATCTACCTGTTCGAGATCGCGACGCCGGGCAACAAGGGCTTCTACACGTCGTTCCAGTCGGCGAGCCAGCAGGTCGCGATCTTCTTCGCCGCGATCATCGGCTTCGCGCTCAATGCGGCGATGGACCAGGACCAGATCAACGCGTGGGGCTGGCGCATCCCATTCTTCATCGGCTGCCTGATCGTGCCGTTCATCTTCGTGATCCGGCGTTCGCTCGAGGAGACGCCGGAGTTTCTCGCGATGAAGAAGCATCCCACCGCCCCCGAGATCCTGCGATCGATGGTGCAGAACTGGCAGACCATCTTCCTCGGCATGAACCTCGTCGCGCTGACCACCGTGATGTTCTATTTCATCACCGTCTATACGCCGACCTTCGGCAAGAGCGTGCTCAAGCTCTCTGCGGTCGACGCGTTGCTGGTGACGCTGTGCGTCGCCGTGACGAACTTCATCTGGCTGCCGATCGGCGGCGCGAGTGTCCGATCGCATCGGCCGGAAGCCGGTGCTGCTGACGATCGCGACCCTCGCGCTCGTCACCGCCTATCCGGCGTTGCGCTGGCTGGTCGCCGACCCGACGCTTCGTCAACCTGCTCGCGGTCGACATGCTGTTCTCGTTCTACTTCGGCATGTACAACGGCGCGATGGTCGCGGCGCTGTCGGAGATCGTGCCGTCGCACGTGCGCGCGTCCGGCTTCTCGCTCGCGTTCAGCCTCGCCGCCGCGCTGTTCGGCACCTTCACGCCGCTCGCGTCGACGTTCCTGATCAAGGCGAGCGACAACCAGGCCTCGCCGGGATTCTGGCTGATGTTCGCGGCCTATTGCAGCATCATGGCGACGGCGGCGTTCTACCGCACCAACGCGTCGGCGGCGACCGCGCCGGCGGCGGCACCGGCGCTCGCCGCGGAGAAGGCAGCGGCGATGGCGTGAGGCCGCGATGCGAGCTTGACGAAGGGGTACCGCACCCGGCGTTCGGGCTGCGGATGACGGAGGGGAGATGGCGGATCTGACGAAGAAATACGACGTGCTCGTCGTCGGCGGCGGCAATGCCGCGCTGTGTGCGGCGATCAGCGCGCGGCGCGCCGGCGCCTCGGTGCTGGTGCTGGAAGCGGCGACGAAGTTCTACCGCGGCGGCAACACCCGGCACACCCGCAACATGCGCTGCGCCCACGATGCCGCGACCAAGGAGCTGACCGGCCCCTACACCGAGGAGGAGTTCTTCGACGACCTCCTGCGCGTCACCGGCGGCAACACCGACGAGCCGCTCGCCCGCCACATGATCCACGAATCGAAGGCGATGCTCGGCTGGATCGCCGAGCAGGGCGTGCGCTTCCAGCCCTCGCTCGGCGGCACGCTGAGCCTCGGGCGCACCAATTCCTTCTTTCTCGGCGGCGGCCGGGCGATGCTCAACACGCTCTATCGGACCGCCGAAGCGCTGGGCGTCGCGGTCGAATACGAGGCCGAGGTGGTCGACCTCGATATCGCCGACGGCATGTTCCTCTCGGCGACGGCAAAGCGCGCCAACGGCGAACGCGCCACCGTCCGCGCCGGCGCGCTCG
Organism: uncultured Alphaproteobacteria bacterium; assembly: GCA_963793985.1. GTDB lineage: Bacteria > Pseudomonadota > Alphaproteobacteria > Rhizobiales > Xanthobacteraceae > JAJPKK01. The sequence goes on along the minus strand of CAWCCG010000042.1, from coordinate 117,554 downwards.
TCGCCGCCTGCGGCGGGTTCGAAGCGAACATCGAGTGGATGAAGCAATACTGGGGCCCGCCCGCCGACAACTTCCTGATCCGCGGCACTCCGCACAACCGCGGCACCGTGCTCAAGCTGCTGCTCGACAAGGGCGTCGGCGAGATCGGCGATCCGACGCAGTGCCATGCGGTCGCGATCGACGCGCGGGCGCCGAAATACGACGGCGGCATCATCACCCGGCTCGACTGCGTCGTGTTCGGCATCGTCGTCAACAAGCACGCCCAGCGCTTCTATGACGAGGGCGAGGACGTGTGGCCGAAGCGCTACGCGATCTGGGGCCGGCTCGTCGCCGGCCAGCCGGACCAGATCGCCTACATCATCTTCGACGCAAGCTCGCTCACCATGTTCATGCCGTCGCTGTTTCCGCCGATCGAGGCGCAATCGATCGGCGAGCTCGCCGGGAAGTTCGGCCTCGATTCCGCGACGCTCGAGGACACGGTCGACGAAGTTCAACGCCGCGGTGCGGCCCGGCACCTTCGACCACACCATCCTCGACGACTGCCGCACCGAGGGGATCACGCCGGCCAAGACCCATTGGGCGCGGCGCATCGAGAAGCCGCCGTTCTATGCCTATCCGGTGCGGCCGGGCATCACCTTCACCTATCTCGGAACCCGCGTGAACAAGGAAGCGCGCATGCTGATGAAGGACGGCCGGCCCTCGGCCAACATGTTTGCGGCCGGCGAGATCATGGCGGGCAACGTGCTCGGCCGCGGCTATGCCGCCGGCATCGGCATGACCATCGGCAGCGTGTTCGGCCGCATCGCAGGACGGGAGGCAGCGGCCAATGCACGGAACTAAGATGCTTGCGGAGGCCGACCGCCTGATGGTGGTCTGCAACTCCTGCCGTTACTGCGAGGGCCTGTGCGCGGTATTCCCGGCGATGGAAATGCGCCGCGTGTTTCCCGACGGCGACCTCAACTACCTCGCCAATCTCTGCCACGGCTGCGGCGCCTGCTACGACGACTGCCAGTTCTCGCCGCCCCACGAATTCGACGTCAACGTGCCGCGCGTGTTCGCGCAGGTGCGCGCCGATTCCTATCAGGCCTACGCATGGCCGGCGGCGCTGTCAGGCCTGTTCGCACGCAACGGGCTCGCCGTCGCAGCGATCGCGGCGCTCGAGCGTTGCGGCGTTCGTGATCGGCGTCGTCGCGTTCAACAATCCGGCGGCGGTGTTCGCGCGCGGCGGTGGCCCGGGATCGTTCTACGCCCTGATGCCGCACAACGCGATGGTGGCGATCTTCGGCGCCGCGTTCGTCTATGCGATCGTCGCGCTCGCGCTTTCCGCGCGCAATTTCTGGCGCGACATCGGCGACCCCACGCCGATGTCGGGGCCGTATCCCTGGCTCAAGGCGATGCACGACGCCTTCACGCTGCATTATCTCGACGGCGGCGGCGAAGGCTGCATGAACGATGAGGAAAGCCGCGCCGACTACCGGCGGCTCTACCACCATTTCACCTTCTACGGCTTTCTGCTGTGCTTCGCCGCCACCTGCGTCGCGACACTCGACCACTATCTGCTCGGACGCGAGGCGCCCTATGCGTGGTACGCTCTGCCGGTGATCCTCGGCACGCTCGGCGGCATCGGGCTCGTCATCGGGCCGGCGGGATTGCTCGTCGAGAAATTCCGGCGCGATCCCGCGCTCACCGACGAGGCGCGGCTCGGCATGGACACCGCCTTCATCGTGATGCTGTTCCTCTCCGGACTCACCGGCCTTGCGCTGCTCGTGCTGCGCGACACCGCGGCGATGGGGCTCCTCCTCGCCGTCCATCTCGGCGTCGTGTTCGCGCTGTTCGTGACTCTGCCCTACGGCAAGTTCGTCCACGGCATCTACCGCTTCCTCGCCCTCGTGCGCTACGCAGGCGAGCGCCGCGCCATGGCCGGCGCGCACTCCGAATAATCAAGAGGGCGTAGGGCGCAATCGCTTAATTGCGCTGGGAATCACGGATGGCACAATGCCACGTGAGGGCCGAACTCCCTCTCCCCGCGTGCGGGGAGAGGTTAGCCCGCCCCTACGAGAACGCCTGCAGGCCCGTCTGTGCGCGGCCGAGGATCAGCGCGTGGACGTCGTGCGTGCCCTCGTAGGTGTTCACGGTCTCGAGGTTCGCCATGTGCCGCATCACGTGGTACTCGACCTGGATGCCGTTGCCGCCGTGCATGTCGCGGGCGTGCGGGCGATGTCGAGCGCCTTGCCGCAATTGTTGCGCTTGATGAGCGAGATCATCTCCGGCGTGGCGCGGCCTTCGTCGAGCAGGCGACCCACCCGCAAGGCGGTCTGCAGGCCGAGCGCGATCTCGGTCTGCATGTCGGCGAGCTTCTTCTGCACGAGCTGGGTGGCGGCGAGCGGCCGGCCGAACTGCTTGCGGTCGAGGGTGTATTGCCGCGCCCGGTGCCAGCAGTCCTCCGCGGCGCCCATGACGCCGAGTGCGATGCCGAAACGCGCCCGGGTGAGGCAGCCGAACGGCCCCTTGAGGCCGGTGACATTGGGCAACAAATTCTCCTCCGGCACGATGACGCCGTCCATCACCACCTCGCCGGTGACCGAGGCGCGCAGCGACAGCTTGCCGCCGATCTTCGGCGCGGAGAGGCCCTTCATGCCCTTCTCCAGCACAAAGCCGCGGATGTCGTCGCCATGGGCCGCCGACTTCGCCCAGATCACGAACACGTCGGCGAGCGGCGCGTTGGAAATCCACATCTTGGTGCCGGTGAGACGGTAGCCGTCGGACACCTTCTCGGCCCGCGTCTTCATGCCGGCCGGGTCGGAGCCGGCATCGGGCTCGGTGAGGCCGAAGCAGCCGACCCACTCGCCGGTCGCGAGCTTCGGCAGATACTTCTTGCGCTGGCTCTCGTCGCCATAGGCGTAGATCGGGTACATCACCAGCGACGACTGCACGCTCATCATCGAGCGGAAGCCGGAATCGACCCGCTCGATCTCGCGCGCCACCGAGCCCATAGGAGACGTAGCCGGCTTCCGCGCCGCCATACGCCTCGGGGACAGTCACGCCGAGGAGGCCGAGCTCGCCCATCTCGTTGAATACGGCGCGATCGGTGTGCTCCTGCATGTAGGCGTCGATCACCCGCGGCATCAGCTTGTCCTGGGCGTAGCCGCGCGCGGTGTCGCGGATCAGCCGTTCGTCCTCGGTGAGCTGGTCGTCGAACAGCAGCGGATCGTCCCAGCGGAAAACGGCGCGCTCCTTGCTGCGCGGTGCCCCAGTTGCGGCTTTCTGCCCGGCCGTGCTCATCGCGGAACTCCTTGGCGTTGTCATTGACCTGTTATCGCGCGGACGTGAGGTTGCGGGCAAGGCTGCGCGTCTCGCGACGTTTCCAAACCCGCAGCGGCCGACTCCCTCTCCCGCTTGCGGGGGAGGGTGGGGAGGGGGCCGCTGACTCAGGCTATCGCACCGCCGCCCAGACGCACTGCTGCTTTCCCCCTCCCTACCCTCCCCCGCAAGCGGGGGAGGAATCGACCGCGGAGGTTTAACTTCCCGGCGCCAGAAGCTTGCTCACCACTTTCGCCGTGTAATCGACCATCGGCACGATGCGGGCGTAGTTGAGCCGGGTCGGGCCGATCACGCCGATCACGCCGACGATGCCGCCGCTCGTGTCGCGGTAGGGCGACGATGATGATCGAGGAGCCCGACAGCGAGAACAGCTTGTTCTCCGAGCCGATGAAGATGCGCACGCCCTCGGCCCGCTCGGCGCGGTCGAGAAGGTCGATCACGCCGCGCTTGGTCTCGAGCTCGTCGAACAGGCGGCGCACCCGCTCGAGGTCCTCGACCGCCTTGAGGTCGTCGAGCAGATTGGCGTGGCCGCGCACGATGAGCTTGCGCTCGTCGCGCTCGCCGCCCGACCAGCTCGCGAAGCCCGCGGCGACGAGCTTCTGGGTCAGCGCGTCGAGCTCGGCGCGTCCGGCTTCGAGCGCGCCTTCGAGCTCGGCCTTGCGCCTCGGCGAGGGTCTTGCCGCGCACATGGGCGTTGAGGAAGTTCGACGCCTCGGTGAGCGCCGAGGTCGGCAGCCCGGTCGGTAGCGCCAGCACGCGGTTCTCGACCGCGCCGTCCTCGGCGACGAGCACGACGAGCGCGCGCTCCGGCTCGAGCCGCACGAACTCGATATGCTTCAGGCGCACATTCGCCTTCGCCGTGAGCACGACGCCGGCGGCGCGCGGTGAGCCCCGACAGCAGCGTCGAGGCCTCGGTCAGCACGTCCTCGACCGTCGTGCCCGGCGGCGGCGACCTGGCGCCTCGATCGCGCCGCGGTCCGGCTCGCTCAGGTCGCCGATCTGCATCAGCGCATCGACGAAGAAGCGCAGGCCGAGCTCGGTCGGCAGCCGGCCGGCCGAGGTGTGCGGCGCATAGATCAGCCCGAGCTGCTCGAGGTCCTGCATGACGTTGCGGACCGAGGCGGGCGACAGCGTCATCGGGAGGATGCGCGACAGGTTGCGCGAGCCGACCGGCTCGCCGGTCGCGAGATAGCTCTCGACGATCTGGCGGAAGATCTCGCGCGAGCGCTCGTTGAGCTGGGCGAGGCTGATTTCGCTCGAGCCGATCGGTACGTCTTGCGACACGGAACGCATGATTGAATCCATGCCCCGGAGGGCCTGTTTGTCTATCCCGGTGGCGCGACCAGAAAAACGCGGGCTTGTGGAGCGAGCCCTGCGAACTTAAAAGCTGCTCCGGAGCGGCGCGGCATCACCGACCTGCCGCCGGGAGAAATGTAGTCATGCGACCGAGCCGGCGCCAACCCGACGAGCTGCGCGCGGTCACCCTCGAACGCGGGGTGGTCAAATACGCGGAGGGCTCCTGCCTCGTGAAGTTCGGCGACACCCAGGTGCTGGTGACGGCGACGCTCGAAGACCGCATGCCGCCCTGGCTCAAGGGCCAGGCGCGCGGCTGGGTCACCGCCGAGTACGGCATGCTGCCGCGCGCCACCCAGCGAGCGGACGCGGCGCGAGGCGTCGGCCGGCAAGCAGGCCGGCCGCACGCATGGAAATCCAGCGGCTGATCGGCCGCAGCCTGCGCGCCATCGTCGACCTGAAGGCGCTGGGCGAGCGCCAGATCACCATCGACTGCGACGTCATCCAGGCCGACGGCGGCACCCGCACCGCCTCGATCACCGGCGCCTGGGTCGCGCTGCACGACTGCCATCGACCTGGATGAAGACGCGCGAGATGCATCCGCACGATGCCGCTGCGCGACCACGTCGCGGCGATCTCCTGCGGCATCTCATCGGCGGTACGCCGGTGCTCGACCTCGACTATGCCGAGGACTCCGCCGCCGACACCGACGCCAATTTCGTGCTGACCGGCAACGGCGGCATCGTCGAAATCCAGGGCACGGCGGAGAAGACGCCGTTCAGCGAAGCGCAGTTCCTGGACGTTGTTGGCGCTGGCGCGCAAAGGGATCGGCAAGCTGATCGACCTGCAGAAGCTGGCGGTGATGTGATACCGGCACGGCGCCGAAGCTGCGCCTTCCGAAATCCGCGAATCGGGGATTGAATGGCACGTCATTGAATGCAACGTCATCGCCCCATCGCCGGACGGCTCGTGATCGCGACCCATAATCCAGGCAAGCTCGCCGAGATGCGCGAACTCCTCGCGCCCTACGGCGTCGCGGCGGTCTCGGCCGGCGAGCTCGGCCTCGCCGAGCCCGAGGAGACCGGCACGAGCTTTGCCGAAAACGCGCTGATCAAGGCCGCGGCGGCGGCAAAGGCGGCGGAGCTGCCGGCGTTCGCCGACGATTCCGGCCTCGTGGTCGATGCGCTCGGCGGCGCGCCGGGCATCCATTCGGCGCGCTGGGCCGGTCCCGACAAGGACTTCCGCCGCGCCATGGGCGACATCGAGGAGAAGCTGCAGCGCCTCGGCGCGACGTCGCCGGCCGCACGCACCGCGCATTTCATCTCGGCGCTGTGCGTCGCCTGGCCGGACGGCCACATGGAGGCGTTCGAGGGCCGCGTCGACGGCGTGCTGGTCTGGCCGCCGCGCGGCGACAAGGGCTTCGGCTACGATCCGATGTTCCTGCCCGAGGGGCACGCGCGCACCTTCGGCGAGATGACGAGCGAGGAGAAGCACGGCCTGCCGCCCGGCAGCCGCGGCCTCTCCCATCGCGCCCGCGCCTTCTTCAAGCTCGCGGAGGCCTGCCTTGGCAAAGCTTGACCAGGCCGTTGTCGCCGACACGAAGACCAGCCCCGCCGCGGACGAGGCCTTCGGCGTCTACGTCCACTGGCCGTTCTGCCTGTCGAAGTGCCCCTATTGCGACTTCAACAGCCATGTCCGCCACGCCGAGATCGACGAGGCGCGGTTCGTGCGCGCGTTTGCCGCCGAGATCGCGGCGACGGCCGCGCGCGTCCCCGGGCGCACCGTGTCGACGATCTTCTTCGGCGGCGGCACGCCGTCGCTGATGGAGCCGCAGACCGTCGGCGCGATCCTCGACGCGGTGGCGCAGCACTGGACGGTCGCGCCCGACGTCGAGGTCACGCTCGAGGCCAATCCGACCAGCGTCGAGGCGACGCGGTTTGCGGGCTACCGCGCCGCCGGCGTCAACCGCGTGTCGCTCGGCGTGCAGGCGCTCGACGACGCCGCGCTCAAGGCGCTCGGGCGCATGCACACGGCCGACGAGGCGCTCGCCGCCGTCGCGATCGCGCGCGGCGCATTTCGAGCGCTATTCGTTCGACCTCATCTATGCGCGGCCCGGCCAGACCGCGCCGGCCTGGCGCGCCGAGCTCGACGCGCGCCATCGCCGAAGCGGCCGAGCATCTCTCGCTCTACCAGCTCACCATCGAGGCCGGAGACGCCGTTTGCCGCGCTTCACGCCGCCGGCAAGCTCGCGGTGCCGGACGACGATCACGCGCGCGACGCTCTACGACCTCACCCGCGAGGTCTGCGCCGCCGCCGGCCTGCCGGCCTACGAGATCTCCAACCACGCGCGGCCGGGCGCCGAGTGCCGCCACAACCTCGTCTACTGGCGCTACCACGAATATGCCGGCATCGGCCCCGGCGCCCATGGCCGCCTCGACATCGACGGCCGCCGCCACGCCACCGCGACCGAGAAGCGGCCCGAGGCGCTGGCTGATGCGGGTCGAAGCGACGCGGCCACGGCGTCGTCACCGACGAAGCGCTCAGCCGCGTCGAGGCGGGCGACGAATTCCTGCTGATGGGCCTGCGGCTCGCCGAAGGCATCGACCTCGCGCGCTTCGCCGCGCTCGCCGGCGGGCCGCTCGCGGAAAAGCAGATCGCCGAGCTCACGACCCACGGCCTCGTCGAGACGACACCCGACGGCCGCCTGCGAGTCACCGCCGACGGGCTTCCCGCTGCTCGACGCGATCGTCGCGGATTTGGCGGCGTAGCGCGCCGGCACCTCACGCTGGTCCAATCGATCAATGGTTCAATCTATCAACGACCTCATCCTGAGGAGCGTCCGAAGGACGCGTCTCGAAGGATGGCCCCATGCGCTGCGGCCTGTGGCCGTCCTTCGAGACGCCCGCTTCGCAGGCTCCTCAGGACGAGGTCGTTAGCTGAGCGCTGTAGGGTGGGCAAAGCGAAGCGTGCCACGTCGACTGCTTTCTGATTCGACCGCCTGCGATCTGACCGCGTGGGCACGGCGCTGCGCGCCTTTGCCCACCCTACGGCGCTGGCGACCGCTACACCCACATACCTTCCGGATCGGCACGGCGCATCAATATCGTGTGTCGCGGCCGCCTCTGCCGACCAAAATCTACTTTGCATGGGGTTGTTCCTCACAAAATGCCCGCCTCTAAATTCTCCGCAGCGGGATCGACATCGCGAGCACGATGCCGATCGCGGTGAAGCCCGCGATCGAGAGGAACGCGGCGCGGAAGGCTTCGGCGATGTCGGCCTGCACGGCGACGAGTTGGCCCGGCGCCAGTGCCGATGCGCCGCCATGCTCGACCATGGTGGTGAAGGCCCGCGCGGCGTCCGGGTTCCTCATCGACAGCGCCGCGAACAGCACCGCGGTGACGATGGCGGTGCCGAAGGCGGCGCCGACCGAGCGCGAGAACTGCACCGAGGCCGCCGCCTCGCCGAGCTTCACCGGTCCCGACTCGCTCTGCACGGTGACCTGGACGACGCCCATCACCGTGCCCATGAAGAGGCCGTTCCACAACAGCAGCCACGCGAGCCCGGTGGTGCCGAAGTGCTGCGCCCATAGCGCCAGCACCACGATGTTGGCGGTGACCAACACGAGGCCGAATGCCGGGAAGATCGTGGTGCGGCCGGTCTTGCTCACCAGGCGGCCGGTGACGAGCGAGCCCGTGAAGATGCCGACGGTGAGCGGCACCAGCAGCACGCCGGTCTGCGCCGGCGACAGCCCGCGCACGACCTGGAGATAGATCGGCAGGAAGGTGATCAGCGACACCAGCGCGGCGCCGTGGCAGGCGGCGAGCGCGTCGCTGCGCCAGATCGTCGGCCGGCGCAGCAGCGTGAGCGGGATGAGCGGCGACGGCGCCCGCATCTCCTGGCGCACCAGCAGTCCGCCGGAGACGAGGGCGACGGCGAGCAGCACGCCGGCGAGCGGCATCGCCGACATCTCCATGTGCTGCGCCTGCTCCAGCGCGAGCAGCGACAACGTCACGAACAAGGTGAAGAACAGGAGGCCGAGCGGGTCGGGCGTCCAGTTCGGCTTGTCCGGGATGCGGTTCTCGAGCTTGGTCGTGAGCCACATCGCCAACAGCCCGACCGGCACGTTGACGAGGAACACCGACTGCCAGCCGAAGTGCTCGGTGAGATAGCCGCCGGCCACCGGACCGAAGGTGTTGGCGCACACCGCGACCGCGGCGAGATAGCCCTGGTAGCGGGCGCGCTCGCGCGGCGGAAACGCCTCGCCGACCAGCGCCTGGGAAAGCGTCATCAGCCCGCCGCCGCCGAGGCCCTGCAGCAGCCGCGCCAGGGTGAGAAGAATGATCGATGTTCGCCGCCGCACACAGCAGCGAGGCGACGATGAACACCGTGAGCGCGATGAACATCAGCCGGCGGCGGCCGAACGAATCGCCGAGCCGGCCATAGATCGGCGCCGCGATGGTCGAGGCGATGAGGTAGGACACCACGACCCAGGACGCGCGCTCCACCTCGCCGGTCGACGCCGCGATCGACGGCAGCGCGGTCGCGACGATGGTCTGGTCGAGCACCGCCAGGAACATCGGCAGCATGATCGACGGGAAGACGGCGAGGAATGTCGGACGCCGCGCCGCATTCCAGCCGGCGCGCCTTCTCGCTCGACCCGGCCTCCTTCGGCGCTTCCCCTCCCGGCGCGGGCGGTCGCGCCGTCCGCGCTCGGCCCGGCGGCTTGTCGTCGCCTTGAGGGGGCCGGTCGAGGTTCATGCGGGGCGGGACATCCTGTTCGCGGCCAAATCAATGCGCCATCAAGACCGGCAACGTCGCCGTCGCCAGAATGTGCCGCGTCGCGCCGCCGAACACCATCTGGCGCAGGCGGCTCTGGGTATAGGCGCCCTTGACGAGGAGATCGCAGCCGTGGGTCTTGGCGGTTTCGAGGATCACCTCGCCGGTGGTGCGCTTGCCCAAGCCCACGGTCATCGCGGTGACGGCGATCCCGTTGAGGCGCAGATACTGCGCGAACTCGTCGCCGGTCGGCCCCGGCGTCATGCCGCCTTCGACCGAGAGCAGCGTCACCGTCTCCGCCATGCGCAGCAGCGGCAGCGCGAAGGCGGTGGTGCGGGTCTGCTCGGTGCTGCCGTTCCAGGCGATCGAGCACGTTGCGGCCGATGACCTGCGGCACCGCCGACGGCGCGATCAGCACCGGCCGGCCGCTCTCGAACAACGCCGCTTCGAGCGGCGGCATGCGCGGATCGCGCGGCGCGCGGCCGGGCCGCCCGAGCGCGATGAGATCGAACAGGCGGCCATGGCTGCCGATGAAGGCATCGCCGAGCGCGCCGCTGCGCACCCAGCGGTGCGAATAGGCGGCGGGCCCCGCTTGGCGTCCGGCACGCCGTGGCCGCGCATGAAGCCCTCGAAAAGCCGCTGGGCGACGCGCTCGACCTCCTCGTCATCGGCATGGGTGCTGGCGATGGTCAGGCTGCTGACGGGATCGACGGCGACGAAGTCGGCGGGCGCGGGATGGACCGCAAATCCCTCCATGTAGCTGTCGAAGCGCTGCGCCGATGAGCCGCGCTGCTTCGAGCACGGCGGGCATCGCGTCGTGATCTTCGGTCGGAATGAGGATCGTCTTCATCGCACCGGCCTCGTCGTCTGGCGCCGCTTCAACGCCGGTCGCGAACGAGTTCGACGGGCGGCCGCGACGCTCCGGCGCTCGACGCCGGGCGCGCCCAACTGAGTGCGTCCAAAGTCGCGGCTTCGCGTCTGACCTGATTTGAGCATGATCTCGTCCGAAAAGTCTGCAACTTTTCGGGATCATGCTCCTAGATCGCGGAGCCGTTGAAGCTTGCGCGGCGCGGGCGCGATCACCTGGGCTCCGGACGACGTCACCTTCATCACCGCGAGGCCGCGCTGGTTGGAGCCGTCGCCGCGGAAGCGGAACACCCCGTCGATCCCGGTGAAGCCCGACGGATTGGTCAGCACGTCATTCGTGAAGCGCTGCTGCCCCTGCGTCTTCACCAGCGCCGCCACCATCGCCACCGCGTCATAGGCGAGCGTCGCCTGGCGCACCGGATCCTGGTGGATAGCGGGCGCGATAGCGCTCGGCGAAGCTGCGATAGCCCGCCGTCTCCGGCGCGGCGAACCAGGCGCCCTCCAACAGGTTGTTCGCGGTGATGCGCTGGTCGTCGGCCCACAATCCGGTGCCGAGCACGGTGAACTGCTTCAGATTGACGCCGCCGGTGGCGAGCGCATGGATGACGTCGCCGACCGCCTCGCCGCTGTCGGGGATGAACAGGGCATCGCCGCGTCCCGCGGCCTGCGCGACCTGCTTCACCATCTCGCCGAGCGTTTTGCGATCCTCGCTGTAGTGCTCGACGAGGACGACGCGGCCGCCGCGCTTCGCCACCACCTGGTTGAATTCGGCCTCGACGACGCCGCCATAGGCGTTGGAGGGGAACAGCGCGACGAACGACTTCTTGTTCTGCGAAATCGCGTAGCTGACGATCCGGTCGACGTCGCTCTCAGGCAGGAAGCTCAGGAGATAGGCGCCCGACGAGGCGACGTTGGTATCGGTCGAGAACGAGATCATCGGCACGCCGCGCGAGCGGGCGATCTGCTTCGCGCTCGTGACCGAATGCGCGAACAGCGGGCCGACGATGATCTCCGCGCCTTCGTCGAGCGCCTGCGTCGTCGCCTGCGTGGCACCGGGCGCGGTGCCGGCGTCGTCCTTGACCACGAGCTGGATGTTGGCGCCGTTGAACTCGGCGAGTGCCATCTCGGCGGCATTGCGCATCGACTGGCCGGCGATGCCGGCATTGCCGCCGGCCGACAGCGGCAGGATCAAGCCGACCTTCACGCCGCCGCCGGTGCTGCCGGTGGTGGTGCCGAGCGGCGCCGAAGTGACGGCGGTGGTCGGCGCAGGCGCCGGACCTTCGACGATCGGTGCGATCCGCCGCCGAACAGATTGGCCCCGCCGCCACAACCGGCGAGCGCGCCGGCGAGCGCCAGCGCAGCCAGCCGCATCCAAGCCGCGCGCTTCCAAACCGGCCGCATCCAAGCCCCCGCATCGAAGACACGAGGGCGTGTCGAACCGCACCGCCCTGGTGGCGAGGCATCAGCGGGTCTCCCGACAAAACACGATTATAACAGTGTGCCATTCGGGCGTATTGTCGGCAAATCGGCCTCGACGACGCAGCCCCGCGAGGGCGGCGAAGAACGACGAATGTGATTGAAATCCCATCCGATGGCGACCCCCGACCCCAATAACACGACCCGGCAGCCGGCCCGACGCGACGCTACCGCCTGTTTGCCCAGGAGATCGAGGCGCCGCGGGCCGACCCGGGATTGTATCTTGTCGCGACGCCGATCGGCAATCTCGGCGACATGACGCTGCGGGCGCTGGAGATTCTCGCCGGCGTCGACGTCATCGCCTGCGAGGACACCCGCGTCACCCGCAAGCTCACCGACCGCTACGGCGTGACGACGCCGCTCGTCGCCTATCACGACCACAATGCCGAGACGGCGCGGCCGAAGCTCCTGGCGCGGCTCGCCGCCGGGAGAATCGATCGCGCTCGTCTCCGATGCCGGGACGCCGCTGATCTCCGACCCCGGCTACAAGCTCGTCCGCGAGGCCCGCGCCGCCGGCCTGGCGGTGACCGCGATCCCCGGTGCCTCCGCGGTGATGGCGGCGGTCGCGAGCGCCGGGCTGCCGACCGACCGCTTCCTGTTCGAGGGCTTCCTGCCGCCGCGCGAGCAGGCGCGGCGCACCCGGATCGGCGAGCTCGCCGAGGTGCCGGCGACGCTGGTGTTCTTCGAGGCCGGGCCGCGCATCGCCGCCATGCTCCACGACCTTGCGGCCGTGCTCGGCGAGCGCGACGCCGCCGTGTGCCGCGAGCTCACCAAGCTGCACGAGGAGGTCCGCCGCGGCGATCTCGCAGCGCTCGCCCACGCTTATGACGAAGGCGCCGAGACGCGCGGCGAGTTCGTCGTCGTGGTGGGGCCGCCCGCTGCCGTGCGGCCCGTCGAAACCGACACCCTCGACGACCTGCTGCGCCGCGCGCTCGCGAACGCCTCGCTCAAGGATGCGGTCGAGGCCGTGGTCGAGGCGACCGGCCACAAGCGCCGGCTGGTCTATCAGCGCGCGCTGTCGCTCACGCAAGGCTCGGACGATGGCGAAGCGTGAGCCGTCGATCGGCGAACCGCTCGCGCGTGCGCCCGATCCCGAGCGGCGCCTCGCGTTCCGCTTCGGCCTGTCGGCCGAGAGCCGCGCCGCCGCCTATCTCATCGCCAAGGGCTATCGCATCCTCGCGCGCCGCTTCAAGACGCCGGTCGGCGAGATCGACATCGTGGCGCGGCGGCGCGGCGTGCTGGTGTTCGTCGAGGTCAAGGCGCGCGAGAAGCTCGCCGATGCCGCGGAATCGATCGGCCGGCGCCAGCAGCAGCGCATCATCGCCGCCGCGGAGTTCTGGCTCGCCGGCCATCCGGACGACGCGACGAGCGACATGCGCTTCGACGTCGTGCTGGTCGCGCCGCGCCGCCTGCCGGTGCATCTTGCGGCCGCGTTCGACGCCTCGATGTGAGTGCGCGCCCCGCCGCGGCGCGGCGACGACCGGGTTTACGAACGTCACCGCGCGCGGTACTCCACCGCCACCCGCTCACCGAACGAAACCAGGCATGACCGCTCACCGCAAGCTCGACGTCGCCGTGCAGATGGACCCGATCGCGCGGATCAACATCCGCGGCGATTCGACCTTCGCCCTGCTGCTGGAAGCGCAGGCGCGCGGGCACCGCCTTTCCTACTACACGCCCGACCGCATGGCGCTGGTCGACGGCGAAGTGTTCGCGACGGTGGCGCCGCTCACCGTGCGCGACGTCGAGGGCGAGCATTTCACCCTCGGCGAAGAGCGGCGCACCGCGCTCGCGGCGTTCGACGTGATCCTGATGCGCCAGGACCCGCCGTTCGACCTCGGCTACATCACCGCGACGCATCTCCTGGAGCGCTTGGCGCCCAAGACGCTGGTGGTCAACGATCCCGCAAGCGTGCGCAACGCGCCGGAAAAGGTGTTCGTCACGCTGTTTCCGGACCTGATGCCGCCGACGCTGATCAGCCGCGACCTCGCCGAGATCAAGGCGTTCCGCGCCGCCCATGGCGACATCGTGATGAAGCCGCTCTACGGCCACGGCGGCGCGGCGGTGTTCGCGATCACCTCGCGCGACGTCAATTTCGGCTCGCTCTACGACCTGTTCGCAGCGACGTTCCGCGAGCCCTGGGTGGTGCAGAAATATCTGCCCGAGGTCGCCAAGGGCGACAAGCGGATCATCCTGGTCGACGGCGAGTTCGCCGGCGCGGTCAACCGGGTGCCGCAGGAGGACGATCTGCGCTCCAACATGGTGCGGGGCGGCGTCGCCGCGGCGACCGACCTCTCCGCGCGCGAGAAGGCGATCTGCGAGCGCCTCGGCCCGGCGCTGCGCGAGCGCGGGCTTCTGTTCACCGGGATCGACGTGATCGACGGCTATCTCACCGAGATCAACGTCACCTCGCCGACCGGAATCAGGATCATCCGCCGCCTCGGCGGGCCGGACATCGCGGCGATCATCTGGGACCGCATCGCCGCCAAGGTCGGCGCCTGACGGCCGGCGACACGCGACTTCGTTTGACGCAGTCAGTTCCTGCGCATCAGTGCAGCCGGCGCCCATCGGACCGCCGCGCCGCCTCCTGCTGCATCCACAGGATGTGCGACTGACGGATCGCCGCAGCGAGCTCCTCGACGTCGCAGCAGGCGAGCTCGGCGGCGATGCGCGCCTGGCGGGCGTTGTGCAATTCGAGCTCCACAGCCTTGAAGTCGAACATGACAGAACCTTTCGTGAAGGGTTAACGAGAGGTTACCCCGAGTCGCAATGTTCTGCAAATGTTCTCACGCGCAATTGCATGACTTTTTCAGTCGCGCGAGCTCAGTCCGGCGGCCGGGCGTCTGATCGAAGACATCACCCCTGGCCTTCGAGCTTACGCAACGCCGCCTCCGCCGCCGGTCCGAGCTGGGCCGCGAGAGCGCGCGCGATGGCGGGATCGAGCAGAATCTTGAACGGGACGGTCGCCGCCGGTTGTCCGAAGACGTATGCGGTCAGCGCGACCTCGACGCCGTCCGACGTGGCCGTGGCTTCGGCCGATGCGACGTCCAGGCGATCGTAAGGCGGGCCGTCGTTGAAGTTGATTGCGCCCATGGCTTCCTCCATCGGCCTGCTAGCCGGTCGCGGGAGATTTCGCCTCCAGCAGGCCGCCGATGTAGAGGCACGCCTCGTGGCCTTCCCAGGTTCCCGTATGCATGGCGGCGCGGGTCAGGGCATCCTCGAGCACGCCGCGGCCCTCGTCGGCATCGATGATCCCCTTGGCGACGAGAAGATCGATGAGGGCTGAGGCGAGCGCGCCGCCGGCGACGCCCATCCCCACCGCTTTGGCGCTGGAATCGGTCATGGCACTCCTCCGGATGCGCGAGCCTATCACGCGATGCCGTGCCCTAAGCCGCCCGCGACCAGCGCCGCTGACCGGGTTTGCGCATTCCCGCGCAT
The DNA here is from genome assembly GCA_963793985.1 of uncultured Alphaproteobacteria bacterium. GTDB lineage: Bacteria > Pseudomonadota > Alphaproteobacteria > Rhizobiales > Xanthobacteraceae > JAJPKK01. The sequence continues at coordinate 102,383 of CAWCCG010000042.1, read as the reverse complement.
CCGCACCGTATGTTCTGCAAATGTTCTTGCGCTACCACCATGCGTTGCGCTAGGATGCGCAGGCGTCCAGGGGCACTCATGGTCCAGCGTGTATCCACCGTCGCGTTCGAGGGCATCGAGGCCCGCGCGGTCGACGTCCAGGTCCAGGTCGCGCCCGGCATTCCCGCCTTCAACGTGGTGGGATTGCCGGACAAGGCGGTATCGGAAGCCCGCGAGCGGGTCCGGGCGGCGCTGGTCGCGTCGGGGCTCGCGCTGCCGGCGCGGCGGATCACCGTCAACCTCGCCCCGGCCGACCTGCCGAAGGAGGGCAGCCACTACGATCTGCCGATCGCGCTCGGGCTGATGGCGGCGATCGGCGCGATCCCGCCCGATGCGCTCGGCGGCTACACCGTGCTGGGCGAGCTCGGCCTCGACGGCTCGATCGCGGCGGTCGCCGGCGTGCTGCCGGCGGCGATCGGCGCCAATGGCCGCGGCGAGGGCCTGATCTGCCCGGCGGCCTGCGGGCCGGAAGCGGCATGGGCGAGCCCGGAGATGGAGATCATCGCCGCAAACTCGCTGATCGCGCTCGCCAACCACTTCAAGGGCAGCCAGGTGCTGTCGCGGCCGCAGCCCAAGGTGCGCGAGGCCGACACCGCGATGCCCGACCTGCTCGACATCAAGGGCCAGGAGAGCGCCAAGCGCGCGCTGGAGGTCGCCGCCGCCGGCGGCCACAATCTCCTGATGATCGGGCCGCCCGGCGCCGGCAAGTCGATGCTCGCCGCGCGGCTGCCCTCGATCCTGCCGCCGCTGTCGCCGGCCGAGCTGCTCGAAGTCTCGATGATCGCCTCGGTCGCCGGCGAGATCGACGGCGGCGCGCTCACCAACCGGCGGCCGTTCCGGGCGCCGCATCATTCGGCGAGCATGGCGGCGCTGGTCGGCGGCGGGCTGCGCGCCAAGCCCGGCGAGATTTCGCTCGCCCACAACGGCGTGCTGTTCCTCGACGAGCTGCCGGAATTCGACGGCCGGGTGCTCGATTCGCTGCGCCAGCCGCTGGAGACCGGCGAGGTCGCGATTTCCCGCGCCAACCACCGTGTCACCTACCCCGCCCGCTTCATGCTGGTGGCGGCGATGAATCCGTGCCGCTGCGGGCGCGCCGGCGAGCCCGGCTATGCCTGCAAGCGCGGCCCGGTCGGCCGCTGCGCCGGCGACTATCAGGCGCGGCTGTCGGGGCCGTTGCTCGACCGCATCGACCTCCACATCGAGGTCGGCGCGGTGACCGCGGCCGACCTCATCCTGCCGCCGCCGGCGGAAGGCAGCCGCGAGGTCGCGGCGCGCGTCGCCCGCGCCCGCGCGCTCCAGGTGGCGCGCTACGGCGCGCTCGGGCTCGCCGCACGCACCAATGCCGCAGGTCAACCCGACGGTGCTGGAGGCGGTCGCCAAGCCCGACGCGAGCGGGCTCGCGCTGCTGCGCGACGCCGCCGAGGCGATGCGGCTGTCCGCCCGCGGCTATCACCGGGTGCTGCGGGTGGCGCGCACCCTCGCCGACCTCGACGGCGAGGAAGCCGTGCGCCGCGTCCATTTCGCCGAGGCGCTGGCCTATCGCGCGCTCGCCGACGAGATCCGCCGCGCGGCTTAGCTTCACGTCTCTGCTGGGGCCCGGGCCCGGTCATCCCGACCAGCCTCGACCTCTCGTCCGTAACGATTCGTGTGGCGGCGCGACCGGGCTCGCCGCACCATTCCGCTTGCACCCAAAATAAAAATGACATAGATTTTTTATCGGTGAATTATATCGACAATCGATAGGCACCGGAAACACCCAAGGAGAGGCACATCATGCGTTTCACCATTGCAGCAGCCGCCGTCGCCGCCCTCATCGCCACCGTTCCCGCGTCCGCCCACAACATCGGGGGCGGCCCGCTCAAGCAGAACGGCCAGTGCTGGAAGGCCTCGAAACTCAATGACGGCGGTTCGTTCGGCTCGTGGGGCGCATGTGCGCAGGGCGCCTCGAACCCGACCGCGACCACCAAGCGTCGCTCGCACTCGTAAGCGGCACTGCTGGTTTTTGGTTTTGCAGGGCCCCGCCAGGTGCGGGGCCTTTTGCTGTCTGGAACCGGCGCGCCGACCAGTTCCGGCCGTTCATTTATACGGATTTAACGTCGAAAAATTCCGCCAGGCGCCCGCTCAAGAACGACGAATAAGAGCGTCATATGAGGGCGCCAAGCCCATTATCGGCGGCCTCGACATCAACGCGACGGACGCGGGCTTCCGCGGCGCGCATCTATCCCAAGCCGGGCCATCAAGGTGCCGTCGCTTCCGCCCCCACGCATGTCGAGCATCTCGAACATGTCGAGGCCGACGACTGGGGCCGACGACTGGGACGAGAGCGAGGACGTGCCGCTCAGCGAATTGGAACTGACGTAGCGTTGGCGGAGGCCGGACCGGGGGAGGCAATGTGGGGCGTCTGATCGAGGTGCGAAACGTCGTCGATCTCCCAGCTGCGCTCGTGGTGCAGGTGGGAGATTTGCTGCTGTTCCGCGCCACCGGCGGGCGCATTCAATCCGGCGCCGCGGTGACCAATCTCGGTTCCTTCATGGCCGGCACATTGACCGACGACGGCGAGGTTCTCGGCTGTCGGCGCCTGACGCGACTTTTTCGCGGCGTCGGAGCCGGGCCGCGCGCCCATCGAGCTGTTTACCGGCGACCCGCGGCATGAACCGCGGCGGACGACCGTGACGGTGGAGGTGCGGGCTGCGGGCGGCCCGGGAGCTCCAATGTGACCGCATGTGGCAGCGGCGAGCCGCCTCATGAATCGAGCTGTAGTTTCTCAATTCCCCCCAAAGTCGGCGACCAACAGAGTGATCTCGATGGAGGTTTTGCGGAAAAGGCCTTCCGCGTGCCTAATCCATTTTACTTTATTCCGTAGCCGCTCATCATTCCGTCGTCGCTCATCGATGTTTTCCGTGGCCCCCAATGCGAGGCTTTAATTAGACTGATTCAAACTCATCCTGAGAAATTCTCCAAATTAGGCAAACTCGGGTGCCTCTCTCGTTGCGTGCGCTGACTCGCCATCTTACCGTCGCGCCCATGCAAGGAGATCGAGATGATCCGCGACAGTCGACAAGAGCTATGGACGGGCCTGGATTTCGCGGGCCTATTGAGTTCTGCCGCATTCGGTTCTTCATTCGAAAGTCTCGCAAGCTTTTTGATTGCAGGTATCTCCGGCCCTTCCGAACGATCCGGCGCTGACGATCATCGTGACGCGAAGTCGACCTGCCGCTTGGCCGGATAGCATAGCTCCGGCGACACAGATGACGATCAAGGACGACATCCTGCAATCGAGTGCGTTGCATTCCCATGCGCGACTTGGTCCGCCGCACGTGACCAGCGGTTCGCCGTCCTCGCCGCCCGCGACTGCACTGCATTCGCGGCGTCTCGGATTGTGGCAGATCGACCCGGGCGCACAGTGCTCGATCATCGGGACGTGCCTGAGCGATCGGGATCTGCGTGACGCGGTCCGGAAACATCTGCCGTCGTTCGATGTCCGCGCCTCGAATTATGAAATCCACTGCCATTGTGCCCACGCCTCCCACACCGATGGTCCGTTGGCGCGCACGCTGACCAAGATGTTGAATCGCCGCTACGCCGGCGCTGTCAGCCTGGCCGGCAAGGCGGAGTCCGAAGCGGAGCTGGTCGCGCTGTGGGTGCGCCTGCGCGATTCCGGCATGACCGCAGCCGGATACTGGGCGATCATGTCGCATCGGCATATTTCCGATCTGACCAAGCAGCGCGTGTTCGGCGAGGTCCACATGCTTTCCCATCTTCATGGGCGAAGCATTCATGAGCTGACCACGAGGCTTGCCGAGCTACAGCGGCGATACAGCGAGATCGAGAGCCGCCTCACGCGCAGCGAAGCGGGTCGGCAGGCGGCGCTTGCCGAGCGCGATACGGCGCTGACCGCGCGCGACGCCCTGCAGGCGGCACTTGCGGAGCGTGCGGCGCCGGCGCGCAATCCTCCCGATAGCAGCGGCAGAACGATCTCGCGCTTACGCGAGGAACTTGCGCAGCGCGAGCGCGCGCTGGTGATCGCCCGCGCGCGGGCGCGACAAGCGGAAGCCGGACTGGAGCGGTTGGAGAGGGAACGCCGACAACGAGAGCGCGTCGTCACGCTCCAACCTGCCTCGCCTGAAGCTCAGCGCACCGGTGTCCGGCCGGCGGCCCCGGTGGACCTCGCCGGCACGCGCATCCTCTACATCGGCGGGCGCAACGGGGTCATCCCGCACCTACATGCCGTTGCGGCAGCTCATGCAGCGGAGCTTCTGCACCATGACGGTGGCGTCGAGGACAGCATGCACCGGCTTGCCGAGATGGTCGAGCGATGCGATGCGGTCATCTGTCCGGTCGATTGCGTCAGCCACGGCGCGTGCCGGCTGGCCAAATCCTCTTGCCTGCGCCTCAACCGGACATTCCTGCCGATACAAACCGCCAGCCGCGCCAGCTTCGAGCGGGCGCTCGCGTCCCTGTCGGCGCCGCCGCGGACCACCGTCGGCGCACCGGCGTGAAGCGGAGAGGTGCGGGGTCGTAACGTGTAGGGAAGCGGCGGACAAGCGAACCGGGAACGTCAGGAGCATAGCTTCAATGCGCAAGCCTCGTCCGCCTGATGTCCGGAGGCTTCCGCCTCAGAAATCAGCCTTGTCGGCGGTGGGGACCGCGGGCTCCTTTTCGGTGTTATATTTGTGCATATTCTCGGCGCACACGTTTTCCGCCCATTCGCCGAGCGGACGTCCATAAGTTATGAGCGCCGACCACGGGGTCGTGAATACTCCCTCGTCTTCGACCGTGAATTCGAGCTGCAGAAACTTTCCCCGGTAGTTGGGATCAAAATCGATCGGATTGATGTTCGGCGGGTAACGCTGGTTTATTTTGGCGTCCTGCTCCAGCGCGGCTCGGGCGGCCTCGTAATCGAGCAGCCGATAGCGCTCCACCACGTGGAGGGCTTTGCTGTACGGCGTGCCGTACATGTCGATCATGGAAAACGGCCCGGCCTTGATTCCCACGGTGTCGATGACGAGCGTGTCACCCTCGTAGTGACCGACGGAATCGCCGTACCATGTGGGCGTGACGTTGGCGGGATGCGACTGGTTCAGGCGAACCTGACGGAATTGGTGATCCTGAAGATAGAGGATCGTGACCTTGTCCGTCTGCTGCAGCATCTGCATGCCATATTGCCAGAAGATATAGGGCACGCCCTCGGGCCAGCACTGGTTGCTCGGCGTCGGATAGCCGACGCCGCTTCGCGAGAGATCGCCGTGCTCCCTCACGACCTTCGCCGCCTCGCTGTTCAGGATCGGGTTGGTGTAATCGCCCACCAGCTGATTGTAGTTGCTCACGCCGTTGACCCGCGCGCGATTGGTCACCGGGCCGGGCCCGGACGCAGGAGGACCGAAGCCGGGGCGTAGCCAGCGGTGCCACACGCCGGAGAAATCCGGGATCGACGAGGCGCTTTGCGTACCGGCTCCGGCCGGCGCGGCGGAAGGCGCGGCCGTCTGCCCCCAAGCCGGGCCAAGCGGCGCCACAGTCGATGCCAATGCGACCAACAACAAGAAATCCCGCGACTGCAACTTCACTTTCACCTCCGGTCACGACGCGTCCAGTCAGATAGCGGTCGCGGCGAACCACACAAGCCCAGATCGGGCATCGCACCCCGCCGTCCCGGGCGCGCGATAGACGCCGTCGCCGCCTCGAGGTGAAGCGCCCGTTCGCGCATGGTGGGGTCCGATCGCCATAGCCAGGAAGTGCGATTATTCTATATGGCTATAGCGTGCCAGAATGGGCGAGCGGCCCAGATGTGGAACTGCCGCACGCCTGTTCAGAGGTCGATCGCCTGACCGGTCGCCTCAAGAACCTGCTCCAGACCGTCGAGCCTGCGACGTAGCATCGCCGAAGCCTGACCCGCTCACACGGATCGAAGCCGCCCCCCGGGGGCGCGCCCCGAATCAAGAGCAGGATCATGGATTGCCGGCCTCCCGCTTTGACGCGAATCCGCTCGAGAGCCGCCGCAGCTTTGCGTGCTCTCATCTCATTTTTCGAACATCGACCGAAGACACTCATCTTTTGTGACGATGGGGCGCCACGCACTTCCCTAACGCATTACAAATTAAAGCGTTTTTGTCGTAAGCGCCGGACAAAGCCTCGCCAGACATGGGAAGGGCCGCTGACGCGGCCCTAACCCCATACTGCTACAGGAGAATTTTGGTTGCGGGGATAGGATTTGAACCTATGACCTTCAGGTTATGAGCCTGACGAGCTACCGGGCTGCTCCACCCCGCGGAAAACTGTGCTAGTGGGCTTTGCCCGCGACGCGGCGTATGTAGCAATCGGTGGGGCGGAAGGGAAGACCGGTTCGCCAGAAACTGTCATAATGTTTTGATCCTTCGCGAACAGGCTCGATGGCTCGCAAATCCGCCCTTTCTCCGGACCCCGCCGCGCGCGCGATGGCGGAACTCTTGCGCGACATCACCGGCGAGCGCCCGCAAGCCGCTGGAGACGCCGGACATCACCGATTCGGTCGCCATCCACGACTTCCGCAAGGCGTTCAAACGCTGGCGCGCGGCCCTGCGGCTGATCGCCCCGGTGGTCGGCGAGGAAGCGGAGGCGATGCGCATCGCGGCGCGCGACCTCGCCCGCGAGATGGCGCACGCCCGCGACGGCGCAGCGGCGCTCGAAGCGCTGTCCGATCTCGGCGACAACGTTCCGACCCTCTCGGCGCGCTCGCGCGCCACCATCGAGGGCCGGTTGACCCTGCTCGGCGCCAACGCCGAGGCCGCGAGCCTCACGCCGGAGTTCAAGCTGCGCATTGCCGCCCTGCTCGACCAGGCGGCCGCGGCGATCCAACGCTGGCCGATCGGACGAGTTCGACTGCGAGCAGGCGACACGCCAGCTCACCGCAACCTATCGCCGGGTCCGCGACAGCGAGCCGGAGGACTGGTCGACGGCGCCGGCGGAGGCGCTGCACCGCATGCGCCAGCGCATCGTCGAGCACCGCTACCAGATGGAGCTCGTCGAGTTGGTCTGGCCGAAGCTCATCAAGGTATGGATTTCCGAATCGCAGCGGCTGCGCGACCGGCTCGGCGCCCACCAGGACCTTCACGTGCTGTCGCGATTGACCGGGCCGCACCAGCCGCTCGCCTATTGGCGTTCGCGGCTCGCCGCGCCGATCGCCGAACGCCAGGCGGCGCATGTCGAAGCCTCACGGCGCCTCGCCGGCCGCCTGTTCGCGGAGAAGCCCAAGGCGTTCCGCGATCGAATCGCCGCGTTGTGGAAACACCAGACGGAAGATGCCGAGCTGAGGGTGCGGCACCCGAGCCGCGAAGCCTGATCAATCCAGCTGGTAGAGCGCGCGCGCGTTGTCGCGGAACACCATGCGGCGCGCCTCCTCGCCGAGGCTCGGCGGCAGCGCCATCACCGGGTCGTCGAAATCCCAGTGCGGATAGTCGCTCGCGAACAGGATGCGGTCGAAGCCGATCCAGCGCATGGCGTCGAGCACATGGGTCGGATCCTCGGTCTCCTCCATCGGCTGGGTCGTGACGTAGAAGTGCTCGCGGATGTATTCCGACGGCGCGCGGGTGAGTTGCGGGACCTCGTCGCGCATGCGCTTCCAGTGCTTGTCGAGCCGCCAGCCGAGTGCCGGCAGCCAGCCGAAGCCGCATTCGATCAGCGCGATCTTTAGCTCGCGATAGCGCTCGAACAGGCCTTCGAAGATCATGCTCATCACCACCGCCTGCGCGGAGGTGGCGTGCTCGGAAACCTCCTCGATGTAGAACGACGGCCAGCCGGTGTTGGTCATCGCCCAGCCGCTGTAGCCGAAGGCGTGGATGCCGACCGGCAGCCCGACCTCCACCGCGGCCTCGTAGATCGGCCAGTACCGCTTGCGCCCCAGGGCCTCGGCGGTGCGGCTCAGCATCATCACCTGGGCGAAGCTGCGGTCGCCGGCGCGGCGCAGGATTTCCTGGCGCGAGGCCTCGGCGTCCTCATAGGGCACGATGACCGAAGCCTTGAGCCGCGGCTCGCGGCGCGTCCAGCGCTCGAGCTGGGACTCGTTGATGGCGAAGGCCATTGCGGCGCTGAGCGCATCGTTCATGTCGCCCTGCCCCGAAGGCTGGAGCGGATTCAGGATTCCGTGAGCGATGCCGTAGGCGTCGAGATGCTGCTCGCGCATGAAGCCGAGATCGCTGCCCGGCAGGCCGCCGCCCGGCGGCCAGGCGTCACGGCGCGACGCGGCTCGGAGTCATCTTCGGATAGGGGTAGCCGGCGACATAGCCGTGCCGAGACCGCCGGCCATAGGTCTGCAGGTAGTCCCACCACCGGTTGCTCAGAAACGGTCGCAGATCCTCGAGCGTGGTTCGCGGATGAATGTCGCAATCGACGATGCCGACGCCCGCGGTCCGGGCGCGCTGCGGACTCCTGAGCTCGACGTTCATCGGACGGCTCCTCTGCGACCGGAGATTAGGCGCAAATGCCGCCGTCGGATAGACGCCCGCGCGGACGGGGTCGGGACCGCCACGCCCCTCGGAGTCGCCCGGGAGAGCCAGGCTGACGATGGCGCGACGGTAACGCCGTCCAGCTAATCGATCTTGAGCGCCAGCGCCTGGACGATCGGGGTCCAGTGGGCGATGTCGTCCTCCAGCGACCGCTTGAATTTGTCCGGGGTCGAATCGAGATCGGGCTCGAAGCCGGACGAGATCAGGACCTGCACGAAAGCCTGATCCGTCATGGCGGTATGGACCGCCTGGGCGAGCCGGTCGATCACATCCTTCGGGGTGCGGGCCGGCGCCAGCAGGCCGAGGTCGTTGACGACGATGAGGCCGGGCACGCCGGCCTCCGTCGCCGTCGGAAGCTCCGGCGCCGCGGTGAGCCGCTTGGTGCTCGTCACCGCGAGGATGCGAATCTTGCCGGAGCGGTGAAGCTCGATCCCCTGGCCGGTCACCGCGATCATCCCCATCGGGATCTGTCCGGCGAGGAGATCGGCCGTCGCCGGCCCGGCGCCGCGATAGGGCACCTGCACGATGTCGATGCCGGCCAGCGATTTGAGCATCTCGCCGGCGAGATGATTGGTCGAGCCGATGCCGACATGCCCGTAGGAGAGCTTGCCGGGGTTCGCCTTGGCATAGGCGATGAGCTCGGCGAGCGTCTTCGCCGGCACCGACGGATGGACGGCGATGCCGATCGTGTTGCTCGCGACATTGGCGATGGGGTCGAGGTCCTTGAGCGGGTCATAGAGCGGCTTGCTCTTGAGCAGCGCCTCGTTGACATGCGGGAGCGTGCCGCCGAGCAGGACGGTGTAGCCGTCAGGCGCCGCATGCGCCACGTTGGACGCGCCGAGCGAGCTGCCGCCGCCGCCGATGTTCTCGATGATCACGGTGCCCAGCACCTGCTTCAAGTCGCTCCGCCAGCGGACGGCCGAGGGTGTCGAACGCACCGCCGGGCGGAAACGGCACCACGAGCCGGATCGGGCGCGAAGGATAGGCTTGCGCCCAAGCCGCGGACGAAACGGCGGGCAGCGCGGCAACAGCCGGCGGCGAGGTGCAGAAATCGGCGTCGCGAAAAACTCATGGTGGCCTCCCTGACGATTTTTTTCTGAATGAAATGCGTGGCGGTTACTCCAGTTTCACGCCGGAGGCGCGAATGACCTTGCCCCATTTGTCGACCTCCTGCGCGACGTAGGCGCCGAAGCCGTCCGGCGTGTAGAAGATCGGCGTGGTCGCGACGGTCGCGAGCCGCGCCCGGGTCGCGGGATCGGCGAGGCCGGCATTGATCTCGGCATTGAGCCTCGCGACGATGTCCGGCGGCGTGCCGCGCGGAACGCCGACGCCAGCACCACGAATTCGCTTCATAGCCCGGCACCGACTCGGCGATGGTCGGCGCGTCGGGCACGAATTCCGAGCGCGTCTTCGCGCACACCGCGACGAGCCGCACCGCGCCGGAGCGGATATGCGCGAGCGATCCGGTCAGCGTCAGAAACATCACCTGGACCCGCCCCGCGATCATGTCGGTCATGGCCGGCGCTTCGCCGCGGTAGGGCACGTGAACCATCTTGACGCCGGTCATCACCTTGAAGAGCTCGCCGGCGAGATGCGAGGTCGACCCGGTGCCGTAGGAGGCCATGCTGATGCGGCCGGGGTTCGCGTTGGCATAAGCGATGAACTCCGGAACGGTCCGCACCGGAAGGGCGGCGCTCACGACCATCACCAGCGGAAAATCGATGAGGCCCGCCACCGGCGCGACGTCGCGCAGAAGATTGAACGGCAGGTTCTCGTAACAGCGAAACGTTGAGCGCCGACGACGCGGTGACGCACACCAGCGTGTAACCGTCCGCCGGCGCGGCGCACCGCCGCCTGCATCGAGATGTTCGTCGAGGCGCCGGGCTTGTTTTCGACGATGACCGACTGGCGGAGTCGCTCCGACAGCCACTGCGCCATGATCCGCGACACCGTGTCGGTTCCGCCGCCGGGCGGAAACCCGACGATCCATCGCAGCGGCCGCACCGGATAGTCGAGCGCAAGCGCGCGGCCCGCGAGCGCCGGCGTCGCCGCTGCGGCCCCGGCGATCTGCAGGAATCTGCGGCGCGAATATTCCATCGTTCCAACTTTCACGAGAGCTGCCCCACAAGCACCCGCATCGATTTGACCATGGCGCTCCCGCTCAGTTCCGCCGCCGCTTTCGCTTTCGAAGCTACACTGCGGTGCCGACCCGGAGGAAGATCGGCCGGCGCATCCGCGACAATCGGCGTCATCAACCTTTCGGCGAATATCGCCGAGGCGACCACGCGTGGTGATCGCAGCCCCGGTCGCAGCTGTTGATCGCCAACCGGAGGCCTCGACTGAGCGCGGCGTTAGCCCGGATTGAGCGCGAGCGAAATCCGGGTGCTGCGGCGCCGGCTGATCACCGTGCGCCCCGGATTTCGCGTCCGCTCAATCCGGGCTACGAAGAATTGCTCAGCCCGGAGGGATGAACACGTACTGCTTGAAGCGGTCGGTCTCCTGCTGGCCGACATACTTGCCGATTTCCTTGTCGAACTGCGCCCAGATCTTCCACGGCCGGTATTCGGCGAACTCGGCGGCCATCCGCGAGCCGACGCCGGGAATCAGCATGAACTCCTCGCGCGTGCCGGTGTTCAGATTGATGGGCACGAAGGCCTTCCGATAGATTTCCTTCGCCTGATCCGGCGTGAGCTTCGCCTCCACGAGGACCTTGTTGAGGTCGACGATGCTCTTGAACGGGCGATGCTCGACGACGCCCTTGGCGATCGCCGGCGTCATCCCCGGCAGCGACGCGAGGTCGGCCTCGCTCGCCGTATTGGCGTCGAGGAGGCCGGGCTTGCCGACCTGGGCGGCGGCCGGCGCCGCCACGAGGACGAGCACCGCGAAGGCGGCAGCGAACGCGCAGGATCGCCGCGATGGAATGGCGCGCCGGTCGCGCGATGGAATATCGTCACGTCTCACTCCTTTGGCGACAGCCATCCGAACCAGCGCGACAGGCGCGCGCGGTATCGGACATCCGAGTACACATAGATGAGGCCGAGGAGCCCCATCTGCAGCATCATGCCCGGCGCCGAGCAGCGGCGGCGCCTTCGCCCGCATGACCTTCTCCAACAGCTCCCAGGCGGACATCGACGGATTGAGATCGAGCTGGAATTCCGCCGAGCCGTAGAAGTGCGCGACGACGCCGGCGAAGCCCGCGAGCACGAACAGATACATGATGATCTCGAGGGCGCGCAGGCTCGCGGCAGTCCTTCGACACCACCTGCCAGACGATCGCGACGAGCGCCGCCGCGATCAGCACGACGGGAACGAGCTGCAGGACCTGCTCGTAATGCTCGAGCAGCACGAGCTCCGTCACCGTGCCCAACAGGCCGATCACGAGAACGGCGAGGACGAGGGTGCGCAGGAGCTCGACAGGATCTGCGCCCACCCGGCGCGTGTCCATGGCGGGCTCCCTACTTCTTGCTGCGCGCCTCTTTCATCACCTCGGCGAGGCTCGCGTTGTATTTCGCCATCACCTCGTTGACCAGCGCGGTGACCTTGGCGACGTCGGGCTTGTCGGGCGTGAGCGCCTGCTCGATCTCGATCATGCCTTTCTCGACGGCGACGTAATTGTCGCTCGAGCGTGCCTTGATGAGATCCTCGATGCTGTCCCAGTTCTCGTCGAACTCTTCGTAGGATTTCCGCGCCTTGGCGACGTTGCCCGCCTTGAGTGCGGGCACCACCTCCCGCAGGTGGGCGCGCACGATCCGCAGCCTCGCGACGTCGTCGTAGAGCGGATTGAGCGGCGGCGCCTTGCTCACGAGGCCGATCGCTTCGTCGAACTTGGCGAGCATCGTCTTGGCGTCGGCGAGGATCGCGGCGGTGTCGGGCTCGGCCGCTTCCAGCGCCTTGGCGATCTTGGCCTGGTAGTTGTGCTCGAGGACGTCGTAAATCTCCTTGCTGCGGGTGTTGATGTAGACCTCGATGCCGTTCCAGGCGGAGTCGTAGGCATCGAACGCCGCCCGCGCGGCGGCGACGTTGCGCTTCTCCAGCGCGGCGACGGTGTCGGCAAGCGGCGGCCGCACCGCCTTGATGCTCGTCACCTCGAAGCGCTCGTCGGCGGCTTGAGCGGGCTTCGGCGGGCCCGTCATCGCGAGGATTGCGAGCGCCGCCGCGAGCGAGACGAGACACCGCGCCGGAGCCCCGACGATCCGCCGGGCCGCGCGGAAACTCCTGCGACTTCAGGATGATGGGATAGTGTCTGGTGTGCCATTGTCTTCTCCCAGATGGTCCGGCTTGGCCGCGCCGGCGGCGTTCTGTTTTAGCCGAGCCGGCGGATCTTTGCTTAGAGTTCCTTCCAAGGCAGCGGGCGACCAAAGCAGCCGCGCGCCTTGCCTAGATGACGCTAGCGCATATGCCGCCCGAACGCGACGGGCGTGTGTCGGCGCCATCCCGGGACGCCGGGCAGCGGTCGACGGCCTGCCTTGTCAGCCGCGGCAGCCCGCGATGTATACCAACAGATATATCGACACGATTGCGACACCGACGAGGAAGAGCCGTGAGCTTCGACGCCCAATGCGATCTGGCTGCCGTCGTCTATGGCGCCGACGACGATCCGGACCGCTTGATCTCGGGTTTTGCCGCCGATCTTCGCCGCTCCGGGTGCCGTCCGGTGGGCGTGGTGCAACTCGGCCGCAGCTGCCAGTCGGACGATCCGCGTCTCGGCGTCACGCTGCTGCCGGACGGCGAGGTCGTCGGCCTCGCCCTCGACGACGGCCACCGACGCAGCGGATGCCGGCTCGATCCCGATCGGCTCGCCGGCCTTTCGATGCGGCTCGCCGCGGCGATCGACGACGGCGCCGATCTCGTCATCATCAATCGCTTCGGCCGCTCCGAGGCGGAGGGCAAGGGGCTGATCGATCTCATTCCCCAGGCGCTCGACGCCGACATCCCCGTGCTGATCGCGGTGCCCGAGCAGCGCTTCGCCGCCTGGATCAGGTTCTCCGAGGGCATGAACGTCCGTCTCGCCTGCCGGCGCGACGCGCTCGACCGGTGGTGGCGCACCGTCGCCGGCGTGCCGCGCGAACGCGGCACCGCCGGCACGTTCTGCGAGGTCGCGAAATGAGGCGCCGGCCGACATCCGGGAGCTTCTCGTGGTAGCGGTCGATGCGTCGGTGACCGACACGCCGCCCTTCGTGCTCGACGTGCTCGGCGAGGTCGCCCACAACGGCGAGGCGGTCGGGTTGCGCATCCAGCGCAGCGCCCAGGGCCCGGTCGACCTCTGCCTGCGCATCGACGACGTGCAGCATCTCATCGGCATCCTGCTGGCGCTGAGCTGCGAGGCGAAGCGCCGGCAGCCGCCGACCGAGATCGACGCGCCTCCGCCCGCGGCGATCCCGCTGCCGGTGAGCGCGATCAATGTCGGCCAGACCGACGACGGCCAGACCTTCCTGATGCTGGAAGTCGGGACCACGTCGCTGATGTTCGCGGTGCCGCAGTCGACGCTGACCGAGGTCGGACAGACCCTGCTCGCGCTGAGCGCCCGCGCGACGGCGCAGCCGTCGTAGAGCGAGTCGAACGCTTCGGTCATGCCGATCATGGCCGGCTTGTCCCGGCCACCCGCTAGAAGGCGCGGCCGTGCCGCATGATCGGGATCGCCGGGACAAGCCCGGCGATGCAGCCGGCGGGCCCTTTTCAAGGCCGCGATTGTGTGCGACAACGTTATATCTTCGAAGATATAACGCTACGGAAATGACGACGTCCCGCGCTCCCGACATGTTGTCGAGCATCTTCTCGACCGGCCGCCCGGCGATCGCGCCGCCCTTCGCCCGCGGCGCGATCCCGATGAAGGCGCGCGCGGCGATCGAGGCCACGCGGCGCCGGCGAGTTCGTCCCGCCGGTGGCGAAGCGCCGCACCGACGATCTGGGACATGCATCACAGCGTGCACTGCTCGATCATCGGCACCTGCCTGTCGAGCGCAGAGCTGCGCCGCCTGATGATCAAGCTCGGCATTCCCGGTGCCGAGACCGCGGGCGACCACGACCTGCACAAGCAGGGCGTCACCCTCGCCGCGCGGCCGCAAGGCGGCGCCAAGCTGATCCAGAAGGCGCTCGACCGCCGCCACGAGAGCGCGATCAAGCAATTCGCCAAGGCGAAGGACGAAGCGGCGCTCGGCGCGCTGTGGGACGACGCGGTCAAGCGCGGCGACATTCCCGGCGCCTATTGGGCGGTGCTGAGCCATCCGGCCGCGACCGATGCGACCATGCGCCGCGCGTTCGGCGACGTGCACATGCTCTCGCACATGGTGGGCGCGGCGAACCGCGCCGACATCCGCCGCCTGCGCCAGCTCGAAGAAGAGAACGCCGCGCTGTCGGCGAAGCTCGAGGCGCAGCAGCGCCAGCTGCGCGACGGCTTCACCGCGCGCGACGAGAAGATCAGGCTGCTCAACGAGGCGCTCAGCCGCGCGCTCGCCGAGGCGCCCGTCGAGGCCGCGCACGAGAGCGAGGACCTTGCGGCCGCGCGGAATGCGCTGGTCGATCTCGACCGGCGTCTCGACCGCGAGACCGCGCACCGCACGCGCCTCGAAGGCCGGCTCGACGCCGCCACGCGGGCGCAGGCGCAGGCGGAGCGCGCCCGCGACGAAGCCGCGCGCGCCTGCGAGGAGCTGCGCCGCGAGCTCGCGCTCGCCGAGGCGCAGATCGGCGCCTGGATCGGGGAAGAGGAGACCGCGGCACCGGACCTCGCCGGCGCCCAGGTGCTCTATGTCGGCGGCCGCGCCAACCAGGTGCCGCAGCTCAAGGCCGTGGTGGAGCGCGCCGGCGGCGTCTTCCTCCATCACGACGGCGGCATCGAGCACAGCATGACCTTGCTGCCGGGCCTGATCGGCCGCGCCGACATCGCCATGTTCCCGATCGACTGCATCAGCCACGATGCGATGGGCATGGTGAAGCGGCAGAGCCGGCTGACCGGCACGCCGTTCGTGCCGCTGCGCACCTCGAGCCTCGCCTGCCTCGTCGGCGGCCTCGCCGCGCTCGTCCCGCGCGCCGGAGACCGGCGGCCGCGGAGTAGCCTGCCCGTAGCCTGGGTTGAGCGAACGCGAAACCCGGGGGCGGCGCCGAGATCGCGACGAGCCGCTCCCGGATTTCGCTGCGCTCAACCCGGGCTACGCGCTACGCGCTGCTCGGAGCCCGGCGTTCGTGTAGTCTCTCGCGTTTCGCGAGAGAGGAAGATGCTCCGCATTTGGGGACGCCGCAGCGCGTTCAACGTGCAGAAGGCCTTGTGGCTGATCGGCGAGCTCGCCTTGCCGCACACCCACATCGACGTCGGCGGCGCATTCGGCGGATTGGACGATCCCGCGTTCCTCGCCATGAATCCGCACGGGCGCATTCCGGTGATCGACGACGACGGCCTCGTGGTGTGGGAGTCCCACGCCATCCTGCGCTATCTCGCCGCGCGCTACGGCGACGACGCGCTGTGGCCGCGCGACCCGGCGCAACGATCCTTCGTCGACCGCTGGATGGACTGGTCGGCCGTCACCCTGCAGCGCGACTTCATGGATTTGTTCTGGGGCTACTACCGTACGCCCGAGGCACAGCACGACTGGCCGCGCATCCGCCGGCGCATGGAGGCCTGCGCGCGCGACTATCGCCTGCTCGACGCGCATCTCGCCCGGCAGCCCTATCTCGCCGGTGACCATTTCACGCTGGCCGACATCCCCGCCGGCACCACGCTCTACCGCTATTTCGGCCTCGGCCTCGAGCGCCCGGACACGCCGCACGTGGACGCGTGGTACCAGCGGCTCGCGGCGCGCCCCGCCTACCGCGAGCACGTGATGATCCCGTTCACCGAGCTGCGCGGGCGGCTGGACTATTGAAACGCCGTAGCCCGGGTTGAGCGAACGCGAAACCCGGGGCCGACGCCGAGATTGCGGCAAGGCCGCCCCCGGATTTCGCGTGCCGCTCAATCCAGGCTACGCGAGCTACGGCTACGGCTACGCAAACACATACCGAAACCGGTCGCCGTCCGCTTCGACGCGGCCGGCGGTCGGATGCGGGAAATGCACGGGCATCACGACGACGCCGGTGCCGGCGACCTCGCCGAGGAAGCGCCGCCGCGAGCGCGCGGCTTCCTTGGGATCCCAGTCGAACACGGTCGACCAGTCCGGCTCGCGGCATTGCAGGGCGTGATGCATGAGGTCGCCGGTGACGACGGCGCGCTGGCCGCGCGAGCGGATGTTGACGCAGCAATGGCACGGCGAATGGCCGGGCGTCGGCGTGAGCGTGATGGTGTCGTCGAGCGCGAAGTCGTCGTCGACCAGGAGGGCCTGGCCGGCCGCGACCACCGGCTCGCAGTTGAAGCGCCAGACATTGCCGGGCGGTTGCGCGCCGCGCTTCGTCGCCTCCTCCCAGGCCTCGTATTCGCGCTTGTGGAAGACGTATTTCGCGTTGGGGAAGGTCGGCACCCAGCGGCCGTCGCGCAGCACCGTGTTCCAGCCGCAATGATCGATGTGCAGGTGCGTGCAGAACACGTAGTCGATGTCCTCGAAGCGCAGGCCGGCGGCGCGGAAGCCGTCGAGCCACGGCGCTTTGGGAAAATCCATCGGCGGCGGATAGCCCTTGTCCTCGCCGGTGCAGGTGTCGACGAGGATGGTGCGCTTTCCCGTGCGCACCACGAAGGTCTGGTAGGTGATCACCAGCCGGCCGGACGGGGGATCGAAGATGAAGGGATCGAGCTCGGCGAGATGCCGCTTGCCGATCTCGGGATCGTAGGCCGGGAACATGTCCTCCGGCCGGCGCCACGGCCCGTCGCGCTCGACGATGCTGGTGATGGTGACGTCGCCGACTTCAAGCGTTCGCATGGGAACCCCGTCTTCCACTTGTGTCTTCGCGGCGCTGGTCGGCGCCCGTCTGCGCGCGGCGACATGAATAGCACGGCCGGTTCCAAATGCAGCGCCGTCTCCGGCTGGTCACGCACGACACGCGCCGCGTGGAATCCCGCCCTCATGATTCCGACAACGAGTTGAACTAAGGTGCACCCTCGCCGGTTCACCCCCGATGCCGGCCATTCCTTGGGAGGAGCCAACATGTCGGATTCGCACGGCAAGTTCGTCTGGTACGAATTGATGACGCCCGATCCCAAGGCCGCGGAAACCTTCTACCGCAGCGCCATCGGGTGGGGCGCGCAGGATGCCGGCATGCCGGACATGTCCTACACGCTGCTCACCGCCGGCCCGATTCCCGTGGCGGGACTGATGGAGACGCCGCAGCGCATCCTCGACGCCGGCGCATCGGCATTCTGGACCGGCTATGTCTATGTCGACGATGTCGACGCGACCGTTGCGCAGGCGGAGAAGGAGGGCAGCGCCGTCCATCATCCGCCCGACGACATTCCCGGCGTCGGCCGCTTCGCGGTGATAGCGGACCCGCAGGGCGCGGCCATCGCCCTCTTCAAGACGGAGAAGATGACGCCCGCCGATGCGCCGCCGCCGGCACGCCCGGGACCGGCGGCTGGCACGAGCTCTATGCCGGCGATCTCGACACGGCCTTCCCGTTCTATTCGAAGCTGTTCGGCTGGACCAAGGCCGACGCCATGGACATGGGACCGATGGGCACCTACCAGCTGTTCGCCGTGCGCGGCGGCGACCCGATCGGCGGCATGATGACCAAGCCGCCGACGGTGCCGTCGCCTGCTTGGAGCTACTACTTCAACATCGACGGGATCGACGCAGGCATGGCGCGCGTGCAGGACGGCGGCGGAAAGATCGTCAACGGTCCGATGCAGGTGCCGGGCGGAAGCTGGATCGCCCAGTGCCTCGATCCGCAGGGCGCGTTCTTCTGCATGGTCGCGCCGCGTCGCTAGAGCATGATCCCGAAAAGTTGCAGACTTTTCGGACAAGATCATGCTCAAGATCAAGAAGTTCAGAGTGCGATCCGATTAAACCTCGATCGATCGCACTCTGAAGGGAAACGCCGATGACGATCGTCACCGCGCTCGCCGAGCGCATCTGTGCGCTGAGCTACGACCGCCTGCCCGACGCCGCGGTGGAATGGGCGAAGGTCGGCATTCTCGACACCGTCGGGGTGACGCTCGCCGGCTCCGTCGAGCCGTGCGCGCAGATCGTGCGGCGCGTCGCCGCCGCGCCCGGCCCGGCGCTGGTGTTCGGCACCACGGCGCGCCTCGCCGTCGCCGATGCGGCGCTCGTCAACGGCACGGCGTCCCATGCGCTCGACTTCGACGACTGCAGCAACACGCTCGGCGGCCACCCCTCGGCGCCGGTGCTGCCGGCGCTGTTCGCGCTCGCCGACACGCGCGCCGTCGCGGGCCGCGACTTCATCGCCGCCTATGTCGCCGGTTTCGAGACCGAGACGCGCATCGCGCGGGCGGTCAACTTCCATCACTACGACAAGGGCTGGCATCCGACCGCGACGCTCGGCGTGTTCGGCGCCGCGGCCGCGGCCTCGCATCTCCTCGGGCTTTCGGCAGCGCAGACGGCGACGGCGCTCGCCATCGCCGCCTCGTTCTCGTCGGGACTCAAGGCGAACTTCGGCACCATGACCAAGCCGCTGCATGTCGGCCATTGCGCGCGCAACGGCGCGATGGCGGCGCTGCTCGCGCGCGAGGGCTTCACCGCGAGCCCGGACGTGTTCGAGCACCGGCAGGGCTTCTTCGAGGTGTTCAACGGCGCCGGAAATTACGACGCCGACGCCGTGCTGCGCGACTGGGCGGAGCCGTTCGACATCGTCACGCCCGGCATCGCCATCAAGCGCTATCCGTGCTGCGGCAGCACGCACCCGGCGATCGACGCGATGCTCGATCTCGTGAACACGCACGCGCTGACGCCGGACAACGTCGCGCACATCGTGTCCTGGACCCATCCACGGCGCCTCGCCCACACCAATCGGCCGACGGTGCGCAGCGCGCTCGATGCGAAGTTCAGCGTGCAATATTGCCTCGCCCGCGCGCTCGTCGACCGCCAGGTCGTGCTCTCCCAGTTCGACGACGGCGCCTATCTCGATCCGCGCGTCGCGGACGTGATGACGCGCGTCGAGGCTGCGCCGCATCCCAATGCGGCGGCGAGCACCTCCCATTTCGGCGCCGAGGTGACGGTGACGACCACCGACGGCCGGCGTCTCACCAAGGCCGTCGACATCGCGCTCGGACGCACCTCGGCGAATCCGCTGCCGCGTGCGGTGCTGGAGGCGAAATATCGCGATTGCGCCGGACGCGTGCTCGATGCCGATGCGGTCGCCCGCTCGCTCGAGCTTCTGCGCGAATCTCGAGAGCATCGACCGAGTGGCGGCGCTCGGCGACATCCTCGCGGCCGGATGCGCGTCCGAACGCGCGCCCGCGCCAGCTCTGGCGCGAGCGGTCTGACCGGCCTAGTCTCTTCGACGCGCCCGCACAGACGGGCGGAACGAAACAGAGGAACGCCATGGAGCTCGGCCGCCGCCGGCTGCTTGCGCTCACCGCCGCGGCCGCTTGCGGCGGCGCTCGTCGCGTTGCCGCGCGTGCGGACGCCTATCCGAGCCGGCCGGTGCACTGGATCGTCGGTTTCGCGCCCGGCGGCTCGACCGACATTCTCGCCCGGGTGATCGGGCAGTATCTGTCGGAGAAGCTCGGCCAGACCTTCATCATCGAGAACCGGCCCGGCGCCGGGAGCAACATCGCGACCGAGGTCGTCGTCAACGCAGCCGCCCGACGGCTACACGCTGTTGATGATCAGCCCGGCGCACGCGGTCAATGCGTCGCTCTACGACAAGCTCAGCTTCAACTTCCTGCGCGACATCGCACCGGTCGCCGGCATCAGCCGCGAAGCGAACGTGATGGTGGTGTCGCCGTCGTTCCCGGCGACCACGGTCCCCGCGTTCATCGCCTACGCCAAGGCCAATCCGGGCAAGGTCAACATGGCCTCGTCCGGCGTCGGCACCTCGGTGCACGTCGCGGGCGAGCTCTTCAACATGATGGCCGGCCTGAAGATGACCCACGTGCCCTATCGCGGCGCCGGGCCCGGCGATCACCGACATTCTCGGCGGCCAGGTGCAGGTGATGTTCGCGGCGATGCCGTCCGCCTTCGAGCACGTCAAGGCCGGCCGGCTGCGCGCGCTTGCGGTGTCGACGGCGGCGCGGCTGCCGACGCTGCCCGATGTCCCCGACGGTGGCGGAATTCCTGCCGGGCTACGAAGCGAGCTCCTGGTACGGCATCGGCGCGCCGCGGGCGACGCCGCCGGAGATCATCGACACGCTCAACCGCGCGATGAATGCGGGGCTCGCCGACCCGCGGCTCAAGGTGCGGCTCGGCGAGCTCGGCGGCACCATGCTCGCGGGCTCGCCCGCGGAGTTCCGCAAGCTCATCGCCGACGAGACGGAGAAATGGGCGAAGGTCGTGAAGTTCTCCGGCGCCAAGCCGGGATGATGTCGACGATGTCGTGCCCAACGCGCAGTCCGGGGTTACTGGATCGCCCGGTCAAGCCGGGCGATGACAGCATTGGGATGCGAAATCGAACGTAGGACGGGCTCATGTCTGATTGGCGCCATCGTCTGATCCGGATTGCCGCTGTCCTCGTTGCGGCTGGCCTCTCGCTTGCGGCAGCGCCGGCAGCGATGGCGCAAACCTGGCCGACGCGGCCGGTGCGCATCATCGTTCCCACCACGGCCGGCGCCACCACCGACATCATCGCCCGCCTCATCGCCCAGGCGCTCGGCGAGCGGCTCGGCCAGCAATTCATCATCGAGAACCGCCCCGGCGGCGGCAACACGCTCGGCACCGAGGCGGTGGTGCGGTCCGCGCCGGACGGCTACACGCTGCTGCTGATCAACGCGGTCAACGCCATCAACGTCACGCTGTTTCCGAAGCTCAACTACGATTTTTCCGCCGACATCGTGCCGGTCGCCGGCATCATCCGCGTGCCGCTGGTGATGCAGGTCTACCCGGGGTTTCCCGCCAAGACCGTGCCCGAGTTCCTCGCCTATGCGCGGGCCAATCCGGGCAAGATCAACATGGGCTCGGCTGGGCACGGGATCGACGCCGCATGTCGCCGGCGAGCTGTTCAAGATGATGGCCGGCGTCGACCTGCTGCACGTGCCGTATCGCGGCGGCGCGGCGGCGATGACCGATCTCATGAGCGGGCAGGTCCAGGTGATGTTCGAGCCGGTCGCCGGCCCGCTCGAGCATCTGCGATCCGGCCGGCTGCGCGCGCTCGCGGTGACGACGACGGCGCGCTCGCCGGCGCTGCCGGACGTTCCCACGGTCGGCGAGTTCGTTCCGGGCTACGAGGCGAGCTCGTGGTACGGCCTCGGCGTGCCGAAGGGCACGCCGGCGGAGATCGTCGACACTCTCAACCGGACGGTCAACGCGGCGCTCGCCGATCCCAAGCTGCAGGCCCGGTTCGCCGACCTCGGCGCCACGGTTCTCGCCGGCACGCCTGCCGATTTCGCCAAGCTCGTCGCCGACGAGACCGAGAAGTGGGGGCGGGTGGTGAAGTTCTCCGGCGCCAAGGTGGAGTGAGGCCTCGCGCGACGCAGCGCGTCGACTTCGCAATCCGCGTTGCGCGCAAAGAACCTACCGTCGCGCCGCGAAATGGTGGACATTGCCGCCCCCGCAAGACTGCCCGTCCAGCCGCCCATCCAAGAGTCCACGGAGAACCCGATGCCCGACAGCCTCGCCCAGGCGCGTGAGGAAGTTGCCCTCGCCAATCGCATCCTCGCCAATGAAGGCGTGTTCGACGCCTTCGGCCATGTGAGCCTGCGCCATCCCGAGAACCCCGAGCATTTCCTGATCTCGCGCCATCGCGCACCGGAGCTGGTGCAGCCTGCGGACATTCTCGTGCTCGATCTCGACGGCAAGGCGGTGGTGCCGACGCCCTACCGGCTCTATGGCGAGGTCACCATCCACGCCTCGATCTTCCAGGCGCGTCCCGATGTGATGGCGATCTGCCATCACCACGCGCCCGCGGTGCTGCCCTACGCCATCGCCAAGGTCGAGATGGTGCCGGTCTATCACCTCGGCGCTTCGATGGGCGAGAAGGTGCCGTTCTGGGACAGCCGCGACGACTTCGGCGCGACTGCGCTGGTCGTCGTCGATCCGGCGGAAGGCAAGTCGCTCGCCAAGGCGCTGGGTCCACATTCGATGGTGCTGATGGGCCGCCACGGCGCGACCGTGATCGGCGCCTCGCTGCGTGAGCTCGTGTTCCGCACCATCTACACCACGCGCAATGCCGAGCTGCAGACGCAGGCAAAGCTCCTCGGCGCCGTGCATCCGCTGAGCCCTGAGGAGATCACCAAGGCCGCCGCCTACAATCTCCGTCCGGCTCCGATGGAGCGCGCGTGGGACTTGTGGGCGAAGCATCTCGCCGAGAAGGAAGGGCGAATTGCAGCGCCGGCGGCGCCGAAGGCGGAGCCCACGCCTGTGGCGAAGACGGCGCGCGCGAAGCCCGCGAAGGCACCGGCGCGCAAAGGCGCGGCGAAGAAGAACGCTGCGAAGAAGCGGAAGGCGCGGTAGAGCGATTTGGTCTTTCACGAGTGGTCATGGCCGGGCTTGTCCCGGCCACCCCGATCAATGTGGCACGGCCGTGCCTAATTTATCGGGGTCGCCGGGACAAGCCCGGCGATGACGGGGATATGTCGGCGGAGCCGTCACCCCTTCCGCCGCATGCCCCGCCACATCCGCATCCCGCTTCGCCGCACAGGATGCGCGCCGCGGTGCCGCCGAGCACGGCGTCGAGCTGATCCGCCGGCACTGCGGCCCTCACGTTGGCGAGGGGATCGGGGTCGGACATCTCGAAGGGATAGTCGCTGCCGAGCATCAGCCGCTCGGTGCCGACGATGTCGATGAGATAGCGCAACGCCGCCGGCTTGAAGGTCAGCGTGTCGAAGTAGAGCTGCTTCAACACATCGACCGGGTCGCCCTTATAGCCCTTCGAGCGCGGCTCGGGACGGTTGTCGGCGGCGTGGCGGAAGCGCTCGATCAGCCACGGCAGCAGGCCGCCGCCATGGGGGATCTTGACCATCAGGTCGGGAAACCGCGTGAACACGCCGCCGAACATCATCCGCGCCACCGCGGCCGTCGACGCCAGCGGATAGCCGATGCAGTTGTGCAGGAAATATTCTTTGAGGCTCGCGGCCGGCTGCTCGTCGTAGGGATGGAAGATGAGCAGCACCTTCATCTCCGACATCGCCTGCCAGAACGGATCGAGCGCGGGATCGTCGAGAAAGCGTGACGGGCCGAGATAGGTCGCGATCTGCGCCGCCTTGAAGCCGTACTGGCTCATGGCGCGCTCCATCAGCTTGATCGCGGCCTTGGAGTCCTGCAGCGGCAGGTTGGCGGCGCCGAGATAGCGGTCGGGATTGGCGGCGACGACACCGGCGATGGTGTCGTTCTGCAATTCGGAGAACTTGATGCCGAGATCGAGCGGCATGGTGTAGCCGGAGAAATCGACCCAGCCGGCGAGCACCTGCATGTCGACGCCCTGGCGGGTCATCGCGGCGAGCCGGTCGGTGGTGTGGGTCAACGGCATGTACATCGGCCGCGTGTGGGTCGAGCCTTCGAGCCGCACGATCCAGCGCTTCTCGTCGCCGGTGATCTCGACGCCGTAAGACTTGCCGGCGCTGCGTATCGTCTTCCACATGTCGGGAGGCACGATGTGGCAATGGGTGTCGATGACCGGAGACGTCATGAGGGGGATTCCGTCGATTGGAGGTCGATTAGGAGTGTCAGGGCCGTACGGCGGGCGATTCCATCGGCATGCCGCGGGCGCGCTGCATGAGGAAGAGCTCGAGATTAACATATTCCGGCGACGCCGTAATCGGGGACCTCGGCGCGCATGCCGGAAATGCAGTTGCGCAGCCGCCGCTGCAGCGAGCCGAGGCTCTGCCACTCCAGGCGATAGAGCGGGTAGCCGTTGGGATGGCCCTGCGGCACGATGTTGCCGGCAAGGCGCTTGCCCCAATTGTCGTCGTGGCACAGCGCGCAGGAGAGATTGAGCTGGCCCTGGCGGCGATTGAAGAAATCGCGGCCGGCGGCGGTGAAGGGGGCGAGGCGCGGGTCGCTCGCCGGCGTGATCGGCATGCCGCGCGACTGGCGCGCCACATAGGCCGAGAGCGCCAGCAGCTCGCGGCTCTCGACGCGCAGCGGCGCCGCCTTCTGGCGCTCGCTGCGGCAGATGTTGATCTGGCCTTCGAGATCGACCGGGGCGCCGCGCTCGGGATCGTAGGCCGGGTAGCGCGCGGCGACGCCCTTCATGCTCTGCGCCGCATCGCCATGGCAGTCGGCGCAGGACTTGCCGGCGGTGCCGGCCTTCTGGGCCCACAATGCCTCGCCGTCGAGCACGGACAGCATGCCGGGATTGGCGGTGTCGTCGTCCTGGATTGCTCGCGTCTCGCGGCTCATGTCGTCATAGCCGGAGTGGCGGTTGGCGGGCGCGATCTCGGCAGCGAGGGTCGGGGATGGCGGCGATGAGGAGCGAGTGCGGTGAGGGCTTTCGCAGCGAGCTGACCGTCGACGAAGTGACGCCGCGAGCACCAACCACTGAGTCTGTCATGGCCGGGCTTGTCCCGGCCACCCCGATCATATGGCACGGCCGTGCCCCATTATCGGGGTCGCCGGGACAAGCCCGGCGATGACGGCGGTTGGGTGGGGCGCGTTCATGGAACGATGCTCTTGGTCGCAGCGCTTCCGCAGTGCGCGCATCCGGGCGCGGCGTGCCCGCGTCCCGCGCCTCACTCCACGGTGATCTCGGCCGATGCGGTCTCGACGTTGCCCTCGTCGTCGGTCCACTTGAACTCGAACTTGCCGCTTTCGCTCGCCGTCACGAAGAAGCTGAAGAACGGGTTCGCCGCGATCGCCGGATAAAGTCCGGCGCGAAACACTTCCTCGCCGTTATAGGTGCAGACGAACGCATTGATGATGTCGCGCGGCACCACCGCGCCGACCTCGTTGCGGCGATAGCCGGTCTCCATGACGTGGGAGATCAGCGTCTTGATCTCGATGACCTGGCCGCGCTTGGCCTTGGCCGGAACGTTGATGAGGGTGCGGGCCATCAGTTGTACTCCAGGCAGGCGGCGAGCGTGACGATGACGTCGACCTGGTCGGACCAGAACGAGCCGTCGCTCATCTCGGCGATGGCGACGAGCGTCTGGGTGTCGGCGAGGCGGATGCGCGAGGAGAACGCGGCGCGCGCGGCACGCGGGCCGAAATGGGCGTCGATGACGTTGGGCTGCGGGTTCTTCTCGTTGAAGACGTGGACGACCTTGACGTGGTCGGCCGGCGTCATCGGGCTTTCGACCGTGACCGTCATCGCGACCGTGTTGCCGTTCTCGACGAGCGGCGGAATGTCGAGGGTCACCCTGCCCTTCTTGACCGGCGCCTCGCCGACGACCTCCTTGATCGCAGCCTTCATCTTCTCCGGCGTCGCCGCCGCCGGCCGCACGGTGAGCAGCGGAACGCCGAGCGCGCCGGCGGCACCTGCGGCGCCGGCGCTCGCCAGAACGGCTCGGCGTGAGTGTCTCTTCATGGGTTCCTCTTGTCGTCGCGCAACGTCTTGAGAAAGGCCACAACGTCCTCGATCTGCTCCGCCGACAGCACGGTCTTGCCGCGAAACGCCGGCGCCACCCGCTCGAGCCCGTCCAGGCGGTAGTAGGACGGCATGATGGTATCCGGATTGAAGTGCCGCGAGTCAACGACGTGCAGCCGCAGCTCGCCCTCCGAATGCCGCGACCCCGCCCCGGCGAGATCGGGGCCGATGGTCCCCTGAAACTTCTCCTCCGGCAGCGGCGCCGAGTGGCACAACAGGCAGAGCCCGGTCTGCCGGCTGGTCACGATCGCCTTGCCGCGGGCGGGATCGCCCGGCGCCCCGGTGAGCGAATCCGGGATAGCGTCTCCGACCACGATATAGGGGCGCAGCCCCTCGTCCGCACCGGCCGGCCCATGGCTCAAGGCTGTCATGACCGCAGCGAGCGCCGCCGCCGGCAGCGCAGCCTTAGCCGAACACCTCGGAGGTGATGGTGTGGAACCAGCCATCGGCGAGTTCTGCTTCCTCCTTGCGCTCGGCGAGCGGCGCGTCGACCGGGCTCACGCCGCCGGAGCCCGCGACTTCCGCGAGCGCGCCGTTGACCGGGTGATAGATGGCGGCGACCGAGACGCCGTAGTCCGGCGCCACCAGGCTGTAGCAGGTGTTGATGAGCTTCGGCGTCTCCGGCTTCTCGCCGCGCGCGAGCTTCGCCACCGCGACCGCGCAGACCTTGGCCTGCGAATTGGCGGCGAACGCCGATTTCGGCATCGCGCCGGCGATCGCGGCGTCGCCGATGACATGGATGTTCGGCACCTGCTTCGACTCGAAGGTCACCGGGTCGATCGGGCACCAGCCGGAGCGGTCGGTGGCGCCGGCGATCTCGGCGATGCGGCCGGCCTTCTGCGGCGGAATGACGTTGGCGACGGCGGCTTTGACCTTGTCGAAGTCGGTCGAGACCGTGTTGGTCGCGGGATCGACCGAGGAGACCTTGCCGCCCATCGACAGCGAAACCCATTCGAGGTTCGGATACATCTGCTTCCAGGCGTTCTGGAACAGGCGCTGCTTGGAGAAGGCATCCTTGGCGTCGAGGATCATCACCTTGGAGCGCGGCTTCTTCGCCTTGAGGTACCAGGCGATGAGGCTCGCGCGCTCATAGGGGCCGGGCGGGCAGCGATAGGGATTCTGCGGCGACACGATCACCACGACGCCGCCGTCCTCCATCGCCTCGATCTGGCGGCGCAGCAGCATGGTCTGCTCGCCGGCCTTCCAGGCATGGGGCATGCGCTGAGACGCCGGCCTCGTCGTAGCCGGGCAGCGCATCGAAGCGCAGCTCGATGCCGGGCGCGAGGATCAGCCGGTCGTAATTGAGCGTGCTGCCGTTGGCGAGCGTCACCGTGCGCGCCGTGGCATCGATGCCGGTCGCGTTGGTCTGCGCGAGCGTGATGCCGTCGCCGGCGACCTTGCCGTAGCCGAACTGCTGCTCCTTGATGTCGCGCAGGCCGGCGATGACGTCGTTGCTGAACGGACAGGCGGTGTAGGTCGGGTTCGCCTCCACCAGCGTGACGTCGAGCCCCTTGTCGTAGCGCTTCGCCACGCGCGCCGCGGTGAGCCCGGCGAAGCCGCCGCCGACCACGACGATTTTCGGCGCCGCGCCTTGGGCGAGCATCGGGCGCGGCAGCATCGCCGAGGCGATGCCGGCACCGACGCCAGCGGCGAATTCACGGCGGTTCGGATGAAGTCGTGTCACGCCCGCCTCCGTCTATTTCTGCGCGCCGTACCAGGCCGCGATCGCCTGGATTTCCTCGGGCGTGAAGCCTTTCACGATACGGTCCATGATGGTGCCTTTGCGCTGGCCGCTGCGAAACTCCTGCAGCGCCGCGACCATCTTAGCGGGATCGCGGCCGACGAGGCGCGGCGGCGTCGAGGTATCGGTCGCCGTCGGCGAATGGCAGCCCGAGCACGACGTCGCGCCGGGTGGTGCATCAGCCGCGAATGCCGCCACAGACAGCATGGCGCCGGCGAGAGCGCCCCCGACAAAACACGTCAGCTTCATATCTGTAGTCCCGGCGCAGACGGTCCCGAAGCGTTGAGCGGCGGCCCTGCGGCCGCCGCTCGGGTTCAGACTTTCAACCTCACACCATCTCCAGCCCGTGGTTCTTGAGCGGGAAGGTGCGATAGCGCTTGCCGGTCGCCGCCGTGATGGCGTTGAGCACCGCGGGAGGCGCGACGCAGATGGTCGGCTCGCCGACACCGCCCCACACCGGGCCGCCCGACGGCATCACGATCGTTTCGACCTTCGGCATCTGCGACATGTGCATCATCTCGTAGGTATCGAGATTGGTCTGCTCGATCGCGCCACCCTTGACGGTGATTTCGCCGAGGAACAGCGCGGTCAGGCCGTAGATGAACGAGCCGGCGACCTGCCGCTCGATCTGCGCGGGATTGACGGCGTAGCCGGAGTCGGTGGCGCCGACGATACGGTGCACCTTCACCTTGTTGCCCTCGACCGAGACTTCGGCGCAGGCTGCGATGTAGCTGCCGAAGCCCATGTGCTGGGCAAGTCCGCGATAGACACCCTTCGGCGCCGGCTTGCCCCAGCCCGCCTTCTCCGCCACCGCGTTGAGCACCGCGAGGTGCTTCGGGTTGTTCGCCATCAGCTTGCGGCGGAACTCGAGCGGATCGACGCCCATCTCCTTCGCGAGCTCGTCCATGAAGCTCTCGATGTAGATGGCGTTGTGGTTGATGTTGACGCCCCGCCAGAACCCGGGCGGGATCGGCGGATTGCGCATGGCATGGTCGATCAGAAGGTTCGGCACGTCGTAGCCGAACGCCGCCTCGGCGCCGCCCTTGTAGAAGCCGGCGAAGGTCGCGGGGTCCATGCCGTTCTGCATGCGGCCCGGTGCCACCGTCGCCAGGATCGACTGGCCGGAGATGCGGATGTGCAGGGCGGTCAGGTTCTTCTTGTCGTCGAACCCGGCGGTCATCTTGCACTGGGTGATCGGATGGTACCAGCCGTGGGTCATGTCCTCTTCGCGCGTCCACAGGAGCTTGACCGGCGTGCCGGGCATCTCCTTGGCGACGAGGACCGCCTGCCGCACGTAGTCGACCGAGGTCGCGCGACGGCCGAACCCGCCGCCGAGGAAGGTCTTGTAGACCTCGCACTTGGTGACGGGGATGCCGGAGGCTTCCGCGGTCGCGGCAAGCGCCTGCTCGCCGTCCTGCACCGAGGCCCACACCTCGCACTTCTCCGGGGTGTAGAGCACGGTAGCGTTCTGCGGCTCCAGCGTGACGTGGTGCTGGTAGGGATAGGAGTAGACGGCCTCGACCTTCTTCGCCGCGCCGGCGAGCGCCGCTTTGATGTCGCCGCCCTGGTTGCCGACGATCGCCTGGTCGGCGTCGAGGCCGGCCTTGAGCATCTCGGCGATGGTGGCGCTGGAGACCTTGGCGTTGGGGCCTTCGTCCCAGACGATGGGCAAGGCCTCGAGCGCGGTCTTGGCGTTCCACCAGGTGTCGGCGATGACGGCGACGGCATTGTCGCTGATCTTCGCGACCTTCTTCACGCCCTTCATCGACGCGACCTTGCTGGCGTCGAAGCTCTTCACCGTGCCGCCGAACGCAGGCGAAGCCTTGATCGCGGCGCTGACCATGTTCGGCAGCTTGATGTCGATGCCGTAGATTGCGCTGCCGTCGACCTTGAGCGGCGTGTCGAGGCGCTTCACGCCCTTGCCGGCGATCTTCCAGTCCTTCGGGTCCTTGAGCTTGACGTCGGCCGGCGGCTCGATCTTCGCGGCCGCGCTCGCGACCTTGCCGAAGGTGGTGGTGCGGCCGGACCCCTTGTGGGTGATGACGCTGTTCGAGGCGCTGCATTCGGAGGCCGGCACCTTCCACTCATTGGCGGCGGCCTGGATCAGCATTTCGCGGGCGGCAGCGCCGCCCTTGCGGACATATTCGTTGGAGGCGCGGATGCCGCGGCTGCCGGCGGTGAAGAAGTCGCTCCATACGCGCTTGCGGGCGAGGTTCTCGCCGGGCGTCGGAAACTCGTAGGTGACCTTCGACCAGTCGCAGTCGAGCTCTTCGGCGACGAGCTGGCACAGGCCAGTCAGCGTGCCCTGGCCCATTTCCGAGCGGGCGACGCGGATGACCACGGTGTCGTCCGGCTTGACGACGACCCAGGCGTTCACCTCGGGCGTCGTGAGCTGGGCCGAAGCCTCGGTGCCGAACGGGATCTGGAAGCCGACTGCGAGGCCGGCGGTGGACGAGCCGACGAGGAAGGTGCGGCGATTCATGTTGGGCATGTAATTCATCGAGGCCTCCCCTTACGCGTTCGCTGCCGCGTGGATCGCCTCGCGCACCTGCTGATAGGTGCCGCAGCGACAAACATTGGTGATGGCCGCATCGATGTCGGCATCGGTCGGCTTCGGCTTCTCCTTGAGGAGCGCCGTCACCGCCATGATCATGCCGCTCTGACAGTACCCGCATTGCGGCACGTCGTTGGCGATCCAGGCCTGCTGCACCTTGGTGTGCTGGCCGTTCTGGGCGAGGCCTTCGATGGTGGTGATCTGCTTGCCTTCGGCGGCGCTGACCGGGAACGAGCAGGAGCGCGTCGGCTCGCCGTCGATGTGCACGGTGCAGGCGCCGCATTGGGCGATGCCGCAGCCGAACTTGGTGCCGGTGAGACCGACATTCTCCCGGATCGCCCACAGCAGGGGCGTGTCCGGGGCGACGTCGACGTCGTACGTCTTGCCGTTCACATTGAGGCGGGCCATTGAAGCTTTCTCCTCGTCAGGTCGAAATTTTCTGATGGTCTTGTCGAGCGCTCACCGCTCTTGGCGCGATCATAGCTTGTTTTGAACGAGTCCAAAACAACCTTGCCATCCCTTGCCATTTGGATCGGACCAAGGCCAGTCACGGAAAAGTGAGGGCTTGCATGGTGTGCCCGAACAGAGTGCATAGCGCTGCGACGCCGCGCCGCTGCGAGGACGAGTGCTCACTTTCGTCGCAGCGTGCTTCCGGGATCGACGCCGAAGGCGGGAAATCATAGGTCTGGTCGATCGGTTTGGAGACAGATCGAATGCTCAAAGTGTTCTGCGCCCGCTCGATGCATGTCGCGGTCCGCGCGCTCGCGGATGATTTTGCCCGCGCCGGCGGCGCTGCCGCCGACATCGTGTTCGAGCCGATGGGGGCGCTGCAGGCGCGCCTTGCGGCCGGCGAGACGGCCGATGTCCTGATCCTCGCGACGCCGGCGATCGACGCGCTCGGTGCGAAGGGCAAGATCGTCGCGGCGAGCCGCGCCGACATCGGCCGCGCACCGATCGGGATCGCGATCCGGGCCGGTGCCGCGGCTCCGGACATTGCGACGCCGCAGGCCTTTGCGGCGACGCTCACCGCAGCGCGGGCGATCGCGCTCAGCGACCCCGCGGTCGGCGGCTCCGCCGGCATCTATCTGCGCGACCTCTTTGCCAAGCTCGGCCTCGCCGAGATGATCGCGGCCAAGACGGCGTATCAGAAGAGCGGCGTCGCGGCCGCAGCAGCAGTCGCCCGCGGCGAGGCCGATCTCGCCATGACCTTCGTTCCCGAACTGTTGCAGGCCGAAGGGCGTGCGCATTCTCGGGCCGCTGCCGCCACCCTACGGACACGAGACCGCCTACGCCGCAGCGGTCGCGTCGGATTCGCCGCGCAAGGATGCGGCCACTGCGTTCATCGCGGCACTGACGGCGCCCGCTGCGCGCGAGGTCTTTGCGAAGGCCGGCTTCGAGCCGGCCGATCGCTTCCGATCGCGCCAACCCGGACACGCACACGGCACGCGACGCTTGCCGCATCACCCCCGCAGCGCCTTGAGATCGAGCGGGCCGACATAGAGCGTGTTCGCCTCCGCGAGCGCCGGGGCGATGCGGGATTCCTGCCAGCCGCCGTGGCGGGCATTGAGGATGAACTTGTCGTCGATGTCGGCGCGGGTGAGCGGCTCGTGGGCGCCGCCGCGCATGTAGCGGCTGGCGCTCCTCGACGACGCTGCCGTCCTTCATCACCGCGCGGACATGGCCGGTGAAATTCTTCGGATAGGGATTGTCGGGATCGACGACGTAGCGGACCTTGGCGGCGACTGCGAGCACCGCCGGGTCCTTCACCGCAGCATCGTCGAAATCGCCGAGGCCCACATTGCCGCGCACGAAGCCGGCGGCGATGCAATAGGGCGTCGAGAATTTCGCGCCGTAGCCGTTGGGCGGGCGCTGCTTGTCGGCGAGCGGCTCCCACAGCCGGTGCACCGTGCCCTCGCCGACCTCGCAGACGATCTCGCGAATGTCGTCGGCCTTGATGCCGCGCGCGCCGAGGCGGCGGGCGCAGTCGATATAGGGATGCGCCATGGTCCCGCAGGGATAGGGCTTGAAGGCGAGCGTGTCGGTGACCCAGCGGGTGCCGAAATCGCCGATCAGCGCGTCGTAGTCGCCCTTGGTGGTGTGGGCGAAGCCGTAGAACAGGCCGTGGGTGCCCTCGAACACGGTGCGCGGCCCGACGAAGCCGTGCTTGGCGAGCAGCGCCGCGCGCAATCCCGACTGCGCCGCCCAGCCGGCATGCATGCGCTTCGTCCACGCGCCCTCGGCGAGGTATTCGATGATGCCGGCGGCCATGCTGCCGGCGATGCCGAGCGCATCGACGATGCCTTTGCGGTCGAGCTCGAGTGCGGCCGCGACGCCGGCGGCCGCGGCCATGGCGCCGAACACTGCGGTCGGGTGGAAGCCTGCCTTGTGCACGAGCTTCGGCGTGACGAGGCCGAGCCGGCACATGGTCTCGACGCCGACCGCGACACCGCGCAGCAGCGCGGCCCCATCGGGGCGGTGGCGCTCGCAGGCGGCGAGCACCGCCGGCACGATCACCGCGCCGGCATGCACCGGCCCGCCCTCGAAGGTGTCGTCGAAGTCCTCGCCGTGGATGGCGGTGCCGTTGACGAGCGCGGCGCCGGCGGCGCTCAGGGTCCGCGTGTGGCCGATCACGGTGCACGGCCCGTCGTCGTCGCAGGCGGCGAGCGTCGCCTTGACGTAGTCGGCATTGCGCACGGTGAGGCAGAGGCCGACGACGTCGACCGCGAGGTCCTCGCATTTGGTCCGCGTCGCCTGCGGCAGGCGCGCGGGATCGACGGCGGCGATGCGCTCGGCGAGTTTCTCGGCAACGGAAACGGCGGGCAGAGGTTCAGACATGGGACGACTTTCAGATGTCTGGCTGATTCCAGAGTAGCTCGTCATGGCCGGGCTTGTCCCGGCCACCCCGCTTATGAAGGCACGAGCCGTGCCATACGATCGGGGTCGCCGGGACAAGCCCGGCGATGACGGCGGTGAGAGTCAGACGTCGGTCATGCCGTCAGCTGTTGCGCAGGCGCATGCCGCCGAAGCCGGGGATGCGGTTGATGAGGATGACGACGGTGAAGGTCACGATCAGCATGATCAGGCCGAGCACCGCGATGGCGCCGAGGTCGCCGCTCTCGTTGAGATCGAAGATCAGCACCGAGATCACCTTGGTCTGCGAGGTGAACAGCATGATCGCCGCGGAGAGCTCGCGGATGACGCCGACGAAGATGAAGCACCAGGTCGCGATCACGCTGGTGCGCAGCAGCGGCGCGGTGATGCGCGCGAGCGTGCCGAGCCGGGTCGCGCCGAGGATGCGGCTCGCCTCCTCGAGATCGGGATTGACGACGCGGAACGCCGAATGGAGCTGCTGATAGGCCGACGGCAACGCGATGGTGACGAAGGCGATCAGCAGGATCCACAAGGTGCCGTAGAGCACGAGCGGCGGCCGCGTGTAGCTCAGGAACAGGCCGACGCCGAGCACGATGCCGGGCACCGCGACCGGCGCGGTGGCGAGGAAGCCGAGCGCCTTGTGCCATGCGATCACCTTGCGCGCGGTCATGTAGGCGATCACCACCGCCATCGCGGTGCCGATGGTCGCGGCGGCGGTGCACAGGATGAGCGTGTTCTCGAAGGCGAGCCGCGTCGCCGACAGTTCGAAGAACACGAAGGAGACGTTGTGCAGGGTCATCGTGCCGAGCGACACGAGCTGCGTCGCGACCGGCGAGAACGCGGCGTTGAGCAGCGCGCCGTAAGGCAGGAACACCGGATTGCACAGCACGACGAAGGTGATCGCGAGCGCCACCCATTTCCATCGGCCGAGCGGGACGAGGCGCGGATTGCTCTGGCGTCCGCCGACCACGCTGTAGCCGCGCCGGCCGAGCACGAGGCTCTCACCGCGCAGCAGCAGGATGGTGAGGACCAGGAGCGGCAGCGATGCGGCGGCAGGCGAGCTCGAGCTTCGGCGGATACTGGAACAGGCTCCAGATCTTGGTCGTCATGGTGTGGAAACCCGCCGGCAGCGCGAGGATCGCGGGCGAGCCGAACAGCGTCATCGCCTGGAGAAACGCGATCAGCGCGCCGGCGACGACCGCCGGCATCGCGAGCGGCACGGTGACCCGCCGCGCCGTCGTCCAGGCGCTGCCGCCGAGGATCGAGGAGGCGTCCTCGAGGTCGCCGGGAATGCGGTCGAGCGCATTGGCGACGAGCACGAACACGTAAGGAAAGGTGTAGCAGCTGATGACGAAGATCAGCCCGGGCAGCGTGTAGATGTTGAAGAGATACTCGTCGGACTCCGCGCCGGTGACGGCGCGGTAGGCCTGGTTGAGCAGCCCGCTGTTGGGCGCGGCGAGAATTTCCCAGGCGATCGCGCCGAGAAAGGGCGGCGTGACGAAGGACGCCGTCACCAGCGCCCGCACGGTCTTGCGCAGCGGCATGTCGGTGCGCGCGACGAGCCATCCCATCGGCGCCGCCACCGCGCAGCAGATCGCCGCCGACGACGTCGCCAGGATCACCGTCGTGATCAGCGGATCGATGAAGGTGTCGTCGGTCGCGAGCTGGACGAAGTTCGCGAGCGTGAAGCCGCCGGCC
Organism: uncultured Alphaproteobacteria bacterium; assembly: GCA_963793985.1. GTDB lineage: Bacteria > Pseudomonadota > Alphaproteobacteria > Rhizobiales > Xanthobacteraceae > JAJPKK01. Next base: position 67,453 of record CAWCCG010000042.1, on the reverse strand, counting down.
TTGTCGTGGAAGGCGAAGTAGACGAGCCACGACAGCGGCAGCAGGATGAGCACGCACAGCACCGCCGCCACGCCGATCAGGATCGGCCACGACAGGTCGAAGCGAAACCGCAGGCGCGGTGCCGGCGCGGGTACGGCGAGAGCCAAGGATTACACCCGGAAGATCTTGGTGTAGCGCGCCTTGATCTGCTCCGCCTCGCTTCTCCACCGCGGCGGCGTCCTCCTTCATGACCTTGATCTCGCGGAACGGCTTGCGGCCCGGCTTCTCCTTCACCATCGGATGGAACGAGTGCATGTTGGCGACGTCGAGCACGAGCTGCTGGCATTCGGCGGTGAAGCAGAACGCCTGGAACAGCCGCGCCGCGTTCGGGTTGGGCGCGGCCTTGAAGATCGCGTTCGGGCCGACGATCTGCGGGCGTGCCTTCGGTCGGATAGACGATCTCCACCGGCCCGCCGGCGTCCTTGACCGTGGTGAGGACGTAGTCGTTGCCGTCGGCCATGATCGCGCGCTCGCCGAGGCCGATCTTCTTGGGCGGATCGGAGGCGGACTGCACCTGCATGACGCGCTGCTTGGCGAGCTTCTCGAAATAGTCCCAGCCGAGGTCGCGCGCCATCTCGTAGGTCGAGGTCATGATGGTGCCGCTGTAGCCCGGATGGGCCTTGACGATCTTGCCGACCCATTTCGGATCGAGCAGGTCGGCGAAGCTCTTCGGCGCATCGGCAGGCTTTGACGAGATTGGTGTTGTAGCCGATGACGCTGAGGCACACGCGGAAGCTCGCGAACTGGCCGTCGGGGTCCTTCTGGTCGGCCGGATAATACTTCGCGACGTCCTCCGGCACGAAGGGCGCGAGCACGCCGTCGCGCTTCCACACGATGAAATGCGCGGCGTCGGAGGAATTGACCACGTCGACGGCGTGGATGTTGCTCGCATATTCCTGGCCGATCCGCTGGAACACCCGCTCGGCGCCGGTGCGCTCGACCCGCACCGAGATGCCCGGGTACTTCGCCTCGAAGGCCTTGGCGATCTTCTCCGACACCGGCAGATCGATCGAGGTGTAATAGACGACCTTGCCTTCCTTGGTGGCGGCAGCGATCAGGGCCGGCGTGATCGCGGTCGGCTCCGGCGCCGCGGCGCGCAGCGGCGTCGCGAACACCGTCATCGCGGCGGCGCCCGAGGCCTTGAGCATGTCGCGCCGTGAGAATTTTCCCGCTCGCATGATTTCCTCCTCGTGGGCTGCGGCCGCTCGCTTTCAGCGTTCCAACACGCGGCAGCGATCCGCCGGCAGGCGCAGCCAGACCCGGCTGCCCTGCGCGATGTTGTGTTCCGGCGCGGTGACGACGCGCAGCACGGTGCCGTCACCAAGCTCCGCAGCATAGTCGCGACTGTTGCCGAGAAACACGTTGCGCGCGACCGTGGCGGGGATGACATTTTCGCGCACGCCGGGCTCCGCCGGCCTCGCCCGCCGATGCCGATTTCATGCTGGCGGATCGAGATCGCGACCTCGGCGCCGGGGCTGAGCGGGCCGCCGTTGCAGGCGACGGCGGCGCCGGCGATCGACACGTGGCCGGCATCGAGCGCCTTGCCCTTGAGGACGTTGCTCGCACCGATGAAGCGGGCGACGAACTCCGAGCGCGGCCGCGCATAAATCTCCTCCGGCGGGCCGAGCTGCTCGATCCGTCCGCCGTTCATCACCGCAATGAGATCGGCGGTGGTCATCGCCTCCGACTGGTCGTGGGTCACGTAGACCGTGGTGTAGCGGTAGGCGTCGTGCAGGCGGCGGACCTCGAAGCGCATCTCCTCGCGCAGGTTGGCATCGAGGTTCGACAGCGGCTCGTCGAGGAGCAGCGTCTCCGGCTCGACGACGAGAGCGCGGGCGAGCGCGACGCGCTGCTGCTGGCCGCCGGAGAGCTCGCCCGGATAGCGCGAGGCGAGATTGGCGAGCTTGGTCGTCGCGAGGATGCCGTCGACCTTCTTGGCGATCTCCGCGCGCGGCAGTTTGCGCAAGGTGAGGCCATAGGCGACGTTCTCCGCGACCGTCATGTGCGGCCACAGCGCGTAGCTCTGGAAGATCATCGACATCTTGCGCGCTTCCGGCGGCAAGGTGCGCGACGGCGACGACACCACGCGGTCGCCGACCGCGATCTCGCCCGCCGACGGCTCGATGAAGCCCGCGATCAGGCGCAGCGTCGTCGTCTTGCCGCAGCCGGACGGACCGAGCAGGCAGACGAGCAGCCCGTGGTCGATGCGGAGCGAGACATCGTCGACCACGGTCGAGCGCGTCATAGCGCTTGGTCAGGTTCCGCAGCTCGACCGACGCCACCCGTTTCCTCCGTCAGTACTCTCGATGTCATTGCCCGGCTTGACCGGGCAATCCAGTAACCCCTGCGCATCAGGTCGGCTCGCACGGTGCTCTCGTCGCACTCCGGTGGTTACTGGATCGCCCGGTCGAGCCGGGCGATGACAGTGAAGGGCAGTGCCGCACCCGACACTCGAACCTCTTCGGGTGAGGGAGAGAGTCACGTGCCGGTGAAGGCCGGCTTGCGCTTTTCCATGAAGGCGCGGCGGCCTTCCACATAGTCGTTGCTCTCGAAGCAGCGCTTGACCATCTCCGCCGCCTTGGCGAGGTCGCGCTTCGAGTCCTCCTTCACCACCTGGCCGATCACGAACTTCGTGGTGGCGATGGTGAGCGGCGCGTTCTCCGCGATCGTGTCGGCGTATTTCTTCACGTAGCTTTCGAGCTCGTCAGCCGGGACGACGCGATTGACGAGGCCCATCATGCGCGCCTCCTCGGCGTCGAACTGGCGCGCGGTGTAGAAGATCTCCTTGGCGAAGGACGGTCCCACCACGTCGACGAGCTTCTTGAGCCCGGGATAGGCGTAGCCGAGGCCGAGCTTCGCCGCCGGGACCGCGAAACGCGAATTGTCGGAGCAGATGCGCAGGTCGCAGCACAGCGAAAGACCGACCCCGCCGCCGATGCAGTAGCCGCGGATCATCGCGATGGTCGGCTTCGGATAGTCGTAGACCGCGGCGTTGGCGCGTTCGACGGTCGCGTTGTAGCGCGCGATCGCCTCTTCGTTCGAACGCTCGTCCTCGAACTTCGAGATGTCGGCGCCGGACACGAAGGCCTTGCCGCCGGCGCCGGTCAGCACCACGACGCGCACCTCGTCGTCCTTGCCGAACTCCTCGAGGATGCGCGCGGTCGCCTCCCACATCTCGAGCGACACCGCATTGTGGCGCTCGGGATTGTTGAAGATCACGTAGCCGACCCGGCCCTCCTTGCGCGAGAGCATCTTGTCCGTTTGCGTCATCTCGTTTCGTCCTCGTCTATCCCGGCGGGTGGCACATTGCGCGTCGAGCGATCAGATCGCGTCGGCGGCGCGCAGCTTGGCGATCTCGTCGGCGCTGAATCCGAACTCGTCGAGCACACCGTCGGTGTGCTCGCCGATCGCCGGCGGCGGCGCGACGAGGCTGCTCGGCGTGCGCGACAGCGACACCGGCTGGCCGACGAGGGTCGGGCCGTTGCCGTTCCTGCCCTTGACCGTCTGGGCGATGCCGAGGTGCTTCACCTGGGGGTCGTCGAACATCTGGTCGATCGCGTAGATCGGCCCGCACGGGACGCCCGCGGTGTTGAACCGCTCGACCCAATCGGCGCTGGTGCGCGTCGCGGTGTGCTCGTTGATCTCGGCATTGAGCACGTCGCGGTTCTTGGAGCGGTTGGCGTTGGTCGCATAGTCCGGCTTGGTGATCCATTCCGGCGTGCCGAGCGTCTGACAGAAGCGCTCCCAGATCTTCTGCCCGGCGGAGGCGATGTTGATGTAGCCGTCCTTGGTCTTGAACACGCCGGTCGGGATGCTGGTCGGATGGTTGTTGCCGGCCTGCTTGGCGACCTCGCCCTTGACCAGCCAGCGCGCCGCCTGGAAATCGAGCATGAAGATCTGGGCCTGCAGCAGCGAGGTATCGACCTCCTGGCCCTTGCCCGAGCTGTCGCGCTCGAGCAGCGCGACCAGGATGCCCAATGCGCAGAACAGCCCTGCGGTGAGGTCGGCGATCGGAATGCCGACCCGCACCGGACCCTGTCCCGGAATGCCGGTGATCGACATCAGGCCGCCCATGCCCTGGGCGATCTGGTCGAAGCCGGGGCGTTCCGCATAGGGACCGTCCTGGCCGAAACCGGAGATGCTCGCATAGACGAGGCGCGGATTGATCTTTTGCAGGGTCTCGTAATCGATCCCGAGCCGCGTCTTGACGTCCGGCCGGAAGTTCTCGACCACGACGTCGGCCTTCTCGACCATCTTCTTGAAGGCGGCGACGCCTTCCGGCGCCTTGAGATTGAGCGTGATGCTGCGCTTGTTGCGGTGCAGGTTCATGAAATCGGGGCCGTCGCGGGGGCCGCCCAGCGGCTCGCCGGTGTCGAATTTGGCCGGCGTCTCGATCTTGATGACGTTCGCCCCCCAATCCGCGAGCTGGCGCACGCAGGTGGGGCCGGAACGGACCCGGGTCAGATCGAGCACGGTGAAGCGGCTGAGGGCCTTCGGAGGCCCGCGGAAACGGCATTTCCTTCTCCCGAACGATGTTCCTGCCTAGAGCATGATCCCGAAAAGTTGCAGACTTTTCGGACAAGATCATGCTCAAAATCAAGGAGTTCGGAGCGCGATCCGATTCAAACTGAATCGCCTCGCCTCGTGTGAAGCGGCGCGACATTCCCCGATATCGGCGAGAATTGTCCACGCCCTTGACCGCTGCGGCACGGGCTGCTTGGCATCATGCCCCTGCCGGCAGCCCTCCAGAGAAATCCGCGAGGCCCGATGAACGCGACCGACGACAACGTGCCCCGCGTCTCCGCGGAGCGGCTGCGCGCCTTCATCGCGGATGCCTTCGTCGCGGCCTCCTTGCCGAAGGACGACGCGCGCGTGCTCGGCGAATTGATCGCCGAGGCGGATCTGCGGGGAACCGACACCCATGGGGTGTTCCGCATGCCGCTCTATGTGCGGCGCATCAAGGCCGGCGGCATCAACCCGCGTCCCGACATCCGGATCATCGAGGAGCGGCCGTCGACCGCGCTTCTCGACGGCGACAACGGCATGGGCCACCTGGTGATGCGCCGCGCCGCGGAACTTGCGATCGCGAAGGCCAAGGCGACCGGCATCGGCTGGGTCGGCGCGCGCATGAGCAACCATGCCGGCCCGGCCGCGCTCTATGCGATGATGCCGCTCGCCCACGACATGATCGGGCTCTATTTCGCCGTCGGCAGCAACAACCATTTGCCGCCGACCGGCAGCGCCGAGGCGCTGCTCGGCACCAACCCGATCGCGGTCGCGATCCCCGCCGGCGAGGAACCCGCCGTGGTGATGGACATGGCGCCGACCGTCGCCGCCTTCGGCAAGGTCCGGCTCAAGGCGGCGCTGGGCGAGCCGATGCCGGTCGGCTGGATGATCGACCACGAGGGCAAGCCGCTCACCGACGCGAGCCGCGCCGCCGAGGGGCATCTGCTGCCGATCGGCGATTACAAGGGCTATGCGCTCTCCCTGATCATCGGGCTGCTGGCGGGCTCGCTCAACGGCGCCGCGTTCGGCCGCGGCATCGTCGATTTCCTCAAGCACCCGGCGACCGCGACCAACACCGGCCAGTCCGTGCTCGCGGTGTCGGTCGAGGCGTTCGCTCCGGTCGACCTGTTCAAGAAGAACGTCGACGAGGCGGTGCGCGCCATCCGCGAGTTGCGCCGGCTGCCCGGCGTCGAGCGGGTCTGGCTCCCGGGCGAGCAGAGCCACACCCGCCGGCTCGACCGCCTCGCGCACGGCGTCCCGGTGCCGCCGACGCTGCGCAAGAACCTCGATGCGCTCGCCGCCGAGCTCGGCATCGCGACGCTGGTGTGAGGGCGGCGCTTCGCACCAACGAATGTCATTGCCCGGCTTGACCGGGCAATCCAGTAACCCCTGCGCCATCGATGGCCGTAGGGCGCAATCGCTTTATTGCGCCGCCGAGTTTGCGATGGCGCAATGCGCTCCCTATCGCGCTTCGAGCCGCCATCGAGAGTCCGGTGGTTACTGGATCGCCCGGTCGAGCCGGGCGATGACAGTGTCGTGTGTGTCGGTCGAACGACGACCGCTACGCCAACTTCGCGTTCTTCAGCGGCAGGCTGCGCACCGGCTTGCCGGTCGCCGCGTAGATTGCGTTGAGCACCGCGGGCGTGACCACGCAGATGGTCGGCTCGCCGACGCCGCCCCAGAAGTCGTAGGTCTGCATGATCATGGTCTCGACCTTCGGCATCTCCGCCATGCGCACCAGCTGGTAGGTGTCGAAGTTCGTCTGCACCATGCGGCCGTCCTTGACCGACATCTCGCCGTAGAGCGCCGCCGACAGGCCGAAGGCGACCGAGCCTTCCATCTGCGCCGCGATCTGGTCGGGATTGACGGCGTGGCCGCAATTGATCCCGAGCACCAGGCGATGCACCTTGAGCTTGCCGTCGGTGACCGAGACCTCGGCGACCGCCGCCGAGTAGGTGCCGTAGCCGTGGAACTGGGCGATGCCGCGATGGACGCCCGCCGGCAGCGGCGTGCCCCATCCCGCCTTCTCGGCGACCGCGTCGAGGCAGGCGCGGTGTTTCGGGTAGTCGCGCCATCAGCGAGCGGCGGAACTCGACCGGGTCCTTGCCGGCCGCGTGCGCCACCTCGTCCATGAAGCATTCCATGTAGACGGCGTTCTGGTTGGTGTTGACGCCGCGCCACGGGCCGACCGGAACGTGGGTGTTGCGCATCACGTACTCGATCAGCATGTTCGGCGCGCCGTAGCCGAGCTGGGCCTCGCCGGGCTTGACGTCGTAGCCCTGGAGCTGGCGCATGTCCTTGCCGCCGGTGACCAACGCCGGCTGGAGATAGGCGTTGATCGACTGGCCGGAGATGCGCGCATGCAGGCCGACGAGGTTGCCGTTGTCGTCGAGGCCGGCCGAGAGCTTGCATTGCGAGATCGGCCGGTAGAAGTCGTGCGTCATGTCCTCCTCGCGGCTCCAGATCATCTTGACCGGAACGTCGGGGAAGTTCTTGGCGATGGCGACGGCCTGATGGACGTAGTCCTGCGTGCCGCCGCGCCGGCCGAAGCCGCCGCCGATGTCGGGCCGATAGACCTCGCACTTGTCGAGCGGGAGCCCTGAGGCCTCCGAGAGCGCCGCGAGCGAAGCTTCGGCATTCTGCGACGGCACCCAGGCCTCGGCCTTGTTGGCGGAGATCTGCGCCGTGCAGTTCATCGGCTCCATGGTGGCGTGGGCGAGGAACGGCGTCGAGTACACCGCCTCGACCTTCTTCGGCGCTTCCGCGATCGCCTTGACGGCATCGCCGTTGGAACGGTTGCCGTTGTCGGTCGCCGCGGAGAAGCCGTCGACGAGATGCGCCGCGATGGTCGCATCCGACGCCTTCGCGCCCGCGCCCTCGTCCCATTCGATGGGGAGCGCATCGAGCGCGGTCTTCGCCCGCCACCAGGTGTCGGCGACGACGGCGACGGCGTTGTCCTTCACCTTCACGACGCCGCGCACGCCCGGCATCTTGGCGACCTTGGCCTCGTCATAGCTCTTGACCGTGCCGCCATAGACCGGACAGGCCTTGATCGCGGCGCACAGCATGCCCGGCAGCTTGAGGTCGATCGCGAACACCTTGCTGCCGTTGAGCTTGTCGGACGGTGTCGAGCCGCTTGAGCGGCTTGCCGGCGATCGTCCACTCCTTGGGATCGCGCAGCTTGATCGACTTCGGATCGGGCGGCGTCACCTTGGCGGCCGCCGCGGCGATCTTGCCGAAGCTCGTCGAGCGCTTCGACGCCGCGTGCGTGATCACGCCATCGGAGACGGCGAGCTCCTCGACCGGGACCTTCCATTGGTCGGCCGCGGCCTGCAGCAGCATGATGCGCGCGGCGGCGCCGCCGCGGCGGACATAATCCTCCGAGGTGCGGATGCCGCGGCTGCCGCCGGTGCCCATCTCGCCCCACACGCGCTTGCGGGAGAGGTTCTGCCCCGGCGTGATCGAATTCGGTCGTGACCTTGTTCCAGTCGCAGCGCAGCTCTTCGGCGACGAGCTGGGCGAGGCCGGTGCGGGTGCCCTGCCCCATCTCGGTGCGGGCGATGCGGATGATCGTGGTGTCGTCGGGCTTGATCACGACCCAGGCGTTGACCTCGGCGCCGGCGCCGCTTTGCTGCGCCGACGCAGAGCCGAGCGGCAGGTGGAAGCCGAGCGCGAGGCCGCCGCCCGCGGCGGCGGAGCCGACGACGAAGCTGCGGCGGGAGAGCTTCGGACGAAATCTTGGATGTCATGGCGTGGCCTCCCTCTCAGACCTTGGACTTCGCAGGGGCATGGTCGGCCGACTTGCCGCCGCCCATGTCGGCCGCCATGTGGACGGCCGTGCGAATGCGCTGATAGGTGCCGCACCGACAGATGTTGGTCATCGCCTCGTCGATGTCCTTGTCGGTCGGCTTCGGCGTCTTCTTGAGGAGTGCCGCGGCGGCCATGATCTGGCCGGACTGGCAGTAGCCGCATTGGGGCACGTCGATCGCCGCCCAGGCCTTCTGCACCGGATGGGAGCTCGTCGCCGAGAGGCCTTCGATGGTGACGATCTTGTCGTTCGGCTTCACGTCGCCGACGCGGATCGAGCACGATCGCGTGACATCGCCGTTGATGTGCACCGAGCAGGCGCCGCACTGCGCGACGCCGCAGCCGTATTTGGTTCCGGTGAGCCCGACCTGTTCGCGGATCACCCACAAGAGCGGCGTGTCAGGCTCGACCTGCACCACGCGTACCCGTCCATTGATGTTGAGCTTGGCCATCGGGGTTTCCTCGCACGGCGTGTTGGAATGATGCGCTTCGCGACGCGATTGGCGCAGGCGACGGCAAATCGTCGCCCGGCAGCGGGAAGATAGCCGACAGCGGTTCGCCTGCCTACGGCCGATCGCCGCGCCTACCTGGCGCCTCTGCGCAACCAAACGGAGGCCGCGCGGCGCCATGCCGGCACCAGCTTTAGATCTCGTAAGCTATTGATATAATATCAGTTTCGGAAAGCGCTGCGGTCGTCAATGATGAGCTGAGACGCTGCCTTCGCGCGCTTCCCGGTCGTCCGCTGCACGCGGCCGAGCGGCGGTGAACCCCGATCGATTTTGGCGAAATTGGTCACGCGCATGTGCAGCAAATTACCATAATTGGCTGCGCTATTTGGGATGAAAGCCAAGGGTGCTATGGTTGGAACATCCGGGTAGCCGTTTCATGTCCGCCGCGATCGCTCGCCGTTCGAGCGTCGCGGCGGGGGCAAGACAGACCATGAAACTGCGTCGATTGTACATCGTTAGCTGGTTCGTGCTGACGCGACGGATTTTCGGGCCATCCGACCGCCGCGAAACCAACAAGCGCTTGCGAATGATGCTGCGACAGACCTGGCTCTTCACACTCGGCGTGCTGCTGCTGTTCGGCAGCATCATCGGCGCTGCGCTTTACGTCGAATCGCAGCCGACCACCCTGCGGATCGCGGTCGCCCCGAACGGCGAGGACGCGCATCTCGTCCAGGCGATCGCCCAACAATTGAACCGCGACCGCGCCACCATCCGCTTGAAGCCGGTGCTCAAGGACAATGCGTCCGACAGCTCCGCCGCGCTCGATTCCCATGAGGCCGAGCTCGCCGTGATCCGGCGCGACCGCCGCTATCCCCGCGAAGGCCTCGCCATCGCGGTGCTGCGCGAGAACGTCGCGGTCGTCATCGTTCCGGCGCCGGGCTCGCTCGCGGCCGTCGGGGGCGGCACGCCGGCCGCCAACGCCGGCAAGCGCACCGCCACCAAGACCCGGACACCGCCGCCGAAGAAGATCGAGAAGATCGAGCACATCGCGGGGCGCACGGTCGGCGTCATCGGCCACAACAGCGGCAATGCCGAGCTCCTCGCCACCGTCCTCAAGCAGTACGAGATCCCGGCCGACAAGGTGAAGATCGTCCCGCTCGATCCCGACGACGTGAAGGGCGCGCTGCGCGCGACGCCGGTCGACGTGATCTTCGGCGCCGGCCCGGTGACGAGCGCCTACTTCGCCGACGCGATCGCCGCATCCGGCAAGGGCGACGAGCAGCCGAAGCTCCTGGAGATCGACGCCGCCGCAGCCATCGCCAAGCGGTTGCCGGTCTACGCCTCGGCCGAGATCAAGAAAGGCGTGTTCGGCGGACACTCGCCGCTGCCCGAAGACGACCTCGATACCATCAGCGTGTCCCATTACATCGTGGCGAAGAAGTCGCTTTCGGATGCGGTCGCGGGCGACATCACCAAGCTCCTGTTCGGCATCCGCCAGAGCCTGGCGTCCGAATATCCGGCGATTGCCCAGATGACCAAGCCGGACACCGACAAGGATGCCGCGGTGCTCGCGCATCCCGGCGCCGCCGCCTTCATCGACGACGAGCAGAAGACGTTTTTCGACAAGTACAGCGACTTCATCTACCTCGGCATCATGGTGTTTTCCGGCCTCGGCTCGGGCGCGGCCTGGCTCACCAGCTATTCGCGGGCCGACGACCGCATCCGCAAGCTCAAAGCGCTGGAAAACCTGCTCGACATCGCCAGCGCGGTGCGCCTCGCCCAGACCCACGAACAGCTCGACAAGCTGCGCGCCGACATCGACGAGCTCGTCCGGCGCGCCATGCGCCAGGTCGAGCGCAATGCGCTCGACGAATCCGCCATGGTCGCGTTTTCGATCGCGCTCAACCAGGCGCAGAGCGCCGTTGCCGAGCGCCGGGCGATGTTGACCGCCCAAGGCGTGCTGCCCGTCCCGGCGGTCGAAACGGCCCCGCCGGCCGAGGCACCGGCCCGGCCGGTCGAGACGGCGGGCGTGGTTCCCCTGCGATTCGCCGCCGAATGACGGAAAGATGACGATTTCAGCGGCTTTTTGCGTTGCACAAGAGCCGTAGAACACTATATTCCACGCCGATCAGAAGGTCTTGGAACGAGTCACGTCGGGGACGGTGGGCTCCGGGCCGAACACCTTTGCGACGAGAGAACTGGTCGATCCGAAGCCCGTGCCGGGGACCCCGGCCCGGTTTGCGGCAGAGGCCGGATTCGCTCGTTTTCATCTTGCGAATTGAGATTTTCGTCATGAACCTGCGCAACGTCGCGATCATCGCCCACGTCGACCACGGCAAGACCACGCTGGTCGACCGCCTGCTGCAGCAGTCCGGCTCGTTCCGCGAGAACCAGCGCGTCGCCGAACGCGCGATGGACTCGAACGACCTCGAGCGCGAGCGCGGCATCACGATCCTCGCCAAGGCGACCTCGATCGTGTGGAAGAACACACGGATCAACATCGTCGACACCCCGGGCCACGCCGACTTCGGCGGCGAGGTCGAGCGCATTCTCAACATGGTGGACGGCGCGATCGTCCTCGTCGATGCCGCCGAGGGGCCGCTGCCGCAGACCAAGTTCGTCGTCTCCAAGGCGCTCAAGATCGGCCTGCGGCCGATCGTCGCCATCAACAAGGTCGATCGGTCGGATGCCCGCCCGGCGGTGGTCGCGGGCGAGGTGTTCGACCTCTTCGCGGCGCTCGACGCCACCGAGGAACAGCTCGACTTCCCGGTGCTCTACGGCTCGGCCAAGGAAGGCTGGATGGCGGCGAGCGTCGACGGCCCCAAGGAATCGATGGCGCCGCTGTTCGATCTCATCCTCCAGCACGTCGCGCCGCCGCACGGTGGAGGAAGGCCCGTTCCGGTTGCTCGGCACGATCCTCGAAGCCAATCCCTATCTCGGACGCATCGTCACCGGGCGAATCTCGTCCGGATCGATCAAGCCGAACCAGGCGGTGAAGGTGATCGACCGCCACGGCAAGCTGGTGGAGCAGGGCCGCGCCTCCAAGGTGCTTGCGTTCCGCGGGCTCGAACGCGTGCCGATCGACGAAGGCAATGCCGGGGACATCGTCTCGATCGCCGGATTGCCGCTCGCCACCGTCGCCCACACCATCTGCGCGCCCGAGGTGACCGAGCCGCTGCCGGCGCAGCCGATCGATCCGCCGACGCTCGCGATGATGTTCCGCGTCAACAATTCCCCGCTCGCCGGCACCGAAGGCGACAAGGTCACGGGGCGGATGATTCGCGACCGCCTGCTGCGCGAGGCGGAAGGCAACGTCGCGCTGCGGGTCACCGAGTCCGACGAGAAGGACGCCATGGAGGTCGCGGGGCGCGGCGAGCTGCAGCTCGGCATCCTCATCGAAACCATGCGGCGCGAGGGCTACGAGCTCAGCGTCTCGCGTCCGCGCGTGCTCATCGAGGTCGATCCGGCGACCGGCGAGTTGAAGGAGCCCATCGAGGAGGTCGTCATCGACCTCGACGAGGAGCATTCCGGCGTCGTCGTGCAGAAGATGTCGGAACGCCGGGCCGAGCTCGTCGAGATGCGGCCGTCCGGTGGCGGCCGGCTGCGCCTCGTCTTCCACGCTCCGACCCGCGGCCTGCTCGGCTACCAGGGCGAGCTTCTGACCGACACCCGCGGCACCGCGATCATGAACCGGCTGTTTCACGGCTATTCGCTGCACAAGGGCACGATCCAGGGCCGCCGCAACGGCGTGCTGATCTCGACCGACGACGGCGAGGCGGTCGCCTATGCGCTGTGGAATCTCGAGGACCGCGGTCCGATGATGGTCGAGCCGGGCTGGAAGGTCTATCGCGGCATGATCGTCGGCGAGCACACCCGCGGCAACGACCTCGAGATCAACGTGCTCAAGGGCAAGAAGCTCACCAACATCCGCACCACCGCCAAGGACGAGGCGGTGCGCCTCACCCCGCCGATCAGGATGACGCTCGAGAAGGCGCTCGCCTATATCGAGGACGACGAGCTCGTCGAGGTCACGCCGAAATCGATTCGCCTGCGCAAGAAGCTGCTCGATCCCAACGACCGCAAGCGCGAAGAGCGGCGCAAGGAATCGGCCTGATTCGATTGCGCGCGAACTGATTCGCGGTCGGTTTGATTCGCACGCGATCTGATTCGCGCCCGACCTCAATCATCGTTCATGTGACACGCACATCAGAGAAATGTTGCGAAACAGCCACATTTGTTGCCTGCTTTGCGCAGCGAGGGGTGCGGCTAGTTGATTTTGCCGCCATAGCCGCGATAATCGCCGTTAATGGATCGTTAAGTTGACGGGGAAGAGGGGAGCGGCCGTGGGGCTGATCCGGACATGAACACCAACCTCATCGAAATCCGCCGCGCGAGGGCGGCGGATGCGGTTGCGCTGGCATCCGCTCATGACGAGGCTTGGCGGACCGCCTATCGCGCGATCATCCCCGGTCCCGAGCTCGACAAGCTGATCAACCGGCGCGGCGCCGAATGGTGGGAAGGCGCGATCCGCAAGGGCAGCCGCATCTCCATCCTGGTGTTCGGCGACACCGTCGCCGGCTACTCGAACTACGGACGCAACCGCGCCCGCAGCCTCTCCTACGACGGTGAGATCTACGAGCTCTATCTGCGACCGGAATTCCAGGGTCTCGGCTTCGGCCGCCGCCTGTTCAGCGCGGCGCGGCGCGACCTCGCCCAGAGCGGCATCCGCAGCCTGGTGGTGTGGGCGCTCTCCGACAACGAGCCCGCGGTCGAATTCTATCGCGCGCTCGGCGGCCGTCCGGTCGCCCGCTCCTGCGAGAAGTTCGGCGCCAAGACGCTCGACAAGGTGGCCTACGCCTGGCAGGCGTGAAGCACGGATTGCTTCGTAGGGTGGGCAAAGGCGCGTAGCGCCGTGCCCACGTCTTACGTGTCAGCGATCGCAGGTTGCGGGAAGATACAGCGCCGTGCCTCACGCGGAAAGTTCGACGTGGGCACGCTTCGCTTTGCCCACCCTACATTCATTGCGATCAACGCCGTGATCACAACACCGGTGCCGGTAGCCCCGCCTGCGCGCAGGCGGCGCGCAGCGTATTGGCGAGCAGGCAGGCGATGGTCATCGGGCCGACGCCGCCGGGCACCGGCGTGATGGCGCCGGCCACCTCGCGCACTTCGTCGAACGCGACGTCGCCGACGACGACGCGCTTGCCGTCGCGCTCGAGCCGGTTGATGCCGATGTCGATCACCGTGGCGCCGGGCTTGATCCAGTCGCCGCGAACGAATTCGGGACGCCCGATCGCCGCAAACACGAGGTCGGCGCGCCGGCTTAACCCCGGCAGATCGCGGGTCTTGGAGTGCGCGACCGTCACCGTGGCGTTCTCGGCGAGGAGAAGCTGGGCGAGCGGCTTGCCGACGATGGTCGAGCGCCCGATCACCAGCGCCTCGAGGCCGGCGAGCGAAGCATGCACGCTCTTGGCGAGCGCGACGCAGCCGAGCGGCGTGCACGGCGCGAACGCCGGCAGGCCGATCGCGAGGCGGCCGACATTGAGCGGATTGAACCCGTCGACGTCCTTCGCCGGATCGACCGCCGCGATCACATCGCCAGGATCGATCTGCGGCGGCAGCGGCAGCTGGACGAGAATGCCGTGCACTTGCGGGTCGCGGTTGAGTGCGTCGATGAGCGCCAGCAGCGCTTCCCGGCTGGTCGATGCGCCGAGCCGGTGGTCGATCGAGCGCATGCCGCTCTCAGCCACCATCTTCTTCTTGGCGCCGACATAGACCTCGCTCGCCGGGTTGTCGCCGACCAGCACCACCGCGAGGCCGGGAACGAGGCCATGCCGCGCGCCGAGGTCGCGCACGATCTCGGTGACGCGTGAGCGCACCGCCACGGCAAGCGCCTTGCCGTCGATCAATGCCGCGGTCATGGCGGACTGTCCGCGAGGCGGGCGAGCACCGCGTCGAGCGCAGCGCTATCGCCGTCGATGTGAAGCCGCTTGAGGCGCGCGGTCGCGCCGGCGACGAGGCTGACCGCGCGCGGCGCCACGCCGGCGGCACGGGCGAGGAGGCGCAAAAGCGCCTCGTTCGCCTCGCCCTCGGTCGCCGCCGCCCGCACCCGCGCCTTGAGCACACAGCGCCCGTCGGCGAGGCGTTCGACGCCTTCGATCAGATCCCGACCGCCGCGCGGCGTCAGGCGCACGCTGACGACGAGGCCGTCGGCACACGCCGCCCACGGCCGCTGCGCCGCCGTCACTAAATGAAGGCCCGCGCCAGGATGGGAAGGACGACCCTCTGGATGAAATAGATGATCAGGATGACCACGATGAAGGACACGTCGATGCCGCCGAAATTCGGCAGGCGGTCGCGGATCGGCCGCAGCACCGGCTCGGTCACCCGATAGAGAAACTCGCCGATCATCGCCACCGCCGGATTGCGGGTGTTGACGACGTTGAAGACGATCAGCCAGGACAGGATCGCGGCGGCGAACAGCACGAATATGTAGAGGTTCAGCAGAAAATCGATGAAACTCAAGATCTCGATCATCACGCGCGATCCGGCCTGTGGCGGGACTAACATCTACCGATCCGCAGCGCGGACGGCAAGGGAATCCAGCACCTTGCCGGGCGGCTACGCGGCCGACTACCTCTGCAGTTCGACGCGGAGAGCGATGTGATGCTTGCGGCGGTTGCCAAGGCCCTCGACCAGATGTTCACGCCGCCGTTCCGTGCGGTGCTGGCGAAATCGGTCGGACTTGCGGTGGCGCTGATGGTCGTCCTCGTCATCGTGCTGTTCCGCCTGCTCGAGTGGCTTTCCGGCTCGGGCCTCACCTGGCTCGAAATGGCGTTCGGCCCCTGGGCCCATACGCCGCTCGCGGTGCTCGGCTGGGTGATCGCCGTCGCGCTCGGCGTCGGACTCCTGGCCGGTGCGATCCTGCTGATGCCGGCGGTGACGGCGGTGGTGGCGAGCCTGTTCTCCGACGAGATCTCCGAGATCGTCGAACGCGAGCACTATCCGCAGGACCCGCCGGGCCGGCCGCTGCCGATCCTCGTCGCCGCGATCGAGGGCACCAAGATCGGGCTGTTGTCGATCGTCGTCTATCTCGTCGCCGCGCCGTTCCTGCTGTTCGCCGGCATCGGCGTCCTGCTGTTCTTCCTCGCCACCGCCTGGCTCCAGGGCCTGCAATATTTCGAGCTCGTCGCGATGCGTTTCCATCCCGCGGCGGAGGCCAAGGCGCTGCGGCGGATCAACCAGACGACGGTGTTCATCGCCGGCCTGTTCATCGCCGGCTTCGTGTCGATCCCGATCCTCAACCTCGCGACGCCGCTGTTCGGGACTGCGCTGATGGTCCACATCTACAAGCGCCTCGCCGCGGCGAACCGCGAAGCCGCCGCAGCGCCGCTACGCGCGCCTATCCGGATGCCATGAAGGTCGTCTTCTGCGGCCAGCGGCACAGGTCGTTGATCACGCAGGTCTCGCACAGCGGTCGCTGCGCCTTGCAGACATAGCGGCCATGCAGGATCAGCCAGTGATGGGCGTGGACGCGGTAGGGCGGCGGCACGATCTTCTCGAGCTTCAACTCGACTTCGAGCGGGGTCTTTGCCGGGCGCCATGCCGGTGCGGTTGCCGACCCGGAAGACATGGGTGTCGACCGCGAAGGTCTCCTCGCCGAACGCCATGTTGAGGACGACGTTCGCGGTCTTGCGTCCGACGCCGGGTAGGGTCTCGAGCACCGCGCGTGCCGCGGGGACCTCGGCATTGTGCTCGTCGATGAGCTTTTGCGAGAGCGCGATGACGTTCTTCGCCTTGGTGTTGTAAAGCCCGATGGTCTTGATGTAGTCGCGCAGTCTCGCTTCGCCGAGCGCGACCATCTTCTGCGGCGTGTCGACGACGGCGAACAGCGGCTTGGTCGCCTTGTTGACGCCCGCGTCGGTCGACTGCGCCGACAGCACCACGGCCACCAGCAGCGTGTAGGGGTTGATGTGCTCGAGCTCGCCGCGCGGCTCCGGAATGGCGGCGGCGAGCCGCCGGAACGCCTCCTCGACCTCGGCCGCGGTCCATGGCTTCGTGGCGGGCGCTTTGCGTCGTCGATGCGGAAACTTTTGGGGCCGCTCGCGGTTTTTCCTTCGGCTTGGTTTTCGCCTTGGCGGGTGAAGCGCGGGAGGAAGAACCCTTGCGCTTCGCCTTCGCGGTCGCTTGAATGGAGTGCCGGCCCATCTCCTTCCTATAGTCAATCCCCATGACTGACCGCAATGCCAGCCCCGACCGTGTCGACCCGGCACTCTTTGCAGCACGGCTGACCCCGCACCGTTCGCTCAGCCGGGCCGGTTTCCTGCTCCTGATGGCCGTGCTGGGCGGCGTCAGCTTCGCCGCCGGAATGGTGTTCCTGGTGTTGGGCGCGTGGCCGGTGTTCGGCTTCTTCGGGCTCGACGTGCTGCTGGTGTACTGGGCATTCCGCGCCAATTACCGCGATGCCCGCGCCTATGAAGACGTGATG
The DNA here is from genome assembly GCA_963793985.1 of uncultured Alphaproteobacteria bacterium. GTDB lineage: Bacteria > Pseudomonadota > Alphaproteobacteria > Rhizobiales > Xanthobacteraceae > JAJPKK01. The sequence continues at coordinate 50,164 of CAWCCG010000042.1, read as the reverse complement.
GTCACGACCTCGGAGCTGCGGGTCCGCAAGGTGAGCCCGCGCGGCCAGGTGTCGGAGTGGCTGTTCAATCCGGTGTGGGCGAAGCTCGATTACGAGATCGACGAGGAGTTCGGATTGCAGCGCCTCTACCTCGTCTCGCGCGGACGCCGGCTCCCCATCGCGAGTTTCCTGCCGCCACAGGAGAAGGAGAGTTTCGCCGCGGCCCTTGCTGCAGCGATAACCGAAGCGAAACGCGGCCCGACGCGGGCGGTGTTCGAGTAACCTTCCTTTCCTCGCGCGGCGGGGAGGCTGAAGCGCGTGTTTTTGCAGGAATCGGGTGGTGACCTGGCGGGCGCCGGCCTAGATCGAGGCCATGAACATGACCTTCACTCCCCCGATCTCACCCGTCGTCGCGAGCGCCTTTGCGGCGACGTCCGCCGATGACTACGACGTGGTCCGGCGCGCCGTCGCCTATATCTCCGAGCATTGGCGTCAGCCAGCCCGAAATCGAGGCGATCGCCCACGCCTCCGGCGTCACACCCGACGAGTTGCATCACCTGTTCCGCCGCTGGGCAGGGCTGACCCCCAAGGCGTTCCTCCAGGCGATCACGCTCGACCATGCCCGCCGCCTGCTGCGCGACTTCGGCAAGCGTGCTCGACGCGAGCTACGAGGTCGGCCTGTCGGGACCCGGCCGGCTGCACGATCTCTTCGTCACCCACGAGGCGATGTCGCCCGGCGAATGGAAGGCGGGCGGCGCCGGCCTCACGCTGAATTACGGCTTCCACCGCTCGCCATTCGGCACCGCGCTTCTCGTCGCGACGGACCGCGGGCTCGCCGGCCTCGGCTTTGCAGACCCCGGCGAGGAGAGGAAGGCGCTCGACGACATGCGCGGGCGCTGGCCGCAGGCGAGCTTCCGCGAGGACACCGCCGGCACCGCGGCGCTGGCGCAGCGCGTCTTCGAGCCCAAGCTGTGGCAGCGCGACTGCCCGCTGCGCGTCGTGATGATCGGCACCGATTTCGAAGTGCGGGTCTGGGAGACGCTGCTCAAAATCCCGATGGGCCGGGCCACCACCTATTCCGACATCGCGGGACGTCTGCATGTTCCCAAGGCGGCACGCGCCGTCGGCGCCGCGGTCGGCAAGAACCCGATCTCCTTCGTGGTGCCGTGCCACCGCGTGCTCGGCAAGAGCGGCGACCTCACCGGCTATCACTGGGGCCTCACCCGCAAGCGCGCCATGCTGGGCTGGGAAGCCGGCCAGACGGCGACGATCAACTGAGGTGCCGTCATTCCGGGGCCGACCGCAGGTCGGAACCCGGAATCCAGCCCTTGTGACGCCGCCGTTCTCTGGATTTCGGGTTCGCGCTGACGCGCGCCCCGGAATGACGATCCGCGTCGGAGACGCTGAGACAATCCTCCCCATGCGCGACGCGCGCGACCGTGGCATATAGGCCCGCGCGCCCCGAGCCCGGATGAAGCGGCCGGGGTGCCGGGGCGAACATCAGCCACGCGTACGGGAGGACATCGATGAAACGGATCACCATCGCCGCATTGGCGGGCAGCGCGTTGCTCTGGGCCGGCGCGGCCCAGGCGCAACAGCCGGACTTCTCCAAGGTCGAGATCAAGGCGATCGACCTCGGCCACAACACCTACATGCTGGAGGGCCTCGGCGGGAACATCACGGTCGCCGTCGGCTCCGACGGCATCATCATGGTCGACACGCAGTTCGCGCCGCTCCACGACAAGATCAAGGCGGCGATCGCGAAGATCTCGCCGCTGCCCGTGAAATACGTGATCAACACCCACTACCACGGCGACCACACCGGCGGGAACGCGCTGTTCCACAAGGAAGGCGCGACCATCGTCGCGCAGGACAACATCCGCGTCCGTCTCGCCGCCGGCACCACCAACGGGCTGACCGGCGCGAAGACGCCGCCGTTGGAAGCGGACGGCCTTCCGACCGACACCTATCAGGTCGGCGACAAGAAGATCGAAGTCGGCGGCCGGGTCGCCGAAATCAAGCACGTCATCAACGCGCACACCGACGGTGACAGCTGGGTCTACTTCCCCGATGCCAACGTGCTCGCGCTCGGCGACACCTTCACCCGCAACTATCCCAACATCGATTGGGCGAACGGCGGCGGCATCGACGGCATGATCCTCGCGAACGAGCGCTATCTCAAGGCCGCCAACGACACCACCAAGATCGTGCCCGGCCACGGCCCGCTCGCGACCAAGGTCAATCTGCAGGAATTCCACGACATGCTGGTCACGGCGCGCGACCGCGTGAAGAAGCTCTACGACGAAGGCAAGACCGAGCAGGAGGTGCTCGCCGCCGACCCGCTCGCCGAGCTCAGCAAAAAATGGGCGGCCCAGCAGGGCCTCGGAACCGGCCCGACGTTCACGCGCAACGTCTACAACTCGTTCCGCAACCACAACTAAAGCAACGCCGTCACCGCACCGCCGGCGGCTTGCGCGCCGGCGGTGGCGCGCGTTTCTGCGCCCGAGCGGCGGCAGCCTGCGGCACCGCCTCGATCTCGCGAATGACCTCGGCGCGGATGCGCGGATTCTCGGCGATGTTGAAGTGGGAGATGCTCTGATCGCCCGCGACGTTGTGGTTCGTGAGCGAGCCGCGGAAGCCTTGGCCCGCCGTGAGCGGCGAGCCCCAGCCGCCGGCCTGGTAGTAGTCGATCGCCTTCGCAACGTTCGCCGGCACGGGCTTCGGATAGACCGGCGCGAGCGCCACGATGAGATCGACGGGCACGTGGCTCACCTGCAGCGCCGTCGCGATCTCGATCGCGTCGTTGCCGCCCTGCGAGTGGCCGACGAAGGTGAGCGTGCCGATCTTGCCCGCGGCGCGGTCGCGCAGGAGGTCGTTGACGACGTCGGTCCAATAGAGATGCTTGCGCACCTCGACGTCGAAGCCCTTTGCTTTGAGCTCGTCGGCGAGCTCGTCGAGGCCATTGGAGAACAGGCCGAGGTAGCCGCGCAGCAGGATCACCCGATTCTCGGCGGCGAAGGCGGCGTTGCAGCAGGCGAGCGCGAGCGCGACGACGAGACCGATCCGGCACCGGCGCGGCAACGCGACGGCAAAGCAGCACGCGGGATCGCGGCGCCGTCCCCGCAGCTGTCGTCATGCGCCTGCGCTCCGCTCGATCCAAGATCATCTCCGCAACGGCCTCACTGGACGCGAGATGTACCATAGGACGCAGGTCGCCGCGCCACCGGGGCCATTGGGCCCCAATCTTGGCGGTGGCGAATTCCGGCTCGGCGCATTACATTCGGTCGCGCGGGGCTGCGCAGTGCGTGAGGAGCCTAATTCCCCGGGGCCTTATCGATCCTGAAGGGAGCTGTCCCTGGCCGGGCTCGTGGGCCCGGGCATATGGCGCCCACCTACTTTCGTAGGGAACCCGGGATCGTAGCTCCAACGGCTCGTGCGGCTCCGCGCTTTTTCTTCATGTCCGACCTCGAACACATCAAAGACCTCAAGGCCACGCTCCGTCGCGACGCCATGGCGCGCCGCGAAGCGCTGCCGACGATCGATCGGGTCGCGGCGGCGCAAACGATCGCCGCGCGCGGCCTGCCGGTGAGGATCGCGCCCGGGAACATCGTCTCCGGCTACTCGCCGCTCAAGAGCGAGATCAGCCCGATGCCGCTGCTGCGCCGCTGTGCCGACGACGGCGCCGCGCTCGCGCTGCCGGTCGTGGTCGGCCGCGGCCATCCGCTCATCATGCGGGCCTGGGCGTTCGGCGCGCCGCTCACCTCCGGCGTATGGGGCATCCGCCAGCCGCCACCGGCGGCGGCGGAAGTGTTCCCCGACATCCTCATCGTGCCACTGCTCGCCTTCGACCGCCGCGGCCACCGCGTCGGCTATGGCGCCGGCTACTACGACATGACGCTCGCCAAGCTTCGCGCCATGAAGACGGTGACCGCCATCGGCATCGCTTTCGCGGCCCAGGAGGTCGACGAAGTTCCGACCACCTCACGCGACGCGCCTCTCGATCTCGTGCTGACCGAGCGCGAAATCATCGACGTGGGGGCGTGAGCGACGTGCGGATTCTGTTCATCGGCGACATCGTCGGCCGTAGCGGCCGCGCCATCGTGATGGAGCGGCTGCCGGGACTGGTGCGCGACTGGAAGCTCGACTTCGTCGCCATCAACGGCGAGAACGCCGCCGGCGGCTTCGGCATCACCGAGGCGATCTACCAGGACCTGACCGGCGCCGGTGCCGACGCCGTCACGCTCGGCAACCATGCTTGGGACCAGAAGGAGGCGCTCGTCTTCATCGAGCGGGCGCCGCGGCTGATCCGTCCGGTCAATTACCCGAAGGGAACGCCGGGGCGCGGTGCGGCGCTACTCGAGGCGCCGCAACGGTGCGCGCGTGCTCGTCGTCAACGTCGATGGGCCGCATCTTCATGGAGCCGCTCGACGATCCCTTCGCCGCGCTCGAGCGCGAGATCGCGGCCTGCCCGCTCAAGACCGCGGCCGACGCCATCATCGTCGACATCCATGCGGAAGCCTCGAGCGAGAAGCAGGCGACGGCGTTCTTTCTCGACGGCAAGGTGAGCCTCGTCGATCGGCACCCACACCCACGTGCCGACCGCCGATCATCAGATCCTGCCCGGCGGCACCGCCTTCATGACCGACGTCGGCATGACCGGCGACTACAACTCCTGCATCGGCATGGCCAAGGAGGAGCCGCTGTCGCGCTTCCTGCGGCGCATTCCCAGCGCCAAGTTCGAGCCGGCGCTCGGGCCGGCGACGCTGTGCGGCCTCGCGGTCGAAACCGACGATGTGACCGGCCTCGCGCGCCGCGTCGCCGCAGTGCGTCTTGGCGCACGCCTCGAAGAGGCACGGCCGGCGTTCTGGTGAGGCGCGGATGCGCCTCTCCGGATAGCGGCCGTAGGGCGCAATCGCTTTATTGCGCCGCTGCGGTAGGGAAAGGCGCAATGCGCTTTCGCTTATTGCGCCCATCTACAGCCGGATTGCGCGCTATTTGTCGCTCGCGAGCAGTGTCCGGATCTGCTTGACCGCAAGATCGACCTTCATATCCAGGTAGACCTTGCCGAGCTCCGCCGACGCAAACTGCGGATGGCCTTGAACTCCCGTTTTTGCATCCGCGAGCGCGATCTTGTCCTTGCGGACCCAGCCGCCCTGCGTTTCGAGATAGAGCAGCGACGAGGTATCCGGAATTCCGGCGTGGTCATCGGTCGTCGGCAGCCCGCGACTTGCCAGAATCTCGCGCATCTGCGCTCGCGACTTGGCATAGAGATCGCCGATGAACAGGACGCGTGCTCCGTCGGGACGCGCCTGCGCGTCGAGCTCCTTCGCGGCCAATGCAAGCTCGTCCTGCCCGCCGCCGTGATCGCCCATCAGCGCGACGACCTTGAAGCCGGCCGTCAGGGCGCTTTGGGCGACGCCGCGCACGACGCCGAAGAACACTTCCGGCGGCAGCGAAACCGTTCCGGGAAAGCGCATGTGCCCGGTGCGCGTGATGGCGTTGCCCGCGACGGCGTACGGCAGCGTCGGATACACCAGCGCGTCGCCCAGTTGCTCGGCGATCCGCTGAGCGAGCACCCGGGCGATGAAATTGTGTTTTCCGATCACCATGTGCGGGCCGTTCTGCTCGCTGCTTCCGACGTAGATGATCGCCGTTCGTTTGCCGGAAGCGATTGCATCGCGCACCTCCGGCCAGGTGAGATCGTCGATCCAGACGCTCGGTCGTTTGGCCGTGCGCAGGCAACGCGACAAGCAGCATCCCGAGGAGCAAGAAAAACCGCTTCATGAAAGCCTCCCTCCTTGTAGTTCATCGGTCAGGATTCCCGCATTTTGCCGGTTCCACTTTACGTCCGGTTATAATCAATAAACGCGCGCGATTAGCCGAGCCTGGTGCGCTGCCGCGTGGATCATTGCACCGACGCTCTCGCACTGCGGCAGGCATCGGAACCGCGTTCTTCCAGTTCCGGAACCGCCCCCGGTTTCGCATTGCCGCACGAACGAGAACTGGCGTATCCGCTCGAAAAATCGAAGTGTGTAACGTTCCGCTTCAGTGCTCGGAAACCATAGCGCCGATGTTATTTCGTGGCGTCGCCGTCGACTTCGCTCTTGCGTGCGCGCCGCGGAGCACCGTTAAATCGCGCGGCAGATCGATCAGCGTCCTTCGGTGGGGAACTCATGATTGAAAAAAGTCCTCCGGCACCGCTGACCGCAATGGCCGTCATTCCGACCGGGGCCGGACCTATCAGCTCGACCTGCTGCCGGCGAACGAGCTCAGAGAGCACATTGCGCGACTCGAATTCTGCGATCAACAACATGTCGCAAGGTTTGATCATGTTCGACGCCGACGAACGGGTCGTCGTCTGCAATGACTTCTACATCGAGATGTACGGGCTCTCGCGCGACGTGGTGAAGCCGGGCTGCGCGTTGATCGATCTCTTGCAGCATCGCGTCGAGACCGGCGGCCATCTCAATCTCGACCCCGAGCAGTACCGGGTGGAGCTGCTGCGCGGCCTCGCCCAGGGCCACGTCACGAGCCTGATCGTCAAAACGGCGCAAGGGCGCGAAGTCCTGGTGAAGAACTCGCCGATGGCTTCGGGCGGCTGGGTCGCCATCCACGAGGACATCACCGAGCGACGCCGCGCGGAAGCGCAGATCGCTCTCCTGGCGCATTACGACGCGCTGACGGGTCTGTGCAATCGATCCCGGTTCCAGGAAGAGCTGCAGCAAGTGGAGATGCGGGTGAAGCGCGGCGAATGCTTCGCCGTTTTCTGTCTCGACCTCGATCGCTTCAAGGAGGTCAACGATTCGCTCGGCCATCCGGTCGGAGACCTCCTCCTCAAGGCCGTGGCGAGCCGGCTGCGGGACTGCGTTCGCGAGTGCGATCTCGTCGCCCGGCTCGGGCGGCGACGAATTCGCCATTCTGCAGATCGGCGCCTATCAGCCGACCGAAGCGACCGCACTCGCCTCGCGCCTCATCGAATCCATCAGCGTTCCCTACGAGCTCATGAGCCACCAGGTGGCAGTCGGCGTGAGCGTCGGGATCGCGCTCGCTCCCGACGACGGGCTCGATCCGCACGCGCTTCTGCGCAGCGCCGACATGGCGCTCTATCGCGCCAAGGCGGACGGCCGCAACGTGTACCGCTTCTTCGAGGCGGAGATGGATGCGCGCATGCAGGCGCGCCGGAGCCTCGAGATCGATCTGCGCAAGGCGATTGCGGCGGGGGAGTTCGAGCTGCTCTATCAGCCCATCGTCGACCTGCAGACGCACAGGATTTCCGGCTTCGAAGCACTGCTGCGATGGCAAAGTCCCACGCGCGGATTGCTCGTTCCCGCAGATTTCATCCCGCTTGCGGAGGAGACCGGCCTGATCGTTCCGCTCGGGAATTGGGTGCTCCGGCAGGCCTGCATGGACGCTGTGGAGTGGCCGCGCGACGTCACGGTCGCGGTCAATCTTTCTCCGGCGCAGTTTCGGAACAAGCAGCTCATTTTGACCGTCATGTCGGCGCTGGCGGCGTCGGGATTGTCGGCCGGCCGCCTGGAACTCGAGATCACCGAAACCGTGCTGCTGCAGGACGCGGAGACGACGCTCTCGGTGTTGCAGAAGCTGCGCGAGATCGGCGTCAGGATTGCGATGGACGATTTCGGGACCGGATATTCCTCGCTCAGCTACCTGCGAAAGTTTCCGTTCGACAAGATCAAGATCGACCAGTCGTTCATCCGCGACATGTCGGACCATGACGACAGCCTCGCGATCGTGCGCGCGGTCGTCGCCATGAGCAGCAGCCTCTGCATCGGAACGACCGCCGAGGGCGTCGAAACCTATCAGCAATTGGAGCGGCTCAAGAGCGAAGGATGCACCGAGGCGCAGGGCTACCTGTTCAGCCCGCCGAGGTCGGCGGCGGACGTCAAAACCTGGCTCGCCGCGCTCGCCCCCGAAGCCGGAGACGGCAACGCCGCTCGGGCGGTTCGGCGGCAAGTAGGTCGCATCGACGCGCGCCGTTCATCGCTCGCTTCCGGCCGGCGCCGGATGCCGAGCTCGAGGAGCGCCGAGGCGACGGCGCGGTCGAGCGGCGTGAAGGGAATATCGCCGATCACCGCGGCAAGGCGTGTCCCGTCGATCGCATGCGGCGTCGACCACAGATACGCCACCTCCGAAAGCTCGCGGAAGACCGGCACCACGGTGCCGAGGAGGCGCAGCATCGTCCACGGCATGCTGCTCACCTTGAAGCCGCGCCCGCAGGCCCGCGAGATCGCGCCGACCATCTCGCGCCCGGTCACGGCATGGCCGGGAAATCCGAATTGCGCGAACGGCGGGAGCGCGGCGCGGGCGTCGACGAGACGCCGCAGCGCCTCGGCGAGGTCGGGCAGGTAGGCCCATTCGTGCACGACGTCGAGCGGCCCCGGATAGGTGAGCCCGCCCGAAGCGATGTCGCGGACGAGCAGGCGGTCGAAATAGGAGCCGGATCCGCGCGCCGAAGTAATCGCCGCTGCGCAGGACGATCACCCGCGTGCCCTCGTCTGCCGCGGCGCGCAGGCGCGCCTCGATGGCGGCGCGGATTTCGCCCTTGCGCGAGATCGGATCGATCGGGGTCGTCTCGTCGACGATCGCCGGAATTTTGGCGCCATAGACATAGAGGTTGCCGGGAAACACCAGCGTCGCGCCGTTCTCGCGGGCCGCCGCGATGGCGGTCTCCGCGAGCGGCATCGCGGACGCTCGTCCATTGCGTGAACGGCACGTTGAGCGCGTTGAGCACGACGTCGGCGCCGCGGGCGGCCTCGATGACCGCCGCGGTGTCGCGCGCGTCGACCTCGATCAGTTCCGTGCCCGGCGCAATGGCACTGCCGGCGCTTCCCCGCACCAGGCTCGCGACGCTCCAGCCGGCGGTGCGAAAGGCCTGCGCCGCCGCCCGGCCGAGCTGGCCGGCGGCGCCGAGCACCAGAATGCGAGGATGCGGCAAACCGTCTGCCGGCGTTTCATGGTCCATCTTGAACCGTCTCGTGGGTGGAACATTTGGAGAGGAGGGGCCTGCACGGACGTCCGTGGCGGCCCGGGGCTGCCGGTGCTAGAAGGCTCTCATGGCGAACATCCTTGCAAACTACATCGTTCCTGTGGCGATCGGCGCCGTGGCGGTGGTGCTCGTGCTCGGCCTCTACAACATGCTGCGCGGCGGCTCGCCCAACCTGTCGCAAACGCTGATGCGCTGGCGCGTGGCGTTGCAGTTCGTCGCCATCGTCATCATCATGATCACCGTGTGGGCGATGCATCGCTATTAGTTCAACATATCGACCTCGTCCTGAGGAGCGGTGCGCAGCACGCGTCTCGAAGGACGGCAACAGCGGCTCAGCGCGTGGGGCCATCCTTCGAGACGGCGCTTCGCGCCTCCTCAGGATGAGGTTCACGGAAGTTCGAGCCGAGTACAGGCAAAGGCACGCATGGTCGTTCTCAACCGCATCTACACCCGCACCGGCGATGACGGCACCACCGCGCTCGCGACCGGCGAGCGGCGCAAGAAATACGATCTGCGCATCGCCTCCTACGGCACCGTGGACGAGCTCAACGCTGCGATCGGCGTCGCCCGCCTCGCCACCGCCGGCGACACCGAGCTCGACCCGATGCTCGGCCGCATCCAGAACGACCTGTTCGATCTCGGCGCCGATCTCTGCACGCCGGAGACGGCGGCCGGCAAGGGGCCGGGCGGGGAACGGCTCACCGTCACCGAGGCGCAGGTCGCGCGGCTCGAAGCGGAGATCGACCGGCTCAATGGCGAGCTTGCGCCGTTGCGCTCGTTCGTGCTGCCCGGCGGTTGCGCCGCCGCGGCCCACCTCCACGTCGCCCGCACCATCTGCCGCCGCGCCGAGCGGATGATGGTCGAGCTTGCCGACCGGCCCGACGAGACGGTCTCGCCGACCGCCATTAAGTACATCAACCGGCTATCGGATTTCCTGTTCGTGGCGAGCCGCTTCGCCAACGCCAAGGGCGCCGGCGACGTGCTCTGGGTGCCCGGCCGCAACCGCTGACGGCGCCCGTCCCCGATGCTGCAATGCGGCAATCTCGTTGACACGCTCCGGCGCGGGTCATAGTTTGCCCGCCGCTCCTGGAGAACGACCAGAATGAAGGTTTTGGTGCCCGTCAAACGGGTGGTCGACTACAACGTAAAGATCAGGGTCAAGCCTGACGGATCCGGCGTCGAGCTCGCCAACGTCAAGATGTCGATGAATCCGTTCGACGAAATCGCCGTCGAGGAGGCGATCCGGCTCAAGGAAGCGGGCAAGGTGACCGAGATCGTCGCGGTGTCGATCGGCCCCGCGCAGGCGGCCGAGACGATCCGCACCGCGCTCGCCATGGGCGCCGACCGCGGCATCCTCGTCAAGACGGACGGCATCGTCGAACCGCTGGCGGTCGCCAAGATCCTCAAAGGTATCGTCGAGGCGGAGCAGCCCGGCCTCGTCATCCTCGGCAAGCAGGCGATCGACGACGACTGCAACCAGACCGGCCAGATGCTCGCCGCGCTCCTGGGCTGGCCGCAGGGCACCTTCGCCTCCAAGGTCGTGATCGACGGCGACGCCGTGGCGGTGACCCGCGAGGTCGACGGCGGCCTCCAGACCGTGCGGCTCAAGTCCCCGGCGATCATCACCACCGACCTGCGGCTCAACGAGCCGCGCTATGCCTCGCTGCCCAACATCATGAAGGCGAAGAAGAAGCCGATCGCCGACAAGACGCCGGCCGACTACGGCGTCGACACGGCGCCGCGGCTCGAGGTGCTCAAGACCACCGAGCCGCCGATGCGCAAGGCCGGCGCCAAGGTCGGCTCCGTCTCCGAGCTCGTCGACAAGCTCGCCGAAGCGGGGATCATCTGAAGATGGCCACGCTTCTCGTCGCCGAGCACGACAACAAGAGCCTCAAGGACGCGACCGCCAAGGCGCTGACCGCGGCGGCCGCGATGGGCGCTCCGGTCGACGTTCTCGTCGCCGGCAAGGACTGCCGCCCGGCCGCCGAAGCCGCCGCCAAGCTCGCCGGCGTCGGCAAGGTGCTCATCGCCGAAGGCGGCGCTTACGAGCACATGCTCGCCGAGCCGACGGCGGCGCTCATCGTCGCGCTGGCGCCGGGCTACGACGCGATCGTCGCGCCGGCCACCACCAACGCCAAGAACTTCATGCCGCGGGTCGCTGCGCTGCTCGACGTCATGCAGATTTCCGACATCGTCAAGGTGCTCGCGCCCGACACGTTCGAGCGCCTGATCTATGCCGGCAACGCCGTGCAGACCGTGCGCTCCAAGGACGCCAAGAAGGTGATCACGGTGCGCACCTCGACCTTCCAGGCCACCGGAACGGGCGGCTCGGCGGCGATCGAGACGGCGGCGGGCGCCGCCGATCCCGGAGTTTCGAGCTTCGTCGGCGAGGAGCTGTCGAAGACCGACCGGCCGGAGCTCACCTCGGCGCGCATCATCATCTCCGGCGGCCGTGCCATGCAGTCGCGCGAGAACTTCGGCACCTATATAGAGCCGGTGGCCGACAAGCTCGGCGCCGCGGTCGGCGCGTCGCGCGCGGCGGTCGATGCCGGCTACGCGCCGAACGACTGGCAGGTCGGGCAGACCGGCAAGGTGGTCGCACCCGAGCTCTATGTCGCAGTTGGAATCTCCGGCGCGATCCAGCATCTCGCCGGGATGAAGGACTCCAAGGTGATCGTCGCGATCAACAAGGACGAGGAGGCGCCGATCTTCCAGGTCGCCGATTACGGACTGGTGGCCGATCTCTTCAAGGCGCTGCCCGAGCTCGCCGATGCGCTCGGCAAGCGTGGACGCTGAGGACATCGGACGGAAGGTTACGTAAGGTTAACGGCATGATGCCGAAAGGTCGCACCCTTTTCGGACAAGATCATGCGCAAGACTTGGGAAAGGTAGCGGGGGCGCTGCCGGTATTCGGTTCGGCGCGGCGCTCCAGGAAGCGGCACGAGGGGCGGCACTGCGGACAATGGTGATACGACACGCTTCGCAGTAGAACCGCTCGGCGCGTTTTTCGGGATGGCTCGCAAGGCCAGCGGACGGACATGGACATTCACCGGGTAGGCGTCATCGGCGCCGGTCAGATGGGCAGCGGCATCGCCCATGTATGCGCGCTCGCCGGCTTCGAGGTCGCGCTCAACGACGTGTCGGAAGAGCGGGTCAAGGCCGGCATCGCCACCATCAACGGCAACCTGGCGCGCCAGGTCGCCAAGAACTCGATCAGCGAGGGCGACCGCAAGGCGGCGCTCGAGCGGATCGTGCCGGCGCCCGCGCTCGATGCGCTCGCGGACTGCGACTTCATCGTCGAGACCGCGGTCGAGAAGGAAGAGGTCAAGCGCAAGATCCTCGCCGCCCTGTGCCCGGTGCTCAAAGAGAGCGCGATCATCGGCACCAACACCTCGTCGATCTCGATCACGCGCCTCGCCGCATCGACCGATCGCCCGGAGCGCTTCATCGGCGTCCACTTCATGAACCCGGTGCCGGTGATGGAGCTCGTCGAGGTGATCCGCGGCATCGCCACCGACGACGCCACCTACGAGACGACCAAGGCCTTCATCCACAAGCTCGGCAAGAAGATCGCCGTCGCCGAGGATTTCCCCGCCTTCATCGTCAACCGCATCCTGCTGCCGATGATCAACGAGGCGATCTACACGCTCTACGAGGGCGTCGGCTCGGTCGATGCGATCGACACCGCGATGAGGCTCGGCGCCCACCACCCGATGGGCCCGCTCGAGCTCGCCGACTTCATCGGCCTCGACACCTGCCTCTCGGTGATGCAGGTGCTGCACGAGGGCCTCGCGGACTCCAAGTACCGCCCCTGCCCGCTGCTGGTGAAGTACGTCGAAGCCGGCTGGCTCGGCCGCAAGACCAAGCGCGGCTTCTACGACTATCGCGGCGAGAAGCCTGTCCCGACGCGGTAGGGTTTCGCCGCTCATCGTCATTCCGGGGCGATCGCGCAGCGACCCGACCACCCGGAATCCAGCCGGCCGTGCTCGCATTGATTCGTGGTGCACGCCGCCTGGATTCCGGGTTCGCGCGATGCGCGCCCCGGAATGACGGAGGTGTGTGACGCGCCACGCCTACTGCGACTTCACCGCGGGCTTGATCCCCAGCTCCTTCGCGATCGCCGCGACGATGGCGCGCTGCTTGTCGATCTCCGCGGCGAATTCCGCCGCGTTGCCGGGGCTGACGACCTGGCCGGTGGTGAGCAGGCGCGCCGACACCGCAGGGTCGGCGGCCGCCGCCATCACGTCGGCGGCGATGCGTTCGCGGACGTCGGGCGCGAGCTCGCGCGGCGCGAACAGGCCGACGAGGCCGTCGTAATTGAGCTCGGGATAGCCCGCCTCGGCGACGGTCGGGACTTTCGGCTCTTCGGAGAACCGCATGGTGTTGCTGAACGCGATCAGCCGCGCCTTGCCGGCCTGCACCTGCGGCCGCACGATGGCGAACGCGCCCCAGTAGAACTCGATGCGGCCCTCGGCGAGGTCGGTCGAGGGCTGCACCGGATCGCGATAGGGCACCTTCGACATGTCGAGGCCCGCCTTCTTGAGATACGCCGCCATCAGGAAATCGCTGATGCCGGTTGCGGTCGCCCAGTTGAGCTTGCCCGGCCGCTCGCGCGCCTGCGCGAACACATCCTTGAGCGACTCGAGCTTCGACGACGCCGGCGTGACGATCGCCACGATGGTGTTGGAGACCCGCGCGATCGGGCACGAGATCGGCCGCGTCATAGGGCAGCTTGTCGTGGAGATAAGGGTGCGCCGTGAAGGTCGCGGCCGGCGTGAACAGCAGGGTGTGATCGTCGTGCGCGCTGACGAAGGCGGTGATGCCGACGATGCCGTCGCCGCCGGGCCGGTTCTCGACCACCACCGGCTTGCCCCAGCGCGCCGAAAGCCGCTCGGCGATGAGCCGCGCGGCGATGTCGGCGCCGCTGCCCGGACCGAGCGGCACGATGAAGCGCACATTGCGCTGCGGCCAGGTTTCCGCCGCTGGCCGGCGCGACGCCGGCCATCAGCATCAGCGCGGCGGCAATCGCCGCGATCACGAGACCTGCGCGCATGCGTGCTCCTCCCGTCGGTCCGGGCCCGAGCCCGGCCGCGGGGAACCTAGCACAGGGGGTGTCAGGGCGGCAAGCGGCCGGCGCAATCTCACAGGCGGCATCCTCTGCCAGCAAGGCTCACGTCGTTCCGTAGTCGCGGGAGGCCGGAACACGCACGGTTCCTCGGTCGACACGGATGCCGGCCAGTGCCTCAACGCCCTCTCACCGGTGCTTGATGAAGGTGCCGTTGTTGAGCTCGGTCACCGCCTGCTGCAGCTCGGCCCGCGTGTTCATGACGATCGGGCCGTACCACGCGACCGGCTCCTGGATCGGCTTGCCGGACACCAGCAGGAAGCGGATGCCGTCGTCGCCGGCCTCGACGGTGACCTCGTCGCCGCGGTCGAACAGCACGAGCGAACGGTTGCCGGTGCGTTCGCGCACCAGCGTCTCGCCGTCCGCCGTCTCCTTCTCGGTGAGCACGCCGAACGGCGCCGATGCGCCGGAGAACGTGCCGGAGCCTTCGAACACGTAGGCGAAGGCGTGGCGCTCGATCTCGACCGGCAGCGTCTTGCGCCGGCCCGGCGGCACGAAGATGTCGAGGTAGCGCGGATCGGCAGCGATGCCGTCGACCGGGCCGCGCTTGCCGCGGAAGTCGCCGCAGATCACCCGCACCCGGGTTCCGTCGTCATCGACGAGCTCGGGGATTTCGCCCGCTGGAATGTCCTGGTAGCGCGGCGCCGTCATCTTCAGCGAGGCCGGCAGGTTCGCCCACAGCTGGAAGCCGTGCATGCGGCCGCGCGGATCGCCTTGCGGCATTTCCTGGTGGAGGATGCCGCTGCCCGCGGTCATCCACTGCACGTCGCCGGAGCCGAGCATGCCCTTGTTGCCGAGGCTGTCGGCATGCTCGACGGTGCCGGAGAGGACGTAGGTGATGGTCTCGATGCCGCGATGCGGATGCCACGGAAAGCCGGCGCGGTAATCCTCCGGCCGGTCGTTGCGGAAATCATCGAGCAGCAGGAACGGGTCGAAATCGCCGGTGTCGCCGAACCCGAAGGCGCGGTGCAGCTTGACCCCGGCGCCCTCCATGGTGGGTGTGGACTTGACGATGCGCTTGACCGGACGAATGGACATGGCGGCCCCTTGAACTCCAGGAAGCCGCTTATCTGGGGATCACGGGCCGCATCGTCCACCCTTCCCGCCGCCATCCCTTCCCGCCGATGTCCCGGCGGGAAGGCTCGCTCAGTCAGAGGCTCAGTAGTAGCGGCGCGGGCCGTAGTGGCGCCACGGCCGGTGCGGCGGGCCGTAGCCGTAGGCCGGAGCATAGACGACCGGCGGCGGTGCCACGACCACCTGGACCTGCGGATAGATCACGGCCGGAATCGGCTCGATGAAGGGCGGCGCCACGTAGGTCGGCGCGACGTAATAGGCCGGTCCGCCGCAGCCGCATCCCCACCAGCCGTCCAGCAATCCGGCGGATGCCGGTAGTGAGGCTCCGGCGAGCGCAACGGCGGACAGCACTCCCAAAGCAACGCAACGAACACTCTGACGCACGGGGAACCTCCATATGGCCGCCGTTTCTGGCGCGGCCGAATCAGCGGAACAGGGCGCATTCTGGTTATGAACCGAGGCGAGCCCCAAATCAAGGAAGAGGAGAAATCAGCATTAATTATCAGTAACTTCTCTGCAACTCTGAATCTTTTTTTGCGCCTGCGCCGGCGCCTAAACCGATTTTTCATTTCTCCGTCGGCGCGCAAAGATGCCGAATTGCAACAACCGGCTATTTTCGGTATCGAAATACGTTTTGGCGTGGAAATATACCGAACTGTCACAGCCGGTATTCAAAAATCTGCTATGATTAACCCCTGAGGGTGGGGCATATTATGAAACAGGGATTGGCCGAGCTTGCTCGCACGCGCATGGCGCAGGCGCAAGCCGAAACCGCGCATCATCCGGCGATTGCGCATTCGGAAGCATTGATCCTCCGTCAGCGCGAGTTGATCTCGCGCCTGCACGCTCAAGGCCGGCCGACGGCCGCGGACGAACGCGTGCTTGCGCAGATCGAAACCAATATGCGCCTCATGCACAAGGTTCAGCGGTTCATCAAGACCGGCCAACCGCGCCCGGCGACCGACGGCAGATAGGCGCAGCGTCCCCAGCCTTCGGCGTCGATCGCCGACAGCTGCCCGCATCACGCACGCCGCGCCGCAGACGCGCCAAGGTCTACGGGCTTCTGCTTCTTCGCCCTCGACGTCGTGCACCGGCGTTTCCGGCGTGAGGCCGCCGCGGCGGCGGGCAAAGGTCTCGATGCCGCTGTCGGCCCAGCGGCCCTCGACGGCGCGCTCCGCGTAGCGGTCCCACACCGCGTCCCATTCGCCGAGCCCGTAGCCGTGCCATGGCGGCCGCGGCTTGAGGGCCGGCAGGCCGAGCTCCTCCCACATGACGCGGGCGCGCTCCATGTAGGGACGCGCCGGCAGCGCCAGCGGCGGCATCGCGTGCTTCAAGGTGGCGTCGATCAGCAACGTCGAGTCGTCGCGCCGCCCGGACTTCGGACCGTGGCCGCCCGACCGGTACGGGACGACGTGCAGGTCCTCGCCGATGTTGGCGCGATAGGCGATCGACCACAGCACCGCGTCGGCGTTGCGGGGATCGACGTCCTCGCTCACCGCGATGACGACCTTGCCGGAATCGGCCTTGAGCATCGCCGCCCCGTTGAGGCCGCGCCACACCTCGGTCTGCGGCGTGCCCGGCGCGAACTTGAGGAAGATCACCGGGCGGATATTGCTCAGCGGCTCGTGCAGCACCACCCCGCGGATGCCCTTGATCGACAGCGTGTCGCGCAGATGCGCGAGGTACATCGGCTCGTAGGCGACGCGCTTGATCACGCTCGATTCGCTCGGCGTCACCTGGCTCACGATCGACACGAACACCGGCGCCCGCTTGTGGGTGATGGCGGTGACCCGCATCGACATGTTGAAGTCTTCGAGCGCGACGTAGCCGTGGCTCTCGCCGAACGGACCTTCCGGCTCGAGAAGCTCGGGATCGATCAGCCCCTCGATCACGATCTCGGCGTCGGCGGGCACCTCGACGTCGATCGGTCACCGCCTTCGCGGTGCGGATCGGAAGCCCGGCGAGACCGCCCGCGACCTCCATCTCGTCCTGCCCGACGGCGAGCTTCTGCGGACCGGTGAACGCCACCACCGGCGCGCATCCGACCACGATGGCGCACGGCATCGGCTCGCCGCGGGCGCGGTACTTCTGCCAGTGCAGATAGCCGCCGGCGCCGCCGATGCGCGAGGCCATGCGCACGCCGAGCCGGTCGGTCGCCTTGAGCTGGGCGCGATAGGTGCCCATGTTGCGCACGCCGGTTTCGGGATCCTTGGTGATGCAGAGCGTCGCGGTGAGATACGGCGCCGCGTCGTATCCCGGCGTCGACACCGGCACCGGCAGTGCCGCGAGTCCCTTGCCGTCACCGACGCAGATCGTCGCCGGTGATCACGACCTCCTGGCACGGCGGCGCCGTCGACCATGACCGGCGGCACCGGATGCGCGACCGCCTCGTTCCACGCCCGGCCGATGTCCTCGACCGCGCGCCCCATGCCGACGGCATAAATCGCGGCCGACGCCGAGAGCGCACCCGCCGCCACCGGCATGTCGAAGCGCCGCCCGTCGGCACCCACCACGTTGGTGAACAGGAAGGCGCGGCGCTCCTCTTCGTCGAGGCCGCCCTGGAACTGCCAGCGCACCAGCGGGTGAAGCTCGGTGTCCTTGTTGACCTCGCGGTCGATACGGACGAGCAGCCCGGCGGCATCGAGCCGTGCGAGGTGCTCCTGGAAATCGGCCGGCGCCCGGCTGCGCTGTGGCGGCTGGTCGGGACGCTGATTGGTACGATCGAGCATTCAGAAAACCTTCTGGGCGGGGGCTCTCTGGCTATACAGGCGGACGGCGTGTCGGGCAACAAATGAGGCCGTTCGGCCACAGCGCGAGGCTGCTCAGCCCTGGTCGGCGGCGCCGCAGGCAAACGATGCGGCGTGCACCGTGGCGCGCAGACGCGCCGCCGCCCACGCGACGGAAAGGCCTCTGCCGACGCTTGGCAGCCGCATCCGAAGTGGGCAATCTTGGCGCTTGGAGAACGCCCGCGGCCAAAACCGCGGCCTCCGGGAGGAACATCGATGCATTGGGGTCCGGTCTGGGCGGTCGTCGCGACGGCGCTGCTGTCTCTGCCGTGCGAAGCAGCTCGGGCGTTCGACGACACGCTCTATCCGGACCTGACCGGACAATGGGTGAGGGCCGATGCCTCGCCGTCATTCGATCCGGCAAAGCCGCCGGGCCGCGGCCAGCAGGCGCCGCTGACCGCGGAGTACCAGGCGAAGTTCGACGCGATCCTCGCCGACCGCGCCAGACGGCAACTCACCGACGTCGTTTCGACGACGTGCCTCGCCCCCGGGATGCCGATGATGATGCAGGCCTACGAGCCGATGCAGATCACCGTCCTGCCGGAGACCACCTACATCCTGATCGACCACATCCACGAAAGCCATCGCCGCATCTTCACCGATGGCCGCAGCTGGCCGAAGGCGGTCGAGCCGACCTTCACCGGCCTACACCATCGGCAAGTGGGTCGACACCGACGGCGACGGCCGCTTCGACGTGCTGGAAGCGGAAACCCGCGACCTCAAGGGTCCACGCTTCTTCGACGGCAGCGGCATCCCGCTGCACGAGGACAACGAGACGGTCGTGCGCGAGCGCATCTTCCTCGACAAGTCCGACCGCAATCTCCTCCACGACGAGATCACCGTGACCGATCATGCGCTCACCCGGCCGTGGACGGTGACGAAGAGCTACCGCCGCAATCCCGATGCGCGGGCGGACTGGCCGGAATACATCTGCAACGAGCGACTTCCCTTCGTCCGCCTCGGCGATGAGGACTACCGGCTCGGCGAGGATGGCCTGCTGACGCCGACACGGCCGGGCCAGCCGGCGCCGGACCTGCGATACTTCGCGCCGGAGAAGAAGTGACCGCTTTTCCCGACACGCCGTTTCTCGATCAGCACCGAACTGCACATATGGGGCCCCGCATGAAGCTCACACGCCCGATCGCCGCCGTCACTTTCCTTGCGTCGCTCTGTGCGACGTTCTCCGTCGCGCTCGCCTTCGACGAGACGAAATATCCGGATTGGAAGGGCGGTTGGCGCCGCGTCGCTTTCCCCGGCATCGTCGGCCAGCCGTCCTATGATCCGACGAAGCGCGGCGGCTCGGCGCAGGAGGCGCCGATGACGCCCGAATACCAGGCGATCTTCCTGGAGAACCTGAAGGACCAGGCCGCCGGCGGCCAAGGCACCGACCCGACCTACACCTGCCTCTCGCCGGGCATGCCGCGGGTGATGACGACCTTCACGCCGTTCGAAATCCTGGTCACACCGCAGATGACCAATTTCCTGATCCAGCACATCCACGACTCCCGCCGCATCTTCACCGACGGGCGCGAGTGGCCGAAGACGATCACGCCGACCTTCGTCGGCTATTCGATCGGCAAGCTGGCTCGACACCGACGGCGACGGCCGCTTCGACGTGCTGGAGGTCGAGACGCGCGGCCTGAAGGGGCCGCGCTCGTTCGATCCGGCCGGGCTGCCGCTCGCCTTCGACAACAAGAGCATCTTCAAGGAGCGCTTCTATTCCGACAAGGCCGATCCCAACGTGCTCTACGACGAGATCACGACGATCGACTCCGCGCTGACGCGGCCGTGGACCGTCACCAAGAAATACGCGCGGCTGCCGAACCGGCAATTGGAATGGACCGAGGAAGTCTGCGCCGAAGGCAACAGCGACATCGAGATCGCCGGGCAGAGCTATTTCCGCAGCGCCGACGGCTTCCTGATGCCGACCAAAAAGGATCAGGCGCCACCGGACCTGCGGCATTTCAAGCCGTAGTGCATGTCGTCATGGAAACGCGCTACCGTATCGATCCTATTTCCTTCTCGTCTTGATTGGAGACATGCGTTGAAACATTCCATCATCGGCATTTGCGTCGCGATCGCAGCCATCAGTTTCGCCGTCCTGCCCGCAAACGCGGAGGAGAGCGCCGCCAAAAGCCAGCTCGCGGGAGCATGGCTCCTCAAATCCTTCAAGGCGACGACCGGCGACCAGGTGAACTATCCGCTCGGGGAGCATCCTGGCGGTTACGTCGGTTTCAGCCCCACGCGGTTCTGGGTCATGCTGGTGGATACGACGCGCAAGGCGCCTGCCTCGGCGTCGATGACCGACGCCGAGGCCGCTTCCTTCATGAAGTCGAGCGCGGCCTACACCGGCAAATTCACGTGCCGATCCGACCCCGACGCCCGACGGCGTCAAGCTCACGATCCGGGTCGACGCCGCGGCGAACCAGGCCCTGGCCGGGACCGATCGCGTGCTGTTCGCACGCGTCGAGGGTGACAAGCTGACCCTCAAATCACCCGCCATCGTCATTCCGACGACGGGGCAGACGAGCGTCGTTCAGCTCGAATTCGTGAAAGCGGATTAGGGGCGCTGCGCCCGCACACCGTGCGTGCAGCGTTCGACGCGTCGGCGAATTCTGAATCGAGAAAGACGATCATGACCAGCGGATCACATTCGCCGCCCCTGCTTCCGATGCTCGCCGTCGCGATGGTGCTCATCGCCTCGCCGGCGGCGCCCCAGGTCGTCGATTTCGGAAAATATCCGGATTGGAAAGGCCAGTGGACGCGCGCCCCGATCCCCGGGGTGACATCCTTCACCTACGGACCGCCCTGGGATTCGGCAAAGCCCGAGGCACTCGGCCAGCAAGCGCCGCTGACGCCGGAGTATCAGGCGATCTACGAGGCGAACCTCGCCGACCAGGCGGCCGGCGGTCCGGGCACCTGGTACGGCCACACCTGCCGCGGCCACGGTGTGCCGGCCATCATGACCGTCTACTTCCCGATGGAGATCGTGATCCAGCCGGACACGACCTACATCATCGCCAATGACGTCCACGTCTATGTCCGCCGCATCTACACCGACGGCCGCCCGTGGCCGGAGACGGATCGAGCCCTCCTTCCTCGGCGGCCAGGTCGCTCGGCAACATGGATCGATGAGGACGGCGACGGCCGCTACGATACGCTCGAAATCGAGACGCGCGGTTTCAAGGGTCCGCGCGCCGTCGACCTGAGCGGCATTCCGCTTCACGAAGACAATCAGACCGTGGTCAAGGAGCGCCTGTCACTCGACAAGGCCGATCCTAACCTGCTGCACAACCGGATCACCATCGATGACCACGCGCTGACGCAGCCGTGGACGGTGACCAAGAATTATCGCCGCGGCCCCAATCCCCGCCCCTACTGGCCTGAGCAGGAATGTGCGGAAGGGCAGATGCACGTGCAGATCGGCACCGAGACCTACATGATGAGCGGCGACGGCATGCTCATGCCGGTGAAGAAGGGACAGGCGCCGCCGGATCTCCGATATTTCGCGGCACCGAACAAATAGACCGCGCGCTCGCAGCGCATAGCGCGTCAGGCCGTCGTTTCGCCGGCGACCCACGTATCGCAGATGCCGATATCATCAGGCTCGAACGCCACCATATCGGCGCGATAGCCCGGCGCGAGCCGCCCGAGCTCCTTGCCGAGGCCGAGAAACCGCGCCGGCTCGGTCGAGGCGAAGCGCAGTGCCTCGGCCAGCGGCACGTCGAGCAGCCGCACGCAATTGCGGACCGCGGAGGCCATGTCGAGCGCGGCGCCGGCGAGCGTGCCGTCGGCTCGCGCGCAGCGGCCGTCGCGCACCACGATCTCGTTGCCATAGAGCGTGAAGCGCGGCGCGCGTCCGCCGACCGGCGGCATCGCATCGGTCACCAGCATCGGATGCGCGGCGCCGCGCAGCGCAAGCCGCAGCATCGCGGGCGCGACATGCACGCCGTCGACGATCATCCCGAACCACGCACCGGGCGCTTCGAGCGCCGCCGCGATCGGCCCCGGCTCGCGCGACTCGAGCGGACGCATCGCGTTGAAGAGATGGGTGAAGCCGACGAGTCCCTCGGCGAGCGCCGCCTTGGTCTGCGCATAGGTCGCCATGGAATGGCCGAGGCAGACGCGGACGCCGGCGGCGGCGAGCTGCGCGATGAAGCCGGGCGGCACCTCCTCGGGCGCCAGGGTCACCACCGTGCAATGGGCCTGCGGCGCGCAGAGCAGCGCCGCATCCGCCGTCGTCGGGCCGGCGGATCATCGCGGGATCGTGCACCCCCGGCTTGCCCGGCGACAGGAACGGACCTTCGAAATGGATGCCGAGCACGCCCGGATTGACGGGCGCAGCGCGGCGCACGGCATCGAGCGCGGCGCGCATCTTTGCCGGCGTGTCGGTGATCAGCGTCGGCAGCAGCGCGGTGGTGCCGAATTTCCGGTGCCCGGCGACGATGGCGGCGATGCCCTCGGGCGTCGGCGTCGTCGTTGAACAGGACGTCGCCGCCGCCGTTCACCTGCACGTCGATGAATCCGGGCGCGAGCCAGGCGCCGTCGGGAAGCGTCCGGGTCGGCATCGCCGCCGGCACATCGGCTCGCGGGACGAGCGCCGGCGATGCGCGTGCCGTCGATCACCACGGCGCGATCGCGGTGCACCGTCTCGCCGTCGAAGACGGTGCCGGCCAGCACCGCGTGGGGGCGCGCGCCGCTCATAGCGTCCGGGTGATCTTCTGCAGATGGCGGGGCTGATCGACATTGGTGCCGAGGCGGTGCGCAAGGCCGATCGCCATCGCGTAGAAGCTCTGGATCAGGCAGACGGCGTCGGTCTCGGCGTGATCGGGGGCGAGCGCCGGCAAGCCGCCCGGCCGCGGCCGGCCCGGCCTCGGCGACGAACAGCGCGGTGCCCATGCGGCGCAGGTCCGCCGCGAGCGTACGCATGCCGTCTGCGGCGGCGTCGGTCGGCATGAACATCAGCACCGGATATCGCGTCGAGACGAGCGACATCGGCCCGTGGCGAAACTCGGCGCCGCTGAACGCCTCGGCGTGCAGGTTGCAGGTCTCCTTGAGCTTGAGCGAGGCCTCGCGGGCGATCGCGAGCGTCGGCCCGCGGCCGATCATGATCATGCTCACGGCGTCGCCGAGCGCGTCGAGCGCGGCGCTCCAGTCGAGCTCGGTCGCGGCCGCGAGGCGGTCCGGCAACCGGTCGATCGCCGCATCGAGGTCGGCATCGCCGGTCCAGGCGGCGACGAGCCGCAGCAGCGCGGCGAGCGTCGCGACGAAGGTCTTGGTCGCGGCGACGCTGAGCTCCGGGCCCGCGGCGACCGGCAGGACGATGTCGCAGGCCGCGGCGAGCGGCGAATCCGCGGCATTGACGACGGCGACGGCGAGCGCGCCCGAGGCCTTGGCGCTGCGCGCAAGCTCGATGAGGTCGTCGCTGCGGCCGGATTGCGACACGGCGAGGAAGAGCTGGTCCTTGAGGAGCAGCGGCCGGTGATAGACGCTCGCGATGTTCGGCGCCGCCGCCGCCACCGGCACGCCGATGAAACGCTCGATCAGGTGCTTGCCGAAGGTCGCGGCATGGGCCGAGCTGCCGCGCGCGCAGGTGACCACCACCTGCGGCGGCCGGCGCTTGAGCCGCGCCGCGAGCTCCGCGACCGGCCCCTTGAGGTCGGCCGCCTGCCGCCGCACCGCCTCCGGTGCCTCCCGGATTTCATGAGCCATCCTGACTTCAAATTCGCTCATGCCCTACCTCGGAACGACGGCTTTGCGCGGACGCGCGGCCGATCGGCGGCGGAATTTCCGTGCCGGCGACCGCGCCGCGTGTTAACCGCGACGGGCCTGCCGGTCTGGCAGCTTCCATAGCCACGGTGCATAATGGGAACCGACGGTTTTTCCTACTCTAATGCCATGTCAGTCCGATGGATACCGAACGTCTGAGCCCCCGCTACTCCGGCATCGACACCTGGGACCCGTCGGACGTGCTCGATGCCATGATCGACGGGCAGTTTGCCGCCGTCGCCGCCGTGCGCGCGGCGCGCGGCGCGATCGAGCGGGCGGCGCTCGCCATCGAGGCGCAACTGCGTGACGGCGGCCGGCTCGTCTATGCCGGCGCCGGCACCTCGGGCCGCCTCGCGGTCCAGGACGGCGCCGAGCTGATGCCGACCTTCAGCTGGCCGAACGATCGCCTGCTGCTGTTCATCGCCGGCGGCGACGAAGCGCTGCTGCGCGCCAAGGAAGGCGCCGAGGACGAGCTCGGACACGCCGTCGACCTCGTGCGGCGCCACGACATTTCCGACGAACGACGCGCTGATCGCGGTCGCTGCCAGCGGAACGACGCCCTTCACGCTCGCCTGCCTGCGCGAGGCGCAGGCCGCGCGGCGCCCTCACCGTCGGCATCGCCAACAACCCCGGCACGCCGATCCTCGAAGAGGCCGAGTGCCCGATCTGTCTCGAGACCGGGCCGGAGCCGATCGCCGGCTCGACCCGCATGAATGCCGGCACCGCGCAGCGCATCGCGCTGAGCCTGATCTCGTCGCTGGTGATGATCCGGCTCGGCAAGGTCTATGCGGGCCTCATGGTCGACGTGCAGGCCTCCAACGCCAAGCTGCTCGAGCGGCGCGAGAAGATGGTCCACCACCTCACCGGCGGGACGAGCGACGAGGTGCGCGACGCGCTCGCCCAGGCGCAAGGCAGCGTGAAGCTCGCCGTGCTGCTGCTCAAGGGCTGCGACCTCGAGGAAGCCGAACGGGTGCTCGACCGCGCCGGCGGCCAGCTCCGCGCCGCGCTCGCCGTGGTCGCCGAGGACCGCGGCGACGCGAGCCCGCTGCAGCCGGGCGAGGCGCGGTGAGGCATCGGGTGCGGATGAAGCTGTAGGCGCCTTCCGCGCCGCTTCGATCGTAATCTGTCGTTTGTCTCTCGGCCGTTGCCCCATCCGCCCCCGCAGCGGGAATGGGGCGCAGTAGCGCCCTCGAGCTTTGGATGTCAGCTGAGACTTTGCCCACCGAGAGTCCGGTGGTTACTGGATCGCCCGGTCCAGCCGGGCGATGACAGTTGGGGGCAACGGCGCCGCGCGCGAACAGCGCACGTAGACCGACGCCTACTCCTCCTCCGGCCCGCCCTGCCAGCGCTTCACCACCGACGCGTCGATGTCGAACAGGTCGAGCAGGCGGCCGACGGTGTGATTGATGATGTCGTCGAGCGACTTCGGCCGGTTGTAGAACGCCGGCACCACGGGAGCGATGATCGCGCCCATCTCGGCGAGCTGGGTCATGGTGCGCAGATGGCCGGCGTGGAGCGGCGTCTCGCGCACCGCGAGCACCAGACGGCGGCGCTCCTTGAGCACGACGTCGGCGGCGCGCGACGAGCAGCGAGCTCGTCACGCCGGTCGCGATCTCGCTCATCGTCTTGATCGAGCACGGCGCCACCACCATGCCCATGGTGCGGAACGAGCCCGACGAGATCGACGCGCCGATGTCGGAATTGGGATGGTTGACGCTCGCGAGCGCGCGCACCTCCTTGGTGGTGAGGTCGGTCTCGTAGGCGAGCGTCATCTCCGCCGAGCGGCTGATCACGAGATGGGTCTCGACGTCGCTGCCGCGCAGCAGCTCCAGCATGCGGATGCCGTAGACCGCGCCGGAGGCGCCGGAAATGCCGATCACGAGCCGGCGCGGAGTGTCAGTCGTCATTGGTTTCCTCGATGGCCCGGGTCGGCGTATTGGGCGCGATGCCCTTGCGGCGCCGTTGCCGGTAGAACTCGCCGCGGTCGAAAGCGTGACCCTGCGCGGCCAGTTCCGCGTTTTTCTCGAACCTCTCGTCCCAGTCGCCGAGCGAATAGCCGTGCCACGGCGCCTCGGGCCGCAGCGGCGGCAGGCCGAGCCGCTCCCACAGCGTCTTCGCGTGCTCCATGTATTCGCGCTTGGGCAGCGCGAGCGGCGGCATCGGCTGCTTCATCGTGGCGTCGATCAGCATCGCCGAATCCAGCTCCGCATCCGCCGCGCGCGGACCATGTCCAGCCTCGCGATAGGGAACGACATGGGTGTCCTTGATGGGATTGCAGCGATAGGACATCGCCCAGAAGACGGCATCGGCATTGTCGGGGTCGATGTCCTCGTCGACCGCGACGATGAACTTGCCGACGATCGCCTGCAGCGTCAACGTCCCGTTGAGCGCGCGCCAGATTTCCGTGCGCGGCGTGCCGGGCGCGAACTGCAGGATCACGAGCTTGCGCAGATTGGTGAGCGGCTCGTGCAGCGCAACCCGCCGGATGCCCTTGATGCCGAGCTTGTCGCGCAGATGAGCGAGATAGAGCGGCTCGTAGGCGAGGCGCTTGACCACGCTCAATTCGCTCGGCGTCACCTGGCTGATGATCGAGGGAATGACGGCATCGCGCCGCCGCGTGATCGCGGTGACCTCCACGGTGAGGTTGTACTCCTCGAGCGCGACATGGCCGTGGAATTCGCCGAACGGACCTTCCGGCTCGAGATATTCCGGATCGACGAGGCCCTCGATGACGAGCTTCCGCCTCGGCCGGCACCAGGAGGTCGACGGTACGCCCGCGCACGACGTTGATCGGCGCGCCGGCGAGGCCGCCGGCCACCGTGATCTCGTCGATGCCCTGCGGCAGCTTCTGCGGGCCCTGATAGGCGACGACCGGCGGACAGCCGACGACGATCGCGACCGGCATCGGCGTGCCGCGGTCGCGATGCTTCTGCCAATGGGAAAACCCGCCGGCGCCGAGCGAGACGAGCGTCATCATGCCGAGCCGGGTCGGCGCCTTGAGATGCCCGCGGTAGGTGCCGATGTTCTGCACGCCGGTGTCGGGATCGCGGGTGATGACGCAGGTCGCGGTGAGATAGGGCGCGGCGTCGAAGCCGGGCGTCGAAATGGGGATCGGCAGCGCGGCGAGCCCACGGCCGGGGCCATCGAGCGCCGGGCCCGTGATCACGACGTCATGGCACGGCGCGCGCTCGACGATACGCGGTGCCACCGGGTTCGCGATGGCATGCGCCCAGCGCGGGCCGATCTCGTCGTCGCGCGCGACGTTCATGCCGATGCGGTAGATCGCGGCATTCGCCGCCAGCGCGCCGATGACGACGGGGATGTCGTAATGACGCCCGGCGGAATCGACGATGTTGGTGAACAGGAACGCCTTGCGATCATGCTCGGGGATGCCGCCGCGGAACTGCCAGCGCACCAGCGGATGCATCTCGGTGTCTTTGTTGATCGGCGCATCGATGCGCCGCAGCAGGCCGGCCTTGTCGAGACGGTCGATGTGGTCGTGCAGGTCGGCGTAGCCGCGCTCGGACATCAGGTGGTACCGGCGCCGCGCTGGGCGAAGCTCACCAGCGCCGCGATCAGGATTTCGAGCGGGCCCGGCGTGAAGGCCACCGCGAGCGCCTGCTCAAAGGCGAGCACGTTGGCGCGGGCGGCGGCCTCGACGGACGGCGCTGCGACCGTCTCGATGCTCGGGATCATCGCGAACAGCGCCTCCTGCTCGAGGCGCTCGGATTCGAGCTCGACCGCCTTGATCCGGGTGCGGAAGAACTCGGTGGTGTCGCGCGCAACGAGCGGCACGCCCTCCTTGAGCTTGCGCCGCACGCCGCGCAGCGGCGCCACCACGTGATCGCGCCACAGCGCCGCGTGCTCCCACACGGCGCGCGCCTGGTCCGGCGACACTTCCTTCTGCTGCGTCGCGAACCACAGGAAGAACATGAGCACGTTGACGTCGACGCCGCATTCGTCCTGCAGCGCGATGCAGGCATCGGCGACGCCCGGCTGGCGGTAGAAGCCGAGCGAGAACCGCCAGAACGGCGAGCCCTGCGCACTCTCGGTGCCGGCGTCGGTCATGATCTGCCTCGCGTTCTATTTGCCCGCGGAGGATAACACCGCGGCAAGCAGATTGCCTGCATAGTCCGCGATCCCGCGCGGGTCCATATAGGGCGCGGCGCGGAAGAAGTCCTTCACCGCGACGAGCGCTTCCGGGCTGCGCGCGGTCATGGTGGCGAGAAGCTTCGCGAGCGCGCCGTCGAGATCGGCGAGCGGCACCACCTGGCTGACGATGCCGAGTTGCAGCGCCGTCGCGGCGTCGATCTCCGCCATGGAGTAGACGAGGTGGGTGAGCGCCTTGCGCGGCACGCGGGCCATCAGAGCGGAGATCGCCAAGCGTCGGCGGCAAGTCGCGGTGCATCTCGGGGAGCTGGAACCGCGCGTTGTCGGCAGCGATGGTGAGATCGCAGGCGCCGGCCATGGCGGCGCCGAATCCGAGTGCTGCGCCCTGCACGCGGGCGACCACCGGCTGACGGATGCCGGCGAGCGCATCATAGACGTCGAGAATGGGCTCGCAGACATTGGCGCGCATCGTCAACGCGGTCGGCGACGGCGCGCCAGGCGCGCGGCCGCGGCAAAAGTCGGCGCCCATGGTGCGCAGCACGATCACCTTGGCATCGGTCGCGCCGGCGGCGCGGACCGCGCCGGCGAGCTCGCGCAGGTCTTCGACAGTGAGGAGATTGCCCTGCGCCGCATTGTCGATGGTGATGGTCGCGACCGCACCGTCGCGGCTCGATGTGATGGTCGTCATGGGGTTTCCTTCGGAGAGCGGAACAGACGCGATAGCGTCTCTTTGAGGAGTTTGGCGGACCGGCCGGCAAAGACCCGTCGTTGCACACACGCGGTCATCGCATGGCGCGCTCCGGCTGGTCGTAAGCACCGGCGTCGCGGAGCACAGCGACGATGCGCGCGGGGGTCAACGGCATCTCGGCAAAATGCACCCCGAACGGCGAGAGCGCATCCTCGATCGCGGCAATGATCGCGGCCGGCGCGGGGATGGTGCCGCCCTCGCCGGCGCCCTTCACCCCGAGCGGATTGAGCGGGTTCGGCGTCTCCACATGCTCGACGATGCAGTTGGGCACCTCCGGTGCCGTCGGCATGAGGTAGTCAGCGAAGCTCGTGGTCAACGGCTGAGCATCGGCGTCGTAGCGCATGAACTCGAACAGCGCATTGCCGATGCCGTGGGCGACGCCGCCCTGGACCTGGCCGTCGACGATCATCGGATTGATGACGACGCCGCTGTCGTGCCCGACCACGTACTTCAAGATGTGCACACCGCCGGTCTCGGGATCGACCTCGACCTCGACGATATGGGTGCCGTTGCAATAGGACGCCTGCGGCGGCGTAAACCAGGCGGTGTGCTCGAGGCCGGGCGTCTGGCCCGGCGCCATCGAGAATCCGGGCATGCCCTGGGCAAGCTTGGCGAGTTCGGCAAAGGTCAGCGTCGGCTTGTTGCCGCCGCGCGCGGTCGCGCGGCCGTCCTCGACGTCGATCTCGCTTTCCGGAACGCCGAGGCTGCGCGCGGCGAGCACGACGATCTGCCGGCGCACGGCGTCACCGGCCATCATCGCCGAGGAGCCCGCATTGATCGCCTGGCGGCTCGCGAAGGCGCCGACGCCCTGGCTGATGGCTGCGGTATCGCCCGCGGTCAGCGCGATATCCGCGATGTCGCAGCCGAGACGGTCGGCGACGATCTGGGACAGCGTCGTGTGGGTGCCCTGCCCCTGCGTGGTGGCGCCGGTCGCCACCGCGACCTTGCCGTTGCGCAGGATGCGCACGGTGACGCCTTCAAAGGGGCCGAGCCCGGTGCCCTCGACGTAATTGCCGATGCCGATCCCGATGTAGCGGCCGGCCGCACGTGCAGCGGCCTGGCGGGCGCGAAAGCCGCCGTAATCGGCGAGCGCGACGGCGCGGGTCTGGCTCAGCGGAAAGTCGCCGCTCGCATAGACGAGCGGCTTACCGTCACGGAACACGAGGCCGACATGGTACGGCATCTGCTGCCGGCGTGATCATGTTGCGGCGGCGCAGCTCGGCGCCGTCGATGCGGAGCTCGCGCGCGACCCGATCGATCAGCCGCTCCATGGCGAACACCGCCTGCGGGCGGCCGGCGCCGCGCACCACCGTGGTCGGCACCCGGTTGGTGAGCACGACCGTGGTCTCGAACTTGAACGCCGGCACCACATAGGGGCCGGGGAACGTCGTCGACGCGATGTAGGGCGCGATGATCCCCCACGGCAGGTAGGCGCCGTTGTCGTGGACCATGGTGCCGCGCAGGCCGAGGATTTTCCCGTCGCCGTCGACGGCGATGGCGACCTTCCAATACTGGTCGCGCTCCTGGGTCGAGGAGAGGAAATGCTCGCGGCGGTCCTCGATCCATTTCACCGGCCGGCCCAGTCGCAGGGCCGCAACGGGGATGACGATCTCTTCCGGATAGAACGGCGCCTTGGTGCCGAAGCCGCCGCCGACGAAGGGCGCGATGACGCGCACACCTTCAGGGCTTCGCGCGAGGAGATCGGCGATGGTGTCGCGGCAGATGTGCGGGGTCTGCGTCGCCGACCACACGGTGAGCATGCCCGACGCCGGCTCCTGGTGTGCCAGCACGGCGCGGCCTTCGAGCGTCATCGCGGCGCCGCGGTGCTGGAAGATGTCTTCCTCGAACACGTGGGCCGCGGTCGCGAACGCGCGCTCGACGTCGCCATAGGCCATGGGCACGAAGGCGGCGACGTTGCGAGCGAGATCGCTGTGGGAGGTCGGCGCGCCGGGCGCGAGCGCGTCGCGGCAATCGCTCACCGCCGGCAGCACCTCGTAGTCGACGGCAACCGCCGCGGCCGCATCTTCGGCGAGGTAGCGCGTATCGGCGATCACCACAGCGACCGCTTCGCCGACATAGCAGACCTCGCCGCGGGCGAGCGCATGCTGGGTGCGTAGCGCCGTGATGGCCGGGTTGGGGACCGGCATCGGCAGCGGCTCGGTCGCGAGCCGGCCCGGCATGTCGGCGATGGTGAGCACCGCATGGACGCCGGGCATGGAGCGCGCCGCGGCGATGTCGATCGCACCGACGCGGGCGTGGGCGTGCGGGCTGCGCACGAACGCGGCGTGGAGCGTGCCGGGCAGCTTCACGTCGTCGACGAAATGCGCGCGTCCGGTGAGCAGGGCCGGATCTTCGACCCGCGGCACGCGGGCGCCGAATTGCCGCGCACCCATGATCTTAAGCGGCTCCGCGGGGGCCGGCCGTGAGAGCAACGGCGGGACGAGTTGGGGATTTCATCACGGCTTCTGGCTCGAACTTGGCGGCCTCGTGTTGGACGCTATCGCCGGGCGCGTCAAGCGGCGGCGCTCCACGCGCGATGGCCGACCGTCGCGGCCATGTGTCCGGGCCCGAGCGCTTGACCCGGCGGCCGGGGAAACCAACACTGCGGCTCGCAAAGGCTCGCGCGGGCCTGCGCCAACGAGAACGGCGATCCGGGAGATTCGACCAATGGCCCACCCCAGGCGAGCCCACGCGGCGGCCGTCCTCACCCTTTCCGCGGCGCTGTCGGCAATCGCGATCGTTTTCGGCACCGCACTCCCCACCGCCGCCGAAGATTACCCCAACCGCCCCGTCACCCTCATCGTGCCGTTCGCGCCGGGCGGCAGCACCACCATTGTCGCCCGCATCATCGCCGATCGCATGGCAGAGACGCTCGGGCAGCAGATCATCATCGACAACCGGCCCGGCGCCGGCGGGACTGTCGGCACCCGGCAGGTCGCGAAGAGCGCGCCCGACGGCTACACCCTGGTGCTCGGCTACACCGGCACGCTCGCCATCGGCCCCTCGCTGTTTCCCAATGTCGGCTACGACGTGCGCAAGGATTTCGCGCCGGTCGGCCGCATCGCCACCGCGCCGAACACGCTCGCCGTCCATCCCTCGTTCGCCGTGCATTCCGTGCCGGAGCTCATCGCCTATGCCAAGGCGAATCCGGGCAAGGTCAATTACGGCTCGGCCGGCGTCGGCACCGTCGGCCATGTCGGCGGCGAACTCTTGGCGACGCGGGCCGGCATCAAGCTCACCCACATTCCCTACAAGGGAACCGGGCCGGCCATGACCGACCTCCTCGGCGGCCACATCCTGATGTCGTTCGCGCCGGTGCCGGCGGTGCACGAGAGCGCGCGCAGCGGGCTCTTGCGCCTCATCGCGGTGACGAGCCTGACCCGCTCCGCGCTCGAGCCGGAGGTGCCGACCATCGCCGAAGGCGGCCTGCCGGGATACGAGGCCGTGCTGCGCTACGGCCTCGCGGCGCCGGCCGGAACGCCGCGCGCCGTCGTCGATCGGCTCAACAAGGAGCTCAACGCCGCCCTCGCCTCGAAGGAGGTGCGCGACCGCCTTGCCGTCGAAGGCGCCGAGCCGCTGCCGAGCACGCCCGAGGAATACGGCGCCGACATCGACCGCGAGGAGGCGCAATGGTCGAAGGTGGTGAAGGCCTCCGGCGCAAAGCCGGAGTGAGGGCGCGCCGGTTGGTCGGCGAGGCCGGCCGGCCTCCTCAGCGCAGCAGCAGGTAGTCGGTCGGGTTGTCGGGACACAGCCCGCCGGCGCACTCCAGAACCGTGGAGAGCCCGTTGCCGAGCGCCAGCAGTCCGAACAGCACGAATGCGATCCGCGAGAGCGCCGTCACTCGATCCGCCGGAACATCGTGATTTGCGAATTGGCGATCGAACAGCAGCATCACCGCGGTCCCGAGCACCATCACCACGAAGATGACGAACGCCCAGCTGTAAAAGTGAAGACCGAGCAGCGCATGCCCGTAAGTGCCGGTCCCGGGCGCTATATGGATGAGGATTTGCCGGCTGGCGACGACGGCGCCGGCCAGCGCGCCGATGAGGACGAGCGCGTAGTGGCTCGCGCGCGGCCCGAACCGCAGATTGAGCGCGAGCCCGAAATCCGGCGACGACAAAGGCCGCGCGCTGCAGGATGCACAGCGGGCACGGCAGATCCTTCAGGAAAAGCTGGTCGGCAAAGGCGAAGAGCAGCACCACGCTGACCGCGAGCAGGCCGGCGGCGTTGAGACGCAGCGACAGTTCGGGCGTCATCGGCACACCCTTACAGGACGAGGTTGAGCACCTCGGTCGCGTGAAGACGGAACAGCAGCAGCAACGCGAGAAGACCCGCCGCCCAAAACGCCAGCGAGGCGTGGCGATGCCCATACCAAGCCGCGGCAAGAGCCGCGACGATGAGAAAGAAGGGAATGCTCATCATGGCGTCTCAAATCATACATCAGGATCGCGCCCCCACAAACGCCGGCCGCCGGTGCGGGCGCCTGTGATGGTGACGGGAGCGGCGGTCGACTATGATGTCGAAACGGGAGCGCCGCGTATTGGTTCGAGCATCGATCGGCGACTACGCGTCGGCCGCGGAATGTGGACCACAGCGCTCCGCAAGGGAGGCGAACTCATGATGTCAGGGAAAACCGTCGTCGCCCTTGGGCTTCTCACGTGTTTCGGCAGTTCGGGGCTCGAAGCGCAGGAATTCCCGACCCGCCCAATCACGCTCATTGTCCCCTACACCGCTGGCGGCGGGAACGACGCGATGGCGCGGGTCGTCGCCGATTCCATGGGCGTTACGCTTGGCCAGCAGATCGTCATCGAGAACCGCGGCGGCGCCGGCGGATCGATCGCGACCCGGCAGGTCGCCCGCGCCGCGCCCGACGGCTATACGCTCGGCCTCGGCGGCACCGGCACGCTCGCCATCGATCCGACGCTTTATCCCAATGTCGGCTACGACCCGCGCAAGGATTTCGCGCCCGGTCGGCCTGATCGCGACGAGCGCGCTGATCGTGCTCGTCAACCCGTCGCTGCCGGCAAAGACGCTGCCGGAGTTCATTGGGTTCGCCAAGGCCCAGCCCGGCAAGATCAACTACGCCTCCGCCGGCAGCGGCAGCGGCATCCATCTCGGCACCGAGCTCCTCGCCTACATGGCGGGGATCAAGATGACCCACATCCCCTACAAGGGCAGCGCGCCGGCGCTCACCGACCTGATCGGCGGGCATGTCGCGCTCTATTTCAGCTCGCTGCCGCCGGCGATCGGCCTCGTGCGCGAGGGCAAGGTGCGCGCGCTCGCGGTGACCGGGCCGACGCGCTCCAAGGCGTTCCCCGACGTTCCGACCGCGGCGGAAACGCTGCCGGGCTTCGAGGCGGTCCTGCACTACGGCATCATCGCGCCGGCCGGCACGCCGCGTCCGGTGATCGACAAGCTCAACGCCGCGATGCGCACCGCGCTCGCGACGCGCGAAGTGCAAGCCCGCATCGAAACCGACGGCGCCGAGGCCTTTCCCAGCACGCCCGAGCAATATGCCGCCGACATCGACCGCGAGGAGACCAAGTGGTCCGAGATCGTGCGCCGCTCGGGAGCAAAGGCCGAGTGAGGGCAAAGTGAGGCCGAAGGCACTGGACATGCCGGCAATTTTGGTCCACTCGCGGAGACGGCACACGAGACCCGCATGAATTTCGACTTCACCGACGAGCAGAAACTCTTCGCCGACGCCGTGCGCAAATTCGCGGTGGCGCATCTCGAGAAGGACTCGCTCGCGCGCGCCCATGATGCGCGGTTTCCCTTCGATGTGGCCGCGCTGATGAGCCGGCAGGGCCTGCTCGGAATCACGCTCCCCGAAGCCGACGGCGGCCAGGGCGGCACGCTGATGGACGCGGTGATCGCGATCGAGCAGGTCGCCTCGGCCTGTCCGCGCAGCGCCGACGTCGTGCAGTCCGGCAACTTCGGCCCGATCCGCACCTTTGCCGAATACGCCTCCCCCGCGCTCAAAGCGAAATACCTGCCGGCGCTGCTCGAGGGCCGCGCGGTGATGAGCCTCGGCATGATCGGAGCCCGACGCCGGCTCGGCGGCGACCGACCTCGCCACCACCGTGCGGATCGACGGCGGCGAGGCCGTCGTCAACGGCACCAAGGTGTTCTCCACCTTCAGCGCCGACGCTTCGGTGTTCCTGATCTATGCGCGGTTCGGCCCGGGGGTGCGCGGCATCGGCTCGGTGATCGTCGAGCGCGGCGCGCCGGGTTTCCGCATCGGCAAGCCGTCGCGCTTCATGAGCGGCGAGGAATGGTGCGAGCTCCATTTCGACGACTGCCGGATTCCGGCGGAGAACGTGCTGCTCGGCCCCGGCGGCTTCAAGAAGCAGATCGCCGGCTTCAACGTCGAGCGCATCGGCAATGCGGCGCGCGCGCTCGCGCTTCGGCCGCTATGCCTTCGCCAAGGCGCGCGACCACGTGGCGACGCGCGTGCAGTTCGGCCGGCCGCTGTGCGAATTCCAGGGCTTGCAGTGGAAGTTCGCCGACATGGCGCTCAAGCTCGAAGGCGCGCAGCTCCTGCTCTATCGCGCCGCTGCCAATGCCGACAACGGCTTGCCCTCGGCCTACGAGACCTCGCTCGCCAAGGCGGCTGCAACCTCGCCGGCTTCGAGGTCGCGCACGAGGCGGTGCAGGCGATGGGCGCGGCCGGCTACAGCCAGGACTCGCTCGTCGAATACTGCATGCGGCGCTGCCGCGGCTGGATGATCGCTGGTGGCTCGGTGGAAATCCTGAAGAACCGCATCGCCGAAGAAATCTTCGACCGCCGGTTCGATCAACGGGCGCCCCGCCAAGCCGATGCCGCCGAATAGCATGACCGGCCAAGTCTCACGCCGCCAAGCCGTCGCAGGCGCGCGATCGCTGCGCGAAGTGCTGTTCGCGCCGCGCTCGATCGCGCTGATCGGCCAGTCGAACGATGCCGGCAAGACCGCGGGCCGACCGCTCAAGTTCCTGCGCCAGGCGGGCTATGCCGGCCGCGTCTATCCCGTCAATGCGCGGCGCGACGAGGTGCTCGGCGAGCGCGCCTTTCCCTCGCTCGAGGCGCTGCCCGAAGTGCCGGAGCACGCCTATATCGTGGCGCCGACCGAGGCCGCGATGGAGGCGATCGAGGCCTGCGGGCGTGCCGGCGTCGCCGTCGCCACCGTGCTCTCCGACGGCTTTGCCGAAGCCGGCGACATCGGCCTTGCGCGCGAGAACCGGCTGACCGAGATCGTGCGCACCACCGGCATGCGCATCGTCGGCCCGTCGAGCCTCGGCATCATCGACCTGCGCAACGGCGCGCTGATCACCGCCAACGCCGCCTTCGACGAGCCCGATCTTCCGGTCGGAAAAATCTTCGGCGCCTCGCATAGCGGCGGCATGATCGGCACGTTCCTGTCGCGCGGCCGCGCCTGCGGCATCGGCTTTGCCGGCCTCGTGTCGGTGGGCAACGAGGTCGATCTGTCGCTCGGCGAAATCTGCCTCGCCACCCTCGACGACCCCGACATCGAGGGCTACCTGCTGTTCCTCGAAACGCTGCGCCACGCCGATGCGCTGCGCCGTTTCGCCGAGGGCGCGGCGGCAGCCGGCAAGCCGGTGCTTGCCTACAAGCTCGGCCGTTCGGCGGCGGCGCGCGAGCTCGCGCTCACCCACACCGGGGCGCTCGCCGGCGAGGACGACGTCGCCGACGCGTTCCTGCGCGATTGCGGCATTGCCCGCGTGGAAAGCCTCTCCGGCCTGCTCGAAGGCCTGCCCCTCCTCAAGCGGGTGCCGCCGCGGCGCGCGCCGGGCACGCCGCGGGTCGCGGTGATCACCACGACCGCCGGCGGCGCTGCGACGGTGATCGATCCCCTGGCGAGCCGCGGCATCGAGGTCGGGGCGCCGAGCGAAGACACCTATGCGCGGTTCGAGGCCGCCGGCATCAAGGTCGCACGCGCGCGCCTCATCGATCTTACCCTGGTCGGCACCCGCTACGAGGTGATGAAGGCCGCGCTCGACATCCTCACCACCGCGCCGGAGTTCGATCTCGTCGTCACGGTCGTCGGCTCCTCGGCGCGGTTCTATCCGCATCTCGCGGTGCGCCCGATCGTCGACAGCGCCGGGGCACCGAAACCGATCGCCGCGTTCCTCGTGCCGGAAGCCCCGCAGGCGCGTGCAGAGCTCGCGAAAGCGGGCGTTGCCAATTTCTACACGCCCGAAGCCTGCGCCGACGCGGTCGCAGCGGCGCTGTCGCGCCGGTTGCCGCGGACGATCGCGACGGAGGTGAGAGCGCCGCGCGCGGGCGCCGGTCGCACGCTCGATGAATACGAAGCCTACGGCGTGCTCGACCGCGTCGGCGTGCCGCGGGCGCCGTCGGTCGCCCTCGACATCGATGCCGAGGTGCCGCAACTGCCGTTCGCCTATCCGGTGGCGGTGAAGGTCCTCTCCGCCGAGATCACGCACAAATCGGATGTCGGCGGCGTGGCGCTCGGCCTCGCCGACGCGGCGGCGCTCGCGGCGGCGATGGCGGCGATGCGGGCGCGGTTGCCGCAGGCCAAACGCGTGCTGGTGCAGCCGATGATCGCCGGTCTCGGCGAGGTACTGATCGGATACCGGGTCGACGCCGATGCGGGACCGATGGTGATGCTGGCCGCCGGCGGCATCTACACCGAAATCTACCGCGACCGCAGCCTGCGCCTCGCCCCCGTCGACCTCGCAACGGCGCGCGAGATGATCGCGGAGGTGCGCGGGCTCAAGGCGCTCGCCGGGTACCGCGGCAAGCCGGCGGGCGATCTCGAACGCCGTCGCGCGCGCCGTGGTGGCGCTGTCGCAGCTTGCCGAACGACCCGACAGTGCGCGAGGCCGAGGTCAATCCGCTGCTGGTGCGCGCCGACGGCGTGGTCGCGGTCGACGCCGTGGTGCGGCAGACGTGAGGGGCGTATGCTTGTGTATCTCTGCGATGACCTCGTCCTGAGGAGCCGTGCGCAGCACGGCGTCTCGAAGGACGTCGGCAAGCTACGGTATATGGGGCCATCCTTCGAGACGCGGCCTTCGGCCGCTCCTCAGGATGAGGTCTCAGATTGAGCGAAGCCGCCCTGGAGACCAACATGTCGCATGCGGAAGCGGTCCACACCCTGCAGCCCGCGGCCGGAGCGACGGCGGCGCTCGTCGCGTTCATCGACGGCCTGCGCTATGGCGCGCTCGACGCCGAGGTCCGCCATTATGCGCGACGGCATCTCCTCGACACCGTCGGCGTCATGATCTGTGGCGCTGCAGGCGACATCGCGAACCGCGCGGAGCGCATGCTGGCCGGGGTACGCGGCCCCGGCAGCATCCCAGTTCCCGGCCGGGCGCGCCGTGCCGACCTGCTCGACGCGGCCTTTCTCGGCGGAACCGCCGCCCATGGCATCGAGCTCGATGACGGCTATCGCCAAGGCTCGGTGCATCCGGGCTGCGCCGTGGTCCCCGCCGTGCTCTCGGCCGGCTACGTACGCGGCGCGAGCGGCACGCAAGTGATCGAGGCGATCGTCGCCGGCTACGAGACGTCGGTTGCGATCGCCCGCGCCTGCCATCCCGATTTGCGCCAGCGCGGCTTTCATCCAACCGGAGCCTGCACCGTATTCGGCGCCGCGGCGGCGATCGCACGGCTCCATGGGCTCTCCGCACCGGAGATCGCCGATGCGCTCGGCATCGCCGCGAGCAGCGCCGCCGGCCTGTTCGCCTTCGTCAACGGCGGCGCCGACATCAAGCGATTGCACGCCGGTCACGCGTCCCGCGAGGGCGTGCAGGCGGCCCTGCTGGCGGCGCAGGGCGTCCAGGGGCCGCCGGACGTGATCGAATCGCGCGACGGCTTCATGCAGGCTTTCGCGTTCGGGCGGCTCGACCGCGCGCGCCCACTGGCGTTGCCGCCGGCGGCGGACTTCGGCATCACCGATTGCTACATCAAGCCTTACGCCTGCTGCCGGCACATCCAGCCCGCAGCCGAGGCGCTGATCGCGCTGTGCCGCGAGGAAAACATCGTTCCGGACGAGGTGACCGCGATCGAGGTCGACACCTATCGCATCGCCGCCGAGCACACCCACACCGGCTGGGACGACTACGCCAGCGCGCAACTGAGCTTCCCCTACCTCATTGGCCTTGCGCTACGCTTCCGCGCCATCCGCCTCGAGCACTTCGCCGATGAGGTGCGTCGCGATCTCGCATTCACCGACATCGCCCGCAAGCTGCGCGTCACCGCGACGCCGGAGACCGACCGGCTCTACCCCGAGCTGCGGCCGGCCCGCGTTACCGTGACGACGACGCGCGGCGTATTCCGGCGCTCGGCCGACGAGGCGCTGGGCTCGCGCTTGGTGCCGCTCGACGATGCCGGGCTCAAGGCCAAGTTCCTCGAGCTTGCCGGGACGGTGCTTGCGCCCGGGCGCGCGGCGGAGCTTTGCGAGCGCCTGTGGGACATCGAGACCTGCGGCGACATTCGGCCGGTCGTCGAGACAGCGGCGAAATAGGCCTGCGCGAGGCTTATTTCTCCGCCGCAATCCTGAGAGCCCCTGATTGCCTTCAAGGACCTCATCCTGAGGAGTCGTGCGCAGCACGGCGTCTCGAAGGATGGCCTCACACGCTGCGGCCCGTGGCCGTCCTTCGAGACGCCTGCT
Source organism: uncultured Alphaproteobacteria bacterium (assembly GCA_963793985.1). GTDB lineage: Bacteria > Pseudomonadota > Alphaproteobacteria > Rhizobiales > Xanthobacteraceae > JAJPKK01. Next base: position 10,938 of record CAWCCG010000042.1, on the reverse strand, counting down.
TCGCAGGCTCCTCAGGACGAGGTCGAATTGAGATTTCGCTCTATCCTGCGCGCCCGCGCAGCGGCGTCACGCCGAGGTCGCGTGCGAGCGTGTCGAGCTGCTTGAGCAACGCGACAGGCAGCGGCACGCCGTCGCGCAGACGCTCGGCGCGGCATTCGCGGCGGCGGTCGCCGGGCAGGCGTATCTCGTCTACGCCCGGCATGCGCTGTGAGTCCCGCAGGTCGCGCAGGTGGCGGTCGGTCTCGGCCTTGAAGGTCGCGAGCGGCACGAACCGCGCGATATCGAGCGCCACCATGAAATGGCCGGTGTTGGTCGCGCTCGCGTCATCGGCGTTGAAATCGACGACCTCGCGTCCGAACGCGGCGCCGTTGAGCACGCCGCCGAGGAGCCCGAGCATGATGGCGAGCCCGCTGCCCTTGTAGTCGCCGATCGGCAGCAGCAGGCCCTGTGCGCTGCGCCGCGGATCGGTGAGCGGGCCGCCGGTCTCGCGGTCGATCAGCCAGCCCTCGGGCATGTCGCGGCCGGCAAGCGCGTATTTCTTCACCGTGCCGTAAGAGACGATGGTCGTCGCCATGTCGAGCACCACCGGCCCGTCGCCGGATGGCACCGCGATGCCGAGCGGATTGGTGCCGAGCAGCAGCTCCGATCCGCCCCACACCGCCATGTGGTTCGCATTGGCGACCGCGGAGTAGAGCCCGATCATCCCGTGCTCGAGCGGCATCGCCGCATAGAGGCCGGCGGTGCCCGCATGGTTCGAACGGCGCACGCCGACCCAGCCGATGCCCGACTCGCGCGCGAGCGTAATCGCGGTGTCCGCGGCGCGGCTCACCACGAGATGGCCCATGCCATTGTCGCCGTCGACCAGTGCCGTCGCGGCCGCAGTCTTGGTGACGGTGATGTTCGGCGTGGTGTTGAAGCCGCCGGCACGGATACGACGGACATACTGCGGCAGACGGAAAATGCCGTGGGCATCGGCGCCGGTGAGGTCCGCCTCGGTCATCAGCTCGGCAACCTTGCCGGCATCGCCGATGGGAAGACCGACGGCGCCGAGCGCATCGGCGATGAAGGCTTCGATGGCGCGGGCAGCGAACCGATGGTCCGCGTCCTGTTCACGGGTGCGGTCGTCCATCAGCGCGCCTCGGTGCCGGATTCGGGAAAACGGATCATGTGGGCCTCATGCTGCAGGCGGGGTGTTCTATACGCTGCGAGGCGCGTGTGCCAGCCAAAGTACCCGTCATTCCGGGGCAGTGCGCAGCACTGAACCCGGAATCCAGGCCTTCGCGGCATCGCCCTCTGGATTCCGGGTTCGCGCGAGAGCGCGCCCCGGAATGACTGTGTTTTTGTGAGACGTCGTCGTCGCGCCTCACTCCCACATCCGCGCGCTCGCTTCGTGCGCCGCATCTTCCATCGCCATGAACACCGCGCCTTCCTGCGTCAGCCGGTCGACGAGGTCCTCGAACGCCAGCATGCGATGGCCGCGGCCGATCACATAGGGGTGCATGGTGTAGGTGAGGATGCCCCACTCGACCGACTTCTTCATGTAGAGGAACTCGTCGAGCCAGTTGCCCATCACCGCGCGGGCCGATTGCAGGCCGGGCAGCACGGTCTGTGCGGTGCGCATGAACTCGAAATGGGGAAAGTCGTCGAGCGACCAGCTGATCGGCATCTCGATCAGCTTCGTCTCCTCGCCGAACCGGTAGGGCTCGCCGAGCTTCGCGACATCGCCGCGCCGCGCCCGGTAGGGCCAGTAGTCGGCGCCCATCAAACTCGAAATCATAGACGAAGCCGTGGGCGACCAGCAGGTCGATGGTATTGGCGGAGAGATCCCAGGACGGCGAGCGGTAACCGCGCGCCTTCTTTCCCGTCAAGCGCAAGATCGCCTCGTTGGCGCGCACGAGATCGGCCTCTTCGGCCTCGCGGCTCTGCTCGGCCGGCGGCACGTGAGCCCAGCTGTGATGGGCGATCTCGTGGCCCGCCTTCACCACCGCCTCGCATTCGCGCGGATAGGTCTCGATGGTGAAGCCGGGCGTGAACCAGGTCGCGCGGATGCCGCGGCTCTCCAGCATGTCGAGGATGCGTGCCGAAGCACGGGCGCCAAATTCCCCGCGCGACAGCGCCGTCGGCGTGGTGAGCCCGCGCGCGATGAAGCCCGACATGGTATCGAAATCGAAGGTGAGACAGACGATGTGCCGCGGCAAGCTGCCATCCCGAAACGAAGAACGGGCGCGACTATAGCATTGCGCCTATAAGGGCGCTGCATTCGCTCCCACACCATTCGCTTCCACCCCGGAATTTCCATGGCCACCCGAACCATCGGCATCATCCTCAACGGCGCGACCAGCCGGATCGGCTCGACACAGCACCTCAAGAACGCGCTGGCACCGATCCGTGCCGAAGGCGGCCTCGTCGTCGGGGCAGACCGGGTGATGCCGCGCGTGCTTCTGATTGGCCGTGACGCCGATCGGCTTGCCGCGCTCGCACGCGAGCACCTCGTCGAGAGCGCGACCGACCTCGACGCCGCGCTGGCCGATCCCGCCTACGAAGTCCTGTTCGATGCCGCCGTGACCCACCAGCGCCAGGCGACGCTCGAAAAAGCAATCGCGGCCGGCAAGCACGTCTATTCGGAAAAGCCCGTCGCTGCGAACGTCGCCGCGGGCCGGGCGCTCATCGCGGCGATGGGTGCGCGCGGCCTCAGGCACGCGGCCGTCGAGGACAAGCAGTATTTGCCAGGCCTGCGCAAGCTCGCGGCGCTGGTCGAATTGGGCTTCTTCGGCCGCATCGTCGGCTTCCGGCTCGAATTCGGCTGGTGGGTGTTCGATGGCGTCGAGGAGCGCTGCCAACGGCCGAGCTGGAACTACCGCAAGGCGGGCGGCGGTGGGCTGATCCTCGATATGTACGCGCATTTTCGCTACATGATCGAGAACATCCTCGGTCCCATCGATCGGGTCGCCTGCACCGCAACGACTGCCGTCCCAGAGCGGGTCGACGAGCGCGGCGAGCGTTATGCGGTCGACGTCGAGGACCACACGGCGACACTGGTCACGCTCACATCCGGCGCCATCGGGTCCATTCTCGCGTCATGGGCGACGCGGGTGCGGCGCGACGATCTCATGACATTTCAGATCGACGGGACGCGCGGCTCCGCCGTCGCCGGGCTGCATCGCTGTTACGCCCAGGCGATCGGCGACACGCCGAAAGTCGCCGCGTTCAATCCGATGATCGATCTCGGCATCGACTATGCGAGCCGCTGGCAGGAAGTGCCGGCCGCTGGGCCCTATCCGAACCCCTACCGGGTCGGGTGGGAGGATTTCCTGCGCCACCTCGTTACTGGCGCGCCGCTGCGCTCGGATTTTTCCGCGGGCATCCGCGATGTCGCCTTTGCCGAAGCGTGTTACCGCAGCCTCGCGAGCGGCACGTCTATCCGCCTCGACGACGTGCTGTCGTGACCATGACCGAGCCGACCACGCCCTCTGCGCCGACCGCGCTCGTCACCGGCACTTCGACCGGCATCGGCCGGGTGATCGCGCTGGCGCTGGCCCGCGCGGGTTACGATCTCGCGGTGACTGAGCTCGAGATCGGGCGGCTCGACGACTTGCTCGGCGAGCCCGATCTGCGCGGCCGCAAAGTGTTACCGATCGCGCTCGATCTCGCCTCGTCCGAGAGCATTGCGTCCGCCTTCGCGCAGGCGGTCGCCGCGCTCTCGCACGTCGACGTGCTCGTCAACAATGCCGGGCGGGCGCTGATCAAGCCGACAATCGACGTGACGCGGGCGGAGTGGGACGCCGTGGTCGACGTCAATCTCACCGGCACGTTCTTTCTCACCCAGGCGTTCGGCCGCCACGCGATCGCCCGCGGCGGCGGCAGCGTAATCACCATCGCCTCGACCCACGGGCTGACCGGCATCGCCGGTCGCGCGGTCTACGGAATCTCCAAGGCCGGGCTCATCCAGATGACACGCATGCTCGCGATCGAATGGGCGGCCCAAGGCGTCCGCGCCAACGCGGTGGCGCCGGCGACCGTGCTCACGCCGTCCCGCGCCGACATGCTTTCCGACCTGCAGGCCCGCGCACGGATGCTGGCGCGCATCCCGAGCGGCCGATTCGTGACCCCGGAGGAGGTCGCCGCGGCGGTGGTGTTCCTCGCCTCGCCGGAAGCCGCCGCGATCACCGGCCAGGTGCTGGTAGTGGATGGCGGGCTCACGGCGCAGTGACGAGGCGCACTCGGTGGTGCTGCGGCGCGATTTAGCGAGCGGACGCGCTCATCCGTTCTGCCGTCATCGCCGGGCTTGTCCCGGCGACCCCGATAGCGATGGCACGGCCGTGCCACATGATCGGGGTGGCCGGGACAAGCCCGGCCATGACCACTCGAAGAAATTCGAAACGCCTCCCGAACTACGGATTGAACACGTTCGTCCACTCGTCGCGCAGGACTTTCAGCTTGTCGGCGGAGAGCAACTGCCAGTCGACATTGACGAGGTTCAAACTGTCGATCGCCGGCGCATATTCAGGCAGCGGGCTCTTGAAGCCGGAACGGCCCGACACCATCGCTTCGCCCTTGACGAGGATGGTCTGGCCTTCCTCCGAGAGCACGAAATCCACCCACAGCTTCGCCGCATTGGGGTGCGGCGCCTTCTTGAGGATGAACATGCTCTGTGGCAGCAGCACCGAGCCCTCGGTCGGAAAGATGAACTTCAGCTTGCCGCCCTTCTGGTTGTACTGATAGGCGCGGGTCGGCATGCCGGAGAACGACATCAGGTCCTCGCCGGTGACGAGCCGTCCTGCGATCTGCTCCGAGCGGATGAGAAACGACGGCTTCATCTTGGCGATGCTCTTGAAATAGTCCTGGTTGAGCACCTCGCGCTGGCCGGCATAGGTCGCAAGATAGGCGACCGACTTCGCGACGTCGCCGATGCTCATGCGGCCGGGCGGAACGGCGTTGACGACGTCCTTCCACGACTTGCCCTCGAACTTGAACTGGTCGGTGCTCCACATCGGCACGAACAGGTAGGCGCCGTTGAAGGCAAACACGCCGGGCTTGCCGAGCCCGCGCTTGAACGCATCAGCGAAGTATTTGTATTCGGGCGAATCGTAGTCGAGCGCGTCGCCGGCCGCTGCGCGTTCGAACACCCAGGGCGGCGAGCCGACCGCGGCGACGTCGATGGTGACGCGATTGGCGTTGATCTCCTGCTCGACCCGGGTCACCAGGCCCGCCGTCGCGGTGAGCTGGTAGTTCACCTGGAACGAATTCGGCAGGCCGTAGCGCTTGCGGAATGCCGCGGTGAGCGCGTCGTTGGTCTCGGGCTGGATGACGACGTCCCAGTAGGTGAGCGCGCCTTCCTTCTTGGCGCCGTCGATCAGTGCCGAAACCCGCGCCTTTTCCTGCGCCGACGCCCCCTGCAGGGCCGGCGGCTCCTGCGCGGCAGCGCCGCCGACGGCGCTGCAACCGAATAGCAGGGCGAGCAGGGCGCGGCGAAGGCTCATGGTGTTTTCTCCCGGGAAATGCGTGGGCTTCGTTGCCGGGATCGTAGAGGCGCGCCCGGTACTGCGCAACGAACCGCGCCGGCGTGCGACATGATCGCTCCTCCGACCGATCTTACGCCCGATCTTGCGGCCGCCCCCCCATTACCCCGCTTGTAGCCGCGCGAGCCTTATGTTTTGCTGCCGCCCGCCCGCACCGGGCATCCGAACCGCAAGCGCCGACGAGCGGACGAGTGCGACTTCGCTGCGCTCGCATTCCGGCCGGCCAGACGAGAACGGGAACAGGGGAGAGACCATGCACCGGATCATCACAGTGTCGTTCGCCGCGTCGTTGGCGACGTTCAGCCTCGGCGGCGCCGCGTTCGCGCAACAGGCACCGCAGTCGCCCAACATGACGTTCTTCGTCGCCAGCGCCGGGCCCGGCAAGGGCGGCGACCTCGGCGGCATCGACGCGGCGGACGCCCGCTGCCAGAGCCTCGCGGAAGCGGCGGGTGCGGGCGGCCGAAAGGTGTGGCGCGCCTATCTCAGCTCGACGCCGAACGCCTCGGTGAAGATCATCAACGCCCGCGACCGCATCGGCAAGGGCCCCTGGCAGAACTTCAAGGGCGAGGTCATCGCGCAGAACGTCGACGACCTCCATGGCCCCGGCAACAAAGTCGGCCAGGACACTGCGCTGACCGAGCGCGGCGCCAAGATCGCGGGCTTCGGCATGACGCCGAACTGGCACGACGCCATCACCGGCTCGACGGCCGACGGCCGCGCCTTCGAGACCAACATGAACCTCACCTGCAACAACTACACGAGCAGCCAGTACGGCAAGGCGATGCTCGGCCACATCGACCGCAAGGGCCCCAACGAGAGCGACCAGATGCGGTCCTGGAACGCTTCGCACATGTCGCGCGGCTGCAGCCAGGAAGACCTGGTCGCGACCGGCGGCAACGGCCTGTTCTACTGCTTCGCCGCCCAGTAAGCGCGCGGCCGCGAGGTTGCATCGTTCGGCGCAATCACGCGGCCACCACACTCCGCAGTGTCATCGCCCGGCTTGACCGGGCGATCCAGTAACTATGCCTCACGCCGATCGATCGCCGCGATCTCCTGCAGCCGTGCCTTGAGGCGCGGCACGGCGAAGTCGAGGAAGGCGCGCAGCTTGAGCGGCACCAGCCGACCGCTCGGATAGACGAGGCTGATCGGGTTCGGCTCCGGCGCGTAGTCGCGCAGCAACATGACGAGACGCCCGTCGCGCACGGCCGCCGCTGCCTGGTAGCTCATCACGCGCGTGAGGCCGGCTCCCGCCATCACCGCATCGAGCGCCGCCTCTGCGGTGTTGACAGTGAGCCGTGAGCGCACCGGAAATCTCTGCGTCGCACCGCCGACCCGGAACGACCACTCCTTCGGTGACGACAGGCCGGCGAAAGTGACGGCGTCATGCCCGGCGAGCTCGCGCGGATGAGCCGGCACGCCGTGAGCGGCGAGATAAGCCGGGCTCGCGCAGACGACGCGGCCGATGGTGCCGAGCCGCACTGCGATCAGGCTCGAATCCGGCAGCTCCCCGATGCGGAGCGCGAGATCGATGTGCTCGTCGATGAGATCGACCACCCGGTCGACCAGCATCATCTGCACGTGGACTTCACGGTAGGCCTCCAGGAATTCGGTCACCACGGGGACGATGTGCAGACGGCCGAACACGATCGGCGTGGTGAGGATCAGCTCGCCCCGCGGCGCACGGTATTCGCCCGCCGCCGCGCGCTCGGCCTCGGAGACGTCATCGAGAATGCGCCGGCAGGCTTCGAAGTACTGCCGCCCCGTGTCGGTGAGCGATACCCGTCGGGTCGAGCGGGCGAGGAGCCGCACCCCGAGGCTCTGTTCGAGCTCGGAGACTTTCCGGCTGACCGTTGCGAGCGGCATCCCGAGGCGCCGGGAGGCTGCGGAAAAGCCCTGGGCCTCCGCCACCGCGGCAAAAACGGACATCGCCTCAAGCCGATCCATCATTATTCCACTTTTCGGAATAAATATTCCGAATGATGCAGGATAGTGACCTGGAATGGAAGATGCCAATTAACGGGCGTCGACGCAGCCCCGCGTTACCTGAAAGGAACCCCGCCATGCCCCGCATCGCCGCCCTAGCCACCATCGAGGCCTCGCCTGCCGCGTCCCAACCCCTCCTCGAGGGTGTCAAGAAGATGCTCGGCAGCGTGCCGAACCTATTTCGCACCGTCGCCCTGAGCCCAGCCGCGCTGCAGGGCTATCTCGGCCTCAATGGGGCGCTCGCCAAGGGCCGGCTGAACGCCGCGACTCGCGAGCGCATTGCGCTCGCTGTCGCCGAAATCAACGAATGCGGCTATTGCCTTTCCGCTCACAGCTACATCGCCAAGAATATGGTTAAGCTCGACGACCATGAGATCGCCGCGAGCCGCGATGCCACCTCAGCCGACCCCAAGGCCGCGGCCGCGCTCCGCTTCGCCGCCAAGGTGGTCGAGGCCCGCGGCCATGTCAGCGACACCGACGTCGCCGAGGTCAAGGCGGCGGGCTACGACGATGCCGAGGTGATGGAGATCGTTGCCCACGTCGCGCTCAATACCCTGACGAACTACGTCAACGAGGTCGCCAAGACCGACATCGATTTTCCCGTCGTATCGGCCAAGCGGGACGCGGCCTGACGAACCGCATCGAGAAGGAGCTGCCACCATGTTCCATCCCTCGAGCGACATCGCCTTCACCCCCTCGGTCAAGGCGGTGCAGGAACGCAAGGGATCCCGCGCCGCCTACCGCCGCGTCGAGGAGCGCGGCGGCTGGCGCACCAAGATCACGCCGGACCTCGCGGCCTTTCTCGCGGAGCGCGATAGCGCCTATCTCGCGACCGCCAGCGAGGGCGGCCAGCCCTACATCCAACACCGCGGCGGCCCGAAGGGCTTCCTCCGCGTGATCGACGAGGAGACGCTGGCGTTCGCCGACTTTTCAGGCAACCGGCAATACATCACCACCGGCAACCTGGCCGAGAACGACCGCGCCTACCTGTTCCTGATGGATTACGCCCATCGCCGGCGGGTCAAAATCTGGGGCCGCGCCAGGGTGGTCGAAGACACCGAGACGATCGCGAAGCTGATGCCGGCGGACTATCCGGCGCGGCCGGAACAGGCGATCGTATTCGCCGTCGAGGCCTGGGACACCAACTGCCCCCAGCACATTCCGCAGAAGTTCGACGCCGCTGATGTCGCCGCGACCGTGCACAAGCTGCAGGCTCGCATCGCGGAACTCGAAGCGGAGAACGACGAGTTGCGGCGGTGGATCGGCCCGGCGGCACCCAGCGGCGCCCGAGCTACGGCGGAGACGCCGGCAGAGCCCGCGGCGGTGGGCTGACGAAGGTCGACAAAGGTCTTCGACGCTTCCGTGACAGCGTGGTAACACTCCCTACGCGCCGCGAGAGCGCACGCCCGAGGACCCCCATGAACGAGACTACGGCCGGCGCCTTGCCGCCCGCGACTTCTTATGCCGAACGCCGCTGGCAATCCGACGTCATCGTCGACCTGATCAAGCGCTTCGGCTTCCCCTACATCGCCCTCAATCCCGGTGCGAGCTATCGGGGCCTCCACGATTCGCTCGTCAATTACGGCGGCAACCAGCCGCCGATGCTGTTGTGCCAGCATGAGAAGATCGCGGTGCAGATCGCCCACGGCTATGCCAAGGCGACCGGCAAGCCGATGGTGGCGATCGTCCACGACGTGGTCGGCCTCCTGCACGCGACCATGGGCATCTACTACGCCTATGTCGACCGCGCGCCGGTGTTCGTCATCGGCGCGACCGGTCCGATGGACGAGAGCCGCCGCCGCCCCTTCATCGACTGGATCCACACCGCCAACGTCCAGGGCGAGCAGGTCCGCAACTACGTCAAATGGGATTACCAGCCCGGCAGCATCGAAGGCGTGCCGGACAGCTTCGCGCGCGCCTACGGGGCGATGATGACCGAGCCACAGGGCCCGATCTACATGTGCTACGACGCCTGGCTGCAGGAGCAGCCGCTTTCGACCGACATCGAGCTGCCGTCCTATGGCGACGCGCGCGCCCCGGTGCCGATGGCGGCGGACCCGGCGGCGCTGGCGACGGTCGCCGATCGCCTGCTGGCGGCGAAATTCCCGGTGCTGCTCGCCGAATATGTCGGCCGCACCCCGAACGGCTTCTACGATCTTGTCGCGCTCGCCGAAATGGTCGGCGCCGCCGTCTACGACGTCAACGGCCGGCTCAACTTTCCCAATCGCCACCCATTGGCGATGAGCATGGACAAGAACGTCTTCCGCGATGCCGACCTGATCCTCTCGCTGGACACCCGCGACTGGGAGAAACCCACCCACGTCATCGACCGCACCAAGCGGCGCACCCGGGCGCTCTATCCCGCAAGCTGCGAGATGATCGAGATCGGCTTCGGCGATATCGGGCTCTCCAAGTGGTCGATGGACTACACGCGGATGCCGAACGCGAGTTTGCGCGTGCTCGGCGACACCGCGACCGCGCTTCCCCAGCTCACGCAGCTCTGCCGCGAGCGGATCGCGCGCACGCCGGGCCTTGCCGAGCGGATCGCCGCGCGCGCGGCCGACATCGCGGTGCGCCATGACGCGCTGTTCGCGGGCTGGGCCGCGCAATCTCACGAGGACTGGGACGCTTCGCCGATCGCGTTGCCGCGGCTCGCTCACGAACTGTGGAACGTGATCCGTAACGAGGACTGGGTGCTCACCGCCTCGACGCTGCAGGACTGGACGCTCAAGCTGTGGGACTTCGACAAGCCCTACCGCCACGCCGGCCGTGCGCTCGGCACCGGCACCCAGATCGGCGTGTCGCTCGGGGTCGCGCTCGCCCATCGCGGCACGGGCCGGCTCGTCGTCGACATCCAGCCCGACGGCGACCTCATGTTCGATGCCGGCGCGCTGTGGACCGCGGCGAAGAACAACATCCCGTTCCTCGTCGTCATGTACAACAACCGCGCCTATTTCAACGACTGGGAGCACCAGATCCACGTCGCCGAGCATCGCGGCACGCCGGTCGAACGTGCCCACATTGGCCAGGACATCACCGGCCCGGAGCCCGATTTCGCAACGCTCGCGCGCTCTTGCGGCTGGTACGCCGAGGGGCCGATCGTCGAGCCCGACGACATCGCCCCGGCGCTCAAGCGTGCGATTGCCGAGGTGAAGGCAGGGCGGCCGGCTTTGGTCGACACGATTTTGCAGCCGCGGTGAGGGGCATGCTCGTCATGCTTTCTAGTTCCGACCTCATCCTGAAGAGCCGGGCGCAGCACGGCGTCTCGAAGGATGGCCTCATATATCGCGACGGTGGCCATTCTTCGAGACGCGTCCTTCGGACGCTCCTCAGGATGAGGTCCACAAAAGGCATTTCGTGACGCGTAGGGTAGGCAAAGCGAAGCGTGCCCACGCTGTCGGAGTGGCGGCGATGTCTGCGTGGGCGCGGCGCTTTG
>CAWCCG010000041.1:0-132734 GCA_963793985.1 uncultured Alphaproteobacteria bacterium | reverse complement strand
ATGTCGGGGCAGAGGTCTTGAGGAAGCTCGCCTTGAATTGCTGCCCGTGCGTGCGGTCGTTCGTCCAGTCACCAGAGGCCGTGATCCATTCGCCAGCGGAAATTACCGCGGCGTGGCCAACGACGGTGACGAGATCGCGGTGACCTCGCGCCTTCACCCGGATGACGCAGAAGCCGTTCTCGGCGTTCTGGTAGGTGACGCGCTCGACCAGCCCAGCGAGCACCTCCCTGTCGGATGGTTGTGGCTCCGTCTTCATGACGCCCATCGTACCGGTCTGGTCGCCAAGACGTTAGCGCGCGTGCGCCAAGGTCCGGCGTGAATTCTGCGGGCCCGATACCAGACGAGCGACGTGCGAGTCGAAGAGCTCATGCCCTCCCCCTGCCCTATTCCCGCGGAGCCGGCTTGGTACCCAGCGCCACCGAAACACGCTCCGCGACCCTGTCCGCCAACTCACGCAGCGGATCCACAACGCGGGCGACGTACTGGCTGGTCATCGCCACGGTGGAATGCCCCATGAAGTCCCGAAGCAAGAATGCGCTCGCCCCGGCTTGGGCGCCGAATGTCGCTGCCCCATGACGGAAATCGTGGGGCCGCAATTCCTTCAGGCCAGTCTGCCGGCGAAGGTCACTCCAGAATCTCCGGTACCGGTCTCTGTTCAAAGCTCTTCCATCGAGATCACAGAGTACTGGACCGATCCGCGCCTCTTCGCCCTTCAGCTCCGCTAGCAACGTTGCCGCTGAACTCCCGAGAGCAATTGTCCGAGCACCAACCTTCGTATCCGGCAGACGGACAATGTTCTGTTTGAGATCAACGTACTCCCATTGCAGACCAAGTACCTCGCCCAGCCTCATTCCGGTCAATGCAAGGAGTCGCGTGGCATGAATTGCCCCCGGCGGCTGTGACATTTCGCGCTCCACCTTTTGGAGCCAACCACCAATGATACGCAAATCGTCATCCGTTGAGAAACGCTCGCGTCTGAATTCTCGAAAAGGTTGAATGCCACGTGCCGGATTGTCTTGCCGAAGCTCCCATTCGTTAGCCGCTAACGACAGCATCTTTCGTAGAACGGCAAGACATCGATTGCCCTGATAAGGCCGACTGGCAAAGCCAGCGTGCCATTTATGGATTGCCGACCGGGTCAAGTCTCCCACGCGCGTACTTCCAAAAGCAGGAACGATTTCGGCACGGGCTATCCGTTCGAACTCCTTGCGGGTGGTCGCCTTGTTGTGGGTCAACAGGTGCTCGGCCACGTATTTTTCAAGCAGTTGCCTGACCGTAAGCTCCTTTCGCTTGGCAGACCGTTCGCCGGCTGGATCGTCGCCCTGCGCTACTCGTGCAAGTTGGATACGCGCTTCCTTCCGCGCCTCATCTGGGGTCAGAACGCCGTGCCGTCCAATGACCATCTGACGAAGGGGCGCAGATCGTCCGCCGCCGCGTCGATATCGAACGAGGTAGGTCTTGGTACCGGAGGGCTCAATCCGCAGGCCGAAGCCCCTCAGTTCGTCGTCCCACAGCACGTATCTTGAGGGGCGCGTCGTCGCGGCATCGACTGCCCGCTTCGTCAATCTTATGGTCTTGTTGGTCACGTTCCGTTCCCCAACGGGTCATCACATGGTCATCACCACGACGAAAGTGGCAAGAACTTACAGGAAACGCGACGCAACACAAGTGCCTGTTATTACGAACTAATTCGCATCAGCAGGCAACTCCAGGAAACGCCAGGAAAGCCGTCGCGCCTGACTCAAAATCAGGTGGTGGAAACATCGTGCTGGTTCGAGTCCGGCCAGGGGCACCAAAAGATCGCGGTTCGCGCCCGCATCGCGTCTGGGCCTCGCTCCACCGTTTGGGAGCCAAGTAGATGCCCCTGACAGTCATCAGGACGACCCGCTTGTGCCATCTCTTCGCTGATAAGTCGTGCACGCTTCGCCGCATTGCGGCTACGCGCGCAGGTCGGCTTGTGGGGAGCTTCACATGGCAACGGCTGGCCCAGCTCTCTTGCGGTGCGAATGACTGGCAGCGGACGTGTCGTCCGCGCTGACTGGTGGCCGCTTTCTCGCGTCACCGCGCTATAGTAATATCGCAAGCGACAGAAGCGTCCCTCTTGAGGTTTGACGTTCCAAGATGAACGATCTTCCGAACAAGCCGAATGTCGCACTCTGGAGCATGAGCGCCAGCTTCACGATCCAACCTCAGAGGCCCATCACGCAGCGGACGTCCACCCCGCAGCAGAAACCATGGTGGGCGCGACCGATGAACAGTCAATCTGCGCGCTGCGCATTGGCAAAGCAGATTATCAAGGACTGCGAGATAGCTCGCATCATCGAGACGGGTACATTCTTCGGAACAACGACGGAGTTTTTTGCCGCTTTTGGTTTGCCCGTCGTTACGGTGGAACTTAATCCGGCTCATGCAGCGCAATCGCGCGAGCGTCTAAAGACGTTGAAGAATGTCCGGCTGCTTGAAATGGACTCGATTTCCGCCATGCAGAGAATTGGTCCATGATCGCAGCGATCGTTCTGTACCGACTTTGTTTTATCTCGATGCACACTGGGAAAAGCATCTTCCTTTGCGCGCCGAGGCCGAACTTGCAGTTTCAAATTTTCCACAAGCAGTTCTGATGATCGACGACTTTAAGGTGTCGGACGATCCCGGCTATAGTTTCGATGATTATGGCCCCGGAAAGCGGCTCGACCTCGACTATTTGCGTGCGTCGAACCTGCCCGAGCTCACGGTCTATTTTCCTTCTACGCCATCTCACCGCGAAGATGGAGCGCGCCGGGGATGCGTCGTTGCGACGGCCAATCCAGAAATGGCTGCCATTCTGGATCGAATCGCCCTGCTCCGCCGTTGGGCGGAATAGCCACGATTCCCTCGACCAGCCTGTCAAGCACACGCAAGATCATGCTCCATCTTCAACTCAGTGTTGTCTGAACTCACAGGGCGGTTCCACCAGGAATGACCGCGCCGAATGTTTCTGGGAAGATTGCCGACTTCCTTTGCGGCTGGCATGCTCCATATCACCAAGAAGACGAAAGGCACGCATCATGGCGTCACAAACCGAGCGCGCGGTCCTGGCAGGCGGCTGCTTCTGGGGCATGCAGGATTTGATCCGGAAACTTCCCGGCGTGGTCGCGACCCGCGTGGGCTATACCGGCGGCGATGTAGACAACGCCACCTACCGCAACCATGGCACCCATGCGGAAGGGATCGAGATCATCTTCGATCCCAACGTCACGAGCTTTCGCGCTCTCCTCGAGTTCTTCTTCCAAATTCACGATCCCACCACGCGCTACCGCCAAGGCAACGACGTCGGGGCGAGCTACCGCTCGGCGATTTTCTATGAGAATGACGAGCAAAAACACATCGCGGAAGACACCATCGCCGACGTCAACGCGTCCGGCCTCTGGCCCGGCAAGGTGGTGACCGAAGTGGCACCCGCCGGCCCGTTCTGGCAAGCTGAGCCCGAACATCAGGATTATCTCGAGCGCTACCCCGACGGCTACACCTGCCACTTCATCCGCCCGGGATGGAAACTCCCGCGCCGGGCCGAATTGAAAGCGGGCTAGCCCGCAAGCTCTTCACCTTGGAAACCGGTTGCCAAACGTGCGTTAGGAGACCATTGCGGCCTCTCACCTCGTCTCGAACGTCGGCACTTCCTCTGGCTCCGCGTCGATCCGCGCCGCGACGCCCCGCTTCACCTCAGGCCGCAGCACACGATATGCGGCCGCCGCAAGGGCGACCGCCAACCCCATGCCGAGGACCTGCCAGGCCGGCGGCACGAAGACGTCGAGCATGGCGGGGTTGAAGTTGTTGCCGAGCGTCCACGACAATTCGTAGCCGCGGCGCACGAACAGGAATCCGGCCTCGAGCAGCGCGGTGAAGACGGCGCATGCGACCGTAAGCAGCGCGAGCGCAATCGGGTCGGTCGCCCGGCCGTAGCGCGCGAGGAGGCGCCACGCCATCAGCCAGACGAAGACGCCGACGAGCGCGTATTGCTCGGTATAGGTGCCGCGCGCCAGCACCACGTGGAGCAGCGCGAGCGCGCTGATGATGTAGGTGAGATTGTGCAGCCGCTGCCAGGCCGCCGCGCCCATGCGGCGGATCGAGCCGTCGGTCGAGGTGACGCCGAGGGCGACGAGGCCGACGGTCGAGAGCGTCGCAAGTATGAGCGAGAGCTGCGTCGCCACTTCGTTCAGGATGAAGGTGAAGTTCCACATCCGCAGCGCGAAGTAGATGACCACATGGCCGAGCGTATAGAACAGCGCGGTGACGCCGATCATCCGCCGCACGTCGATCGCCGCCGACCAGCGGAAGATCTTCACGGCGGGCGTCACCGCGAGCGCCGCGAGCAGAATCACCGTCGCCCACACGCCCGACCAGAAGGTCATGCCGCCGAGCGCGATCGGAAACATGCCGTATTCGCCGGCGCCATAGGCCTGATAGAAGAAGCGCGCCGCGAGCCCGACCATCAGCGCAAAGGTAACGCCTTTGAGCCAGGAGAAGCGGCCCTTCCTGTCCTGCCACGGCCAGACCAATCGCACGATATCCCTCCCCTGGAGACCGAAGCGGACCGGAAGTCCCGCAGCACTGGAATTGATGCAGGTAAGCGCCCGGTGCCTCGGGCCGGCAGGATACACGGTTTGGTGGGCCGGTGTCGGCCCTCGGCGCATCCAAATCGGCCCGCCATCGCTATTCTTGATTCACACGCGCTTGCCCTGAATCGCTTTGGCGCTCGATCTTATCGAGCCGCTTCTCCAAGTTCCTCAAAACGCTGGCAATCGCCGACGTAACCAACCCTAATAGTACAAGCGCCCCGTTGCCGATAACAACGCCCATATCCGCGGAATTGCCACTTCTGGTCTGGTAAAAAAATCAGCCGCTGCGCCAACGAGGCCGCCCGCAAGAATAACGTACGCAAGTGCGCGCAGAGCAAATAAATTTGGTCTTTTTTCACTCATAAGTTAAATTCCCCGCTTACGAAACCGCCTGCACTCCTTTGATGCAGACGGGCGCCCCGTGCCTCGAGCCCGGCAGGTTACACGGTTTGGCCGGCCGGCGTTGGCCCGGCGTAAACCGCCAAAAACGGCTCGCCCCTATCGTTAGCTTGTCACACGACGCTGGCAGCCTCTCCAGGAAAACGGGAGGATCTGCCATGAGGTCGTTCGCATTGGCTGCTGCGCTCGTCTGCGCGCTCACCGGGAACGCATTCGCCTGGGGCCAGGAGGGCCATTCCATCATCGCCGAGGTCGCGCAGCAGCGCCTCTCCGAACCCGCGGCGCGTATGATCGCGGCGCTCCTCGGGGGCCGCTCGCTCGCCTCGATCGCGAGCTGGGCCGACGACGCGCGGGACGTCCGCCCGGAGACCGCCGGATGGCACTTCGTCGACATCCCGCTCGACGTGCCGACATACAAGGCGGCGCGGGACTGCAAGGCGAGCGCCGAAAAGGGTGATTGCATCATCGCCGAGCTCGGGCGGCTGACGAACGATTTGCACTGCACCTCGGGCGATGCCCAGACGGAAGCGCTGAAGTTTGCGGTCCATTTCGTCGGCGACATCCATCAACCGCTGCACACGGTCGCCGAGAAGACTGGCGGCAACGATGTCGCCGTCGACGTCTTCATGCGCGGCCTTGCGACGTGCCCGACCTGCGGCGCCGCCCATACGCCGACCAACCTGCACGTCGCGTGGGATTCGACCCTGATCCAGAAAACCGCGTGGGCCTGGGGCGGCTATGTGGACCGGCTCGAAGCCGGCTGGCTCGCCACCTCACCGGAGGCGCAGGCCGGAGAATCCCGCCGTCAACCTCGCCGGCGCCCGATGCCGACGCGTTGCGCAAATGGGCCGAGGAGACCCATCAGCAAGCGCACACGGTCTGGTATCTGCGGCCGGCCGACGACGTGCTCGACGACCGATATCTGCGCGACGTGCTGCCGGTGCTCGACCGCCAGCTCGGCATCGCCGGCCTGCGGCTCGCGCGCTTTCTCAATGCCGCGTTCGGCTCTCCCTGTCCGACCCGCTGAGCGGGCGGCATCGCATCCGCTTCAACTCCCGCGGAGGACCTGCGAGCCAGGCCCCGAGGGCGGGTGTCGCAGGTGCGAGGCAGCCGCGGGCGCTCGACGCCTCGGCAAAGTCTCACTGCAAATGGCGGGAAGGAGGTCGGCTGGAGCATGATCCCGAGAGGCTGTGCGCCTCTCCGATAGGTTCACGCTCGACTAGGGCATTCGGGGTGCGATCCGAGCGGATCGCACCTAATGGCAATCCTCGCGCACCGGATTGAGAGACAGCTCGCAGCCGTGCTCCAGCGAGAGCTTCTTGGCTTCGAGGCTCGCGATCTGCAGGATCGAGGCCAGCGAACTGCAATTCGACTCGCGTGCCATCCGGCTCAGCTCGGCGACGAGCTCGTGGATGTATTCCGCGAGCTGGCGTGCGGCCCGGATCTTCATCCACGCCTCGATGTTCTCGATGTTGGCGTTCTCGATATTGGCGGCGGCGATGAACTCTTCCTTCATACGCATCGCGAGCTCCCCCTCGGCGGATTGCGGGCGACCAAGTTCGGTCGAGGGACACCATTGCGGACTCTCGGTCCGGGCGTGTGTGAAGCTAGTTCACACACGCGGAAAAATTTGCTCGAAGCAACATGCGTCGCCTGGTTGCCGAGGCCGTCGGCCGGATCGGGGCCGGAGTGCAAGGGCACCGCCCTTCCGGTCGCGACGCGAAGCCGAGCGGCGTGCCGAAGCAGCTGACCCGAGTCGTGCGAAGCTACAGATTCTTCACGGTTTTCCGCCGTCGGCGCGGAGCGGAATATTTCGGCAACACATCGCCGATATCTAAAGTCCGTGGTGCGGCGTCGGCGCCGTCCGCGAAATTCCGCACCCGCGGTAATGTCGCCCATAGCGCGTTGCCGACGCATCCGCCCGGCATCGGCCGGGAGCCCCGACACAGACAGGATAGATCGCGATGGGATACGAGAACCTGACCCCCGCCCTGGAGCGGATCAAGATGGTGAGCGGATTTCTCGCTTCCCAGGGCCAAGACACCAAGACGGTGTTCGCGCTCGAGGATCACTACCGCGACACGCCGCAGATGACGGAAGCCGTCGCGCGCATGAAAGCCGATCCCGGCGTCGGCCGCCTCATCTCCGAGGGCTACGCGACGCCCGACTACGATCTCGACGCGCTCGCCAAGTATCCGCCCGGCTCGCTCGCCCACACCTATGCCAAGCTGATGCGGCTCGTCGGCTACTCGGCGAAGTTCTATCCCGAGCGCGAGCTCAAGTCCGACGCCGACTACTGCATCATGCGGGTGCGCAAGACCCACGATCTCCACCACGTCGTCACCGGCTTCTCCCAGCAGGGGCCGGGCGAAGCGGGGGTGATCGGGGTGACGGCCTACCAGTTCGGCTATCCGGCCTTCGTGCTGATCGACCTCGCGGCGATGGCGCTGACCTTCCATCGCGCCGAGGGCTTCCAGAACGCCCTCAACGACGTCGGCCGCGGCATGTTGATGGGCCACGACTGCAAGCCGCTGCTCGCCGTCAAATGGGAGGAAGGCTGGGAGAAGCCGGTCGCGCGCTGGCGCGAGGAGCTCGGCATCAAGCCGGTCACCACCGGCCCCCAGAGCTGGCACGCGCTGCCGGGGATGCAGGACTGGGAGACGGCGTGACGGGTGACCGTTGACCGCCCGAGGGCTTTGAGGACACGCAACATGGCTGCTGCCGACTTTCCGGGCCTCCTCGCCCGCCATCGGAAATACTTCCTCTCCGGCAAGACCCGCAGCCTCGAATGGCGCGAGGCCCAGCTCGACGCGCTGCACGCGCTGATGACCGAGCGCGCCGACGATTTCTGCGCGGCGCTGTGGAAGGACCTGCGCCGCAACCGCGTCGACGCCGACGCGACCGACGTGAAATACGTCGCCGACGAGGCGGCCTATTCGCGCCACCACCTGCGGCGCTGGATGCATCCCCTGCATGTGTCGACGCCGCTGATCATGGCGCCCGGGCGCACCGAGATCCGCTTCGATCCGCTCGGCGTGGGCCTCATCATCGGCGCCTGGAACTATCCGATCATGCTGTCGCTGTCGCCGCTCGTCGCCGCGATCGCCGGCGGCAACGCCGCGGTCATCAAGCCCTCGGAGGTGGCGCCGGCCTGCGCCGAGGTGATCGCCAAGCTCGTGCCGCAATATCTCGACACCGCAGGCGTTCTCGGTCGTCGAGGGCGGCGTGCCGGAGACGACCGCGCTGCTGGAGCAGCCCTGGGACCACATCTTCTTCACCGGCGGCCCGCCGATCGGCAAGGTGGTGATGACGGCCGCGGCGAAGCATCTCACTCCCGTGGTGCTCGAGCTCGGCGGCAAGAACCCGACCATCGTGCACGAGAGCGCCGACCTGCGGGTCGCGGCGCGCCGCATCGCCCAGGGCCGCTGGTCGAACGCCGGGCAGACCTGCACCGCGCCCGACCACGTCTTCGTGTTCGGCAAGGTGAAGGACGAATTCCTGGAGGAGCTCAAGAAGGCGGTGGTCGGCTTCTACGGCGCCGATCCGCAGCAGAGCCCGGACTACGGCCGCATCGTCAACGCCCGCCACTTCGACCGGCTCACCGGGCTGCTCGCGAGCGGCGACATCTACCATGGCGGCCAGCACGACCGCGCCGACCTCTACATCGCGCCGACCATTCTGGTGAACGTCGCGCCGGGCTCGCCGGTGATGCAGGACGAGGTGTTCGGCCCGATCCTGCCGGTGCATCGAGGTCGACAGCGTCGAGCAGGTGATCGAGACCGTCAACGCCCAGCCCTCCCCGCTCGGCCTCTACGTGTTCGCCGAGGATTCCGAGGTCTCGCAGCGCATCCTCGACATGCACCCGCTCCGGCGACGCCGCGGTCAACGACTGCACGGTGCAGCCGCTGGTGCGCGAGCTGCCGTTCGGCGGCGTCGGCAATTCCGGCATGGGCAAGTACCACGGCGAATGGGGTTTTCGCGCCTACACCAACGCGCGCGGCGTGCTCCACCACTCGACCCTGCTCGATCCCGGCGTGCGCTATCCGCCCTACAGCGAGAACGAGCGCCTGCGCGGCCTGATCTCGCGGCTGTCGCCGCTCAGGCGGCGTCGCTTACCTCTCTCCGCGTGCGGGGAGAGGTCGGATCGCGCCAGCGATCCGGGTGAGGGGGCCGCGTCGCGATTCGAGCGTCAGCGGAGAAAACTCTGAGGCTCGGACTTGCGAAATCGCCCCCGCACCCCGACCGTCTCCCCGCACGCGGGGAGAGGGAGTGCGCCCGGTATCCAAGCACAAACGCGTCACCGGGATCGGAAATGTAGATTGCGCTAACCACAAGCGCAGGGGTTACTGGATCGCCCGATCAAGCCGGGCGATGACAGCGAGCATGATTGCGCACGACACGTGCGCCCGCCGCGCAGGAGTCGCCCGCAAAGGAGACCGCCCCATGCTGTCCCGCCGTTCCGTTCTCCTGGCGCCGATCTTCGTGCCGATCGCGGTCTACACCGCACGGGCCGAAAGCGTCGCGCCGGCGAACCTCGTGCTGGTGCGGCAGGGCACGCTGCCGATCATCCTCACCGTGCCCCATGGCGGGCGCGAGGCGATCCCGGGCGTCGCGCCGCGCGACACGCTGGGCAAGCCGTCGGGCGGGCGCGGCTTCGTGACCGTCACCGACACCAACACCGACCGGCTGGCGCTCGGCATCGCCGCCGAGATCAAGGCGCTCACCGGCAAGGAGCCCTATCTCGTGATGGCGAAGTTCAAGCGCAAATTCGTCGACCCCAACCGGCCGCCGGAGGTCGCCGTCGACAGCCCGGCGGCACGGCCCTACTACGACTATTATCATCAGGCGGTGCGGCGCTTCATCGACGAGGTGCGTGCCAAGTATCCCGCCGGGGCTCCTGGTCGACGTGCACGGCCAGAAGAAGGACCCGACGGTGGTGATGCGCGGCACCCAGAACGGCCGCACCGTCGCGCGCCTGCTCGAGCGCGCCGGCATCCCGGCGGTGACCGGGGCGAACGGCATCTTCGGTCGGCTCGCCGCCAACGGCCTCGACGTCTTCCCGTCGAACGACGTGGCGCCGGAAGGCACCGCGGAGAACCGCGGCTTCAACGGCGGCTACACGGTCGGGACCTATGGCAGCCAGAACGCCGACGGCATCGATGCCGTGCAGATGGAATTCGGCACCCGCTATCGTCACGGCGACGGCCTCGACCTCGCCGCCCGCGCCACCGGCAAGGCGCTCGTCGCGTTCTATGACGCGTATTTGAAGTCCGGCCATTGAGGGGCGGCCGAGAACTCCAACCGGCCGCCGTCATCGCCGGGCTTATCCCCGCAACGCTGCCAAGACGGCACAGCATTGCCAGACGACCGGACGTGACGAGCCCGGCCTGGCCGGCGACGGAACGGAACCGGGTTCCCCCGCCCGCGTTCCCCCCGGGGATCGAGCGCGGACCGAGAAGCACCATGGAGCGCACCATGGAAGCGACTTGGAAACCTCACGAGAAGCACGGCACGCTCACCGAGCGCAGCGATTTGCCCGACAGCGTTTTCGCCTTTCCCAAACAGCGGAAGGAGCCGCTGACCGACGCCAGCCACGTCCGAAACGCGATCGCCCGTTTCGACCAGACGATCGATGTTTCGGACAAAGACCGCGAGCTCGCTTTTGCCAACATCAAGAAGGCCGCGGGGCATTACGGCGTCGACATGACCGAGACGGATTGGACTCAGTTGGGTCGGACGCCCCATACCGGCCGCACCGCCGAGGACCGCAAAGAATCTGCACGCAAGGCGGCAGCCACGCGCAAGCGCGAGCAGCTCGGCGAGGAATAACCTCGCGCGTGAGGATGGCGCAGCGCCGTGGAACCACGGGCGGTGCGGCAATTCGGACCGGCAGGGGCAGCCAACATCTCCGGCTTCTGCTATCATCAAGCCAGGACGATCGGAACGGCGGACCTGGGCGATGCTCGCCCCTCTTGTTCCCTGTGATCGGCTCCGCACTGCGATCAAACGGTAGGCCTCGTTCGACGATCGTCAGCAACCGACGACGATTTACGGAGGCACAGCCATGGCTCACCTCGACGCGACGGTCGGCTTGGACGCGAGCCAAGCCCTTCCCGTGGTCCGGAAGATCGGGATCGCGGACCTCAAGGATGCGCTGGTCAAAGGCATCGATGATTTTCGGGCGATGCCGACCCATGCGATCTTTCTCAGCCTCATCTATCCGGTCGGCGCGATCATCGTCGCGCAATTGACCCTCAACGACCTCTTCCACCTGTTCTTTCCGCTCGCCGCCGGTTTCGCGTTGATCGGTCCCGTCGCCGCCCTCGGTCTCTACGAATTGAGCCGGCAGCGGGAGCTCGGCAGGGGCTCCTCGTGGACGCACGCTTTCGGCGTGCTTCATTCCCGATCGATTGTCGGGATCGTGACGCTCGGCGTCTTGCTGGTCGTCATCTTCTTTCTGTGGGTCGCTTTCTGCCAGGCCCTCTACGTTGCGACCTTCGGCGTTGCGCCTCCTGCCTCGATTCCAAATTTCCTGCATCAAGTCTTCACCACGCGAGCGGGCTGGACGCTGATCGCCGTCGGTAATGGCGTCGGTTTCCTGTTCGCCCTCTTCGTGTTGATGATCAGCGTCGTATCGTTCCCGCTGCTGCTCGACCGCAACGTGGGTGTCGGGCGTCGCAATCCTCACCTCGATAAGGGTGATCCTCACGAATCCCGTGACGATGGCGTTGTGGGGATTGATGATCGCGGTGCTTCTGGTGATCGGCTCGCTGCCGCTGTTCATCGGGCTCGCGGTCGTGATGCCGGTGCTCGGACATTCGACCTGGCACCTCTATCGCAAAGTGGTCGAGCCTGACCCCCATCCCCTGGAAGATGAGCCTGTCGCGCCGAAGCGGCGGCGACGCTACGCGGCTCAGTTTCCCGCCTCGCTTTTTGCCGGCGACGACCGGCCCGAGTAACCGAGCACAGAGTGAGCTGAGCGACGAGATCGCGCTTAAGCGACGCCGCCGATGACAAACCTCCATCGGCGGCGTACAGATATTGCTACCCAATCGGTTGAAACCAAAAACACGGTCGATCGGAGCAGCGGGCAACGCCATGGCGATAGAACTGCGCGTGAACGGAAGTCAGATACTCGCTCGATGTGGCGCCCGAAACGCCGCTGCTTTGGGTGATCCGCGATCAGCTCGGGCTCACCGGCACCAAGTTCAGCTGCGGCATTGCA
Source organism: uncultured Alphaproteobacteria bacterium (assembly GCA_963793985.1). Classification (GTDB taxonomy): domain Bacteria; phylum Pseudomonadota; class Alphaproteobacteria; order Rhizobiales; family Xanthobacteraceae; genus JAJPKK01. The sequence continues at coordinate 120,515 of CAWCCG010000041.1, read as the reverse complement.
CAATGCGGGGCCTGCACGCTGCACATCGACGGCCGGCCGGTTCGCTCCTGCAGCGTGCCGGTCTCGGCCGCGGCAGGCAAGGCCGTCACCACCATCGAAGGCTTGTCGGCCGACGGGACGCATCCGGTGCAGCGCGCCTGGATCGAGCTCGACGTGCCGCAATGCGGCTATTGCCAGTCCGGCATGATCATGAGCGTCGTCGCGCTGCTCGAGAAGCATCCGAACCCGACCGATGCAGAGATCGACGCCGAGGTCACCAATGCGTGCCGCTGCAGCACCTACCACCGCATCCGCAAGGCGATCCGGCTGGCGGCATCCGAGATGCAGGGGAGGACGCTGTGATGCGCGACGACGTGATGCGCGACAACGGTCCTCGCCAAGTCCGGCCTGTCCCGCCGCGATCTTCTGTCCACCGCCGCTGCCGCAACCGGCGCGCTCGTGGTCGGCTTCTGGATGCCGCAGCGCGCGGCCGGCCAGATCATAAATCCGGAAGGCGCCGCATGGGCGACCGAGCCCGACGTCAAGGAGATCAATGCCTGGGTCGTCGTCGCGCCTGACGACACGGTGACGATACGCATCGCCCAAACCGAGCTCGGCCAGGGGGTGTGGACCTCCAATGCGATGATGGTCGCCGAGGAGTTGCAGTGCGATTGGAGCAAGGTTCGGCCGCAATACGCCTCAGCCAACCGCGACGGCCGCGAGATGGCGCCGGAATGGACGCTCCAGGTCATGGGCAAGGGCGCCACCGATCCGCTCGGCGGTGGCGAGCCCGAGTTCGGCAAGCGAGGCCGGACCGGCGTCGAGGGTATTCCGAACAGCCTTTATCGCCGCATGCGGACCAATGCGGCGGCGTCCGTGAAGGACGGCCGCTACTATCTTCAGCTTGCCGGCGCAGAGGCGCGCGAGCGCCTGCTGTTGGCGGCCGCCAAGTCGTGGGGCGTACCGGTCGAGGAGCTGAGTTCGGCCGATAGCGTGATTACCCACCGCCCGACCGGACGCACGACCACATACGGGCAGGTTGCTCCGCTTGCCGCGCAGACGCCGCATCCTCATCCGGAGCGGATCCGCATCAAGCCGCCCTCGGAATGGACGCTGATGGGCACCGAGCGGAGAAATCTCGACGTTCCTCAGAAAGTCACCGGCAAGACCATCTACGGCATCGATGTCCGCCTGCCCGGCATGAAATGGGCGGCGGTCAAGACCTGCCCGGTCTATGGCGGTACGGTGAAGAGCTTACGATTTCGAACGGATTCGCGCGTGAGCCCGGCGTCATCTCGGCGGTCGAAATCCCGATCCCCGATCCGTCCTTGATCCGCGACCGTGTCTTCAGCGGCGGCGTCGCCGTCATCGCCGAGACCTGGTACCAGGCCAAGACGGCGCTCGATAAGATGCCGATCGAGTGGGACGTGCCGCCCGCGCATGCTGCGCTCAACACGGCCAACATGCGCGCGACGCTGATCGCGGCGCTCGACCAGCCCGGCCAGGTGCGCGCCGATCGCCGGAGACTGCGACCGCGCCTTCGCGCGCAGCGCCAGAATCGTCGAAGCGACCTACACCACGCCCTATCTCCCCCGCGCCCGCATGGAGCCCGGAAACGCGACGGTGCTCGTCACCGACGATCGGGTCGATATCTGGATCGGCGACCAGAGCCCGCAGGAAACGCGCTCCTCGGCGTCGCGGATCACCGGCATTCCGGAGGCGAACGTCTATCTCCACATGTGCCATCTCGGCGGCGGCTTCGGCCGCAATGGCAACGGTCCGCAGGCCGAGCAGGCGATCTACATCGCCAACCAGAATCGCGGCACGCCGATCCACCTATTGTGGACGCGCGAGGAGGACTTCGTCGGCACGACCTATCGCTCGATGGGGGTCGCCCGCCTGCGCGCCGCGCTCGATGCAGAAGGCTGGCCGATCGCCATCGAAGTGCGGACCGCCATGGACGAGAAGGCCCCGGGCGCGATCGCGGCGTTCGACAAAGCCTCGCGCTACCACGCGCCCAATTACCGCTTCTCGACCCACGCCGTCGCCTTCCACATTCCGGTGGGCACGCGTCGCGGGGTCGGCGAGCCGGCGCACGATTTCTATCGCGAGAGCTTCATGGACGAGCTCGCGCACGCGGCCGGCAAGGACCCGTATCTCTATCGCCGCGAGCTGATCTCCCGCACCGACCTTCCCTACAAGGCCGACATGATCAAGGCGCTGGATATGGCCGCGGAGATGTCCGGCTGGGGCAAGCCGCTGCCGCAAGGCGTGGCACAGGCCATTGGGCTCGAGGAACGCGGCGCCGAAGGCGGTGGCCACGCCACCATCAGCGCCGTGGTCCACACCGTCTCGATCAGCCGTGACGGGCGAATTGCGCCTGCTGCGCGTCGACGTGGCGCATGAAGAGGGCTTCGGGCTCGTCAATCCGCTGTCGGTCAGAAAGCAGATCGAGGGCCAGATTACCTGGTTCTACAACGACACCATGCTTCAAGCGTGCAACGTCACCGAAGGGCGCATCGTCGAAAACAACTTCGACAGTTTCCCGCTGTCGCGCATCAACGAGAACCCGCCGGAAATCAACATCGACCTTCTTCAAGACCGGGCATTGGCTGCGCGGCATGGGACACGACCGCGCCACCTCGGTGCAGTCCGGCGTTGCCGACGCCATCTTCCAGATCACCGGGAAGCGCTATCGGGACCTGCCGTTCCGCAACTGCGACCTGACCTGGAGTTGAGTTCTCGAGGGACTCGGATTTCAGGTTCGATCTTCTGATCGAAATTGCTCACGGCTCAGCCGGCGAGCACGTCCACCAGCTTGGAGGTGCGGCCGCTGACGACGTTTCTGCCGCGCCGCTTGGCGTTGTAGAGCGCGGCGTCCGCCGCCTCGATCAGAGCGCCGGCGTCCTTGCTGCCGTCGCCGACGAGCTCTGCCACCCCAACGCTGATGGTGATGCGGTCGACCGGGGACTGGCTGTTTTCGAGCGCGAGATCGAACACCCCGAGCCGGAGGCGCTCCGCGATCTCCATGGCGGCGGCGGACGGCAGCGACGGCAGCACGATCGCGAACTCCTCGCCGCCATAACGCGCAATGAAATCATTCCGCCGCAGCTCGCATTTCGACAGACATGCGGCGATGGTCTTGAGACAGGCATCGCCGGCCGGGTGGCCGTAACGGTCGTTGAATCGTTTGAAGTGATCGACGTCGATCATCAGGAGCGACAGCGGCTGGCTGGTCCTGGCGCTGGCACCCCACTCGGCGCGCAGTCGCGCATCGAAGCTGCGCCGATTGGCGACCCCGGTAAGTCCGTCGAGCTGCGCCAGCAACTCGAGCTGTCTGTTCTCCTCGATCAGAACGCTCTCGCGCGCGGCAAGCTGCTCCGCCATTCCTTCGAGTGCCTGGTTGAGGGGCGCGAACTCCGGCGGCCATTTGAAGCCTCCGGCCTTGAACGAGAAGTCTCCTTGGCCATATCGCTCGGCTTTCGCGGCGAGCGCGCGCAGGGGACGCAGGATGAAACGTTCGCTGCCCCACCAGGCACCGATTAGGGCGAACAGGACCGCGGACGCGATGACGACATAGGCCACGTTGATCTGACGATTGATGTTCGCCAGAACCTGCGCGCGGTCGAGGCCGACCACCAGATGGGCATTGTCGCCGAGCCGGGCCGACGCGAAAATGCGGCTGGTCCCGTCGAGGTCCGTCGCCGTGAAGGTGTCCCCTGAGCCGATCTTGTCGAACAGAGCGGTCCGCCTGATGTCGTCGTCGACCAGGCTTTCGTTCTTCGGATAGCGCGCAACCAGGATTCCATCTCGATCGATGATCGAAGCGGTGATGTTGCGGCCGCTGAGAACGTCGGCGAGGAGACCCTCGATCCAGGACAGGTTGAGCGCCGAGACGACGACGAATGCGGTCGCATCATCCGGCTTCCGCTTCGGGAGCGCTGCGGCGAGGATTGGGCGGTGGAATGCGCGGCTCACGAGCAACCCGCTCACGGTGAATTGCCCGTTGGCGACGGCCTCTTTGAAAAAGGGGCGATCACCCACGTCCACGCCCACGACGTCGGGCTCGCTCGAGCAAAGAATGTGGCCGGCGGGCGAGGCGATCGACAGCAACTCGATCACATCGGTCCCTTGGTCGAGGTCCCGCATCAGGCGACCGCAACGCTGCGGATCGACGTCGCCCTCCGGCTGAGCGAGCGCGGCAGCACCCATCACCGTCCGGGCGAGCGTCAGCATCTGGCCGTATACGTCGGCGCCGTGCTTCGCCAAATCGCGCATCGTCGTCTCGGTCAGGCGGATTCGATCGGCGCGGCCGACTTGCAGTCCGCTGACGCGCTCGAGCACGATCGGAGTCATCGCGATGATGACGAGAATGAGCACCCGCGCGCGAATGGTCAGGGATGGCTTGAAGAGCGACATCGGGGTTCGATCTGGCTCGCGCGTTCGCCGCGACTGCAATTTAACGAATTTGCCTTAAGGAGATTGCGTTACCGAAACGCCAGTTTTTTGTAAAGATTGCAGGTGGACAAGCCGCTCCTGCGCAGCCTCACTGAGGTTTCCCGGTAAGGCAAAACCGCCGTGCAGGCTCGCGTGGCGGCCGTCTCCGAGGCAGACAATCCGCTTCCGCAGGCCTGGCAGATTATGACGATGTCGGTTTCCGCCCGGTGCGAGATCAGATCGCGATCTGGCGGCCGATTTCCACGACGTCGTCGGCGGGCAGGTTGAAATAGTCCGTCACATGCGAAGCATTGCGCTCCATGGCGGCGAACAGGGCCTCCTCCCATCGCGGTAGGCCCAAGCCGTCCTGGCGGCGGATCACGGTTTCATGCCCGACGAAGTAGGTCACGTCGGCGAGATCGATCGTCACAGCCATATTGCTTGAGCTGAACCAGCAGGCGCGGAATGTCCGGCCGTTCCATGAAGCCGTAGCGAACGATGACGCGCCAGAACTCCGGCGCCTCCCGGGTGATCGCCGTGCGCAGCCCGTCGGGGATCCACGGCACCGGCTCGACCCCGTCGGTGATCGCGACCACACGGCCATGCAAAGCGCGACTGTGGCGCACGTGCCAGGCGAGCACCGGCGGCGTGTCGCGCGTCACACGGGTGAGAAACACCGCGGTGCCGGGCACGCGGGCCACCTTGTCGTGCTCGAGCTGCGCCATGAAGGCGTCGAGCGGCATGAGGCCTTCGTTGACGCGCGCGGTGACCGCCTCGGCGCCGCGATGCCAGACATACATGATGAGATACACGACGGCGGCGAGCGCGAGCGGAACGTAGCCGCCGTCGACGATCTTCAGGCTGTTCGACACGAAGAACGCGGTGTCGATGACGAGGAAGACGCCGGCGACGGCGAGGCTCGCCGCGAGGCTCCATTGCCAGATCTCGCGCATGGCGATGAGCAGCAGCGCCGAGGTCATCAGCATCGTCAGCGACACCGCGATGCCGTAGGCGGCCGCGAGATTGGACGATTTGCCGAACCACACGGTGAGCGTGATGGTGACGATCATCAGCACCCAGTTGACCGGGCCGACATAGATCTGCCCGTAGCCCTCGGCCGAGGTCTGGACGATCTTGAGCCGGGGAAACCAGCCGAGCTGGATCGCCTGCCGGGTCATCGAAAACGCGCCGGTGATGATGGATTGGCTGGCGATGATGGTCGCCACCGTGGCGAGCACGATCATCGGGATCAGAAACGCCGGGCGGCACCAGCCGGTAGAAGATGTTGTGCTCGGACATGCCCTGGTCGAGCACGATCGCGGCCTGGCCGGCATAGTTGAGCACGAGGCTCGGAAACACCAGCACCGACCAGGCAAAGCGGATCGGGCCCCGGCCGAAATGACCCATGTCGGCATAGAGCGCCTCCGCCCCGGTGACGCACAGGAAGACGGCGCCGAGCACGGCAAATCCCTTGAACCCCTCATGGACGAGATAGGCCACGGCATAGCGCGGATCGAACGCCAGCATGACCGAGGGATGCTTGAGGATACCCCACACGCCGAGCGCCGCGATGGTGACGAACCAGATCGCCATCACCGGGCCGAAGGCGCGTCCGATGCGCGCCGTTCCCTGGGACTGGATCGCGAACAGCCCGATGAGGATCGCGACGGCGATCGGCAGCACATAGGGCTCGAGCCCCGGCTCCTTGATGGTCAGCCCCTCGAGGGCCGAGAGCACCGAGATCGCCGGTGTGATGGCGCCATCGCCATAGATCAGGGCGGCACCGGCGAGCCCGAGCGCCACGATCGCCGGCCGCTGCTGCCGTTTGACGCCGAGCAGCGCCATCAGCGCCAGAATGCCGCCCTCGCCGTCATTGTCGACCCGCATTGCGACGGTCACGTATTTGACGCTGGTGATGGCAAGCAGTGTCCAGATGATGAGGGACAGCACCCCGAACACCTGGAGCGGACCGGGATCGCGGCTCAGGTCGAGCACGGTCTTGAGCGTGTAGAGGGGGCTCGTGCCGATGTCGCCGAAGACGACGCCGAGTGCCGCGAACCCCATTGCCATGAGGCCGCTTGCAGGTTTCTCGCCGTTCGCTCGCATGGTTGAGCACCGCAGGCCTGGGCACCGCAGGCGGGGAGGCGGCGTCGGAGCGCAATGCCGATGGGCCGGGTGGGGTCCTCCTGCGGAACCGCACCGAAATTTAATTTCCAGCCTCGTGGAACCTGCGTCAATGCGCGGTTCCGAGCTCTGATGCGATTATTCGTCTCGATACCGTCGAACCCGGTCGTAGGCCGCCGATATGGTGAACGGTCCAGGTACCGGCGTGAAAGCGCCGGGCAGAATCTTGGGGCGCCCCGAGTCAGGAGGCCTTGGGCAGCTTGTCCATCGCCGCGACCCACCCCGAGCTTCGCTTGGGTATCGACTTGATCGATCTCACCGGTGCGGCGTTGCTCTCCGCGTCCTTCGCCTGCTCGGCGAGCTCGGTTTTGAAGGCGGCGACCTTCTGCTCGGCCTGTGCAAGCGATGCCGCGGACTCGCGGACCTGCGCGATCAGCGCGTTGAAAGCGTCGATGTCCATTTTCCCCTCCCCGTCGCCTGTAGCGAACCGGTAAAATGGCACGGCAAAAGTAAACCAAAGGTAACCGCGCCCCCTTTCGAACGGGCGGGAAGCTGGCGTAAGTTTCGATCCCGAGCTGGCGCGCTGCTAAAAGTCAGTCAATCGGGAGACGCTCGATGCCTCAATTCCATTCGCTCAAGAGCCTCGTTGCGGTCGCTGCGTTAACCGTACCCCTATGTTCTGCAACGGGACCGGGGCCGGCGGCGGAAGAGCGCGCCGCGACCCCCGACTTCTCCTCCCATGATGCGGCATGGGTGTTCGGCACCGGCGACTTCATCCCCATCGCCGGCGAGCCCAGCCCGACCCGCAACGATCCGGCCCATGCGTACATCTCCAACAACGATTTTCGGGCGACCGGGAAACAGCCGACCTACCGGGTCGCGGATCTGACGAACCCCAACATCAAGCCGTGGGCCAAGGAGATCATGAAGCGCGAGAACGACAAGGCGCTGTCCGGCGCCATGCCCTTCTCGGCGCGGGCGAGCTGCCTGCCGATGGGCGTCCCGGCCTTCATCCAGAACGTGGTCGAGCCGATCCATTTCGTGCAGACGCCCAGGGAAGTGATCATGATCTTCTCGGGCGACGCGCAGGTTCGCCACATCTATCTCGACGTGCCGCATTCGGCCGACGTGAAACGGTCCTGGTACGGCGAGTTGGTCGGCCACTACGAAGGCGACACGCTGGTCGTCGACACGATCGGCATGAACGACAAGACCTTCATCGACAATTTCCGCACGCCCGCATTCCGAGAAGCTGCACGTCGTCGAGCGCTACAAGCTGATCGACGGCGGCAAGACGCTCCAAGTGACGTTCCGGGTCGAGGATCCGGACACGTTCTATCAGCCGTGGTCGGCGACCGCGAAGCTGCGGCGCGTCCAGATGCCGATGCACGAAGAGGCGTGCGCGGAAAACAACCGCAATGTGTTCGACTACCAAATCCCGGTGGCGGACAAAGCGGATTTCTGATCGCCCTGAAACCCTTTTGCAGCGCCGATGCAATCGGTGTAACCTTCGGCCAAAGCAACATGCCTGCACTGCCCACCGCGGTTCCGCATGCCGAAACGACAGCGAGACTCTCTGCACGCGGGCGATAATCGATCGGTCCTCGCCGAGGGCGACGCGCACGTTCTTCTTTCCACGACTGTTCGCCGCCCGGCTGACGATCCGAAAGTCGATCCAAGGGGAGGTACACCGTGGCTTGCCGAAACTTGATCTCTGCTATCGCCGTCGCCGGCTCCGTTGCGATGATCTGCGGCGGCGTGCATGCCGCCGACCGCGCAAAATATCCGGAATGGAAGGGCGCGTGGGAACGCTGGGTGCCCCCGGTGTCTGTCGTCTCTCCCTCCGGCCTGCGCACCCCCGGAGGCCAGCCGTCGTTCGATCAGACGAAGCCATGGTCGCGCGGACAAGAGGCCCCGCTCACGCCTGAGTATCAGAAGGTTCTGGAGGACATCGATCGCCGACCAGGAGACCGGCGGCCAGGGCCTCAACTTCGACCGCGCCCGCTGCATGCCCACCGGCATGCCGCACATGATGACGTTCGGGCCGCTGGAATTCGTCGTCACGCCGGACACCACCTACATCGTGATCGGCACCAACACGCGCCGCATCTACACCGACGGCCGTGAATGGCCGAAGGAGATCGACCCGAGCTATGCGGGCTACTCGATCGGGAAGTGGATCGACGAGGACGGCGACGGAAACTATGACGTGCTCGAAGCGGAAACCCGCGGCTTCAAGGGTCCGCGCGTCTACGACGCCTCCGGCCTTCCGCTCCACTTCGACAACCAGTCCGTCTTCAAGGAGCGGATATTCATCGACAAGGCCGATCCGAAGGTCATTCACGACGTGATCACCGTGCTCGACCACGCCCTGACGCGGCCGTGGACCGTGGACAAACGATATGTGCACGATTCCAATCCGCATCCCCTGTGGCGGGAGGCGAGTTGTGTCGAGGGATCGGATTTGGTCGCGCTCGGCAAGGAGATGTACATCATCCGCGCCGACGGGCTGTCTGATGCCCGCCAAGAAGGGCCAGCAGCCGCCCGATCTGCGATTCTTCAAGCAGACAACGAAGTGAATCGGAGGTGCGCGCGGCGCGGCTGCGGCCGACGCCGGATGGGAGAGAGCGATGTCCTCATTGATCTCGGGAGAAAAGCTCTTCGCGGGTAGCGTCGTGGTGGCGGTAGTGGCGGCGGCTTCGATGGCTTCGGCCGTCGCGCAGGAGAAGGCCGCCGCACCGGATTTCTCGTCAGGCAATGTCGGCTGGCTCACCTTCAATGTCGATTTCTCGGTCGTGCCCGGCGCGACGAGTCCGCTCCGCAGCGATCCCGCGCATCCGCGGGTGAGCAACCAGGAGGCTGTCCGGACCGGCAAGCAGCCGACCTATTTCGTCGCCGATCTCGCCAACGCCGGCATTCTCAAGGCGTGGGTCGTCGAGCGCATGAAGCAGGACAATGCCGAGGTCCTGGCCGGAAAGTTCGCCTTCACCCCGCACTCGTTCTGCATGCCGGCCGGCGTCCCCGGATTCCATCTCTATGGCTTCCAGCCGCTCTATTTCGTGCAGACGCCGAAGGAAGTCCTGATGATCTATTCGAACGATCAGCAGGTCCGGCACGTCTATCTCGACGTCGCGCATTCGGCCGATCCGAAGCCGTCCTGGTACGGCGAGTTGGTCGGCCACTACGAAGGCGACACGCTGGTGGTCGATACGATCGGATTGAACGACAAGACCTTCGTCGACAATTTCCGCACGCCGCACACCGAGAAGCTGCATGTCGTCGAGCGCTTCAGAGCTGATCGACGGCGGCAAGGCGATGCGGGTCGACATCACGTTCGACGACCCCGACGCCTTCAACGCGCCATGGTCGGTGACGCAGCGCTACGACCGCATCCAGCATCCGATGGCCGAGGAGGTCTGCGCGGAGAACAACCAGCAGTTCTTCAAAATCCCCGTGGCGGACAAGCCGGATTTCTAGAGGCGCTTCTGCACGGTCCCCAACCACTTCCCCGTCGTCGGCAGCAAGGACACCCGAGAAGTGGTCGCACCGCATCTCGACAAACCATAGTCCGGCGCGCGCGTGCCACGTCACGCGTGCGAATTCCTCAGCCAGCGCAGCGGCATGGATGTTGCCCCGCGGCAGCGGAGTAGCGGGCCGCGTCAATTTTTACGCGTGCGGGGGCATCAGCTCCCCGTTATAGTGGAAACACGCGAAGTTGGGAGGAAGCATTCATGAAACGTCGCCAATTTCTTACCGCGCTCGGGGCCGGCGCGGGTGTTGCCGCCATTGCCAAGCCGGCCATCGCGCAGTCTTCGCCGGAGCTCAAATGGCGATTGGCGTCGAGTTTCCCGAAGTCCCTCGACACCCTCTATACCGCGGGTGAGACGGTCGCGAAGTTCGTTGCCGAGGCCACCGACAATCGCTTTCAGATCGAGAATTTTGCCGCCGGCGAAATCGTCCCCGGTTTGCAGAACGTCGACGCCGTCCAGAACGGCACCGTCGAGATCGCCCACACCGCCGCTTATTACTTCATCGGCAAGGATCCGACCTTCGCCCTGATGTGCTCGATCCCGTTCGGCCCCAATGCGCGCCAGCAGAACGCCTGGTTCTACGAGGGCGGCGGCAATCAGCTCGTCAACGACTTCGTCAAGAAGTTCAACCTCTATGCAATACCCGGCGGCAACACCGGCACCCAGATGGGCGGCTGGTTCCGCAAGGAGATCAACACGCTCGACGATCTCAAGGGGCTGAAATTCCGCATCGGCGGATGGGCCGGCCGCACCATGCAGAAGCTCGGCGCGGTGCCGCAGCAGATCGCCGCCGGCGACATCTACCCGGCGCTCGAAAAGGGCGCGATCGACGCCGCCGAGTGGGTCGGCCCCTATGACGACGAGAGGCTCGGCCTCCAGAAGGTCGCGAAGTATTACTACTATCCGGGCTGGTGGGAGGGCGCGACCGCGCAGCACTTCCTCATCAATCTCGGACTGTGGGAGGCGTTGCCGAAGCACTACAAAGCGATCTTCACCACCGCGGCGGCCTACGCCAATTTGGGCGTGATGGCGCGCTATGATGCGCGCAACCCGGAAGCCTTGCGCAAGCTCGTCGCCGGCGGTACGCAGCTGCGCGCCTTCAACCCGGCGCTGATGGAGGCGTTCCTCAAGACCTCGAACGAGATCAACGCCGAGGCCGCGGCCACCAATCCCGACTTCAAGAAGATCTACGACAGCCTGATGGCCTTCAAGAACGAGGAATATCTGTGGTGGCAGATCGCCGAGTACTCCTACGACAGCTTCATGATCCGGTCGCGGACGCGCGGCTGATCCATCGCGGGCGGCGGTGAGCGGCGCGCCCCACACGGAGGCGCCTCGGCTCGTTCCGGGGCGCTCCTGCGGCACCTGCATGATGTGCTGCAAGGTGCCGGCGATCGAGGAGTTCGCAAAGCCCCCCGGCGTGTGGTGCAAGCACGCCGTCTCCGGCAAGGGCTGCGGCATCTACGCCGACCGGCCCGGCTCCTGCCGCGCCTTCTATTGCTCGTGGATGCAGGACGAGAGCTTCGGCCCGGACTGGAAGCCGGAGAAGTCGAAGTTCGTCGTCTACATGCAGGCGAACACGCCGAACCTGCAGATCGCCGTCGACCCGAGCTTCCCGAATGCCTGGACGCGGCCGCCGTACTACGCGCGGATCAAGAAATGGGCGGCCGACGGCGGCGCGCAGGGACGCTTCGTCTTCGTGCGCATCGGCATGCGGATGATCGCGCTGTTGCCCGACCGCGAGGTCGATCTCGGCCGCGTCGAGCCTGCCGACGACATCGTGGTGTCGCGCCAGCCCGGGCCCGCGGGGTTCGTCTACGGTGTCGAGGTCAAGCGGCGCGAAGGCGCATCCGGTGTCGTCGCGAATTCCGCAGCGCCGAGCGCGTGAGACGCGGAGCTGTGCATCTGACAGTCCCTCCCCCGCTCGCGACGGCAAGCGGGGGAGATCGTCGTGGCTGCAGGAAGCTGCTGCCGGCGCGCTACCCGCATCGACGCCTATCTGCACATGGCGCGGGTGACGAAGTGCTCCATCGGACAGATGCCTTCCGGGCGCTCGCGGCTCGAGAGCCGATAGGCCGGGGGACATTTTTCCGAGGTCTGGTAGTCGACGCTGGTGCCGGTGGCAAAACCGTGGATGCGGCACAGGTTCTCGGCGGCCGCACGGCAATCGGGAGCGCCGTTGCTCGCGACGGCGCATTGCTCGCGGCCGCTGGCGAAGCCCGACATCGGCAGCTTGGCGACACCGTCGACCGCGACGTCGGCGGCATCCTTCGCGACATTGGCGGCGCCGGCGGCGACGTCCGCCGCCCCCTTGGCCATGGTCGAGGCCGCGTCCGCCGCGCCCTTCGCCATGGCATCGAAGCCGCTGCTCATGGAGGTGACGCCCTGCTGCATCCAGGTGCCGAAGGCGCCGACGACGCCCGGTTTCTCCGGAGCGGGATTTTCCGCGGCAGATGGCAGTGGAGACGGCGGTGGAGCTGCCGGCGCCGCAGGTGCGGGCGCCTCTTCCGCCGGCTTCGGCGGCTCGGCAGGCGCCTGCGCGGCGGCGATTCCCGCCGTCAGCAGCACAGCCGCGACAACGCAAATGCCGATGCTTCGCGTTCCGCGCCGACGGCGCACGCCGTCCCGATGATCCATTGCGTCGGCCATCGCCCTGCTCCCGCATTGATCCAAAGCGCTTTGCAGCACGGCTTTGGGCGGAAAATGGGGCAGGGCGGAACCCAGTACCGCCGCAGAACTTAGAATAGGTACACCGCGAGGATGACACCGGCGACCAGCACCGCCGCACTCAGCCCGAACCAGAAGCCCAGGCGCTTCTCGATGATCTCGCGGGCCTGCGGGCCATAGCGGTTGAGGAGAAATGCGGCGAGGAAGAACCGCGTGCCCCGCGCCACCACCGAGAACACGATGAACAGCGCGAGGCTGTAGCCGGCGAATCCGGACGTGATGGTCACGATCTTGTAGGGGATCGGCGTGAGGCCCTTGAGCAGGATGATCCAGGTGCCCCATTTCGCATAGGCTTCGCGGAACGCCTCGACCTTGTCGCCGTAGCCGTAGAGCGAGATGAGCCAGTGCCCGACGCTGTCGTAGAGATAGGCGCCGATGAAATAGCCGAGCACGCCGCCGGCGACCGAGGCCCCCGTGCACACCGTCGCATAGAGCCACGCCCTCTCCGGCCGCGCGAGCGACATCGGGATGAGCATGGCGTCCGGCGGCACCGGAAACACCGAGCTCTCGAGAAACGACACCACCCCCATCAGCCACAGCGCATAGGGCTTGTCGGCGTGGTCGATGCACCAGTCATATGCGCGTCTCAGCATGGGGCGCCTGCATAAAGGCCGCCTCCGCAATTGTCCACCCGCGGAGAAATCCCCGTCAGGTTGCAATCATTGCCGATGGCGCACGCGCCGCTGCGATGCCGCTTGCGGCTTCGCCCGGTTCTTGGGCATGAGGTTGCGCTTCATCAGCTTCTCGGCGATGCCGAACAGGCCTTCGCGCCGCTCCATCTCCTTCCACACCTCGCTCGGGCGGACGCCGGCGGCCGCCCACACCACGACGAGGTTGTAGAGGAGATCGGCGCTCTCGCGCACGACGGCATTGCGGTCGCCGTTGACCGCGTCGATGACGACCTCGATCGCCTCCTCGGCGAGCTTCTTGGCGATCTTGGAGCGGCCGGCGCGAAACAGGCGCGCGGTGCGCGATACCACCGGATCGGAGTCCCGGGCTTCAAGCACCGCGTCGTAAAGTCGCTCGACCGAATCAGTCATGCGGCCAAGATTAAACGCAAGTCGACGATGGGCAAACCGCGCATGCGTCAGCGTGCAGCCTGCGGTACCATGGGACCGCGAAACAAGCGCCGAACCTCTCTCCGACCTCGTCCTGAGGAGCCTGCCCGAAGGCAGCGCGTCTCGAAGGACGGCCCCATGACGCTCGGCGGCGCATGTGGCCGTCCTTCGAGACGCGTCCTGCGGACGCTCCTCAGGACGAGGTCAGTTGGGGTTGCGGACGCTGCTCACGACTGCTCCGCCAGCAGGCTCGCATTGCCGCCGACGGCGGCGGTGTTGATGGCGACCACCTGCTCCAGCGCGAAACGGTGCAGGTAGTTCGGGCCGCCCGCCTTGGGGCCGGTGCCGGAGAGGCCGGAGCCGCCGAACGGCTGGGTGCCGACCACCGCCCCGATCATGCTGCGGTTGACGTAGACGTTGCCCACGGGAAGCCGCGCGACCACCTCGCGCACCGTCGCGTCGATGCGGGACTGGATGCCCAGCGTGAGGCCGTAGCCGCTCGCCGCGATGTCGTCGAGGAGGTCGCCGAGCGCTTCGGCGCGGTAGCGCACGACGTGCAGCACCGGGCCGAACACTTCTTCCTTGAGATCGCGCGCGCGGTCGAGCGCGATGATCGTCGGCAGTGACGTAGGTGCCGCCGGACGGGACCTTGCGGTCCGAGCGGAAGACGACGCGCCCCTGCGCGGCCATGCCGGCGATCCAGCGGTCGAGCTTCTCCTTGGCTTCGGCATCGATCACCGGGCCGACATGGGTGGCGATGTCGCGGGGATCGCCGACCGCAAGCTGCGCAGCCGCGCCGGCCACCATGTCGATGACGCCGTCGGCGATGTCCTCCTGCACGCAGAGGAGCCGCAGCGCCGAGCAGCGCTGTCCGGCCGAGCGGAACGCCGAGGTGATCACGTCGTCGGTCACCTGCTCGGGGAGCGCGGTGGCATCGACGATCATCGCATTGATGCCGCCGGTCTCGGCGATCAGGGGAACGATCGGCCCGTCCTTGGCGGCGAGCGTCCGGTTGATGATGCGGCCGACCTCGGTCGAGCCGGTGAAGGCGACGCCGGCGACGTCGCGGTGGGCGACGAGAAAGCCGCCGACGGTGCCGTCGCCGGGAACGAGATGCAGCGCGGTCGCCGGGATGCCGGCGCGGTGGAACAGGCGCACCGCCTCGGCGGCGACCAGCGGCGTCTGCTCCGCGGGCTTCGCCACCACCGCATTGCCGGCGGCGAGCGCGGCCATGATCTGGCCGGTGAAGATCGCGAGCGGAAAATTCCACGGGCTGATGCACACGAAGACGCCGCGGCCGCGATAGTGCAAGGTGTCGGCCTCGCCGGTCGGCCCGGGCATCACCTGCGGCGCGAGGCTGCGCCGCGCCTCCTGTGCGTAGTAGCGGCAATAGTCGACGGCCTCGCGCACCTCGGAAACCGCATCGTCGAGGGTCTTGCCGCCCTCCGCCTGCAGGAGCGCGATCAGGCGCCCGCGGTTCTTCTCCAGAGCGTCGCCGGCGCGCATCAGCGCCGCGGCGCGCGCCTCGACCGCCGTCGTGTCCCAGGCGGCAAAGCCGGCAGCGGCCGCGGTCATCGCCGACGTGACGATCGCTTCGTCGCCCTCGGTGACGGTGCCGAGCACCACGCCGTCGATCGGCGAGCGTACCTCACGGATGCGTCCGGGTATGGCGATGCCGTCGACGAGCGGCGTCGCCTCGGCGTCGCGCGGCGCGCCCGCCCGCACCTCCGTGAGCAGCCGTTCGAGGCCGGCGGAATCGCCGAACTCCACGCCCGCCGAATTGCGCCGATTGGGCTCGTAGAGGTCCGGCGGCAGCGGAATTTTCGGGTGCCGGGCGCGGGCCGGCGTGCCGATCACCGCCGCCGGGCGCTCGAGGATCGTGCGCCACCGGCACCTTGGGATCGGCGGCGGCATAGACGAACGACGAGTTGGCGCCGTTCTCGAGGAGCCGCCGCACGAGATAGGCGAGGAGGTCGCGGTGCCCGCCGACCGGCGCATAGACCCGGCAGGCCGCGCCGGGCATGCTCGCGCAGCAGCGCCTCGTAGAGCGCGTCGCCCATGCCGTAGAGGCGCTGGAATTCGTAACCGGTCACGCCACCCGCCGCCTCGATCACGCTCGCGACGGTGAGCGCATTGTGGGTGGCGATCTGCGGATAGAGCCGCGGCCGCGCGGCGAGCAGCTTCTTCGCGCAATCCATGTAGCAGAGGTCGGTCATCGCCTTGCGCGAGAACACCGGATAGTCGGCGAGCCCGCGCTCCTGGGCGCGCTTCACCTCGGTGTCCCAGTAGGCGCCCTTGACGAGGCGCACCATGACGCGCCGCCCGAGCGCCTCCGCGGTATCCGCAACCCAGTCGATCACCGCCGGCGCGCGCTTCTGATAGGCCTGCACCGCGAGGCCGAAGCCGTCCCAGCCGGCGAGCGAGGGATCGCCGAGCGTGCGGCCGATGACGTCGAGCGACAGTTCGAGCCGGTCGGCCTCCTCGGCGTCGATCGTGAGGTTGAGGTCGTGGGCCTTGGCGGCGCGCGCGAGCTCGATCACCCGCGGGGTGAGCTCGGCCATGACGCGGTCGTGCGATACCGCCTCGTAGCGCGGATGCAGCGCCGAGAGCTTGACCGAGATGCCGGGCCGCTGCGGCAGCGCCGACGCCGCCGGCAGCGGCGCCGATCGCCGCGATCGCGTCGGCATAGGCGCGGAAGTAGCGCTCGGCGTCATGCGCGGTGCGGGCGCCCTCGCCGAGCATGTCGAAGGAGTAGCGGAATTCCGGATGCGCACCGCCGCGCGCCAGAGCCTCGGAGATGGTCTGGCCGAGCACGAAATGCGAGCCGATCAGCCGCATCGCCTGGCGGGTCGCGGTGCGCACCGCCGGGCGTCCGAGCCGGCTCACGATGTCGCCCAGGATGCTCTCCGGCGTTTCGTGCGACCCGACCACCCGGGCCGAGATGCCGAGCGCCCACGCCGAGGCCGAGACCAGCAGGGCGGGCGAGCGCACCTCGTGGGCGGCGAAATCTCCGGCCGAGAGCTTGTCCTCGATGAGGCGGTCGGCAGTCGCGCTGTCGGGCACCCGCAGCAGCGATTCGGCGAGCACCATCAGCGCGAGGCCCTCCTTGGTGGAGAGCGAGTACTCGTGCAGGAAGTCCTCGATGCCGCCGACGCCGCCCGCCCGGGCGCGGATCGCCTCGACGAGGGCGCCGGCGCGGGCATCGATGCGCTTCTCCGCCTCCGGACTGGCCGTGGCCGACGCGAAGAACCACGCGGCGAGCTCCTCGTCGGGCGCCGCATAGGCGGCACGGAGCGGATGAACGCGACCTTCCACGGGTTCCTCCTCGTGTGACCGATCGCAGTGTACCGAAACAGGTCTTGCGACCGCGTTGCTCCCGCGCAAATCCGTCCCGAAATTCGACGGCTTTTGCCGCGATGACGCAGGGCGTGATCTTGCCTTGCGCTTTTGCGCGGCATGTTCTTTGCTGCGCCCGTGTCGAGCGGGCTGCCGGCGCCAAATCGAGGCGTACCGGGGGTGAAGCTTTGCCAAAGCGGGAGCGTCAGGAAAGGAAGATGATGATGAACTTCCTCGCTTGCATGACGCGCTGGGCCGCAGGGGCCGTGATCGCCGCCGTGGCGGTATTGGGGACCGCGCCGATCGCCGCGGCGCAGACGCCGATCAAGGTCACGCTCGATTCCAGGTTCGAGGGGCCGGACGCGCCGTTCCTCGTCGCGCTCGACAAGAACTACTACAGGGACGAGGGACTTTACGTCACCATCGACCCCGGCACCGGTCCGCTGGAGGCGATCCGCCGGGTCGCGTCGGGCGCCTTCGACATCGGCTTCGCCGACATCAACACGCTGATCAAGTACCGCGACCAGAACCCCGGCGCGGCGGTGACCGCGGTGTTCATGGTGCAGAACCGGCCGCCGTTCTCGATCCTCACCCGCAAGAGCCGGGGCGTCGGCAAGCCGAAGGACCTCGAGGGCAAGAAGCTCGGCGCGCCGGTCGCCGACACCGCCTTCGCGCAATGGAAGATTTTCACCCGGGCGAACGGCATCGACGCCGCCAAGGTCGACGTCGAGAACGTCGGCCTGCCGGTACGCGAGCCGATGCTGGCGGCCGGCGAGGTCGACGCCATCACCGGGTCGTCGTTCTCGTCCTACGTCAACCTGAAGGACCGCGGCGTCCCGGTCGACGACATCGTCGTGCTGCGGATGTCCGACTATGGCGTCGACCTCTACGGCAACGCCATCTTCGTGAACCAGAAATTCGCCGCCGACCATCCGGACGCGGTCCGCGGGTTCCTGCGTGCCTTCATGAAGGGCCTCAAGGACACCATCAAGGACCCGGCCGCCGCCGTCGAATCCGTGCTCAAGCGCAACGACGCGACCAAGAAGGACATCGAGGTCGAGCGCCTGCGCATGGCGCTTAAGGACAACATCGCGACGCCCGAAGTATCGGTCGCACGGCTACGGCGAGATCGACCCCGCCCGGTTCGAAGCCGCCATCGGCCAGATCGCACTGACCCACGACTTCAAGACCAAGCCGAGGCCCGGCGCCGTGTTCGACTCGTCTTTCCTGCCGCCGGCAGCCGAACGCGCGGTCGATTGAACCGCCCTATGCAGGGCGCAATCGCTTTATTGCGCCGCTGAGATGAGGAAAGGCGCAATGCGCTTTCGCGTATTGCACCCTACGTGCCGAGCCAGCTGCGCGACTTCCAGAATCAAAAATCAGGCTTCGCGGCTTCGGGCAGCGGCACCAGCCCCTGGCTGAAGAAATCGCCGTTGTTCTCGTTGCACACCACGGGCTGGAGCGGTGAATCCTCGACGCGGCGCCAGCGCTGGACCGCCGACCACGGCACCGTGAAAGCGCCGGGGTCCTCGACGAAAATCGAAACGTCGATCGTGCGGCCGTCGGGCGCGAGCTTCCAGCGCTCGACCACGTGAAGCTCGTCGGTGTGCGGGGTGCGGTAGTTGTCGACATAGGATTTGGGGGAAATGCCGATGGTGTCGATGACGAGCGTGTCGCCGTTCTCGTAATGGCCGACCGATTCGCCGTACCAGGAGGGCTTCACCTCCTTCGCGTGGGTGGCGTTGAGATAGATGCGGCGAATCTCCGGACCGCCCTGGTTGATCACCACGACCTTCTCGGGCGTCTGGTAGAAGTAGAACGGCTCGACGAGCGAGTAGGCGTTGAAACCCGGCACCCCGACCGGCCAGCAGCGTTCGCGGCCGCGAAACGGTACCTTGCCGGCGAGCACCTCGTCGTTCGCCTTCTTCATCGAAGAGATCGTCCAGGGCAGCAGGATCGGATTGGTCAGGTCGGCAACGCGATAGGTCGAAGGCGCAGCGCTGCCGTTGGGCACATAGGGATGGGCTTTGTCGAAGGTGACGGGGCCCGGTCCGCCGCTCGGCGGCGGGAGCAGATCGTCGACGCCGACGGCGTGGTCGAGCACCCAACCGGTATTTGCGGTCGGGGCAAAATTCGGAATTACTTGGTCCTTCGGCCAGTCAGCGGCCGAAGCACCGCCAGCCGCGCAAAGGACGCCAACCACGAGGCAAATCGCGCCTGACTTCGGCATCGTCATTTCCTCCTCGGCAAACTGTATTTGTAGCACGCGCCACCGGTCGGGTGCCCGCAGAAACCGTAGGGCGCAATCGCTTTATTGCGCCGTTCCGAGTCACGGGCGGCGCAATGCGCTTGCGCCTATTGGCCGTTACGTGTGTCAACGGCCCGGTCGATCTCAGGCCCAGAACTTCTGGATCTTCTCTGCTTCGACCTTGGCGCGTTCGTACCCCGTTCTCAATGCCGGCTCGATCTGCCTCGGATCGAGCAGACTCACTCCAGGCGGCGTGCCGGCGATGATCAGCATCGCTTTCGTCCCGGTCGCCTGGAGAGCGTCGATCTCCTTGTAGATGTTGTGAGGGATCCCGCTCAGCAGGCTGCCCTCGTAGCCGTTCGTCAGCGTAATGACGACCGCACGCTTCGAGCCCGCAACCACATCGGTGTGCGCCCAGACCTTGGAAATCCCGCCGTCCATGCAGAAGCGCTGGCCGAGCAATGTCGGGCCCATGATGCCGGGCAGCGACGAACTCGCGGCCGCGCCATGGGCCAGCGGTATGCCGTTTTTTCGCGCGACCGCCTGGCCCACGATCAGCCGCTCGCCCGTGTAGCAGTCGTTTGCGGTCGTATACATCTTGGCCACCGGCCAGTCGGTGGTGCTGTCGCCGGTCAGCAGGCCGGCGAGCCGCTCCACCGCGTTTCCGTTGACCCGGTTGTCGGCGGCCAGCGCAGCGCGGCCGATCGCGCGGATCGAGGCCGGGCTGCCGTCTTTGACATTGAAGTTGATCTCCTGCGCCCGCTTCTGGCTGATGTTCGGACTGCTGAGCGGTGCGAGCTTGGCGAACAGCGACGGGAAATGGCCGAAGAAATCGAACTCCAGCCGCAGCCGCTGGAAGTGGCCGGAGGTCAATGATGAGCCCGCGTAAGAACCGGCCGAGGTGCCGACCACCATCTCGGCGCGATTGAGATCGACGCCGAGCTCGAAAAGCCCGTGGAAGAAGCCGCAATACCAGGCGACGTAATATTCCCCGCCGCCGCCAAGCACGAGGGTGCGGTCGAGGCCCTTCGCGAGGTCGGACACCGTGGGAACCTCGGGGATCGGGCGGACCAATCCGTCGTCGGCAAACAGCTTGGCCGAAATCTCGGCCGCCATCGCATCGGCATCGTAGCCGTCGGCCCCCGCAACGGATGTAGGCACCGCGCCGGTCGCGATCGCACCGGAGGCGGCAGTCGCCGCCGTACTCAGAAAGCCACGTCGCGTGGATGACGTCATTTCGACACTCTCCAATTTGGTGAGTCGACCGCTTGTCGGGAAACTTAGCGCGATGGTCGATGCAAGTGAACGGGAGAGCCGATTCCAACCGGAAGGTCCGGCTCCTCGCCCGTCCGAGACCTCATGTGACAGGGCGGGGCCGCAATCGCGATCCATGATGGCAGTCCGATGCGGGGACCCCACCAAGCGTCGCAGCGCGCAATCGTTTCATAGCACCGATGCAATCATGGACGGCGTTACATGCTTTCACTCATCGCGCCTGACGTGCTCAATTGGATTTCGCACGGCGCTCGCCGACGGTCTCGGCAGAACCGGCGAAGTTCACGACATGGTGGATGATGGCGGTCCCGCCAGTTCGGCCGGTGAGCGTACAATTTATCGCGAGGCCGCGAGGGTCCGCGCCAGACTGGCGCAACAATTGCTCTGTCGGCCGCGCAGGAGAGGCAGTCGGTCGCAGATGGATGTGGTTGTCGAGGAGGTGTCGCAGGTGTGGGGCGGGCGAGGTGGTACCGAGGTCGTGGCGCTCGACCGCTTCACCCATCGGTTCCGTTCCGGCCGAATCTCATGCATCCTCGGTCCGAGCGGATGCGGCAAAAGCACGCTGGCGCAGATCGTCGGCGGCATAGAGTCCGCGACATCCGGCACCATCCGCATCGTCGATCCGGCCGCGCCCGCGGTCAACCGCCCGCTCGGCCGCGACTCCGTGATGATGTGGCAGAACCTCAACCTGTTCCCGTGGCGCAGCGTCATCGACAACGTCGCCTTCGGCCTCGAGATGAAAGGCGTCGCCAAGGCGGAGCGCCGTGAGCGCGCCCGCAGGCTCATCGCCTCGGTCGGGCTGCGCGGCTTCGAGAACCACCTGCCGGGCCAGCTCTCCGGCGGCATGCGCCAGCGCGTCGCGCTCGCCCGCGCCCTCATCCTGGAGCGGCCGATCCTGCTGATGGACGAACCGTTCGCGGCGCTCGATGCCCAGACCAAGATTGTGATGCAGGAGGAGCTGCTGCGCATCTTCGACGAGACCCGCAAGACCATCCTGTTCGTCACCCACGCGATCGACGAGGCGATCCTGCTCGGCGACGAGGTCGTGGTGATGACGGCGCGGCCAGGCCGCATCAAGGAGGTGATCGAGGTCGCGCTGCCGCGGCCGCGCTCGATCGAGCTCGTCGCCACCAAGGAGTTCGGGGCGCTGTTCGACCGCGCCTTCCATCTCATCCGCGAGGAGGTGATGAGGGCGTTGGAGCAGCAAGCAGAGGCGGCGGGAGCCTGATCGATGGTCGAACCGCGCCCCCGCCGAATCCTCGAAGCGACGCTGCCCGTGCTGTCGATCGTGCTGGCGCTCGTCGTGTGGGAGGCCCTGGTGCGCCTGCGCGGCATCCCGCCGATCTTCCTGCCGGCGCCGTCGTCGATCGCCTATTATCTGTGGGGCATGATCCAGGACGGCACGCTGGAATACAATCTCGGCATCACGCTGCTGCGCATCGTCGTCGGGTTCCTGCTCGCCGCCGTTACCGGCGTGCTGCTCGGCGTGCTGATGGGGATGTCGCGGCTCGTGGCGCGGGTCGCCGACATCTGGATCGCGATGTTCTATCCTCTCCCCAAAATCTCGCTCATTCCGCTCCTCATCATCTGGCTCGGCACCGGCGAGGCCTCCAAGATCGTCATCAGTGTCATCAGCGCGTTCTTCCCCGTGGTGATCAGCACCTATGCGGGCATCCGGCAGGTCGACCGCGGGCTGATCAAGGCCGCCAAGGATCTCGGCGCCGATTGGCGGCAGATCCAGCTCAAGGTCGTGATCCCTGCCGCGATCCCGGGCATCCTGAGCGGGCTTCAGCTCGGCATGGGGATCACCATCATCCTCATCGTCGCGGCCGAGATGATCGGCGGATCGAGCGACGGCGGCATGGGCTATCTGCTCATCAATGCCGGACAGGTGATGGAGACCGAGAAGGTCTTCGCGAGCCTCGTGGCGCTCGCCGTGATGGGGGCCGTCATCATGAAACTGCAGCAATGGGCGGATCGCAAGATCGCGCCCTGGATCGAGCCCGACGGCCATTGAACCTCGATCCGCTTCGACAAGTTGGCCCGGAACCCGAGGCCGAGAGGAGAGCAGCATGAAGAGATTGCGCACGACATTCGGATGGCTGGCGCTCTGCCTCGCGGCAGCGGCGACGACGGCGGCGACCGCCGCCGACAAGGTCCGGGTCGGCGAAGGGCCGTTCATCACCGGAGGCGCGTTCCTCGTCGCCCGCGAGAAGGGCTACTTCAAGAAGCTCGGCATCGACATCGATACCCGCTCCTTCATCGACGGCGCGCTCGCCGTGCCCTCGATGATCTCGGGCGAGCTCGACCTCACCTTCATGACCGCGAATGCGAGCCTGTTCAACAGCGTCGCCAAGGGGGCGCCGCTCGTCATCATCCTCGACCGCGGCAACAATCGGAAGGGCTTCGCCTACACGCTCGATAACGTCAGCCAGGCGCTATACGACCAAGGTGTCAAATCGCCGGCCGATTTCGCGCTCCTCAAGGGCAAGCGGATCGGCGTCGGCGCGCTCGGCAGCATCAACCAGTACAACATGGCGCAGGCGCTGCTGCGGGTCGGGGTCGATCCCGCGAAGGACGTGAAGTGGATCGTCAACGTGTCCCAGCCCGACCTCATGAAGATGCTCGCGCAGGGCCAGGTCGATGCGACCGATCTCGCCTGGCAGTTCGGCGTGTTTGCCCAGGACAACAAATGGGGCCCGATCGTCGCGACCGGCGACGAGATCGTGCCCGGTGCCGCGATCGGCATGTTCGCGGCCCGCAAGGATTTCCTCGCCAAGAACCGCGACGTCGTGATCCGGTTCGCGATGGCATATCTGCACGCTGCGAAAGAGTTCAACGCCGCCGCGATGGCGCCCGACCAGCATCAGGACGTCGTCGAGCTTCTCGCCCGGACCACCGCACTCAACAAGCCCGATCTCGTCAAGGCAATCGCGCCGCACTGGTCCTATATCAACGAGGACGGCATGCCGCTCGTCGACTCGATCATGGAGATGCAGGATTTCTGGGGCGGCAAATATTTCAGCTATGTCGAGAGGAAGGTCTCGCGGGAACAGCTGTTCGATCTCAGCATCGCCAAGGAGGCAGCCGAGCGACTCGCGAAGGAGAAACCGTTCGGGCCGTGAGCTGTCCGGCGAACCGAGCGCCATGCCCTCAAGGATGGCAGGAGGCAATCGCAGGCTCGGCGGCGCTCACGCAGGGCTTGCCATGGCGCGGACAATGGCGCTACTCGGAAACGGCACGGGCTTGGCGCGGCCTTAGCTTCGCAATCCCGGTCTGAACGCGGACCCCCATGAGCCTTCTGCACCTCTATTCCAGGGTGCTCGCCCTGCTCGGCCCCGAGAAGAAGCTCGGGGTCTTCCTCGCGATCGCCAATTTCGCCCTCGCCGGCGCCATGTTCGCCGAGCCGGTGCTGTTCGGGCGGATCATCGATGCGCTCGCCGGCGCCCAGGCCAAGGGCGCCACGGCGGCGTGGCCCGACCTCGTCAAGCTGATCGCGGCCTGGGTCGCGTTCGGGCTGTTCACCATCGTCGTCGGCGTCGTCATCGCGCTCTACGCCGACCGCCTCGCCCACCAGCGCCGGCAGGCGGTGCTCACCGACTTCTTCGACCACGTGCTGCAACTGCCGCTGCTGTTCCACGGCGAATCCCATTCCGGGCGCCTGATGAAGGTGATGCTCGCCGGCACCGACGCGCTGTGGGTGCTGTGGCTCGACTTCTTCCGCGACTCCTTCGCCGCCGGCGCGTCGCTTCTGGTGCTGCTGCCGCTCGCGATCTACCTCAACTGGCCGCTCGGGCTGATCATGCTCGCGATCGCCGTCGTGTTCGCGGTGCTGACCGGCCTCGTCATCCACAAGACCGAAACGCTCCAGCGCACCGTCGAGCGGCACTACTCCGAGCTGGCGGAGCGCGCCTCCGACGCGCTCGGCAACATCGCCCTGGTGCAGGGGTTCGCCCGCGTCGAGGCGGAGGTCACGGGGCTGCGCACCATCGCCGACGACCTGCTCGCGGCGCAGATCCCGGTGCTGTCGTGGTGGGCGGTGATCGCGGTGCTGACCCGGGCGTCGACCACGCTGACGCTGCTCGGCATCTTCATGGTCGGCGTGTGGCTCCATTTCCATGGCCGCGCCACCATCGGCGACATCGTGATGTTCATGAATTTCGCCGGCATGCTGATCGGCCAGCTCGAGAAGTTCGTGCGCTTCATCAACAAGGTGTTCATGGAAGCGCCGCGCTTACGCGAATTCTTCAACGTGCTCGACACCGACTCGGCGGTGCGCGATTCGCCCGACGCCGTCGACCCCGGCCGCATGCGCGGCCTCGTCGAGTTCAAGAACGTGTCGTTCTCCTATGACGGCAAGCGCGCGGCGGTGGCCGATCTCTCCTTTACCGCGCTTGCCCGGCGAGACCATCGCTCTCGTCGGCGGCACCGGCGCCGGCAAGACCACCGCGCTCGCCCTGCTTGCACCGCGCCTTCGATCCGCAGAGCGGCGAGATCGACATCGACGGCGTCAACATCCGCGACATCAAGCTCGCGGCGCTCCGCCGCAACATCGGCGTCGTCTACCAGGAGTCGCTGCTCCTCAACCGCTCGGTCGCCGACAATCTGCGGGTCGGCAAGGCGGACGCCACCGTGGAGGAGATGCGCGAGGCCGCGACGCGCGCCCAGGCGCTCGACTTCATCGAGCGCGCGCCCGACACCTTCTCGACGCCGGTCGGCGAGCGCGGCCGCGCGCTCTCCGGCGGCGAGCGCCAGCGCCTCTCGATCGCCCGCGCCATCCTCAAAGACCCGCCGATCCTCATCCTCGACGAGGCGACGAGCGCGCTCGACGCCGAGACCGAGCGCAAGGTCCAGGCGGCGCTCGACGAGGTGATGAAGAACCGCACCACCTTCGTGATCGCGCACCGCCTCTCCACCGTGCGCAACGCGACCCGTATCCTCGTGTTCGAGCACGGCCGCATCGTCGAGACCGGCACCTTCGACGAGCTGGTGCGGATCGGCGGGCGGTTCGCCACGCTCGCCAAGGCGCAGTTCATGACGGCCGACAGCCCGGCCCCCCTGCCCCGCCCGGACGGCGCAGCCGGTCGAGACCTGAGCGCCTCAACCGAGTGCGCCGTGACCGAAAGCCCCTTCACGGGGCCGCCGCAACGAGTAAGATCGCGGCCCAAGAAGGGGATCAAGCACGGGATCTCGAATCCGAAAACAAAGTGGAGGAAACATGCGGGTCAGCGTCCTAGTTGCAGCCCTGGTCGCGGCGGCTCCCGCCGCGTTCGCCCAGGCGCCCGACGCGTCGTTCAACGATTCCCAGAAGCTCGGGCTGCGGCTGTTCAGCCAGTCCTGCGGCGTCTGTCACACCCCGGTGCAGCAGCGCGCCCGCCAATTCGGCCCGGTGCTGTCGCGCGAATCCCTCGGCGGCGACGAGGAGCTGATGCGCGAATACATCAGCAACGGCACGCCGCGGATGCCGGGCTTCCGCTTCAACTTCGAGCCCGAGCAGATCGGCGCCATCGTCGCCTACCTCAAGACGGTCCCGCCGGCCGCGCCGGCCGCCGCCAAATAACAAGCCGAGTAACGAGCTGATTTCGTTTTCCATCGGTAACCACAAAACAACGCACCATCGGCAGATCAGGAGAGATGCCATGAGGAACACCAGGACCACCACGTTAACCGGGACGGGCGCGCTGCTCGCCGCGGCGCTGTCGGCGACCGCGCTGACGCCGATGACCGCGCACGCCGATGCGGTGCTCTCGGGCACCATCAAGTCGGCGGCCGGCGAAGCGCTCGGCGGCGTCACCGTGTCGGCGCGCGCCGACGGCTCGAACATCGTCACCTCGGTGTTCACCGATGCGGCCGGCAACTACTATTTCCCGCCGCTCGCCAACGGCAAGTACAAGGTGTGGGCGCAGGCGATCACCTTCGATACCGGCCGCGGCGACGTCGATCTCTCCGCCGCCAAGCGGCAGGATTTCACCCTCGCTCCGGTCAAGGACTTCGTGCGCCAGCTCCCCGGCGACATGATCCTCGCCGCGCTTCCCGGACGACACCGCCGGAAGACGCCCAGATGAAGCAGCTCGTGCAGAACAGCTGCACCGGCTGCCACACGCCGAGCTACATCCTCCAGCACAAGTTCGACGAGCGCGGCTGGAACGCCATCATCAACCTGATGAAGCACGTCAACGTGTCCGGCATCTACCAGGGGCCGGAGCACAAGGCGGCGCCGGTGCTCGACCACGACCAGAAGAAGCTCGCGGCCTATCTCGCCCGCGCCCGCGGCCCCGGCGAAACCTCGATGAAGTTCAACCTGCGTCCGCGCCCGACCGGCGAAGCCGCCCGCGCGGTGTTCACCGACTACGAGGCGCCGCCCGATCCGGATGTCGGCCTGCCCTACAAGGTGCAGACCAACAACGGCACCGACTGGTCGCTCGGCACGCCGTCCTACATCTATCCGGGCTTCGGCGTGCATGACGCCTGGATCGATGCCGAGGGCAAGAACGTCTACTTCACCTGCAACGTGCCGAACAGCGTGCTCACGCTCGGCAAGTTCGACCTCAAGACCGGCGCCTTCACCCCGCTCAAGGTGACCGCCGCCAACGGCCTCGCCGCGCCGACCCACGGCATGACCCGCGATCCCAACGGCGTGATCTGGTTCAACGTCAATCCCGGCAAGGGCGGCCTCGGCAAGCTCGACACCAAGACCGACAAGATCGAGGTGTTCATTCCGCCGGAAGGCATGGCCCCGACCGGCGGCGCGACCACGGTCGACTATGACGGCCGCGGCATGATCTGGGTGTCGTCGCCGACCGGCGCGCTGCGCTTCGATCCGACGACCGAGAAGTTCACCGAGTACAAGTCGCCGACGCCGAAGTCGGCGACCGGCAGCATCGGCCTCACCTATGGGGTCGCGGCCGACCGCGACGGCAACGGCTACTGGGCGCAGATGGCGATGGACACGATCGGCATCGGCGACGGCAAGTACGGCACTGCGAAGGAGCTCAAGCTGCCGCCGAACCCGGTCGCCCGGCGAGCATTACACGCCCGAGCAGATCGCCTTCTACGACAGCGTCGGCGCCCCCGACTTCTCGAACCCGATCCCCTACGCCCAGGGGCCGCGGCGCATGGGCACCGACAAGAACGACGACGTGCTCTACATCGGCAACTCCTGGGCCGGCACGCTCACCCGCGTGAACACCCGCACCCAGGAAACCAGCACCATCCCGCTGCCGCCGCTGCGCAAGCCCTACCAGGTCGCGGTCGACGCCAACCACAACGCCTGGCTCAACATCTGGATGACCGACCAGGTGCTCAAATACGACCCGAAGGCGAACGCGTTCACCGCCTTCGACATCCCGACCCGCGGCTCCGAAGCGCGCTACGTCTCGCTGTTCGAGAAGGACGGCCAGGTCCAGAAGGTGGTCCTGCCCTCCTACCGCACCCGCAAGGTGACGGTGATGTCGTTCCGCACGCGACGCCGACATCGCGGCGGCGAAGGCGCAAGCCGCGCCGTAGCGGTCGCGAGATCTGATCGAAGTGGAGATGGCCGGGCATTGTCCCGGCCATTTTCTTTGAAGCGAGTCGAGTGGTCGTCCGCAGCGGCTCGGAGCCGCGGCGCTGCCTCCCTCTCCCCGCGTGCGGGGGAGTCGACGGTTCAAGTCTCCTCGATTCGCGTCGGTGGGTAGGCGCGCGATCATCGATCCCCCCGCGGCGCTTCACCCCACCGGCAGCACGTTGGTGTACTTCACCTGCTCCAGCGCGAAGCTCGATTCGATCGAGGCGATGCCTTCGAGCCTCGTGAGCTTCTGCCTCACGAAGCGCTCATAGGCGGCGAGGTCGGGGACGACGACGCGCAGCCAGTAGTCGCGCGGGCCGGTCATCAGGTAGCACTCGAGCACCTCCGGCCAGCGCTCGATCGCCTTGGCGAAGCGGTCGAGTGCGTCCTGCTTCTGGCGTTCGAGCTTGATCGAGACGAACACGCTCACCGGCAGCCCGACCGCGCGCTGGTCGAGCACGGCGACGTAGCGCGAGATCACGCCGGCCTTCTCCAGCATGCGGACCCGCCGCAGGCAGGGCGACGCCGACAGCCCGACCTTGTCGGCGAGCTCGGCGAGGCTCATGCGGCCGTTGGCCTGGAGCTGCACCAGGATTTTGCGATCGACCGCATCGAGCGCGCGCGTCGGCATTTTCCACCTCGTTTCGCCGATTATTTGGCAGAATCAGCCAATTCTCGATGAAGATCATAGCTCTTTTTGGCATCCTCTGCCGCCGATCGCGTGCATAAATTGAGCCGTGAATGTATCAACGACCTCGTCCTGAGGAGCCGCTTGCGGCGTCTCGAAGGACGGCCACGCGCAGTGCTGTGGCCATCCTTCGAGACGCGTCCTTCGGACGCTCCTCAGGATGAGGTCCCTATAGGCGGAGGCAGCCATGACGGCCGCAGGCAGACATCTCCACGACGAGCTTCGCATTCTCGGCGAGCTCGAGCGCAAGGTGCTGTGGCTCGCGAGCTGGATGATCCACCACGCGAACCACGTGCGCGAGAGCGTCGACGGCCTGAAGGTCGGCGGCCACCAGGCGTCGTCCGCCTCGCTCGCCACCATCATGACCGCGCTCTATTTCGACGTGCTGCGGCCGGAGGACCGCGTCGCGGTGAAGCCGCATGCGAGCCCGATCTTCCACGCCATCCAGTATCTGCTCGGCCGCCAGACCCGCGAGCGGATGGAAGCGTTCCGCGGCTACAAGGGCGCGCAGAGCTATCCGTCGCGCACCAAGGACACCGACGACGTCGATTTCTCCACCGGCTCGGTCGGCCTCGGCGTCGCGCAGACGCTGTTCTCCTCGCTGGTGCAGGACTATGTGCGCGCCCATGGCTGGGGGCTCTCGCGGCACGAAGGCCGCATGGTGGCGCTCGTCGGCGACGCCGAGCTCGACGAGGGCAACATCTTCGAGGCGATGCTCGAAGGCTGGAAGCAGGGTTTGCGCAATTGCTGGTGGATCGTCGACTACAACCGCCAGAGCCTCGATGCCGTGGTGCGCGAAGGCCTGTGGCAGCGCTTCGAGGAGCTGTTCCGCGCCTTCGGCTGGGACGTCGTCATCCTCAAATACGGCGCGCTGCTCGAAGCGGCTTTCGCCGAGGAAGGCGGCGCGGCGCTGCGCACCTGGATCGACAGCTGCCCGAACCCGCTCTATTCGGCGCTGGTGTTCGGCGGCGGCGCCGCCTGGCGCCGGCGGCTCCTCGACGACATCGGCGACCCCGCCACGCGGCGGCTGATCGAGCGCCGCTCCGACGACGAGCTCGCGCGGCTGATGACCAATCTCGCCGGCCACGACCTGCCTACGCTCACCCGCGCCTTCCGCAGCGTCGACCACGACCGGCCGATCTGCTTCATCTGCTACACGGTGAAGGGCTTCGGCCTGCCGTTCGCCGGCCACAAGGACAACCATGCCGGCCTGATGACGCCGGCGCAGATGGACGTGTTCCGCGCCAAGATGGAGGTGCGGCCCGGCCACGAATGGGACAAGTTCGAAGGGCTCGCCTCGCCGCCCGCCGAGCTGCAGGCCTTTCTCGACCGCGTGCCGTTCGCCGCGGGCGGCAGCCGCCGCCTCAAGGCGCCCGCGATTCGCGGTGCCGGACACGCTGCCGGTCACGATTGCCGCCGACATGTCGACTCAAGCCGGCTTCGGCGCGCTGCTCAACGAGATCGGCAAGCAGGACGGCGAGTTCGCGCAGCGCATCGTCACCACCTCGCCCGACGTCACCGTCTCGACCAATCTCGGCGGCTGGGTCAACCGGCGGCGCCTGTTCGCCCGCGAGGCGATGGCCGACACCTTCAAGAGCGAGCGCATTCCCTCGACCTTCAACTGGGAATTCTCGCCCACCGGCCAGCACGTCGAGCTCGGCATCGCCGAGATGAATCTGTTCGTGCTGCTCTCGGCGCTCGGCCTCTCGCACACCATCAACGGCGAGCGGCTGCTGCCGATCGGCACGCTCTACGATCCCTTCATCGCGCGCGGGCTCGATGCGCTCAACTATGCCTGCTACCAGGACGCCCGCTTCATCGTGGTGGCGACGCCGTCCGGCGTCACGCTCGCGCCCGAGGGCGGCGCGCATCAGTCGATCGCCGAGCCGCTGATCGGGCTCGCCCAGGACGGGCTCGCCTCGTTCGAGCCGGCCTTCGTCGACGAGCTCGCGGTCATCCTCGCCTGGGCGCTCGCCTACATCCAGAAGGACGGCGACGCGGTGCCCCAGAGGCGCATGTCAGAGCGCACCTGGCTGCGCGACGAGACCGGCGGCTCCGCCTATCTGCGGCTCTCGACCCGGCCGATCGAGCAGATCGCCCGGCAGATGACGCCGGCGCTGCGCCAGGAGATCGTCGACGGCGGCTACTGGCTGCGCAAGCCCGGGCCGAACTGCGAAGTCGTCGTCGCCTATTCCGGCGCAGTCGCGCCCGAGGCGATCGCCGCGGTCGGGCTGATGTCCGAGGACCGCCGCGACGTCGGCCTCCTCGCGGTCACCTCCGCCGACCGGCTCAACGCCGGCTGGACCGCGGCCCAGCGCGCCCGCGAGCGCGGCCTCGCGCACGCCCGCTCCCACGCCGAGCGGCTGTTCGCCGACGTCCCGCCCCATTGCGGCATCGTCACCGTGATCGACGGCCATCCCGCGACGCTCGCCTGGCTCGGCGGCGTCGGCGGCCATCGGGTGCGCTCGCTCGGCGTCGAGCATTTCGGCCAGACCGGGTCGATCCCCGACCTCTACCGCCACCACGGCATCGACGCGAATGCGATCGTCGCCGCGGCCGAGGGCATCGCGCCGGGGCGGCCGATCCGGCATCTGCGGGCGCTGGGGTAAATGGCTCGGAGCAGGGTCCGATCCAAACCGTCGGTCAGTCGACAGACGTCAATCGGCCGGTCGGCGCATCGAGTTGAAAAGAAAAGCCCGCCGGTTCGAACGAGAGTGTGGCCGTTCCATCCATATTTTTTGGCAACAGATCTTCGATCAGGTCGGAGCCAAAACCGCGCCGGGTCGGCGGCATGCACGAGGCCCACCGTGCTCTGCCCAAGTGAAGCGAAAAGACCCTCCCCTGTCGTTCCAAGTGACTCGGACCGTTCCCAATTTATTCGACCACGCGCCGTGCTTCATGGCGTTCGTGCACAGCTCATTGAGCAGCATCGCGAACGGCAGGACAACCCGCGACGATAGTGTAAGCGGCTCTCCCGTAATCTCCATCCGCACGCCCGAGCCCATGTACGCGTTCACTGCATCGCGCACGACGTCGCCGATGTCGGCGCTGATCCACTCGTGTTGAATGAGGAGCGCGTGCGCTTTGCCCATGGCGGCGAGGCGATGCTGGATCGCCTCGCCGGCAGTCGCCATGTCGGGCGCGTGCCGCATGCTTTGTTGGACGAGGCCCTGAACCGTGGCGAGCATATTGTTCAGGCGATGATGCATTTCCTCGAACAGAATGTGCCGTTGCGCTTCAGCCGCGTGTCGCTCGCTGATGTCGCGGGATATGCCGAGCAGCTTGACGGGCTCGCCGCCGGCCCCGTTGATCGGCGAGACGACCACTTCCCACCAACGCAGATTGCCCTTGGCAGTCGCGGCAGCACCTTCGAAGCGCGCCACCGAACCAGCTCTGGCGCTTGCCACAGCCGCTGCAGCCTTTCCCTGTTCGTCCGCTCGCCAGAAGTCGGTCCACGGGCATCGGGCAAATTGCTCGAAGTCCTCGATCTCCATGAGGCGCATACCGCCCGCGCTCATGAACTCCAGCCGGCCTTCGAGATCGAGGACGCTGATGCAGGTCGATGGAGAGGCTGGGTTGAACGATCGACCGTCAGACGCGTGAAGAAGCCTGCGCCGCTGTGGTCTCTCGCGCCGCCAACGTACCGTCGCCGTCGCCGAATTGAGCTTCAAGGGCCTGACGAGTCACGTCGGGATATTTCGTGCGCTAATCCGTCTCATCCAAGACGCAGCCAAACGCTTGCAACGTGGACGGTGAGCTTCCGATAGCGCCATCGACGTTACGCCCGCATCAACGAAGGCGCCCTACTTCCCCATCGCCGCCGTGATCAGCTTCACCCCATCCGGGCTCGCCCATTCGGCGGGGCCGGCGAGCGAGGCGATCTCGCAGCCGTTGGGATCGACGAGGAGCGTCGTCGGCATGCCGATCGCCTTGCCGACCGCCTTGAGGTCCTGGAACACCTTGGCGTTGGCGTCGGCGTAATAGGCGAGGTGTTGGGCGCCGATCTCGTTGAGCCATGCCTTCGGCTTGTCGAGGTTGCGGGTGTCGATGTTGACCGCGACCACCTCGAACTGCGGCGAGCCGAGCTTCTCCTGCAGGGCGTCGAGCGCCGGCATCTCCTTGCGGCAGGGGACGCACCAGGTCGCCCACAGGTTGACCAGCACCGTGCGGCCCTTCCAGTCGGCGAGCGTCTTCGTCTCCCCGCCGGCATTCTGGAAGGCGAGCACCGGGAGCTTGCGGGCCTCATCGGCCGGGCGGACCGCAGCGACCTCGCCGCGCGCCAGCGGCTCGAGCCGGTGCGCGAGGTCGACCGCGGCGCGGCAGGCCGGATCGCCCGGATTGCGCGTAAACCCCGCAACGCCGTATACCGCGGCCAGCGCCCCGAGCCCCGCGAGCACGGCGGCCGCGATCAGCGGGCCTTTGCGCCGCTTGGCGGCGGGCGGTGCGGTTCGGCGGCGGTTTCGGTCTCGATCGTCATGTTCACAACCACGGGTCCGTCATGAGCAACAAAATGTGGGGCGGCCGGTTCGGCACCGAGCCGGACGCCGTCATGGCGGACATAAATGCCTCGATCGACGTCGACCGCAAGCTCTATCGCCAAGATGTGATCGCGAGCCGGGCCCACGCCGAAATGCTGGCGCATCAAGGCATTATTTCGGCGCGAGGACGCCCAGGCGATCGTCGGCGGGCTCGATTCCGTGCTCGCCGAGATGGAGGGCGGCCGGTTCGACTTCAAACGGTCGCTCGAGGACATCCACATGAACGTCGAGTCCCGCCTCGCCGAGCTGATCGGGCCGGCGGCGGGGCGCCTGCACACCGCGCGCTCCCGCAACGACCAGGTCGCGACCGATTTCCGGCTGTGGGTGCGCGATGCGATCGACGGCCTCGATGCGAGCCTCGCCGACTACCAGCGCGCGCTCGCCGAGCAGGCGCTGGCCCATGCCGGTACGGTGATGCCGGGCTTCACCCACCTGCAGACCGCCCAGCCGGTGACCTTCGGCCACCATCTCCTCGCCTATGTGGAGATGGCGGCGCGCGACCGCGGCCGCTTCGCCGACGCCCGCAAGCGCGGCAACGAGAGCCCGCTCGGCGCCGCGGCGCTCGCCGGCACCTCGTTTCCGATCGACCGCGCGATGACCGCGAAGGCGCTCGGCTTCGAACGGCCGGCGGCGAACTCGCTCGACGCCGTGTCCGACCGCGATTTCGTGCTCGAAACGCTCGCCGCCGCCGCCATCACCTCGGTGCACCTGTCGCGCTTTGCCGAGGAGATCGTGATCTGGACGTCGCCGCTGGTCGGCTTCCTCAAACTGTCCGACAAGTTCACCACCGGCTCCTCGATCATGCCGCAGAAGCGCAATCCCGACGCCGCCGAGCTGGTGCGGGCGAAGACCGGCCGCATCATCGGCGCGCTCGACGGCGCTGCTGATCGTGATGAAGGGGCTGCCGCTCGCCTACCAGAAGGACATGCAGGAGGACAAGGAAGGCGCGATCGGCGCGCTGGAGGCGCTCTCGCTCTGCCTCGCCGCGATGACCGGCATGGTGCGCGACATGACCGCCGATACCGCCCGCATGGAGGCGGCGGCCGGCCTGGGCTATTCGACCGCGACCGATCTCGCCGACTGGCTGGTGCAGCACCTCAAGATGCCGTTCCGCGAGGCCCACCACGTCACCGGACGGATCGTCGCCGCCGCCGAAAAGGCCGGCGTCCCGCTCGACCGGCTCCCGCTGCCGGCGATGCAGGCGATCGAGCCGGGCATCACCATCGAGGTCTTCAAGGTGCTCTCGGTCGCCCATTCGGTGGCGAGCCGCACGAGCTTTGGCGGCACGGCGCCGAAAAATGTCCGGACTCAGGCCAAGAAGTGGCTGGCGAAGCTCGGCGAGAAGGCGGAATAGCGCGATCCGGCAAAGACTTGCTCAAAATCCTTCTGTGCGCGCCGCCGATCTGGTAAGATCGCGCGGGGTTCGAGGTGGAGTGGGGTTTCGTGGGCACGCCGCAATTCCGATTATGGCCGCATGGCCGTCCTCGCCGCAGCGATCGCTGCGGTGGGCCTGTCCGGCTGCGGGCGCAAGAGCGGCCTCGACCTGCCGCCGAGCGCGGCCATCACCGACCCCCAGGCGGCGCCTCCCGGCACCGCTCCCAACGGCCCGTCCCTACTGGGACAGCCGGCACCACCGCCGCCCCCACCGCCCGCGCCGCCCAGGCGATTCCTGCTCGACTTCATGCTCAACTGAGCGAGCTGCTCGCCGGCTGAGCCCCCATGCGCGTCATCGCCGGGCTTGACCCGGCGACCCCGATCATTTGGCACGGCCGTGCATCCTTGATCGGGTGGCCGGGACAAGCCCGGCCATGACGCGCAAATCAAAGCGAGCGTTGCGTCGTGGCCGGCAATTCCCATTTGATGGCGTGTGCCCAGCGCGAGGAACGGGACATGCAACACAAGGAATACGCGGTCGTCCGCAGCGACGAGGAGTGGCGCAGCCTGCTCACGCCGGAGCAATACGAGGTGATGCGCGGGCACGGCACCGAGCCGCCGGGAAGCTGCGCGCTCAACTTCGAGAAGCGCGCCGGCACCTTCGTCTGCGCCGGCTGCGACCAGGAGCTGTTCGTCTCCAAGACCAAGTTCGAGAGCGGCACCGGGTGGCCGAGCTTCAACGATCCCGTCCCGGGCTCGGTGGAGACCATCGAGCGACCGCAGCTACGGCATGGTGCGCACCGAGGTGCATTGCAGCCGCTGCGGCAGCCATCTCGGCCACGTCTTCAACGACGGGCCGCCGCCGACCCACCAGCGCTACTGCATCAACGGCATCGCGATGAAATTCGAGCCGGCGTGACGCGCCGGCTCCGCCGCTGCCCGCGCTGCGCGACAGACGGCTGCGGATCGGGCGATCCGGCGCTGATCGCGCATCTTCCGGCGTGATCTTGTATCCGCCGCGCATGCTATAGGCGTGCATCGCCGGCCTCCAGTATCGGTCCCGACAGGTATGAATCACTTCGATTATCGCGGCGGCATTCTCCATGCCGAAGGCGTCGCGCTCGACCGTCTCGCGGCCGCGGTGGGGACCCCGTTCTACTGCTATTCGACGGCGACGCTGACGCGCCATTACGAGGTGTTCGCCGGCGCTTTCGCCGACGTCCGCGCGCTGGTCTGCTACGCCATGAAGGCGAATTCCAACCAGGCGGTCGTGAAGACGCTGGCCGGTCTCGGCGCCGGCGCCGACGTGGTGTCGGGCGGCGAGCTCAAGCGCGCGCTGCTCGCCGGCATTCCGCCGGAGAAGATCATGTTCTCCGGCGTCGGCAAGACCGAAGCCGAGATCGCCGCCGCGGTCGATGCCGGCATCCTCTGCGTCAACGTCGAATCCGAGCCCGAGCTCGCGCTGCTCTCGAAAATCGCCTCCGCCAAGGGCCGGCGCACCGACATCTCGCTGCGCGTCAACCCCGACATCGACGCGCGCACCCACGCCAAGATCGCCACCGGCAAGTCGGAGAACAAGTTCGGCATCCCGATCAGCCGCGCCCGCGAGGTCTATGCGCACGCCGCCAAGCTGCCGGGCGTGCGGGTGTCCGGCGTCGACATGCACATCGGCAGCCAGATCACCGAGCTGCAGCCGTTCGACGACGCCTTCGCGCTGCTCTCCGAATTCGTGCACATGCTGCGCGCCGACGGCCACGCGATCGAGCACGTCGATCTCGGCGGCGGCCTCGGCATCCCCTATCGCGACGGCGACGATCCGCCGGGACCGCAGGCCTATGCCGCAGTGGTCAAGCGCGCCACCGCCTCGCTCGACTGCACGCTGATCTTCGAGCCCGGCCGGCTCATCGTCGGCAATGCCGGCATCCTGGTGACCCGCGTGCTCTACGTGAAGCGCGGCGAAGCGAAGACCTTCGTCATCGTCGATGCCGGCATGAACGACCTCGTCCGCCCGACGCTCTACGAGGCCCATCACGAGGTGCGCCTGGTGAAGGAGCCGCCCCGCCGGTGCGCCGCAGATCCTCGCCGACGTGGTCGGACCGGTGTGCGAATCCGGCGACTTCCTCGCGCTCGATCGGACCATGGCCGAGCCGGCGCCGGGCGATCTTCTCGCGGTCATGACCGCGGGCGCCTATGGGGCCGTGCAGGCGGGAACCTACAACACGCGGCCGCTGGTTGCGGAGGTGATGGTAAAGGACAACCGGTCGAGTGTCGTGCGGCCTCATATCGGCGTCGACGAGATCATCGCGCTCGATCGATTGCCCGATTGGATGTGATTGATTCGGTTTCGATTTCCCGCGCGCTTGTAGACGCCGCCGCAGGAACTCCATTTGCCTTCAACAGGCCGAGAAAACGCCGCCCAGCCATCATCAGAAATGTGTTTTCGGGCGTTGTTTTGTATGTGAAGATATCAGGCCGGTGCGGAGAAGAGATTGACCGACACAAGCCAGTCGCCTGATGCAGCCCCGCGCGATGTCGCTGGGGTCATGCTCGAAAACGCCCTCAAGAAGGCGCGGTGGATCACCTTCTGGGAGAGGCTGTGGCCGCCGCTCGCGGCGATCGCCACGGCGATCGGTCTGTTCCTTGCCGTGTCGTGGCTCGGCGTCTGGCTGTGGCTCCCGCCGATGGCGCGGGCGGTCGCGCTCTTCATCTTCCTCGTCCTCACCGCCGCCGCCACCGTTCCGCTGATTTTCGTACGCTTCCCGTCGCGCAACGACGGCCTGCGCCGGCTCGACCGCGAGGCCGGCATCGCCCATCGGCCGGCGACCGCCATCGCCGACGAGCTCGCGACCTCGAAGTCCGATCCGTGGTCGGTCGCGCTGTGGCGCGCCCACGTCGAACGGGCGTTGCTTGCCGCGAAGAAGCTCAAGGCCGGCCGCCCGGCGCCCCACCTCCATCTGCGCGACCCGATGGCGTTGCGCGCCCTCGTCGTCATCCTCGTCGTCGCGACCTTCGTCGCCGCCGGTGGCGAGCGCTGGCGGCGCGTCGCCGCGGCCTTCGACTGGCAGGGCGTGGTGGTTCCGGCGAACTTCCGGCTCGATGCCTGGGTGTCGCCGCCGACCTACACCGCGCGTCCGCCGGTGATCCTGCCCGGGCTGCGGCCCGGCGAGCGGCCGACGACCTCGGTCGCCGCGGTGTCGGTGCCGACCGGCAGCGTGCTCGTCATCCGCGCCAGCGGCCACGTCCAGTTCAACGTCGCGACCTCCGGCGGGGTCACGGAGGTCCCGGCCGACCAGCGTCCCGCGGCGCCGAACGGCACCGAGGAGCGGCGCTACACGATCAGCGACCGCGGCACCGCGATCGTGAAGGGCTTGAGCGACGAAGACCTCACCTTCGCCTTCAACGCCATTCCCGACAAGCCGCCGACCATCGCGCTCACCAAGGATCCCGAGCCGCAGGCCCGCGGCTCGCTGCAGCTTTCCTACAAGATGGAAGACGATTACGGCGTCGTCGACGCGCAAGGCGAACTTCGCGCTCAAGAACGCCGATGCCGGCGCCAAGCGCCCGCTGTTCGGACCGCCGGAGATGCAGCTGTCGCTGCCGCAGGCGCGCGTGCGCAACGGCGCCGGCCAGACCATCAAGGATCTGAGCGAACATCCCTGGGCCGGCGCCGACGTGGTGATGACGCTGATCGCCCGCGACGAGGCGAACAACGAAGGCACCAGCGCGCCCGCCGAATTCAAGTTGCCGCAGCGCGTCTTCGTCAAGCCGCTCGCCCGCGCCATCATCGAGCAGCGCCGCGATCTCGCCCTCGATGCCGATGCGCGCGACCGCGTGCTGATCGCGCTCGATGCGTTCGCCATCGCGCCGGAGAAGTTCACGCCGGAGATGGGCACCTATCTCGGCCTGCGCTCGCTCTACTGGCAGCTCGCCCAGGCGACGAATGACGACGGCCTGCGCGACGTCGTCAACGCCATGTGGACGTTCGCCAACACCCTCGAGGAAGGCAACGTCTCCGATGCCGAGGCGCGGCTGCGCAACGCCCAGGAAGCGCTGCGCAATGCCCTCGAACGCGGCGCCACCGACGAAGAGCTCAAGAAGCTCATGGACGAGCTGCGCGCAGCGCTCAATCAGTTCCTCCAGGCGCTCGCCGAGGAGATGCGCAAGAACCCGCAGATGGCGCGGCCGCTCGACCAGAATTCGCGCCAGCTGCGCAGCCAGGACCTGCAGAGCATGCTCGACCGCATGGAGCAGCTCGCCCGTTCCGGCGCCAAGGATGCCGCCAAGCAACTGCTCGACCAGATGCAGCAGATGCTGGAAAACCTGCAGATGGCGCGCCCCGGCCAGCAGGGCCAGGACGGCGACGACGACATGATGTCGATGCTCGACGAGCTCGGCGACATGATCCGCAAGCAGCAGCAGCTGCGCGACAAGACCTTCCGCCAGGGCCAGGACCAGCGCCGCCAGCAACAGGGCCAGCGCCAGCAGGGCCAACGCGGACAGCGCGGCCAACAGGGTCAACAGGGCCAGCAAGGTGAGCAGGGCGATCAAGGCGACCAGGACGGCTTCAACGACCTCAAGCAGAACCAGCAGGCGCTGCGCGAGCAGCTCAAGAAGCTGCTCGAGGACATGAAGAAGAAGGGCATGGGCCAGGCCCAGAAGGGCGAGAAGGGACAAGGCAAGCAGCCGGGGCAGCAAGGCCAGCAGGGTCAACAGGGCCAGCAAGGCCAGGGCCAGCAGCCCGGCGAGGGCGACGACTCGCTCGGCGAGGCGGAAGAGGCCATGGGCGACGCCGAAGGCGCGCTCGGCGAGGGCAATTCCGACCGCGCCGTCGACGGCCAGGGCCGCGCGCTCGACGCCATGCGCAAGGGCGCCCAGAGCCTCGCCCAGCAGCTCCAGCAGCAGATGGGCCAGCAGGGCCAAGGCCAGAACGGCCGGCCCGGCCGCATGGGCCAGCCGCGCGCGGATCAGAACACCGACCCGCTCGGCCGGCCGCTGCGTGGCCGCGACTACGGCGACGACACCACGGTGAAGGTGCCCGGCGAAATCGACGCCCAGCGCGCCCGCCGCATCATCGAAGAGCTGCGCCGCCGCTTCGGCGAGTCGTTCCGCCCGCAGCTCGAGCTCGACTACATCGAGCGCCTGCTGAAGGACTATTGAGACCCGTCGTCATTCCGGGGCCGGCCACCGGCCGGAACCCGGAATTCAGCACTTTTCTGAATCGGAGTTCTGCCGGAGCGCTGCTCTGGATTCCGGGTTCGGTGCTGTGCACCGCCCCGGAATGACGGATTACATTTCCGCGTTCACTGCAGGCCGGCGAGCGCCTCGCCGTTGACGAGACCGAGCTCGATGTCGCGCAGCTGCGCGTGAATCCGCCGGATGAAGCGCAGAAGCTCGTCGCGGCGCCTTCGCCGACAGCCGCGGCCGGCGCGCCGCTGCGGAAAATCGGCGAACGAGAAGCCGGGGCGATCGACGAGGCTGCGCAGCGACGACGGCAGCTCGGCGATCTCGAGCGACGCCGCAAGGGCGTGCGCATCGATGCGTGCGCATCAAGCGCGCTCGACATGCAGAGGGAAGCGCTTCGCCTGCTGGCCCTTCATACGCGCGGTTGCGCACCGGCAGCAGCGACAGTGTCCGGGAAACGAGCACCGCAGCAGCGCAAACGCCTTCTCCGCCCTGGGATCGGCGTCGGTCACGAACAGGATCACCGGCTCGATGCCGTGCAGCCGCGCCTCGTCGAAGAAGCCGATCCGGTGCACCACGGCGAAGAACCGCCAGAACGCCCGGTGTCCGACATCGATGACCTTCGGCATCTCCTCTCCGGCGATGAGGCCGTCGAACAGCGCCATCTGGCCGCCAATGTCGGCGATATCGGCCGCCTCGCGCATGCTGCGGCAGGTAATCGGTGAGCTGCGGGCTCTCGTCGGAAAGATCGTAGGCCGCGACGGGGCGGCCGTCGGCGACGTGGTACTCGGTGAGACAGCGCGCCACCAAAGTCTTGCCGACCCGCGGGCTCGGCGAGCACACCACATAGATCGGTGTCGGCCCGCCGACTGCTGCCGGACCGGATTCACGCACCATCTCGCGTGGCGCAACCGCCATCGCGCACATCGTTTACGCCCCCACCCCTGCGCCGAGCCGCATCGTGTGCGGCCCGTGCGCCACCCCGTATCAAATTCTGCTCGCGCCCGGTTTTGCGGCCCGGGCGTCGAGGATCACGACGCCGCGGCGATCGGCATCACATGACGCGGGCGCAGCAACGGGCCCCTCGCGTCGATCAGGTCCATCAGCCGCACGCGGTCGAATTCGGCCCACACGTTGTTGAGCCAGTGGCGGACATAGCCGCGCAGCACGAACGAGTTCGAGGCGGCCTCGCCGTTCGCCTTGCGGTCGGCGATGAAGCTCGCGAACGGCACCGACGACCGCTCGACCTCCTCGCAGGCCATCTCGCTGAGCTTGGGCACCTTGATCTCGACCGCGTCGTTGATGCGGTTGAAGTAGGAATTGTACGTCTGCGGGTCCCAGTCGAAGGAGGTGGTGTCGTCGACGAAGTTCTTGACCAGGACGTAACGGGCATCGCCGAGGAATTTCGCGGTTTCCGCGATCTCCTCGAGCGAGGCGATCGAGGGCCCGAGAATGTGAAAGACCGCGAGGTTGAGCTGGTCCTTCTTGGACTTGTCGATGACGCCGATGTCGCGCAGCGCGCGCAGCGTCGACGGCATCAGGCCGGCGCGGATGTCGATCACGGTGACCTGCGCCGACGACGACGCGATGTTGCCGAAGATCTTCAACTGATCCGGCACCGCAGTGACGTCGATCACGTCGGTGATGCCGGAATGGAACCGCGCGAGCGCGCCGCGCGGGTGCTCGGTGTCGAAAGCGTGAGTGGTAACCTTGCGTGAGGCGAAAAAGTCGAGCAGCGCGCGGGAAACTGTCGTCTTGCCGGCGCCGCCACTGTCCGCACCCACCAGTATCAGTGCTGGTCTTGGCATTGGTTGTCCCCTGTACCCCCAAGTACGGATGGCGGAGCATCGGCCTCGGGGGGTGCGAAAACATGGCAGCACCGCAGCAAAGATGTGGAATTTGGCCGTCCGGCGGGGGGTTGGCCGCGGAGATTTCTTGGCGAGGGCCTGGAGGTGAGGACTTGGCGGACTGGTGCACGAGGCCGACGCCGGCGAACACCGCCCGGCCGTTGAGGCCGCGGGGCGTCTGGCTGGTGATGCTGTTCGTCGGATCGCCGGCGCCGGTGGCGAAGCGCCGCTTGCCCCAGGCGTAGCGGTCGCGCTCGACGTTGCCGCCCTCGTCGGTGATGACGGCGATGGAGCCGAGATTGTCGGCGTGGAAATAGCGCGTGGTAACGGTCGAGCCGGAGAGCGCGCGCATGGCGACCACGCTGCCGCCGCCGCGGCGCTCGGAATGCACGCGGAGCGCGCCGAAAAGGATTAAGATGCGCTCGCGCTATCTAAATACCATGAAGCTTTCTGCCATTGCCGGTCCTCTTCCATGCGATAGTCGAATTCGCGTGGATAATCTCTGGTGCGCAGAATTTTCTGTACGATTGCGTTGGCAATCTCCGGGTCGCGGACCCGCCAGATAAGCTCCCTAAGTGCATCATGTGTAACCCGAGCAAGAAACAAAGCATTATCGTTCGCTCGGATTAACTGATCTAGCTTATCTTCAAAGTCGTAGAGCAATCTTCTGCTCGTCCGGAGAAGGAAGACGGTTGTCGATCAGATCAATACATTTAATGAGCAGAGATAGATGCCAAGAAAAAGCGAGCTTCGGTTCGAACCCGTTAAGAGCAGTATTGACGGAGGCGAAGCCCGGTAGACCACGCTGGCGAAATTCTATGAGCCAGTACATCGCTTCTGGAATCTTTATATTCGTCACGCTCATGACGGTCTTTCTCCAAACCAGGTGTCCGC
Source organism: uncultured Alphaproteobacteria bacterium (assembly GCA_963793985.1). Classification (GTDB taxonomy): domain Bacteria; phylum Pseudomonadota; class Alphaproteobacteria; order Rhizobiales; family Xanthobacteraceae; genus JAJPKK01. The sequence goes on along the minus strand of CAWCCG010000041.1, from coordinate 77,733 downwards.
GAACGAATGAGGTACGTTACCCTCACCCGCGCGCTTGGGCACTTCTGTACCAACGGCAGTCAATAGCATGTGGTCCAGCCGTCATTCTACACCGCACACCGACTTACCAGCAGCAATCGGCAATCAGAGTCCAAAGTTCGGCCATTTGCGAGGCGCAATTTCGTTGCGCTTGTTGTCCAGGTTATCTACGCCACCGCGATCATTTATGGCGTTCTGTTCGGCTGCTCGTCCCGCCGCTTGATCGCCTTTAGGGTACGTATCGATGATACTTGCGTCCGTACGATCGCGACCATCAGTGTTGTAGTCCTGGCGGCTCTCCCAGTCGCCGCTTCGACCGACATACGGTTTCCCGGATGGCGTTTTATCAGTTTCGTAAATTACTCCTAGATCGTGAATTCCATAAAGCGAGTCCTCTAAGTTCACCGAATATCTCCCCAAGCGCATGCCCAAGCGCAAGAGCAACGAATACGTCGCCTGGCCCAGTTTCTACGCCACCAATTCCACCAACTATCCAGCCAACTACGTGACCGATTACGCGACCGCCCTGGGCATTAAACAGATATCCAAATGCGCTAGTAATCGCCCCGTTCTCGAACTTGCCCCACCGAGCACGGCGGCACTGCCGCCGAGTGTGGTGTTGGCGACGAGGCCGAAGAAGAAGCCGTGTCCGTTGATCACGGGCCCTGCGGCCGAGGTGACGCCGCCGGCGAGCGCAGAGGGGCCGCACTTGCCGCCTGAAGCAACCGCGGAAGCGCATCCGACCGCGGCGTGTGCTGTGACATTGAAGGCGTATTCCGGCGTGCCGATTTGCGGTTGAATGTGCGGCCCATACGGGTTGGCCCCCGCTATGGCGTTGGTCAGGTTCCCGACCTCCCAGAAGGCCACCGCGGTTGCAGCGGCGATCAGCCCCGCCCTCAGCCCGAGCTTGAAGTTGCCTGACTCGATGCCTGCCACCGCGGTGGTGCTGAGGAACGCGGCGGTGACAGCGCAGACGACGGCGCCCAGGCATATGGCGGCTGCCGCGACCTCGACGATGGTGCCAATGATCGGCACGTCGCGCAGGAGGTGCTGGATGCCCTTGAAGAGGTTGTTGAACGCGTTCCCGATGCCGCACAGGCCGAGGAAGCAGTAGCCTGAGGGGTCGGTGAAGCCGAGCGGGTTGTTGACGACGTAGCTATAGCGGTTCCACGCCTGCCCGTTCATCGGGTCTGGCACCATGGGGTCGGCGCTCGTCATCCGCGCGAGCAGCGGGTCGTAGATGCGGCCGTTGAGATGGACGAGGCCGACGTCGGAGAGCTCCTCCTGGCCGGTGAAGCCGCGGGTCGTCTGGCTGGTGATGCTGTTCGTCGGATCGTCGGCACCGGTGGCAAAACGCCGCTTGCCCCAGGCGTCGTAGTCGTCGCGCTCGACCACGTTCCCGGTCCCATCGGTGATGACGGCGATCGAACCGAGATTGTCAGTATGGAAATAGCGCGTGGTGACCGTCGAGCCCGAAAGCGCGCGCATGGCGACGATGCCACCGCCGCCGCTGATGTAGTCGTGCCAAGCCGAAGTCCCCGAGGTGAACAGCTCAGCGTGGACGCCGAACGCATCGAAGTAGAGCGTGTTGCCCTCCGGCGCCTGCTGGTAGATGCGTTGGTGGTCCATGTCGTGAAAGAAGCGCAGCGTGCTCGAGCCCTGGGTGATCGCGGACGGCTTGTTGTAGGAAGTGTAGGAGATGCTGCGCCCGAGCCCCGCGGTCTGGTTGCCGTTGGGGTCGTAGGTGAAGGTCGAATTGATGGTGCCGGCGACCGCTGAGACCGCATGCGGCAGCGCCGCGCCGGCAAGCGGATAGGTGTAGGTGCCGACGTCGGACTTACTCAGCAGGTTGCCGATCGGATCGTAGGAAAAGAGCTTCTGCGGCGCGATGCTGGCGGAGACCGTCGCCGAGATGAGGCGGTTCAAGGCGTCGTAGGTGAAGGTCTCGGTGAGGTTCTCGTTGGCGTCGGCGCGGGTGAAAACGTTGCCGATCGCGTCGTAGGCATAGGAGAAGCTCTCGACGGCATTGCCGTTGCCGGCGACGATAGAGGTCAACCGGTCGGTCACCGGATCGAAGTTTTGTGTGGTGGCAACGCCGTTGCCGGCGGTCTGCTGGGTGAGCCGGAGCTCGGCGTCGCGGGCGTTGGCGGTCCAATAGGTCCGCGAAGAAAAGATTGCGTTCCCGTCGGATACTTCGACCTGAGTACCTCGTACGCTCTTCACTCACCTATTTAGTTCGGTAGAGATGTAATCCCTCGCCGAGGACGGGCGTGATATCTGCAAAGCTAACGATCTAACTAGGAATATTTGTCGAGGTCAGAGCGAACGGTCCGAACGGAGCATTAGCAAGATTTTCGGCGAATTGCCCGGCGCGCGCAGTTCGACATCGCGTGGGATTCCTGCTATTTTCGACACGTCAACATCTACTTCTGCTTTCCTTTTCTCCTCTCTTCCCGCACGTGCTTCATATACTCAATAAAGATGTCGTTTTGCCATTTCTCATAGCCCAGCAGTTCACCCTCCATTCGTTCCAGACCGGCACTCCATCCTGCCTCAGCCACCACCTGTTGAAGTAGAATATACGCATCAATCCGCCACTGCTCATGAGGCAAAGCATACAAAACGTACCGATAGATCAGATCTTCTGAATCTCCCTTTCGACGAAGCAGCATCGGGACGCTATATTCTCGCTTTACAAATCTTCCAATCTCTGCATATGGATCAAAAAACTTTTCGGCGCTGAAACCTTGCCCTTCAGGATAATCAAATACTGCAAGCGGTTTTACACCTTTTAACATCAACAATAATTCGCGCGTCGTATGCGTCCGGTAGGGTAAGCCATCAAGAGTACATGATGGACGCATGCGTACAGGATGACCGCCTGAATCAAAGTTTACATTATACCAGTCAATAATTTTCATCGCTGCGGATGGTGACAGATCAAGGGTATACCTGATGTCCGTCAGATCTTCTCCAATCGCGCCAATGAACGCACCGACGTCGTTAACGGAAAACCCAGCCTCATAAAGGGGACAATCCGTCTCAACGTCGATCGCCTGTAAAAAAAAGCGTCGCTCTTCCGTATCAGTCTCGTTCATTTCACTCATCTGCATATCCAGCATTGAACAGCCAGCCAATTAAGATAATTTCTTACGCTAGTCCAGCCATCTTGCTCTATCATCGGCACTTTTAGGATTGTAGTCCCAGTTCTTCTTGGCGCAATCCGGGCAAACGTATATAGGGAGATCAGGAACCTTCATGGTTCCGCCGTTTGGTTTTTCACAATCGTTGCACGGAGGGTTTTGATTGTCACCCTTACGACCCGGGTTGTCACTATTATAGATGCTTCCAGTCCACGCACTCAACCCATTCCCAATTATATCACCGATCGCCCCAAGAGTGCCACCGACGAGGATATCAAGTCCTCCGATTACCAAGGCGGCCGGTAGAGCGACGCCGCCAGTTCCTGCGGTCGCAGCTGAACCGCTATAGAGAGCGAATGTGGCACCCGCCGCAAAGCCTCTCTTTAGGCACCCATTTGGATCAGAGCCACACGCATTAAATAGATACCCGAAAGCTCCCGTAATTGCCCCGTTCTCGAACTTGCCACCACCAAGGACGGCAGCTCCGCCGCCGAGCGTGGTGTTGGCGACGAGCCCGAAGAAGAAGCCATGCCCGTTGACTACCGGTCCGGCGGCGGAGGTAACGCCGCCGGCGAGAGCGGAGGGGCCGCATTTGCCGCCTGAAGCCACGGCTGAGGCGCATCCGACCGCCGAGGTGGACGAGCCGGGGATCCCGAGAAAGCTCCTCCTGCCGGTGAAGCCGCGGCGTCACCTGGCTGCCTGCGATGCTGTCGGTCGGATCGTCGGCGCCAGTGGCACAGCGTCGCTTGCCCCAGGCGTCGTAGCCGTTACGCTCGACGACGGTGCCGTTCGCATCGGTGAGAACGGAGATCGAGCCGAGATTGTCGGCGTGCAGTATAACGGCGTGGTCCCCGTCGCGTCTGACACGCGCGCATCCCGACCATCCGACCGCCGCCACTGAGGTAGTCGTGCCAGGTCACGGTGCCCGGAGAAGACCGCCTCGGCGTGAACCCCGAACGCGTCCAAGTAAATCGTGCCAGTCCCAGGCACCGCCTTCCAGTAGCGCGCGTGGTCGATGTCGTATGGAGAAGCTCACCGTGTTCGAGCCGGCGGGTGATCGCGATCGGCATGTTGAAGGAGGTAGTAAGAGATGCTGCGCCCGTTGCCCTCCGGTCTGGTTGCCGTTGGGGTCGTAGGTGAAGGTCGAGGTGATGGTGCCGTTGACCGCCGACACCGCATGCGGCAGCGCCGAGTCGGCGAGCCGGATAGCCGTGTAGGTGCCGACGTCGGACTTGAACGTGAGGTTGCCGATCGCATCGTAGGTGAAGAGTCTTTTGCGGCGGGATATTGAACCCCATCGGCCAGTTGACGTTGGAAACCACCGTCGCCGAGGTGAGGCGGTTGAGGTTGTCGTAGGAGAAGGTCTCGGTGAGGTACGCGTCGGCGCGGGTCAGCACGTTGCCGAGCGCGTCGTAAGTATAGGAGAAGCTCTCGACGGCGTTGCCGTAGCCGGTGACGATCGAGGTCAGCCGGTCGGTCAACGGATCGAAGTTCTGTAGGGTGGCGACGCCATTGCCGGCGGTCTGCCGGGTGACGCGGAGTTCGGCGTCGCGCGCGTTCGCGGTCCCAATAGGCTTTCGAGTCCAGTCCGGTGATCTGCTTGCGAGATAGCCGAGGCTCGTGTAACCGTAGAACGTCGACAAGTCCGGAGGGGTAGGTGACCGACGCGAGCCGGCTGTTGGCATCATAGGTGGCCGAGAAATTGAACCAGGTGTTGTTGTTGACCGCGCATGCGCCACCTGCGTCCGGGCGGGTCAGGCTGTCGTAGGTGAACGTCCTCTCGAAGCCACCTGCCGGTCCTCCCACGGCCGTCCCGGAAGCGGTCGCCGAAGCGAGCTTGCCGATGCCGTTTGCCGCGGTGTCGAAGACCCACCCCGATGTCATGTCCGGCTCGACCCGCTGGGTCATGCGGCCGAGTTTGTCATAGGTGAACGTGGTGGTCTGGCCCTTGGCGTCGGTCTGGCTGATGGAGCTCGCTGGCGGTGTCGTAGGTGTAGGTCCAGGCGCCGAGATCGGGATCGTTGGACGCGATCTTGCGGCCGCGCACGTCATAGGTGGCGCTGACGACGTTGCCGACCGCATCGGTGGTGTGGATCAGCTTGCCGAAGGGATCATAAGCGTATGTGGTTGTGGTTCGGGCGGATGGATCGGTGTCGCCAGGCTTCAGATCGGTAACGGCCACGACGTTGCCCTGGCTGTTCTTCGTGGTCGTTCGGGTCTGCCCGTTTGCATTGGTGTCGACGGTGACGAGGCCGTGATAGGCGTGATGCGTGGTGGTCGAATTCCGGGTAGGTCTCGACGGTGACGCGGTTGAGGACGTCGTACTGATACGTGGTGTAAGGTCGCTGCGCCCCGCCTTGCCGCGAAGTAGGGCCGGCTCTGCTGCGCAACATTGCCGAAGGTGTCGTACTGCTTGGACGTTACGAATGGTGCTGCCGTCGAAGCCCTGCGTATCGCGGGCGATCTCGCGATCGAGCGTGTCGTAATAGACGATGCCGATCGGGCCATTCTGGGTGGTGCCATCGGACGAGCGTAGGGCGTCGCCTCGAATGATAATAGACGGCGCCGGTGACCGGACAATGCTACGAGTGCTGCCGTTGTACGCCGCTGCAGAACAGATATAGGCCCATTCGTGTCTGGGCTGTCGTCGGCCCGCACTTCATGACCTTGCGGCCGTACGCTGTCGTAGCTGCCACGGTGGTGGTAAGCCCGTTGGGGCCGGTATGGCTGGATCGGTTTTCCGAACCGCGGATCATACTGCCAACCCTCGGTCTGGGTTCAGATGCGTTGGCGTTGCTTGTGAGCGCAAACTCACCGTCGGTGTCGTAAGTGCGAGTGTGCTCGTGCGGGTGACGATGTCGACCCCGCTGATCGTCACCTGGGTCTTGTTGCCGAAGCCATCGTAGACATAGTCGGTCTCGAGCCGCAGCGATGGGGGTGTTCGGCTCGACCACCTCCTGGGTGAGGAGCCCGGTCGTACGGCGTCGTAGGCGAACGACGAGGTGCGCGTGAGCGCTGGACGTCGCCTCACACCGGAGCGGCCGATGACAAGTCCGCCGATGCGCGATCGCCGCCGTCAGCCATCGAGTGGCCCACACACGGGTGGCCCCCATAGGTGTGACCCGCATACGTGTGGACCGCATAGCCCCCTCCATTCCTTCGCGCCAGGCGCGGAAAAGACGACAAAGCTTGAACCGTGCCGGTCGTGCTGCCGGCGGCTGATACCGGCCTCCCGCGCGCGGGAAGCCGTCAGAACTCGATTGATTTGTCAGGGCGTCGTGCTGGTCACCGTCGCGTTGGTGAGCCGCCCCAGGAACCAGTGGGTGGTGTCGTTGGTGTAGGTGTTGGTCGTGGTCTTGCTGAAGCCGTCCGGCGTCGACGTCGCGATCAGGGTCGGATTGCCGTAGGAGTCGTACTGATAGGTCGTCGTCGATACCGGGAGGGCGGTGCCATCAAGATCCCAGCTCCAGGCATACGACAGCGACACTGAGACCTGGTATGGCGCGTTCGTATTGCTGGGTTTGCTCATGGTCGAACCGGTGTCGTCGATGCAGGACTGCGCCGCGCCGGATTTGTTGGTGTACGTGTAGCCGTTGGAGGTCGCATTGAGATATTGCTTAAAGGTGCCATCGGGATTGATCTGGTATTTGACCACGGATTGGGTCAGCCCGAGGCAGGGAAAGGCCGACAGTCCTTGGGTGGGAAAGCTCACCAAGTAGGTTGTCACTTGCATGAGGAGCGTCTGCAGATCCGCCCTGGCGATGGCATGGAAGCCGAGGAAGCCGCGCCCACCCAGGTCGACCTTCGCTCCACTGTACGCATAGCCGGAGCTATAGACGCCGCCGATGCCGTTGGAGGTATCCACGTGGACGACGACGTACAGCGGCGGCTGAATGTTCTGTAAGCGGATAGATGGCGCCGTCGTTATCCTTGGTGTAAATGTCCGACGAATTTGTCAGCGGCTGATAGGTGATCGATGTCGTCGCCAATAGGCCGGTCTGGATCGAACTGACGAGGTCTGCGGGCGACCCGTTGGCCAGAAACACCCATAGCGTCGTGTTTTGGATGAATGCGAAATCCGTCTTGCCGTCGCCGTCGAAGTCACCCGACATCAGATAAAACTGGTTGGTTCCGGGGTATTGGAACGAACCGCTAAAGCACGCAAATTTGCCAGGCTGGAACGATCCATCGCCCTTGTTGAGGAAGGTCCAACTTTGACTTGGTGTACTGCCATTGCAAGCAATCCCAGTGGGAAACGCGCCGATAAAAAACGAAAAGTCGGTCTTGCCATCGGCATTGAAATCGCCGGAGATTACATAAGGCAGGGCGTTGTTCCCAAAGGCAGGATTTCCTGGAAACGCACTCCGAGACAACTTTTCCACGAAAAATCCATTACCCACGCTTGTCAGCGTGTACAACTCACTCGCATATGCGAATCCAATATCAGTCTTACCGTCGCCATTGAAATCGCCGACCATAGGAGCGGCAGGATCGTTCGTCGGCTTACCCACCGAGGCCGAACGTAAATTGTTCACCGTCAGGCAGAACGTGGTACTGCCGCTGCTGACGGGCGTCTGACACGGCGTATTGCTGCCGATGCTGACGAACACCCATCCCTGTTGATTTTGCCAAAAGGAGAAGTCCGACTTGCCGTCGCCATTGAAGTCGCCAGGCATGAAGTAAAAGGAGCCTAGCCCCGGAGAGCCGAAGTTGTACGGGGCTAAAGAAGTGGCGCTCTCCGAAAAGGTTCCGTCGCCATTGCTTATGTACAGACTCAGCGAACTGCCGCTGATAAAAACAAAGTCGGTCCGGCCATCTCCATTGAAGTCACCCGTGCTGCTGAAATAGGTCCCACTCGACGGGTCACCGACAGAAAGGGCGATCTGCTGTTGCGGCAACGGGGAAAACGTGCCGTTTCCATTGCTCTTCAATACCAAGATGTGTCCCCCGGAAACAGGATCGGGGGGGCCGGCGCCGGTGAGGAACGCCAAGTCCGTGAGGCCATCACCGTTGAAATCACCCGTCATCGAATAAGAATTTGGACAGATCGGACCGGTCGCTGTTTCTACCCCGATGCACGCACCATTAAATGCATTGGTATTCGTTGGCTGCTGAGCAAACGTCCCATTTCCGTTACTCAGGAAGGTCCATAGCGTCGTTGCCTTGGCGAAACGCAAAATCGGTCTTTCCATCGCCGTTGAAGTCGCCGTTCAACAGGTACGGAGCTCGCTCCTGATTGGTTCGGCGTGCCGAATGTGTCGGTGGTGAATCCGTTGACGGACAACTCTGCGAAGGTGCCTGCTGCTGTGCTGCTGGTCAGCCAATTCACCGCCGTCGCCGGCAAGCAGGACCCGTCTCCCGCGCAGACCTTGATGGACGTGATCTCGCTGGCCTGCGTCGCCGGGGCTCAGCTGGTAGGTGAAGCTGTAATCGGAAACGAACCCGGTGACGGCTTGGGCGAATGTCTTGATATCGGTCAACCGCACCGTCGTTTGAGCAACGATGCCGGCTTGATAGACACTGATGATGTCGGGCCGCGTCTCGTAGAAGAATTGGACGCTGTTATACGGGCCGCGCCCGTTAGAGGCGGCTCCAGTGTAGTCGATTCGGCTCGGATAAGCCTCTCCGGTCTGAATGGTAGTTGCGCCGTTGGTAACGGTGGCAGCCGCAGCGGTAATATTATTATTCGTGTAGGTGACCGTAAAATAATTGCCCGTCGTGTCGCTGACCTTGTTGAGCGCCCAGTTGCGCGCGCTCCCGTTCCCGGCAGGGATCAGGGAGTCGTTCGTATTGCCGAACTCCATGATCTGCCCGGACTTGGTGTACACCTGGAACCAGGTCGGGCCCGTTCCGGTCGTGCCGTAGGAGACGATCCTGCTGTAGCTGTCGATCTCGGTCCGATATTCGGTGGTGTTGGCCCCGTAACTGCCGCCGTTGACGGCGATGAGCCGCTGGCCGTCCATGCAAAAGCGGTCAGTGGCCGTAAAGGTAACGGAACCGCGAACGCCGTCTTGTGCGGCCGTCTGGGCGCAGCGCGAAACGGACGGCAGGCCCGAGAGCGTCCAGCCGACGCCGAGGATGCCGTTGCCGTTCTGGCTGCTGTAGGAGAGCTTCAGCGACGGCACCATGCCAGCAATGCCCGGCGGCACGGCAATCGCAATGTCGTAGGTGGCGGCTCCGTTCGAATTGACCGCGAAACTCCCGGGAAGCGTCATCTGCTGCGCGGATGCCGCGCTGGGTGCGCTCACGAGGGCAGTTGCCATGACGGACAGCGCGACGATCCGCCTCGCCGCAAGCCGACTCCCGGCCATTTTCTCGACGTCCATCACGTGCGGTCTCCCCTGATTGCAGCCACCGTGATCAGTTGTATGCAATCTGCCTACACGTCTTATGATATGCTCTTATTGCATAGATGGTATTAGGCTACGGTGCCGTCTAATGTCGTACTTGCGTCATGAAGGGCGTCCGTCAGAATAATTTTTTGATTGCATTTCAATGGCTAAGGGAAATCGGCGTCGCCATGCCTCAGGCGCGTCAAGGAATAAATTGCTATTATCCTCGCTATTCTTACGGTTGTGCCCGCTGAGTAAGGCTGCCTCCAATCGCGGGAGCGCCACATCGGGCTCGATCGGGGGGCGCGGCTGATTCCGAGATGGCGAGACGATGACTGACGGCGTTGCGCGGCTCGCGAAGCGCGCCAAATGAAGGGCGCCGTCGCAAGCAAGCCTGTCGAACAAAAACCCTCGGCCGTTGCTTGACGCCGCGTTGCAGTGCAGGCGACACCGGGCCCTGTGGGCGAGGCCGATCGAGACCGGCCACATCACAGCAATCATCGCGGGCCGGCGCAGCCGACACCACCTCCCTCCCCGGCTTCGGGGAGGGAGGTGGTGGGGTCCGCGAGCGAAGCGAGCAAGGAAGAAAGAACCCCGCCCTGCCCTCCCCGAAGACGGGGAGGGAAAACGATAGCTGTCGAGCTTGACGGGCGTCGCGGTGCGGGCGACATCGAACCGCCCCACAGGGACAACGGAGGAAAGATGTCGCGCCTGCCGCTGCTCGACCGTGACGACCTCGCGGAAGGCGACCGCGCCGTCTACGACCGGCTCCAGGCTTCGCGCGGCGTCCCGACCGGCAACATCTGGCGGGCGCTCGCCAATGCGCCGAACCTGCTCGACCGCATCCTCTCGCTCGCCGACGAATTGCGTCACGGCGTCGCGATCGACCGGCAGTACCGCGAGATCGCGGTGCTGATGGTCGGCCTTGTCTCCGGATCGCAGTACGAGTTCGACCACCACTGGAACGCCGCGGTGAAGGCCGGCATCCCCAAAGCGAAGCTCGAAGTCGCTCGCCGATTTCGAGACGTCGGCATTGTTCTCGGACGCCGAGCGCGCGGTGCTGCGCTACGCCCGCGAGGCGAGCCTCGGCGAGGTCACCGACACGACGTGGCAGTCGCTCCGCAACCATTTCGACGAACGCCAGGCGCTCGAGATCGTCGTCACCGTGGCGTGGTACGCCTGCGTCGTGCGCATCCTGGTGCCGCTGAAAATAGAAAATGAAGCCTGGTTCAAGAGACTGTAGGATCGCTGTCATAAGCCGCGCTCGACGGCGTTTGAGGGAGAGCCCCATGTTGGAGCGACGCCGGTTCACCGCCTCGCTATTGGCGACGGCCGGTTTGGCAACAGCCGGCTTGGCGGGTGGATTGGCGCCGCCGCGCTCCGCCCGCGCACAAACGCTGCCCGACGGCTGGCCGTCCCGGCCGGTGCGCGTGATCTACCCGACCGGGCCTGGCGGCCCGTCGGATAATTTCCGGCTCTATGCCGATCATCTCAAAGCGGCGTTCGGCCAATCCTTCGTCGGCGAGAACATGGCGGGCGGCTCGGGCGCGATCGGCTCGACCGCCGTCGCGCGCGCGGCGCCGGACGGCTACACGCTCCTCGTCGGCTCGAACAGCGCGACCGTGCTGGCGCCGCTGGTGTTCGAGAGGCATCCCATCAACATGAAGCGCGACTTCGTCCCCGTCGCCCTGCTGTTCAACTACCGCTTTCTCCTGGTGGTGAACCCGGTGCTTCCGGTCAAAAGCCTCGCCGAGTTCATCGCCTACGCCAAGGCGCATCAGGGCGAGCTCAACTACGGCTCGCCGGGCATCGGCACCGGCGGCCATCTGGTCACCTCGCTGCTGCTCAAGCGCGCCGGCATCGATGCCGTGCACGTGCCCTATCAGGCGACGACGCAGCAATTGCTCGCCGCTGCGGGCGGGCACCTGCATTTCACCTTCGACACCGTCGGCAATGCGCGTGGCCTCGTCGAAGGCGGCAAGGTGCGTCCCCTCGCGGTGACCGGCGCCGGCCGGGCGACCGCGATGCCCGAGGTGCCGAACTTCGACGAGCTCGGCTTTCCCGGCTTCTCCGGCCTGTTCGTCTCGACGAGCATGCTCGCGCCCGCCGGCACGCCGCCGGCGATCGTCGCTGCACTCAACCGCGAAATGGTGCGCTGCCAGTCGCAGCCCGACGTCAAGACGCGGCTCGAGCAGGGCTCCTACGAGCCCGGCCTCTTCTCGGTCGAGGAGATGGCGACCTTCTTCGACAACGACATCAGGAACTGGTCGCAGGTGGTGCGCGAAACCGGCGTCCACATCAAAGCGTGAGGCTTGCGGTGAGCGTTCCCCCTCAGACCAATTTCAATCCGCCGTTCAACGTGACGCGGGCGAGCCATCTCGTGCTCACCGCGCGCGACCTGCCGAAGAGCCGCGACTTCTATGTCGAGGTGCTCGGCCTCATGGTGAGCGACGAGGACGCGAGCACCATCTACCTGCGCGGCACCGAGGAGATCGGCCATCACAGCCTCACCCTGAAGAAGACCGACGGCGTGCCCGCGTGCGAGCGCATCGGCTTCCGCGTCTTCACCGACGAGGACCTCGACAAGGCGAAGGCCCATTTCGACCGCAAGGGCATCGCGGCGCAATGGCGCGAGGTGCCGTTCCAGGGCCGCACCCTGCACGTGTCGGACGCCGCCGGCACGCCGCTCGAATTCTGCGCCCGCATGCAGACGCAGCCGCGCTCGCAGACGAAGATCCACCAGCAAAACGGCGCCGGCGCGCTGCGCATGGATCACTTCCAGGTGCTGGTCCCGGACGCCGCGCAGGCCGCGGCCTTCTACACCGATCTCGGCTTCCGGGTGTCCGATTACATCACCGTCGAGGCGACCGGGCGGATGGTCGGCGTCTTCCTGTACCGCAAGGACAATCCGCACGACATGGTGTTCCTGCAGCGCTCCGGGCCGCGCTACCACCATTGCGGCTACATGATCCAGGAATTCCACCACATGGTCCGCGCCTGCGACGTGGCCGGCAATCTCGGCTTCGGCGATACGATCGAGCACGGCCCCGGCCGGCACGGGCTCGGGCATTCCTACTACACCTATCTGCGCGATCCCGACGGCCACCGGGTCGAGCTGCTGCTCCCCGCGGTGCAGATGATCGACATCGACGAAGCGCCGGTGCGGCATCTCGCCATGCCCAATGCCAACAGCAATCTGTGGGGCCTGCCGGCGCCGCGCAGCTGGGTCGAGGAGGCGACGCCGTTCGCCGGCGTCGAGATCGGCGGCCACGGCGCCGACAGCACCCGCATGACGCTGGAAAGCTGGCTCGCGGCGCGGCGCATGCCGGCGCAAGCCCAACACTAGATCAGCACCACCTTTAGGCTTGCTTGTCGGATGGCTCCGGGTATGCCGCGATCGTGGAGGCAGTGTCCCGTCGTGTCCAAAAATAGATCACGGCGATAAGCAAAGCGGCCGAGATCGCTGTGCTGGACCATAGCGCCACGGGCCGTGTGGTGACAGATCGGAACATGACAACCAGCATGTCGCCGATATCGGTGCCCCAGGTCCTGCATGCGGCGATGGCGACCCAGTACCAGGGCTTGGTCAGTCCAAACCGGTAGGCCAGCCAGACGGCACCAATAAAGAATGGCGCGCCTATGAGCGAAGCCCAGTAAACCCCGGGACCTGCATCGGCGAGCCAATCCCCCAGCGCGGTGCCGAGCACACCGGCGGCCAGCATGATGATCCAGTAGTTGGCATCGACGGTTGGTAGCCGCGGCTCGAAGGTCGACGGCTGTGGCGCCGGCGTATCGCTTCGGAATCGATCGGCCCAAATCATCACCGCCATGAAGGCGATCATGAGCGCGACAAATACGGGATACGAGAGCTTCAGGTCATGGGTCGCGTAATCGGCAATATTGGTCGCCATCGTGCGCAGGACAATGATCGCCGACCAATAGAACGCGACGGTCGTCAAATCGAGCATCTTCTCGGTCCAGACGATCGCGAGAAAGATCGCTCCGAGCGGCAGCAAGCCGCCCAGGTGACCCATTCCCAGAGGGCCAGCCGCAAGGTCTCCGGTGTTGGTTCCACAGATGCTGGCCGCCACGATCGCTGCCCAATAGCCCGCGTCGATGGCTGGCAAATTTCGTGTTTGCATGCACTTCCCCTTCGATCACAGCCCCACCGTCCAAGGTGAGCAGTGGAGGTCTAGCAAAGACCAATTAGCTCTGCATTAGCCTCAGAAACGGCCGCCGGGGGCGATCTTCGTGGGCCTCGCGGGGCGAACCAGTGGTCGACCCATCATGATCCGCCTCCGCAGCGGAAGCCTCAACGAGACGAAATCATGATTTGCCTATAGTCTCGAACGACTTTTTCAACGGCGTGGGCCACTGGCGGACATTGCCGAGGAAAGGCGTGGTGCCTAGAAGGGCACGAGCTTTGCGGATGGATGTGTGCTGCGGCCCCATGCACAATAACCAGGTCTCCACGGGCTCGCGGTTAGAGGATCATGACCACGCCGAATGAAGCGCTTCGCGCGATCCTGCCGATCGCGGGTTGGGGTGACACGCAGGCAGCGGACGTCACGTTCACCGGTGGTGCCGATCCGGTGCTGCCGACGCCGTTCCGCATCGGCGCGGCCGGTGCGGCCGCTCTCGCTGCAAGCGGGCTCGCGGCCGCGGAGCTGTGGCAGATTCGGACCGGGCGGCGTCAGCAAGTGAGCGTCGATCTTCGCCAGGCCACGGCCGCGTTGCGCAGCGGCACCTACCTTGCGCTCGCCGGCACGGACATTTCATCTGCGCGAAACCCCGTCATGGGCTTCTATCCGAGCCGCGACGGGCGCTGGTCTTATCTCCACTGCAATTTTCCCAATCATCGCGCGGCGGCACTGCGCGTGCTCGGCGTAGCGGAGGATCGCGAGGCCGCGGCGCGCGCCGTGGCCACGTGGGACGCCGCCGATCTCGAGGAGGCGATCATCGCCGCGAAGGGCGCCGGCGGCATGGCGCGAACGCAGGCGGAATGGGCGAAGCATCCGCAAGGCGCCGCGGTCGCGGCGTTGCCGCTCATGGAGATCATTCGCATCGGCGACAGCGCCCCCGAACCGCTGCCGGCCGGCGATCGGCCGCTCTCGGGCATCCGCGTCCTCGACCTCACGCGCGTCCTCGCCGGACCGACGTGTGGGCGCACGCTCGCCGAACATGGCGCCGACGTCTTGAAGATCACGAGCGCGCATCTGCCGAGCCTCGGCTACCAGGAATTGGATATCGGGCACGGCAAGCTGTCGGCCTACCTCGACCTGCGCGATCGGGGCGATGTCGATATCCTGCGCGGGCTGGTGCGCAAGGCCGATGTCTTCAGCCAAGGATATCGTCCGGGCACCTTGGCCAGCCGCGGCTTTTCGCCGGAGGAGCTGGCTGCGATCCGGCCTGGGCTCGTCTACGTCTCGCTCTCCGCCTTCGGTCACACCGGCCCGTGGGCGTCGCGGCGCGGCTTCGACACGGTGGTGCAAACCGTCAGCGGCATAACGATGCGACAGGCGGAGTGCGTTCCGGGGAAGTCGCCGGGACCGCAATTCTATCCGGTCTCGGCGATCGATTATTGCACGGGTTACTTGATGGCGTTTGGCGCGATGGTGGCATTGGCGCGCCGGGCGCGGGAAGGCGGCAGCTGGCTGGTGCGGATCTCTCTCGCTCAGGTCGGCAAGTGGATCGTCGATCTCGGCGAGGTGCCGGCTGCGGCGCTTGAGGGTGTACCGGCCGAGTTCACCGCCGGCGAACTGGAACGTTGGTCGACGGTCAGCGAGACGCCATCCGGCCGGCTCCGCCACCTCGGGCCAGCCGTGCAGTTGTCCGAAACCCCGCCGTACTGGGCGCGGCCCGCGGTTCCGCTCGGCTATCACCGCCCGGTGTGGCCGTGAAAGCCGAAACCCGGATGATCTGCGGTTCAGCAATAGCAGAGCGATCATCGGATCATTGCCCCCTTCCGATGATTTTGCGAACGTGGTGTCGCTGTGCTGTTCGCATCGATCAACCTGCATTGCCCGGGAGCAATGTGATGAATCTTCCCCGCCGGCAATTTCTCCATCTCGCCGCGGGCGCTGTTGCCGCGCCGGCCATTGCTCGCCGTGCCCTGGCAGATGGCTATCCGAGCCGGCCGGTGCGTTTCATCAGCGGTTTCGCGGCTGCCGGCGGCAACGACATCATTTCGCGTCTGATGGGGCAGTGGCTGACGGAGCGGCTGGGCCAGACGTTCGTCATCGAGAACCGCCCCGGCGCCGGCACCAACATCGCGGCCGAGGTGGTGATCAATTCACCCCCCGACGGCTACACGCTGTTCGGCACCAATCTCTCCAGTGCGATCAACGCCACCCTCTACGAAAAACTTCCCTTCAACTTCATGCGCGACATGCTGCCGGTCGCCGGCATCGCCCAGGCGCCGTCGGCGTTCGCGGTCAGCTCTTCGATTGCCGCGAAAACCGTCCCCGAGTTCATCGCCTACGCCAAGGCCAATCCGGGCCGGATCAACATGGGGTCGGCCGGCGTCGGCAGCACCAGCCATCTCGCCGGCGAGCTGTTCAAGATGATGGCCGGCGTCAATCTGGTCCACGTGCCGTATCGCGGCAACGCACTGGCGTTGACCGACCTGATCGGGGACAGATCGAGGTGCTGTTTCCCTCGCTCGGCTCCTCGATCGAATATGTGAAGGCCGGCAAGGTGCGTGCGATTGCGGTGACAGGCGCGACCCGCTCCGACGCGCTGCCTGACCTGCCGACCGTGGGCGAGACGCTGCCGGGCTACGAGGCCTCCTCGTTCTATGGGATCGGCGCGCCCCACAACACCCCGGCCGAGATCGTCGAGATTCTCAACAACGCGGCCAACGCCGGGCTTGCCGACCCGAAGCTCAAGGCCCGTCTCGCCGACCTCGGCAGCGTGCCGCTGCCGGGACCGCCGGCCACCTTCGGCAAGCTGATCGCCGACGAAACCGAAAAATGGGGCAAGGTGATCAAGTTCGCCGGCATCAAGGCACAGTGACTCAAGCGGCCTCGCTAAAACCGGTCCGAAGAATCAAGGCTGGTCATATGTTGCTCGCGGCCGCAGCTTGGCTTGCCGGTGCACGGGAAAGACGCAAGAATTGTCCCGGCTCGGAGTTCATTCGGAGAAGCTCGGCCATGTCTACCTTCTCTATTCGAACTATTGTCCTCGCCCTCACACTCTCTGCTTCGTCTCTTTCCAGCGCGGCTGCTTTATCCGCGCAGTCAGAATTGTTGTGCAGCCCAGAAGGCTTGATGCGCTTAATCCCTCAGTTCAATGCAAATGGGAAATTCACGATTCCTGATCCAAATGCTGACTTGCAGACATTTCTTTCAGCGCATCAAGGGCTTTCAAATGCCGTTGATATGATCTTGGCTCAAGAAAACATGAGCCAAAATCCGTCCGATGTCGGAAGCCTTCCATCGCGGCCGTTAATATTTGCGAGCAACTGGCTGTCCAGTGAAGTGGGACTCCAGACAGATGGAACGAACTTGAATTCTCCCGAGGTGGGAGGAAAATTTGGCGGTCATCGCGTTAAATCGTTTTTGACCGAGCTTACTCCCGTGCCCTTATCTCAAGGCAGCATATACGTCATCAAGCAATCAAACCCGACCTATCGCGCACTTGTTTACCCGATGCCGACGAGCCACCCTTGCGTGAACAGGCTTGTTCTAGCCGCTGGCGATACTGTCGGCTCCTGGCCGACCCCGACATATGCTCTTGGTAGATATCAATTGGACAGCAATGGTCTCCCGATGCGGGACAAGCCATTGGTCACCTACTTGATCGTCAATATCTGTATCGATCTCGGCAAGCCGGCCGTTATCAATCGGCAATCGGTTCTGCGCCCATTTGCGATGATGTTCCTGGCGCTTCATTGGCCATGTGAAGGCTCAGGGTGCGCCAGCAATGGAATCGGCCATCAACATTGACCCTCTGCGCGCGCAGTGGGCGTCGCGGATCGGTTCCGCGGGCGAGTTCGGCCAGGGCGCGCAGAGCTCCGTCGGCATCGCGCGTGCGCCGCTCTGCCTCGGTCGTCTGCCTCCGCCGCAACGCGGCCCCGCGGAGGTGCGGCACGCCCGCCCTTGGTCTCCCGCAAGGGCCGGTATATACAGCCTGATCCCCGCAGGCCGCCCCCGTGAAGCGGCGGAGTGCATCGATGAGCAACGTCAATCCCAACCCCTTCACCACGCGCCCCGAGATCGAGGGCACCTTCGGCGTCGTCACCTCGACCCACTGGATCGCGACCGCGGTCGGCATGGGGGTGCTGGAGAAGGGCGGCAACGCCTTCGACGCGGCGGTGCGCGACCGCGTTCACCCTGCAGGTGGTCGAGCCGCATCTCAACGGCCCCGGCGGCGACGTGCCCGGTCATCCTGCACGACACCCGCAAGGGCGGCGTCGAGGTGATCTGCGGCCAGGGCCCGGCGCCGGCCGGCGCGACCATCGCGCATTACCGCAGCCTCGGCCTCGACATGATGCCCGGCACCGGCCTGCTCGCGGCCTGCGTGCCCGGCATGTTCGACACCTGGATGATGCTGCTGCGCGACTACGGCACCATGCGGCTCGCCGACGTGCTCGCGCCCGCGATCTCCTATGCGCGCGACGGCCATCCGCTGGTCGAGCGCGCCAATGCCACCATCGCCACGGTGGAGAAGCTCTTCCGCGAGCATTGGCCGACCTCGGCCGCGGTCTATCTGCGCGACGGCAAGGTGCCGGAGACCGGCACGCTGTTCACCAATCCGGCGATCGCCGAGACCTATACGCGGGTGCTGCGCGAGGCCGCCGGCCCCGGCGGCCGCGAGCAGGAGATCGAGCGGGCGCGCAAGGTGTGGTCGCAGGGCTTCGTCGCCGAGGCGATCGACCGGTTCTGCCGCACCCAGGAGATCATGGACACCAGCGGGCGGCGCAACCGCGGCGTGCTCACCGGCGAGGACATGGCGCGCTGGCAGGCGACCAAGGAAGCGCCGCTGACCTACCAGTACGGCCGCTACACCGTCTGCAAGCCCGGCCCGTGGGCGCAGGGACCGGTGATGCTGCAGCAGCTCGCGCTGCTCAAGGGCTTCGCGCTGGACGGGCTCAGCGTCACCGAGCCGGAGTTCATCCACGTCGTGGTCGAAGCCTCCAAGCTCGCCTTCGCCGACCGCGAGAAGTTCTACGGCGATCCCGAATTTCGTGAAGGTGCCGATGGAGACGCTGCTGTCCGACGCCTATAACGACGAGCGGCGCAAGCTCATCCACCACAACGCCTCGCTCGAACTGCAGCCGGGCTCGGTCGAAGGCTTCGGCGCCGTGGTCAAGCTCAAGCGCGCCGAGGGCGTGCGCGAAGCGGTCGGCGCCATGGGCGCCGGCGAGCCGACCGTCGGGCGCGTCGGCGAGGTGCGCGGCGACACCGTGCATTTCGACATCGTCGACCGCGACGGCAACATGGTGTCGGCGACGCCGTCGGGCGGCTGGCTGCAGTCCTCGCCGGTGATCCCGGAGCTCGGCTTCGGGCTCGGCACCCGCGGCCAGATGTTCTGGCTCGAGGAGAACCATCCGGCCTGCGCTCGCGCCGGGCAAGCGCCCGCGCACCACGCTGTCGCCGACCATGGCGCTGCGCGACGGCGAGCCCTATCTCGCCTGGGGCTCCCCCGGCGGCGACCAGCAGGACCAGTGGACGACGCAGTTCTTCCTGCGCCACGTCCACGCCAAGCTCAACCTGCAGGAAGCGATCGACGCGCCGGCCTGGCATTCCGAGCACTTCCCGATCTCGTTCTGGCCGCGCACCGCGCGCCCCGGCGTGCTGGTGGTGGAGAGCCGGGTCCCCGCCGACACCCGCAAGGAGCTCGAGCACCGCGGCCATGTGGTCGAGGTCGGCCCGGCGTGGTCGGAGGGACGGCTCACCGCGGCGTCGAAGGTCGGCCGCCGCCGCCGCGCCGCCGCCAATCCGCGCGGCATGCAGGGCTATGCCGCCGGGCGCTGAGCGCGCCGGTTTCGCCACGACGCATCTTCAAACCGGATCATCCAAACCGGATCACCGGTGTCAAACCGGATCATCGTCATGATCAGACTCTTTGCAGCCGCCCTCGCCCTCGTCGCCACGCTCGTCGCCCCGGCCCTCGTCGCGCCGGCTGGTGCCGCCGATTATCCGACCCGGCCGGTGACGCTGATCGTCGCCTTCACGCCGGGCGGGCCGAGCGACGTGCTCGCCCGCATCGTCGGGCGCCAGCTCGAAAAGATCCTCGGCCAGACCTTCGTCATCGACAACCGGCCGGGCGGCGCCGGCAACATCGCCGCCGAGGTGGTCGCCCATGCGGCGCCCGACGGCTACACGCTGCTGATGGGCAACAACGGCCTGCTCGCCACCAACCAGAGCCTGTTCAAGAAGCTCAACTTCGACGGCGAGAAGGATTTCGCGCCGATCAGCCTGATCGGGTCGCAGCCCAATATCCTCGTGGTCAATCCGAAATTTCCGGCCAAGACCATGGCGGAGCTGATCGCCTACGCAAAAGCCAATCCGGGCAAGCTCAACTACGCCAATTCCGGCTTCGGCGCGGCCGCGCACCTCTCGGCGGAGCTGTTCAAGTCCGAGGCCAAGGTCGACATCGTGTCGGTGTCCTACAAGGGCGCGGCGCCGGCGCTCCAGGACCTCATCGCCGGCCACACCCAGGTGATGTTCGCGACCTCCGCCTCGGTGGTCGGGTTCCTCAAATCCGGCACGCTGCGGCCGCTCGCGGTGACGACGCTCAAGCGCTTCTCGCTGATGCCGGACCTGCCGACCGTCGCCGAGCTCGGCCTGCCCGGCTTCGACGCCACCACCTGGCACGGCCTCGTCGCGCCGGCGGGCACGCCGCGGCCGGTCATCGACACGCTCAACCGCGCCATGGTGCAGGCGCTCGCCGACCCCGACACGGTGCGCCAGCTCCACGACCTCGGCGTCGAGGTCGGCTCCTCGACCCCGGAGGAATTCGCCGCCTACATCAAGAGCGAAATCCCGAAATGGGCCGCCGTGGTGAAGGCCTCCGGCGCCCAGGTGGAGTGACGCTCGTCCGCGCCGCCTGCGGGTCGCCAGCGATCCACTCGGCGAATGTCGACTCCGACAGCCGGGCATGCCGTGGCATTTACCCTGCGGCGGCGCGGCCGTTGGAAGGGCGACGATCATCGGCTAATCTCGCCTCACCGATGATGGTGGAGTCGTGCCGCAGCCCGCCGTTCCGAAGCTTTCGACGATCATGCGTTGAGTGCGCTCGCCTTCTGCCTCGGATGCGTCCCGGGGCGGGCGCAGCCGGCCGGGCTCGGACTTCTGGCCGAGACGACGAGCCTGTGGGATCAGCACCAGACGCCGATCATCGTGGCGATCGCGCTCATCGCCTTCCAGTCCGCCCTGATCACCGCGCTGCTGATCCAGTACTTCAGGCTCAAGCGCGCCGAAGGCTTCCTCAAGACGAGCGAGGCGCGGTGGCGGTCGGTGGTCGAAAATCCGATCTTCGGCGTCTCCTTCATCGACCACAACCACCGCTTCGTCGACACCAATCCCGTCCTATCAGCGGATGGTCGGCTACACCAATGACGAGCTGCGCCGGCTCACCCCGCTCGACATCAGCGTGCCCGGCGAGCGCGAGGTCAACGAGCTCCTGTTCAAGGAGCTGCGGGAGGGCAAGCGCCAGCACTTCGAGATGGTCAAGCAGCTGCGCCGCAAGGACGGCAGCGCTGATCTGGATCCAGCTCTACGTCTTCCGCATCCCCGACCCGGAGAGGAAGTCGCAGCTGATGTTCGGCATGATGCAGGACATCACCGAGAGCAAGCGCTCCCAGGACGCGCTTGCAGGCGACGCGGGCGGAGCTCGCGCGGGTCGCGCGCATCAACCGGTTCGGCGCGATGACCGCCTCGATCGCCCACGAGATCAACCAGCCGCTCGCGGCGATCGTCGCCAATGCCAATGCCGGGCAGCGCTGGCTCGCCCATGCCGAGCCCGATCTCGACGAGGTGCGCGCTGCGCTCAAGCGCATCGCCGACGACGGCCACCGCACCGCGGAGCTCGTCCAGGGCATCCGCGCGATGTTCAAGAACGACGGGCACAAGCGCGTCGCCGTCGAGGTCAACGAGCTGATCCGCGAGGTGCTCACCCTCGTCCACAAGGAGCTGATCGAGCACCGCATCGCGGTGTTCAGCTTCCTCTCCGCCGACCTGCCGCAGGTGACCGCGGACCGCGTCCAGCTTCAGCAGGTGATCATGAACCTCGTCACCAACGCGATCGACGCGATGGAGTCGGTCACCGACCGGCCGCAGACGCTGCGGGTCAAATCGGAATTGCGCAACGGCGACACCATCACGGTGTCGATCGAGGATTCCGGTGTCGGCATCGATCCGGAGAAGATGGACCGGCTGTTCGATTCGTTCTTCACGACCAAGCCCGACGGCATGGGCATGGGCCTGTCGATCTGCAAATCGATCATCGAAGCGCACGACGGCCGCCTGTGGGTGACGCCCGCCGCGCAGCACGGCTCGGTGTTCCGCTTCGAGCTGCCGACCAAGCCGGCCCCGGTCGAGGAGCGATTGCCGGGGGTGTGAAGGGTCGCGTGGTTGCCCGTCATTCCGGGGCGCCGCGCCAGCGGCGAACCCGGAATCCTAAACGGCGCAGCGACAGAAGGCTGGATTCCGGGTTCCGCCTGCGGCGGCCCCGGAATGATGTTGGTCGGCCGTCAGTGCTTTTCCGGATACCGGCTGACGAAGCCGTCGCGGTTCGGCATCTTCACCTTGGGCAAGGTCTCCGCGTTCATGACCTCGTTCTCGCCGATCACCTTGTTGCCGGCGAGAATGAAGGCGGTGAGCGCGTAGACCTCCTCGCCGGTGAGCGACTTCGGCTGCGTATACGGCATCGCGCGCCGCGTGAAGTCGAAGATCGTGGTGGCGGTCGGCGCGTAGTTCGCCATGTTGCGGTCGGTCTTGCCGGGCGGGTTGATCAGCATGGCGCTGCGGCCGCCCTCGCCGCCCTTGCCGTGACAGCCTTCGCATTTCTGCGCGTAGATGGCCGCCCCCTGGGCCGCGGTGCCGCTGCCCGGCGGCAAGCCTTTGCCGTCGGGCGGGATGCTCATGTCCCACAGGCGCGAGCTCGGCCTCGCTGACCGGCTTGCCGAGGCCGGGCAGATCGGCCGCGCCGGCACTGCCGGCCGCGGTGAGGAAGGCCAGCGCGATGACAGCATGGAGAGGCTTATGAATAGACATGCTTCGCCTCCCCCTTGCTGTCGATTCCCCAGCTGGTGATGACGTTCATGTGGCCCATCGGGAACGCGGTCACGGGGAAGTTGACCTTGGGCTCGCCGCGCTCCTTGAACAACTCGCCGCGGGTCGGCTGGACGTTGCCGGCCTCGTCCCAGGCGCGGCTCTGCAGCACCACCGGCTGGCCGTCCCATCGCCACGGCATGCGGAAACGGGTCAGCGCCTTGCTGAGCACCGGGCCGTCGAGCGCCGCCTCGCCCCAGCTCTTGCCGCCGTCGGCGGAGACCATGACCTTGGCGATGCGGCCGTTGCCGGAATAGGCGAGCCCCGAGATTTCGTAGAACCCGGGCCCTTTCAGCGTCAGGCCAGGCGAGGGATTGGTGACGAAGGACTTCACCTCCATCGGGAAGAAGAACTGCCAGATCTTCGGCCCCGCCACCCGATAGGTGTATTGCATGGTCTCGTTGATCGCCATCACCGGCTCTTCGACGAGCTTGATCCGGTGCAGCCACTTGACGTTCATGTTGCCTTCGTAGCCGGGCACCAGGAGCCGCATCGGATAGCCCTGCGCGGGGTTGATGCGCTCGCCGTTCTGGTAGAGCGCGACCATCGTCGTCGTCGAGCGCCTTGGCGAGCGGAATGCTGCGGTTCATGCTCGGCCCGTCGGCGCCTTCCGCGAGCAGCCACTTCGCCTTGGGGTCGATGCCGGTCTCCTCGAGCAAGCGTCGAGAGCCGCACCCCGGTCCATTCGGAGCAGGACAAGCAGGCCGTGGATCGCCTGCACGTTGGCCTGCGACCGGGTCCTTGTTGAAGAGCGGCGCGCTGTTGCCGCCGCATTCGACGAACTGGATGCGCGTGACCTTGGGGTAGCGCGCGAGCGCCTCGAGGTCGAACACCAGCGGCTGCTTGACGAGACCGTGGATCACCAGGCGGTGCTTCGCGGGATCGATATCCGGGAAGCCGGATCGCGCCACCACGAAGTGCAAGCCGTTCGGCGTGATGGTGCCGTCGAGGAGATGATGCGGCGTGCGGCCATTGCTGGTGCGCGCCTCGTTGTTGGGATTGGTGAGCGTGCGGACGACCTTGTTCTCGTATTTCGCCGGCACGCCATAGGGCGGGATCGGCGCCCCCGGCTCCATGCTCCAGGGATCGACCGGCAAAGCTTCGGCGCCGGCGCTGTTCGACCGTGCCGACACCGGCGGCGGCGACGCCGGCGAAGAACATGCCGCGCCCGAGCAGCGCGCGGCGATCGAGAAGCCCGTTCCCGGCGACTTCGGACACACTTGTGGCGTTGGGATTCTTGCGTTTCATGAAGTCCTCCCTCGAGGATTCGTGACCGTTCGGACATCTCCGGATCGATCGTTTTGGCGAGCGAGCATATCATGTCCGCCGGACTCGTCCATCACCCCGAGTTCGACCCGTAGCCCGGGTTGAGCGCAGCGAAACCCGGGGAAGCGAAGTGCCCCGGAGAAAAATCGCCAGGGTGTCGAAAGGGCCCGATCCAGGCTGCGTGTGATCACAAGGACTTAATCCGGGCTATGCGTAATCGCCCGATGCTGACGCTTCGCCGGCCAGGCGACCCGCGGCGGCGCGCCGGGGAAGGGTTGAACTATCCTCGGAACCGCGCCCGCGCCGCGGTTCCCTCAAGATTTAACTCAAATTCGAAACACGTCTGATCGATAGTTGAATTGACTTCCCGGGTCGCCGCGTCGTCTTCTGAAACCTCCCGGACGGAGCGACGTTAGTAGCTTTCGGAGGGAGCGGCATTGGTGGTTTTCAGTCGGACGCTTCTCACAGGATAATCGCGGAAGTAACCGGCCTCGGCGAGCATCCGCAGCAGCTCGACATGGAGTCGTAGTGGCGGCCGATATCAGAAGTCTCGATTCCGCGTTTATTGACACTTATCGGGCCGTTCATCGCCATCGTTTGTTTTCAGGCGGTGCTCGCATTCGTGAGCCTGGAAGTGCTTTCGTCGGTGCGAGCCTACATCGCCGGAGAAGGCCTGTGGACCAAGGGCCAGAAGGACGCGATCTATTTTCTCAACCTCTACGCCGAGACGGGCGAGCCGCAGTTTTATGATCGGTACAAAGTCGCGGTCGCAGTCCCGTTGGCGGATCGCCGCCGCGCGGCACGCGCTGGAGCTGTCGCCTCCTGACGTCTGACGCGGCCCGCAGCGGCTTCATCGGCGGAGGCAACCATGTCGACGACGTCGACGGACTGATCTGGCTGTTCCGTAATTTTCGCAACATCAGCTACTTCGACCGATCCGTTTCGCAATGGATCGCGTCCGACCCCATCCTCGACGAATTGGTCGCGCTCGGCGACAACGTTCACGCCGACGTCGCCACGTCTCCTACCACGCGCGACCGCACCGCCGCCAAGGCCGAGATCGCCGAGATCAATCGACGGCTGACGCTCCTCGCCACCGCGTTTTCAGAAAGCCTCGGCGAAGCGTCGCGATCGATCAAGCTCATCCTCGTGATCGCCAACTTCCTGGCTGCGGTCGCTCCTCGTCGCGCTCACGATCTGGTGGTCGCGATACTTTCTGCGCCAGCAGCACGCGTATCGAGGCGGCGCTGCGCGCCGAGAAGGAACGCGCCCAAGCCACTCTCGCGTCGCTCGGCGAATCCGTCATCAGCACCGACGTCGCCGGGCGTGTCGTGTACATGAACGCCGCGGCCGAACGCCTGCTCGCGCGTCACGTCGAACGAAACGGCCCGCGGAACGGCGCTGACCTCACTGTTCCGCCTGAAGTGCCAAGCAGACGGGAGTGGACGACCGACATTTTTGCCGACGGAGGCAAGCCGCGGCTGCGCAACTGCGTTCCAGTTGATCGAGCGGCCCGACGGCACCTCGGTCGCAGTGTCGATCGCCGCCACTTCTCTCCGCTCCAACGGCACCGGCGTGAGCAACGTCGTCGTCATTCACGACAGGACCAACGAGCAGGAATTCCTCGCCCGCCTTTCCTGGCAGGCTTCGCACGACGAGCTGACCGAGCTACCGAACCGCCGCGAGTTCGAGCGCCGGCTGCAGATCGCGATCGAAGCAGCTTGGCAGCCGACGGCGCGGGCCATGCGCTTGATGTTCCTCGACCTCGACCAGTTCAAGGTCGTCAACGACACCTGCGGACACGCCGCCGGCGATCAGCTGCTGCGCCAAGTGGCTGCCGTGCTGCGCAAGCACCTGCGGGCGACGGACGTTCTGGCGCGCCTGGGCGGCGACGAGTTTGCGTGCATCGGCGACCGACTGCGACGCCGACCGCGCCGCGGCCGTTGCCGAGAAGCTCCGGCGTGCCGTCGAGCAGATGAATTTCGTTTGGGAAAATCGGAGCTTCCGTGTCAGCGCGAGCATCGGGCTCGCCCACATCGTCGAACGCGAACACGACGGTTCAGGAGGCCGTCCGCACCGCGGACGTCGCCTGCTACCTGGCGAAGGAAAAGGGCCGCAACCGCACCCAATTGCATCACACGAGCGATGTGGAATTCCTCCAACGGGTGGGGGAAATGGACTGGGTGCAAAAGCTCAGAGTCGCTCTGGACGAGGATCAGTTCTGCCTCGACGCGCAGAAGATCGTGCCGCTCGCGGATGGACCCGAAGCCGGCCTGCGCGTTGAAGCGCTGCTGCGATTGAGGGATCGCAGCGGCGAGCTGGTGCCGCCCGCCACCTTCTTGCCCGCGGCGGAACGATACAACCTGATGCCGCTGATCGACCGTTGGGTGGTCCGCCACGCCTTCGCGACGCTGGCGCGGGTCGAAGCGGTCGGCGCGCAGCGGATCATCTCCTGCGCCATCAATCTTTCAGGAACGACCCTCAGCGACTCCAAGTTCCGCGATTTCCTGCGCGAGGAGCTTCGCACCCATCACATCCGGCCCGAGCTGATCTGCTTCGAGCTCACCGAGACCAGCGCGATCAGAGACCTCGAGGTCGCGCAACGCTTCATCCACTCGCTTCGGGAAATCGGCTTCCGGTTCGCCCTCGATGATTTCGGATTCGGAATGTCGGCGTTCGGATATCTCAGGCACCTGTCCGTCGACTACGTGAAGATCGACGGCGGTTTCGTAAGAGGCATGCTGAGCGATCCCGTCGATCGCGCCATGGTGGAGATGATCAACCACATCGGCAAGGTGACGGGAAAGAAGACCATCGCCGAATGCGCCGAGCACGCCGACATCGTTGAAGCGCTTCGCGAAGTGGGCGTCGATTATGCGCAAGGCTTTGCTCTGGGCGCCCCGGAGCCGTTCGAAGTCGCTGTTGCGCAAGCAGCGCCGTGGGGATCTCGCTGTCGCCTGAATGTCTGGCTGAATCATGCAGCGCGCCCTGACATCGACGGCTGCGCGAGCACTCCCGCGGATCACTCGATCCGCACATTCGCGGCGCGGACGATCTTCGCCCACTTTTCCGCTTCCGACGCCATGTAGGCGCCGAACTCCGCCGGCGTGAACGGCTGCGGCACGGCACCGAGCTCGGCGAGCCGGGCCGCGAGATGCGGGTCGGCGAGGCCGGCGTTGATGACGCGATTGAGCCGCTCGATGATGTCGGGCGGCGTACCGGCCTTCATTGCGACGCCGGCAAACGAGTTCACCTCGTAGCCCGGCACGAAGTCGGCAAGGATCGGTACGTCGGGCAGCGCGTCGCTCCTCGCATTGCCCATCATGGCCAGCGGCCGCAGTGCGCCCGACTTGATGTGCGGCAGCGCTCCGGTCACGGGGGTGATGTACATCTGCACCCTGTCGCTGATCAGATCTGGAAACGCCTGCGCGTCGCCGCGATAGGGCACGTGGATCATATGCGTGTCGGTCATCGACATGAACAATTCGCCGGCGAGATGCGATGTGGTGCCGGTGCCGTAGGAGGCCATCGAGACTTTGCCGGGATTGGCCTTGAGCCAGGCGATGAACTCCGAAATCGTCTTCGCGGGCACCGTCGTATTCACGACCAGCACGTGCGGGTAGTTGACCATTCCGGCGACTGGTGCGAAGTCGCGCCGAAAATCGAACGGCGGCTTCGCATAGAGCGAGGAATTGATCGTCGCCGAAGAGGAAATATAGCCGAATGTATAACCGTCGGCCGGCGCGCTGAGCACCGCCTGCAGCGCGACATTGGTCGCTGCGCCTGGCTTGTTCTCGATGATCACCGATTGCCCGAGCTGGTCGGACATCCACTGACCGATAACCCGGGAGGTGATGTCCGCCGCGCCTCCCGAGGGAAACCCGACGATGAAATGCAGCGGCCGCGAGGGATAGATCTGCGCCGTCGCGATGCGGGAAAGAGTCGGAAGCGCGACCGCGCCGCCTGCGAGACGAAGAAACGCACGCCGGGGAAGTTTCATGGGCCCTCCCTGAGACGTTGAGGAAATGCTCGTTGTTGCCTCTCGCAAACGGTGCTGCGACGCGCCGATAAGGTCATGCGGCGTCGAGATCAAAAAAACGATCCCGTAAGAGTTCGCCCGCCTTGGGCACCGACGCCGCCGTTCGAAACATACGGGACTCCGGCACTCCCGCGGGCGGCTCTGATCAGAAAATGTTATCGTACGCGCTTTGCGGTGTCGATGACCGAGGCTAGCGGGCTCAAGCGCCCGCGCGAGGCTTCGAGCGCTGCTTTCGAATTCCAGAACCGAGGTGGAGGGCCGCATGACGAAGGTCGATACGGTGTTCTCCGGATCAATTCCGGCGCTTTACGACAAGCACATGGGCCCGGTCATTTTTGAGCCCTATGCCCGGGACCTCGCCGGCCGCTTGTCGCTTCCCGACGCGGCACGGGTGCTCGAGACGGCCGCCGGCACCGGGATCGTCACGCGCGCGCTGCTCGCTTCGCTGCCGGCCGCGGTAAGCATCGTCGCCACGGATCTCAATCAGCCGATGCTCGACCATGCCGCCAAAGCGGTCTCTTCGAGCCGCGTCGTCTGGCGGAAGGCCGACGCGCAATCGCTGCCGTTCGACGATGGGACATTCGACGCCGTGGTCTGCCAGTTCGGGGCGATGTTCCTTCCAGACAAGCTGACCGCCTATCGCGAAGCACGGCGCGTCCTCAAACCGGGTGGCCGCTTCGTCTTCAATGTGTGGGACAAGATCGAATACAACGAGTTCGCGGACCTCGTGAGCGCCGCTGTGAGGGAGATGTTTCCCGACGATCCGCCGCTTTTCCTCGCGCGGACGCCGCACGGATATCATGACAAGGATGCGATCGTTGCCGACGTCCGGAGCGCCGGATTCGTCGATGTCGCGGCGGAGACAGTGACGCTGCGCAGTGTGGCCCCCACGAGCATGGACCCGGCGATCGGCTACTGCCAGGGAACACCGCTCCGCAACGAGATCGAGGCCCGAGACGCCGGCCGACTCGCCGAAGCCACCGCCGCGGCCGCCGCCAGGATCGCCGCGCAATTTGGCAACGGGCCGGTCGATGGAATGATGCAGGCTCACATCGTCACGGCACGCTGACGCGCAGAAAAACCGGCGCCGTCACATCGCTTGAGGAGCACTGGTGGGGAACACGTGAGGCGAAGAACCCCGACCGTGGAGTTTCCACGAGTTCGGGGCGTCTTGCGGGGCCATTACCCTGCAAGCGGGATCACTTCGGTCCCAAGATGGTGGCCCCGAAGCGACGCTTATCCGACCGGCCGGACCGAACTTGGGCGAGGCCCGATCGGGAGCGTGATTTGAGTGCGGCGCGATGCGGCCTTCGGGAACTGGCGCCCGGATTTCAACTCATTCAGCGGCGGCAAGGTCCGTGTCTGGCGCGGGAAGCGTCTTCATGCCCTGCCGCGGCATCTCGCGCTTGAGGAGCATGAGCAGTTCGTGAGCCTCGTCGGCAGAAAGCCTGCGTCCTGTGGCCTCGCCCGGGATCAGCGGAATGTATTCGGGGTCGATCTGGCAGCCCTCGACAAAATGCGAGGCCCGCACCAGCCCCTTCACCGCGACCAGCAGCCGCGCATGGGTCAACAATTCCGCTTCGATGATCGCCGCACCGGTATCCTTGAACGAAAGCAACCACATTCCCATCAGCTCAGCCCCCCAGCAGAGCTCGACGGCCGGATTCGAGTGCAATTTCAGGTAGCAAGCACGGCCCGTCGCAGACACCAGACTAGGCGAGTCGGCCGGCCTAAATGCGGCTCGTGTGGAGCGTTTCGATGACGATGTGTGGTCGCGGCATGGCCGCGGGAACTTTGTGAATGTTGCGGGTGCTCAGATGTCGATGAAATTCGCGACAACACGCGGCCGCTTACACCTATTCGCTGCAAGTCCTCGATGGCACGCGCGCTTGCAATACCATTCGCGGGGAGCATGCCGCGAGGCTTGCGCCATAGCCCGGGTTGAGCGCAGCGAAACCGGGGACTTGCGATTGGAACGCGGAGGAGGTGGCCCCGGATTTCGCAAGAGCTCAGTCTGGGTACCGCCTGCTAGTGGATGGAATTTAACACTTGGTGCCCACGCCTGACAGCGGCGATGATTTTGTCTGGATCGGCGGTCCAGGTGAAGGGTTTGGGGTCATGGTTGGTCTGAGCGACGAAGCGGTTGATGGTGGCTTGGAGATCGACCACGCAACGGAAGACACCTCGCTTTAGTCGTTGCTTGGCAAGTTTGGCGAAGAACCCCTCGACTGCGTTGAGCCACGAACAAGAGGTTGGCGTGAAATGGAAAGCGAAGCGCGGGTGGCGGGCGAGCCATTGACACACCTTTGGATGCTTGTGGACGGCGTAATTGTCGAGGATCACGTGAACGAGCTTTCTGGCCGGCACCTGCGCCTCAATAGAATTCAAGAAGCGGATGAACTCCTGGTGCCGATGGCGTTGCATACATCGGCCGATGACCTTGCCTTCGAGCACGTCGAGAGCAGCGAACAGCGTCGTTGTGCCATGGCGCTTGTAGTCGTGGGTCATTGTACCGGCGCGACCTTTTTTCATCGGCAGGCCGGGCTGGGTGCGGTCGAGGGCTTGGATTTGCGACTTCTCATCGACCGAAAGGACGATGGCGTGGGCGGGCGGATCGACATAGAGCCCGACGACATCGCGCAGCTTGTCGATAAACTTCGGGTCGTTGGAGAGCTTGAATTGCCGGACCCGGTGCGGTTGGAGACCATGCGCGCGCCAGATGCGTTGGACAGAACTTGCGCTGATGCCGACTGCTTTCGCCATCATGGTGGCGGTCCAATGGGTCGCGTCGGTAGGCGGATCGGTTTGGGTGAGCATCACGACACGCTCAACGAGATCCGACCCCAGTGGCGGGATGCGCGAGGGTCGCGTCTTATCGTGCAGCAGACCGTCGCAACCAGCCTGCATGAAGCGCTCCTGCCAGCGCCACACGCAGGTTTTCGATCTGCCGGTCCGGCGCATGATCTCAGTGGTACCGACGCCGTCGGCACTCAACAGGACGATCTCAGCCCGCCAGACGTGCTTATGCGGCGCATTACGATCCCGCGCGAGCGTAGCCAAGCGGCGGCGGTCAGCGGGCTTGAGAGTGATGGAAATTCCCGTTCGCATCCGCCAGACTCGCACGTAACGAGCCCGCCGGGAATCCTTGCTGGGATTCAAATGTCAGGTTTGATCCACTAGTTTCAAAACCCCGGCGCGTTCTCGATCTGGTCGAACCAGTCGAAACCCATTTCCTTGACCATGCGGTTCGAGATCACGATCAGCCGCGCTTCGGACGTCGCGTCCGGCGGATTGAAATGCTGGTGGATGGTGAACGGCGGCACGTAGATGAAATCGCCGCGCTGCCACTCGAACTTGCGCGGCTCCGGCGACCATTCCCATTCGAAGGCGTCGATGCAGTCGAACTTGAGGTCCCAGTGCAGGTCGTAGCCTTCGCCCTCGACCACGAACAGCACCTCCTCCCACATGTGGCGATGCTTGCCGGAGCGTTCGCCGGGCTTGAGGAACTGCATGTAGGCTTCGACGCAGCGCTCGCGCGTGTTCATCTTGTGATGGACGAGGTGCTTGATGAGCCCGTCGGCCGAGCGCTCGAACGGCATCTCCTCCGCCGTCACCACATTGGGCAGCGTTTCGTAGAATTTGCGGAACTCCTGCGACGCCTTGACGTCTTCGGCGCGGATCGTACCGGCGTCCTTGCTGCCGACATGGGCGAAGTCGCGTTCATCGAGAATGGTCATTTGCGAAGCTCCTGAATTCTTCTTGCCGCCGGTGTGATTTTGCCTTGGGATTTGCCGCGCCGCCGTGGCCCCCTCCCCGACCCTCCCCCGCAAGCGGGAGAGGGAGCAGGAAGCTACAGATCCTTCGGCGGGCGGAAGTCCTCGTGGCCGGGCGATGCTTCGTTCGGCGGATAGGACACGATCTTCTGGAACAGGAGGTGCATGAACAGGAACAGCGGCTTCGCCTTGAAGACGAGGAGGATCGCCTCGTTGTCGGGGTCGTCGTTGAAGTGCTGGTGCACGCAGCCGCATTCGACGATCATGATGTCGCCGGCCTTCCATTCGATGCGGCGGCCGTCATGGATGTCGTGGCCGCGCCCCTTGAGCACGTAGAACACCGCGCTGTTGAGATGGCCGTGCTTCTGGCCGTAGGCGCCCGGCGCGTAGCATTCGATGTGGGTCTCGATCGACTGCACGACGTTCGCCTCCTGCGGGCTCACCACGTGCTTGCCGTAGAGCGCCGGACCGCCTTTCCAGGGGTGGTTGCGCGAGGAATAGATGCGGGGCTGATCGACAAGCGACTTGTAGACGTCGCTGTAGGTGCCGGCGAGCTCGCGCACGAACACGCGCTTCTTCGACCAGCGCTCCCACTTGCCCTCCTTGTCCTCGACGGGGGGACGATTGTGCCCCTGTCCCGGTGTCTGTTCGTAAAGCCCGGTCATTTTTTGTCTCCGTCAGATGAAACCGAGTGAGGCGCGCAGCGCGGGAAAGAGATCGCCGAGAAGCGACTGCGGCCACGCCACCGCGAGCAGCTTGTGGAACAGGCCCCAGCACAGGAACGCCGTGGCGAACGCATAGATCGCCGCCGGCAGCGCCGGCTCCTTGAAGCCGAAGTGCATGTAGACGAGGATGAACACGAAGATCGCCGGAATGAAGCCGATCAGCGCGACGAGCGCCATCAGGCCGGCGAGCCAGAGGAAATAGATCACCGCGCCGCGACGCACCGCCGAGTCCGGCATGCCGAAATCGGTGCCTGCATGGGCGCCGGTGGCGACGCCGCCGTCGACACCGGCGAGCGTGACCTGCTGCTTGCCGAACAGCTCGTTGATGAGGTTGAGGCTCGCGAAGGTCAGCGCCATGTAGCACGCGGTGAGCGGCACCGGCTTCGCCGCCGCCGGCCAGTCCGACGACAGCATGATCGCGGTGACGATGAAGGCGATGATGCGCGACGGTGAACGCCGCCGAGGCGGAGAAGCGCAGCTTGTGCTTGCCGACCTGGCGCAATTCCCCGATCACGCTGCGCACGATCTCGGCGAACGGACGGAACAGCGCCCAGGCGACGAGGGCGAGGATGACGAGCACCACCGGCCGCCACAGCCAGGCGATGCCGTAGAGCGAGGTCGAGATGTAGAGATAGCGCTCGAAGATGCCGCCGATGACGAGGCCGAGCACCATCGGCGGGCGCGGCCAGCCCAGCCGCTTCATGAGCCAGCCGACCACGCCGAAGACCATCAGCGTGAAGAGGTCGCCCCAGTCGTGGGTGCCTTCGAAGGCGGCGACGAACACGAGCGACAGCACGATCGGCAGCAGGATTTCCGGCCGCACCGTGGAGATCTTGGCGAGCCAGCGGCTGCACGAGAGGCAGATCAGCGCGCCGATCACATGGGCGAGCGTCAGGCTCCACACGATCGTGTAGGTGACGTCGAGATTCTTGGTGAGCATCTCCGGGCCCGGCGTGAGCCCGTGCATCAGGAAGGCGCCGAGCAGGATCGCCATCGATGCGCCGGCCGGCACCCCGAAGGCGATGGTCGGCACGAGGTGCCCGCCTTCCTTGGCGTTGTTCGAGCTTTCCGGCGCGATCACGCCGCGCACGTCGCCGGTGCCGAAGGTCTCCGGGTTCTTCTCGGTGCGCTGGGCGTAGCCGTAGGCGATCCAGTCGATCACCGCCGAGCCGATGCCGGGAATGGCGCCGAGGCCGGTGCCGAGGATGCCGCAGCGCAGCACCAGCCACCAATGGCGGCCGACGTCGCGCACGCCCTCCCACTGGCTCGACAGGTTGATGTTGCTCGCGTGGTCGCCGGCGATCTTCTTGCGCGCGACCGCGAGCTCGCACAGCTCCGGCATCGCGAACAGGCCGAGCGTCGCCGGCACCAGCGGCACGCCGTCGTAGAGGTAGAGCGTGTCGAAGGTCCAGCGCAGCGTGCCGCTTTCCGAGCGCGAGCCGATCATCGACACCATCAGGCCGAGCGCCGCGGCGGTGAGCCCCTTGAGCGGCGCGCGGCCCGACAGCGTCGCCACCATGGAAAGGCCGAACAGCGTGAACGCCAGGAGCTCCGGCGAGCCGATCGAGAGCAGCACCGGGCGGAGCACCGGGATGCGAGAGCGCGAGCGCGACCGCGCCGACGAGGCCGCCCGCGAGCGACGACGCAAAGCCGGCGCCGAAGGCCCGCCCGGCTTCGCCCTTGCGCGCCATGGCGTGGCCGTCGATCACGGTCGCGGCGGCGCCGACATGGCCGGGCACCCCGAACAGCACCGCGCTGATGAAATCCGACGAGGTGATCACGGCGGCCATGCCGAGCAGGAGCGCCATCGCGGTGTGCTGGTCCATCCCGTAGGTGAACGGGATCAGCATCGCCATGCCGACGATGCCGTTGAGCCCGGGCAGCACGCCGATCGCGAGCCCGATCAGGACCCCGATCACGAGAACCATCAGACGCGCCGGCTCGACCAGAAGCCAAAAGGCGTGCGCCGCCGCCGATGCCATGTCGCCCGGCATTCCGGAGTTTCCTCGCCGCTCGCCGCGTCTGGAATCGCGGGCCGTGCCGGTGGCCCCTGCCAGCGGCTTGATTTTTCGCGGTTTTCAAGCAACGGCTGACCGTCGCCCGCGCCCGGGATTTTACAACGCAACCATGCGACAGCGTCAAGCTTCGTCGCGCCGCCGCGCGCGCCCCGGCAGCGGCGCGACCGCAACACCCATTTTGCCCGCCGACGGCGCAGGAATAAGCTTGACGTGCGTGCAGTCGTGCTCACGAGCAAGGAGCAGCGTTCGATGCACTTTCAGTACACCGAGCTGATCGGCCTCGCAGCGGCGGCCGCAGGCCTTTACGCGGCCCAGTCGAAGACCATCATTCCGCTGCGCATCGCGGCGATCGTGGCGAACTTCCTCGCCATGATCTACAGCTTCACGCACGGCACCTATCCGACCGTGCTGCTCAACGCGGTCATGCTGCCGATCAACGGCTGGCGCCTGCATTCGATGTACAGCCTGATCAAGGAGACCGACGCCGCCATCAAGGGCGACATGAACGTCGAGTGGCTGCTGCCCTATACGAGGCCGCAGAAATTCAAGGCCGGCGACATTCTCATGGCCCGCGGCGACTACGCCACCGCGGCCTATTACATCATCTCCGGCGAGGTCGAGGTGGTCGACATGAACCGCACGCTGGGCAAGGGCACGCTGCTCGGCGAGATCGGACTGTTCACGCCGGACGGCCGGCGCACCCGCACCGTCCGCTGCAAGACCGACGTGCAGACCGCGGTGATCGACTACGACCGGTTCAAGGAGCTGTACTTCCAGAATCCCGAATTCGGCTTCCGTCTGATGCACCTCGTCGTCCAGCGCCTGCAGAACGAGGCGTCGCAGACCGCGACGGTGTCGTGATCCACGCCGCGTTTGTTATCTGCAATGCGGCCCGCATTTACATTCCCGTCATCGCCGGGCTTGTCCCGGCGACCCCGATAGTGAGGCACGGCCGTGCCATATGATCGGGGTGGCCGGGACAACAAGCCCGGCCATGACCTCATGCTGAGGAGCGCACGCGAAGAATGGCTCGGTAGGGTGGCCCCAGGCGCTGAGGCGCCTGTGCCTTCGGACGCGGTCTGAACCGACTAGGCCTCAGCCCGGCGACTCGTGATATGGCACGGCGGAGCCTTGATAAGCGGGCTGGCCGGACAAGCCCGCCATGACCGCTTTGCCCGGAGCTCACGCGAAAGCGTAAGCCCGAGTCAAAACCTCAGCAGCGTGCGCGCGCCGATCACGAACGCATTGGGGATCGGCACCGTGCCGCTCGCAATCACCGGGTCGGGGATGTTGCCGCCGGGGTGGATGATGTACTGCAGGTCCGGCTGGAACCATAATCCCTTGGCGAGCTGCATCTTGTAGGTGAGCTCGATCGCCGCCTCGAAGTCCTCGATCGGCATCGGCGTGCCGGTTGCGGCCTGCACGTCGCGTTGCGCGGCGCTCGCCTTCGGTGAAATGCGGGCGTAGGCGAAGGCGAGACCCAGGACATCGTCCGGGCGCGACGCGAACGGCGCCTTCAAGTTGAGGCCGGCGTCGAAATAGGCATCGATCAGGTTGCGGTCGCTCGGCCCGGCCGACGCGCGCAGGAAGAAATCGAGCTCGCGGCGGTCGCCGCCGCCCGGACGCCACAGGATCTGGTCGATCACGCCGTAGACGGCATAGTTGCCGCGATGAGGCAGCGGCTGGCCGCCGACGACCCCGAGGAGGCCACCCAGCGTGTTGACGCGCTCGTCGGGAAACACGCCGTCATTCGCCCAGGCGCCGAATTTCACCGTCCCCGGCAGCCCCGAGGCCCCGGACGCGCGCCGATCGATGGCGCGGCCCTGGCTGCCTTCCTGGTTCGGATCGTTGCCGAGGCCGCCGATCTTGTCCTGGTTATAGTCGTAGTTGATCTCGGCGATCACGAAAGCCGGATCGTTGGTGCGGAACAGGACGCCGGACGGGATCGCGGGTGATCGGGTTATTGTACCCCTGCCCCGCCGGATTGCCGTCGAACACGGCCACCAGGAGGGAGAGCGGATCGTCCGGCGCGATCGCGAGCCGGACGCCGGGCGTCCCCTCCGGGTAGGTCGAGCCGCCGCTCGGCAGGTCCTGAGATGCGAGGCCCGGCCAACCGAAGCTCGCATTGACATAGAGGTTGGCATATTCGCTGACCATGAACTCCTGACCGGCGGAGAACTGGCCGACGCGCAAATTCGCCTGGGTGCCGAATTTCTGCTCGATCCACAGGTTGAACAGCCGGGTCGAGCCCAGCGCCTCGATGCCGCTCACCACCAGCAGGTTGTCGAGGTAGTTGCTGCTCAGGCCCGGACCATGGATCTGGTGTTCGCTGACGTGAAAGGTCGCGCCGGACCAACCCATGATCTTCCCGAGATCGACATCGACAATGGTCGACGAAACGTCCCGAGTAGCCCATTCCCTGGTAGACGCCGCCGGTCGGATTGCCCAAGGCGTCGCCGTAATAGGTGAAGGTGAACTTCACCCCGGCCTCCTCGAGCCGGGACACGCGCGCCGTACGGATCGGTCACCGCGTTCCACAGATCGGCGAACGAGCGCTGCGCCTGCAACGAGGGGTCGAGCTGGGGCGTCGATCGCCCGCGCGGACGGTGGGCCAGAAAACGGGCCAGCAGAAAGGGAAGCCAGAGACAGGGAAAGCGAGAACAGGGCGCATAGCGCACCGTCGGCCCGCCGCCGGACGGCATCCCTGCCATCCCCGACGCCGCGCCGCCACGCGCCAACCTGCCTCGCCCCCGCCCAAAGCATCGGAAGACCTTAAGCCGATTTCGATTGCAGGACAATGAAACGAAGGTCGGAGGCCGTCGGGCGACCCCTACCATCTCATTGCCAATCCCTGCGGAATTGGCGATCGTGGCACAACGGTCGGTGGACGATCCGGGCACGGATCACGGGAGGACACCATGGCCACCATGAGCTACGTCAGCGGCACGAGCGACGTTCCGCTTATCGGCAACACCATCGGTCAACAACTCGAAGCAGACGGCCGGGCGTTTCCCGGACCGCCTCGCGCTGGTGGTGCGCCAGCAGCGCGTGCGGCTCACCTGGCGCGAGCTCGACGCCGAGGTCGACAAGCTCGCGGCCGGGCTCCTCGCGCTCGGCCTCGCGCCGGGCGACCGCGTCGGCATCTGGTCGCCCAACAATGTCGAATGGGTGCTCACCCAGCTCGCCACCGCCCGGGCGGGCATGGTGCTCGTGTGCATCAACCCGGCCTACCGGCTGCACGAGCTCGACTATGCGCTCAACAAGGCGGGATGCGCAGCGCTCGTCACCGCGACCGCCTTCAAGACCAGCGACTATGCCGGCATGCTGCTGGAGCTCTTGCCGGAGCTGCGGCGCTGCCCGCCGGGCCGGCTCGAGGCGGCCCGCGTGCCGGCGCTGCGCAGCGTCGTGCAGATCGGCGCGCTGACCCTGCCCGGCAGCTTCGCCTTCGCCGACGTGATGGCGCGCGGCGGCGCCGACGAGAAGACGCGGCTGATGGGCTTGGGCGACACCGTGCAGTTCGACGATCCCGTCAATATCCAATTCACCTCCGGCACCACCGGCGCCCCGAAGGGCGCGACGCTGACCCACCACAATCTCCTCAACAACGGGTACGTCTGCGGCGCCAACATGCGCTACACCGCCGAGGATCGGCTGTGCATCCCGGTGCCGCTCTATCACTGCTTCGGCAACTCGATCGGGGTGATGGCCTGCCTCGCCCACGGCACCGCGATGGTGTTTCCCGGCGAGGGCTTCGATCCGCTCGCGGTGCTGGAAACCGTGCAGGCGGAGCGCTGCACCTCGCTCTACGGCGTGCCGACCATGTTCATCGCCGAGATGGCGCATCCGGATTTCGACAAGTTCGACCTCACCTCGCTGCGCACCGGCATGATGGCGGGCTCGCCCTGCCCGATCGAGGTGATGCGCCGGGCGATGAGCCTGATGCATCTCTCCGAGATCACCATCGGCTACGGCATGACCGAGACGAGCCCGGTGAGCTTCCAGACGACGATCGAAGCGCCGATCGAGCGTCGCGTGTCGACGGTCGGCACCATCCATCCGCATCTCGAAGCCAAGGTGATCGATGCCGAGGGCCGCATCGTCCCGGTCGGCACGCCGGGCGAGCTCTGCACCCGCGGCTATGCGGTGATGCTCGGCTACTGGGAGGACGACGAGCGCACCGCGCAGGCGATCGACCGCGCCGGATGGATGCACACCGGCGACCTCGCCACCATCGACGCCGAGGGCTATTGCGCGATCGTCGGCCGCATCAAGGACATGGTGATCCGCGGCGGCGAGAACGTCTATCCGCGCGAGGTCGAGGAATTCCTCTACAAGCACCCGAAGATTTTCGACGTGCAGGTGTTCGGCGTCGCCCGATCCGAAATACGGCGAGGAAATCTGCGCCTGGATCAAGCTGCGCGACGGCGAAACCATGACCGCGGAGGACGTGCGCGCCTTCTGCCGCGACCAGATCGCCCATTTCAAGGTGCCGCGCCACATCCGTTTCGTGAACGAGTTCCCGATGACGGTGACCGGCAAGATCCAGAAGTACCTGATGCGCGAAGCGATGACCCGCGACCTCGCCGGCGAGACCAGGCGGCGGAGTAGATCTCCTCCCCCTGGGGGAGGGTCGGGGTGAGGGCCGCTGACTGTCGCCGCGACCTCCCCGTCCAGCCCGTCGATCGGCGAACCCGTGCCCGGTTGAGCGCGACCCGAGGCATCGCGGTATCGCACGCGTCGTCCCATCCACCACGTATCCCGGCTGTGGACCCCGTCCATGGGCACGGCGCCACGTAGCGGGGTCCGGCAAGCCCGCATGCCCTGGGTTGGCGCGAGTCGAGCAACACGCGAGTCGAACATCGCAAGCATCACGAGGCGCCCCCGGATTTCGCTGCCGCTCAATCCGGGCTACATTCGATGCTCGACCGGCTGCGGGAATCCAAGAACAAGATGCCGGACCAAGGGAGGACCACCATGAGAACCTGCCTCACCGCTGCCGCTCGTCACGACGGCGCTCGCCATCTCCGGTCCGGCGTCGGCCCAACAGACCGGAAAGCTCGACTTCACCTTCATCGACACCGAGGGCGGCGCGGCGACGCTGCTCGTCTCGCCGACCGGCGAGTCGCTCCTGATCGACACCGGCTATCCCGACGGCGACCGCGATGCCAAGCGCATCGTCGCCGCGGCCCAGCGCGCCGGGCTGAAGCAGATCGACTATCTCGTGATCAGCCATTGGCATCAGGATCACGTCGGCGGCCTCGCAGCGCTCGCCAAGATGATCCCGATCGGCCGCTTCTTCGATCACGGCGACGCCGTCGAGCCGGAGAACCAGCAGCGCCTCGACGGCTACAAGGCGGTGGCGGGCGCCAAGCGCACCATCGTCAAGCCGGGCGACAAGATCCCGATCAAGGGCTTCGACGCCCTCGTCGTCTCCTCCGACCTCAAGGTCCTCCCCGAGCCCGTGAACGGCGGCGGTGCCAATCCGCTGTGCGCCAACGCCGCGCGCATGGAGGCAGCCGCGCCGGAAAACCTGCGCACCGTCGGGCTGCTCGTCACCTACAACAAGTTCACCTACCTCAACCTGGTCGACCTCGACTGGTACATGGACATGCAGCTCGCCTGCCCGGTGAACAAGGTCGGCGAGGTCACGCTCTACCAGTCGAGCCGCCACGGCGGGCTCGACGACGCCGGCTCGCCGCCGTTCCTCGGCGCCATCAAGCCGCAGGTGATCGTCGTCAACAACGGCCCGCACAAGGGTCTCGGCCAGGCCGACGCCCGCGTGAAGCCGATCGCCGATCCGCAGGCCGCGCCCTACGAGAAGAACTCCTACCTGCGCATGGCGAAGCTGCCGGGCGTCGAAGGCATCTGGCAGGGCCACCTGTCGCTCGTCGACAAGGACCCCGCCCACAACACCACGCCCGACATGATCGCGAACACGGAAGACACCGCCGACTGCAAGGGCAACGAGATCACCGCCTCGGTCGCGCCGGACGGCAAGTTCACGGTCACCAACGGCCGCAACGGCTTTGCCAAGAGCTACGTCGCCCGCGGCGCGAAGTAGCCGCACACGAACTGAAGGCGCGAACGCGCGATCGATTTAGTCACGCCTCTGCCCCCTTGCGTGTCATCGCCGGGCTTGTCCCGGCGACCCCGATTATGTGGCACGGCCGTGCCTTGTTAAGCGGGGTGGCCGGGACAAGCCCGGCCATGACGCTCACTTTTGATGACGCCCATCTAACGGGGCGCGCTCGCCGCTCACTCGCAGACGAAAGTCGTTGCTGCCGACGGCGCGGCACTGCGCCGGCCAGCCGCGCTCGTACCAATAGGCGACGAGGCCGAGCCCCCGGGCGACCTTCTTGAACCGCTCGGTCTTGCGCACCGGCGCGTAGGTCGGATGCCAGAACCAGGTCGACGAGATCGGCTGGAAGTAATCGCCGGCGATCTCGTCCTCGTAGAATTCGAGCACCCGCTCCGGCGCGCCGACATGCATGTAGGCGAAGCTCAAATTGCCGATCCGCGGCAGCGCCGCCGGGTCCGCCGCCTTCGCCGGCGCGGCGTCGAGGATCTTCGCCGCCCCCTCCAGCATCCCTGCGGGATAGTTCGATGCCGGCATCTCGCGCAGCGCCGCCGCGGCCTCCTGGTGGCGGCCGGCCGAGGCGAGCACCAGCGCGAGCTCGAGCGTGCGGCCGGGGCGGAACGGCTGGAGCATGGCGATCGCCTTCGCGGTGTCGCCGGCGAGCCAATAGATCTCGGCGGTGTCCGCCGTGTAGTTGATGATGAACTGCTCGCCTGCCTGCAGATGCTCGCGCATCGTGAGCGACTCGTCGACGCGGCCGAGCGCGGCGAGAAGCTGGCTCAGGCCATGCAGCCCATCGGCCTGGTTGGGGTTGAGCGCGATCGCTTTGCGGAACGCGTCCTCGGCATCCGCCATGTGCCGCTGCACCATGTTGGCGTAGCCGAGCGCGACGAAGGCTTCGGCGCTCTTCGGATCGAGCCGCGTGGCGCGCCGCGCCAGCGCATCGCTCTTCGGGATCGTCGCCTCGACGACCTTGCGTTCCTCCTGCGGCATGCCGCTGCGCAGCGACGGCGCGAACAGCGGCGTCAGCGCGTAGCTGTAGGCGAGCAGCGCCGCGGCCGGCGCGAAGTCGGGCTCGCGCGCCACCACCTTCTCGAGCAGCACCGCGGCGTCGGCGAGCGGCTTCGCACCGCGTGGCCGCGCCGCGACCTTGGCGCGGAGGAAATCGAGATAGGCCTCGAAATCGCCGGTGCGGTTGCGCACCAGCGCTTCGGTGGGGCTCGCCGGCACTTTCAACGCGGTGGCGATCGAGCCGGCGATATCCTCCTCCATGTCGAAGATGTCGCCGCGGTCGCCCTCGTAATCCTGCGACCACAGTTGCGCGCCGTCGGCGGCCTGAACGAGACGCATGTTCGAGCCGCACCCGGCCGTCGCCGAGGCGCGCCGTGCCCTGCACGAGATAGCGCGCGTGAAGCTTCTCGCCGATCCCCTTGAGGTCGTCGGCCTTGACGAGGAACGCGGAGGACCGCGCCACCACGTCGAGACCGGCGACCGCGGTGAGCGCGACGGCGATCTCATCGGTCAGGCCGCCGGCGAAGAAATCCTGCGCGGCGTCGCCCGAATTGTTGGCGAGCGGCAGCACGGCAACGATCGGGCGGGGCGTCTGCGCCGCCGCGGGAGCGAGCGCGGCGCAAAGGACGATCGCAGCGAGACCGAAACGCCGGAACGATTGTGAGATTTCATGCGTGTCGCACTCCCGATGGGGATGCAAAGACATAGCCGAAAAATCTCCGCCGACGGGCAGCCGCCCTTTCACCCAATGACCTCGTCCTGAGGAGCCTCCGAAGGACGCGTCTCGAAGGACGGCCACAGGCCGCAGCGTATGCGGCCATCCTTCGAGACGCCATGCTGCGCATGGCTCCTCAGGATGAGGTCCTCAGAAGATTGAGGCGCTCAGCTCCGCGGGCCACCCGCGGCCGCGACCGGCCGCTTCTCGCCCCGCCGCACCGCGGGCGCAGGCTGCGGGACAGGCACCGGCGCCGCGGCGGTGAGGAGACGATCGATGTTCTCGCCGCCCGCGATCTGCGGGTTCGAGGGCTCGAACCCTTCCCGGAGCTCGCGTTTGCGCACGAGGTCGCGCGCGATGTTGAAGGCCTGGCGCAGGCCCGTCGCGCGGCGCAGCGCGTTGTTGAAGAAGGCGTCGCCGAAATAGGTCCACTCGGCGCCGTCGCGGCATCCGAACGAGGGATGCGTCGCATCGGCCGCGGTGATCACCAGCGTGTCGGGGCCGGCGAGGGGCAGGAAGATGCCCGAGTAGCAGGCCGAGACGATGATGACCCGGTGCTTCACGCCGGTGTAGCGCAGCGTCGCTGTTCAACAGCCAGGGCGAGAGCGTTTCCTCGACGAAACCGGCCTTCACCGCAAGCCCGCCGCGCGAGCCGTGCGAGGTGAAAATCATCAGAAGAATGTCGTTCTCGGCATCCATGGTCTTCGCGACGGCGTCCAAGGTCGAGGCGACCGTCTCGTTGGTCGCCTGGGTCTCCCACCTGTTGTTGACGCGCACGACCACGTCGGTGCCGCCGAACCGCTTGGCGATGATGTCCGCCGCGCCCTTCGCCTCGTTCTCGAACACGCTCTGGTCGGCCCACAGGCCGAACGCCGCGACCACGACCTTGCGGCCGCCGCTCGGCGGCGCGCGCCGTGCCGGCGCAAATGAGCAGGAAGCGCGATCGACGCCGCGGCGAGAAAGCTTGGCTGGGAGTTTTGACATCGCTGCCTGTCGGTCGGTCCCAATGCGAACGGGGCGAACGGGGATGCGGACGAGCGCGCCGGCTCGGGCTCGCTCGCGCCACCCGGCCGGCGAGCCTATCACGATCCCCGTCGCCACAAAGTCCGCTCACACCGTGGCGGAATCGCGACGGCGCTACGCGGCGAATGGCGGGATGCCATCGGGACGGGAAATGGGCTACCTTGACGCGAACGCCGCGGACAGCCGGCGGTCGGGAGGAACCGAGATGATCGAGCGCGCTTTCGTCCGCATGGCGGCGGTCGTGGCTGGTTGGGCGGCGGCGACCGCCATCGCCCACGCGCAGAGCCCGGCCGATTTCTACAAGGGCAAGACCGTCGACCTCTATGTCGGCTACAGCGTCGGCGGCGGCTACGACCTCTATGCCCGGGTGCTGGCGCGGCACATCGGCGCCCACATTCCCGGCAACCCGACCGTCATCGTCAAGAACATGGAGGGCGCCGGCAGCCTGCGGCTCGCCAACTGGCTCTACCGGGTCGCGCCCAAGGACGGCTCGGTCATCGGCATCATCGGCCGCGGCACCGGCTTCGACCCGCTGCTCAGCCAGCAGGGCGCGCAGTTCGACGGGCCCAAGTTCACCTGGATCGGCAGCGGCAATCACGAGGTCAGCGTCTGCGTCGCCTATGGCGACCGCGCCGGCGTGACCAAGTTCGCCGATCTCAAGAGCCGGGAGATGACGGTGGGCGGCACCGGCGCCAGCGCCGACACCGACCAGTTCCCGCGGGTCGTCAACGGCGTGCTCGGCACCAAGATGAAGATCGTGAGCGGCTATCCCGGCGGCAACGACATCGTGCTCGCCATGGAGCGCGGCGAATTGCAGGGCCGCTGCGGCTGGTCGTGGTCGAGCGTGAAGGCGACCCACGGCGCCTGGATCGCCCAGAAGAAGCTCAACATCCTGGTGCAGCTCGCCCTGCAGAAGCACCCGGACCTGCCCGACGTGCCGCTCGTCACCGACCTCGCGACCAGCGACGAGCAGCGCCAGATCCTCAAGCTGATCTTCGCCCGCCAGGTGATGGGCCGCCCGTTCCTCGCCCCGCCCGGCATCCCCGCCGACCGCGCCGCCGCGCTGCGCACCGCCTTCACCGAGACGATGAAGGACCCCGCCTTCCTCGCCGACGCCGAGAAGGCGCAGCTCGAGGTCAATCCGGTCCCCGGCGAAGAGCTGCAGAAGCTCGTCGCGGAGATCTACAAGACCCCGCCGGAGGTGGCGAAGCAGG
Source organism: uncultured Alphaproteobacteria bacterium (assembly GCA_963793985.1). GTDB lineage: Bacteria > Pseudomonadota > Alphaproteobacteria > Rhizobiales > Xanthobacteraceae > JAJPKK01. The sequence continues at coordinate 33,103 of CAWCCG010000041.1, read as the reverse complement.
CCGCCGCGCTGCTGGCGGTGAAGTAGCGGCGCGGGCCTTCATTCCCGCAACGTCATCGCCGTGCCTGACCGGCTTGGCCCGGCGAACTCGATGACACGCGCGCCTCGCGGATGGTGCGGTGAAACGAGAACCTGCTGGCCAAGGTGAAACGGCATCAAAGATGACGACGTCGGGAGTGTTCTCCGGAACCAGGATTGCTTCGGCGGCGTTAGCCAGCATCCCCTTCTCTTGCATGGAGCAGATCATGGCCGGGAAAGATCTCCGCGAACTCTTCCACGAGACCCTCAAAGACATCTATTTCGCCGAGAAAAAAATTCTTGGCGCGCTGCCCAAGATGGCGAAAGCCGCGCAGTCCAAGCGTCTCAAGGCTGCCTTCGAGCAGCACGAAACCCAGACCGAAGAGCATGTCAGTCGCCTGGAACGCGTGTTCGAGGAGATCGATGCGTCCCCTCGCGGCAAGACATGCGATGCGATCATGGGAATCATCGAGGAAGGCCAGGAGGTGATGAAAGAGTTGAAAGGCACGCCGGCCCTAGATGCGGGGCTGCTTGCGGCGGCACAGGCGGTCGAGCACTACGAAATCGCGCGCTACGGCACGCTTCGGACCTGGGCCGCCGAGCTGGGCCTCAAGAATTCGGTCAAGCTTCTGGAGACCACGCTCCGGGAAGAAAAAATGACCGATGAAACGCTGACCAAGCTTGCCGAAGCGGAGGTCAATCAGCACGCGCAGGCGGCCTGACGCCCCTTCGCGACCTCGCTCGCCAATCGCAATTCATCACCGTCGCGCCTGGAGAGAGGTCATCCTCGCTCCGGCGCGATCGACCGCGCAACGGCGAACGCCAACGGTGCAATAGCACCTTCACTTCGGCGCAAAAGTACTTTGCATGGGGTTGTTCCTCACAAAATCGCAAGCCGCGCGAAATTTCCTCACACGACCCTGTCGTCCGCCGGGTCGAGCGGCAGCGCCACCGGCTGCTTGAGCTTCGCCGAGAGGTCGAGCGCCTTGGTGAGCATCAGCCGGTTGTGCGCCTCGGCGGCGGTGGCGGCCTGGGTCGGCACGCCGAGCGCCATGCGGTTGAGCCAGGACTTCGTCTCGTCGCGCATCGGCCCGCGCAGCTCGCCGAGCGCCATGTCGCCGGGCGGGTAGCTGCCCATGAAGTCGACCAGCCGGCTCTCGTCGGGCGCGTAGCCTTCCGATTGCGGCTTCGACACCGCGAGCACGATGTCGCGATGGGTGTCGTCGATGGTGAGCACGCCCGTCGTGCCGACGATGCCGACCTCGAGGCTGTAGACCGCGGCCGGCCACGTCACCGGCAGCGCCCAGGAGATGGTGAGGTGATGCACGGTGCCGTCGGCGAAGCTGATCATGCCGGCGGTGGCGTCGATGCCGTGATAGAGCGGGCCCAGCACCTTGTCGACGGAACGGGCATAGACCTCGACCGGCGTCTTGCCGTCGAGGCACCACATGCAGATGTCGAGCGCGTGGGTGCCGGAGATCACCATCGGCGAGATCGTCTCCGGCTTGTCGGTGCGCTTGTAGTTGTCGATGGCGACGAGGCGGTTCATGAAGGCGCGCGAGGTGACCAGCGTGACGTCGCCGAGCGCGCCGGTGCGGCATTTCTCCTTCGCCGCGAGCCAGCGGCGGCGGAAGCGCTGGGTGTAGCCGACCACGGCGTCGAGCCCGGAAGATTCGATCGCCGCCAGCACGCGCGCGGAGTCTTTGAGCGTCGTCGCCAGCGGCTTCTCGATCAGCATCGGCAGGCCGTTCTCGATCGCGCACATCACGGGATCGACATGGAGATGCTCGTCGGACGCGATGATCGCGCAGGTCGCCTCCGGCCGCGCCAGCAGCTCGCGGTGATCGGTGGTGACGAAGTCGGCGCCGATCTTCGCCGCGACCGACTTGCCGCGGTTGTCGTTGAGCTCGGCGATGCCGATCCACTCGACCGCCGGATGGCGCGCCGCCACCTCGCCGCGGAACAGGCCGACCCGTCCCGCCCCCACGATCGCCAGCCCGATGCCGTTGGTGCGGCGTCCTTTCATTCGGTGTCTCCCTGAGCAACCTCGCGCAGTGATCGCATTTTGCGGGCCAACCCGCTAGGTTGACCGCCGCTCGAGAAATCGTTCGGGAGGACGCTGTTGTCGGAGCTCGTGAGCCTGCGCAATGAGGGCGACGTCGCCGTCATTACGATCGACAATCCGCCGGTCAATGCGCTGAGCCATGCGATGCGGAGCGCCCTCGTCGAGGCGCTGTCGCGGGCGCGTGCCGATGCCGGCGTGAAGGCGATCGTCATCGTCTGCGCCGGGCGCACCTTCATCGCCGGCGCCGACATCAGCGAGTTCGGCAAGCCGGTGCGCGCGCCGACGACGCTCGACGTGATCGCGGCGATCGAGGCGAGCGAGAAGCCGGTCGTCGCCGCGCTGCACGGCACGCCGCTCGGCGGCGGCCTCGAGGTCGCGCTCGCCTGCCACTACCGCGTCGCGTCGCCGGGCACGCGGCCGGGGCTGCCCGAGATCAAGCTCGGCCTGATGCCCGGCGCCGGCGGCACCCAGCGCCTGCCCCGGCTCGTCGGGATGGACAAGGCGATGAGCATGATCCTGTCGGGCGATCAGATTTCGGCGACCGAGGCGCTCGAAGCCGGCCTGTCGACGCCATCGTCGAGGGCGATCTCACCGCTGCGGCGGTTGCGTTCGCGCGCGACAAGGCGGGCGGGCCGCTCGTGCTGGCGAAAGAGCGCGACGAGAAGCTCGCGCCCGATCGCGCCAACCCCGAAAAATTCGAGGCCGCAGCCGGCGCCGCGCTCAAGCGCGCGCGCGGCCGCAAGGCGCCTGCCTCCGCCGTCGAGGCGCTGCGGGGCGCGCTCACGGCGCCGGTCGAGCGGGCGCTGGCGCGCGAGCGCGCGCTGTTTCTCGAACTCGTCGCGAGCGAAGAATCGAAGGCACAGCGCCACATCTTCTTCGCCGAGCGCGAAGCGGCGAAGCTTCCCGAGATCGCCGCCGTCAAGCCTGCCGAAGTTCGCCGTGCCGCGGTGATCGGCGCCGGCACCATGGGCGGCGGCATCGCCATGTGCTTCGCCAATGCCGGCATTCCCGTGCAGGTGGTCGAGGCCGACGATGCCGCGCTCGCGCGCGGCCTCGACACGGTCGCCGCGCATTATCGCAGCGCGTCGGCGCGCGGCACGCTCGCCGCGGACGAGGCGCGAGGCGCGGCGCGCCCGCATCGCCGGCACCACCGATCTCGGCGCAGTCGCCGACGCCGACATCGTGATCGAAGCGGTGTTCGAGGACATGGCGGTCAAGCAGCCAGGTGTTCGCCGCGCTCGACCGCATCGCCAAGCCCGGCGCGGTGCTCGCCACCAACACGTCCTATCTCGACGTCGATGCGCTGGCGCGCGGAACGTCGCGGCCCGAAGCGGTCGTCGGCATGCACTTCTTCAGCCCGGCGCACATCATGCGCCTTCTCGAAGTGGTGCGCGGCGCCGCGACGTCGCCGGAGGCGCTCGCCACTGCGATGGCGGTCGGGCGCAAGATCGGCAAGATTCCGGTCGGTGGTCGGCGTGTGCCACGGCTTCGTCGGCAACCGCATGCATCGCGTGCGCGGCACCGAGGGCGAGCGCCTGCTGCTCGACGGCGCGCTGCCGCAGGACGTCGACGCGGCGATGACGGAGTTCGGCTTTCCCATGGGACCGTTCGCGGCGGCCGATCTCGCCGGCCTCGACATCGGCTGGCGCATGCGCAAGGCGCAAGGATTGCGCGCGCCGATCGCCGACCTTCTCTGCGAGCAGGGCCGGTTCGGCCAGAAGACCGGCCGCGGCTTCTATCGCTATTCATCGGGCTCGCGCACGGCCGAGCCCGACCCCGAGGTCGCGGAGCTGATCGCGGCGGAGCGGGCGCGGCGCGGCGTAGTTGCAGGCGACGATCGGCAAGGACGAGATCGTCGAACGGGTGCTCTACCCGATGATCAACGAAGGCGCGCGCATTCTCAGCGAAGGCATCGCCCAGCGCCCTGGCGACATCGACGTGATCTGGGTCTACGGCTACGGCTTCCCCGCCTGGCGCGGCGGTCCCATGCATTATGCGGACGCCGTCGGCCTCGCCCGCATCCGCGACCGCCTCGATGCCTTCGCCGAACGCACCGGCGACGCGACGTTGCGCCCGGCGCCGCTGCTCGCGAAGCTCGCCGACGAGGGCAAGGGGTTCGCGTCAGCGCCTAAGGCGCGGCAGGCTCTCTCCGTCATTCCGGGGCCGCCGCAGGCGGAACCCGGAATCCAGCACTCAAGTGCAAGGCAGATTCTGGATTCCGGGTTCGCCGCTGCGCGGCGCCCCGGAATGACGAGAGTGTTCGCCGAAACGCGCGCCCGCGCGTCACTTCCGCTGCGTCAAATACCACTCGTAGATCTCTTCGCCGTTCCAGTGCAGCACGCCGGCGAAGCGGTTGGCGTAGTCGTAGATCTCTTCGAGGTATTTGATGCGGTGCGGCTGGCCGCTGATGTAGGGGTGGATCGCGAGCGCCATGATCTTGGCGCGTTGCTCGCCCTCGGCATAGAGCCGGTCGAACATGTCGATCGCGCGCTTGAGCAAATAGTCGCTCTCGTGATGCTGGACCGCCATGATGGTGATGTCGTTGAGCTCGACCGTGTAGGGCAGCGTGACGAGCGGGCCATTGTCGGTGCGGATGGTGCCCGGCTCGTCGTCGTAGACCCAGTCGCCGATGTACTTCACGCCGGCACCGGCGAGGAGCTCCGGCGTATCCAAGGTCTGGGTGAGGCCCGGACCGAGCCAGCCGATCGGCCGCTTGCCGGTGAAGCGCTCCAGGATGTCCATGGTGCGATGGATCATCGCGCGCTGGTCGTCGTGCTTGTGGATCGGCATCTGGTCATAGGCGTGGCCCATGAACTCCCAGCCTTCGCGCCGAGCCTCTTCGGCGACGCGCGTGTAGTCCTCGCAGACGCGTGCGTTGATGGCGAGCGTCGGCCGGATGCGATGCTTCTTGAAGAGATCAAAAAAGCGCCACACGCCGACCCGCATGCCGTATTCGTGCCAGCTCCAGTTGGGCACGTCCGGCAGCAGCGGAACTCCGGTCGGCGCCGGCAGCGCCTGGCGGGCCATCGGGCGGCCGATGTCCCAGACCTCGAGGTTGACGATCGGCCACAGCACGAGCCGCGCGCCATTGGGCAACGTCAGCGGCGGCCGGTCGACGATGGCGGAATAGTCGCAGCGCTCGCGCGGAAGCATGGGGTTGGTCATTTCGGCCCTCTTTTGCGGGCCGGCAAAATAGCCCGCGCCGCGACGCGCATCCAGTCGTCTTGGCATGACCTCCAGTGCCGGAAAATGCACAAGAAAAGCGCCTATTGACGGCTTATAGACCCGTCCCTATGGTCCGCCGCCCGAACGACACTGCATCGAGCGCCCCGACTTTCGGACGGACTTCATGCCGCTTACCGACCTCTTGACGCCGCAGGCGGTCATGCCTGCGCTCAAGGTCAACAGCAAGAAGCAGGCGCTGCAGGAACTTGCCGCGCGCGCTGCCGCCCTCTGCGGCCGTAGCGATCGCGAAGTCCTCGATGTACTGGCGCAACGCGAGCGGCTGGGCTCGACCGGCATCGGCAACGGCATCGCCATTCCGCACGGTAAGCTGCCCAAGCTCGAACGCCTGTTCGGTGTGTTCGCGCGGCTCGATCGCCCGATCGATTTCGAGGCGCTCGACGGCCAGCCGGTCGATCTCCTGTTCCTGCTGCTCGCTCCGGAAGCCGCCGGCGCCGATCACCTCAAGGCGCTCGCGCGCGTCGCGCGCCTGCTGCGCGACCCGGAGGTCGCGCGCAAGCTACGCGAATCGCGCGATGCGGAAGCGATCTATGTGGTGCTGACGACGACGCCTGCGGTGTAGGCGCGTGCATCAATGCACGCGCGACTTCAGTCACGCGTGCGATCAGTGCACGCTCACGGTCTGCAGCTCGTGCGACCACGCATTGGCGACCGCAGCTTCACGCGAATCCGTCACCATGATCGGGGTGCCGTCGGCGGCGTGCAGCGCGTAAAGCTTCAGCCCGGGAGCGATTTCGGGCGCCTGCGGAAACATCGCCGGCACATCCTCGGAGCGAATCGTGCGCACATAGGCGATCTGACCGTCGCCGAGATGTGCGAGCGCTTCGGCCGAGATATTAGGCAGCTGCGATGTGGTGTCGTTCATCGTATTGTCCATTTGGCCCTCGACTCCTCAATCTTTCAACTTTGTCGAGTCCTGCTCGGTTCCCATCATTGGTGATCTGTGATCGCGATCGACTTGGCCACGCGCTCCGCCTCCGGACGCGCAAGGTCGATCGACAGCAACCCGTTCTTCAGATCCGCGCCCAACACCTCGATCCCGTCCGCGAGCACGAAGGTGCGCTGAAACTGGCGCGCCGCGATGCCGCGGTGGAGATATTGCCGGGCCTGCTCCTCGCGCTGACGGCCGCGGATGCAGAGCTGGTTTTCCTCGACGGTGATGTCGAGTTCGTCGCGGGCGAACCCGGCGACGGCCAGCGTGATCCTCAGCCGTTCCGGCCGACCGTTTTCACGGGCGATCCGCTCTATGTTGTAGGGCGGATATCCGTCGGCAGCCTTGGCGACCCGGTCGAGCGCCCGCTCGATCTCGTCGAAACCGAGAAGAAAGGGGCTCGAAAGCAATGGGACTCGTGACATGATTCCCAAAGTCCTGTGGTAGCGACTTTGCGGGGCCCTTGCGGCGCCCCCGCTTCACGGAGATCCGGTGTTGACGGACTTCCCCGCGAAACGTGCTTCTCATATGGGCAAGTCGGGGGCGGATTCAAGCACCATTGTTCCGCTCGGCCGACCTCCGCCAACTCCTTGAAAAAGGCCGGGAAACGGCTCTGCCGACAATAAGGTCGTGGCGCGCGCCCGGTCGCTCCCCGTTTTCGAGGGCGCGCGGCCAGCCTGGAAGCGCCCCTATTTGCGCACGACGTGCTTGGCTTCGCTCAGCAGGAAATTGCCGATCCGCTTGCCGCGGTTGCGCAGGATGCGCAGCAGGCCCGTATCGACGAAATAGGTGAGCAGGATGCTGTCGCGGCTCTCGACCTCGTTGCCGACGGGATCGGCGGAGTGCCAAGTGTTGTCGCCGACCGCAAACGCATAGCCGGTGTTGGGGGCGAATCGCATCTGCGTCGCCTTGGGGAGCGAGCCGTCCGGTGCCACGTCGTGGAAGATGGTGCCGATGTGCGTCGCCGAGGCGTCGCGCGGCAGATAGAATTGCACCGTCATCCCCTTCCATTGGGTGTCGGTGTGCGGGGTGATGCGATAGCCCGGAATGTCGCGGGTCAGCACCGGGATCGGATACATGCCGACCTTCTCGAAGCCGGGGCCGAAGCGCCGCTTAAGCCCCGGCGCGAGACCGCGGCCGATCGCGCCTTGCACCTCGGACGAGCACAGGGCGCGTCCGACGATGTCCCAGATCGGGCGCTTCGCATCGCTCAGGTGACGGATGTATTCGGGAAAGAGGTCGATCTTGACCCGCGTCGAGGTGCCGTCCTCGCGCAGATTGCCGCCACCGCGGCCGGGCAACGGCCGATAGTCCGCGGCTTTTGGCATCTCCGCGATCATCCGGGCGTAGACGTCGTCGGGGAAGACCTTGTCGAACTCGAGATGATAGAACGGCTTCTCGACCACACGCGCGGCCTCGACGTTGGCAACGACCGCGTCGATCAGAGATTTGACTTCGGAAGCTCGACTAGTTGCGCTCATCATTGCACCCACCTGCAATGTTCACCGCGTCTGTTGCCCGTCATCCGGTTGTTCGTCATCCGGTTGCCGTGCATCCGGTTGGTGGAGCCAGGCGGAGTCGAACCGCCGACCTCTTGAATGCCATTCAAGCGCTCTCCCAACTGAGCTATGGCCCCATCTTTCGCATGCGGGGTCGGGAGACCCGCATGTTGATGCGCTGTCGTCCGGCGAACCGGAAACAGTCGCACCTGAAATCATATATCCGCGGTCACCTCAAGTCTCTTCCTCGTTCTCGATGTCGCCGCCGATGATCTCGGTGACATCGGTATCCTCTTCCTCGCTCTCCTCGATGAAGGCCGCATCGTCGATGCCCTCGTCGTCCTCGAGCTCGACGTCGTCGTCCCCCTCGGCGGCCTCGCCGGACTTCTTCTTGCCCTGTGCCTCGGCGTCGGCCTCTTCCAGCGAAACGAATTCCGCCTCCGGCGTCTCCGCCACCACAGGTTCCGCCTCGCGCACCGGAGCGGCGCGCGCTGCCTCGCCGCGCCCGCCGCGCGAAGCAACCTGCACCACCTCGAACGCCGCCCCGCATTTCGGGCAAGTGATCGGGGTGTGTTTTAGATCGTAGAACTTCGCGCCGCAGTGGGCGCACAAGCGCTTTGTACCAAGCTCAGGCTTTGCCACGGCTTCGCAATCCCTAAAGATAAGCGGTTGAAAGCGGTTCTCCCCTTGGCGTTTCGCGGCGGCTCTGTCAATAGACCTCTCGAACCGCGGCGGCGCTTCCGGGGTGCCTCATTTGGCGGCGTTGCGGCGTGACCGCAAGGCCGCCACGTGCTAGGAGCCGCGCCGGATCGGATTCTCACGACAGATGTCGACCTCGCAACCCCTCTCCGCTGACGGCCCGGCGCGGCGCGCCGCTTAACGGGCGCGTGCGCGTTCCCGGGGATAAGTCGATCTCCCACCGGGCGCTGATCCTGGGGGCGCTCGCCGTCGGCACCACCCGCATCGGTGGCCTGCTCGAAGGCGAGGACGTGCTCAACACCGCCAAGGCGATGCGGGCCATGGGCGCCCGGGTCGAGCGGACCGGACCGGGGGCGTGGCAGGTCGACGGTGTCGGCGTCGCCGGGTTCGCGGCCCCGGAGGCCCCCCTCGATTTCGGCAATTCCGGCACCGGGTGCCGGCTGGTCATGGGCGCGGTGGCGGGCTGCCCGATCACCGCGACCTTCGACGGCGACGCCTCGCTGCGCACCCGGCCGATGCGCCGCATCCTCGATCCGCTGGCGCTGATGGGGGCCGAGGCGGCCATGACCGCGGAGGGCGGGCGGTTGCCGATCACGCTCGCCGGCGCGCGCGATCCGCTGCCGATCGTCTATCGGACTCCGGTCGCATCGGCCCAGATCAAGTCGGCGGTGCTGCTTGCCGGCCTTGCGGCGCCGGGCGACACCACGGTGTTCGAGACCGAGGCGAGCCGCGATCATACCGAGCTGATGCTGCGGCATTTCGGCGCCCAGCTCGCTTCGGTGCCGGACGGCGAACACGGCCGCAAAATCACGCTGCGCGGCCAGCCGGAGCTGCACCCGGCCGACGTCACGGTGCCGGCCGATCCTTCGTCGGCCGCCTTCCCCTTGGTCGCCGCACTCATCGTGCCTTCGTCCGACGTGCTGCTCGCCGACGTGATGACGAACCCGCTGCGCACCGGGCTGATCGCGACGCTGCGTGAGATGGGCGCGACCATCGTCGCCGAGGAGACGAGCGGCGACGGCAGCGAGCCGATGGCCGGCTTGCGCGTGCGCTCCGCGCCACTGCGCGGCGTCGAGGTGCCGGCGGCGCGCGCGCCCTCGATGATCGACGAATATCCGGTGCTCGCGGTCGCCGCGGCATTCGCGGAGGGCGATACCGTGATGCGCGGGCTCAAGGAGCTGCGGGTCAAGGAGTCCGATCGCCTCGCCGCGACGGCGCAGATGCTGCGGGTCAACGGCGTCGAGGTCGACATCGACGGGGACGATCTCATCGTCCACGGCCGCGGCCATGTCCCCGGCGGCGGTCTCGTCGCCACGCACATGGACCATCGCATCGCCATGTCGGCCCTGGTGATGGGGCTCGCCTCCGACCGCCCGGTCAAGGTCGACGACGCGACCTTCATCGCGACGAGCTTTCCCGGCTTTGCCGACATGATGCGGCGGCTCGGCGGCGATCTTTTCTAGTTTCCAACGAGGTGCGGTAAGGCCCTTTCCCTGAGGGAGATGGACGTGCTGCGGTCAATCAGCAAATCCGGACCAAAAATCCTGGGCAAGATACGCGCGAAGCCCATGGAAGGCGCCCCTGGCGCGGTGCTGGAGGAGCGGCTATTCCGTCCCAACGGTCATCGTGGATACGTTCTCACGATCGATGCGAACAGCCCGACATTCACAAGCGATTTGACCTTGATGTTCGAGAAGAACGTTGCGAGAGCTCGCCGCCGCCACAAGAGGAAGGCGGAATCTCCGGTCGTGTCGGCCAAGGGGATTGACTTGATCATCGCGATCGACGGACCGGCGGCTTCGGGCAAGGGCACGCTCGGCAAGCGGCTCGCCGCCCATTATGGGCTGCGCCATCTCGACACCGGGCTGCTGTACCGCGCGGTGGCGCAGACGCTGCGCGCCGGCGGCCATCGCCTCGACGATCCCGTCGAGGCCGCGGCGGCCGCGCGGGCCATCGATCCCGCGGCATTCGACGAGGTCGCTCTCAAGAGCCACGAGGCCGGCGAGGCGGCCTCGATCGTATCGGCGATCCCCGAGGTGCGCTCGGCGCTTCTTGCGCTGCAGCGCGACTTTTCCAAGACCCCGCCCGGTGCCGTGCTCGACGGCCGCGACATCGGGACGGTGATCTGCCCCGAGGCCGACGTGAAAATCTACGTGACCGCGACGCCCGAGGTGCGGGCGCGGCGCCGGATGCTGGAGATGCGCAGCCAGGGCCAGGCGGCCGACGAGGCGGCGATCCTCGCCGACATCCGCCGCCGCGACGAGCGTGACAAGGGCCGCAGCGGTCGCGCCGCTGGTGGCGGCGGCGGACGCCCACATCCTCGACACCTCCGACCTCGCCATCGAGGCGGCGGTGGGTAAGGCCATCGCGATCATCGAGGCCGCCCGCCCAGCCGGGCGATGAGGCTACGGCAATTTTATTCCGCTGTGTCGCGGTGTCCCTTGCCGGGGCGCGGACGCTCGGCTATATCCCCCGGGCCCGGGCGACCGCGTTTGCAGGTGGAAGCTGCCCGAGCGGGCCGGAGGCGTGATCCACACCGCCTTCGCACTGGAGGATCGCCCGCTCGACTGCTTCCTCAGGGTGCCCGGAGAAACAGTCACCCGTACCAAAATGCTCGGCTTGACGCCGACCTGCCGCCGTTATGCCGGCAGCGGCCGAAGGTTTCGCGGAGCCTGCGGCCCCGAGCACCCTGGTGCACCCTTTGATCCAACCGTCGGCGGCCACCGCACAGGAGATTTCATGGCTTTAGCTACCGCCGCGCCGTCGCGCGAAGATTTTGCTGCAATGCTCGAGGACTCGTTCACTCAGGGCGGATTTGCAGGAAGGTGCCGTGATCAAGGGCACCGTGGTCGGCATCGAGAAGGACCTCGCGGTCATCGATGTGGGCCTCAAGACCGAGGGCCGCGTGCCGCTGCGCGAGTTCAACGGCCCGGGCCGCCAGAACGACCTCAAGGTCGGCGACACCGTCGAAGTCTATCTCGAGCGGGTCGAGAACGCGCTCGGCGAAGCCGTGCTGTCGCGCGACAAGGCGCGCCGCGAGGAGAGCTGGGGCAAGCTCGAGAAGGCCTTCCAGAGCAACGAGAAGGTCAAGGGCGTCATCTTCAACCAGGTCAAGGGCGGCTTCACCGTCGATCTCGACGGCGCAGTGGCGTTCCTGCCGCGCTCCCAGGTCGACATCCGGCCGATCCGCGACGTCAGCCCGCTGATGAACGTCGATCAGCAGTTCCAGATCCTCAAGATGGATCGCCGCCGCGGCAACATCGTCGTGTCGCGGCGCACCGTGCTCGAAGAGACCCGCGCCGAGCAGCGCCAGGAGCTGGTGCAGAACCTCGAAGAGGGCCAGGTCATCGACGGGGTGGTCAAGAACATCACCGATTACGGCGCCTTCGTCGACCTCGGCGGCATCGACGGCCTGCTGCACGTCACCGACATCGCCTGGCGGCGCGTCAATCACCCCTCCGAGGTGCTCAACATCGGCCAGCAGGTGAAGGTCAAGATCGTCAAGATCAACCACGAGACCCACCGCATCTCGCTCGGCATGAAGCAGCTTCAGGCCGATCCGTGGCAGGGCATCGAGGCCAAGTTCCCGGTGGGCGCCCGCTTCAAGGGCCGCGTCACCAACATCACCGACTACGGCGCCTTCGTCGAGCTCGAGCCGGGCATCGAAGGCCTCATCCACGTCTCCGAAATGTCGTGGACCAAGAAGAACGTCCATCCCGGCAAGATCGTCTCGACGTCGCAGGAGGTCGAGGTGCAGGTGCTCGAGGTCGATCCGGTCAAGCGCCGCATCTCGCTCGGCCTCAAGCAGACCATGCGCAATCCCTGGGAGGTGTTCATCGAGAAGTATCCTCCGGGCACCGTGGTCGAGGGCGAGGTCAAGAACAAGACCGAGTTCGGCCTGTTCCTCGGGCTCGACGGCGACGTCGACGGCATGGTCCACCTCTCCGACCTCGACTGGAAGCGGCCGGGCGAGCAGGTCATCGACGACTTCAAGAAGGGCGACAAGGTGCGCGCCCAGGTGCTCGACGTCGACGTCGAGAAGGAGCGCATCTCGCTCGGCATCAAGCAGCTCGAGGGCGATCCCTTCGCCGAAGCCGGCGACATCAAGAAGGGCGCGGTCGTCACCTGCGAGATCATCGAGGTCAAGGAGTCCGGCCTCGAGGTCAAGCTCGTCGGCACCGACCTCACCGCCTTCGTCAAGCGCTCGGAGCTCGCGCGCGACCGTTCGGAGCAGCGCACCGAGCGCTTCGCGGTCGGCGAGAAGGTCGACGCCCGGGTGACCCAGTTCGATCGCCGCGCCCACAAGGTGACGGTCTCGATCAAGGCGCTCGAGGTCGCCGAGGAGAAGGAGGCGATCGCCCAGTACGGGTCGTCCGACTCCGGTGCGACGCTCGGCGACATTCTCGGCACCGCGCTCAAGCGCGCCACCGAGAAGAAGGACTAACCGGAACCCCACGCAAGTGGGGCACGGGATCAGACCCCGGGGACGCGTCCCCGGGGTCTTTTCAATCGAATTGCCACAATTGCGGCCGGTTCTTGATCGCCATTGATTCTTGCCGGGAGGAGTTGCACACCGGTGGCGCCGGCGAGACTACGGAGACCCGACATGTCGCTCGATACCGACCATATCGTCGATCGCCGCCGCATGCGGCGCAAGCTCACCTTCTGGCGCGTCGTGGCGGTGCTGATCGCCATCGTGGCCGTCGTCGGCATCGCCAGCATGTTCCGCGGATCGAGCGCCGGCCTGGTGCAGTCGACCAGTCCGCAGATTTCGCGGGTGACCATCCGCGGCATCATCCGCGGCGACGAGGATCGCCTCAAAGCGCTCGACAGTCTCGCGAACTCGCGGGCGACCCGCGCCGTCATCGTGCACATCGACAGCCCCGGCGGAACGACCGTCGGCTCCGAGGAACTCCACGACGCCCTGCGCCGCGTCGCCAACAAGAAGCCGATGGTGGTGGTGGTCGACGGCATGGCCGCGTCGGGCGGCTACATCGCCGCGATGGCCGCCGACCACATCCTGACCCAGAAGACCTCGCTCGTCGGCTCGATCGGCGTCCTGTTCCAGGTGCCCAATGTCAGCCACCTGCTCGAGACCATCGGCGTCAAGGTCGAGGAGATCAAATCGTCGCCGCTCAAGGCCGCGCCGAACGGGCTCGAGCCGACGTCGCCGGAAGCGCGGGCGGCGATCGAATTCGCTGGTGCGGGACTCCTATGCCTGGTTCAAGGACATGGTGAAGGACCGCCGCAAGCTCGACGGCGAGGCGCTCGACAAGGTCAGCGACGGCCGGGTGTTCACCGGACGCCAGGCGATCGAGCTCAAGCTCGCCGACGAGATCGGCCAGGAGCGCGAGGCGATCGAATGGCTCGCCAAGACGAACAACATCGATCCCAAGACGCCGGTCCGCGACTGGCGGCTGACGCCGCGCTTCAACGAGCTGTCCTTCATCCATCTCGGCACGTCGGCGCTGCTCGAAACCGTGGGCTTCGGGACGGTGGCGCGGCAGCTGCGAGTCGCTCGGACTGCTGCAGTCCGTCGAAAAGCTCAATCTTGACGGGTTGTTGGCGCTTTGGCACCCTTCGGCGCAGAATTAACCAAGGATGGGGCGCGGGGTCGGATGCAGGCGTGATCTGCAACCGGGCCGGCTTCGTGCTTCATTCGAAGGGCGGGCATCACGACATGATCAAATCAGAGCTCGTTCAGCGCATCGCCTCGCAGAACCCGCATCTCTATCAGCGCGACGTCGAAAACATCGTCAATGCGATCCTGGGCGAGATCGTCACCGCGCTCGCGCGCGGCGACCGTGTGGAGCTGCGCGGCTTCGGCGCGTTCTCGGTGAAGAACCGTCCGGCGCGGGCCGGGCGCAATCCGCGGACCGGCGAGCACGTCGCCGTGGACAAGAAGAGCGTGCCGTTCTTCAAGACCGGCAAGGAAATGCGCGAGCGCCTCAACCGGCCGATCGCGCCGTGACGCGGAGGCGGATGAGGAGCGAATGACCCGATTTTTCGTCGCCGTCCTCATGCTGGTGGTCGCCGCCCTGCTGGTGGCGTTCGCGATCGCCAACCGCACCTGGTCACCGTCTCCTTCGATCCGTTCGACCCCGCGCGCGCCGGCCTATGTGGTGACGTTGCCGCTCTATATTCTCGGCTTCATCGATCCTGATCCTGGGCGTCGCGGTCGGCGGCATCGTCGGCTGGTTCACCCAGGGCAAGCGCCGCCGCTATCGCCGCCGGCTCGAGTCGCGAGCTCATGCGCGTGCGCGCCGAGCTCGATCGCGCGCGTGCGCGAGAAGGCCACGCAAGAGGCGGCGCTGCGCGGCATGCGCGCGACAGCTACGACCGCTCCGGCGCGATTGCCGGCGAATTGACCGCGGGGCGCCGCCACCTCACATATCGTGTCACCGGCGCGCCGCGATCACGCGATATACGCGGCGCGGAATTCGGCCCATCGCCCCGCGCAAAACGGCGTGAGACTGCGAGGCTTCGATTTGACCTTCGTCATCAAGATCTGCGGCCTGCGGACGCCGGAAGCGCTCGACGTCGCGCTGCATGCCGGCGCCGACATGGTCGGCTTCGTGTTCTTCCCGCCGTCGCCGCGGCATCTCGACTTCGCGACGGCACAGAGCCTCGGCGCCCGCGTCAAGGGCCGCGCCCGCAAGGTGGCGCTCTCGGTCGATGCAACCGACGCCGATCTCGCGGCCGCCGTCGAAGCGCTGGCGCCGGACCTTTTGCAGCTTCACGGCAAGGAAACGCCGAAGCGGGTGCTCGAGGTGAAGGCGCGGTTCGCCCTTCCGGTCATGAAGGCGATCGCCGGTGGAAACGCGGGACGACCTCGCCGTCGTCCCTGAATACGCCGAGGTCGTCGACCTCCTGCTGTTCGATGCGCGTGCCCCCCGCGACGCCACCCGGCCGGGCGGGCTCGGCAAGCCGTTCGACTGGCGGCTCCTCCAAAACCTTGACCCGCGCGTTCCATTCATGCTTTCAGGCGGTCTCGACCCCGGCAATGTCGCCGAGGCCGTGAGCGTGACCCGGCCGGGCGGGGTCGACGTGTCGTCCGGGGTCGAACGGGCGCCCGGCGAGAAAGATCCCGAGAAGATCCGCGCCTTCATCCGCGCGGCGCGCGCCGCGGCGGCCGGCGGCGGCAAACGAATGGCACGTCAGGCATGAGCCTCGCCCAACCCAATTCCTTCCGCAACGGGCCGGACGAGCGCGGCCACTTCGGCCTGTTCGGCGGGCGCTTCGTCGCCGAGACGCTGATGCCGCTGATCCTCGAACTGGAGAAGGCCTACGCCGCGGCCAAGGTCGATCCCGAATTCAAGCGCGAGATGGAGGGCTATCTCACGCACTATGTCGGCCGCCCCTCGCCGCTCTATTTCGCCGAACGGCTGACCGAGCACCTGCGCGAAGTATCGGCGGCGACCGGCGGGGCGGGCGGCGCCAAAATCTACTTCAAGCGCGACGAGCTCAATCACACCGGCGCGCACAAGGTCAACAACGTGCTCGGCCAGATCATGCTGGCGAAGCGCATGGGCAAGCCGCGGGTGATCGCCGAGACCGGCGCCGGCCAGCACGGCGTCGCCACCGCGACGCTGTGCGCGCGCTTCGGGCTCAAATGCGTGGTCTACATGGGCGCGGTCGACGTCGCGCGGCAGGAGCCCAACGTGTTCCGCATGAAGCTGCTCGGCGCCGAGGTGCGGCCGGTGCAGTCCGGCTCGAAGACCCTCAAGGACGCCATGAACGAGGCGTTGCGCGACTGGGTCACCAATGTCGAGGACACTTTCTACTGCATCGGCACCGTCGCCGGGCCGCATCCCTATCCGATGATGGTGCGCGACTTCCAGTCGGTGATCGGCCGCGAGACCCGCGAGCAGATGATGGCGGCGGAAGGCCGGCTGCCGGATTCGCTCGTCGCCTGCATCGGCGGCGGCTCCAATGCGATGGGCCTGTTCCACCCCTTCCTCGACGACGAGGGCATCGAAATCTACGGCGTCGAGGCGGCCGGCCACGGGATTCCGACCGGCCAGCATGCCGCCTCGATCACCGGCGGACGGCCCGGCGTGCTGCACGGCAACCGCACCTATCTCCTGATGAACGAGGACGGCCAGATCAACGAAGCGCATTCGATCTCGGCCGGGCTCGATTATCCCGGCATCGGCCCGGAGCACTCCTGGCTCCACGACGTCGGCCGCGTGACTTATCTGTCGGCGACCGACCGCGAGGCGCTCGATGCCTTCCAGCTGTGCTGCAAGCTCGAAGGGATCATCCCGGCGCTCGAGCCTGCCCACGCGCTCGCCCAGGTGATCAAGCTCGCGCCGCAAAAGCCGAAGGATCACCTGATGGTGATGAACATGTGCGGCCGCGGCGACAAGGACATCTTCACCGTCGCCGAACATCTCGGGAGCCGGATCGGATGACCACCCGCATCGACCGCAAATTCGCGGCACTCGCCGCCGAACGGCGCTGCGGGCTCGTCACCTTCCTGATGGCCGGCGATCCCGATCCGGAAACCTCGCTGGCGATCATCAGCGCGCTGCCGAAGGCCGGCGCCGACGTCATCGAGATCGGCATGCCCTTCACCGATCCGATGGCCGACGGCCCGGCGATCCAGGCCGCGGGGCTGCGCGCGCTCCATGCCGGCCAGACCATGGTGAAGACGCTCGACATCGTGCGCCGGTTTCGCCGCACCGACGAGACGACGCCGATCGTGCTGATGGGCTACTACAACCCGATCTACATCTACGGCGTCGACCGTTTCCTCGCCGACGCGATCGCGGCGGGCGTCGATGGCCTCATCGTCGTCGACCTGCCGCCGGAAGAGGACACCGAGCTCTGCCTGCCGGCGCTTCGCGCCGGGCTCAACTTCATCCGCCTCGCGACGCCGACGACCGACGACAAGCGGCTCCCCGCCGTGCTCGCGAATACCTCGGGCTTCGTCTACTACGTGTCGATCACCGGCATCACCGGCGCCGCCGCGCCCGATGCGGGCCGCGTCACGCAGGCGGTCGCGCGGATCAAGCGCCACACCGCTCTGCCGGTCGCGGTCGGCTTCGGCGTGAAGGATGCCGCGAGCGCGGCCTCGATGGCCCGCGGCGCCGACGCCGTGGTGGTCGGCTCGGCGCTCGTCGAACGGGTGCGCGCGAGCCTCGATGCCGGCGGCAAGGCGACGCCCGACACCGTGGGCGCGGTCACGAGCCTCGTCGCCGAACTCGCCGCCGGCGTGCGCGACGGCCGCCGGCAAGCCGCGGAGTGATGCCGTGAACTGGATATCGAACGTCGTCCGCCCGAAGATCCGCAGCATCCTCAATCGCCGGGATGTGCCCGACAACATGTGGATCAAGTGCCCGGACACCGGGCAGCTCGTGTTCTACAAGGACGTCGAGGCGAACGGCTTCGTCATTCCCGGCTCGAACTACCACATGAAGATGGGCGCGGTGGCGCGCCTCAAGTCGATGTTCGACGGCAGCACCTGGCTCGACATCGGCGTGCCCGACGTGAGCCACGATCCGCTGCGCTTCCGCGACACGCGCCGCTACGTCGACCGCCTCAAGGATGCGCGCACCAAGACCGGGCTCAACGACGCGATCAAGGTCGGGCTCGGCAAGCTCGACGGCCTGCCGGTCGTCATCGGCGTGCAGGACTTCGAGTTCATGGGCGGCTCGCTCGGCATCGCCACCGGCGAGGCGATCATCCGCGGCCTCGACACCGCGGCGCAGAAGGGCACGCCGTTCATCCTGTTCGCGGCGTCCGGCGGCGCGCGCATGCAGGAAGGCATCCTCTCGCTGATGCAGATGCCGCGCACCATCGTCGCCGTGCAGAACCTGCGCGCGGCGAAGAAGCCCTACATCGTGGTGCTGACCAATCCGACCACCGGCGGCGTCACCGCGTCCTACGCCATGCTCGGCGACGTCCACATCGCCGAGCCCGGCGCGCTGATCGGCTTCGCCGGCCCGCGCGTCATCGAGCAGACCATCCGCGAGAAGCTGCCGGAAGGATTCCAGAAGGCGGAATATCTCAAGGAGCACGGCATGGTGGACATGGTGATCCACCGCCACGAGATGCGCGCGACGCTCTCGCGCCTCTGCCAGATCCTCACCAAGACGCCGCTGCAAGGCAGACGGCGCCGGCGCCCGAGCCAGTTCCGGCGGAGGAGCCGGTCGCCGCTGTCGCAGCGCAATAGCTGCTTGTTCTACGAAACGTCGCTGCGGCTGACGTCCTCGATATACGTCTCATATTCTTCCCGCGTGCAGGTGCCGCCTTCCCGCGCGGCGCGGCCCTGATCCTTGGCAGCCAGTTCAGCCTGGACGCTGTCGACGCGCTTCCATCCGGCCAGGGGAGTTTTCTTTCCCGCCTGCGGCACGAATTCCGAAGTTTTGACCTTGTCGTAACGATGCACGTAGCGGGGGCAGTTTCGGAAAATCTCGGTGACCGTGACTCTGACGATCATCAGCGCCTCGAAGTACTCGGCGAGCAGCGGGTCGTCGTCGCGAACGCTCGCCAGTCCCTGCACGCGCAGCCGATGGGGTCGCACGAAACTGGCGAACAGCATTCCGACCTTGCCGTTCCCCATCAGGTTTCCCATCGAATAGAACATGCCGTTGCCGTCGTAGCAGGGAAACGCGATCGTGCGCGGATCGAGCACGCGCACGAAGCCGGGATCGCCGCCTTTGTAGGAAACCGTCGGCCGCCCCTCGTGATCGACGGTGGCGAGCCAGAACATGTCGCGGCTTTCGATGAATTCCTTGTGCTGCTGCGAAATCTCGCTCTTCACGTTGCGCTGCTCGATGCCGTCGGCGAGCCTGCGCATGTCGAAGCGGTCCTGCAGCGCCCGGTGATGGGGCCCGTACAATCTGCTCATGCCGTTCTCCCGGTCGACGCCCGCGAAGCGTCGCGCAACCAATGTAGGCGACGAGATCATAGCGCAGTTTCAAAGCAGAGATCCGGAATGACGAATCATGAGCCCGTCGAGCCGAACCCTCCGGCGCCGCGCGCGGTGTCGTCGAGCGTGTCCGCTTCGATCACGGTGGCCCGGGCGACCGGTGCGATGACGAGCTGGGCGATGCGCAGGCCGCGGCGTCACGACGAAAGGCTCGTCACCGAGGTTGATCAGGATCACCTGGATCTCGCCGCGATAATCCGCATCGATGGTGCCGGGCGTGTTGAGCACGGTGACGCCGTGTTGCGCCGCGAGGCCCGAGCGCGGCCGCACCTGCGCTTCGAAGCCCTCGGGCAGCGCGATGGCGAAGCCGGTCGGGACGAGGCTGCGGCGCACCGGGCGCGAGCGTGACGGATGCATCGGCGCGCCACCGCAGCTGCAAGATCGAGGCCGGCGGCATGCGCGGTCTGGTAGGCGGGCAGCGGCAGGCCGGCGCCGTGCGGCAGGCGGCGAAGGCGAAGCTGCGGGAGAGCTCATGGGGCCGCGAGCGCCTTGGCGATGCGCGCGACGAGGTCCGTCGCCACGTCGTCCTTGCGCCTCGTCGGGCCAGGACTCGACGCCGTCCGCGGTGATGAGATGCACGGTGTTGCGGTCGCCGCCCATGATGCCGGTCGCCGGCGACACGTCGTTGGCGACGATCCAGTCGCAGCCCTTGCGCTCGCGTTTTGCGCGCGCGTTCTCGATCACATGCTCGGTCTCGGCGGCAAAGCCGACGACGAGACGCGGCCGCAGCGTCTTGCGCTTCGCGATGGTCGCGAGGATGTCGGGGTTCTCGACGAGCGCGAGCTTCGGCGCGCCGCCCGCCGTCTTCTTGATCTTCTGCTCTCCGGCCTCGGCGACGCGCCAGTCGGCGACCGCGGCGGCGAACACCGCGGCATCCGCCGGCAGGGCCTTTTCGACCGCGGCCAGCATGTCGCGGGCGCTCTCGACCCGTGATCACCGTGACGCCGGGCGGATCGGCGAGCGTCACCGGCCCGGAGACGAGGGTGACCGTCGCGCCGGCGTCCGCCGCGGCCCTCGCGATCGCATAGCCCTGCTTGCCGGACGAGCGGTTGGCGATGTAGCGCACGGGATCGATCGGCTCATGGGTCGGCCCGGCGGTCACCAGCACGTGCCTGCCTGCGAGCGGGCCCTTCGCGCGCGGCGCGAACAGCGCCTCGACGGCGGCGACGATCTCGAGCGGCTCCGCCATCCGGCCGACGCCGGTCTCGCCGTGCTCGGCCATCTCGCCGCGGTTGGGGCCGACGACGGCGACGCCGTCGGCGACGAGCCGGTCGAAATTGCGCCTGGTCGCCGGATGCTCCCACATCCGCGGATTCATCGCCGGCGCGATCAGCACCGGCTTGTCGGTCGCGAGCAGCACCGTCGAGGCGAGGTCGTCGGCGTGCCCGCCCGCCATCTTCGCCATCAGGTCGGCGGTCGCCGGCGCGACCACCACGAGATCGGTGTCGCGGGCGAGCCGGATGTGGCCGACGTCGAACTCGGTCTGCGCGTCGAAGAGATCGGTGTAGGCATGCTCCCCGGCGATGGCGCCGGCGGACAGCGGCGTGATGAAGGCCTGGGCGGCCGCGGTCATCACCACGCGCACCGCGCCGCCGCGCTCGCGCAGGCGGCGGATGAGGTCGAGCGACTTATACGCGGCGATGCCTCCCCCGATGACGAGGAGGATGCGCCGGCCGCGGATCGAACTGGTCTCGGTGCCCATCAGAGCCGATGATTGCCACAGCAGGGTTAGAAAAGACGCAACGCTATCAAATCTTTGCGGAAGATCACAGGGAGGCGCTTCGGGCTCGCCGGCGGATCGATCGGGCGGTGCTCTGCCGGAGTGTGTTTGATATGATCCGGCGCCCGGCCCGCCATGACGGCAAAGCGGGCGAGCGGAGGGCCATGGCAGTCGCGGTCGGATCGACTGGACCCAACGCCGTCATCGCCGGGCTCGACCCGGCGATCCCGATAGTATGGCACGGCTGTACCTTCCTGAGCGGGATGGCCGGCTCAAGCACGGCCATGACGACCGGAAAAACGAACATGCTTTAACGAGCGTCAAACGACATCGGCTCGGACCGGCCGCGATCGGAGCGTTCGCCCTGGCGTCGACCGCGGCGTATGGCGCGCCACCGGACTACCGGGTTACGGTGATCGAGCCGCCCCACGCCCTCGCCGCGCCGATGGCGCTGGCGCCTCGGAGACTTCCAGAAGGAAATTCCCCCGGTCATCGTCGGCGGGCCGCCGCGGCGCTTTCTGTTCGGCGGCATCGAGAGCTTCGCCTGCGCCGGACGCTGGAGCCTGCTCGCGGGACGGCCGAGCCCGACCTCCTGCGTTCAGGTCCTCAAGCCCGTCGTCGACAACCGGGAGCTCTTGCGCAGCTTCGACCGCTTCGACGCCGACCGCGGCTCGCCCTATACCCGAAACTACAACGGCGTGTTCGCGGCGACGCTGACGAGCCTCCCCGGCCTCGGCCCCTCGCTCGTCACCATCAATCACACCGAGAACAAGGGCGAGGCGCGCCCCTATGCCGGAGCGGGACGCGGGCCGTTCCCGAACTCGATCTCGAGCGCGCTGCAGAACCTCACCGCCGCCGGCACCGACGGTGCCACCTGCTACGTCGAAACGCTCGGCTGCTATTTCGCCTTCGTCACCGTCGCCTGGGCGCCGTTCAATGCGCAGACCAACTGGGGACTGGTGCCGTTCTCGGACCAGGGACCGATCGTCTGGCCCTCGCTCGGCTATGTGTCCGCGGACGGTCTCACCAAGCTCGCCAACGGGCCGCGGCACCCGCACGCGATCACCCATGGCGGGTACATCTACGTCTTCTACATCGACCACTTCTACACCAACGGGCGAGACGGCAACGCGGCGCTCGACCGCGGCGGGCGGCGCAGCGGCGTCAAGCTCATCCGGGCGAAGCTTCCCGACGTCGCGCCGGGGGCGTGGCGCACCTTCCGCGACGGCGCCTTCGACGAGCCGGCCCTGCCGAGCGCATTCCGTGCCGACGATCCGGCGTCCTTTGCGCGGCCGGGACCGATCGCCACGCCGCTGTTCGCGAACCGGCGCGACCCGAACGCCGGCACCTCGGAGACCGAGAGCTTCGCCGCCGCCAAGGTCGATGGCCTCGATCTCTTCGTCGGCGCCGAGGTCTATCAGGACTGGCAGGACGAGGCGCCCTCGCCGTGTCCCGGAAAGCACCGGCTGGCGTTGCGTTTCTCGGCAGACCTCGTCCACTGGTCCGACCGCCGGGACATCTACGGCTGCGCCGATGCCGGCGCGTTCGGCCTGCATTACGCGACCTTCGTGCGACGCGACTCAACCACCAACGAGGTCATCGATGGGGACGATTTCTACGTGGTCGGAACGGCCCGAAAGTCCTTCGAAGCCTTCGAATACCGCGCCATTCGCCTGCGCATCGCGCCCGGCGCCGCGCGGCCGTAGCATCGCGGTCCTTGCCGGTCCCGCGGCATGAAGACGATTCTGGTCACCGGCGGCGCCGGATTTGTCGGCAGCCACGCCTGCAAGGCGCTCGCCCGCGCCGGCTACCTCCCGGTGACGTTCGACAACCTCGAGCGCGGCCACGAATGGGCGGTGAAATGGGGACCGCTCGAACGCGGCGACCTGCGCAACGAGGACGACCTCGCCCGTGCCTTCACCACCCACCGGCCGTGGGCGGTGATGCACTTCGCCGCCTATGGCTATGTCGGCGAATCGACCGCGGAGCCGGCCAAGTACTACGACAACAACGTCGGCGGATCGGCGAAGCTCCTCAAGGCGTGCGCCGCGTTCGGATGCAACAACGTGGTGTTCTCGAGCTCCTGCGCGACCTATGGCGTGCCGGCCTGGATGCCGTTGACGGAGGATGCGCCGCAGAACCCGGTCAACCCTTACGGCTATCACCAAGCTCGTGGTCGAGCGGATGCTGCGGGATGCCGAAGCGGCGAGCGGCATCCGGCATGTGGCGCTGCGCTACTTCAACGCGGCAGGCGCCGACCCGGACGGCGAGATCGGGGAGAGCCACGACCCCGAAACCCACCTCATTCCGCTGGTCCTGTTCGCCGCCATGGGCCGCAAGCCGGCGATCGACATTTTCGGCAACGACTATCCGACGCCCGACGGCACCTGCATCCGCGACTACGTGCATGTCAGCGATCTCGCCGACGCCCACGTCGCCGCCATCGAACGGCTGGCCGAGGGGCATCCGAGCGACGTCTTCAATCTCGGCAACGGCCGCGGATTTTCCGTCGCCGAAGTGGTGACGGCGGCCGAGCGGGTGACCGGACGACCCGTGCAGCGAAACATCTGCCCGCGGCGTGCCGGCGATCCCGCGGTGCTGGTGAGCGATTCGAGCAAGGCGCGGGTGCTGCTCTCCTGGACGCCGCGGTTTCCCTCCCTCGACCAGCAGATCGCGCATGCCTGGGGCTGGTTGCGCGACGACGCGAACCGGCCGCGCCCGGCCACCTCAGCCCGGCCACTCTGCCGCCTGACGGATGGAAGCCTGCGGCCGCAACCGGCCGCAGGCCAGCCTTCACGCCGCGCGGACGCGGAACGCGAGGATGACGCAGGCGACGCCCTGGATCAGCAGGAGCACGCCGAACACCAGCGGCACCGCGAGCGCGGCCCCGATCGGCGAGCTGAGCAGCAGCAGCCCGGCGAGCACGTAGATGACGCCGAGGATGAACGACCCGAGGCCGCCGCCGGTGAAGCCGCCGATGATCTCGAGGACGCCCATGATCAGGGCCTGCACGCCGAGCACGATGACGATCACCGTCGGCACCGTGAACGCCGCGAGCAGGGGATGCCGCAGCACCAGGATACCCGCGAGAATCCCGACGATCCCGATCAGCAGCTCCCAGAACCACGGCACCGACCGGTCGATGAACATGCGGACCAGCGCCAGGATACCCATGATGAGCCAATAGAAGCCGAGGAACGTGACCAGCGCGACCATGGTCGCGCCGGGATCGGTCAGCAGCAGAATACCGAGAATGATTTCCGCAATGCCTTCGAGCAGGAAGAACCACCAGATGCTCGAATGATGCGGCGAAATCGCTGTCGTCGTCATGGCTCAATCTCCCGGCTGGGGCCGATACTGGCCCGGATGACACTGGCCCTGATCATGTGATGCGGGAGCGCGTTCGTTCGCGGTCGAATTCGAGATCGAATCACGGCGCACGGCGCCCACACCCGAACGGCGCGTAGTCTACATCGGAACGCCCGGGGGATGGGAGCCGATCCGCATAATAAACGGGTTGCAAAGGGGCCCGCCTTTCACCTCCCGGAATTATCTCTTGTATCGTCTTGGTGCCGCGACAGTTGTATCGAGGTGTCGGTGACACAGAGCCAGTTTTCCTTTTGGATTCAATCGGTTCTGATTGGGTTAGTGCCCAGGTCAAAATTCCCCTCAATGCACCGGGAATTAGCACCATGACACGCCGAATTGACGTCTCCATGTGACACGGCAATTCTGCATAGCCAGATGCACCGCATGTTTATTTCGATTAGCTTGGCGTGCCGAGCTATGCACGATTGCCGATCCAAGGCTTCATTGATTTGCGCATCCGGTTCTTGCAACTTACCTAAACACCAGCAGCTGCCTATGCATCAAAAATCAATCGAGCGGTTACCTACCATGACACCGCGTTAAGCAAGCTCGTGTACCGCCCATGATACCTTCCCGGCGGCCGACAATTTGACCTGCTAATTTTGCATTGCTCAAAACGGACCCTCCGGAGGGGAGTGCGGGGGCGCCTGTTCGATCGCACGGGTCGCGGCGTGGTGCTCACCGAACTCGGGCAGCGCGTCTCGCCGAAGGTCAGGGCGTGGCTCGCGAGCAGCGACGAGCTCGCAAACGACGTGCGTCACTCCGCGGGCACTCCGATCGGCAAGGTCCGAATCGGGAGCCTGCCCTCGACGGCGCATCCGCTGGTGACCACGCTCTACAAGCAGCTCAAGGCACGTTACCCGCTCATCCAGCTCGCGGTGCGGGAGGGCCAGGGGGCGCAGCTTGAGACGTGGCTCGAGGACGGCAGCGCAACCTGCCGCTCGTGCTGTTCTGTCGTCCGAGCAGCTGGCGCCCTGCAAGACCGTGATGCAGGTCGCGCGCGAGATCGTGAAATCTGGCGCGGCAGAGCTGGGTCGCAAATAGTTTTCAAAGCCCCATTTTTTAGTGCAGCGAGGCAACGAGGGTCTGCAATGGGTCATAGGACTAAACCGCTCGCGCGGTAGGGTGCTGCGGCAGGCGGCGGTGGCGGAGGGGAATGTCCTGTCTTGAAGATGAGGGGTTTGCAACCTCACGCGAGACAGGAGCATCCCCATGACCGACGAGGCAAAGAGCCCGTTGCGCCGGCGCATGATTGAAGACATGACGATCCGGAAGTTCGCGCCGAAGACGCAACATGACTACGTGCAAAGGGTGAAGCACTTCGCCGCATTCCTCGGCCGTTCTCCCGACACGGCGACCTTCGAGGATGTGCGGCGCTATCAGCTTCATCTGGCTGCAAGCAGCGCTGGTGTATCGACCCTCAACCAAAGCGTCTCGACGCTGCGGTTCCTTTTCAGGGTTACGCTTGGGCGCGGCGATATCGTCGAAGTCAACCCAGTTTGTTCACGAACCTCGCAAGTTGCCGGTCGTCTTGAGCCCTGAGGAAGTAGCGCGCCTCCTCGAAGAGGCGCCGGGGCTCAAATACAAGGCGGCATTGAGCGTGGCCTACGGGGCGGGATTGCGCGTGTCCGAGGTGGTGGCGCTGAAGGTATCCGACATCGACAGCAAGCGCATGGTGATCCGGATCGAACAGGGCAAGGGCCACAAAGACCGGTACGTGATGCTGTCGCCGCATCTGCTTGAGTTGTTGCGCGCTTGGTACAAGACAGCACGCCCACAGGGTTGGCTGTGACAGAACCCGGTCAGCCCCATGTCGACGCGGCAGCTTACCCGCGCCTGCCACGCGGCGGCCCATATGGCTGAGATCGGCAAACGCGTGTCCCCGCATACGCTTCGACACTCCTTTGCCACCCATCTGCTCGAGCGGGGCACCGATATCCGCATCATCCAGGTGCTGCTGGGACATGCCCGGCTCGACACCACGGCGCTCTATACGCGCGTCGCCACCAGGACCATCCGGGAGATCATGAGCCCGCTCGATCGCATCACCTGTAAGCTCAAGGAGGCCGAGCCGCCCACCTAAAGCGCGGCGCGCGTGGCGCGTCCAAGGCTGGAGGTCGCGGATATCTTCCGCGGCCATGGACCGGCGTGGCGTAAAGCCAACGCTGGCCATGTCAGCCTCGGCCAGCTCAAGGTGATGTCGGCGATCGAGAGCTGCCGAACGGCGGCTCTCGGCGGGCATGTCGCGCGTGCGAGAACTGCCCGTACAGCGTGATCGCCTACAACTCCTGCCGCAACCGGCATTGTCCGAAGTGTCAGGGCGCCGCAGCCAAGCAATGGCTCTCCGAGCGCGAGGCCGACTTGCTGCCGGTGCCGTATTATCACATCGTGTTCACGCTGCCGGCGCCGGTCAGCGACATCGCCTACCGGAACAAGGCAGAGATCTACGACATCCTGTTCAAGGTGTCGTCCGAGACGCTGAGCACGATCGCGGCCGACCCCAAGCATCTCGGAGCCCGCGTCGGCATAACCTCGGTGCTCCATACCTGGGGCTCGGCGCTCACCCACCATCCGCACGTCCACATGATCGTTCCCGGTGGCGGCGTCTCTCTCGATGGCACGCGTGGATATCGTGCCGGCCGGGCTTCTTCCTGCCGGTGCGCGTGCTCTGCGCCTGTTCCGCCGGCTGTTCCTGGAAAGGCTCCTCGCCGCGCACGCGGCCGATCGCCTGAAGTTCTTCGGCGCTCATCCCCGCGCTCGCCGACCCACAAGCCTTCGCGGCCTATCTCGCGTCGTCACGCAAAGCCGAGTGGGTGGTCTACGCCAAAAAGCCGTTCGGCGGGCCGCAGGCCGCGCTCGCCTATCTGTCCCGCTACACCCATCGCGTCGCCGTCGCCAACAGCCGCTTGATCGCGTGCGACCGCGACGGCGTCACCTTCCGGTGGAAGGATCACGCCGCGACGGGCGTGACCGCTTCAAGACGATGACGCTCGCGACCTCCGAGTTCATCCGCCGCTTTCTCATCCACGTGCTGCCCTCAGGCTTCCACCGCATCCGCCACTACGGCCTGTTCGCCAGCGCCTCGCGCGTCGACAACATCGCGCGCGCCCGTGAACTGCTCGCCGTACCGCCGCAGCCACGCCAACCGGACCAGGATGCCAGCGACGGCGAGCCGAACATTATCCCCACCCGTGTCCCTGTTGCGGCGGCCGCATGATCGTCATCGAGAACTTCCGACGCGGTACCACCCCACGCTATCGGCCAAGCACACCGCGAGCCGCGATCAGGATCGACACCTCATGACGACGATGCTCAAAATCGCGACGCCGAAGTGCTGCTCGTCATTTGCGCCGGCTACAAACCCGCGACGGCGGCGCTCGTTCAAATCGGCCACGCCGATCCCCGTCGCCCAGTCGAAGTTCACCGCTCGATGCCGGCAGACACCTCGACGAGAGGCCATCGATGCGAACCCAAGTCGATCACGGTCGCAATCAACCGCGCCGCCCTCGCGCCAAATCCTCACGAGCTGCGGTCAAATCCCCATAGCGACTGCCGCACCCCCAACATCCCCAAACCGCGGTTTCCTCCCCTGGAGGCTTTCGGACGCCGGCCGCCTGAACTCGTGGCATCGCCGTGCGCGGCCGGCATCCGAAACCCTTCACAGACGCGGCCTTGGCGGGAACTTGGCGCGACGGCAGCTTCAGCCCGACAAGCGGACGGCGCGGGGAGCTGAACGGAGAAGGGCCGATTTTGTTGCAAAAGTCTGGAGGCTGGGTGGGGTCGACTTTTCAGGACCGTACAGGCTTCCCTCGAAAACTCATGTGGGGGTCCACTGAAACGACCGCGCACGCCACCAGCAGCTTTCCCAGCCGCGTCTGACGCCGTGACCGCGCCGTCGCGTTACTCCGGCTGTCATGTCGATTTTCGTCGACCTCAATTTCTCGACTTTTTGCAGCAAAATCGGCCACAACCAGACTTGCTTGCGGACGCTGCCGCCCCCGCCTCCCAAGGATGATCCGGTGTCGGCGGCTCAGAGCTTCGAGCCGCCGTCGACTGCGATGATGTCGCCGGTGATCCAGCGCGCCGCATCGGACGCGAGGAATTCGACCACCGAAGCGACGTCGTCCGGCTGGCCGATGCGCTTGAGCGACTGCATGCCCATCACGGTGGCGCGGCCCGCTTCGGTCTTGGTGAAGTTCGACATGTCGGTGTCGATCACGCCGGGCGCGACGGCGTTGACGCGGATGCCGCGCGGGCCGAGCGACGAGGCGAGATATTTCACCAGCGTATTGATGGCGCCCTTGGTGCTGGCATAGGCCGCGAGCGTGCCGACCGCGGCGCGCGCGCCGAGCGACGAGACGAACACGATGGAGCCGCCTTCGCTCATGATCGGCAGCAACTGCTGCACCAGGAAATACGGTGCGCGGACATTGACGGCGAACAGGCTGTCGAACTCCTTCACCGACAGGGTCTCGATCGTGGCGGCGCTGGAGATGCCGGCGTTGGACACCAGAATGTCGAGCTTGCCGCCGGCGAGATTGCGCACCTCCGCGGCGAGCACGTGTGCGCCGTCCGGTGCGGCGAGGTCGGCGGCAACCGCATCGGCCTGTCCGCCATTGGCGCGGATCTGGTCGACCACGGCTTTGGCTTCATCGGCGTTGCGGCCGTAGTGGACGATGACGCGGGCGCCGGCGGCGCCGAGCGCCAGCGCGGTGGCGCGGCCCATGCCGCGGGAGGCGCCGGTGACGAGAGCGGTCTTGTTGGCGAGCGTTGTCATGGTTCTGGTCCTTGATCCGGTGGGCGATGCGTCATGCATCGTCTTCGGGCATGAAACTGGGCCTCGCTTGCCCGTAAAACCAAGACTTCGTATGCTCAAGCCATACTTTATAAGTATGGATAGCGGGCCATGGAGCTGCGCCATCTGCGCTATTTCGTTGCCGTTGCCGAGGAAGGCAGCCTGACCAATGCCGCCGAGCGTCGGCTGCATACCGCGCAGCCATCGCTGAGCCGGCAGATCCGCGATCTCGAACTCGAAGTCGGCGTCCCGTTGCTGGAGCGCGGCGCGCGCGGCATCGCGCTCACCGCGGCCGGCCGCACCTTTCTCGATCACGCGCGGCTGGCGCTGCTTCAGGTCGATGCGGCGGGCGAAGCCGCGCGCCGCGCGGCACAGCCGGAGAAACGCGCCTTCACGATCGGCTTTCTCGCCGGGCAGGAACTGGTGTGGCTGCCGGAGGTGCTGCGCATCCTGCGCGACGAGCAGCCGGACATCGAGATCACGCTGGCGAGCCAGTCATCGCCGGAGCTTGCCGGCGCGCTGATGCGCGGCAAGGTGGACGTGGCTTTTCTCCGCCGCGAAAAGGATGCGCCCGGCATCGCATTCAAGCCTCTGATCAAGGAGCCGCTGGTCGCGGTGCTGCCGGCCGGCCATCGCCTTGCCGCGCAGAAAGCGGTGCGCGTCCAGGACCTCGCCGGCGAGACCTACATCTCGCCGACGCGGGTGGCGCCGGCGCTGAAAGCGGTGATCGAGAACTACGCGGCGAAATCCGGCGTCGTGCTGAAGCCGGAATACGACGCCGAGAACATGTCGTCGGTGCTGTCGCTGGTGACGTCGACCGGCGGCGTGACCCTGATGCCGCTCTACGTGAAGCTGATGCTGCCGTCGTCGGTGGTCATTCGCCCGCTGCAAGGCGATGCGCCGACCATCGAGCTGGTGCTTGGCTACAGCCGGTCGAATACGTCGGCGCTGCTCAAGCGCTTCCTGGCGCGGACGGATCAGTTGGTTGCCCGCGTGGCAAAGCCCGATGCGGATTTTTTGTCCGCGTCTTAGCCGATCGCCTGCTCCCCGGCTGGCGTTGCGCAATTCGCGGAACAGCGCTTCCTGAGGGCCTTGTTTCGATTCCAGAGGGCTACATTCATATGAACGTCTGCCTCGATCTTCCAGCAGGCCTGCAGGATGCCAAGCAAGCTCCATTCACGGGAGGACGATAAGCACAATCGAAAACTAAAGGATCGCACGCTGATAGGTGCGGTACGCGCTGGACGCGGCCGATCACGTAAGTTGAGGTGCGATTGTCGCACCAAAGTACAAAGGCCGTCGGTGGGCGCTATTTCTTCGCTTCTGCCTCGCGGACCTTTTCTGTGAAGTTTTTTTCTGACCTGGCCACCATGTCTGTAAATGCCTTGGCGTCCATGCAGGTATCACATCGCGGATCGACGGGAAGCGCAGCATCCAAAGGACGCCCGAGGTTCTGGTGATGGTTGTGAAGGAAGAGGTCCGGGGGTGTAAGCGACTTCAATCTTTGAAGCGTCATCCGGGTGTCTTCAATGACGGTCGGATGGCGAGGATTGTTGACGAGCGGAACGCCATCATTCGGGATTTCGCCGCCGCGGAACGCGACGGAGTACGTCTTTCCACCTTCTTGCACAGTCGTCATCCACACAGTAGCGCCTTGCGTGTGTCCGGGCGTCCAAAGGGCGCGCAGGGTCGTTCCGTCCAATGAGACGGTGTCGCCATCTTTGATCACACGATCCACGTGCACGGCGATCATGCCGGGAAACCCTCCGGCCGAATTGTCCTGACCAGCTTCCAGCGCGGCAGCGTCGCCGCCGAGCGCCACCACCTGCGCTCCCGTCAACTTCTTCATTGCCGCATGTCCCTGGACGTGATCCCAATGCGCGTGGCTTGAGATCATGATTTTGATGTCCTCGACTTTGAAACCGAGTTTCTTCACGTTCGAAACGATCACATCGTGCATTTCGGTTGAGCCCGTATCGAGCAGAATGTGGCCTTGTGGCGTGGTGATCAGATAGGAGCCATACTCGCCGCCCACCCAATAAATGTTGCCGATGACTCGGAACGCTTCTGGAAAGGAGTTCTGCCCTTGCAGGGCGGACGCGGGTCGAGCTGTGATGACTGTCCCCGGGAACAGAATTGCTGCACTCAGCAGCACCCACACATTGAGCCGGCGCATAAGGTATCCTCAATCTGACCGAGGCAGCATAATCCTCGCTCTCGGGACCGATGTCGCATCATGGCGGGGCTGTCTGGGTTCTTCAAGCCTGAGATGATCTCCTAGGCAAGCCGCCTCGCCCACATCTACTCTCGGGACAACGCCACCGAGTTAGTTCAGAAGACCGACGAGCAGCCACCCAACCATCGCGATGGCAAAGTTCAGCATAAGGGCGACGAGAACCAAACGTCCCCACTTCACGTGAGGCGACTGCGGCAAGCTGAGGAGGGATCCGGTTTCCCGGGGCCAGCTATTCGGGATCGCGCCGCTCTTTGCGGGCTCGCTCATTAAATCATAGCTCCTGAAAACAAAGGCTGGAATTGGTTTTGCCTATACCCCTACAGGCCCCACCTCGACCATCGGCCGTGGCGAGCCGCTCCTGGCCGGTTCTGGTGGCACAGGCCAGACAGCTCGCGGCCGCGCTGATGAGACTGCAGGAGGGGGCGGCGCCAGAGTAGCCCGAGAGCCTCACTTTCCAAGCCGCTCCAAGCCCCACCACATTGCGAACATGGCCACGACAGCGATGGCGGCAGCAAGGTCGGCGGACCCATGCGCGAGCATTACGACAAGGCCAATTCCTAGCGCGATCACGAAGGCGAGTAGGATCACCCCACAACCGCGTAGCTCGAATTTTAGCCGATCGCGCCACATGGCGGACTTTTAACATTTGCCGCGCTACAGCCGGAACGAAAAAGCCCCCCGGCTGCAGCGGGGGCCAAGCGGGAGAGTGCGCGGGAGGATCAAGGTGCTGACGCGCTACCAGACCGCAGACGGTCCTCAAGGCGCTCCTTCACCGCAACACCAAGGGATGCGGCCGATGGTCCGTCGGCGCGAGGTGCCGGAACCTCTTAGCCACCAACGCGGGTGTGCCGTAGGGCCCATCGGTCGAGAACAAAGATCACGCCGAGCCACGTTGCCGCCAGCAACGGCGCGGCAATCGTTTCAAAGAGGCTGTTGCCTTCAAGGCGGCATTCGATGGCCCAAACGACGCCCAGCACAACGGCGAGTGTCAACCATTGTTTTCGCAACAGATGCAGCAGCCTTAGCTCTGGATCCATGAGCCCGACGGTAACGCGGTGTCAAACGCTGCGTCGATGCGGCCAATCGCGGCGGTGCTGCACGAAAAAGCCCCGCGGAGGAGCGGGGCAAGGAACATCGTTGGAACGGACACCGCGGGGGGCGGTGCCCATAAACATGCTATCGCGGCTTTGCGGTCTCGTCGATGGCTGATCGCATCAACGAAAAGCCCCGCCGGGGTCGGGCGGGGCAGTGCCACTACTGAGTTACAAAGCCAACGGCCGCTAACGGGGCCAGCTGAGGTCCCGTCACCGCATTTTAGCGGGCCTTCGCTATGAGGAAGGTGTCGAGCTTCTTCCCGGATTTAAGTGCGTCACGCACCCAATACGGTTGCAGACCGCGACCGGCCCAGGTCTGCGACGGGTCTTTCGGATTGCGGTACTTCGGCGCGACTGATCCCCGCTTGCCACGGCTGCGCGCCGTTTCGCGGGGGTCATGACGTGCCAGCTCGGAAAGCTGCACTTCAAGTTCTCTTCGCCGCGCCCCTACCTTCTCAGCGATTGTTGCATCGACCTTGCCCCTCAGGTCCTGAAGCTT